>NZ_CP065800.1:2400000-3600000 GCF_023206215.1 Butyrivibrio fibrisolvens
AATTTTTAATAACAACAAGCTGCATGGTATAGCTGTTTTGACGGGTATTCAATTCTGGAGATCAAGTTTGAAAGTGTTCCACTTTCAAACCCAAATTGGTGTCGCGAGCTCCACCAATTTGAACCATTAGTCACTCGCTTTGCTCGCGACATGAGGTTAAAAGATGTTACTTTAGAGATTGAGCAAAAGAAATAAGGGATTAGAGTGTTGGATTTTCAATTTGCTTAGCATAATACATGAAATTGTCATTGATGTATAAAACTCATCTGATTACATAAAAACATCATCCTAACATAAAGTGCATAAAAAGGCTGCAAGTACATAAAATTCATAAAACAGATATATTGACATATTTGACATAATTGTATAAAAAGCATAAAATTAAATATAGATAATAATTGATTGTCAATTACACTTATGGAAAGGAAGTATTATCATGTTTTCTAATCCATTTTCACCTATTTTTGGTGGCAAACCGGATGTGTTTTTTGGTCGAGACAGAATCCTTGGTCTTTTTGACCTTGCCATGGTCGATTCTGGAAGCGATGAGCGAGCGATATTTATAACTGGAACACGAGGTTGTGGTAAGACTGCTTTATTAGAGCAATTATCTATAAGAGCTAGTAAGAAAAACAGAAGAGTCATAGATCTTGGTCCGGAAAATACTATTGAGCAACTGATGCATGAATTAAGCGGGTACGATGAGGTGACCAATACTATTAGTCCTCAGGCTAGTGTCAGCGTGCTTGGAATTGGCGGTGGAATCAGCGGAGGATCTGTCTCTAAAACTAAGCGTATTGGCAGAGAACTTCTTCAGCCTATTCTTCTGGATGCATGTGCTAAGTCCAAACAAGGTTTACTTGTTACAGTGGATGAAATTCAAAAGGTTCCAATTGAAGATGTCTCATCTCTTTGTAATGCCTTTCAGATGGCTTCACGAAAAGGATATGATATCATGCTTGCGGTTGCAGGCCTTCCTTACGCATATGGAAATATTACGAGGCATGAAGGCTGTACGTATCTTAGACGCGCATCACATGAAGAAATCGGATTATTTACCTGGGATGAAGCTGAAGATGCTCTTAAAAAAGTGTTCTCCGGTATCAAAGGACTACAGATAGATAATACCTTTTTGAATAGAATTAACGAGAGCAGTTTTGGACACCCATATATTATGCAACTTCTTGGTTATCACCTGATCTTGCAGGTCAATAATCATAACCCGGATAAAAAGCATACTGTAACTGAAGATGAGCTGTTGGAAGCTGAGAAGAATGCGCTATTTGCATATGAACAGAGAGCACTTGTTCCTCTTTTTGAAGAGCTTCCGGAAAATGAGAAACAATACCTGATAAAAATGTCTTTGTGCATGAGGGATGATCGTCTTAGCTCAACGTCTGAAATAGCTAAAGCTTTGGGAGTATCTCAAAGTAAACTTAGCAGAAACAGGGCGTATCTTATTGATCACGGTATTATTGCTGCTGCAGAGCGCGGTAAAGTCATGTTTTGCATTCCATACCTTTCTGACTTTGTAAAAAAAGATAGAGGCGTGACCAAAACGATAGATGTTGTTAGACAACGAAGGGTTTAACACGCCGTGAGCAATTCATCCCCCACCTCTATAGGTGGTGGGATTTCTTGCTCACGGCGTGTTAAAAAGTCATACCATTTTTATAGAAAGATGTAAGGAGGAACTAGTTGAAATGGCATCAAGTGAAAAAGAACTTGCTGCTCTCAAAGAAGGTAAAGGCTTAATAACTTGTTACGACACATCCTGGGATAATATGCCTTACTCACTTCTTGAGACTACCCTTAACACAAGAGACCTTGGCGGCTACAGGATCGATGGCACAGGCAGACTCACGAAGTATGGCCGTGTGATAAGAAGTGACGTTGCCAATTACCCTTCGGAAAAAGATATTAAGTTCCTGAAAGACAATGGCATCACCAACATTATCGATATGAGGAACAGCGAAGAAAAGAAACTCAAACCTCACGGCCTTGCGAATCTGGAAGGCTTTGATTATCATGATATCCCAATCGAAGAAGGAAGCGGTATCCCGGAAAGCGTAGAGGTTGTGCCGGATAGCTACTACAAGATCGCTCATTCTGAGAACCTTGCAAAGGTATTTAAGACTATTGCAAACGCCAAAACAAATGTAATGTTCAACTGCAGCGCCGGAAAAGACAGATCAGGCGTAACTTCAGCACTTTTATTATGGCTGTGCGGAGTCAGGAAAAGCGATATCGTCTACGATTATATGAGAACAAAGCTCAATAACGAAGAGCGATTCAAACAGATTCACGAAAACTTTCCTGAAATCGACATGAACATCGTTATACCTAACGAGAACAATATGTACAGATTCTTCGAACTTATCGAAGAAAGCCATGGTACCGTTCAGGAATTATTTGAAAATATCGGGATTGATGCGGAGTTTCAGGCTAAAATAGTTACTAAGATGTGTAGATAGAAAATATTATTATAAACTTCCAGATTGGGTTAAAACATTCAGATCTGGAAGTTTTTTAGTATTCTTGTAAATTAGATGATGACTTTTTGGAGATAAACAGATATTTAAATATCTATTTAGATAAAGGTAAAAATGCCATTTTAGATACATTTAAAAACGTGTGAATGCGCTAAAACATTGAATAATGCAAAAATTAGATATGGCATTATTTGAGAAAAGCGTTATACTTAATTTTGATTTAGATAAGGTATTTTTCTCTGAAAGGAGCATATTTAAATGAGCAAAATGAAACTTAAAAAAATAACTATTCGGAATTTCAAGTCGTTATATGACGTTCTTACCGATATAGGAAAAACGTCTCTTCTTACACCAAAGCCTCGGAAGCCTAGTAAGACAACTGCGTAATTACTGAAAGGATATAAAGTGTGAAAAAAGAATACAACTGCGGATTTACTAATGACAACAAATGGTTCAGATACAGGGCAGCAGCCATAATCGTAGAGGGGGACTCTGTTCTTTTTGCAGGTAATTCAATAGACGATTATTACTACTCAATTGGCGGCGGAGTACACATGGGCGAAACTGCAGAGGATGCTGTAAAGAGAGAAGTATTTGAAGAAACAGGCGTTCATTATGAGATTGATCGCCTGGCTATTATTCATGAGAACTTCTTTGATGAAAATCAAGGCGGCCTTAAGGGTCTTGATTGTCACGAACTTGCATTATATTTCCTTATGAAGCCGCGTGGAACCAAAGAGCTCAACAGCCACAGCACAACTCAGGGAGTCGAAGAGAAGATGCACTGGCTGCCTATAGCTGACCTTGACCAATATAAGTCTTTTCCCATATTCATGAAAGACTATCTTCAGTCAGAGCATCACGGTATAGAACATATCATAACCGATGAAAGGAACGACAAAGTAATATGGGAGAAGTAATAGAAGTTAACCTCATATTCCAAAGTGAGATACATGATAGTCTGTTACAGATCCTTCTGGAGTTCATCAATCCAGAATATTATCCGGAATCGTTCGAAGCAATGGATGACTGGACTTATAGCAATCTTGTAACCATAGATGGTATAGAAAACATTGATAAGTATATCTCGGACAAAATAGTCACAATCAAAATGCATAGAATGTTCACATGGATTTAATCCTAGATGTTCTCTTCACAAATCGGTTTATGTAAAATTATATACCTGTTTTCCCAAAATGATACAAAAACAAAAGTATACGAAAATAAGATAAAATATGTACATTAGTACATATTTATTTTTTGAAAAAATATGACAGAATAAAGAAGTGGCAGATCTTGATAAGAACAGAACGTTAAGACAGATATGTACATCCTGTGCAGGTGTTCTTGAAGAGCTTTTGCAAAAGGGTCAGCATCAGGATGCTATGGGTAAGGGTAGACTCATTATCCATCTTGAAGATTGAACAACGAAGGGAGTATGACTATGGGAGATGTACTTAATTTTAAATGTCCATGTTGTGGCGCAAAGCTTACTTTTAGCGGCAAGACTGAAGAGATGACCTGCGAATACTGCGATGCCAGTTTTTCCATAGAGCAGGCCAAGGCAGCTCAGGAAGCTGAGGAGCAGGACGCTGCATCATCAAGCATGACCTGGACTACAACAGAAAAGCTCCTTATACAGGATGAAAATGGTAAAGTAAAAGGCTACCGCTGTCCATCATGTAGCGCCGAGATGGTGGCTGATGATAACACAGCAGCTACAGAATGCCCATATTGCGGCAATCAGGCGATAATACCTGAGTCTTTCTCAGGACTCTATAAGCCGGATTATGTTGTGCCTTTTTCTGTTGATAAGGAAAGTGCCAAAGGAAAGCTTAAGGACTTTGTCAAAGGCAAAAAGCTACTGCCAAAATCATTTACATCAGGTAACAGGATCGAAAATATCACAGGACTTTATGTTCCCTTCTGGCTTTACAGCTGCAAGGCAGATGGTACTGTGACTTTTGAAGGCGTGAAGAAATCAACTAGAGAAGATGCCAGATACACATATGAGAAGAAGGATTTCTACAGAGTCAGAAGAAGCGGAGAGATGACCTTTGAGAAAATCCCGGTTGATGCTTCAAGCAAGATGGATGCCACCGTTATGGAATCTTTAGAGCCTTTTGACATGACTAAAGCTGTGAAGTATGATGCTGCCTATTTTAGCGGCTACCTTGCAGACAGATATGACATTGCCGAGAAAGATGCCAGACCAAGAGCTAATGAGCGTGTAAAAAATACCTTCAGAGATAAGATGCGCGAGCAGGTATCAGGTTATGATACAGTTGATGCCAAAGCAGAAAATATAAATCTGACTGATGCCAAAGCTGAATATGCCATGCTCCCTGTATGGATGATGACCACCAAATATGAAGGCACCTCTTACACCTTCGGAATAAACGGACAGACAGGAGAAATGGTTGGAAGCCTTCCTGTAGATAAAGGTCTTTACTGGCTTAGATTCGTTATCGGCATGGCAGTTTCTTTTGCCATAATACTTCTTTTGATCCTCTTATTTGGAAAAAGTGGCATAACAATAAAAGGAGCTGTTATCGATCTTGTGATATCAGCCATCATTGGATTTATTTATGTATCCATTTTAAAAGGCGGTATGAGCAATGTTCAAAAGAGCAGAGCTGCCGCAAGATACATGAATGATTCTTCTTACAAAAAAGGTAAAGCTGTTGATATCTTTATGTATAGCAAAACGGAGAAGAAGGAAAAGCCAAAGCAGTAGTAATTTAAAAAGATTAAGAAAAGTAGAGGCTTTCTGAGGATTATTCTTCAGAAAGTCTCTTTTTTTCAGTGTTCGGATATAGTATCATCAAAGATATATCGATATAGTATTCCCGAATAATTTACTATGAAAGTGGGAGAAAAGCTATGATGATCGCCTTGGCAGCCGTTGGTTTTAGGAACGGCGATATTACATACAACAAAGAGAAGATTAAAACTGTAATCCGCGACCACGGGTACATGCAAGCCGACCTTGTCTTATTCGGTGAGACCTTTTTACAAGGTTTTGATTCGCTTTCATGGAACTATGATAGTGATAAGAGCATTGCTGTCAAAATGAATGATCCGATTATCGATGAGATAAGGAAAACTGCAAAAGAATACTCCGTTGCAGTGTCCTTTGGTTATATTGAGAAAACAGAGGGCAGTTTGTTCAGTAGTCAGTTGACCGTGGACAAAGACGGGGAGATCCTCGATAATTTCCGCAGGGTTTCTGTTGGATGGAAGGAACCAGTAGCCGATTTGCAATACAAAGAGGGAGATGGTTTTCACACATTCTTATTTGAGGATAAGAATTTTGCAGTAGGTTTATGCGGAGATCTCTGGGATGATGTATATGTTGAACAGATGAAGGAACTAAATGCAGATATCGTTCTCTGGCCAGTTTACACGGATTTCAATTATGAAGAATGGAATAAAACCATTAAATACGAGTACGCTGAACAGTCTGTGCACTTTGGCCATGATGTATGTCTTGTAAATTCGGTATGTCTGGACAGAGAAGGATCTGAGATAGCCAAAGGTGGGGCAGCTTATTTTCAGGACGGTAGAATTAAATGCCAAACACCTGCCGGGGAAGAAAGTATTCTTTATGTTCCGGTTAGTTCAAATGCAAAGGGCATTGAACCATAATATACGAATATAACAGAGATAAGTTATTGTGCTTATAGCGTCCCCATAATGTATAAAAATTTGAGTTATGGGGACGTTACCGTTTGATTATTTCCGTTTGCCGAGATTTTCTAAGAATGATTCTTCAGAAAGTCTCTTTTTTTCAGTGTTCGGATATAGTATCATCAAAGAAATAACTCATCGAAGTCTTGACCCAGCCCTAAGGGCATACCGTAACATAACAATAAACAAGAAAGCTGACTGGCAGCAGTGATAATTATTATGGAGGTATACTAATGGGAACTGTTATTAGGGAAAAAGAAAACATGCAGCAGATTTATTCTGATGAGGCTAATAGATATGACTGCATAGGATGTGCAATAGTCAAAGGAGAGCTTACTCCACCAGGCGGAACAATCTATGAAAGCCGTAATATTGTACTTGCAGCTGATCCTGAAGTTCCGATACCGGGCTTTTTAATAATAACAGGAAGAAGGCACGTAAACTCTTTTTCTATGTTGTATAAAGAAGAGTGGATGGAGATAGGTGAAGTTATTTCAAAAACAGAGAGAGTTATCAAGAATCTCGGACTTGCTCAGGAGATCACTCTGGTTCAGGAGGAGCGATCTAAGCATTTTCACATCTGGATATTCCCGACTAAGGATTGGATGATAGAAAAGTTTGGAAGAGGAGTCAGCTGTCTCAGAGATATTTCAAGATATGCTATGGAAAATGCGACTGGGAGCGACTGGGAAGAAGTTGAAGAGGCAGTAAGAGAAGTAAGAGCAGAATTTTATAAGGGGAATTATGAATACTAAAAATATTACTATTGATCATAAAGATATAGATTCATGTAACATTGATTTTAAAATGAGTGATAAGGCTATCAAACTTCCTGAGTTCCCAGACACCATCAAACGGAATGACCGATCAGGTGATGCACGTGTTCGGTGCTAGAGTTGAAAGTGAGGGCACTATCAAGGACGTTGATGAAGTTGCAGATAAAGTTGCAGATAAAGTATGGATGCCTGTTAGTGAAGTTAAAGAACTTCTTAAAAATAACGAGACCAAAGATGGCATCGCTATACTTGCTATACTATTTGCATTGGAATTCTACGAAAGATAATAGACATATTCTTATGATTATGATCAGCAGGTAAATAGTCTGATCAAAAGTCATAAAAAAGATATTAGTATTTTTTTAGGAGAGAAAGATTTGTTAGAAGTAAAAGAAAAGAATTTAGACAGAAGAGAGTGGTATAACGACACACAACGCGACTTTAAATACATGTACCAAAAGGATGAATATTTCGAAGGTGGAGTAGGACTTATTACATTTACTGGATTAACTGAGCCTGAGATGGTGGATAGTCCCAAAGGAGAGCTTTGTATAGCAGATAATGGGTATCAGTGGCTTGAACTTGCACCTAAAGGCGGTAACTATGTGATCACCTCAATGTTCCGCGAAGGTGAGATTTTCCAGCACTACATTGATATTACTCTTAGAAATGATATAGCTGAAAATGGCGATGCAAAATTCTACGACTTATTCCTTGACGTAGTTGTATCTGAAGATGGCAGGCCCCAGACTATAGACCAAAACGAACTTGAAGAAGCTTATAATGATGGCGTCATCAATAAGGAAGAACTCGAACTTGCAAGAAAGGTAGCAGGCGACGTACTGGAACTTTTGGACAAGAATAAAGAGATGCTCGAGCAGAAAATCATAGAATATCGCAGGATATTAAGTGAGAGTCTTTGATATTTTTCAAGTTGTGAATGGGAGGTTCTAACTAATCATGAAACCATTTCTAACTATTCATCATCTAATACAGGAATATATTCACTTCTTTCTACAATCTTCGAGGGATTTGGAAAGACTACGTTAGTTGGAACATTAAGTGCTGTATGGGCGATATCAATGGTTCTAACGGCTTTAATAATATTCATAAAATGTATATTAGAAAATCGATGATGTATATATGTTTTTGATGACGGAGGTGCATAATGATTCTACTTATTAACGCTTGCGTAAAAGAAAACTCAAGAACTAAAAGAATTGCAGATAAACTTCTTGAAAAGCTGGATGGCGAAGTTTTAGAAGTAAAACTTGAAGACATCTCTTTCCCTAAGACAGATGAAAAATTCCTTGCTTATAGAGATGATTGCATTGCAAGATGCGACTTCACAGACGAGTATTTCGACCTTGCCAAGAACTTCGCAAAGGCGGAAAAGATCGTAATCGCCGCACCATATTATGACTTATCATTCCCAGCATCACTTAAACAGTACATCGAGCATATCAACGTACTTGGTATAACCTTCGAATACACAGACGAAGGCTACCCCAAGCCTCTTTGCAAAGCTGATAAGCTCTACTATGTCACAACAGCAGGCGGAGCTTACGTTCCGGAAGAATTTGGATATGGCTATATAAAAGCTCTCGCCCAGAATTTTTATGGAATAAAAGATTGCGAGAAGATTCAGGCTGTTGGACTCGATGTAGTAGGCGCGGATGTTGAGGCGATAGTTAGCGAGTGTATAGATAAAATTAATATTTGACTTTGCCCTTGGGGCATACATTAGACTTATGATTGTCATCTGAGTGACATGAGCGATAATGAATAGACATAAGGAGATTATTTGTATGAAAATGGGAAGCAGCAACGACCGCGACGCAGTAAAGGCTCAGTACGCATCATCCAAAAGCCTTGATATCAGATTAAACTTCCACAATATGTATTCAACCAACAAGATGGGCTTTGGCCCCTGGCTTGTAGAGGGTTATGAGATAAAAGAAGGCATGAAAGTTCTTGAACTTGGCACCGGCACAGGTAGCATGTGGACCGGACATGACGACCTCATTGCAAAGTGCGATAAGCTTGTCCTTTCTGACTTTTCAGAAGGCATGCTCGATACTGCCAAAAATAACGTTGGAGAGCGTGACAACGTAGAATACAAACAGATCGACGTCCAGAATATACCTTTTGAAGATAATTCTTTTGATATAGTAATCGCCAACATGATGCTCTATCACGTGTCTGACATAAATAAAGCTGTCAGCGAGATACGAAGAGTCCTTAAAAACGACGGCATCTTCTACAGTGCTACATACGGTGAGCACAATTTCAACGACATCATTGCTGAGTGGTTTGGACTTTTCGGCGAAAGCTATGATCCTAACCACCTCTTCACCCTCCAGAACGGAGGCGAAGTTCTGGGCAGAGAATTTGCCGATATAGAAGTGCGCCGCTACGAGGATTCACTCCATGTAACTAATATTGACGACCTTGCAGATTACCTTCAGAGTCTCAAGGCTCTTCACGGCATCGGCACTATGGAAAGAGATGAGATTCTTAAGATGCTGAAACTTCATGAAGAAGACGGCGCCATCAACCTGCAGAAAGAATACGGCACTTTTGTAGCTCGCGGCGCGAAATAATCCATATCGCGAGATATGAGTGAATTAGGGTGGTATCACGAAGCTTATTAGCTCTCGTCCCTGAATTATATTCAGAGAGGAGGGCTATTTTTTTATTAATTTTTATAACTGTAAGTTTAGTGATCTTAACCTAAGGAGGAAATGAGATGAATAGAAATATTTTGATCGGAGGAGCATGACCCTACGCCAATGGCTCATTACACATCGGAAAACAATACCATTTTATGAAAAATTTGGTTTTCAGCAATATGAAAACTATTCAGCAATGGTAATAAAGAATTTTTGATGATAGGCTAAGACAAATTAGAACTTGATGGTGGGACAACAAAATGATTAGAGTTATGAAGAACATTGACTTAGAACAATGTGGCATGATTTATGCAAAAGCATTCCCCATGGAACATTGGGGAATAGATTGGACAGCAGAAAATGCAACAGAATATCTTCGCGATTTTTTTGAACAGAAAAGATTTGTTGGATATGTTTATGAAGAAAATGATGAAGTGTTAGGTTGTATATTCGCACTTTGTAAGATTTCCGGAAGCAAAGAAGAGATATACATTAATGAGATGGCGGTACTTCCCGAACGACAAGGGCATGGAATAGGTAAACAACTATTAAATGCGGTTAAAAATTACAGTAAAGAAAAAGGACTTGCAGGCATTGTTCTTTATACAAGCGAGTATGCACCAGCGGCTAAGTTTTACGAAAAGAACGGATTTAAGTTATCAACTGGAACAATATGTATGTATTGCGAATAATTGAAAAGAGAAAAGCATAAAGGACATTAAAACTGATCTGCGGGCGTAGGGATAAGAATCCTTATGCCCACTTTTTTTGGTTGACAAAACTAACAATGTTAGTATAATAATAACTAACATTGTTAGTAAAATGGGATGGGAGTAAATATGCCAAGAACAGGATTGTCTAAGGAAGAAATAATAGAAAAAGCTGCTGAATTAGCAAATGAAAAGGGTCTACAATATTTGACCGTTACAACGCTTTCGGATTATTTAGGTATCAAAAAACCCTCTTTATATAACCACGTAAAGACGATAGATGATGTGCATCGTAAGCTTATGATTTATGGTTGGAAGAAGGTTTCCGAGGAGGTTGTGGCAGGAATTGATTCGGATGATCCAAAAGAAAACATCGCGAATTTCGGAAGGGCATTTCATAAGTTTGCTTTGGAGAATCCCGGCGTATTCGAGGCAATGCTTTGGTATAACAAGTATTTGGATGAGTCCTTACTTGAAGCTACAGAAGGTTTGTATTCATTTTTCTTTAGGCAGACAGATAGCATGGGAATTGAAAGAGATGTGGCCAATCATCTGCTTAGAACCTACAGAGCTTTCCTTGAGGGGTTTGTTATGCTTCAGATCCACAATTCTTTTGGCAATCCGATTTCTATTGATGAAAGCCTGGAGATATCAATGAATGTACTGATAGCAGGTATGGATCAGTATAGACGATGAGTGAATTAGTGGGGAGTCTTAAGATGAGTTTACAGTTATTAAAGGCAAGTACTTCTGATGCTCTTTCATTGAACGGTATATCGAAGCGCGCATTTGACAGTGATGTATTGATTGGTGCGGAATCACCGGGAGGACCTCCCGGATATATGTCATTACAATTTCATACGAAAATGGCACGGCAGGGGCATTTGTATAAATTGACAGATGATAGACTCATTGTTGGCGGAGCAATCCTTTTTTGGAAAACGATGTTTTGAATGTTGGTAGGATATTCGTTGCACCGGAGTATTTTCGAAAGGGGTATGGGCTCTTTATTATGCGAGAAGTGGAGAATATGTTTCCGGAAGTAAGAGAGTATACACTGGATACTCCTATTTGGAATGTCAGGACAAATAGTTTTTATTTAAAGCTTGGCTATAAAGAAATAAAGCGCGATAAGGAGTTTGTGTTTTATTCAAAACATGTAGGACACTGATATTAGTTATAGAAAAGGGCCAGTACAGTTTGATCAGAAAGGACAGAGTGTCTTTTTTGATGAAATTATATTAAATCAGTGAAAAACAGACCTAAATCAGTGTGATTTGAGAGCTGCTAGGGTATGATCTTCCGGAGGGCGCAGATGCATCATTTTTCCTGTGCAGAGAGCTGATCCCGGGATATCTTGATGGCATCACAGGGGTATATCAGACTCCTAAGGGATACTATGTCGAAGATGCAGATGTTGAGGAGTTTGACAAGACATTCCCTCCGAAGGAGAAATTAAAGCTTCCCGGACAGATTTTTGATTAACAATTGGAGAATTAAGATGGAAACAGATAGAATAAGGATTTATTGAGATCTGAATGGAAGGAATAATATTATATGGAAATTTTGCTTGTTGACAAACATAACTTCACACGCGATTCATTGAAAGACTTTCAGCGATATCAGGAAGTGAAGAATGTGTATCGTCTGCATGATGGGAAAATGATATTGGTTTACAACCCTTTCACCGAGGATTGGGATGCTACACGCCGCCTGCAAAAAGCTGAGGATATTCTCAGTGGGAAATATGTGACATACTGTGCGTTTGAGGAAAACTGTGTGGTTGGCGAGATTATGCTGATCCCCCAGCTAAATAAAGGGCGACTGATCATAGAAAGCTTTCACGTGTCCACGGATTACCGCCGTCGTGGAATTGGTAGATTCCTGCTTGAAGCTGCCAGACAGGAAGCCCTAAAGAGAGGAGCGCATGCTTTGTATGCATCCTGTTGTTCTTCTGAGGAAACGATAAACTTCTATTCCGCTATGGGTTTTTGTCTCAGTTCTGACCCAATTTCATCTTATGTGGAAGATGAGCCATATGATCTTCAGATGGAATGTATTATTAAGTAAGAGCATAAAATCATGAGAATAGTGGGTGACTTAATTGAAATATATGTATATCATAATGACATGCGCCCACAGTCCTATCTATAATCCTGGTTGGCTTTGTGGAAGAATTGATGCCTTTTCTATGTTTGGGGCTGACAACGCACTTGTGGATCAGATTTATGTTGGGGTTACAATTGTTGTAGCAATTGTCTATTGCATTTACCTTGGAAAGATCAAAGAGGATGTAAAAAAGAATGAGAACTGATATTAAATTCAAGAACTACACAGATGACAAGTATGATGCATTATGTGGTTTTCTCATTGCATTAAATGAGAAAGATGATAGCCACATTAACTGGAACTGGGCGAGACTTGAATGGATGATTGAACATCCTGAATTTGATAAGAGCTTAAAGAACTCCATTGGCCTTTGGATTGTGGATGATAAAATTGTTGGCGCTGCAATTTACGATATGTATTTTGGCGAGGGCTTTTGCGGAGTTCTTCCGGAGTATAAAGATTTATATCAGGCCGTTCTGGAATATGCCTGCAATGAGCTTAAGGACGATTCCGGTTTTGGAATGGCAATCTGTGATGAAAATCCCACTGAGATAGAGATGGTTCAAGAACTGGGATTTAAAATTGCCGATCAGGATGAGATCATAATGGAGAGAAATCTTGATGATGCGCTTGAAGCGAAACTTCCGGACGGGCTTAAATTCTTTTGCCCGGATCCGATGGAAAATGCTTATGAACTTCAATGGCTCTTCTGGCAGGGATTTGACCATGGAGATGATAAAGTTGAATTCGAGCGTGAAGAAGAAATCATTCCAAGAATTAGGAAGCATTTTAACAAGGATTTAGGCGTTGCTGCGGTCAATGAAAAGGGAGAAATGGTGGCATGTTGTCTGCTATGGTATATGGCAGGGACTGACTATGTTTATGTTGAGCCTGTATGTACTATTCCCCCATATAGAGGAAAAGGCGTTGCTAAGGCTGTTATCTTTGAAGCGCTGGGCAGAGCCAAAAAGCTTGGAGCAAAAAGAGCTTACGTCATTTCCGATATGGAATTCTATGAGAGGCTCGGCTTTAGAAAGAAGTATCATTATTCATTTTGGTTTAAGAAGGATGGCGAAAAAGATTATGATAAATTTTCCTGTATAAGAATAAATCCATGTGAAGCGATGAATGGTTATACAAAAAGAACCGGCGAGCTGTGATCATTAAATCTACAGCACCCGGTTCTTGTTTTTTAGATACAATCAGGCATTTTTAAGTTCTTTATACTTGGAACCAGTAAGAACTTCTGAATCTCCGCAGCATGGGCAGAGTATGAACTTCTTTGATGTCCATCCCAGTACCGGGATATAAAAAAGAGTTACATAAGTCTTTTCTCTTGCAAGCGTACGCTCTACCTGGTGGTGACAGTTGGGGCATACACATCTGCCAAGATCTTTGTCTAATTTGAGTTTCTTTTTTGAACCGTATATTATAACCATTTATATTCTCTCCTTAAGCTATAAGACTTCCTTCATTCATGCGGCAACGCTTTGCCAGAGTGTCGAGCTCTGTATTGTAGTCAGCTACATTCTGATGCTTTGAGCACTTTGAAAAATAGAATGTTTCACCCATAACAGTCTCAACAGCTACAGCCTTAAAACTGTAGTCATAAGAACCATAAAAACAATTGGAGCTGTAGACATTGGTGATGTCCTTGATCGGAAGGATTACTAAGGACTTTTTAAAGTCTCCATAGTGACAGACATAATTAGCAGTGATCATGACATTGGCTTTTGCAAGATGCATAGCGCCGGCCCCTTGTGCTTCTGTAAGGAATGAACTTAGAAGCTCCTTGCCACGGCCATTTTCGAGAGCTTTATAAACGGCAGCAGCATTTTTCTCCTTGTCCATGTTAAATACTTTTTCAAACTTTGGCATGTTACTCCTCCTAAAACTTATTATTACTAATCTATTGCCCCCCTTTGGGCATAGACTAGCATTATAGCATGTATTATTCATCCCAGCAATTAAACTATATAAAGAGTTACCGTTGTGTATAAAAGTCAAAGAATGTATAGTTAATAAAGCTGTTAAAAAAGCTAGTCTAAAAAGGATGTGTGATTCTATATGATTTTGGAAAAAATATATGAACTTAAGTACTGGGATGAAGTTTCACATACAACGCTTAATCCAAATGGTCCGGGAGCAGTGAGAATACACCTTGTACCGCCTAAGTTCTTTTGGCATAAAAATGTTCCTTCCGTATGTATTCTGAATGGAAATTATATCCTGCCTCTGGGAGAGTCTCAGGCAATCCTTCTGACAGAGTTCATACGTCATGTGAATGAATTCGGTGAAGGAGCTATGAGTGATGAACAGTTAAAGGAAATCCTGGAAGATACCTATAGCTGTGTCAGGAAAGTATATCCGAGAGTTCCAAAGGATATCATTGTTGCAGATTTAGATGAGCTTGTGGGAGTCATAGAAGATGTGGCATTGACAGGTTATACTGATGCTGACATCCCCCTTATGTCAATAGGAGAGTATGCGCCCTATATGCTTGCTCCTCACAGGATGGATCTTATGGTCAGTGCTATGACTAGGGATGGCAGATGGAACTGTAATCAGAAATGCTCGTACTGTTATGCAGCAGGCCAGTTGGCTTCATCTCAGGAGGAGCTATCTACAGATGACTGGAAAGAAATAATAGATGACTGCTATGATGCAGGAATCCCTCAGCTTACCTTCACGGGAGGTGAGCCGACTATGAGACAGGATCTGTTTGAGCTGATTGCTTATGCAAGATGGTTTGTTACAAGACTTAATACCAACGGTATTAATCTTACGCCTGATTATTGCAAAGGGCTTCGAAAGACAGATCTAGACAATGTCCAGATTACTTTTTATTCATATGAAAAAAGTATACACGAATCTCTTACAGGTGTTTCGTGTTTCGAAAAGACAGTAGATGGAATCAAAAATGCTATAAATGCCGGGCTGTCTGTAAGTATCAATACGCCTTTATGTTCTCTTAATTCTGATTATGTGAAGACACTTCAGTTTCTTCATGAACTAGGGGTTATCTATGTTACTTGTTCGGGAATGATTCCGTCAGGCAATGCTATAAGACAGGATCAGCAAGATGATCAGCTTACGAAGGAAGAGCTTACAAGCATATTACAAAAAGCTGCCGATTACTGCAGAGATAACGATATGGAGATACAGTTCACATCTCCCGGTCAGGTCTTGGAAGATGATCTTAGGAAGATAGGACTTAATGTTCCGTCTTGCGGAGCGTGTCTTAGCAATATGGCGGTGACTCCAGGTGGTAAGGTTGTATCCTGTCAGAGCGCCCTTTCAAGCCCGGTTCTTGGTGATATGCTTGAAGATCCCTGGGACAAGATCTGGAATAGCAGAAGGTGCAGAGCTATAAGGAATGAGTCTGCCAAGATGATGCAGAAATGTCCATTACAAGAGGTGAATAGTATTGAGTTATAGAAAAAGTAGATATCCAAAGAGAAAGCCTATTAAAATAAGACGCATCAGGAAAAGAAGAAATAGAATAGTAAAAAATGTTTTGAAGATAATAATTCCATTTTTGTTATTATATTGTTTTTTTGTATTTTGTATTGTGCTGATAAACGGATCAGATGGTAATGGCAATAATACAGGCAATAACATAGATAGTAGCGTAGCTATAGAGAATTCTGATCGTCCTAACGGGGACTATATTTTTGATAATGAATACAATATAGGGTACAGGGCATATGATAGAGGTTCGGATCATATTGATGTATCGGATTATAAAGGTGATCATCGTGATGAAATCCTTGATTATGTCATTGAGATAAGTCCTGATATGAAAGACGGATCACTCTATATGACTTACAGCATACGCTGGCTTGTGCTGGATTCTTATGACGATGAACTTACATGGGTTAAGGTAGGTATACCAAATAAATACACAGAAGATATAAAAGCATTAAGCGATAATATTGATTCTATATATTATATAGAGAACTCTGGTGATTATGTGCGTATAGATTTTGATGACTCCTATAGAGAAGGGGATGTAGTAGAATTTTCTTTTTCTATACATGCGCACAGGCTCTATACTGATAGCGGAGCATTTAGGCATTATAGCTATACTCCGGGGTGGTTTGATGAAATAGACGTGGACCGCGTAATGGTTATATGGGATATTCATGACAATTCCAAGACCTCCAATATTGTATGTGAAAATACGAATATTAAAGAGGAAGACGGGATGATCTTCTTTACGAGATCGCTTGAAGCAGGACGCCGTTTTGAGATAAGTATAGATCTGCCGGAAAAAGATTTTGAAGTAAGTGATTCCTATAACGAAGAGCTTAAGGATTATTCTGATGATATAGGATTTTTATTAATATTTATAATGTTGATAGCAGTGCTTTCACTTTCGCTTTCAAGTTTTATTTTTGAAATAAAGGCAATAATATGGTCTATGGATGCATATATAAAAGGAAGATCTGTAAAAAGAATGCCCAGGAAGACGTTTTCTGATTATATGAAACAATATAGAAGAGATCATATAATGGAGTATGAAAAGACTTTATCTAATCGAAGATCCGGGCATTATGGCAGCTACAGAGGCGGAGGAGGCTGTGCATGCGCCTGCGCATGTGCTTGTGCAGGCGGTGGCCGGGCAGGCTGCAGTACCAAGGATTTTTATGGTACAATGTTAGATACAAAGCAGATTCACAGAATTATTGCAAGATCATGATGAATAAGCATTCTGACTTGCTGATTTAAGATCAAAGGTGAACACGTCGTCAACCTTGTTCATCATCGGATATAACTTCCGGTAACATTTATAGAAAGAGGACTAATATGGCATCAAAACTTTTACTTGTCGATGGACACAGTATTCTTAACAGGGCCTTTTATGGTATGCCTGATCTGACCAATTCCGAAGGTCTTCATACCAATGCGGTTATTGGCTTTTTAAATATTTTCTTCAAACTTCTTGATGAGGAGAATCCTGACTACGTAGTCGTTGCCTTTGATACTAGTGCGCCTACATTCAGACATAATATATTCAAAGAGTATAAGGGAACCCGTAAACCTATGCCGGCAGAGCTCCATGAGCAGGTGCCGCTTCTTAAAGAGGTTCTTGATACTATGGGCGTAAGGCGTTATGAAGAGCCGGGACTTGAAGCAGATGACATCCTTGGAACACTTGCAAAAAGAGCAGAATCTCAGGGTATGATCGTAACGCTTGTATCAGGAGATAGAGACCTTCTGCAGATAGCAAGTGACAATATCCTTATAGCTAACCCTAAGACTAAGGGCGGACAGACAACTGTAGAGAGGTATCACACCCAGGAAGTTATAGATGAATGGGGCGTAACTCCTGAGAAGTTCGTAGAACTTAAGGCTCTTATGGGAGATTCATCTGATAATATCCCCGGAGTTCCTAAAGTTGGACCTAAGACTGCCAAGGAACTCATGCAGACTTATGGCTCTATAGCAGGTATCTATGAGCATGTAGAAGAGATCACCAAGAATGCTATAAGAGAGTCACTTAAGGCCAATAAAGAAAGCTGCGACCTTTCATATACTCTGGCTCTTATCAAGACGGATGCAGACTTTGAACTTCCATGGGACAGTGCAAAACGTGTTAACTATTTAAATGAAAATGCATACAAAGAGTATAAGAGGCTTGGCTTTAAGAGACTCTTATCCAAGTTCTCTCAGGAAATTGTTGATAAGGCTTTTGCAAGTGTTGGAGAATCGGGTAATACGAATGCTGTTGATGCAGCTTTTAATGCAGCTTCCAATGCAGTATCTAATGCAGCTGATCCTAATGGAATCGCTTCAAATGGAGAGGCTATTAAGGGTGCAGCTTTGGACGGAGTATCTGTTGATAAGGCATCTGCAGGGGCTGTTGCTGATACAAGTAATTTAAATACTAAGTCTTCATCTACCGGTAATATAGAAGAAGCTGGTGATAATCAGGATGAGATTATTATAAATCTCCTTAAACAGGTTCCGCAGCAGATAGAAGCTATATCAGTTACTTCATTTGACGAAGCAGAAGATATTATAAGAAAAGCGAAAGAGTATGCTGCAGGTAATAATGACAGATTTATAGGCTATAGCGTCATAGAAGATTCCAAAGATCCTGATGATTTCATCGGTCTTGGCATATCCTACGAGAATTGCAAAGCATATTTCTTAAGGCATACAGAGAAGTTTACTTTAGAATACGCAGGTAAGGTTCTTGAAGATCTGTCCAAGGATTGCAGACTTACAACTTTTGATATTAAGAATACCTACCATCTTTTTACCCCATATGAAATTGACCATAAGAAGGAAAAAGGTGATTTTGATATACTTATAGGCGCTTACCTTCTTAATCCCTTAAAGGACGACTACACTCCTGAAGATATAGCAGGAGAGCATCTTGGAAGGATGATGAGAAGCTATAAGGAGCGCTTTGGTAAGAGCAGCCTTAAAGAACTTATAGAGGTTCCACAGCAGATGACACTGGATCTTGGAATACCTATGCCTGCTGATGATGATTCTGCCAAGAAGTCTTCCAAGAAGTCCAAGAAGGCCCTGGAGCCTCAGATCCTTCCGGAAGATGCTCTTAAACAGATCGTTGAGTATGCTGCAGAAATTGCCAATACATCACTACTCGCAGCGCCGATTATTGAGAAGAAGCTTGCGAATACCAAGATGCTTGATCTTATGAATGATATTGAGATGCCGCTTTCTTTTGTCTTATATTCTATGGAAAAAGAAGGTATCATCTGCAGGCGCGATGCTCTTAAAGAGTATGGAGATCAGCTCACAGGAAGAATAGCAGAGCTTGAGTGCAATATTTATAAAGAGGCAGGAGAAGAGTTCAATATCAATTCTCCCAAGCAGCTTGGAGTTATACTTTTTGAAAAGCTTGGATATGAAGGCGGCAAGAAGACCAAGACCGGATATTCTACATCAGCTGACGTACTTGATAAGCTTGCACCGGAGCACCCTTTTGTCAAGGATATCCTTGAATACAGAGCACTTACCAAGCTTAAGAGTACCTATGCAGACGGCCTTGCAGACTATATCGAATCCGACAACAGGATTCATACAGTATTCAATCAGACGATAACTGCAACAGGAAGAATCTCATCTTCTGAGCCTAACCTTCAGAATATTCCTATGCGTACAGAACTGGGACGAGCTATTCGTAAGGTATTCGTTCCCAAGGATGGGTACGTATTTGCAGATGCCGATTACAGCCAGGTAGAGCTTAGAATCCTTGCAGATATGTGCGCTGATGAGGGACTTCTTGAAGATTACAGATCAGGCAAGGATATACACAGAGCAACAGCTTCCAAGGTATTCCATACTCCTTTTGAAGAGGTTACTGACACTCAGAGACGTAATGCCAAGGCGGTTAACTTCGGTATCGTATACGGCATCAGTGTGTTCGGTCTTGCCAATGATCTTGGTATAAGCCGCGAAGAAGCCAAGGGATATATGGAAGAGTATTTCAAGACATACCCTGGAGTTAAGGCTTATCAGGAAGCTTCTGTTGCATATGCCAAGGATCATGGATATAGTATCACGACATTTGGAAGGAGAAGGCCTATACCTGAACTTAGGGAATCCAACTTCATGCGCAGGCAGTTCGGTGAGCGTGTTGCCATGAATGCGCCTATTCAGGGAACAGCTGCAGATATCATGAAGGTAGCTATGATAAGAGTATTCATGAGACTAAGAAAAGAGAACCTTAAGTCAAGGCTTATACTTCAGATCCATGATGAACTTCTTATAGAGACAGCACCTGATGAAGTTGATGTTGTTAAGAGTCTTCTTACAGAAGAGATGCAGAAGGCAGCAGACCTTAAGGTACCGCTTATTGCAGAGTGCAGTGTAGGATCTGACTGGTTTGAAGCTAAATAACTAAAACTTCCCACTTGGACGGACCGGCATTCCCAAAGTCTTTGCAGGGGGGCAGGCAGTATATATATCATTGCCATGCTGTTAATAGTTTTATAATTCATGGCATGATATCTGGAGCTTTTCATTCTGGGGTCCAAACTCGCTTCGCTCAGACATGTGGACCCCGGGCATAATGAAAATCTCCATCTATCACGCTCATGAATTTAATAAAACTATTAAAAGCATGGCAATGATATATATACTGCCTGCCCCTGCAAAGACTTTGGGAATGCCGGCCCGCCCAAGTGGGAAGTCTGCAAATAATTGTATTTTTCGTATTTTAAAATAGATCATTAATAGGAGCATTAGGTTTGAAAATGTTCCATTTTCAAATCTGAATTGATGACGCGAGCTCCATCAATTTAAGCCATTAGTCACTTACTTTGCTCGCGACATGAGGTTATTTATGAAAATTATAGGTGTAACCGGGGGAGTCGGCGCAGGCAAAAGCGCCCTCCTTACCAGGGTTATGGAGATATGTAACTGCAAAGTCATCTTCTCTGACAATGTTGCCAATGATGTTAAGAAAAAAGGAATGCCGGCCTATGATGCCCTTGTGGATCTGCTTGGGGATGGCATCCTGGAAGTGAATGCTGACGGCTGCTACAGCGAGATAGACAAGAAGAAAATGGCAGCAGCTATATTTAAAGATGATACTTTGTTACAAAAGGTAAATGATATCCTTCATCCTGCAACCAATAAATATATCGCTGATATCATCGATAAAGAGAAAACGTTAGGTGATATTGATTATCTTTTCATAGAAGCAGCTCTATTAATAGAGAATGGTTACAAGGATATAGTCGATGAGATGTGGTATATCTTTGCAAGTGAAGAAGTAAGACGACAGCGCCTTAAAAAGGCAAGAGGCTACTCTGACGAGAAGATAGATGGCATCTTAAAAGCCCAGCTTTCTGAAGAAGTGTTCAGGCAAAACTGTGATTTTGTTGTTGATAATAGTAATGACCTTGATCATGCTATCGGACAGATAAGAAAGCATCTGGAAGTATAGATTAAATACTGAAACTTCGCACTTGCCAAACATACGCCACCCTTTGAGTCAGCGCCGATGCGGATAGTTTATAATGCATTTTCATATCTTTTGAAGGTGTTATAAAATTCAGGAGCATGAGAGATGGATTTTTATATTCTTCTTAGGGTCTGCATGTCTGAGCGAAGCGAGTTTCAGACCCTAGAATATAAAAATTCAGATATCATGCCCTGAATTATAACACCTTCAAGATATGAAAATGCATTATAAACTATCCGCATCGGCGCTGACTCAAAGGGTGGCGTATGTTTGGCAAATGCGAAGTTTGAATTAAATATACAAACATCATACTTGAAGATATTGCACCGCTTAGACTTTCCTACATGGATTTAGTATCTGTGTGGGATTTTTTTATAGATAGTAGTTAATCTTTTGCTGATTCTCTCCGATATAAAAGCGTAGGGTTATTTAAGCTCCATGATTATTTGAATATATACGAATTGTATTATAAGGATGATTGTGATCATCTTCCTTTGAACTGATGTGCTATAGTCTGCAGGAGGACTAGAACATGCCACAAAGTCTTGAACAGAAAGATCAAAACGTAGTATTCGGCCTTGATATAGGTACGAGGAATGTAGTCGGAACTGTCGGATATATGAAGGATGGCAAGTTCTTTGTCATCGCCCAGAAATCAAGAGGGCATGAGACTAGAGCTATGCTGGATGGACAGATTCATGATATAGGCAAGGTCGGTGCGACGATCAGAACCATAAAAAATGAACTTGAGTCTGAGACAGATATACATCTTACAGATGTATGTATCGCTGCAGCGGGACGAGTTCTTAGAACAGTCGAGACTTCTTATGAAGAGGTTCTTGATGATACCAGATCCATTACAGATGAGGATATCTATAACCTTGATTCTAAGGCTGTGGAACAGGCTTATCAGGAGTTTATCAAAAACAATGAGTCTGATCTTAAGTTCTATCTGGTAGGCTATTCTGTTCTTCATTATTATCTGAATGATTATCAGATCGGTAATCTTGAAGGCCATAACGGCGGTAAGGTCAAAGTAGAACTTATCGCAACTTTCCTTCCGGATGATGTTGTAGATGGCCTTTATAAGGCATGTGAGAGGGCAGAGCTTTCTGTAGCTAATCTGACGCTGGAGCCTATTGCAGCTATCATGGTTGCTATACCAGAGAAGTTCAGACTTTTGAATCTGGCTCTTATAGATGTGGGCGCCGGAACATCAGATATATGCGTAACAGATGGCGGTACTATAACAGCATATGGCATGATCCCTACAGCAGGCGATCATCTTACAGAAGCTATCGCTCACCACTGCCTGGTTGATTTTAATACAGCAGACAAGATCAAGATAGACGCATCAACACATGATACTGTTACATATACTGATATCATGGGTCTTGAAAAGACTATAAGTAAGGACGAAGTTGATACTGCTATCAAGCCTCTTGTTGACAAGATGGCAGATGATGTGACCAAAGAAATAAAGCGCCTTAATGGTGACAAGCCTGTAAGCGCAGTATTCGTAGTTGGAGGTGGCGGCTGCGTTAAAGGATATACACAGGCTATAGCAAGGGATATGGAGATCTCGGAAGAAAGAGTCGCTCTAAGGGGCGAAGAGGTCATGAAAGATTTCCAGTTTCTTAATGCAGGTGACGTGTCAAGGGACTCGCTTATGGTTACACCCTTGGGTATCTGCATGAGCTACTATGAAGATACCAACAACTTTGTATTTGTTTCATTTAACGGCGCTCAGACCAAGATCTATGACAATGGCAAGCTTCAGATCGTTGATGCTGCCATGCAGGCTGCATTTCCGAATGAAGATCTTTTTCCAAAGAGAGGTCAGGCTCTTAAATTCACACTTAATGGTGAAGAGAAGTCGGTACCTGGACATCCCGGAGAATCTGCAGTTATCATGCTCAATGGCAAGCCTGCAGATATCCACAGTAAGATAAAGGCCAATGATATCATAGAGGTTAAGCCCTCTACAGCCGGCGACCCGGGGCAGATGGAGATCGGCGCACTTAATGAGTTCAAGTCTACATTTAAGGTCAACGTTGATGGCAAAGAAGTCATGGCTTCACGATTTGCTACTGTTGATGGTCAGCCTCAGACTTCTTACTACAAGATAAGGCCCGGCGATGATGTTAAGATCCTTGATTATGATACGGCAGAGCAGATTGCAAAACTTCTGGATATCGAGATAACACCTGATACTCTTATCATGATCAATAATGAAGAGGCAGGACTTGATACTCCTGTATATGAGAATTTCAAGGTTGAGTTCAAGCTAAGAGAAGATGCGATCATGGACTACTATAAGGATATTCCGGATGCTGACGTGGTAGCCATGGAACAGGAGAATGAAGAAGCCTTTGAAAATGCCGGCGAAGCTGCGATCGCAGAAGACAAGGACTTTGACCAAAGTGCCATGGATAAAGAGGTTGATGATATAACGCCTGTCAAGAATATTCTGGCTCATGACCTTCATGTTATAGTCAATGGATCTCCGGTGACTCTTCATAACAAGGCTAATTATATCTTTGTAGATGTGTTTGATTATATCGATTTTGACCTTAGTAAACCGCAGGGAAGGGGCATCGTGACTATGCTCAACGGCAGCTCTCCCAACTATATGCAGCCAATCGCTGAGGGAGACAATATCGAAGTGTATTGGAAAAAATAATATGTAATGCGATAACGTAGAGGTAGCCTTAATAACTAATTTAGGGGCTGCCTCTTTTTTTTATTTGGTAAAGTTTGATGATGAATTCTTATGCAAGATGATGTATTCTGTTAGGAGGGTTAATCTGATAATAACAAAAATAGAAGATAGGGGAAGAGAAAGAATGAGATTTGTAAGCCTGTCATCCGGCAGTAGCGGGAACAGTACTTATATAGGTTCTGCTGGTACTCACATTCTGATTGATGCAGGATGTAGCAGGAAGAGGATCATAGATGGTCTTAACAGCCTTGATGTGGATCTTCCTGATATAAATGGTATATTCATAACTCACGAACATTCAGATCATATCGCAGCTCTTCGTCTTATCTTGAAGAAGTATGACATTCCGGTGTATGCAACACAGGGAACTATTCAGGGAATAAGAGAAGCCGACAAGAACGGCGAGATGTTAGATAAAGAGTTCCACGTAATAAGAAGCGACGAGCCCGTTATTCTGGGCGATATAACAATAAATCCAATGAGAATTTCACATGATGCAAGAGAACCTGTAGGATTCAGGATCGCATGCGAAGGAAGGAAATGTGCTGTAGCTACAGACCTTGGCTCCTACGATGACTATATAGTAGGATGTCTTCAGGACATGGATGCACTGCTGCTTGAAGCCAATCATGATGTGAGGATGCTTCAGACAGGACCTTATCCATATCAGCTCAAGATGAGAATCGCAGGAAATCAGGGCCATCTGTCCAATGATATGTCAGGAGAACTTTTATGCAAGCTACTTAATGATCATATGAAAGGTATAGTTCTTGGTCATCTTTCTGACAAGAATAATCTTCCGGAACTGGCATATGAGACAGTAAGACTTGCGATAGATATGGGAGACAATCCATATCATAGCAGCGATATACCGCTTTACGTTGCTAAGAGAAGTGAAGTCTCTCAGGTGATCGAGATCTGATACGATAGGAATTATACTTTGGCAAAACATTTGTAAAAGTATGACTTCTTAAATGTAAATTACAGAAACGCGCATTTACTGCGTGTTTCGTGATTCGATGAATCTGTTGGCAATAGAGCCTTCACCGAAGGTGAACTCAACCTGCTCTATTGCTGCATTTTTGAATCTTTGATTCAAAAATGTATAGTTCTGAATGATCTAAACAAGTTAAAAAACAGAGAATTCTGCGAGTAATAAAACGAGAGTATTGAAAACCTAAAACAGCATATTTATATATGTAATATAAAGGAGAAGCAGTCATGAAAAGAGCAATTATAACTGTAGTCGGCAAAGATACCGTGGGCATTATCGCCAGAGTATGTACTTATCTGGCTTCTGAGAAGGTCAACATTCTCGATATCTCACAGACGATCGTGTCGGGGTATTTTAATATGATGATGATCGTTGATGTAACAGGTCTTGATGCTGAGTTTGGAAAGATCGAAGAAGAACTTTCAAAGGTCGGAGATGAGATGGGCGTTGTGATCAAAATGCAGCGCGAAGATATATTTGATTCAATGCATAGGATATAAGGCACTTAGAAATACATCCATGTATTTCTAGGCAAGTGCTGATTACATCCTGTAATCTTGGTACTTAGAAGTGCATCCATGCACTTCTGGACAAGTACTGATTACTTCCTGTAATCAGGCACTTAGAAATACATCCCCCGCCATATGAGAAAGGACGCACATGATTAATATTAGAGAAGTTTCTGAAACTAATGACATGATAGAAAAAGAGAACCTTGATGTCCGCACTATCACCATGGGCATAAGCCTTCTCGATTGTATAGACTCTGATCTTGATAAGCTCTGCGAGAAGATCCATGACAAGATCTATAACAGCGCCAAGGATCTTGTTGCTACCGGTGAGCAGATTTCCAAGGAGTTTGGAATTCCGATCGTTAATAAGAGAATATCCATAACCCCTATAGCCATCGTGGGCGGAGCTGCCTGCAAGACTTCAGAGGATTTTGTAAAGATTGCTAAGACACTTGATAAGGTAGCACATGAAGTTGGAGTTAACTTTATCGGCGGATATTCTGCGCTTGTAAGCAAGGGTATGACCAAGGCTGATGAGCTTCTTATAAGATCTATCCCACAGGCTCTTTCACAGACTGAGCTTATCTGCAGTTCTGTTAATGTTGGTTCTACCAAGACAGGTATCAATATGGATGCTGTCCGCCTTATGGGAGAGATGGTCCTTGAGACAGCCAAAGCTTCTGAGCACATTGAAGTTAACGGTTGTGCCAAGCTTGTAGTATTCTGTAATGCTCCTGATGACAATCCATTCATGGCAGGCGCTTTCCACGGCGTAACAGAAGCTGATAGGATCATCAATGTCGGCGTATCAGGTCCCGGTGTTGTTAAGACAGCTCTTTCCAAGGTTCGCGGAGAGAATTTTGAAGTACTGTGTGAGACCATCAAGAAGACTGCATTCAAGGTTACAAGAGTAGGTCAGCTTGTAGCTAGAGAAGCTTCCAGGAGACTTGGAGTTCCATTTGGAATCGTAGATCTGTCTCTTGCACCGACTCCTGCTATTGGAGATTCTGTAGCGGATATCCTGTGCGAGATAGGCCTTGAGCACGCCGGTGCTCCCGGAACAACAGCAGCGCTTGCACTTCTTAACGATCAGGTCAAAAAAGGCGGCGTAATGGCATCTTCTTATGTAGGCGGTCTTTCAGGTGCTTTCATCCCTGTAAGTGAAGATCAGGGTATGATCGATGCTGTAGAAGCCGGTGCTCTTACTCTTGAGAAGCTTGAAGCCATGACCTGCGTATGCTCTGTAGGTCTTGATATGATCGCAATCCCCGGAGATACTAAGGCTACAACTATTGCAGGTATCATTGCGGATGAGATGGCTATCGGTATGATCAATCAGAAGACAACAGCTGTAAGACTTATCCCTTGCATTGGCAAGAAAGTTGGTGACAGCGTAGAATTTGGCGGACT
Source organism: Butyrivibrio fibrisolvens (assembly GCF_023206215.1). Taxonomy (NCBI): domain Bacteria; kingdom Bacillati; phylum Bacillota; class Clostridia; order Lachnospirales; family Lachnospiraceae; genus Butyrivibrio; species Butyrivibrio fibrisolvens. The sequence continues at coordinate 2,427,035 of NZ_CP065800.1, forward strand.
TTTAGGACATGCTCCTATAATGCCCGTTAATCAGTTCGATTGCAGCGCATTTGTAAACAGAGGCGGTAGGATACCTGCACCTGTTCATTCATTCAAGAACTAATATAATAAAGACTATGAGTTAACCCGTCACTTATAGTAACGGCTTAAGAATATGCACTTTGCCAGTCATCAAATGCCAATAATCAAATGCCAGTAATTAAATGCCAGCCTTAGATAACTGGCATTAGATAATTGGCATAAGGCATTTTCTAAAGTCGTTTACTATAGCTGTGGCGGGTTGTTTTTAAGAATCTAGGTATATAACCATTATTTTTAAGGAAGAATGTATCACGTTCATAAGTGACATTCGGTAATAATATACAAAAGCACATTTAGTAAATTGTGCATATTTCAATATAAAAAGTAATATGATAATAATCATGATATCGTGGCCTCCCAAAAAGGAGTCACGATTTTTGCTTTAGAATTATTCCTAACTTTATTTGGTAAAAATCGGGAATATTTCTACAGAATTATCGTTGCATAGAGCTGTATTTTACTTTATATTGAATAAGATGCGTTAAAATGCGGATGGGGATCTGCACAGGCGTCAACTAAAGGAATTATAGACATTTTCAGGGAGGAGCTTTTTCCATGAATCTTACAGAATCATTTAAAGTTATTCGCAAAAATGACGCGGATAAAATGGCTGATTTTTTTGTTAAAAATAATAACGTTGCCAACCTTATCCTGCAGGAGATGAACTGCACAGAGACCAAGGAGAGCGTTGCACAAATGACAGGAAGTATCTTTGATCTCGTATCTGTTATGCAGAGCGTCAGATCTATGGAGTCCGGAACCTACATCCGTATGGTTGCCAAGTATATCCGTACTCATGGCAAGTACAACTTCCCTGCTTTATATAATCTTGGCATGATTCTTGATAATAATCTTAAGATGGCTTATGTTCGCGATAACTGGGATAAGCTTGCTGTTAAGAATCCAAGAGCTTTTGCAGCTATGGAGCGTGCTTATGAAGAACTTAAGAGAAGAGCCAAGGACTACTCTATGAGAGGCTTTTATTGCGAGCTTCAGTGCGACTTTGTTACAAGCTGGACCAATGGCAAGCCATCATACAGACACGAGAGAATCTGTGATTTCTATTCTCATAAATATGATGAAGAGAGAATGATCGATTCTAATCCTGAGCTTATTAAATGGGCTCTTCTTAAGCTATATGAGGGATATTTCATAACTTTCTCACTTCTTGCCTACAGCTATCAGACCAAGGCAAGTGAAGTGCTTACACTTGGATACCGCTATGGAATCATGTATGAGATGGTCAATAACTTTGGAGGCCATTCTATCACATGTCTTCTTCCTGATCTTGGACCGGAAGTTCATCAGATTGAAGGTGACAGATATCTTGCACTTTGCTGCCCTAAGGAAGCAAGAGAGGGAACTGTAAAGTGCATGGATGCTTTCCATCCGGTATTTGAGGGATGATCTGATTTTTCTTTTGTCCAAAGATATAAAGCCACGCGCTAAGAACGTATGATACCTACTTCGTTCGAGGCGGCGTGGCTTTTTTGCGCAGTTACTGCCTTTATGCTGAAGCCATGCATTTCTGGACATGCTTTAATTACGTCCTGTAATTTCGCATGGTTTATATTAGCTGGTTTTAGTTCAAAAAGTCATATTGACAATTTAAATAGTCAAAATGACTATATAATAAACAAGCAATACTCCTCTTTTTTGTACAATATTCACTCTTGCATCATATGGTCAAATAGACTATATTTAATATAGTCAAAGCGACCATATGAAATATCGAAGGAGGAACTGATGTACAAGCCGGAATCGATAGAAGAAGAGGAATTTTTAAAAAAGTATAACCCGGACAAATATAAGAAGCCGTCGATCACAACAGATATAGTAGTCTTCACAATGTCTGAGGACAAGAAGCTATGTATACTTCTGATAAAAAGAGGCACTTATCCATACAAAGATCACTGGGCGCTTCCGGGAGGCTTTATAAACATGGATGAGTCCATAGACCAGTCTGCAGCAAGTAAGCTTTATGAAGAGACCGGGGCAAACGGCTTTCCGATTGTACAGTTTGGATCTTTTGGAGATGTAGACAGGGATCCAAGGATGAGAGTAGTATCGATTTCTTATATGGCTTTCGTTCCCAATAAGAGCCTTGAAGTTGTTGCAGGAGACAAGGAAGCAGATGCAGATGTATTTGAAGTTAGGAAAGAGTGCGATGACAAAGGTACTGAGAAACTTTATCTTGTCAGAGATTATTTTTCCATATCAGAGGAACAACTTGCATTTGACCATGCTACAATAATAAAGACTGCGCTTGAAAGACTTGCAGGTAGGATTGAATATACACAGGATGCATTTTCACTGCTGCAGGATGATAAGTCTTTTACTATACACGAACTTAAGAGTATACATGAGGCAGTGCTGTTCAAGTCACTAGATACAGCCAATTTCAGGCGAGAGTTTATTAAGAAGTATGTGGATACAGGGATAGTCGTACCTACAGGCAAGACAAGTAATAAGTATTCTGCAAGGGCAGCGCAGCTGTACTGCAAAGTCAGATGACTCTGTAGTGTATTAAAAGGATTATAGAATAGTGTACTGGCTCATTTATATTTAATCAAATATGAACGAGTCAGCACACTAGAAGAATAAAGTTTGAAAGTGTTCCACTTTCAAACCCGAATTGGTGTCGCGAGCTCCACCAATGTCGAACCATTAGTCACTCGCTTTGCTCGTGACATGAGGTTAAAAATAAACAAATAGTATTTACTCAAGGCTTGAAAGCTTTGTGAGCGATATATACTAATGAGAAGTTTAAAGGAGGATGGAAATATGAGTAAGAATGGCGGAAAGAAGATTATAGTTATTGTAGACATGCAGAACGATTTCATTGATGGGGCACTTGGAAGTAAGGAAGCTCCCAAGATCGTAGATGGCTGTGTCAAGAAAGTCGCAAAAGCGTACGAGGACGGGGATGAGGTTATTTTTACAAGAGATACTCACTATGATGATACATATATGTCTTCGGAAGAGGGAGCTAACCTTCCGGTACCACACTGCATAGAGGATTCTTATGGATGGAATATCGCATCTGCTTTTGGCAACTACACATCCAATGCTATAAGGCTCAACAAGGAGACCTTCGGAAGTGTACAGCTGGGCCAGAGAATCGCTGAGATGTGCTCAAGGGACAAGACTATAGAGAGCGTAGAACTTTGCGGACTGTGCACAGATATATGCGTTATCAGCAATGCACTTTTGGTCAAGGCATTTAATCCCAATCTTCCTATATATGTAGATGCAGCCTGCAGTGCAGGTGTAACTCCTGAAAGTCATGATACAGCGATCAAAGCAATGGAAGCTTGTCAGATTCACATCCTTAACAAGGGACAGGAACCTTGGAGATAAGTAGTTATACATAACAAGACAAAACTATAATAATGGGTTACCAAAAAGGAGAAAAAAGGTATGTTAGAACAGATAATCACAAGTTTATTGGAAACAGATCTTTACAAATTCAGCATGGGACAGGCAATCTATCACCAGTTCCCAAGTTATACGACAACATGGACTTTTAAGTGCAGAAACAAGGATGTGCATTTTACAGATGAAATGGTAGAAGAGATCAAAAGGCAGCTTCGTTTGTACTGCGATCTTAGATTTAACGAGGATGAGCTTGAATATCTTAGAAGCATCAAGTGGATCCAGAATTCCTATGTAGACTTCCTTAGATTATGGCAGCCAAGATTCGAGGACTTTACCATCACGACTGATGCTGAGTGCGGTCTTGGCATCGAAACAAGCGGAACCTGGCTCAATACCTCAATGTATGAGATTCCTACACTTGCAATCGTCAATGAAGTATACTTCCGTATGCAGTATGACTATGATGATCTTCTTGAATCTTTCAAAGAAAGACTTGATAAGAAGTTTGAGGATGTTCGCTCAAATCGTTACAATCTTGGAACTTTCTCTGAATTCGGTCTTAGAAGAAGACTTTCAAGACAGGCTCAGGAGCTTGCTGTTGAGAAGTTCTCTCACCTTCATGATGGAAAAGATACACAGTGCAAGAGTAATTTTATAGGTACATCAAATGTATATCTTGCAATGAAGTTTGGTATCACACCTGTAGGAACAATGGCTCATGAGTGGATCATGTGCACAGGCCAGGGCAATCACAAGCACAATCCTGCATATTCTAACTGGTATGCACTTGATGCCTGGGTTAGGGAGTACGGAGTGCTCAATGGTATAGCTCTTACAGATACTATCACAACAGACTGCTTCCTTAGAGATTTCCAGCTTACATATGCAACACTTTTCAGTGGCGTAAGACACGATTCTGCAGATCCTATTGAATGGGGTGAGAAGATGATAGAGCATTATAAGGCTCTTGATATTGATCCTATGACCAAGACACTTCTTTTCTCAGACAGTCTTAATTTTGAAAAGGCTGCTGCTATTGCAGATCACTTTAAAGGCAAGGCCAAAGTTGCATTTGGAATAGGTACGTATATTGCTAATGATACCAATGTTCCGGCCCTTAACATCGTTATGAAGACAACATTCTGCAATGGTCAGGATGTAGCTAAGCTATCTGATGTAGACGGCAAGGGCATGTGCAAGAATCCTGAATATGTTGACTACTTAAAGCGTAGCATCAAGTGGCGTATGGATCATGAATGATCAATTTATACAATCATCGTTTTACGAAATCCGGAGCTAGTGCGGATTTCTGAAGGTACGTTTAATAAAACAAAAAAGAATTAACGCAAAAAGTCGATGAGTTACCGGCATGGAGGAATATCAATGAGTACAACTGTAACGAAAATAGAACCGGCAGAAGCAATTAATCATATCGTAAGCTGGATCAGAGACTACTTTGAACCATTCAAGGACAAGAAGGCTGTAATAGGCATATCCGGAGGAAAAGACTCTACTGTATGTGCAATGCTTCTTGTAAAAGCTCTTGGCAAGGACAGAGTAGTAGCTGTTAAGATGCCTAAAGGTCAGCAGCCTGATATTGATGATTCTGAGATGGTATGTAAGTGCCTTGGAATCACAAACTACACAGTTAATATAAAAGCAGCTGTTGACGGGATGATAGAAGGCCTCAAAGCTGCAGGTGTGGAGCCTACAAGGGATACTCTTACCAACATAGATCCAAGGGTTCGTATGACAACCTTATATGCAGTGGCTCAGAGCCTTCCAAGTGGCGGACTTGTTACCAATACCTGCAATCTTTCTGAGAATTATGTAGGATATTCTACCAAGTTCGGTGATCATGCCGGTGATTTTAGCATACTTCATGCTTTTGCAGTTAGAGAAGTCATAGAGATGGGACTTATCTTGTGCAAAGAATTCGGAGTGCCTGAGACTCTTATAAGGAAGGCTCCTTCTGACGGCCTGTGTGGTAAGACAGACGAGGATAATCTTGGATTCACCTACGCTGCGCTTGACAGCTATATCCTTGATGGAGAAGAGCCTGAAGGCGAGATCCTTGATAAGATCCAGCGTAAGTACAGAGCTAATCTTCATAAGCTTACAGAAATGCCGCATCCATATCCTGAAAGAGCTAAGGCTGCTGTATTTAAATAAAGGGTTCAAATTTTGTGAAAATATAACACACAAAGATCATCGTAATCATCCAATGATCTTTGTGTGTTTTTATTGCTTGTAGCGATAATTATGTACAATAAAATAAAGGCTTTGTTTAGATTTTTTTAAGCTTAAGCTTATTGACTATGGCTAACATGAGGAATAAAATTGGTGTTGTTGCAAAAGATTTGCAATTACAATGTGAACAACTTATTACTTAAATCTCCCAAGCGGGAAGAACCTAGTAAATTATAATTCAGAAAGAAGGTTGAATATATTATGACAAAGGTAGACATTATCTCTGGTTTCCTTGGAGCAGGTAAGACAACTCTTATCAAGAAGCTCCTTGCAGAAGCTCTTTCAGGCACTAAGACAGTTCTTATAGAGAATGAGTTTGGTGAAGTTGGCGTAGATGGCGGATTCCTTCAGCAGGCAGGAATCGAGATCCGCGAGATGAACGCAGGTTGTATCTGCTGCTCACTTGTTGGTGACTTCGATACTAACCTTACAGAGATCATGAATAAGTACTCACCGGAGCGCATCCTTATCGAGCCTTCAGGAGTTGGTAAGCTTTCTGATGTTGCTGAAGCTATTAAGAATGTTACTGAGAAGTTCCCTGATATGATGCTCAACAGCGCTGTAACAGTTGTAGATGTTACTAAAGCTAAGGTTTATATCAAGAATTTTGGTGAGTTCTTCACTAACCAGATTGAAAGCGCCGGCACTATCATCCTCACACGTACAGATAAGGCTGATGATGCCAAGATCGAAGAGGTTGTAGAGCTTATCCGTACTCTTAACAAGAAGGCTACTATCATCACAACTCCTCTTTCAGAGCTTGATGGCAAGGAGATTCTCGATACATTCGAAGGTAATCATGACCTGGAAAAAGAGCTCCTTGAAGAGATGATGAGACAGCATGATGACGACGATGATGAAGACGAGCACGAGCATCACCACCATCACCACGATGATGACGATGATGAAGACGAGCATGAGCATCACCACCATCACCATGATGACGACGATGATGAAGATGAGCATGAGCATCACCACCATCATCACGATGACGATGATGAAGACGAGCACGAGCATCACCACCATCACCACGATGACGATGATGAAGACGAGCATGAGCATCACCACCATCACCACGACGATGATGAAGACGAGCACGAACATCATCACCATCACCATGATGACGATGATGAAGATGAGCATGAACATCATCACCACCATCATCATGAAGCAGAGGCTGATGAAGAGGGCGTTGTGGTTCATCACACCGATGCTCACCACCATCACCACCATCATCACCACCACGGCGGACACGATGCTGACGAGGTATTCCAGAGCTGGGCTCTTGAAACTCCTGTTAAGTACTCAAAAGCCGACATCGAGACAATGCTTGATAAGCTCTCCGATGATGAGAAGTATGGCGTAGTACTTCGCTCTAAAGGCATGGTTGAAGATGCTGATGGCAAGTGGATCGAGTTTGATTATGTTCCTGATGAGACACAGATCCGTGAAGGTCATGCTGATGTAACAGGCAAGATCGTAGTCATCGGTTCTGGCCTTAAGGAAGATGCTCTTGAGAATCTTTTCCGCAGGAGAGGATAAGGAATGCCAGGCTTATAGAAACCTTAAGAAGATTTCTATTCTATGGAATGATTCAAATATTATTATAGCGAGGTAGTTCGCGTGTTTGGAATGAAAGGGAAAGTTAAAATGAAACCCGTTTATATAATCAATGGCTTTTTGGATAGCGGTAAGACAGATTTCTTCCGTTATACAATTGCACAGCCATATTTTCGCAGTAATGGTCTTACTCTTATCATCGTATGTGAAGAGGGTGAGAACGACTATGAGGAGAAACTCCTTAAGTCTACCAATTCTGTAAAAGTTGTAGTAGAAGATGAGTCGGATTTTACTGTTGCCAAGCTTCAGAGCTTTGAGAACAAGTATAATCCTGAGCGTGTTCTTATCGAGTTCAATGGAATGTGGGATCCCAGAGCTATCCATCTTCCCAAGAACTGGAATATTGAGCAGCAGATTACTATGGTCAACTGTTCTACATTTGAGATGTACTATACTAACATGAAGTCCATGCTCGTAGAGCAGATCAGAAAGAGCGATATGATCCTCTTTAACAGATGTGACGGCTTCAATGAAAAGCTCCCTGCATTTAAGAGAAATGTAAAAGCTGTTAATCAGCAGGCTGAAGTTATATTTGAGGACAGAAACGGCGAAGTTGATGTAACTCTTGATGAGGATCTTCCATTTGATCTTAAGGCAGATCCGATAGAACTTAATAACTACGGTTATGGGATGTTCTATCTTGATGCACTTGAACATGCAGATCGTTATAAAGGCAAGAAAGTCAGATTTAAAGCCCTTGTAGCTAAGCCCAAGGATCTTCCTAAGGGAAGATTCGTGCCAGGCCGTCTGTCTATGAACTGCTGTGCACAGGATATGCAGTTCCTTGGTTTTGCCTGTGATTATGACAAGACTGATGAGCTTAATGAGAAGGACTGGGTAGAAGTTACTGCAGAAGTTGGCAAAGAGTTTGTTAAGGAATACAACGGAGAAGGACCTGTACTTAAGGCTGTATCCGTAGTTCCTACAACAGAGCCGTCCAATCCTGTTGTAGACTTTACACAGCCGATATTATCTGATTGATCTTGTAATATAAAAATTAAAACCACCCATTTACATAAAAAGACTCCGCTCCCCTTGTTATCACAGCTCCAAGGGGATGGAGTCTTTTTTAGTGGAAAGATTGATAATAAAAACTTCAAATGCCATGCTGATGAATTTAATAACTGAAAGATAAATGAAGTAGTATGAAGGTCGGTATTCTTGTTATAATAATTAGTAATTAGTATTGTAGCGGGGGATACGATGAATTGAACTTGAGCCTTTATATAAAAGTAAAATGATAAGAAAGAATAAAATGATGAGAAAAAATGAAATGACAAGAAGAGCAGCATCTTGCGTACTTGCAGGTTTACTGCTGCTTACAGCTTGTGGGACTACACCTAAAGAATTATCTGCCATAAGTAGTGGTGCTTCTAAATCTGATATTGTGGATGTTACAAATAGTACAGATGATGCCAATAGTGCAAATGGCGAATTGCCTGAAGCTTTGGCTATGGCTGATGATAAGGCACAACAGCCTTTTAGCTATACCCTTTGCTTTGCAGGAGATATTAACTTCGATGATACCTGGTCCAATATGGTCTATTATCATAACCATGGCGACAACATCTATAACTGCATTGATGAAGACTTTATAAATGAGATGAACGCCGCAGATATCATGTGGATCAATAACGAGTTCACCTATTCATATGGTGGAACGCCCATGCCCGGTAAGGCATATACCTTTAGGGCAGATCCTGATAATGTTAGTATACTAAGTCAGCTGGGAGTAGATATAGTGGGTCTTGCCAATAATCATGTATATGACTATGGAGAAGAGGCTTTCCTTGATACGCTTGTAACACTTGATAATGCAGGTATCCCGTATGTGGGAGCAGGCCGCAATATAGACGAAGCATCAAGCCCTGTATATATGCAGCTTGGTGATCTGACGATAGCATATGTTGCTGCATCAAGAGCTGAGAAGAATAAGATGACTCCGGAAGCAACTGCAACTACGCCAGGGATCCTTCGCTGCTATGATCCGGAGAAGTTTATCGCTGAGATTCAGGAGGCTTCTGAGAATGCAGACTTTGTAATAGCGCTTCCTCACTGGGGGACGGAGTACTCTACAACTTTAGAGAAGGCTCAGACATCAACTGCCCGTGAATATATAGATGCAGGCGCAGATGTTATAATAGGCGCGCATTCTCACTGCCTTCAGGGTATGGAATACTATAACGGCGCGCTTGTAGCCTATTCTCTTGGCAATTACTGGTTCAATGAGAAGACCCTTGATACAATGCTCCTTGAAGTTGAGATATCCGGAACAGGCAGTACTATTGAGAGCGTGGAAGTGCAGATCATCCCCGGAACGCAGTCTGGATGGGTCACAACAGCTGCTGATACTCCTGAAGAAAAAGAACGTATCTATACCTATATGGAGTCGATATCCATAGATGTTGAGGTGGATGAGAATGGATATGTTCATCCATTGTCATAATACCGGAAATCGCTATTTGGGGACTTGTGGAGAAATAGTGTACTGGCTCATTTTTATTTGATCAAATGTGAACGAGTCAGCACACTAGACAAGCATCTAGTATGGTGATATATTATATGTAGTAATGAAAACTACATCAGAAAGTAATCGAAAACTTTCATGCAAATTAATTTTACAAAATGTATCGCCATAATATTGGTGTGATAATTCATAGTCGTAGGAGGGAGCAGAGTATGACAACAAACGAGCTGAAAGAGTTTTTTAAGGAACATCTTGTACCTAAGAAACTTTATAAGATTGGCGGAGAACACAAGAACCGCATCTGTATAGAACAGGTTTCTGACGGATGGGATGTGTTCTTTAAAGATAAGAAGCAGAAGATCGGCCTCATGCACTTTGGCGATGAGAATTCTGCCTGCAATGTTATGATGAACGAGATCCGTAAGCTTATGGAATCTGTCTACGGGATCACATGGGCTAGAACAGTTTGATATTCAATTGATTTCCGCATAATAAAAAGGTTGCCTTATATAACGAGAAGGCAACCTTTTTATTATGTGAGGACTATTAATTCCTTGAGGAGACCCAGAAGTCTGATTACTATGGGTGTTAGAGGGGGCTTTAGATTCATGCACCATTAGATAGCACTGCGATCCAGCTTATAAACTTCTTCAAGGAAACTTTCGATTTTTCTGAGTAATTTTTTCATGATCAAAATCCTCCTTTTTTATACATGGTAGTTACAACTTCAGTAGTTACAACTATTAAAACTTCTCTTTACGATTTTATGATAACATCAGCAGAAGCTATTGTATAATACATATATTAGTGGTATAGATATACTTATAAGGTATGGCTGGTACCTTGATGATGTATTATAGATTTATGATCAGATTACAAGAAAATGGGCTGATACACTACTAATAAAACCAAAGGTAAATCCATAGTTGTTGGGATTTTATGACAATGAAGAGATATTTGAGTTGATATTACCAAGTTAAGCGGTAATATATATGATATTCTGATCGAGGGAGAATATATGGAACTTAGGCATATCAGATATTTTCTAACAGTAGTAGAAGAGGGAAGCTTTACTAAAGCGGCAGAGAAGCTCAGTATAGCTCAGCCTCCTTTAAGCCGCCAGATACGTGATCTGGAAGAAGAGCTTAACACCAGACTTTTTGTCCGTAAGGCAAGGGGACTTACCCTTACAGAATCCGGAGAGAAGTTCCTTCAATATGCGCGCAGGATAAGGCAATTAGCTGACCAGTCTGTTGAGGATATCATCAACATGCGAGACGGCTTAACAGGAAGGCTCTACCTTGCTACTGTAGAAGGGCGTGCTCCTAGCCTTATAGCGGAATGGATATCTGCTTTTAAAGATAAGAACCCGCTTGTTGAGTACGAAGTTTGGAATGGTAACTCTGATGATGTTATAAAAAGGGTCCTATCAGGACTTAATGAAGTTGGTATTATAACGCTTCCTTATGATGAGGAAGGTCTTGATGGAAGACTTATATATGAAGAGCCCTGGGTTGCGATCATCCCAAAAGATCACCCTCTTGCAAAAGACAAGGGAGATACCATAGAACTTAGAAAACTTGCGCCTTATGATCTTATCATACCCTCAAGGCGGTCTCGAAGGAAAGAAATAGAGAACTGGTTCGCGCCTCTTGGATGTGAACCTAAGATAATCTGCAGGATGGCGCATATGCTAAATGCCTATGAACTTACAGCAAAAGGACTTGGAATAGCCATATACCCGGCATCCGCGGCAAGGTATGTGAATAAAGGAGTCGTGATAAAGAAGATAGTAGATCCGGATGTGACAGTTGGCTATGTCCTTGTCAAAAATGCCAATAGTGATCTGTCTATGGTCGCTAAACAGTTCTGGGATATGGTCATTGATTCCCAAGGAAAGTAGTTAAGCTAAGAGCGGCTATGAATAACATATTGGTAAGAATAAAGGTTAAAAATGTCAGAAAAGATCAAAATCTTTCTCGACAGCAACTTGCTGATAGATGTGGTATGTCAAACATTTAGAAGAAAAAAGACTCAATCATCAGAGGGGATGATTGAGTCTTTTGAAATTCAATATCTATAAAGCTATTAGTTCATCTTGTTAACAGCCTGAGCAAGACGAGAAACTTTACGAGAAGCTGTGTTCTTCTTGAATACGCCCTTAGACTCAGCCTTGTCGATAGCAGATGTAGCATTAACAAGAGCCTTAGCAGCCTCTTCCTTATTGCCAGCTTCGATAGCAGCTCTTACCTTCTTGATCTCTGTCTTAACAGCAGACTTAACAGCCTGATTACGCTCTGCACGCTTTGCGCTTGTGATAACTCTCTTCTTGGCGGATTTGATATTAGCCATAATTACCTCCGAATAATATAATTCAATTATTGTTTTATTTATAGAGATGAACATCCAGACCGGACACGGACAGCGAATGCTCACATACGGGATATAGTTTAGATTAATTTGAGCCTAATGTCAAGTAAATTGAGGATTTTGCATGGAAATTTTGCTATATCCATGATATATTATAACGTAGCTATTAGGATTTACAACTAAACTTTATAGATTTGGTGCGATTGATTGCCTTGTCAATCCTTTATTTAAGGCATATCGAATGCACCGCCTTAGTTGCAAACCTGCGATATTAATCTTATACATGAAGTGAGGAACTAAATGTCTGCAATAGATCAAAGCAAAATCAGAAATTTCTGTATAGTGGCACATATCGACCATGGTAAATCCACTCTTGCAGATCGTCTTATAGAAAGAACCGGAGTACTGACTCAAAGAGAGATGAGCGCCCAGGTACTTGATAATATGGATATCGAAAGAGAGCGTGGCATCACTATAAAGAGCCAGGCTGTTCGTATGGTATATAAGGCAAATGACGGAGAAGAGTACATCTTCAACATGATAGATACACCAGGTCATGTCGATTTTGGATATGAAGTAAGCAGATCACTTGCTGCCTGTGATGGTGCTGTACTGGTAGTAGATGCTACTCAGGGCGTAGAGGCTCAGACTCTTGCCAATGTGTATCTTGCACTTGATCATGATCTTGACGTATTCCCTGTTATCAACAAAATCGATCTTCCCAGTGCCCAGCCTCAGGAAGTTAAGGATGAGATAGAGGATATCATAGGTATAGAAGCTCAGGATGCGCCCCTTATCTCTGCTAAGAACGGCATAGGTATAGATGACGTCCTTGAAGCAGTAGTTCATAAGATCCCTGCTCCTTCAGGAGATCCTAAGGCTCCTCTTAAGTCTCTTATATTCGATTCTGTATATGATCCCTACAGAGGCGTTATCGTATTTGTAAGGATCAAGGATGGTACTTTGAAAAAAGGCATGAAAGTTAAGTTCATGCAGACAGGTGCCGTAGAAGAGGTTGTAGAAGTAGGTTACTTTGGACCCGGACAGTTCATTCCTTGTGAGGAACTTTCTGCAGGTATGGTTGGCTATTTTACAGCATCTATCAAGAATATTCAGGATACACGTGTTGGTGATACAGTTACATCGGCTGATACGCCATGTGATGAGGCTCTTCCGGGATACAAACAGGTTATGCCTATGGTTTACTGCGGTATCTATCCGGCTGATTCTGCGAGATATCCTGAACTTCGTGATGCCCTTGAGAAGCTCCAGCTCAACGATGCATCTTTGTTCTATGAACCGGAGACATCACAGGCTCTTGGATTTGGTTTTAGATGCGGATTCCTTGGACTTCTTCATCTTGAGGTTATTCAGGAGAGACTTGAAAGAGAATATGACCTTGACCTTGTAACAACAGCCCCCAGCGTTGTTTACAAGATATATAAGACAGACGGTACATCTTTTGACCTGACCAATCCTTCAAACCTCCCTGATCCTTCTGAGATAGATCATATCGAGGAACCCATTGTAAACGGCGAGATCATGGTGACAACCGAGTATATCGGATCTATCATGCAGCTGTGTCAGGAGAGAAGAGGTAAGTACCTTTCAACAGATTATGTAGAGCAGACAAGAGCGATCCTTAAATATGAGCTGCCACTTAACGAGATCATCTACGACTTCTTTGATGCACTTAAGTCAAGATCACGAGGCTATGCATCTTTTGACTATGAGATCAAAGGATATGAGCCATCAACACTTGTTAAGCTTGATATTCTTATAAACAAAGAAAATGTTGATGCTTTAAGTTTTATCGTACACAAGGACGGAGCTTATGAAAGAGGCCGTAAGATGTGCGAGAAGCTAAAAGAAGAGATCCCGAGGCACCTGTTCGAGATTCCGATCCAGGCTGCAGTTGGCGGCAAAGTTATCGCAAGAGAGACCGTCAAGGCTATGCGTAAAGACGTACTTGCCAAGTGTTATGGTGGTGATATCTCCCGTAAGCGTAAACTCCTTGAGAAACAGAAGGAAGGTAAAAAGAAGATGCGTCAGGTTGGTAGCGTAGAGATACCTCAGAATGCATTTCTTAATGTTCTTAAACTTGACGAGTCAAAATGATAAAGTAGGATCAAAGGGTCATGGGATTTATGATCTTTTGATCCTTTTGACTATGAACCATTAGCTGCTTGCTTTGCTCACGGCATGAGGTTAAGTTGAAAATGTTTCATTTTCAAATCCAAATTGATGGTGCGAGCCACATCAATTTGAACCATTAGCCGCTCGCTTTGCTCATGGCATGAGGTTAGATATGGATGATAATATAAAGCATGATCTAAATACTGATAATAATAAAAATATTTCAATTTATATACATATACCTTTTTGCGTCAGGAAGTGCAATTATTGCGATTTTCTGTCTTTTCCTGCGGCTATAGATGTTCAGACAAGATATCTGGAAGCTCTTATAAAGGAGATAGAAAGAGGAGCAGCATGGCTGCAAGATAAGGGATATGCAGCGTATGTAAAAAGCATATTCCTTGGAGGAGGCACACCGTCATCGGTAGATCCTAAATGGATAGTAAAGATCCTTGATGCTGTCAGAAGAAACTATGACGTGGCTGCAGACGCAGAGATCACTATGGAGATGAATCCAGGTACTGCCACGCCTGAAAGCCTTTCTGTATATAAAAAAGCCGGGATAAACAGGCTCAGCATTGGTTGCCAGTCTCTAAATGATGACGAACTAAAGGAACTTGGAAGGATACATGATGCAAAGACCTTCTATGAGACCTTTAGTGCTGCCAGAGAAGCAGGTTTTGATAATATAAACGTTGACCTTATGAGCGCTCTCCCCGGGCAGAGCGTTAGGTCTTATACAGATACCCTTAAAGGGATCATAGAGCTTAGACCTGAGCATATATCAGCCTATAGCCTTATCATTGAAGAGGGTACGCCTTTTTATGACAAGTATAAGGACGTAATAGATAGAGATCGGTATGACATAGAAGATGAGCTTGTTAAAGAAGGCGTTGTACTAAAGAACCCTTGTGAGGATGATAAAGAAGCAGAGGGAAAAGAAATTGGTAAAGTGCGTTTGGTAAAGCCTCTTCCCACGGAAGAAGAAGAGCGCAAGATGTACGAAGAAACTATAGATATCCTTACCAAAAACGGATATCACAGATACGAAGTGTCTAACTATGCAAGAGATGATGGTGACTACGAATGTTATCACAACAAGGCATACTGGAAGAGGGCGGATTATCTGGGATTTGGCATTGGAGCTGCAGGTATGGTAGATGATGAGCGCTTTACCAATACAGATGATATTAATACCTATTGTAAATATTGGGAGGGTATAGATATATGTTATCCTCCCTCAGATGATACGGATAATACTGATACAGATAATGATGATACAGATAATACTGATACAGATAATACCGATGCTGCTGAAATAAAAATATCATCCAAATACAGTACAAGGCCATTGCTAGAGCATGATAAGCTAAGCATCAAAGCCTGCATGGAAGAAACTATGTTCCTTGGCCTTAGAATGGATGAGGGCGTAGCTGTTTCGGATTTTGAACGCAAATTTGGAAGACCGATTGATGCGGTGTATGGAAATACGCTTGATAAGCTGACCAAGGAAGGTCTTGTAAAAACTTATGATGGCTATATAAAACTTACAGAAAAAGGTCTTGAAGTCAGTAATGCTGTCTTATCAGAGTTTTTACTGGACGATTAAACTTTTGGTATATACAGTGGAAATTGCTAAGGATTTCCACTGTATTTTTTATGTGTATTTTTTCAAAACATATGGGTTTCAATAATACGAGAGGTGGTTGGAAGATGAAAAGAGTTTTTGACAAAGATACTGACAATAGCAATTAGCGCAGGGCTTATATTTCATCCGGTCATCGTATATGCAGATGAACCTGTTATACGTCTATGGCGTTCTATGGCGTTCTATGGCAATAACATTCAGCAGCCTCATTCAAATAAAGATTCATCTATTTCTGCGGCTCTCATATCTTCAACAGGGGCTGCCTGGTACAAATTCATATATTCTTCGTATTCTGCCATAGTTATAGCAGTATCATTATATGAGAACTGAGCGTTTTCATCATAAGTATCGCTTTCAGAATCTTCATAGAAGGCAGAAAGTGAGATAAGTTCAACTACATCACCATTCTCATCATATCTTATAAGGGTTAGAACCTGTCTTCCGGCATGAAGGAAGTCGCTATGGGCTACATAGGTGTGGCCTTCACCGGTATAGACTGAACATGCATCAGCAGTTCCATCTCCGTAATCAAGAAGGACGAGTTCACCATCTCTGACATCATATATATCGAAGCCATAATAAAAGGTTGAGATGAGAAGCTCATCTTCACCGTCTTCATCAACGTCATAGTAATATCCGGCAGGAGTCAGCTCGAAGTCTTCTTTAAGATAAGTGTACCTGTCTGAAAAAAGCTGTCCGTTAAATTCAAGTTCATTATCTAAAAACTGCTGGTAGATAGCCTGGGGATCGGCTTTGTCACCTGTAGAATCTTCGGAAACGTCATCACTCACTTCGGTAGTTGATGCTTCTTGATCAGTTACATCAGACTCAGAATCAACATCGGCGTTAGAACTGTCATTAGCATTGCTTGCCTGTGAAGTTTTGGTATCTGTAGTTTCTGCATTTTCAGTAGTATCTTTGGCAGTATTGCTACATCCGTAAGTTGTCATTACAGCACCTAAGCTTATGGTTAGTAGCAGGGATTTGATAATTATTTGCTTTTTCATAATAAACCTCACTTTGTAGATGAGCAATATAGTTTTTGTCTCCGTATGTATATTATAAGTTGACGGTAAAACATATACAAGTTGTAATTGGACAATCACTAGTGTTTCGAATTATATACTCACCGTTGCACTTGCCAAATAAACACTACATTTTGAGCAATATGCTAAAACTTCAACTTGGACAAGCAGCATTCCCAAAGCCTTTGGGGATGCTGTTCGTCCGAGTGTATGTATTAGCTATGGTAAATAATCTGTGTAAACGATATAATGATAATGTCGCGATTGTTATTTCTATGGAGGTATTGATATGCAGTATCAGATAATGAGTCAGCCATTTACAGTATTATCACTTTCTATGAATGCCGGCGAAGCAATCAAATGCCAAAGCGGTGCTATGGCATGGATGAGTCGCGGTATCAGAATGGAAACCAAGACAGGTGGTATTGGTGGTATTTTCAAAAAGGCACTTGTAGGAGAGTCTATCGCGCTTAATCATTATATTGCAGAGCAGCCTGGAGAGCTCACACTCGCCAAGCACAGCCCAGGAGATATCCTTGCTTTTGATATAGGACAAGCTCCAATCATAGCTCAAAAGACCTCATTTCTTGCTTCTACAGAGTCTGTAAATATGGACATCTTCCTTCAGCACAAGGTTGGTGCCGGATTCTTCGGAGGTGAAGGATTCCTGATGCAGAAATATACAGGCACAGGTTATGCCTTCCTTGAGATCGATGGCGCAGTTCAGGAAAGGGTCCTTGCTCCGGGACAGTCAATAATAGTAGATAGCGGATATGTTGCAGCTATGGAAGCAACCTGTAGTATGCAGATCGAGACTGTGAAAGGTTTTGCCAATGTCATCTTAGGCGGTGAAGGCCTGTTCAACACAGTAGTAACAGGTCCCGGCAAGGTATGGCTTCAGACCATGCCAATCAATGCACTTGCAATGAGCCTGTATCAGTACATGCCTCATCCAAGTGGAAAGTAAATAGGCAACAAAAACAAATGATCAAATCAAAAGCTCAGCTCTTATTTCTAAGGGCTGAGCTTTAATTATACAAGTCAGTTCTTGCTCTTTTGGGCTTCTAATTCAGCTTGAAGCCTTGCGATAATGGCGTCTTTTTCGGAAAGGGCAGCCTCTTTTTCTCTTATCGTGGAATTTGCTGTGTCTAATTGTTCCTGAAGTTCATCAATCATGTATTTGGCGGTATTACGATCCATGAGTTGTAGCTCTTTTGAGAACATATTCAATTACTCCTTATGACAATTATCGTATTCTTCAAATAATTCAGAAAGATACTCAGAATCTTTGGATGCTTTTTCTACATCAGCGCCACGACCATTATCAAAAAGCCAAGAAAATAGAACGGTTATGTTTTGTATACCATTTTTTTCACCATTGCTATATGCTTCGCGCTGAATCGTTTGCTCTCTATCCCACTGTTTCATATACTTCTTGGTTACCTCCGGAAGGGATTTTACCTTGGAAACAATTTTATCGACATCTTCTATGCCTTGATCAGGAGAAATCGGCTTTTCTCCTGACAATATATATTTTAGCATTTCGGTCATTTTTTTGCTATGAGCAGATTCCTTGATGTTGGGAACTCCTTTGCAATACAGGAAGATGTGTGTGATACCATCCTTATATGCTATTTGGGGATGTGTAGTAAGTGTTGTGTTGGCCTCATAGTACATATCTCCGGCGCTAAACGGATCATATGAAGATATCGTGATTGAAACATATTCAGGTAATGTTCCGTAATTTGTGGAGGCTCCCAGAAACTTAGTGTCATGAAGAGCGCCATAATAACGGAGTCTTTTTGGTAAGTCTGTTTTGTCTGAAGATCTGTCCTCCATTTCAATATCGTAGATTGTTGCATTAAGTGATGACTTGTCTTCTGAGGTCTTAACATAGGCATCAAGACGTATACTGTGATATTTGGTGTCTGTTGCCTGAAAGACTTTTTGTGAAGTTACTGATTCCACTTCAACTTTGCGATTGTAAGTAGTACTGAGTATATACCCGATTACAATCTTAGCGTCTTCTTCATCAACAAGAACACTGTCAAAAAGGAAGCCATTAATGAGATTTAAAGACTGAATGTCCTTTCTGGCTTGCTCCTCAGTAATATGTATAGTTTCTGGAACTGAGGACATTTGATTTTGTGACATAAAAATAGAATCCTTTCTTACATAAATTGTGTTTCCTAAGTACTTGCGCAAGTATCAGTGGAAATCATTTGGCGAGAAATCGCCTTGACAGCTAAATGGCTGCTGAATATAAACGCTCTAGAAACGAGCACAAAAGAAATAATAGCATAAAATATGTTCTTTGCATATAGTTTTATTTGCTCATTTTCATAATCCATTTTCATAATGCTCATAGATTCTCATAAAACAGCTGGATTAATTGCAATAGAGAATACAGGAGATGGGAACTATGTTCTTGTCTCTTCTGATGACGAAATATATAATTATTCTTCTGTGGAAGATAGTTTGCAAAAGCTTGAGCTGAAGCTTTTTGATTACATAGTTAATCGCTTCCAAGAAATAGATTGAAAAAATATAAGTCTGTTGTCTTTTTATGATGCTGAGTACTTGATAACATTCAATTCGTTGTAAATTAAGTATCAATGACAATCAAAATTGTAGTTGACGCAAAATGCCTGGAAAGCCTACAATTAGTAACAACCGGATTAATCTAATGATAGTATGCTGGATAACAGATAGATAAATTGATGATTGCAGACAAATATAGAATGAGTCAAAGGTTGTAATCAAGTGACTTGATAAATAAGACACTTGATCCTTATCTTTGACTTATTTTTGATATAATAGATATATAGATTTATGCCTATTTGTTTGGAGGTACTATCATGCATGTTCTGGAAAAAATACAAAAGATAAGTCCGTATCTGGTTCTTAAGGTTTCAATATTAGTATTTATTATGGCGTTATCAATATTTGTGGCATCATCTGTGGTTTCGAAGTGCTCCCTTTTTACCAGGTCCATTGAGTCACTTGATGATTCGCAAGAGGTAGTAATGGCTGTTACTGGAGCTACGCTTGGAGTGTCGGTTGCCATAACATTCCTGCCGGATGATTATGCTTCGCCTCTTGCGGACACTCTGGCAGATATGAGTACATATTTCGTGATCTTACTGGGAATGATCCTGTTTGAGAAGCTTTTGATCATGGTTGGAGTTCCTTTTATTTTCAGGTTTATAATTCCTGCAGGTATTATATTACTTATCGTATATTATATTTCTCATAAGAAGATAATTAGAACAATTGCATATAAGATTCTGGCATTTGCAATTGTTATCATATTGGCAGTTCCTTTTGGAACAAGTGTATCCAAATGGCTGTGCAGTTCTTCCTTAGACTATGTCAATGAGACTGTAACACAGGCACAGGACGGCTCCGACAAGATAGAAGAGATATCGGAAAGCTCTTCTTCGGACAAGAGCTTTTATGAAACTGTTTCAAGTGTATTTGATTCGGCAATTGAAGGTGTGACGGATCTGTTTAATTATTATAAAGGCATCATTCAGAAGTTCATCAATACTATTGCGATCATGATGCTTGCTTATCTGGTAGTACCGTTTGTGACTTTCCTTCTAATGCTGTGGTTTATGAATCAGCTATTCTTATTCGAAAGTTTTAGAGATAAAGGGTATAGTCTGACCAAAGACGATATGAAGGCTATTAAAAAGATCAGCGCAGTTTGCAATGAAAAAGGCGAGCCGGAAGATAATAACAACCAGATATAAATGACGTAAGGTCAAAAAAATTATTATGATTCGGGCCTTACTTAAATCAAATGTGAATTATCTTTTCTATGCAGGAGATACAAAAGGAGATGCGTGGAACATGAAGAATAGGATAGATATAAAAAAGCTTGTTATTTGGCTAATAAGCGCAGCTTTTATAATAGGAGCTGTGATTGTGGCAATAATATTTAGAAATGGCAGTGGTAGGGCTTACCAGAAATACAACGACGGCGTTAATTATATAGATCCTGATACTATACAGCTTAGTGACAGCAGCGTAACAGTTTCTTTTTCTGAAGTGATATTATCAAAGCCTGAAGAGACAAGAAAGCTTGTTGTATATGAGCAAAGCGGTGAAGTCAGTTATACGATCACGGATAAACTCTGGGGAATTGACTGGGATCAGACGACAAAAACTCTTACAGTCAAGTATACAGGGAAAGGGAGTTTTGTAGTGGAGCTGGATCAAATAGCGCAGGGCGATATAATTGATGATCAAGAGAATAAGATACTTACTATCAAGATTCCACATCCGCAGCTTGATGCTATTGATATAAATCCGGATGAGGTGGAGATTGGTAATCAGACCAGCGGATTTTTCACCATAGGAGACATTAAGCTGACTGTAGAGGACTATATAGATATTGAGTCGGAGCTTAGAAGAAGGCTTGTGGAGAAGTTCGATACTGTTGTTAATGGGCAGCAGGCAGATGATCTGGCTCTGGATGCAGTGTACGATATCTATTATCCTGTAGTCCAGGCAGTTGATGGGGATTATGAGCTTAAGATTGAATTTAAATAATTCAATCTTCGCACTTGCCAAAAATACGCCACTCTCTAAGGCAACACCGATATGAATCGTTTATAATACATTTTCGTATCTTGAAGATGTTATAATTCAGATATCACGCTCCTGAATTTTATAACACCTTCAAAAGATACGAAAATGTATTATAAACGATCCGTATCGGTGTTGCCTTAGAGGGTGGCGTATGTTTGGCAAGTGCGAGGTTTAAGTTAAATAAATATAAGCGAGGATTATCATGGAACTAAAGGAATACAGTTTTTTACCAACAAATGAATATGTAAAGCCCCTTGGAAGGACTATCATGTTTGATGACTGCAGGGTTTTAAGTCTTTCAGGATCAGGAGTGGAATTCAAATATACCGGAACAAAACTTACAGTGACTTTTCTTGGCGATTCCACAACTATTGCAGATGAAGGTGTTCCGCAGCCTTGGCGCGATCAGGCAAGAGTTGCAGTTATCGTAGATGGCATCACTCAGCTTGATACTGTGATTAAAAAGCCAAAAGAAATATTTGAAGTATGCGGCCTTGATGAAAGTATCCCGGCAGCAGAGCATGTGGTAAGAATCTTAAAGCTTTCAGAGCCTAGAATGTCTACAGTAGGACTGGGAGAGATAGAGATACTTGCTTATGGACCGGCTGAGCCGACTCCTTTAAAGGATACTTATATTGAATTTATTGGAGATTCTATCACCTGCGGATATGGTATAGATGTTCCGGATGAGCGTCATACATTTTCAACAGGGACAGAGAATGTTTATAAGGCCTTTTCTTATAAGACTGCAGATAAGCTCGGCGCTGATTACAGTATGGTTTCATACAGTGGACATGGCCTTATCTCTGGATATACACCTGATCCTAATGTGCCAAAACTTGAAGAGCTGATCCAGCCCTATTACGATATATTTGCTTATTCATACAATACCTTCAGAGGACTTAAGATGGAGGATAGGAAGTGGGATTTTGAGGCTGAGAGAAAGCCTGATATCATCGTTATCAACCTTGGAACCAATGATGACAGCTATATTCAGGATGATGAAGATAAGAGACAGGCTTTTTACAAGGCTTATGTTGAGTTTCTTGAAAAGGTCCACAGCCTTAATCCTGAATCCAAGATAGTTGCAGCTTTCGGCCTTATGGGAGACAGGCTCTATGATACCGAAGTAGAAGCTGTAGCTGCATTTAAGGAAAAGAGCGGATTTGACAAAGTCTATTCAGTGCGACTGACACCACAGGATTTTGAGAAATATGGCTACGGAGCTGACTGGCATCCATCAGCAGCTTCTCATGAAGTTGCAGCTAGGGAGCTTAGCGATTTTATTAGAGGCTTATGATATGCCCCGCAGGGTATGAGCAAAATAGCACATAATGAAAGTAGTGAACTTTATAATCAGATTTGTTTTATGTGGCATGAATTCCTGAACTTTTTTGTTCAAGAATGTTTAGGACTTGTTTATATGCGGGAGTATTTATGAAAAGAATTATAAAGATTATAGCGGTGCTTGTTGCCATGGCAATTTTAATAGCAGGTTTTGGTAAGCTTTTATGGAGTCAGAAAGTGGCAACATTTATAGCATCTTACTATGAGCTTCAGGGCGTTGATGTATCGCACTTTCAGGGAGATATAGACTGGGAAGTTCTGAAAGATCAGGGGATCTCTTTTGCCTATATTAAAGCTACTGAAGGAAGCGGCCATGTAGATACACGTCTTGATGCTAATTATCAGGGCGTCAGGGAATCAGGGATCATATATGGCTTTTATCATTTTCTAAGTCTTGAGAGCGCACCTGAAACTCAGATGGAGAATTTTATGGCAGCAGTTGGCTCTTTCGAGATGGATCTTGTTCCTGCAATTGATATTGAGTGGTACGGGGATATGAGAGACAATCCTCCGGATAAAACCAAGGTTCTTGACACTCTTACCAAGATGATATCGCTGATGGAAGAAGAGTTCGGGCAAAAGCCTGTCATCTACACAACTCAGAGCTTCTACATCAAATATCTAAATGGCGCTGATCTTGATGCGCCTATGTGGATACGAAATGTATATTTTTATCCATTACAGGATTTTGTGATCTGGCAGTATACAGACAGGGCTGTAATGGACGGATACTCTGGTCAGGAGAAGTATATAGATCGTGATGTGATAAAACAAGGCGATCTTTCGAAGATACGACTTGGGGAGTGAATATTACTAACTAAAACTTCTCGCTTGGACGGGCCGGCATCCCCAAAGTCTTTACTGGGGCAGGCAGTATATATATCATTGCCAAGCTGTTAATAGTTTTATAATTCATGGCATGATAGCTGAAGCTTTCCATTCTGGGGTCCAAACTCGCTTCGCGATAGCCTCGTGGACCCCGGGCAGAATGAAAATCTCCATCTATCACGCTCATGAATTTAATAAAACTATTAAAAGCATGGCAATGATATATATACTGCCTGCCCCAGTAAAGACTTTGGGGATGCCGGCCCGTCTAAGTGGGAAGTAGTAGTTTTAGTTACTAATTAATAAACTTGCTCTGTGATGTCATTATGTATACGACACTGTCCAAACGGTATTTGTTCAATTATTATATATAAAATTGCACTAATATCACCAAATGTAGTAAAATATAATTACATTTTTTCGAACATAGTACATAGAAATGCATCCATGCATTTCTAGACATGTACAGATTACATCCTGTAATCCCTTAACATAGAAATGAATCCCAAAGCGAGGTAAGTTTTATGGCAGATATTCGTGAGATTCTTATGACAGCCAAAGAGGCTAACGCATCTGACGTTCATATCACTGTTGGTATTCCGCCCAAGATGCGTGTTAATGGGCAACTTATTTCGCTTGATAGCTATGGTAGGATGTTGCCTCCGGATACTCAGGCGATTGCCGATTCTATAATGAATGACAGGCAGAAGGAGTCGCTTGAAGAGCATGGACAGCATGATATGTCTTTCTCTATAGCCGGTATCGGACGATTCCGTGTTAACGTATTCAAGCAAAGAGGATCTGTTGCACTGGCGCTAAGACTTGTTGCAACAGAGGTTCCGCCTGCAGAGACTCTGGGTATACCGCCTTCAGTCATAGATCTGTACCAGAGGAAAAGAGGTCTTATCCTTGTTACGGGTCCTACAGGGTCAGGTAAATCCACGACTCTGGCTTCGATAATCGATCTTATTAACAAAAACAGAGAGGCTCATGTTATAACTCTTGAAGATCCTATCGAATATCTTTATCACCATAGTAAATCTATTGTTAACCAAAGAGAGATAGGACTTGATTCGGATTCGTATGCGGCAGCACTTAGAGCTGCTCTTAGAGAAGATCCTGACGTAATACTTGTTGGTGAGATGAGAGATCTTGAGACTATTCAGACTGCGATCACAGCAGCAGAAACAGGACATCTCGTCCTGTCAACACTGCATACTATAGGTGCTGCTACAACTGTGGATCGTATTATTGATGTATTCACACCTCATCAGCAGCAACAGGTAAGGATACAGCTTGCCAACGTACTTGAAGCGGTTATATCTCAGCAGCTTATACCTACTGCAGATGGAAATGGGCGTGTTGCGGCATTTGAAGTCATGCATGTTAACAGCGCGGTTCGTAATATGATCCGTGAGGGCAAGACTCATCAGCTTATCACTGTCATGCAGACCAATAGAAAGCTTGGAATGATAACTATGGATGAGGCGATAATACAGCTGTATCAAAGTAGGAGCATATCAAGGGAGATGGCGATACAGTTTGCGCAGGATCCTGATACAATGCAGATGAAAATGTTTCATTAGTGTATATACTAATAATGCTTTCGAGTATATAATTGATATATATATTTTTGTGAGAGATCATCATAGGATTTTAAGACAGACGTAGATATATTTGTAGGCAAGCAATTAAGTCAATTGTGTTTTTAGTACACTATGTGTAGAATTGCAAGTGATATAGTAGCATTTGGGGCTATCACATATCATGGGAGGATATATGGAAAGTAGGATTGGGGTAGTAAAACATGGCGCGTCAGGTGCACGCGTTCTATTGATGGAGCGAGTCGGAAGGTTTGAAATAGCAACAGGTTCTGTGTTATGTATTTATGGGATTGTTAATATTATCTGTGATGTCGTATATAAATGGGGGCAGTATACCTTTTCCGGAATGATCCTTGAGAGTCTTGTGGTGATATTGGCAGTGCTACTTGGATTTTGGGGGATTGGATCCGGATCGCATCATCTGTGCAGCATCCGCCATTTTAGGAAGTATGTAAGCTTCCTTCAGCAGGATGAAACAGGATCTGTCAGAAGACTTGCGGACAGTACCCATGAACCCTATGATGAGACTCTGGATAGGATTCACAGATATACTGACCGAGGATATTTTGGCAATATCATAATAGATGATGCTTCGGGCCGTGTTTCTTTTCCTGACAGGATCAGAAAATATTCTGATGCAGGTTACAGGACAGTTACCTGCAATGGATGCCGCGCAACCAGATCACTTCCTGACAATACAATTGTTAAGTGCGAGTATTGCGGCAATGTTATCAGTACGAGAAAAGATGATAAGTGATTGAAGAGTTCCGGTGTACTTTCTTATTCATAACAGATTAGCTTTCTTGTTTATGAATGGATTTACATCTTCATATGATCTTGACAATTTTTCATGTGGGGCGTTTGGAATCTATCTATGATATGGATTTATTTGATTTTTTTGATATAGTAAGAACCTTGGTTTTCTATAAGACCACTAATCTGCATCATAGTAAGAGTCTGCAGTATTACACTGACAGGCTCTTTTATATTGTCTTTTTCAAGCTTTTCAGCTATCTCTGATGCTGATATCGGATAGATGTCCATTGCATCAAGTACTGATTTTTCCAAAGGTGATAGGCTCTGATATCTTACATTGGATTCTGATGACCTGCTAGAACCTGTATGTTCGCAGATTCCGCTTTCCTGTATTGGACCTGTGAAGCAGGAGATGATATCTTCAGGGGCAAGAGCAATGCCGGCTCCCTGTCTTATAAGATCGTTGCAGCCGTCAGAGAGCCTGTCGGTTATGCGTCCGGGTACTGCAAATATCTCTTTGCCTTGTTCGAGAGCCATATCAACAGTTATCTGGGTTCCGGATTTCTTCCTTGCTTCTATTACCAGGACTATGTCTGAAAGACCTGAGATTATGCGATTTCTCTGAGGAAAAAGGCGCGCTTGTGGCATTGTGCCAGGCATGTATTCAGAGATGATTCCGCCATTTTTACAGAGCATATCATATATATCCTGATTGGTGTCAGGATAGCAGAACTCAGGACTGCATCCGAGAACGCCGTAGGAAGGGCAGCCTGCTTTTAAGGCAGCTTTTTGGCTTATACCATCTACTCCCATAGCCATTCCGCTTATTATCTGAATTCCTGCCTGAGCAAGTTCAAGACCGAACTGTCTGGCAACATATCGGCCATACTCACTGCACATCCTGGCACCAACTATAGATACAGATGGGAGGTTATCATCAGGAAGTTTTCCTTTTACATAAATGCAGGATGGTGGATCCGGAATAGTTCTAAGTTTATTCGGGAAGCTTTCATCATCATAGGGTATTATACGAATTCCTAAGTCTAACATTTTGTTATATTCTTTTTCTTTGTCCCAGTGAGACTTGGCATATTTAAAGCTTTCGGCTGTCTTGGGTCCGAAGATTTTGTCAGCTTCCTTATCTGATATAGAGAGGATATCAGAGGCGCTTTTGTATTCTTGTAAGAGAGCGTGGATTTTTCTTTTGCCAAGGCCGTTGATGGCATTTAGCATATAGTGATCCATCAGCTCTTTATCAGTCATTTTAGTTATCATAATTTTAATTATCCCTTTGGTAGTTTTATCTGATATTTATGACGTATCATAAGGCTGGTGCCAAAAGATTTTTTTTGAACCTTACGTAATGTCTTTTTGGATCATATGGGAATATTGGGCTGTGCTTTGAGATATCGTCAGCTCCAGTACTTCTGATCTGTCATCTTATAGCAGGCAGCTTCTGCAATATGTACATCCCTTATCTGGTCACTTCCTTCAAGATCTGCGATGGTTCTTGCAAGCTTTATGATCCTGTGATAGGAACGGGCTGAGAGACCGAGCTGCCTGTATAGCTTCTCAAGCATGCGCTGCTCTTTAAAACCGAGTTTGCAGTATCTGGCGATATCTATAGGTGACATATCGGAGTTGAATCTTACTTTAGTACCTTTAAAACGCTCTTTTTGTATATCTCTTGCTCTGATGACCCTTTCTCTTATGATGCTGCTTTTTTCGTTGGCGCTGCTTCCTGTAGACAGATCTGCAAAGTCAATCTTGGGAGCTTCGATACATATGTCTATTCTGTCGAGGATAGGTCCTGATATGTGAGATAAGTAGTGGGCGATATCTTTCTGGCTGCATTTGCATCTGCCCCGGTCAGGATAGTAGCCGCAAGGACAGGGATTCATAGCACCTACCAGCATGAAGCTTGCAGGATATGTGAAGTTACCACCGGCTCTTGATATATGGACTTCCTGGTCTTCAAGGGGCTGTCTTAGAAGGTCGAGAGTCGTCCTTGAGAATTCTGCAATCTCATCAAGGAAAAGAACTCCCCTGTGCGCCAGAGATATTACGCCCGGCTGTGGGACTCTTCCACCTCCCGCAAGAGCAGAAGATGTTATTGAATGGTGCGGAGACTGAAAAGGCCGCTCTGTGATAAGGGCTTTGCCTGCAGGAAGAAGACCTGCAACTGAATAAATCGTAGATACTTCAAGACTTTCTTCTTTGGATAGCGGCGGCAAAATAGTTGGGAGCCTTTTTGCAATCATACTTTTGCCCGATCCCGGAGGCCCTACCATCAGAATATGGTGAAAACCTGCGGCTGCGACTTCCATAGCTCTTTTTAGTGCTGATTGTCCGTTGATATCAGCAAAGTCGATATCGGATCTATCAGACTCTTTTTGGAAGAGTTCATCAACGTTTACAACAGTTGGCGGGATCAGGAGATCCTTCTCACTATCCTTGGAACTTAGATATGTGATGCATTCTGAAAGAGATGATACTCCGATGACCTTGATGCTGCTTCCAAGGACGGCGCCTTCTTTTTCATTGTCTTTTGGCAGAATGCAGGCCTTGCAGCCATTGTCTATAGCTGTTTTGACAATCGGTAATACGCCTTTGATTCCTTTTACTTCTCCGTCAAGACCCAGCTGACCTATGATAAGCGTATCTTTTAGCTTGCTTTCATCTATCTCACCAAGTGAACATAGGATTCCTATGGCTACAGGAAGATCTACGCTTACGCCTTCTTTTCTGACATCGGCAGGAGAGAAGTTGATAGTGATACGTGACGCAGGTATCTTGATCCCCGAATTTTTGAGCGCTACTTTAACTCGTTCCTGCGCTTCACGAACTTCAGTACTTGGAAGACCGACCATATTGAAAGCCGGAAGTCCGTTTGATACGTCGACTTCGACCTGCATAAGATAGCTGTGAATGCCATTAATGGCTCCAGCTTTAATTGTACTGAACATAACTTTAAAATGACTCCTTTCAAAACTTTCTTCCATAATCTAAAACAGGAATTAAATGGTAACTTTGAATAGGCAAGAGCCACATTACCATCTGTGAAATGACTTTCACAAAAAAGTGCTGATTAGCACGAAAAGAAATATAACATATTGAGAAAAACGATGCAAGCATTTTTTGAAAATGTGAAAACTGTGTACTTGCCAAATATACGCCGCGCCTTATGGCTGCAGGAAAGTGGACAGTTAATAAAGTCTTTTCGCATTATTGAACGTGTTATTAATTCAAGGCATGATATCTGCAGCTTTATATTCAGGGGTCCAAACTCGCTGCGCTCAGACATGTGGACCCCAAGAAGAATATAAAGCTGCATCTATCACGCTCTTGAATTTAATAACACGTTCAAAATAATGCAAAAAGACTTTATTAACTGTCCACTTTCCTGCAGCCATAATGCGCGGCATATATTTGGCAAGTGCGGAGTCTGCAGGTTAGTAATTATAGAAACGTTTTTTGCGCAATTGGTGCGCATTTTTGACTTCGTTTTGTGAACTTTTATCTATCAGATCGGCTTACTTTTGGCATTAATAAGCCTTGTGATATGCTGTTTCATTACGCTATAGTTATATTATAAGGATTGCGCTGAATTGTTGCGCTTATATATTTTGGTTAACGACTGAAAAACGGCTAAGGCGGTGATGTATACTCGAAAGTTTTACGGGGGATTTGAGCCTTGGGCAGGCAGAATATGAATCTTTGTCACGCTTTTAATCGTTTTGTATAATTCATGAGCGTGATAGATGGGGGTTTTTATTCTGCTCAGGGTCCACGAGGCTATCGCGAAGCGAGTTTGGACCCTAGAATAGAAAGCCCCAGATATCATGCCATGAATTATAAAAACGATTAACAGCGTGGCAAAGATTCATATTCTGCCTGCCCAAGGCTCAAGTGCCCCATGTAAAACTTTCGAGTATACATCATCGCCGGACTATATCAAGGGAGGTTTACATGGGCAGAAATAAACTTACGATTGCTGATATCGCAGATGCACTTGGAGTATCCAAGACTACCGTATCAAGAGCTATATCAGGTAAGGGACGCATCAGCAAAGAGACAATTGACAGAGTACATGAGTATGTGGAGAAGTACAATTACAAACCATACGGTACTGACAGCAAAACTTTTAAAAGCCAAAAGACACATAATATAGCTGTGACCTGGTCTGGTGATTATGAACTTATAGAGATGCCGTATTTTCAGAATGTTCTTAAAGGCATTATAGAAGTCATGTCTGATGAGGGATATGATGTCATGATATCTCTCATTGTTAATGATCATATAGAGAATCTTAGAAGAATAGTGGATGAAGGCAAAATAGACGGAGTCATCCTTACAAGGACTCTTGTTAATGACATGCCATCCCGCTTTTTAAAAAGTTCAGGTATACCTTTTGTATGCATAGGCTCCAGCGATGATGATGAAGTGACCCAGATAGACAATGATCATTTTGAAGCCTGCAGAGAACTTACAAGTGCACTTATACATCAAGGACATAAGAGAATTGCTCTCATCGGAGGATCCAGCAATCATATCATAACCAAGACAAGATATGGAGGCTTTGTCAAAGCTTTTCATGATGCCAAGGTTACGCTTGATACCTCGATCATATTCCTTGATGTTAATACTGACAAAAGAATCTCTGACATATTATCATACCTACTTACAGTTGAGATAGACTGTCTTATCTGTATGGATGACACTTATGCTCTTAGGGTTATCGATATATGCAAAAATGAGCACATAAGAATTGCAGAAGATCTCCGCCTTGCATCGTTCTATAACTCAACACTTCTAAGCGGCTCAGTACCTGCGATAACATCTCTTGACTTTAACGACAGAAACCTTGGAGCAGTAGCAGCCAGAACCCTCCTGCAGAAAATAAATTCCGAAGAAGTCCACAACCGCATGCTAAAAACCTACGAAGTAATGCTCCGCGAAAGCACCAGAATGGTAGAGAAGTATTGAACTCGGCGCCTGCTTGGAAAGATGCAGTATCCTTGAAGACTTCAATGATTTATATACTTCCTACCACAGCGAAGCCTTCAAGAATGCTGCATCGTACAAGTGGGCTTTGTAGTATTCAGACTGTGATTTCGTACTTGCCAAGTATATGTCTCTTGTATAAGCACTACCTCAAAGGAAAGAAAATGCTCGGTGAGTGAAAATGTATGTTTTCTTGAACGTAAATTACAGAAACACGCATTTACTGCGTGTTTCGTGATTCAATGAATCGGTTGGTAAATAGGCCCAATGCCGAAGGCATTCTCAATTGGCCTATTTACTGCATTTTTGAATCTTTGATTCAAAAATGTATACTAATAATATACATTTATCTACCTCATATCCTTTATACCTTATAGAAATGTTGCCGGATTTAATATATAATTGATATTGAAATTTTAAACATCCAAAACATATGCCTTCCCTTGTAGTTGAGCCTGCGTGGGCAGTTTATAAAGTATTATCGAGTCTTTTGAAGGAGTTATTAGATTCAGGAGCTTGATAGATGGATATTTATATTCTGCTAGGGGGCCGCATGTTTGAACGAAGTGAGTTTCGGACCCCGGAATATAAATATCCAGATATCATGCCCTGAATCTTATGACTCCTTCAAGACTCGATAATACTTTATAAACTGCCCATGCAGGTTCAGCTACAAGGGAAGGCATATGTTTTGAATGGGCGAAAACCTACAATAATAATTGTTTTTTTCTAGATCTATATTTCTTTAAGCGAATTTTCAGTGAGGTTATGTATAGTGTATTTAAGCTTGTATACATGGGCTTATTATTATAAGGCATAAGGGGTTGCGGCGTTACTGGCTGCGATCGCAGAGGGGACGAGTTGAAAGCTATCGGTAAGCTGAATGATCTTTTGTCTGCAAATGCACGTCAGAAAACAGCAAAGATCAATTCTAAAAATCATACAAAATCACCATCACAACCTAAATATCTACCTGTAAGACTTAAAGATATGGCTATTTCATTCTTGTTTATAGTACCAAGTCTTATTGGCGTAGTACTTTTCTTTGGTGCACCTTTTGCAGTCGTAGTTTTTTATTCTCTGGTTGATAATCCCACCAAGTGTAACTTTGTAGGGACCTTGAATTTTACCAGAGTTATGAACAACTCCGCTTTCCAGAAGGCTGCGCTTCATACGATAGAGTTTTCTGCTATAGCGGTTCCTTTGGCCGTTGTTTTATCGCTCCTTCTTGCAATTGTACTTGAGAACAAGATACCTGGCAGAAGTGCATTCAGGAGCATGTTCCTATCGCCTATGATGGTTCCTATAGCATCAATCGTACTTATATGGCAAGTTCTGTTCCATTACAATGGTCTTGTGAATCAGGTGCTTGGTATATTCGGAGCAGACAAGATTGACTGGCTCAAATCAGACCAGGCACATATTGTTATCATAGCTCTTTTCCTATGGAAGAATCTTGGATATAACATGATATTGTTTATGGCAGCTCTTTCAAGTGTTCCGGAAGATCAGCTTGAAGTTGCAAGACTTGAGAATGCCAATGCATGGCAGACCTTTTGGTATGTCAAGCTTAGATATCTGTCATCAACTATTGTATTTGTGGCGCTGATGTCGCTTATCAATTCTTTTAAGGTATTCAGAGAGATATACCTTATGACGGGAGATTATCCCTATGACTCGTTGTACATACTTCAGCATTATATGAATAATAAATTCCGAAATCTTGACTATCAGGATCTGTCTGCTGCAGCTATCCTGATGTCGGTGATAATGGTAATACTGGTAGCAGCTTTGTTTACTATAGAAGAGCGTTTTGGCAAGGATGTGGAGAACTCATGATAAGGCACAAGGATCTTACAAGTGAATATAGAGAATGTATCGTAGAGAGAGCTCCCCAGAACAAGTGGATGGACATTGAAGGCGCCAAGCCTCCAAAACCTGTCAAAGAGAAAAAAACCTACACCAAAGATCAGATCAAAAAAGAGCTTGCTCTATACAGGAAGTTCATAAGGGATCATCAGAGAAAAAAGAGGATCGATATCATAAAGATTGCTATAGGGACTATCATATGCGGATTTTTTGCAGTATTATTCCTTCTTCCTATAGTACTTACAATAACCAATTCCTTCATGGCATCAAGTGAGATAAGTTCTAACTATGGTGCGATATTTGCAACAACGCAGACGGGCGGCAAGGTATTTGTGTCCAAGACGGTCAATCTTAAGTTCATTCCGGATATCATAACTTTGTCTCAGTATTATGTGGCTTTGTTTAAGAGCCCTGCCTATCTGTTTAAGTTCTGGAATTCGGTTATATATGTTGTACCTATCGTTGTGTTCCAGCTTGCAGTATCATCGCTGGCTTCATATGGATTTGCCAGATATACCGGCAAGGTCAAGGGCGTTATCTTCTTTTTCTACGTTATCGTTATGATGATGCCGTATCAGGTAACGCTGGTTCCTAACTACCTTGTATCTGACTATCTGGGTATTCTGGATACAAGATGGTCTATATGGCTTCCGGGCATATTCTCGCCTTTTGCAGTATATATGCTGACCAAGTTCATGCGAAGGATTCCGGTATCTGTCTTGGAAGCAGCCAGGATAGACGGCGCCAATGAATGGAGCATCTTTACAGATGTGGCGATGCCACTTTGCAAGGGTGGAATAGTATCTATAGCTATTCTAATATTTATTGACTATTGGAATATGGTTGAGCAGCCTATTATTTTGCTTTCAGATGATTATCTGCACCCGCTTTCAGTGTTCTTGTCCAAGATCAATTCTGGCGAGATATCACTTGCTTTTGCGATAGCGGTTATATATATGGTTTTGCCGATGCTGGTATTTTTGTACGGCGAAGAGTACCTGATAGAGGGTATCACTTATCAGGGCGGTGTAAAGGGCTGATAAAAGAAACTAATACAAAAGAATTATATTTAGCTTTTGAGAATAAGGCATTATTTATAAACGGGAGGATGTATGAGCAAGGACAAGAAATTTGACAAAAATCGATCTGCCGGTATCGGCAATGAACCGGATAATGAAGAGATAACAGGAATAATATCAGACGGGTCAAAAACAGATAATGACAATAGTATTAGTGAAAAAGAAAAATACGAAAGAGATATAGATAATGAGCAGGATACTACATCAGAAGATGAGTATTCTGATAACGGATCAGATGAAAGATCGGATGAAGAAGACGATGAAGATGTTGATGATCTTGAGAAAGCCTTTGAAGAAGAAACAAGGCGAATGAATGCTAAGAAGCTAAAAAGGGATGCAAGGATTCCAAAGGGTATGACACCTCAGGAATACAAGGCCCAGAAGAGGAAGGATGCTATTAAAAATATAGCAATTGCTTTCCTTGCAATCCTTCTTGTGCTTACTCTTTTTTCCAATACTATTATGAATGTCACGCTTCCTCAGGTGGCTACATCTTATGTTGCCAGCAGCGAGATAGCACCATCTATCAGAGGTACAGGAACTCTTACTGCAGGTAGTACTTATGACGTTGTGATCACACAGACTCGTAAGATTGCTTCTGTAGAAGTTAAGGTAGGTCAGACCGTAGAGAAGGATCAGGTGCTTTTTACTCTGGAAGATGCAGAGTCAGAGGAGCTTGAAGCTGCAAAGACAGCAGCAGAGGATGCTAAGGATGCATATGATCTGGCACTCTTTTCAGCAGACATCCCTGCTGATGACATACTGGCTATTAAGAATGGATCTGCACTTTCTTTTGACTCATTTTTAAAAGAACTTGCTGAGGCCAATGAGAACTACTCAGCAGCACTTCAGACAGATACAGATGTTCAGGCTCAAATTGATGAGTATGAATATTATAAGAAAATAGCATCCCTGTATGTAACTGCAGATGAAGACAGGGACAAGGCTACATCAGGAACTACTACAATGTCTGATGCGGACATTGTATATCAGCAAAAGCTCCTTGAAGAGACGATCACCAATCTTACTGCAGAGATTGAGAAGTATGATGAGATAATCAATAAGTTTGAAGCTTCATATGGTACAGATGCTCAAGTCTATGAAGACAGCTCTGAGGATTTTATCACTGAGTACAACTCATATCGCGAGGCGATAGATAATAAATACGTAGCTGAGAGTAAAAAAGGCGTAGCTGAAAGGGAAAAGGCTAAACTTGCTGATTTTGGCAATCTTGAGACAAGAAATGCTTCCTATTATGACGGACTTATAGAGTCAGCAAAGGAGAACAAGAACCAGACAGCTGCAGCTCTCACTAAAGCAGAAACTGCAAGAAAAGAAGTTCTTGCCAAGATAACAGCTGAGATAGCACTTGTTCAGAAGAGAACTGATTATGAACAGGCTAAGGCCAAGGTTGATAAGCTTGAAGAGACAGCTATAGGAGCTACAGTTAATGCCCCTGTTGCAGGTACTATCACTAATGTAGCTTATAAGGCAGGCGAGAATACTAAAGCCAACGAGACTATGGCTACCATACAGCTTGAAGGCCAGGTTCTGACTATGAGTTTTTCTGTTACAACAGAGCAGGCCAAGAAAGTCAAAGTAGGGCAGGCTGCGTCAGCTCAGAATGCATGGGCATATTCAGACCTTTCTGCAGTACTTACATCCATAACCAATGACTCAAGTGACCCTAACGGTCATAAAGTTCTTAACTTTGAAGTGTCCGGAACAGATCTTTCTGCAGGACAGAGCCTTAGCCTTGTACTTGGAGAGAACGCTGTAACCTATGACCTTGTAGTACCTAACAGTGCCATAAGAGAAGATAATAATGGTAAGTTCGTCCTGATACTTGATTCCAGAAGCACACCTTTTGGTAACCGTTATATTGCAAGAAGAGCTGATGTGACAGTTGTAGCATCAGATGATGCCAACTCTGCCATTACAGGTAATATCGATCCGTATTCATATGTTATTACAACATCAACAGCGCCTATTTCTTCAGGAGATCAGGTAAGACTTCAGGATACTAATTCATAAGACGGGTTTATTATGATCAAAAAACTATTACGAAAAGTCAAAAGAGCACTAAGCCCGTATGGAAAGCGTCTCATAGCTCTTGTCTTAATACTGGTTGCAGCCTTGCTCCTTGGAGCATATAAAGATTATGCTGTTTCATCTCTGCCTGACCAGAACGGATGGAGGAACTGGATTGATGACGGAAGCTATGGACAGATAAGTATTTACTTCAACCATTCGCTTAGTGTGACACCTGATTCTATCAGGGAATACAATTATAAGATACTTAAAGCTTTGCAGGAAGCTGCCCTCAAAGAGGAAGGCGATGAGCTTGTATATTGTTACAGTGCGCCGGGGCGAGTGACCATATCACGTGAAAGTAAGAGTGTTGACGTAAAAGCAGTTGGAGTGGGCGGCAAGTTCTTCTATATACATCCTACAACTCTTATAAAAGGCTCTTACTTTGATCCCGAAGCCGATATGAAGGATCAGATAGTTATTGATGAAGATACTGCCTGGAACCTTTTTGGATCAAGTGATATCATCGGACAGGTTGTAGATATAGGCGGTATCCCACACTATATATGCGGCGTTGTCAGAAGACAAAGTGGCAAGATTGCCAAGGCGGCAGGACTTGATAAGCCTATAGTATATGTATCATTTCAGACACTTGTGATATATGGAACTGTGGATTCAAGTAGCTTTGATGGTGGTCAGATTCAGAGCATAGACCCAAACGAAGAAGGCATGTATACGTATTCAGGATCAGAAGAAGGCTCTGGCGGATCGACATCATCAGGTTCTAAATCTTCCGGTGATACAGGAGGTAGTACACCTGATACTTCTTCCGGAGCATCCGGCAGTGCTACAGCTTCAGGTGGATCTGGTCAGTCTGCAGGCACCGGATCAGGAAGTTCAAATGGTACAACTACTTCATCAGATAATAACGACGCAGGTGGTACATCTTCTGAAAGCTCATCCGGCGAAGCAGGCAGTGAAACAGGAACAGATACATCTCCTGCGTCTGCCACAGAAACAGGACCAGCTACAGCGCAAGGATCTTCTTATTCCGGAGGAAATTATTCAGGATCGTCAGGGTCAGTACCTGATGTTATACAGCCTCTTTCCTATGGTGAGAGAGCAGAAGCTGACAGCATCAGTATAATATCTACTAATCTAAGCGGAGTAGCAGGTATAGCATGCTATGAACTGATAATGCCTGACTCAGTTGATAACTATGCAACAAACCTTGTCAAAGATAAACTTGGATTTAAAGATAATGATGACATTATTGTAATGGATTCCAGAATGAGATTTTCATTGGGATCTTTGATCAGTATCTTTAAAGCCTTCCCGGCAAGATCGATGCAGCTGACAGAATTCTCATATCCATATTGGGAGAATATTGCAAGAGGCTGGGAAGATATTCTGGCTATGGTAGTAATGGCTGAGCTTATACTATATGTTATAGCTTTCCTACTATTAGTATGGATAGTGGTAAGCTGGTACAACAACAGAACCTGGAAGACCAGGGATATTGTTAAGAAAGTTAATGACACAATATATGATTTTCAGTCACACAAGAAAAGGAGAAAAGGCAATGGTAAAATCAAGAAAACTAGTTAGTCTGGCTTTATGCCTTACACTGACAGCAACTGTATTTACCGGATGCGGCAAAAAAGGAGCCCAGAAGGGATCAACTGACAATGTTGCAGATTATGACCATATCTACAGAGAAGATAAGTTTACACTTTCTGAAGAAGCAGATGTGAGTGAATTAAATAGAATTGGCGCCTACAAAGATCGAGTTTATGTATATGGTCAGTCATATGGCAGTGATGATGAAAATGGAGAATTTAAGTTTTTAAGCTTTAAGGAAGATGGAACTGACGTGAAGCAGTTTTCTGTTTCTGCCAAGGCTTCAAGCGAGAATGAAACCATCTATTTCAATCAGGCAATCTGTGATGGCGATGGCAATTTCTATATGGTCAAAAATGTGTACAACTACGGGGAAGATGAAGATAATTACGATGACTATTATCTGGAAAAATATTCTCCGGAAGGAGAACAGCTGTGGCAGAGCCAAATTACTGATACAGATATAACAGGGGATGGCATCTATATAATTGAAGGCAGGGGCGTTCTTACATATG
Organism: Butyrivibrio fibrisolvens; assembly: GCF_023206215.1. NCBI lineage: Bacteria > Bacillati > Bacillota > Clostridia > Lachnospirales > Lachnospiraceae > Butyrivibrio > Butyrivibrio fibrisolvens. The sequence goes on from NZ_CP065800.1 coordinate 2,465,259, forward strand.
GAGGAAGTAAGATTGGCCTGTTTTCCGAGGAAGATGGCAAACTCATAAAGGATTATGATACAGGCGTTGAATACCTGCAGCAGCTTGTTCCAAAGGACAACAATGTACTTATATATACTTGGGATGATGACGGATACAAACTTCAGGAATTCAGCCTGGATGATGGTAAGGTCGGCAAAGATATTGAATTCCCCGGAAGTTTTAGCAATTATTCTTACTGCCTTCAGGGTACTAATTCGGACCTTCTTCTTCTTGCAAGAGACGGAATTTATACCTACAACTATGGAGATAGCGATGTAACATATTGCTGCTCTTATATTGATTCAGATATAAACTCTGACATGGTAGAAGGTGCTGTTCAGCTTTCAGATACAGAGTTTCTCCTTCTTCTTATGGATGAGGAAGATTATACATATAAGCTTACTAAAGTTGTGAAAGTGCCTGCCGAAGAAGCCAAGTCTCAGGAGATAATCACTCTTGCATGTTACTGGATGGATTCGACAGTAAGAAATGCTATTGTGGATTTTAACAAGTCCAATCCTAAATATCGTATATCTGTCACTGACTATTCTCTATATGACACGGATAATGACTATGGTGCCGGTGTTACCAAACTTAATACAGATATAGTTGCCGGTAATGTTCCGGATATCGTGCTTGCGTCCACGGAGCTTCCTATGGAGGCTTATGCAGCCAAGGATATATTTATGGATCTGGATCCGTTGATTGAGGCAGACAGCGAATTCGTCTCGGATGATTATCTTCAGAATGTTTTTGATTCTTTTAGAAGAGATGGCAAGCTCTATTCACTTGTGCCTGCGTTCTCGGTTTATACTATAGCAGTTGCGACATCTGCTGTAGGAGGCAAGACATCATGGACTATGAAAGAGATGAAGCAGATAGCTGATTCTAAAGGCATAGAATATAAGGATATGTTCGGACTTGGATATACCAGAAATAATATCATGAGCATGGCTGTATATCTTAATGCTTCGTCATATATCAATTGGGACAAGCACGAGTGTTACTTTGATTCGGATGAGTTCAAAGAATTCCTTGCATTTATGAAGGAGTTCCCTGAAGATTATGACTACTCCAACTATGAAGATACTTCGGACTATTGGAGAAAAGGCAAAGCCCTTGCAGAACTTGAGTATTTGGGCGATTTCGATTCCTATAAGGATGTTCTTAGAGGAACATTTGGCGAAGATGTTACTATGATTGGCTTCCCTACAAATGACTCAGTAGAGGGATCATCAGGAAGTGCCATCATCCCTACCAATGAGATATGTATAAGCGCTTCTACTGATAAGAAGGAAGGCTGCTGGGAATTCCTTAAGAGTTTCTTTAATGATGAGTATCAGCAGAAATATGTCGACTATGGATATTTCCCTGTAAAGAGAAGCACATTTGAAAAAATGGCTGACGATGCTATGAAACCTGAAACTTGGATTAATGAAGAAGGAGTGGAAGAGACATATACTCCTACTATGAATGTGGGTGGAACAGAAGTAGAACTTACTCCTTTGACTCAGGCAGAAAGAGATTATATTGTAGGCTTCATAGAGGGAGTAACTGAACATGTTGTATATGACGAAGAGATATTCAATATCATCTCAGAAGAAGCTGCTGCATATTTTAATGGCCAAAAGTCAGTTGATGATGTTGCTGCGATCATTCAGAGCAGGATCAATATCTACGTCAATGAGAACAGCTGATAAGTATTAGAATTTCAAAACTTCCTGTACCTGATTTTTCTAAAGAGGGTACAGGAAGTTTTATTTTTGATAATAATAATGAAAATAATATTAATTTATTGTATAATATTTTTGAGTTGTTTTTAAACAATTTATAGAGTCACAGACTCGCATTAAGGAAGGAGACATTATTATGAGAAAGATGCAAAAGATTCTTTCTGTTGCAATGGCAACTGCAATGACTATGTCACTTGTAGCTTGCGGCGGTTCAGCTGACAATGATGCTGATGTAACAGATAAGGAAGAGACAACAGAAGAAACAGGTTCTGAGGAGACAGGTTCTGAAGAAACTGGTTCTGAAGAGACAGGTTCTTCTGAAGAAGTTACAGATATGAAAGTTGCTATGGTTACTGACTACGGTGATATCACTGATATGTCATTCAACCAGACAACATACGAAGCTTGCAAAGCTTACTGTGACGAGAACGGAGTAGAGTTCTCATACTTCAAACCTGCAGATAACTCAACAGATGACCGTGTTTCATCTATCGAGCAGGCTATCGACGAGGGATATAACGTTATCGTTATGCCAGGTTATGCATTCGCAGAAGCAGTTGTAGAGACAGCAGAAGACAACCCTGATGTTAAGTTTGTAGCACTTGACGTATCACAGTATGACTTCGATACAGCTAATGGCGGCGAAGAGTATTCTCAGCCTAACGTATTCTCAGCTATCTATCAGGAAGAGCTTCCTGGATACATGGCTGGTTATGCAGCAGTAAAGCTTGGTTATACTAACCTTGGATTCCTTGGTGGTATGGCAGTTCCTGCAGTTATCCGTTATGGTCTTGGTTTCGTACAGGGTGCTGACGCAGCTGCAGCTGAGCTTGGCATTGAAGTAACAGTTAACTACGCTTACGGCGGACAGTTCTACGGCGATTCTGATATCACAGCAGTTATGGATACATGGTATCAGGGTGGAACAGAAGTTGTATTTGCATGCGGCGGCGGTATCTACACATCTGCAGCAGAAGCAGCTCAGAAGGTTGGCGGCAAGGTTATCGGTGTTGACGTTGACCAGCAGGGTACTATCGATGGTTCTTATGGCGAAGGCATGACAATTACATCAGCTTGTAAGGGTCTTACAGCTACAGTTAACACACTTCTTTCTGCTATCCAGAACGGTGAGTGGGACAACTATGCAGGACAGATCCAGAATCTTGGACTTGTTTCAGCTGATGATCTTTCACTTAACTATGTAAGTCTTGCTGATTCTACACTTTACAACGATGACTTCACAGAAGATGATTACAAGGCACTCGTTGCAGCTATGTTCAATGGCGAAGTTACAGTTAATAACGATTCTTCCAATGCTGATCCTTCATCCCTTGGATGCGAGAACGTTAAGATTGGAACATATCAGGAAAGCATTAAGTAATTTGCTTTATTAAGGTAAAAATAAAATAGACTGCGGAAATACTTGAATTTTCCGCAGTCTTTTTATAAAATGGCTTTTGATATTTTTTACTATAAAAAATTTAACTTCTCTATTGATTCTTTAATGAATTGGAATTATGATTCTAAGGATTAAAAAATATCCTGATCAGAGCTCGATAATCGATGGAATTTACAATCAGTAATTCTGGTTGCTATTTTTCATGGTTTACCGAGCTGTGGTCATGATATAGACCAGGTCGCTAATGGGAAGCGATTATTTTATATAAGGAGAATTCAGCATGCAGGATAATTACACTATTGAGATGCTGAACATCACGAAAAGATTCCCCGGAATAGTTGCAAATGACAACATATCTTTGCAGCTTAAAAAGGGCGAGATCCATGCACTTCTTGGAGAAAACGGTGCTGGTAAGAGTACTCTTATGAGTGTTCTTTTCGGATTGTATCAGCCTGAAGAAGGTATCATCAAAAAAGATGGTAAGGAAGTTAAGATCAACAATCCTAATGATGCCAATGATCTTGGCATAGGAATGGTTCATCAGCACTTCAAACTTGTCCAGTGTTTCACTGTACTGGATAATATTATTCTGGGCGTTGAAACTACCAAATACGGCTTTTTACAGAAAAAGGAAGCCAGAAAGCGTGTTATGGAGCTTTCTGAGAAGTACGGTCTTAAGGTAGATCCTGATGCGCTTATTCAGGATATTACTGTTGGTATGCAGCAAAGGACTGAGATCCTTAAGATGCTGTACAGGGACAATGATATTCTTATCTTCGACGAGCCAACAGCCGTTCTTACACCTTCTGAGATCGATGAACTTATGCAGATCATGAAGAATCTTGCCAAAGAAGGCAAATCAATTCTTTTCATATCTCATAAGCTCAATGAGATCATGTCTGTTGCTGACAGATGTTCAGTTCTTAGACGTGGTAAGTATATAGGAACAGTTGATATCAAGAGTACTACCAAGGAAGAGCTCAGTAAGATGATGGTAGGCCGTGATGTACAGCTTGTAGTATCCAAAGAGGATGCCAAGCCTACAGATGTTGTTCTTGATGTTGAGAATCTTGTGGTTCCATCAAACCATCATCACAAGAATGCTGTTAACAACGTATCATTCAAGGTTAGAAAAGGTGAGATCGTATGTATAGCAGGTATTGACGGCAATGGTCAGTCTGAGCTTGTATACGGTATCACAGGTATCACCAAGTCTACAGGTGGCACTATAACTCTTAATGGCAAGGATATATCCAAGATGAGTATCCGTGAGAGGAATACATCAGGACTTTCACATATCCCTGAAGATCGTCAGAGACACGGACTTGTCCTTGACTATTCACTTGCTTATAACATGGTGCTTCAGAGATACTTCGAGCCGGAGTTCAGAACAAAGCTTGGATTCCTTAAGAAAAAGAATATCAAGAACTATGCTTCAAGACTCATAGATCAGTTCGATGTTCGTTCGGGTCAGGGCACAGCTACTATCACCAGAAGTATGTCAGGTGGTAACCAGCAGAAGGCTATCATCGCTCGTGAGATGGACAGAGACCATGATCTTCTTATAGCAGTTCAGCCTACTCGTGGTCTTGATGTAGGAGCTATCGAATATATTCACAGTCAGCTCATTAAAGAGCGTGACGCAGGTAAGGCTATTCTTCTTGTTTCTCTTGAACTTGAAGAAGTTCTTAGTGTGTCAGACAGAATCCTTGTAATGTATGAGGGCGAGATCGTTGGTGAGCTTGATCCTAAGACTACTACAAGAGAAGAGATAGGTATGTATATGTCAGGAGCCAGGAGAGAGGAGGTCAAGGCATGAAGACTAAAAAGAATATCTTAAAATCAAATGCTTTTCAGACGATCCTTTCATCGCTTCTGTGCATTTTGTTTGGTGTCATCATATGTTATATAGTACTTCTGTGTATCAATCCTGCAGGTGCTAATGAAGCGATGACAACTATCCTTCAGAATTTCCTTGCAGCATCTAAGGCAAACCTTAGACTCAAGAATTTTGGAAGTACACTTGTTAAGACAGCGCCTCTTGTTATGTGCGGTCTTTCTATTCAGTTCTGTTACAAGACCGGTCTTTTCAATATCGGAGCAGCAGGACAGTATGCTGTAGGTGCAGGTATCAGCCTTTATGCGGCACTTGCATGGAACCTTCCATGGTTTGTCTGCCTTCTTCTGGCTACAGCAGTAGGTGCATTATGGGGAGCTATTGTAGGATTCCTTAAGGCTTACAGAAATGTTAACGAAGTTATCTCCGGTATCATGCTTAACTGGATAGGACTGTACCTTGTTAACATGCTTACAGGCAATGTCAAAGAGACAACAAGCCCATATACTATTCCGATCAAGTCTGTTAGCAAGCAGTCACTTCTTCCAAGCCTTGGTCTTGAGAACCTCTTTGGTGGTAATAAGTATGTAGGAATCGCTATTCCTCTTGCTATAATCATCGCTATCGTGATCTACATCATCCAGCAGAATACAACTCTTGGATATGTACTTATTGCTACAGGTTATAATAAGGAAGCTGCCAAATATGCAGGTATGAAGGGAAGCAAGAATATCATCATAACTCTTATCATTGGCGGAGCTCTTGCCGGTATGGGTGCAGGTATGTACTACCTGACAGGTATGGAGCAGTGGACTACTACAAGTTCAAGCGTTCCGGACATGGGCTTTAATGGTATCGCAGCCACATTCCTTGGCGGTCTTAACCCTATAGGAACTGTATTTGCAGCATATTTCATCGAGCATATCACACTTGGAGGATCTAAGATCAATCTTAACGTATATCCTTCTCAGATTGCTGATCTTATGTCAGCTATCATCATCTACCTTTGCGGATTTACTCTTTTCTTTAAGTATTGCATCAATAATTACCTTCGTAACAAGGAAGAGAGAGCTGCCAAGGCTACTGTAGAAGTTACAAAAGATGATAAAGCTAAGGAAGGAGGCGAAGGTAAATGATACCTCTGATTCAATACACACTTCTGTTCACATCGGTTCTTACACTTGTAGCACTTGGAGGCTGTTATGCAGAGCACTCCGGTGTTATCAACCTTGGACTTGAAGGAATAATGGTTATGGGAGCCTTCGGCGGCGCCCTTGCTCTTAAGAGTTTTAACGTATCTTATGCAAATGGCTCTGTTCCTGCTATAGTTGTAGTACTTGCAGCAGTTATCTGCTCTATGCTTTCAGGAATGATCTATTCCTGCCTTCTGGGTATAGCCTGCATTAATTTTAAGGCTGACCAGACACTGGTAGGTACCGCTCTTAACATGCTGGCGACAGCTGTAGCAACTATCATTGCTAAAACTATGAATACAATCGCTGATCCTGATAATGTATCAGCTACAATCTCTTATGTTAATGCCAAGAAAGCACTCCTTGTTTATTTTGGCAAGTTTGAGTTTAACTGGTTCATGGCTATTGCTGTTATCGCTCTTATTATCGCTTATGTACTTTTATATAAGACAAGATTTGGCCTTCGTCTTATGGCCTGCGGTGAGCATCCTCAGGCTGCTGACAGTGTAGGTATCAGTGTTAACCGTATGAGATGGTCAGGTGTACTTATATCAGGTATGTTCGGCGGACTTGGTGGTATCGTATATATCACAGCCGGTGTTAGTGAGTGGAAGTTCGAATACGGCGTTGCCGGATTTGGTTTCTTATCACTTGCGGTTATGATCTTCGGTCAGTGGAAACCACACCTTATCGCTCTTTCAGCTATACTGTTTGGTTTCTTCAGAGCTCTTTCAAACGTTTATACAGGTTTTGCATTTTTCAAACAGCTTAACCTCCCAAGTACTTTCTACAACATGTTGCCATACATCATCTCTCTTATAGTTCTTGCATTTACATCCATGAACTCGAGAGCACCTAAAGCTGAGGGTATTCCATACGATAAGAGTGCCCGCTAAAGACTGGACATTATATGACATTTGAGAATTATTTAAATAATAGAATAATGCTCGCAGACGGAGCGTTCGGAACATACTTTGCATCAAAGTACGGGACGGGCGCTCTTCCCGAATGCGCTAATATTACTGACCCAAGCAAAGTAATCGATATACATAGCGATTACATCAAAGCCGGGGCCAATCTTATAAGGACCAATACATTTGCCTGTAATACCTTAAATCTCGGGCCTGATATGAAGAAGCTGGGCGATCATATATCAGCCGGATGCAGACTTGCATTTATGGCTTCTTCTCTGTACTCTGATACTTCTGATATACAAGATTCAAATACAGGAATACCAAATACAGGAATTTCATATACCGACAAATCTGGATCAGATGAAAACTCTGATGCACGTATTAATGATACAAATGCTGCTAATCAGGGTAAAAGACAGATCTTTGTAGCAGGAGATGTTGGACCGATTCCATTTATTCCGGGACAGGATGATGAAAAGATTTCTGAAGAGTATTTTTTCATGGTCCAGACTATGTATAACAGCGGAATTAAGATATTCCTTTTCGAAACTTTTGCTGGAATTGATAATATTCTAAAATCTCTTAACTGGCTCAAAGAAAAAAAGGAAAACGAGCCTGATCTTTTTGTATGGGTTCAACTGTGTTCAAATCAGCATGGATATACTAACGAAGGAATCCACGTTAGAAATATAATAAAAGAATTATCTGCAAAAAAGCTCGTTGATGCAGCAGGACTTAACTGCGGTATTGGACCCGCTTCCATGAGGAATATCATTGATGAGATAGACTTCACAGGTATAAAGTATGTATCAGCATTCCCTAATGCAAGCTTCCCTCAGGGTATGCTTTCAAGGCCTATCTTTTCAGGTAATGAGAAGTATTTTGCTTCCAAGATGGAAGAGATACTGTCTCTTGGAGCTGATATTGTGGGTGGGTGCTGCGGTACAAGCCCTGAGTATACATCCAAAATCGCAGAGCTGGATCTTAGTACTAAAAAGAGTCACGCCTTTAAAGGTGAAGCTGATCTTAGCATCAAGGTAAGAGAGAAAGACTCGTCATTCTGGGAAGGCAAGACTTCTAAGAAGCTCATAGCAGTAGAGCTTGCACCGCCCTTTGGGGCAGATGATAAAAAGCTCATGGACAGTGCCAATGCTCTTACCAAGTATAATGTTGATGCCATAACACTGCCTGACTCTCCATCAGGAAGAACAAGAGCAGATTCTATCCTGGCAGGACTTAAAGTAAACAGTGAGACAGGAATAGCAGCGATTCCTCATATCTGCTGTAGAGACAGGAATGTGATAAGTCTTCGAAGCGGCCTCTTGGGCGCCTATATGAATGGTATAAGAAATATACTGGCGATAACAGGAGATCCTGTTCCGACTCTTATGAGACAGGAAGCAAGAAGCGTGTTTAACTTTGACTCTGTCGGTCTTATGAAAGTAATTGCAGAGCTTAATAGGGAAGAGTTCTACCGTGATCCTATAACTTATGGCGGCGCCCTTTCTTATAACAGGCCTAACACACATGTTGAGCTGTCACGTATGATCAAGAAGATAGAAGCGGGTGCTTCCTTCTTCCTCACACAGCCTGTATTTTCTGATGAGGATATAGAGAAGCTTTCATTCTTTAAAGACAAGATGAAAGAGGTTAATTCTGACGTTAAGCTTTTTTGCGGCCTTATGCCTCTTGTAAGCTACAAGAATGCACTCTTTATCCAGAACGAAATGTCCGGTATCAATGTTCCTGATGAAGTTATTGCCAGATATAAGCCTGACATGAGCCGCGAAGAAGGCGAAATGGTAGGTGTATCTGTAGTTAGAGATGTTATCGCTAAGACCAAAGACTTCAGCGACGGATACTATTTCTCTATACCTTTTAATAGGGTTTACTTATTAGATAAAATTCTTGATTAAAATATAATAATGGCATGTGTCAATTCTTCACTATGAAGTTTGATTCTGTGCAATCGCGCTCTTTCTATACTGCATAGGGCTCTGCCCTGTAATCTTTGAAAACCTTGTGGAAAAGTTGGATTCATCATTGAATCCGACTTTAACTGCTATCTGGCTTACGGGTAGGTCTGTTAGATCCAGAAGCTCTCTTGCCTGCGTAATGCGGTAGTTGGTCAGAAAGTTATAGGGAGTTGTACCCATATACTGTCTGAATAGCTGCAGGAAATAGGACTTACTCATGTGGGCCTTTTTTAACAAATCCTGCATGCTTATTTCTTCCTGATAGTGGAGTCTTATATATTCTGCGATGGCTTCCATTGTTTTTTTATGGTCATTGCCATGTTCAGCATTCTCTGAAAGAAGACTTCTGACCATTCTGTTAAGTATTCTATGAACATACATACCGCTTGAAAGAGCAGATTCTGTGGTTTCTTCAGGGAGCTTTCCCAGCATACTTTCAAATATATCTCTTGTAGACCTTGGAATGTGAACGCTGCGAAGCTTTCCGTCTGGAATAAGATACGGCTCCATAGCCTTAACACCTGCACCGTCGGCATGGATCCAGTAGTGGTGCCACTTGCCGGCTTCTTTATAGGTGCCATAGCTTTGAGGTGTTCTGCAGTTTAGAAGAAGGGCTTCACCTTTTTTAAGAAGGATAGTATCCCCTCCCTGGCTTATCTGACCGCAACCTTCGATGGTATAGAAGATGAGATAGCTTTCTTTGTTACCTCTTGAAGTTGAGAATTTCTCCCTGCCATAGAAAAGGCCTGCTTCAGTTACAACATAAGGCTGTGAGAGAGCTGCCTGGCTGGGCGTTGTTCTTTGCCATATGCTTCCTTTTTCGACATCCATTGTATAAGTTAACATGAGAGTTCTCCTGCAAATATAATGATAAAAACGTACGTTTTAATAGTAACATAATCGTTGTCACAATGAGCAAAATGTTGTTTATTGCATAATGATAATACCAAAAGAACCATTAAATGTATGAAATAAAAAGAAATCTATGTGACTAATAAATAAATTGCGGCAATATATTTGGTGTGCCTGTATATTGCCGCAAGAAAAGGTGTATTTCGGTGATACATCTGAAAAAATGGTATATTGCGGCAATAAAGGCGGTGTTGACAGCTGGTTATAATGATTCAAAAGATAGCTGATTATTGTGAATCAAAAATAGCTGCGTATTTTGGATTACTTTGCAGTTTGGAAATGACTTCTTCTGAGAAAAGCTCGATATACTGCTTGAATGTGAGTTTATTGATATGAGCAAAAGAAGAAGGTAGATCTACTGCTTCACGTATGCTTGCTCCGGTCGGTCTTTGTATAGGCTCTTTGACGGCTTCTGAAAAGCAAACACCATGCTCATAGGATTTATCCAAACATTCTATGGCCTTCTTATAATCTTTATTTCTGTTATAAATGCGCGCTGCATGCATGTAAAGCATACACATATCGCTATTAAACCATCCATAATTACCATCTTCAAAAGTAGACCTATAAAGCATAACAAGCGAAAGGTAGATGTCCGGATTATTAGCAGCTGCAAAATGCTCAAAATTCATGGCTAGCAATTCTGTTAGTTGATGAAGCATTGTCAGAAAAGCTTCACTTACATATTGATCATGTTTGCTGTCATGTACCATTGCTGTACGAACCACTTCCCGGCTACTTGATATAGAAGAACTTTGAAGGGCGATTTCTTCTATCTTCTGATAATCTCTGAGACTGTCTAGCACACGAATTAGTGATGAATGAATAAGCTCTTTCATATGAACATCGTCGCTGTTTTTGTAAGCTTGCTCGTAAAGCTTAGCAGCTTCTTTTAACGCATCAGTTTCATTCTTTTTTCTTTTTTCAGTCGAGGCTATTATCGACAGGATCATAGCCAGTCTTTCCTGCAAATGCCATTCGTTTGGGAATTCAGACAATGCTTCTCGAAGAAACTGTTCATGTCTTTTTAACTGTTTTTTATCAGGCACAGCTTCTGGCTTTAATAGTTTGTTTGCTTTCTCGATGTATCTTGAAAGAGTACTTTCACGATCATTGTTGTAACCGAACAGTTCATCGATTGAAACATGGAAGTAGTTGGCTATAGCAGGGATCATCTCCATATCCGGATATGCCTTATTGGCCTCCCATCGAGATACAGCCTGACTTGTTATACCTAATGCAGTTGCAAGATCATCCTGTGTTCTTCCATCTCTTTTACGCAGTTCCTTGATTGCGCCTCCTAACATGATCCTCATATTTGATCTCTCCTTAGTTGAATTCACCGGTGTGATTTTATTATATCTAAAGACCTGCAGCGAACCAATAATCAATTAGTTGTTTATAACTAAACCATTAATTTATACGGCTGCTTATTAGACTATAAATACGGCCAAGCACATAGATATCAGAAAATATATAATCAGCTGCTAAGCATCAGACTTGAAAATATAGAAATTTGTGGTTATATTTACAAGGTATCAGGATAAGTGGGTGATGTGCTGGCACAAGTACAGAAAGAGCTTCGAGAATCCTGGTGGTCATGTAGAAGAAGGCGAGAGTGCTATGCAGGCTGCAAAGCGCGAACTATACGAAGAGACTGGCATTACAGACTGCGATATCATTCCTTTGTGGGATTATGAACAGCCTTGGGATGATGGGATTCATAAGAATAATGGACGTGTATATCTGGCGATTGCACACTGCCTTGGAGAACTTCCTGAAAGCGAAATGGATAAAATTGAACTTTTTGATGAAGTTCCTGAAAACTTTACATACGATAGGGAACTTGCGACTAAGGAGTTTCACATAATATTTTAAGGGCATGGGATATTGCGCATTATTGATGGGGAAGGTAATAAATGTCGATTGAAAAAAGTGTTTTTGATAAGAAAACGATGCAAACAGTTTTGCTTGATAAGTATGGACTACATTTAAAAGAAATGATACATCTTTCTTTGGGAACTGCTAATTGCTATAAGGTTTGCTGTGACGAAGATGATTTTTTCTTAAAAGAGTATCAGAGCAAATTTGAGATTGAAAAGATACAGAAGGAAGCGAATCTTGTAAAGTATTTGGCAGAAAGAGATTTTCCTGTTGCCAGGTTTATCATGACAAAAGAGGATGAAAGCTGTTTTTTGTATGAAGGACATGTTATAGGTGTTCAGGAGTACCTGGAAGGGAAATCTTATCTTAATGATCTTCCGCATTATCTTTTGAAGGATAGTGCAAAGTATCTGGGACTATTGCATTTGGCACTTAAGGATTATCCGCTTGAAACAGAACTTGGTGAAAAGTGGGCAAGGAGCATCTCGGTTCAGTCTGTTATTGATAAATATGGAAGATTGCTTAAGGCATTGGAAGATTATAAGGAAGATGCCAACTATGCCAGGATAAAAGATGATCTTGAGTTCAAGATAGAACTTTTTGGTCATATTGAGGAAATGAAGGAATATTTCAAGGGAATTACATATACGTCTAGCCATGGCGATTATACGGCGTGCCAGTTGATATGTGATGATGAAAAGGTGAAAGCAGTAATAGATTTCTCTTCAGCAGCAAAGCTGCCTGCAGTTTGGGAGATAATGAGATCTTACATTCAATCAGGAGCATGCCCGAGTGGACAGTCGTTTGATATAGATGATTTTTCTTTGTACGTAGAAGAGTATATGAACTATTTTCCGCTTTCACAAAGAGATCTTGAGGCAATGCCGTATGTTTACCTTTTTCAGCTTTCTCGAAGTGCATACGGATATGAAGAATACTTGATTGATAAAACCGAGAATAGGGATGCGCTTTTACAGTTTGCGATTTGGAGAACAGAAATCTGTAAGGAAATTTACAATAAAGCGGACAATATTTCCAAAAAACTGATGCAATTAAGCAAAAGTGCTTGAGAAGATATTGCTTAGTTCAAAAAAGTATATAATAATATTTATTTTTGGTATACATTGAGTATGATATAAATCAAAATATTGAAGAAGGATTAAAGCTAAATGATCAAACATCCAATTAATCCAGTATATGACAACAATTCAAGAATATTAGTACTAGGCAGTTTTCCGTCAGTGAAGTCCAGGGAGGTAATGTTTTTCTATGGACATCCACAGAACAGGTTTTGGAAGGTGACTGCGGCGGTATTTGGTGAGAGTGTGCCACAGACAATTGATGAGAAAAGAGCCTTTCTATTAAGAAACCATATTGCAGTGTGGGATGTGATCGCGTCATGCGATATTGATGGATCTGCTGATTCAACAATTAAGAATGTAGTAGCTAATGATCTATCTGTAATACTGGATAATGCGCCTATTGAGGCAATCTTTGTTAATGGTAAGACTGCAGAGAAATATTACAAAAAGTATACAGAGAAAGTGACTAATAGAAAAGCAATATGCCTTCCGTCTACAAGTCCGGCTAACGCAGCATGGTCCGTGGATAAACTGGTGGAGGCATGGAGCGTGATAAAGACAAACATAGTAAGGGAGGAGCAAAGAGATGATAACTAGAGACGAGGCATTTGAACTTCTTAAAAAGTACAATAAGGATTCTTTTCATATCCAGCATGCGCTGACAGTGGAAGCTGTTATGAAATGGTACGCCAATGAACTTGGATATGCAGATGAAGCTGAGTACTGGGGAATTGTCGGACTTCTTCATGATATTGATTTTGAGCTTTATCCCGAGGAACATTGCCTTAAGGCACCAGAGCTTTTAAAAGATGGGGGAGTTAGTGATGATATCATTCATGCTGTATGTTCACACGGATATGGAATCACTGTGGGATGCGGTGTGACTATTGATGTTGAGCCAACTCGTGAGATGGAGAAGGTTCTTTTTGCGTCAGATGAACTTACAGGACTTGTATGGGCAGCTGCTCTTATGAGACCTTCGAAGAGTACTAAGGACATGGAGCTGAAATCTCTTAAGAAAAAGTATAAGAGCAAGGGATTTGCTGCAGGCTGCTCAAGAGAGGTCATTGAACGTGGCGCGGCACAACTTGGCTGGGAACTTGATAAACTTCTCGAGATGACACTTAAAGCTATGGCTGAGAGTGAGGATCTGATCAATGAAGAGATGACTGCTGTAGCATGAAAAATTACTACCATATAGCAGAAAAGCCATTATTATTTATGAATTTATTTGATTTTCAGAAATAGTCAATCTTGATATTTGAGTTGTAAAAGGTACTAAATAGTGTAATATATAGTTAGAAAGGTCTCCATTAACCTGTTAGCCTATGAGCTAATAAAGAGATGAACTTTAAAGAAGGTCTCCATTAACCTTCGGATTATCCGTAAAGAGATGAGATTTAATGAGTGGGAAGCTTTGAGCTTCCCACTTTTTTTTGAATATTAGGAAGATACAATTTTAGAACAAATAGCCCTCAATTGAAATTTGTGCATTCAATTGAGGGTTATTTGTTTTTTTATTAAAGAGTGGACTTTTGCAAAAGTCTTTCGGACTTTGAACAATGGTACAGGCATTTTATGAAGTTATAATCAGTATTAGGTCAGGCCAAATACATAAAGATACTAAATAAAACTAATATGGAATAATACTAAGTTTATTTGGAATATTATCAAGAATGGGAGATAGCTATGGGACTAAATCACTTAGCGGTTGATATAGGCGCTTCCAGTGGCCGACACATTATCGGTAGAGTAGATAATGGCATTATGAAGCTGCAGGAAGTCTACCGATTTGAAAATGGGGTATCTGAGAAGAACGATCATCTGTGCTGGGATATAAATTTATTGTATCAAAATATTATAGATGGTATCAGAGAGTGCAGAAACCAGAATCTCACGCCGGATACCATGGGAATTGATACCTGGGGAGTTGATTTCGTGCTTCTTGACAGCGATGGGGAAATCCTTGGTGATACAGTCGCTTACAGAGACGAAAGAACAGATGGCATCAGGCAGGAGCTTGAAGATAAGGGCATCCTTTCTTTTGACGATCTGTATTCTAAAACAGGAATCCAATATCAGAAATTTAATACGATCTATCAGCTTGTGGCACTTCAAAAAGAGCATCCTGAATACATGGAGCAGGCAGAGAGCTTTCTCATGATTCCGGATTATCTTAATTATAAGCTGACAGGTATAAAGTCTAATGAATATACCAATGCTTCTACGACTGCGCTTGTGGATGCAAAGACCTGCGACTGGGACTATGAACTTATAGAAAAGCTCGGTCTTCCAAAGAAGATATTCGGTAAACTTTCAAAGCCTGGTACAAAGCTTGGAAGATTTACTCAGGAAGTCAGGAACTATGTAGGTTTTGACCTTGATGTGATACTTCCGGCTACCCACGATACAGGTTCTGCATATCTTGCTGTTCCTGCAAGGGATGACAAGGCAGTGTTCCTGTCATCAGGCACATGGTCACTTATGGGAGTTGAGAACAAAGAATCTATAACAAATGGCGAGTCTAAGGAAGCTAACTTCACCAACGAAGGTGGCTATAACAATACTTATAGATATCTTAAGAACATCATGGGACTTTGGATGATCCAGTCTGTAAGGCGGGAGATCGGTGAGATTACAGGCACAAAGCCTTCTTTCCCAGAGCTTATTGAAGCAGCTAAGCAGGCAAAAGATGTTGACGTAGTGCTTGATGTTGATGATGCAAGATTCCTTGCACCTAAGTCAATGATAGATGAAATAAAAAATGCCTGCGAAGATGCCGGAAGGCCGCTTACCTGTACCAATGAAGATTATCACTATTGTAAGGAACTCTTGGACAGAGAAAAATATAGTAAGAAATTATCAGATATAGACAAATCAGGAAAAGATAATCCTGATGTAAAAAAATCTGAAGCAAGCGATACTCCAGGTAGCCTTCCAGCAGGAACAGGCGAAGTTATGGCGGTTATCTATAATTCTCTTTCTGATGACTACAGAAGAACTGTTAAGACGCTTGAAAAACTTACTGGTAATAAATACACATCCATCAACATCGTAGGCGGCGGATCACAGGATATGTACCTGAACCAAAGAACCGCTCAGGCGACAGGACTTCCTGTGTTTGCAGGACCGACAGAAGGAACAGCTCTTGGAAACCTGATAGTGCAGTTCATATGTTCAGGAGAGTACAAGAATCTTCAGGAAGCACGAGATGCGATAAAGAAGAGCTTTGATATTAAATGTATTGAAGACTAAGTGATATCAGTTGAATAGCTATATAGATAATAAGTATTTGATATAAAAACTATATTTAACAAACATCGAATAGAAAAATCGAAGCTACAAGCCTTGAATTAAGGCTAAAGGAGGAAAAATGAGTTACGCAGAAGCAAAAGAGATTTACGCTAAATACGGCGTTGATACAGAAAAAGCAATTTCACTTCTCAGAAATAAAGAGATCAGCATTAACTGCTGGCAGGGAGATGATGTTGTCGGATTTGATAATCCAAATGGCGGAGCAGGAGACGGCATTGCAACAACAGGTAATTATCCGGGAAGAGCAAGAACATTTGAAGAGCTTAAGGCAGATTTTCTTGAAGCTATAAGCCAGATCCCTGGCAAGAAGAGAATCAATCTTCATGCCTGCTATGCAATCTATGATGACGAGCATCCATGGGTAGACCGTGATGAGCAGACATATGAGCACTTTAAGCCATGGGTTGATTTTGCCAAGGAGCATAACCTTGGAATTGACTTCAATCCTACTATTTTTTCACACAAGATGATGGTTGATGGTCTGTCACTTTCATCCCCTAAGAAAGAGGTTCGTGATTTCTGGATCCGCCATGCGATTGCATCAAGAAGGATCGCAGAGAGAATCGGTCAGGAACTTAATGACATGGTACTGAACAATGTATGGATTCCGGATGGCTTTAAGGATATTCCTGCTGACCGCCTTACACCAAGACTTCGTCTTAAAGACTCTCTTGATCAGATCTTCGCAGAGAAGTGCCCACACGTTATTGACACTGTAGAATCCAAGTTCTTCGCAATAGGTGTTGAGAGCTATACAACAGGATCTAACGAGTTCTACATGAGCTATGCAGCAACTCACCCCGGCGTATACAACCTTCTTGACATGGGACACTATCATCCAAGTGAATATGTAAGCGACAAAATTCCTGCGCTTCTTCCATTTTTTGATAAGATCCCTCTCCATGTGACAAGACCTGTTAACTGGGATTCAGACCACGTAGTTCTCCTTCAGGACGAGCTTATTGAGGTTATGAAGGAAGTTGTAAGGAATGATGCTCTTGATAAGGTAATCCTTGGCCTTGACTTCTTCGATGCGTCTATTAACAGAGTAGCAGCCTGGGTTATCGGAACACGTGCTACGCAAAAAGCCCTTCTTTTAGCCCTTCTTCAGCCAAATGAAGAGCTGAAGAAAGCTCAGGATGATGCTGACTATACTAAGCGTCTTATGCTTTCAGAAGAGATGAAGTCACTTCCATGGTCCGACGTTTGGGCAGAATACTGCAAACGAGAAAACGTCCCTGCTGATAAGTCCTGGTACGACGAGATCAAGCGCTATGAACAAGAAGTGCTTTCAAAGAGAGCATGAAGTTTGAATACATTAAAAAGTAAATATCATAACTATAAACAATTCAAACTTTCTGTTTGTATTTGGAACTAGAGTGTTACAGGCAGATGGCATGATCATCCGGATTCAATGGAAAGTTTGAAAAACACAAAGGAGGAGAGATTTATGGCAAATCGTATCGTACTTAACACAGTTTCTTATCATGGAAAAGGCGCAATTGCAGAGATTCCGGGCATTGCAAAGAGAGAAAACTTCACCAAGGTCTTCGTATGCTCAGATCCTGATCTTGTAAAGTTTGGGGTTACAGCCAAGGTTACAGATCTTCTCGATAAAGAAGGCATTGCTTATGAGCTTTTTTCCGGAATCAAACCAAACCCAACAGTAGAGAATGTTGTAGAAGGTGTTGAAGCTTATAAGAAGGCAGGCGCTGACTCTATCATAGCTATAGGCGGCGGTTCATCCATGGATACTGCCAAGGCTATCGGTATCATCATCACAAACCCTGAGTTTGCAGATGTTCGCTCGCTCGAAGGCGTAGCACCTACCAAGAACCACGCTGTAAAGACTATCGCAGTTCCTACAACAGCCGGTACTGCTGCAGAAGTTACTATCAACTACGTTATCACAGATGTTCAGAAGCAGCGTAAGTTCGTATGCGTTGATGAGCATGATATCCCTGCATATGCAGTTATAGATCCTGATATGATGAGCTCTATGCCCAAGGGACTTACAGCAGCTACAGGCATGGACGCTCTTACACATGCTATCGAAGGCTACACAACCAAGGGAGCCTGGGAGCTTACAGATATGTTCCACTTAAAGGCTATCCAGCTTATCGCTGACAACCTTAGAAAAGCTGTTGAGAATGACCCTGAAGGTCGTGAGAAGATGGCACTTGCACAGTATATCGCAGGTATGGGATTCTCTAACGTAGGTCTTGGAATCGATCATTCTATGGCACACACACTTTCTGCTCACTATGACACACCACACGGCGTAGCATGTGCTATGTTCCTGCCTATCTCTATGGAATACAACCGTGATTACACAGGCGAGAAGTACAGAGAGATCGCAAGAGCTTTCCATGTAGAGGGCGTTGACAACATGTCTCAGGAAGAGTACCGTGATGCCGCTATTGCAGCTGTTCGTAAGCTCTCCAAGGATGTAGGTATTCCGGAAAAGAATGAGAAGATCAAGGAAGAAGATCTGTCACAGCTTGCAGATGACGCACTTGCAGATGCATGCTGCCCAGGTAACCCAAGAGAAGCTACAAAGTCTGACGTACTTGCTATGTTCAGAAAACTCATGTGATGTGCGTTTAATCCTGAATGGGTAAACGCTGTTCTTCTAAAGAAGAGTCAATAAATATACGTTTAATCATAAGCGTTTAAATACATTCTTCTAAAGAAGAACCTGGTATTATTTGAAGAACTAATAAAAACTTAAAGAGGTTTGTCATGTTTAATATTCTAGAAGCACCTTTTATGATCGAGATGATCAGAACAGTTACCAATATGTATGCCCATGGCTGGGATGAGCGTAACGGAGGCAATGTCTCACTTCTTCTTGAAGAAGAGAAGATCAAAGACTACGTAAATACTGATGCGGTTATCCGCACTATAGATATCCCTTTTGATGCAACAGCCCTTATTGGAAAATACTTTCTGGTAACAGGTACAGGCAAGTATTTTAAGAATGTCCAGTATGATCCTGAGAAGAACATGGGACTATTCAGAATCGGTAAGGACGGGCACACAGCAGAGCTTTTGTGGGGATATAATGACGGCGGAAGATTTACATCAGAGCTTCCTGCTCATCTTATGAGCCATATCACACGTCTATCAGTAGATCCTGATAATCATGTTGTTATGCATTGCCATCCTACTAATCTTCTGGCTATGACTTATGTTCATGACCTTGATGAGAAGAAGTTCACTCATACACTTTGGGAGTTCTCTACAGAATGTATTGTAGTATTCCCTGACGGTGTTAACGTCCTTCCATGGATGCTCTGTGGTACAAATGAGATTGGGCAGGCAACTGCAAAGAAGATGGAGACAGCTCGTCTTGTTGTCTGGGCAGCACATGGTATCTATGGTGCCGGCAAGGATCTTGATGAGACCTTCGGACTTATAGAGACAGCTGAGAAGGCTGCCGAAGTATACATGAAGTGCGCAGCGCTTCCTAAAGTCAACACCATCAAGGATTCTGAACTGAAAGAACTGGCAGATTTCTTTAAAGTTACTCCAAGACAGGGATATCTTGATATTTAAGACTTGGTAAAAAGTATAGATTCCTGTTTTTTTCTCAGAAATCAAAAATTATACTTTATTAACGAACAAGAAGGTTGCTGCATTTTGTGGCAGCCTTTTTGCTTTGATGTTGCAAAGATCTTACATAGGCATCGGATATTTATAAAATTGTGCAATTTTATGGTCAAATATTACCAAAAATGTTATAAAGGGGTGCATTAGGAAGCTATATGGATTATAATAGACTGGTAATGAAGTATACTAATTGTATACGCAAAAAGCTTTAATTGTTTGAACTTGTTTTTGGGTTAAGAAAGCATATAGAGAATATTTGTGGTAGTTTTCTTAAATTTTTTTTTTTGTTTAAAATGCCCATGAAATAAAACTTATTATTTTTGTTTAAAATGCCGATATAGTATCAGATTGCAATAACTATAAAGAAATAGCTGAGGACTTTATGCAATATAACATTTCTTTTGACATATGCGCAATTGTAATATTTGTATTTGTTCTTGTGTTGTTCCTCGCAAGAAAGAATTATGCCACCAGTTCCAATGCAGCTTACCTCATCCTGCTGGTGGATTCTCTTGTTGCGGCTGTTTCTGATGCGATTACCGGCTATACAATCCCTAATGCGGACAAGGTTCCTGTTTTCTTTAACTATTTTATCAATTCTGTGTTCTTCCTATCTATGAATACCGTACTGTTCTGGTATTGCTATTATCTTCTGAGGATTATATACAAGACCAGACCATTTACACTGCTCAACAAGATATTCCTTATTGTGTGCGGTATGGTAGATGTTCTCCTTATATTATCCAATCCTTGGACCAAAGCTATATTTTATTTTGACGGATATGAATATTGTTCGGGAGATTTTAAGATCGTCTTGTACGCTGTATCTTTATTTATGCTCCTAAACTGCGTCTTTGAGACCATCAGGAACAGAGATTCTCTCAAATTCGGACAGATAATGGGAATGGTGTCTGTTACTGTAGGCAATTTATTTTCCGTTATATTCCAGATGTTCTATCCCAATCAGCTTATAACTTCTTTTACTGTATCCATGGCTCTTCTTGTAATATACATGTCAATTCAGGATGTTGACAATTATGTCGATCCCCTCACAAGAGCCTTTAATCAACAGGCATTTGAGGATACTTTGAGCGGATTTGTTAAGACTAGGAACCCTTTTACCATAGTTACGGTCAAGCTGCAGGATTTTAGGAAAGTCAATGAGACGGCAGGCATCGTAGCAGGTAACAGGATCCTTGAGATGATAGCTTCAAGGCTTAGGAATATTGTTGGCAAAGAGAACCTGTTCTATAATTCAGGAACCCGCTTCACAGTACTTATCCATGATAAGGGAATGGATGAGAATTCTATCATATCCCAGATCAAGTTCGACTTAAGAAGAGAGTTTCAGGTTGGCGATATAGAGATAAGGCTCCGCCCTCAGCTTATTGTTGTCAGATACCCTGACCATGGCAAGACTTCATTCGAACTTGAGGATGCCATCACATATTGTATGAGGCAGCTGGAGAAGTCCAATACCCAGGAAGTTATCTATGCCGATTCTCTTATTCTCAAGCAGGTCAAAAGAAATGCGGACATGGACCGCATCATGCGCGAAGCTATGCATAACTATGGCTTTAAGGTTTTCTACCAGCCTATAAGAGATGCAGTAACAGGAGAGTATCACTCTTGCGAAGCGCTGCTGCGCTTGTATGATGAAGACTACGGATTTATAAGCCCCGAAGAGTTCATCCCAAGGGCTGAGAAGAGCGGACTTATAATAGAAATAGGCGAGTATGTCTTTGAAGAAGTCTGTAAGACTATAAGGAGTCGCAAGTTCGAAGAGCTTGGAATAGATTATGTCGAGATCAATCTGTCTGCTGTTCAGTGTATCCAAAGAGATCTTAGGGACAAACTACAGGTTATCATGAAAAGATATCATGTAAAGCCGGAAATGATCAATCTTGAGATAACAGAAACAGCTGCAGTCTCATCAAGCGAACAACTCCTTGATTTTATGAATGTCATGCTTCATGGCGGTATCAGGTTCTCGCTTGACGACTATGGATCTGGTCTTGCCAATATGAATTATCTTCTTATGTATCCTTTTAATATAGTCAAGCTTGATAAGATGCTCATCTGGAAGGCATTCAGTCAGGAGAGAGCGCTTGTGGCACTCAAGTACACTATCGAGATGCTCAAAGAGCTAAATTATGAGATAATCGCAGAAGGCGTAGAAACCAAGGAACAGGCTGACGGTCTTGCAGCAATGGGATGTGACAAGTTCCAGGGATTTTTGTATTCAAAGCCTATTGAGAAAGATGAGTTTGTGGATTTTATCAGGAAGAACAAAGCAGAGTCTTATGGAGACCATAACAATGAAGCTGCACAATGATCTATGAGAGTCTGGTCAGAAATCTATATAAAAAGAATTGGCTAATAAGTACGATTGTGCCGCAACTATGCTATAATTAAGGAGATTGCAGATCCTTGGATGAGGGGGATCTTGTTTTAGGAATCTGCACTTTAAGATTTTTCTTAGAGGGGACTATTTTTTTCAGGAGGAGACAAAATGTCAGTTAATGACGAGTACATTGAATTTACAATTCCCAAACAAAAAACAATCGCGCTTATCGCGCATGATAAAAAGAAAAAGGAGCTTGTAGAGTGGTGCGAACACAATAAGTTCAGACTTGAGAAGCACTTTTTGTGCGGAACAGGCACATCAGCAAGACTTGTTGCAGAAAATACAGGACTTCCTGTCAGAGCTTACAATTCCGGACCTCTTGGCGGTGACCAGCAGGTTGGAGCCAAGGTTGTAGAAGGTAAGATCGACATGATCATCTTCTTCTCAGATCCGCTTGAAGCTCAGCCGCATGATCCCGATGTCAAGGCACTTCTTCGTATAGCTCAGGTATACGACATCCCGATTGCCAACAACAGATCAACAGCAGATTTTATGATCACAAGCAGATTCATGGAAGATGAGTATGTTCACAGGGTTCTCAATTTTGACAGAAATGTTGAGAAGAGAGTCAAAGAGGGGCATCTGGTATAAGGTTGCATCAGGAATTTATGGTGAAGAATCATAATCTGATCAAAATAGAAGATTGTCATATAAAGGAGGTTCTAAGTTTAATATGATCAATATCAAAAATGTTACAGATGATATACTTTGGATTGGCGGAAGCGACAGACGCCTTGCTTTATTTGAAAATCTTTTTCCGCTTCCTGATGGTGTGTCCTATAACAGCTACGTTGTTAAGGATGACAAGACCATAATCTTTGATACAGCTGATGTGACTATAGCCGATCAGTATGTTGAGAATCTTCAGGCAGCTCTTGCAGGCGCAAAACCCGACTACCTTGTGATCCTTCATATGGAACCGGATCACTGCTCGCAGATATCAAGAGTGGTATCACTGTATCCTGATATCCAGCTGGTAGGCGGCGTTCAGACTTTCAAGTTCCTGCATCAGTTCTTCCCGGAACTTGATGATGTCAAGAAAGTTACTGTTAAGGAAGGTGATACTTTAGATACAGGAAGTCACAGCTTTAGCTTTGTAGCAGCGCCTATGGTTCACTGGCCGGAAGTTCTTCTTGCATTTGATACTAAGACAGGAACACTTTTTAGTGCGGACGCTTTTGGAACCTTTGGAAGCGTTGATTCAGGAATCTTTGCAGATGAATATGACTTTGAGAAGGATTTCCTTGATGATGCAAGGCGCTATTATGCCAATATTGTAGGCAAGTATGGAGCTCAGGTTCAGGCTGTACTTAAAAAGGCTCAGGGTCTTTCTATAGAACGTATATGTCCTTTACATGGTCCTATATGGAGAAAAGACCTTGGATGGTTCATAGACAAATATGACAAGTGGAGCCAGTGCATACCGGAGACAGAAGATATACTTATAGTATATGGCTCTATGTATGGCCATACAGCAAGCGCTGCTGAAACTCTTGCAGGACTTGTTCATGAGGTAAGCGGCAAGAAGGTCAGAGTCTTCGATGTTAGTAAGACTGACAAGTCGTTCCTTGTAGGCGAAGCATGGCGCTGCGGCAAGATAGTCCTTATGGCTCCGACATATAATGGCGGATTGTACCTTCCTATGGAGAGCTTCATAGAAGATCTTGTGGCACTTGGCCTTAAGAACAGGAAGTTCGCTCTTGGACAGAACGGAACCTGGGCACCTGTTGCTGCCAAGCATATGTCTGATAAGCTTGCGCTGTTAAAAGATTGTACGATCCTTGAGGATGTACTTACTATAACATCGGCGCTTCATGAATGCGATCTTGATACTGTTAAGAACTTTGCCAAGGCTATTGCGGATATGGCCTAATTATTTTTAATTAGTAGATAGGTAAGAGGAATTGCATAATAGTGATTCCTCTTATTTTTTATGATGAAAAATTATAAAATTGAAATTTGTTTGAACATGCGGTAAAGTATTATTGGTTAAGTAACCTTGGCGTTCACATAGGTCTTATATGGGAATAAAATCCGGTATGCGGGCATCTTCCTAAGGCGAGTATTTTAGCCTTAATAGAACTTGCTGGTATATCTTTTGACCTGTGATCAGTTAAGGAATAAATCTCACACAAAAGGGAGGAGAGATTCATGCTTGAAAAAATATTCAAGCTCAAAGAGCATGGGACAACTGTCAAAACAGAGATACTGGCAGGTCTCACAACATTTCTTGCTATGGCCTATATTCTGGCTGTAAATCCATCCATTCTTGGAACTGTAATGGATCCAAACGGTGTATTTATCGCAACAGCGATTGCATCAGCGCTTGCAACTTTTTTTATGGCGTTCATCGCTAACTATCCTATAGCACTTTCTGCAGGCCTTGGACTTAATGCATATTTTGCATATACAGTATGCCTTGGCGAACTTGCAGACATGGGAGAAAATGCGTTTACAGTTTGTCTTACAGCAGTACTTGTAGAGGGCCTTGTATTCATCGCATTGTCTGCATTTAAGTTCCGTGAGCAGATCATAAACGGTATACCTCAGAACCTTAAAAATGGTATATCTGCAGGTATCGGTCTTTTTGTAGCATTTATCGGTCTTCAGGGCGCAGGTATCGTTATCAACAGCGATGCTACTCTTGTAGATCTTGGTGACTTCTCTACACCTCAGGTTGTATTGTCACTTGTAGGCTTTATAATCATCGTGGTTCTTACAAGCCTTAACATCCCAGGATCAGTACTTATCGGAATCATCGTCACATGGATCCTTGGAATGTGTGCACAGACTACAGGCTGGTATGTTGTTGATGAGAACAATCTGAGCCTTTTCCCGAATTTTTCAAATGGTCTTGTTAACTTCTCGGGACTTGCTAATACTGCCTTTAAGTTTAACTTCCCTTGGGTAGCTTCTCACATGGTTCAGTTTATAGCTATTACTTTCAGCTTCCTGTTCGTAGATCTCTTCGATACAGTTGGAACAGTAGTAGGTGTAGCTGATAAGGCAGGACTTCTTGACAAGGATGGCAAGCTTCCAAGAGTTGGTAAGGTATTCATGTCAGATGCTCTTGGCACCACAATTGGTGCATGCCTTGGTACATCTACAGTTACAAGTTTCGTAGAGTCAAGTGCCGGCGTAGCAGCAGGTGGTCGTACAGGTCTTACAGCACTTACAACAGGTGTTATGTTCCTGGTTGCTATGTTCTTATCACCGGTATTTCTTGCAATTCCTTCATTTGCAACAGCTCCGGCTCTTGTATATGTTGGAATGCTCATGGTAACTTCTATCAAGAAGATTGAATTCGACGGAGATATCGCTGACAGCGCAGGCGCATACATGGCACTTCTTATCATGCCTCTTACATATTCTATCGCTAACGGTATCATGTTCGGTATCCTTACATGGGTTATCGTAAAGGTATTTGAGAAAAAAGCTAAAGACATATCACCTATCATGTGGATCATCTTTGCATTGTTCCTTCTTAGGATCGTAACACTTGTAACTAACTTCAGATAATAATGTAACCAGTCAGGAAGCGCAGTGATATGCTGCGCTTCCTGTTTTTTATAATTAGGAATTTTGGGGTTAGTAAGGTGTTACTGCTTAAAACTTATCTGGAGATAAAAGATCGTTATATTACACTTGGTAAGTTTTTAGAAGGGGTTAAAAGGGCCAAGAAGTGTGAAAATCCGCTTGCATCTTGAACGATTCAATGCTAGAATTAAATACGTTGCAGATGTAGTTCATCGGTAGAATATCAGCTTCCCAAGCTGAGGAGGCGGGTTCGATTCCCGTCATCTGCTTATTTAGGGCCGTGGTTAGATAAGCGGAAAGATATCAAAAGAAACATTACCTATTGTATAAAAAAGCTCCCATCCGGTAGAACAATTTAAAGCTTGCCTACAGGATGAGAGCTTATTTTTGTAATTGGGTTATGCTACATCAGAAGTGCAGTGAGGGCACTTGGTAGCATCCTTGTTAATCTCTGATTTGCAGTAAGGGCAGATTTTTACAGGCTTTGGAGCTTCTTCCTTCTTCTTGCCAATCTTGTCATGAAGCTTGTTCATGCTGCGAACAAGGAGGAAGATAACGATAGCCATCAGCAGGAAGTTGATAACAACAGTGATGAATGTACCGTAGTTAAGAGTAGCGCCGCCGGCTTCCTTGGCTGCTTCTAGAGTAGCATAATCATTGCCATCAAGTGATATGAAGTAGTTATTGAAGTCAATTCCGCCTGTGATAGCACTTATAACCGGCATGATGATGTCATTTACAAGTGAATTGATAATGCTCTGGAATGCGCCACCGATGATAACACCGACTGCAAGGTCCATAACATTACCACGCATTATGAATTCCTGAAACTCCGCAACAACCCCTTTTTTCTTTTCTTCTGCCATAGTAGCCTCCTTTGTAGATGTGTGAAAAAGTATATTGAATATAAGATTTTGTTTTAATAAGCATTGATTATTTATGCATATCAGTGCTTATTAGTACATTAATAATTTTACAAAAAGTATACCACATATCTAACCTAATGTCGCAAGCTTCATCAATTTGGGTTTGAAAATGAAACACTATCATGCCTATAATTCAAGATAATCTTTTTGTGCCTTGACTTCATCAGGTACTTCAAATCCGCCTTTTTCTATCTTGGTAAAAACATTTTCAAGAGTGTGCATTGCAGTTGCGTTCTTGGTATCGAAGGTTTTGACAAGGTCCCCGTACTGCGGGCTTGAAGTCATTTTTTCTCTTAATTCCTTGGAGAAAGGGCAATAGGCAAAAAGTATCTGTCTTGCAATTTTGTTAAGTCTAAGAGAACCTGTTCTTTCGAATTTCATATAAGTTATATAATCGGACATGAAAACCTGATTATAGTGATTCGAATATTTCTTGAGCTGTTCGTATAGTTTCTCTTTTTGATCTTCTGTAAGCATGCGGTTCTTCTTGTAGAACTGGAGATAGTCACAGTACTCAGAGGTGAGTGACGGATCGGTTACATCATTCCAGTGTATGCCTTGTATGGTCTTGCACATCTCCCATCTGTAATCGGCAAAACCTTGAAGGAGAGTGTCACTAAGCTCTGAAGAATGGAAGATTGAGATGCAGTATCTGGCCGGTGTATCTCTTTTTCTGCCTTCGATTTCCTGCCATAGGGAGATCCTGGATCCGCAGTTTGGCAAAAGAATGAAATAGGGCATTACCTCTTTTGCATAAGTGAAAGTATTTAGGCCAATCGAGGGATTAGAATACATTACATTTCGGTAGAAGATGGTATAGTCATCGGATTTGAGCGCATCGACCTGACTTTGCAAAAGGTCGCTTCTAAGGAAGGCATCCGGAAGAGGCTTGGTAATGTTGGCTTCATCAAATACCGGAACGAAGGCAGAGGCTCTTCCAAATGTAACACGGTTACTAAGCATGAAAAGGTTACCAATCTCGAAGTCAAGCTTAGCATCTGCATCTTCTAAAAGTTCATTCATTTTTTCTTCAGTGATATTACCTTGAGACTTCTGCTCATTAAGGTAACCCTGATAGTCAAGATTGAATTCATTCCTTGATGGAACGACCTGGCCTTCGTATATCATCTCCAGCCATTCTGGCATGGTGAAGATATGTCCGCCGGGATCAGGACTATATGATTTCATGATGCGATATAAGGTGGCTGTCTGCTCGGCTGATACCAGATCTTCGTGACAATAACCGAACATCAGGAACATATGCACAACATCAGGAACCAGCGATTCAGACAGGCTTGCAAGAAATACAGCTTTATAAACCTTGTAGAAATGAGTTGCAACATCCCTTCGAACTTTCCTGTATTCATCTGAGAAGGCATCTGTTACAGTAGATGAAGCGTAGGCGCGTACAGAGTCTGCAAATGCTTCTCCAATCTCCGGATCTACATTTCCAAAGG
Source organism: Butyrivibrio fibrisolvens (assembly GCF_023206215.1). Lineage (NCBI taxonomy): Bacteria > Bacillati > Bacillota > Clostridia > Lachnospirales > Lachnospiraceae > Butyrivibrio > Butyrivibrio fibrisolvens. The sequence goes on from NZ_CP065800.1 coordinate 2,493,464, forward strand.
CAAGGAGAGTATTAAGAACATCTTTAAATTCAGGAACTGTATCAGGACTTTCTTCACCGCCGTTCATGATCTGGTCAGCTTTGGACTTGATAGTTGAAAAGGCAGAACGGAATGCAGCAGTTTCTTTTAGAAGAGTCTTGGAATATCTGAGTATTTCAAAAGAATATTGGCACAGTGAATTAAGGTACTGTACGCAGGTCAGTATCATAGCTACGTCTATATCTATATTTATAGTATAGAAAGCTTTGCGAAGAGCAGCGTCGTTATCAAGGATGGCATTAACATAGGATATCCGCCAGTTAGGCGCAAGCTTTATATCAGGAAGCGGCGACTGATTCAGAACTTCCGGATACGCTTTTAACTGGGTGCCTGTTATGGTGCAAAGAGAAGGATACTGCTCATAGTCAGCCATTAGATCTTTGTATAGGGCAGACGCTTCTTCTAACTGTTTATGGCAGGCATCAAGAGCTATCTGATAAGATCTGTATACGTTGGACACAAGTATTGGTGCGATCTTGGGATTAGCTTTGATCACGCTTATAAGATCTTCTATACGGGTGAAAGGATATGAAGCGATGGTGGCATCAGTCTGCGCCTGATAAGTAAACATATAATTATCGCCCGGAGTCTCCGGAAGACCGCAGATAGTACCCCCTTTAAGGACTATACTTATTCCATCATTGAATACATTGATCTCACCTTTAGATATAATATCTATAGTCTGGACGGGAGAACCTTGCGCGTGTAGAGTCTGACCCTTTTTGAGCTCGATTATCTGCATACTGGACCTCGTATTAGAATATAATCACTTATGATATATATTTCTTATCATTGCGGTAGCCTATACAAGCATAGCACGTAAAAACGTGTACAAATTAGTGATGTAATAATTATACCATAGATGCACCGGCATGATATACTGATTATGGTCGCTCCTTGAGCGATGTTGAAATAAATACAAAGACTTCCTGCTTTGGTGGCGGGGGATAATCGGAGGCTCTGGTAAGGAAGGCAGAATATAAATTATTTACACGCTTTTAATTGTTTTATAAAAATTCATGAGCGTGATAGATGGAGTTTTTTATTCTGCCCGGGGTCCACATGCCCCCGCGCAGCGAGTTTGGACCCCAGAATAAAAAGCTTCAGATATCATGCCATGAATTTATAAAACAGTTAATGCGTGGAAATAATTTATATTCTGCCTTCCTTGCCAGAGCCTCCGATTATCCCCCGCCACCAAAGCAGGAAGTCTATAAATGATGGGATGCAAGTTTATGAAGACTTCAGGTTCTTTTTGTGTTAGGAGGATATTTAAGGATTCGATACTTAGTATTGTGGCACTACTTCTTATGAATTTGGTGCTCCAGTTCATAGTATATCCTTTTTGGAATAAAATATATGGCAATGATATATACGGAAGTATTGTATATGTTATGTCTTTTGTTAACATATTTGGAGTTGCTGTAGGATCTGCTGTCAATTATGCAAGGATGGCAGAATCTGCTGACAGAGATACTAAGGGAAGTGATTATCTTACCATAGTCTTCATCTTAGGAATTGCAGGCTCTATCGCGACTTTTGGCGCTGCCTTTTTGGGCAAAGCAGGTATGGACCTTGTTACATCACTTCTTGCTGGAACGCTTTGTTTTCTGACTGTTCTTAGATTCTATAGTGATGTTGAGTATAGATTATATCTTAATTATAAGGGATATTTTCTATATTATGCGCTTGTAAGTATAGGATATCTTCTGGGCCTTATGGTCATGAGGGTGACTGGGATATGGCCTCTTGCCCTTATACCCGGCGAGATCTTAGGTCTATTGTATGTGAAGATAAAGGGAAGTGTCCTTTCAGATAAGCTTTTTGATAAGAGTATATACTATAAAGAGAATCTTCATACGATGCTGATGCTGATAATAACTAATCTTATCAGTAATATTATCTTCAACGGCGATAGACTCCTTCTTATGAACCTTGTAAGCGCCGGAGCAGTGACTACATATTATATTGCGTCGCTTGTAGGTAAGACCATGACGCTTATTACTACGCCTCTTAACAGCGTCATAATAGGTTATCTTGCAAGATACAAGGGACAGTTTTCTAAAATGCATGTCAGGCTGCTATTTATTATGACTATGGGCATTATAATATTGTTCTCGCTTTTAAGTGTCCCCGGATCCTATATAGTAGTATATCTATTGTATACAAAAGAGCTGGAGGCAGTCAGCAGGTACTTTCTGATAGCAGGAGCAGCGCAGGTCATATATTTTGTTTCTAATGTAGTCACGACAGTACTATTAAGACTTGCCAAGGCTGATTATCAGCTTATTATCAATATAGCTTACGGCATCGTATTTTTGGCATTATGCATACCGACAGCCTGGATATACGGGATTACCGGCTTTTGCATAGCTATACTGATCGTAAATATATACAGATACGTTTTTGCAATAGGTCTATGCTATAAAAGCTGCCATGACAATATTGTGAAGGAAAAAAGATAAGTTTGAAAGTGTTCTTGTTTTGAACCCGGATTGGTGACGCGAGCAAGCAGGTATTGCCAGTTTGCTCGCGATATGAGGTTGAGAAATTCAGTAATGGAAAATAGTTTAAAATATATAGAAAAAATCCATGAATCTAATAAAGCTATGCTTGATGAAGTGAACAGGATCTGCAAGGCTCATGATATCAAATATTATCTCCACGGAGGGACACTTCTTGGCGCAGCAAGGCATCAGGACTTTATCCCCTGGGACGATGACATAGATATCATCATGCCACGTTCTGAGTATGAGAAGCTCAAAGCTGTTTTTGACAAAGAGGCGGATAAAAGATTTAAGTTTATCGCTGATGACGGCTATGATCAGTTTTTTGATTTTATCAGTAAGATAGCAGATACATCCGTAACCTATGAACATACATCTTATGGTGATGAAGATTTCTATGAGGGGAGATTCTCTCATCCAACGCTTGATTTCTTCGTGCTTGATGAAGCGGGCAAGGGGCATAAGTGGCAGCTTATAAGGCTCAAACTCTTGTATGCTCTTGCAATGGGACATAGGAAGCATATCAATTATGACAAGTTTAAAGGCCCTATGAAGGTAGTAGCATATATCTTGTCTGGGATTGGTAAGTGCATACCTTATAAGAAGATAGCAGGGCATTACCATAAGATTGCTATGGAAGCAGATAAAAGGCGTACAGGCAACGCAAGATCTTATAAAAAGAAATACGGTAACCAAGTATCTGCGAGTACCTGGTCAGACGATTCTTTTTATTTTATATCTAACGAGCAGCCTCATCCGCATTACTGGGGACTTCTTTTTCCAAAGAAATGGTTTGAAGAAGATTTTACGCTTACTATAAGGAAAGAGCAGTATCCTGCAAGTAAATATTATGATGAATGGCTGACTATGGTATATGGCAACTGGCGAAGCCTTCCGCCAAAGGATCAGCAAAAGCCTCAGCATGTGGTGAGAATCTCACAGGGCTGAGTAAAAATAAATTGCTTGAAATTTATAATATATGAGTTATTATGTAATCTGGTGTATATTTATGCTGGATTTATGCTAAGATATACATGCTTTAACTTGGGATAGACGCAGAGTTTTCTCTATCTGTCTGTGCAGGCGGCATTTGGGTTATGCAGCTGTTTTGAGAAGACTTCGTTTTTAATATTTGTATAGCCGGAGGAGTAGAATTGGCCAAGGAACTTATAAGACTTGAACATATATCTAAATCATATGATGGAAATATGATTCTGGATGATCTTAATCTCAGTATTCATGAGAATTCATTTGTTACTATATTGGGACCTTCAGGATGTGGTAAGACTACAACACTGCGTATTATAGGCGGTTTTGAAAGTCCTGATCAGGGCCGCGTTATTTTTGACGGTCAGGATATAACTAATATTGCACCTAATAAAAGACAGCTCAACACTGTCTTTCAGAAGTATGCCCTTTTTACACATATGGACATCGCCCAGAACATTGCCTTTGGTCTTAAGATTAAGAATAAGACGGATGCTTATATCAAGGATAAGATCAAGTATGCTCTTAAACTTGTAAATCTTGAGGGCTATGAGCATCGTATGCCGGAATCACTTTCCGGTGGTCAGCAGCAGAGGATCGCTATAGCAAGAGCTATTGTTAATGAGCCTAAGGTGCTTCTTCTTGATGAGCCTTTGGGCGCTCTTGATTTAAAACTCAGACAGGACATGCAATACGAGCTTATAAGACTTAAAAATGAGCTCGGGATCACTTTCATATATGTAACTCATGATCAGGAAGAGGCTCTTACCATGTCTGATCATATCGTAGTTATGAATCAGGGATATATCCAGCAGGAAGGCTCTCCTGAGAAGATCTACAACGAGCCGGAGAATGCCTTTGTTGCTGACTTTATAGGTGATAGTAACATCATCCATGCAACCATGGTTCAGGACAAGCTTGTAAGGATCCTTGGGGCCAACTTCCCTTGCGTTGATACAGGATTTGGTACTAACGCTCCTGTAGATGTAGTTATAAGACCTGAAGACGTAGAGCTTGTAAAAAGAGGTAGCGGTATCCTTCCGGGAGTAGTAACACATGTCATATTCAAGGGTGTTCACTATGAGATGGAAGTAGAAGCAGGCGGATTTGAATGGCTTGTTCACTCTACACGTATGGCTCAGATTGGTGATGAAGTAGATATAACAGTAGATCCTTTTAACATACAGGTTATGAATGTTCCTGCTTCAGAGGATGAGGAGGCTATTGAAATAGATGTTTAATAACAAACAGACATCTCGTCTTCTTTCTTCTCCATACATTGCATGGGCAGTGATCTTCATTGTGGTCCCTCTTGCAATGATATTCTTTTATGGTCTGACAGACGAGTCGGGTGCATTTACATTTGCTAATGTCGCAGCAATAGGAAGGGCAGAGAATCTTAAATCTCTGGGTCTTGCTCTTGTCCTTGCGTTTATAAGTACGATCATATGTTTCCTTCTGGCATATCCTCTTGCCATGATACTTGCAAGGAACAAGATAAGTTCACAGGGAATCATAACGACTCTGTTCATCCTTCCTATGTGGATGAACTTCCTGCTTAGGACTATGGCATGGATGACCCTTCTTGAGAATAAGGGCGTTATCAACGGCCTTTTGAGCCTTGTTGGACTTCCGAATATCAATATCATAAACACATCATCAGCTATCGTTATCGGTATGGTATATAACTTCCTTCCCTTTATGATATTGCCTTTGTACAATTCACTTGCAAGGATAGATGATAGTGTTATCAATGCAGCAAGAGATCTTGGAGCCAATGCTGTTCAGACTTTCTTCAAGATAACTTTGCCACTTACAATTCCGGGTATCCTGTCCGGAATCACGATGGTATTCATACCGGCCCTTACAACTTTTGCCATAAGTACTATGCTCGGCGGATCCAAGATCCTCCTTATAGGCAATGTAATAGAGCAGGAGTTCACACTAAGCTATGACTGGAACATGGGCGCGGGTCTTTCACTTGTACTTATGCTGTTCATCATAGTTAACATGGTGATAACAATGATGACTGACAAGTCATCCTATAACTAAGAAGATTCCTTAGTGCCATTATATTGAAGGTGCCGGGCTGCCCGGCATGAAGGATAAGTTTGAAGATGAAAAAAACTATAGAAAAAATATACATGGGCATCATCCTTGTTTTTATGTACCTGCCCATTGTTACAATGATAATCCTTTCATTTAATTCAAGTAAATCCAGGGCGAAATGGGGCGGATTTACCTTTGACTGGTATATTAATCTTGCTTCTGATTCAGCTATCATCAATGCTTTTGCCAATACGCTTATAATAGCCCTTATATCAACTCTTGTAGCTACTGTTATCGGTACGGCTACCTGTGTTGCAATGATGGGACTTCACAAAAAGTCCAGGTCAGTTATCATGGGTATTACTAATATCCCTATGATCAATGCGGATATCGTTACAGGTATCTCACTGATGCTCCTTTTTAGATTTCTTCATTTTAATGCAGGATTTATCACAGTTCTTATCGCTCATATTACTTTTAATATTCCATACGTAATGTTGAGCGTTATGCCTAGAATGAAGACTATCAATCCAAGTGTCTATGAAGCGGCGCTTGATCTTGGAGCACAGCCGTTTTTTGCTTTTAGAAAAACTGTTCTTCCAGACCTGATGCCTGCAGTGATAGCCGGTGCTATGATGGCTTTCACTATGTCTTTGGATGACTTTATCATTACATATTTTACTAAGGGTTCGGGTTTTGATACTCTTTCAACCAAGATATACAGTGAAGTAAAAAGGGGTATCCAGCCTGAGATATATGCGCTGTCCGCGATCATATTCATAATCGTTATCGTTCTTATGGTCAGCTCCAGACAGATAAAAGCAAGGAACCTGGCTACTACTAAGAAAGAAGTATCATATGCAAGCAGGAAGAAGCTTGATAAGAAGACTATCCTGATCCTTGCGGGTGCCTGCGCTGTGATAGCAGTAGTAGGTATAACATTTGGCGGAGTATTCAAGACAGAAGATAATCAGGTCTATGTTTATAACTGGGGAGAATATATCGACCCTGAAGTTATCACTATGTTCGAAGAAGAGACTGGTATCAAGGTTATATATGATGAGTTTGAATCCAATGAGATCATGTATGCCAAGATAGCATCTGATAATTCGGCATATGATGTTATATGTCCGTCAGATTATATGATATCTCGTATGATCCAGGAAGGAATGCTTAAAGAGCTTGACTGGGAAGAACTTCCCTATGCCTCAGCCAATATAGATCCTAACTATCTTGAATCTGCAGCATCTTTTGATGAAGGCAACAGATACGCAGTTCCTAACTTCTGCGGAACTGTTGGTATTCTCTATAATAAGACTCTTGTAGATGAGCCTGTTACAAGCTGGGATATCCTGTGGGATGAGAAGTACGCAGGTCAGATTCTTATGCAGGATTCTGTAAGAGATGCTTTCATGGTAGCGCTTGCAAGGGACGGATATTCTATCAACTCTACTGATAAGGCAGAACTTGAGCAGGCAGCAGATGATCTTGTAGCGCAGAAACCTTTGGTTCAGGCTTATGTCATCGATCAGGTAAGAGATAAGATGATAGGCGGCGAAGCTGCTCTTGGTGTTATCTATTCCGGTGAAGCTCTGTATACACAGCGTGAGAATACAGATCTTGAGTATGTGGTTCCGGAAGAAGGGTCTAATGTATGGCTTGATGGCTGGTGCATCACAAGAGATGCCAAGCATACTGAGAATGCGCTTAAGTGGATTGATTTCATGTGCAGAGAAGATATCGCTCTTATGAATTTTGAGTACGTAACATATACAACTCCTAATCTTAAGGCGCAGGAACTGATAGAAGATGAGACTATCAGGAATTCTACAGTGGCTTTCCCTGATGAAGATACACTTTCAAGATGCGAAGTGTACACATATCTGGGGCAGGACGCTGATGCGCTATACAACGAACTTTGGAAGAAGATCAAGGCTGCGGATTAAGGCGGGGTATTTAGGCTTCGCCTTCATGAGCTTTGACAAATTAAATACCCAGGCTTCTTGCTTGGACGATGCAGTATCACCAAAGGTTTTGCTGTGTCAGGCAGTATATAGATCATTGCCATGCTGTTAATCGTTTTATAATTCATGGCATGATATCTGTAGCTTTTTATTCTGGGGTCCGAAACTCGCTGACGCTCAAACATGCGGACCCCGGGCAGAATAAAAAACTACATCTATCACGCTCATGAATTTTATAAAACGATTAAAAAGCATGACAATGATCCATATACTGCCCTGCCCCAGCAAAGCCTTTGGTGATACTGCATCGTCCAAGTGGGAAGCTTGGGTATTTAATTTGTCAAAGCCATGAATTATAAGTTGTCGTGGTGTGGATTTAATAAAGCAAGAGAAAATTCGCGATTTGCGTCTTTCTCTTGCTTTATTTGACGCAAATTTGTTACAAGATTGGGCTATAGGATTGTGACGGGCTTTTGGTATTCATTTTTTGAGTCGGGGATTATCAGGTGGTAGATGTCGGAAGCCAGGACATCTTGGTCCAATAATTCCTTTTGTTTTTTGTCTTCAATTTTGAATGTGTCTGACATCCTGCTGATAACGGTGGTGTTCGCACTTTCTCTTATAACGGCAAGGAGATGGGAGGACTCTTTTCTAAAGCCTAGGAGCCTTAAGTATACGGGATAATTATCCTGTTTCAGGCTGTCCAAGGTTTCTTGCTTTATTCCAAGTAATATGTGAAGCAGGCTTCTTTGTATTCTTGTGTAGGTCAGGTCTTTGGACTTTAGAAGGTCTGTAAATTCGGATATGGTGGTATATTTTGGCAGGAACTTTATGATCTTATCTGACAGGTCTCTATGTATGTCTGCATAAGAGGTAAAGCCTTCGCCGCGCTCGCTGAGGAGCTTGTAATGAAGGTAGTCCGAGTAGTTGTCAAGGCGGTTGTAGGCTTTTTGACTTAAGAGAAGAGTCAGTACATCTTCCGGGATATAATCTTTAAGAATTGATCTATAGGTATCGTCCGGATAAGTAGTTTCAAGGAGCTTTCGTATTGCGCTTGCGCTTGCATAGGCGCCGGTGAGGTCGTCGCTGTTATAATCTGCACCTTCTCTTTGGATAGTGAGAGGGGTGATACTGCTCTTGGATTCCATAAGGGCGCGGCAATATTCGATTCCGAGTATGTTATTGGAACCTATAAGTGTGGTGCTGTTACCTATTGTGATGAGCTTTTTTAGGGCAGCGTCTCTGGCACTTGCGAAGTTGAGGCCTCTTTTTAGCCCTTTTTGAAGCTCTTTTTTATATTCATCAGGTTCATCATTCAGTATGGAAGCAATCTTTTGGATTTCTTCTATATCTCCGTTTTCTGTTCCAAAGAGGATATGATCCACGCATCCAAGTGAATTAAGAAGTGAAATAGCTCCTGATGCGAAATATTCGGCACTTGCAGTAGCATACTGGACTGGGAGTTCGAATACAGCATCTGCTCCTGCCATAAGCGCCATCCTGGTCCTTATTTCTTTGGATACGATAGAAGGGACGCCGCGCTGGGTGTAGTCGCCGCTCATGACTAGTATGATGTAGTCTGCGTTAAAGCGCTTTCTTGCCATATCTAGCAGATATTTGTGCCCGCTGTGGAGCGGATTAAGTTCACATACGATTCCGATTGTCTTCAAAGTATCTCCTGTGTTCAAATGATTTGTATTTTTTACGTCTTTTGTTTTAGAAAAGGAGCTTTAGTGATAGTAAATGTCTTTATAAATAGCTTTATAATTCTGTTTGGGAAATAGTACTAAAAATCTTGTAAAATCTTTGTTAAAAAATTATCTTTCATGTTAAAAAAATATCTTTTCTTGAACTAAAATTAATCTCTGTTATTATTGTATTGGTAGCTTTTGTGTAACTGCTTACATTGTTATGGATTCACGCAAAACGGGAAATCGTTTTCACCGGTTTGAAAATAATGATTTCCTATTAAGATTTTTTTATTATTCCCGATAGTAAATATATGTGGCGTGATCTATGAAAATTGAGGCAGAGATACAAGAACTCTACAACCAATAATTGTATATTAATATACCACAAAGGAGAGTGACATGTCTTATATCGACAAAATCAAGGCTAAAGCAAAAGCCAACAAAAAAACTATTATTCTTCCCGAGACAGAGGATACAAGAACACTTCTTGCTGCGGAAGATATTCTCTTACATGGATATGCAGATATAATCCTTCTTGGCAATAAAGATACTGTATTAGAACTTGCTAAGTCTGTACGTGCAGATGTTACAGATGCAATTTTCGTAGATCCCGACACAGATGACAGAACAGAAGAGCTTGTTAATATGTTCTATGAACTTCGTAAGAACAAGGGTATGACACCTGAGAAGGCTAGAGAGACACTTCTTTCAAGCAGAACATATTATGGTGTTATGATGGTTAAGGCCGGATACGCTGATGGCCTTGTATCAGGTGCCTGCCATTCAACTGCTGATACACTTCGTCCTGCACTTCAGATCCTGAAGACAGCTCCCGGAGTTAAGATGGTATCAGGCTTCTTCATCGTTGATGTTCCTCATTGCGAGTATGGTGAGAACGGAACATTCCTTTTCGCAGATTCAGGTCTTAATCAGGATCCTACATCAGAAGAGCTTGCAGTTATCGCTGATTCTTCTGCTAAGTCATTCAGACAGCTTGTTGAGGCTGAGCCTAAGGTTGCATTCCTTTCACACTCAACAAAGGGTTCTGCTAAGCACGAACTCGTAGACAAGGTTGTTAATGCTGTTGAGATCGCTCACAGAGATTATCCTGATCTTGTATGTGATGGTGAACTTCAGCTTGATGCTGCTATTGTTCCTGAAGTTGCAGCTTCCAAGGCTCCGGGATCACCTGTTGCAGGTCATGCCAATGTACTTATTTTCCCTAACCTTGATGGTGGTAACATTGGTTACAAGCTCGTTCAGAGACTTGCTAAGGCTGATGCTTACGGCCCTATGCTTCAGGGTATCGCTCGCCCCGTTAACGATCTTTCACGTGGATGCAGCTGGGAAGATATCGTAGGCGTTGTTGCTCTTACAGCAGTACAGGCACAGGATGCAGAATAAGGAGGCTATGTTAGAATGAAAGTTCTTGTTATAAATTGCGGTAGTTCATCACTTAAATTTCAGCTTATTGACGCAGAGACAGAACAGCTTCTTTTTAAAGGCCTTTGCGAAAGAATCGGAATAGAGGGAAGTCAGATCTCTTATACAGCTACAGGTAAGGACAAGGTTACTAAGGTAACTCCTATGCCTGAGCACAAGACAGCTGTAAGCCTCGTGCTTGAAGCTCTTACAGAAAGCGGTGTAGTTAAGTCTCTTGATGAGATCGATGCTGTAGGACACAGAATCGTACATGGCGGTGAGAAGTTCACTAAGTCAGTTGTGATTAGCGAAGATGTTGTTAAGGCTATTGAAGAAGTATCTGATCTTGCACCTCTTCACAATCCTGCCAACGTTATCGGTATCAGAGCTTGTCAGGATCTTATGCCTGGAACTCCTATGGTTGCAGTATTTGATACAGCTTTCCATCAGACAATGCCTGAGGAAGCATACCTTTACGGTCTTCCATATGACATCTACAAGAATCATAAGATCCGTCGTTATGGCTTCCACGGCACATCTCACTCTTTTGTAAGCAAAAAAGTAGCTGAGATCGAGGGAAAGCCTTATGAAGATCTTAAGACAATCGTATGCCACCTTGGTAACGGAGCATCAGTATCAGCTGTTAAGAACGGCAAGTGCGTAGATACTTCAATGGGACTTACTCCTCTTGAAGGACTTATCATGGGTACAAGATGCGGTTCTATCGATCCTTCTGTTATAGAGACTCTTGAGAAAAAGATGAATCTTGATACAGCAGGTGTTATGAAGATTCTTAACAAAGAATCAGGTGTATACGGACTCTCCGAAGGCATAAGCTCAGATTTCCGTGATCTTGAGGATGCTTATATCAAGGGTGACAAGAACGCTATCAGAGCAGTAGATTGCTTCTGCTATCAGGTTCTTAAATATATCGGAGCTTACACAGCAGCTATGAACGGTGTAGACTGCATCGCATTCACAGCAGGTGTAGGTGAGAATTCAGGCTTTGTAAGAAAGCTTATAATTGATCGTCTTGGATTCCTTGGAGTTAAGTGTAACGACGAAGCTAACAAGGTAAGAGGCGAAGAGAAGCTTGTATCTACAGAAGATAGCAAGGTTAGAGTATATGTAGTTCCTACAAATGAGGAGCTTGCTATTGCAAGAGATACTTACGAACTTCTTAAATAAAGATTTGTGGTATACCCAAGGAATACGTATATAATAGCTTGAAAGCCTTAAATATAACTGTTTTTATTTGGGTATTGACAAATGGGTACCATATAGGTATAATCATTAAGCGTGTGACAAAGTTACACACAATAAATGAGTAATATTATTACCGGCTCAGCTTGGCTTACGGCTGGTAATCGAATACGACCAGCGTAAGGAGGTGTTACGAATGTCTATCTGCCCTAAGAATAAGTCTTCTAAAGGTCATCGTGATCAGAGAAGAGCAAATTGGAAGATGAGCGCACCGACTCTTGTAAAGTGCAGCCACTGCGGAGCTCTTATGCAGCCTCACCAGGTTTGCAAGGCTTGCGGTTACTATGAGAACAAGAGCGTTGTAGCTGTTAACGACTAATTAAAAACGGTTGTTCATTAAGGCTTTCCGATTTATCGGGAAGCCTTGATTTTTGCCCATTTGTCGGGTAAACTTGTAATAGTGCTTTTATGAAAAGAATGCGATCTCTGTAATAGGATATCGCAGTTTTCTTTATTTAAGAAAGATATGGACTGATGGATGCAGGAAGGCATCTATGCAGTTTATATGCATGTACTAATCATTATGATATATGGAGGAGCTAAATGGCTGATCTTATTAAAGTTGCCGTTGATGCTATGGGAGGAGACAACGCGCCTGCAGAGATAGTAAAGGGTGTAGTTGAAGCTATTAATGAAGATAGTAATGTTAAGGTCTTTCTTGTAGGACAGGAAGACAAGATTAAGGCTGAACTTTCCAAATACAACGGATATGACACAGAAAGACTTGAAATAGTTAATGCCACTCAGATTATCGAGATGGCAGAAGCGCCTGTAATGGCCATCAGACAGAAGCCTGATTCTTCTATTGTGAAGGCTATGCAGATGGTCAAGCACGGTGAGGCTGATGCATATGTAAGTGCGGGCAGTACAGGTGCCAATCTTGTTGGCGGACAGACAATCGTAGGCCGTATCAAAGGCGTTAAGAGAGCACCTCTTGCTCCCTTGATCCCGACAGAAAAGGGTGTATCCCTTCTTATCGACTGTGGTGCCAATGTGGACGCAAGACCTGATCAGCTCCTGCAGTTTGCAATTATGGGATCCATATACGCTGAGAACATCCTTGGCAAGAGGAATCCTACAGTTGCGCTTCTGTCTATAGGAGCAGAAGAGGACAAAGGTAATGCTCTTGTTAAAGAGACATTCCCGCTTCTTAAGAACTGTCCCGATATCAACTTCATAGGCAACATCGAAGCCAGAGATATCCCTGCCGGTCCTGCTGACGTCATCGTAACAGAGGCTTTTGCAGGTAATATTGCTCTTAAGATGTATGAAGGCGTTGCCAAGACCATGGGAAGAGTTATCAAGAACACATTCCTTACTAATTTAAGGACTAAGATAGCATATCTTCTCCTCAAGAAGGAATTTACTGTTAATCTCAAAGCATTTGATGCCAAACAGTACGGGGGTGCACCTATGCTGGGACTTAACGGACTTGTAGTCAAGACCCATGGAAGTGCCAAGGCTGTAGAAGTCAAGAATTCAATTCTTCAGTGTGTAACCTTTAAAACACACAACGTTGATGATAAGATAAAAGAGACATTGAATAACAAGGACTGATGAGGCTTTTTGGATAATATTGATCATATTAAAAAGACTTGAGTTTGTCCAAATTATTTGAAATAAACTATTATACAAGGAGTATAGAGATATGGAACTTGAGAAATTAAAAGCACTTATAGTAGATGTTCTTAACGTAGACGCAGATGAGATCACAGAGGATACAACATTCATCGATGATCTTGGAGCTGACTCACTTGACGTATTCCAGATCATCATGGGAATCGAGGAAGAGTTCAAGATTCAGATCCCGCAGGAGAAGGTTGAGAAGATCTCTACTGTAGGTGAGGCTGTTGAACTTATTAAAGAAGCCAAAAACAATTAAGGGTTAAAACTGTCATACTGACAGTTTTGACTCTCGGCCCGGATGGGTCTGGAGGAAAATATGTATAGCGAAAATGATATTACCGAACTGGAAGACCGGATCGGGTATCATTTCAAGGACAGAGCACTGATTCGTATGGCGCTTACACATTCATCTTATGCCAATGAGCAGAAGATCAATAAGCAGCCTGATTACGAAAGACTGGAATTTTTGGGCGATTCTGTTCTTGAAATGGTATCCAGTACTTATCTGTACAACAATTACCCGGACAAAAAAGAAGGACAGATGACCAAAATGCGTGCTTCTATGGTATGTGAGCAGGCACTGGCTTTCTGCGCCCGTGATTTTGAACTTGAGAAGTATATTCTCCTTGGCAAGGGTGAAGAATCAACAGGTGGAAGGCATAGAGATTCAATAATCTCTGATGTTATGGAAGCTGTTATCGGAGCTATCTATATTGATGGCGGTATTGATTATGCCAAGAAACATATAGACAAGTTTATCCTCAATGACCTTGAGAATAAACAGATATTTGTTGATGCTAAGTCTGTACTTCAGGAACTTGTTCAGAAAGACTCTACCAAGACTTTGTCTTATGAGATCTGCGGGGAGAGTGGTCCGGAACATGATAAAATATTTAAGTCGCGCGTTCTTATAAACGGCGAAATTCTGGGAGAGGGTGAGGGACATACCAAGAAAGCTGCAGAGCAGCAGGCTGCTTATCAGGCAGTACTTAAGATTAAGGATAAAGCCTGATGCGTAAGTCTTAACTGCAAAGCAGGTTCATTAAGCAATGAGTCCTGCTTTATGCTTTGTATTGTCTCTTAAAAGAGGATATGTATCTTAAGAGTATTGAGATTCATGGATTTAAATCTTTTGCCAATCGTATAAAACTTGATTTTCATAACGGAATAACAGGAATAGTAGGACCTAACGGATCCGGTAAGAGCAATGTAGCCGATGCTGTCCGTTGGGTTCTTGGTGAACAGCGTGCCAGGCAGCTTCGAGGCGGTTCCATGCAGGATGTTATTTTCTCAGGAACAGAGCTTCGTAAGCCACTTGGCTTTGCTTATGTTTCTATCACGCTTGATAATTCAGATCATGCACTTTCCATTGATTTTGAAGAAGTAACTGTTTCACGTCGCCTCTACAGGAGCGGTGAATCAGAATATATGATCAATAACAGCCCATGTCGTCTTAAAGACATCAATGAGCTTTTTTATGATACAGGTATTGGTAAAGAGGGATATTCCATCATCGGACAGGGCCAGATCGATCAGATTTTGTCTTCTAAGCCGGAAGACAGACGTAATCTTTTCGATGAAGCTGCCGGAATCGTAAAATTCAAACTTCGTAAGGAAACAGCTATCAAGAAGCTTGAAGATGAGAAACTGAACCTGACCCGTATCACAGACATCCTTACTGAGCTTGAGAAACAGCTTGAACCTTTGGAGAAGCAGTCTGAGGTTGCCAAGATCTATCTTAAGAATAAAGAAAGACTTAAGACTTTGGATGTAAACATCTTCCTTATGGACAATGAAAGGCTAAAAGGTCTCTTGGAAGATGCAAGTGAGAAACTTTCTATTGCTGAGAAGGATCTTGAAGAAGTTGGAACAAGGTATGATCAGGCCAGAATTGATTATGACCAGGCTCAGGCAAGGCTTGATGAGATAGAAAAAGAAATCGAAGAAGCCAGGAATGAGATGACAAGTTCAAGTGTCCTTAAAGAAAAACTTGAAGGACAGCTTGCTCTTTTGAAAGAGCAGATTCGTTCTGTTACAGCGGGTTCAGAGCATTTCAAAGTCAGAAAGAGCGAGATTGAAGCTGAGATTGCCAAAGCCCGTGAGGAAAAAGAAAAAGTTCTTACTACCAAAAATAGTGTAGATGAGGAAGTATCATCTCTTGAAGCTAAGAAGAAGGCTGCTTCGGATAGATATAATGAGATTCAGGATCGTGAACAGCTGCTGACAAGACAGATAGAAGAGAACAATACCAAAATCATTAATACTATAAATGAACGTGCAAATATCAAGTCTCGCCAGAGCTCTCTTTCTACAATGAAAGAACAGATCAGCATTCGTAAGGCAGAACTTACCAGCAGACTTGTACAGGCAAGTTCTGATGAGGACAAGAAGGAAGCAAGGATGAAGGAGCTTCGAGATACGTTCGAAGCTGTTAACGAAGAGATTCGTGTCCTTACTGATGAGCAGAAACAAGGAGAGGATCGTCTTGCCAAGATCAAAGAGATCTTAACAGGAAGCGATGAGAAGATAAGGCAGGCGAGAACTCTTGCTATGCAGCAAAAATCTAAACTTGATGCACTTGCTAATCTTACTGAAAGGTACGAAGGCTATGGCGGCGCTGTAAAACGTGTTATGGAGCAGAAGGATAATACTCCAGGTGTTATAGGTGTTGTTGCAGATATTATCAAAACAGATAAAAAGTATGAAACTGCTATAGAGACAGCACTTGGCGGAAGCATTCAGAACGTTGTAACCAAAGATGAGCCTACTGCTAAGAAGATGATCTCTTATCTTAAGGATACTAAAGGAGGACGTGCAACATTTCTGCCTCTTACAGCCCTTAAGAATCAGCAGGACTTCCGTAATAAAGATGCTCTAAGCGAAAAGGGTGCTATAGGACTTGCAGATGGTCTTGTAAGAATAGATGATGAATACAGGGCTGTAGCCGTGAACCTTCTTGGAAGAGTCCTTGTTGTAGACAATATGGACAATGCTACTACTATAGCCAGAAAATACGGCTATAGTATCAGAATGGTAACTCTTGAAGGTGAACTTCTCATGCCCGGCGGTGCTATATCAGGTGGTGCCTTTAAGAACTCTTCCAATCTTCTTGGTAGAAGACGTGAGATGGAAGATCTTGAAAAAAATGTTAATGCAAAGCTTGAAGAAGCAAGCAAGCTTGAAGAGGAAGTTGCAGCAGTAAGAGAAGAAAGAAATGCTCTTCGAGCAAGCCTTGAAACAACAAGACTTAAACTTCAGAACAAGTTCATCGAGCAGAACACTGCCAGACTCAACGTAGTAAGAGAAGAAGAGAAGCAGAAAGAAGAAGCTACATCTTTTGAATCATTAAAGACAGAGAGTCTTGATATTGAGAATCAGGTGGCTGATATAGAAAGACAGGAATCAGAAACCAGACAAAAGCTTGATGAATCCATTCAGACTGAGAAAGATTGTCAGAAGGCTGTTGAGGATCTTGGAAGAGAGCTGTCGGAGCTTTCTGAAACTGAAGAAGAGGCAGCATCTGAAGTCTCCAGATGGGAGATGGAGATTGCCAAGGTCTCCCAGAGACTTGAATTCCAGCAGGAGAATCTGTCAAGAATAGATGAAGAGATAATTACAAGGCAAAAAGACCTCGATGAAGTTCTTGAACACATCGAATCCTCCGAGTCTGAGCTTGAACATAAGAATGCAGAAATAGTCGAGATAGGCAAGACTATGGAAGCATCAGCAACAAGCAGTAAGGAAAATAAAGAAAAGCTTGAAAAGATCCAGCATACAAGAGAAGAAATATCTTCCAAGCAAAAGAGTTTCTTTGAAGTTCGTGAGAAGCTTGCAGAGTCCAAGTCCTCCCTTGACAGAGAAGTTAACAGACTTACATCACAGAAAGAGAAGCTTGATTCCCAGATAGAAGGTCTTATCAATTATATGTGGGATGAGTATGAGATTACTCTGTCACAGGCTTCTTTGATGAAGGATCCGGAGCTTAACGACGCTACTGCTATGAAGAAAGAGATAGGACAGCTCAAGAATGCAATAAGGGAACTTGGAGATGTCAATGTCAATGCTATCGAGGACTATAAGAATGTATCTGAAAGGTATACATTCCTTAAGACTCAGCATGATGATCTTGTAGTTGCAGAAGAGCAGCTTCGTGTGATCATAGCAGATCTTGATGAGTCTATGAGGAATCAGTTCAGAGAGCAGTTCAAACTTATCAGTGAGCAGTTCGATAAGGTATTTAAGGAGATGTTCGGTGGTGGACACGGAACACTTGAAATCGATGATTCTGTTGATATCCTTGAAGCAGGAATCAAGATCATAGCTCAGCCTCCGGGCAAGAAGCTTGTTAATATGAATATGATGTCCGGTGGAGAGAAGGCTCTTACTGCGATCGCGCTTTTATTTGCAATCCAGAATCTTAAGCCGTCGCCTTTCTGTCTTCTGGATGAGATTGAGGCAGCGCTTGATGAAAATAATGTCGTGCGATTTGCCAAATATCTGCATAAATTAAAAGATACTCAGTTCATTGTAATTACGCATCGTCGTGGTACAATGGAAAGTGCAGACAGACTTTATGGTATAACCATGCAGGAAAAGGGTGTGTCGGCACTTGTAAGTGTTAATCTCATTGATAAGGAGCTAACGAACTAGTGGCAGGATTTTTTTCAAGGCTCAAAGGTGGTCTTTCAAAAACAAGAGATAATATGGTGAAAGGGCTGGACAATGTATTCTCCGGCTATTCAGATATTGATGGTGACTTCTATGACGATCTGGAAGAGACACTCATCATGGGAGATATCGGTGTTAATGCGACAAGTCGTATTCTCGATAAGCTTCGCTCACAGGTAGAAGAGAAGAATATCCGATCTACCAGAGAATGTCGTGATCTTCTGATCCAGAACATAAGAGAACAGATGCATACTGATGAACATGCATACGATTTTGAGAATCAGAAGTCAGTTCTTTTTATCATAGGTGTTAATGGTGTTGGTAAGACGACATCTGTCGGCAAGCTTGCATCTATTTATAAGAACAAGGGCAAAAAAGTTCTCGTTGCAGCTGCAGATACCTATAGAGCAGCAGCAACAGAGCAGCTTGAAGAATGGGCTAATCGTGCAGGTGTTCCTCTTGTTAAGGGAGTAGAAGGAGCAGACCCTGCGAGTGTTATCTTCGATGCGGTTAATTCCGCCAAAGCTAAGGATATAGATATACTTATAGTAGATACCGCAGGACGACTTCATAACAAGAAGAATCTCATGGAAGAGCTTCGAAAGATGAACAAGATTCTTGACAATCATCTTCCTGAGTATAAGCGTGAGAATCTTATAGTGCTTGATGGAACAACAGGTCAGAACGCAATGTCCCAGGCCAGAGAGTTTGGTGAAGTTACAGACCTTACTGGTATTATTCTTACTAAAATGGATGGAACTTCCAAAGGCGGTATAGCAGTAGCTATCGTAAGCGAGCTTAATATACCGGTAAAATATATCGGTGTTGGTGAATCACTGGATGATCTTGAAAGATTTGAGCCACAGGAATTCGTAGATGCTCTTTTTGATATAGATCATGAAGAAAGAGTTAAGCTTGATCAGGAGATTGTTGCAAGGAAGCTTTCATCAGGTGAGATGGATAGTTCTCAACTTACAGAAGAAGAAGCTATTGATATTCTTACAAGGCACTAAGTCTTTTTTATCACAGATAGAAAAGAATTATATATATATACTAGAAAGGGAACAGGAAATGTCGGAAGAGAATAAGATGACCCTTGATAAGTTCGAGGAGGCTTGCGAGCAGGTCAAAAAAGTAACACTTGAGACGAAACTTATGTACAGCGATTATTTTTCGGCTCAGTCAGGTAATAAGGTATACTTAAAGCCTGAGAACATGCAAAGAACAGGTGCCTACAAGGTTAGAGGCGCTTATTACAAGATCAGTACAATGTCAGATGAGGACCGTAAAAAGGGCCTTATTACAGCATCTGCAGGCAACCACGCTCAGGGTGTTGCATATGCAGCCAAACAGTATGGCGTTCATGCAACAATTGTAATGCCGACAACAACTCCCCTTATTAAGGTTAACCGTACTAAAGCTCTTGGAGCAGAAGTAGTATTATGCGGCGATGTGTATGATGAAGCAGAAGCTCATGCTAAGAAACTTGCCAAGGAGAAGGGATATACATTCGTTCATCCTTTTAACGATCTTGATGTAGCAACAGGTCAGGGAACAATTGCTATGGAGATCTTCAAAGAACTCCCAACTGTAGATTATATCCTTGTACCTATTGGCGGCGGCGGACTTGCAAGTGGTGTCAGCACTCTTGCTAAGCTCCTCAATCCTAAGATCAAGGTAATAGGTGTTGAGCCTTCAGGCGCAGCCTGCATGAATGCATCACTTAAGGAAGGCAAGGTTGTAACACTTCCCGGAGTTAATACAATAGCTGACGGTACAGCAGTTAAGACTCCCGGAGACAAGATCTTCCCATATATTCAGAAGAATATAGATCAGATCATCAAGGTTGATGATGAGGATCTTGTAGTAGCTTTCCTTGATATGGTTGAGAACCATAAGATGGTAGTAGAGAATTCGGGTCTTCTGTCTGTAGCAGCACTTAAGCAGCTCAGATGCAAGGACAAGAAGGTTGTATGTGTCCTCTCCGGTGGCAATATGGACGTCATTACAATGTCTTCAGTTGTTCAGCAGGGACTTATCAGAAGAGACAGAATCTTTACAGTATCAGTTCTCCTTCCTGATAAACCGGGTGAACTGTCCAGAGTATCAGGAGTTATAGCCGAACTTGGTGGCAATGTAATCAAGTTAGAGCACAATCAGTTTGTATCAATAAACCGCAATGCTGCTGTAGAGCTGCGGATTACACTTGAAGCCTATGGTACTGAGCACAAGACTCAGATCATACAGGCGCTTGAGGAAAAGGGATATCGTCCCAGACTGGTTACTACCCAGATCTGAGGTATTCTTTCAAAGGTAGGTTTTTCCTATGACTAAGAGAAAAAACTTATCAAGACTATTAAAATGTTATTTGTTGATCACGGTCGCTTCCTTTCTCTACGGCATCGGTACGGCCATCTTTAGTGATCCTAATAATATTGCTCCCGGCGGATTTACCGGTGTAGCTATTGTACTTAACAGAATCGTACCTCTTGGTACAGGTGCATGGTTCCTTATTCTTAATATCCCTATTCTTGTATTGGGTACTTGGAAGTTTGGATGGCACTTTATATGTTCGACGCTGTATGCAACGGGTATGATATCGTTTTTTACCGATTTTATCGCAAGATATGGCAAGGCTTTTATAGTACATGATATGGTCCTTGCTTCGGTATTTGGAGGCCTTATGGCCGGAGTATCCATGGCGATAATATTCCAGCAAGGTGCTACAAGTGGCGGTTCTGATATAATCATTAAGCTCCTTAGACTTAAGTATCCGCATATCAAGACCGGTGGCCTTTTGTTTATAACAGATATCTTTGTAATATTTTTTGCTACACTTGTTATTAAAGATATACCTGCTTCGCTTTATGCATTTATTACTGTGTTTATTAATGGTATCGCTTTGGACAAAGTTCTGTATGGCAGTGATGAAGCCAAGCTTCTTTTCATCATATCCGACAGACATGCATCTATCACCAGAAGGCTTCTTAAGGAGCTTGATCTTGGTGTAACACACGTATATGGTCAGGGAGCCTTCTCTGGCAAAGACAAGAAGGTTATCATGTGCGTTGTAAGAATGAGAATATCGCCTCAGGCTCAGGAGATTGTCAAAGAAGAGGATCCTGAGGCATTTATGATCATCACATCTGCTACCGAGATCTATGGCGAAGGATATAAGAGCTATTTTGATGACAAAATCTGAAATAGCAGCTTAGATGCGCATCTATATTTTGAGAGATGTATTTCTATTCTTGTAGGATAATACTCTAAAAAAGGGGAGACATATGGCAAAAGGCAGAAATAGAAGATTAATACACGCAGCAGTTACAACACAGAATATCATCTCGATCATTCTGCTAAGTCTTATTGCTATTGTGACTTTGACTTTTTCTATTGCCATACTCCTTAGAAATGCAGCTCTTCGAAAAGAAAATGAAGCTTATAAGGCTCAGCTGGATTCTATTCAGGAAGAAGGCTATTATACTGTGTCTGAGACAGATGAGATGGTATCACAGGCTTATGAAGGCGGATATGACCTGGCCAGGCAAGAGGTACTTGATTCTTTCCAGAAACAGCTTGAATCAGGAACAGGCATCACTACTACAGTGAGAAGCCTTTTTCCTGATCAGATTCTTATTGCCAAAGACGGAAGATATTATTTCATTCCTATCGACAGATCACTTTCTCTTAATTCATTCACAGATACTGATTTTGCCAAAAACAGCTCAGGAGTTCTTGAATACAAAGGCTCTAATGCAGCTGTTCTTGGAACATTTGGAATAGATGTATCCAAATTCCAGGGAGAGATCGACTGGGAGAAGGTAGCGGACAGCGGCGTAGAGTATGCATTTATACGAGTTGGCAACAGAGGAACATCTACAGGCAAGATAGTAGAAGATGAATACTTTGAAGCTAATATCAAAGGTGCTATAGATGCCGGCATAGAAGTTGGTGTATATTTCTATTCATCCGCAGTAAATGACGAAGAAGCCTTGGAAGAAGCCAAGTTCGTACTTGATGCTATAAAGCCTTATGAAGTAACTTATCCTGTTGTTATAGACGTAGAGAGACCTGAAGGCTCTGATTACAGGACCCAGAATGTCACTCAGGATCAGATGACAGGCATCGTAAGAAAATTTTGCGATACAGTTAAGGATTCAGGCTATACACCTATGATCTATGGCAATAATGAAACTTTTGCACTTATGCTCAATATGGCTGAAGTTGAAGATATCGATAAATGGGTAGCATTCTATAATGTTCCTTTGTACTTTCCTTATGAGTTCTCGATATGGCAGTATTCGGCATCTGGCAAGATAGATGGTATCAAAGGTGAAGTTGACTTTAATATCTGCGTGCAAAAAGGATGGTAAGCTTTGATGGCAGAAGAATTCGACCCTTCAGTAGAATATGAGCAGAAAGGATATCTAAACTGCGATTTTCGTCTTTTTCATATAGATGAGAACAAGGCTATAGATACACCCTGGCACTATCATGATTTTGACAAGATAGTTTTTTTCTTAAGGGGCGATGTCAGATATGCGGTAGAAGGCCGTGAATATGAACTTCGTCCTTATGATATCGTTATAGTTCCTCATCATAGTATTCACAAAGTTACTGCTTCTAAAGAAGAAGGATATGAGCGTTATGTGCTGTATCTGAAGCCTGAAACGCTTGTTCGCCTTGGAAGTACTGAAGAAGTAACTATTCATGAAGGCAAAAAGCTGTCCGGCAATTCCAAAGATCACGACCTTGGGCTATGCTTCGACATGACTTCAAAGACAAGGACCAATCTCATACACTTTGATGCCGGGATCACGTCAGAACTTCTGGAGAAGTTCAGAACACTGGAAGAAGTGATAAAATCTGAAGAGCAGCTCTACTGTGCCGGACTTAGGATTCATGTAGAACTTATACAGCTTCTTATAGGGCTTAATGAAGCATGCTACAAGAACCCTGATTCTTTTATGGAGAAGGCAAGGTATAATCGAAAGGTCATCGACATTATCGACTATATCACGCAGCATCTTGGAGATGATCTGTCTATAGACAGGATCTCTGACAAGTTCTATATAAGTAAGTATCATATGATGCGCATATTCAAGGCTGAGACCGGATATAGCGTACATCAGTATATCATGGAAAAAAGGATTCTGAAGGCCAGGGACCTTATAATATCCGGAGAGCCTGCCATGACTGCGGCTATAGAATCGGGATTTCGCGACTATTCATCTTTCTGTAAAGCCTTCAGAAAAGCTACAGGCAAGCTTCCGTCTGATTATGTTGCGGATATCTGATTTCCTTTAATTTTAGAAAAAACACAGGGTCAAGAAAAAATACTTGACACCCATGCCCCGGTCATGTATTATAGTCAATGCATGTATTTGGGCATGTATTTTTTTGTGCATGGATCAAATGGCTTTATAGACTACTTACGATATAGTGTATGGCTGAGGTGTTTACATGAGCGAGGTCGGCAAGATCATAGAGCAGGGCATGTTGTATGATTTCTATGGAGATCTTCTTACTGCCCATCAGAAAGAAATATACGAAGATCTGGTTTACAATGATATGTCGCTCAATGAGATAGCACAAGAGTACGGAATCAGCAAACAGGGTGTACATGATCTGATAAAGAGATGCACACAGACGATGCAGGGCTATGAAGACAAGCTTCATATGATCGCAAGGTTCAATTCAATAAGAGCCGATGCACAGAAGATGAAAAATATAATTGATAATGCTGCAGAGGATTTTCCTGACAGAAATGAGATCCGCAGATTGTCAGACCACATAATAGAGGAACTTATCTAATGGCTTTTGAAAGCTTATCTGATAAACTACAAAATGTATTTAAGAAACTTCGCGGCAAGGGTCGTCTTACAGAAGATGATGTCAAGATAGCCCTTAAGGAAGTTAAGATGGCTCTGCTTGAGGCTGATGTCAGCTTTAAGGTTGTAAAGCAGTTCATAGCTGCTGTACAGGAGAGAGCGGTCGGCGAAGATGTTATGAACGGCCTTAATCCGGGGCAGATGGTCATCAAGATCGTTAATGAAGAGATGATCAGACTTATGGGTTCTGAAACTACTGAGATTCAGTTCAAACCCGGTAAGGAGATAACTGTTATCATGATGGCAGGTCTTCAGGGTGCTGGTAAGACCACCACCGCTGCCAAGATAGCAGGCAAGCTCAAGTCCAGGGGTAAGTTTCCACTGCTTGTAGCCTGTGACGTATATCGTCCCGCAGCTATCGAACAGCTGCGTGTTAACGCCCAGAAGCAGGTGGTTGACTTCTATGAAGAAGGTACAAACGTATCACCTGTTGATATAGCAAAACATGCCATAGACTATGCGTCAAAGAATAACAAGAATGTTGTTATCCTTGATACAGCAGGACGTCTTCAGATTGATGAGAACATGATGAATGAGCTTATCAATATCAAGAAGGAAGTCGATGTATTCCAGACAATCCTTGTTGTAGATGCAATGACCGGTCAGGAAGCTGTTAATGTGGCTTCTGAATTCAATGAGAAGGTCGGCGTTGATGGCATAATCCTTTCTAAGCTGGATGGCGATACCAGAGGTGGTGCTGCGCTTTCAACAAGAGCAGTTACAGGCAAGCCTATTCTCTATGTTGGTATGGGAGAGAAACTTTCAGATCTTGAACAGTTCTATCCTGACCGTATGGCTAACCGAATCCTGGGAATGGGAGATGTGCTTACTCTTATCGATAAGGCTGTTGAAGCCAATAAAGAGTCCGATATGGCTGCAGAAGCAGATATGGCTGCACGTCTCAAAAAGGGTAAGTTCGATTTCGAGATGTATCTTGAAAGTATGAAGCAGATGCGTAAGCTTGGCGGACTTGGAAGCATTCTTTCAATGCTCCCTGGTGGCAATAAGATAAGCGCTGATCAGCTTCCTGATGAGAAAGAACTTGCCAGAATGGAAGCAATAGTTCTGTCCATGACACCTGAGGAGAGACGTAATCCTAAGCTCATGAGCCCTTCAAGAAAGAAGAGAATTGCTGATGGCTCAGGTAATGATATTGCAGTGGTTAACAGATTCATTAAGAATTTTGAGCAGTCTCAGAAAGTTATGAAGCAGCTTGGTGGAATGAAAAAAGGCAAGCACGGCGGCTTCGGTAATATGATGAATATGGGACGTATGCTTGGCGGCAATAATAAATTCTTCTGATGCATTTGTTATTATCACTAAGGCTATGGATCATTTAAATAGCTTTATGAATACAAAGTTTGAAACAGCCTATAATAATGGACTGATTTTCATATAGTTAAAGCCTTTAACCGGCTTTAACCCCAATAACTATTTTATTTTTATTTTATCTAATGGAGGATATTAGAAATGGCAGTAAAGATCAGATTAAAGAGAATTGGTAAGAAGAAGACACCTTTCTACAGAATCATCGTAAGTGATGCAAAGGCTCCTGTACAGGGTAAGTTCGTTGATGAGATCGGAACATATGATCCTAACACAAATCCTGGAACAGTTAAGGTAGACGCTGAAAAGGCTCAGAAGTGGCTCTCAAATGGTGCTCAGCCTACAGATACAGTAGCTAAGATCTTCAAGATGGCAGGAGTTCACAAGAACTAATTCCAAGTTGAAGTTCCTAATGCTTAGAAGACAACGATAGCCGGAGGTGGACATCACTATGAAAGAATTAGTCGAGGTAATCGCAAAGGCTTTAGTCGATAATCCGGGAGAAGTTGTTGTTACCGAGAAGGACGACGGCCGTAACGTAACTATTGAGTTACACGTTGCTGCTTCTGATATGGGTAAAGTAATTGGTAAGCAGGGTAGAATAGCAAAAGCAATCCGCTCTGTAGTGAAGGCAGCATCTACACGTGAAGACAAACACGTTGATGTTGAAATTGTCTGACAGTATAACCATTTACAGCTTCCGGGAGCTAAATGAATTTGCCTTCCCATGGACTTTTTTAAATAAGTCTGTGGGAAGATTTTATTTTTAAGAACTATATGAGGTTAACTATGGATTTCCATGTTATGACTCTTTTTCCGGAGATGGTATCACAAGGCCTTTCTACAAGTATACTTGGAAGGGCTATGGAAAAGAATCTTATATCTCTTGAATGTATCAACATAAGAGACTATTCTGCAGATCAAAAGCATCACAAGGTTGATGATTATACATATGGCGGAGGCGCAGGTATGTTAATGCAGGCACAGCCTGTATATGATTGCTACAAGAGCCTCGAAAGTCGCATAGATCCCCAGCACACCAAAAGAGTAATATATGTAACACCACAGGGAAGCGTCTTCAATCAGCAGATGGCTATGGAATTTGCCAAAAGCGATGATCTTATTTTCCTATGTGGTCATTATGAAGGGATTGATGAAAGGGTTCTTGAAGAGATAGTTACAGACTATGTATCTATCGGAGATTATGTTCTTACCGGCGGTGAACTTCCGGCTATGGTCATGATCGATACTATATCAAGACTCGTCCCGGGGGTTCTGAACAATGATATCTCGGCTGAGACAGAATCTTTTACAGATGGGCTTCTGGAATATCCCCAGTATTCAAGACCTGAAGAATGGATGGGTAAGAAAGTTCCGCCGATCTTGCTCTCAGGAGATCATAAGAAGGTAGATGAGTGGCGACTTATGATGTCCCTTGAAAGGACCAAAGAAAGACGTCCCGAGCTATATGAAGCCTGGATGGCTGCGCATCCACCTAAGCCGCCTAAAAGGCGCAGAAAGCGCAGAAAAAATACTACAGCAGTGGATGGCACTGCGGATACTACAATAGATGGCATTAAGGATAATAATGCTGATAATGTGGAAGTTGTTCAGAATTCCGGTAATACGAATTTTGAAGATGTAAGTAGCAATGATCTAGGCAAATAAAAGGAGAAGATATGCCATATACACAGAAATTCCAAGTTGGTGTAATTGCATCTACCCATGGAATACGAGGAGAAGTTAACGTATTTCCGACAACTGATGATCCTAAGCGTTTTAAGCTTTTAAAAGAAGTGACTATGGAAAGCGAGCGTGAGGGAGCAGTTCTTCTTCATGTACAGAGCGTCAGATTCTTTAAGAAGTTTGTTATCGTCAAATTCAAAGAATATGATGATATCAACCAGGTGGAAAGATTCCGCGGCAATATACTGACTGTTCCAAGGGAGCAGGCTGTTAAGCTTGAAGAAGGCGAATATTATATTCAGGATCTTATAGGTATTGACATAGTCGATGAAGATGGCAATAAGCTTGGTAAGCTTATCGATGTACTTCAGACAGGTGCCAATGATGTGTATGAGATGGAGAGAGCTGATGGCGGCCCTAATGTTCTCATTCCGGCTATCAAGCAGTGCATTCTTGATGTTAATATCGACACCAATACTATGAAGATACATGTAATGGACGGACTTATGTAAATTTGCAATATATAAATATCCTTATTTTGGATTGTATTTGTACTTCTAATACGTTCTTATCTGGGACTGTAGATGTATTTATAATATATCCTTTTGGGACTGTTTATATATTTAAAAATATAAAGAAAAGCTTAGTTAAGTATGGTTCAAGATCCTCTTTAGATTTTGACTGTAATTGCCGATATCTTTAAAGGCGTGGTCTGTTATTGCTATCAATACAGCTTAGAGCTTTTTCTTAAAACTGTAATAAGTGATGACAGCTTATTATCATATCTAGTGTGCTGGCTCATTCATATTTGATTAAATATGAATGAGTCAGTACACTAGATCAGTAACACAAACTTTATCATAATTCAGGAGGCTATGATGATTGATTATACCGAAGGATCAGGACTGCAGTATCATATTGGCGTAAGTTCTGAAATGGTAGGAGAGTATGTTATTCTTCCCGGAGATCCGGGACGTTGCGAGAAGATCGCAGCATTTTTTGAAGATGCTAAGAAAGTCGGACAGAACCGTGAGTTTACTACTTATACAGGAATGCTTGCAGGACATAAGGTAAGCGTAACTTCTACAGGTATAGGCGGACCTTCCGCAGCTATCTGTATGGAAGAGCTTGCCAGATGCGGTGTTAAGACCTTTATCAGAGTTGGTACATGCGGTGGTATGCAGACCAATGTTTTGGGCGGTGACCTTATCATCGCAAACGGCGCTGTAAGAATGGAAGGAACAAGTAAGGAATATGCTCCTATTGAGTTCCCTGCAGTAGCTGATTTTGAAGTTACAAGAGCTCTTGTTGATGCTGCTGAAGCCAAGGAATATCCTTATCATGTAGGTGTTGTAGAATGTAAGGATTCATTCTATGGACAGCACGAGCCTGAGAAGAAGCCTGTATCTTATGAGCTTGAGAATAAGTGGAAAGCATGGATGAGATGCGGAGTACTTGCTTCCGAGATGGAGTCTGCTGCGCTTTATACTGTTGCGCCAATACTTAAGGTTAAGTGCGGAACTATCCTTCTTACAGTAGCTAATCAGGAGAGAGCTAAGCTTGGTCTTCCTAACCCTCAGGTACATGATACCGGCAAGGCAATAGAGATAGCAGTAGATGCTATAAAGCGCCTTATTGAGAGCGAAGATAAGAAGTAATGATCTTAGAAAAGATAAAAATGTCTAAGACAAAGACTAATGATCTTAGAAAAGATATAAATGCCCAAGACAAAGACTAATGATCTTAGAAAAGATATAAATATCTAAGATAAAGATCAAAGAATGATCAAAGACTTAAGTAAAAATATAACCGAAAAATATAAACGATATGTTGACTATCGAGTGTTATATGTGTTATTATACTTAAGTTGCAATAAATAGACGGTCCTCTGTTGCTGGTTTACCGAGGGTAAGCAGACATGGCATTATAGAACGTCCATTATAAGGAGATACAATTATGACAATTATTGAAGAACTCGAGAAAGAGCAGCTGAACGCTAACGCACCTAAGTTCGAAACTGGTGATACTATTAAGGTATACGCTAAGATCGTTGAGGGTGAGCGTACAAGAACACAGGTTTTCGAAGGAACTGTTAAGAAGATCCAGGGTGGTTCAAACCGTGCTACATTCACAGTTCGTAAGATCGCTTACGGCGTAGGCGTTGAGAAGACATGGCCTCTTCATTCTCCACTTGTTGAGAAGGTTGAAGTTGTTCGTAAGGGTAAGGTAAGACGTGCTAAGCTGAACTACCTTGTTGGACTTACAGGCAAAAAGGCTAAGGTTAAAGAAGCTAAATAATCTTTTCTTGATTGTCAAGAACGCAGGCAGCCACAGTCGCATATGCGATTGTGGCTGTTTTTTTATTACTGACTCAAACGTATGACACTCAATGCGGAGTTTTATTAAAGACCAATTATTAAAATCTAACCTTTATACAATGTTTATTTATATACAATCCCTTTCTTCTGATAAAAAGAGAGGAATTTTTTTATAAGCAAAAGTCAGTTAAGATCAGCTTACTTCCTACAAGAGGCATATTTGTGGTAAAATAAAATGAGTGCTTGATCACGAGACGTTTAAGGGCGTGATGATGCATGGACTTATGGCGATGCTATAAGTAGCGAATTTCGTAGTAAGGCAGGATCAGTATATGGCATTCAGGCGAAGAAGGAAGAATGAATTTCATCTTGTATATGACAACAATAAGAAAAAGATAACACCCCAGATCATACGAGAGGTTCTGTCATGGGTGTTTTATACAGTGGTTGCCATAGTTATAGCTGCTATGCTTGTATATGGTTTTGGCAAGAATGTTGAGCTTGTCGGAGATTCTATGGAGCCTAGCCTTTATTCCGGACAGGAAGTCCTTATTAATAAAGTTTCAATGTATCTTACAGGTCCCGGCAGAGGCGATATCATAGCTTTTCTTCCCAATGGCAATACCAATTCTCATTATTATGTCAAAAGAGTTGTGGCGATGCCCGGTGAGACAGTTCAGATCATAGATGGAGCTTTGTATATAAATGGAACTGAGCAGGTGGGCGATTCGGATGCCTATGACAAGATGGAAGAAGCAGGAATAGCAGCAAGCCCTATAAAGCTTGGCTCAGATGAATATTTTGTTCTTGGTGATAATAGGAATAGCTCGGAAGACAGCCGAAGTGCCAATATCGGAATTGTAAAAGAGAGCTGGATCCTTGGCACTGCCTGGTATGTATATGGCGGAGAGCAGGGCACTTCAGGTTTTATTGGCAATGATTATGAAGATTAAATTCTTGAATATATAATTTAAGAATTTATCAGATATAAAGGTTATATCGACTTGGTCGATAAGCCAATCTGACTACTGAATCATGATTTCAGTAGATATATTCAAATAGTATATATAAGGAGTTTTATGAATTATCAGTGGTATCCGGGTCATATGACCAAAGCAGTCAGAATGATGAAAGAAAATATAGGTCTTGTAGATATGATCGTTGAGATCACAGATGCAAGGATACCTGTATCCAGTCGTAATCCTGACATAGATGAACTTGGCAAAGGAAAGCAAAGACTTATAATCCTTAATAAGGCGGATCTATCAGATCCTGAGAAGAATGCTCAGTGGGTAGAATATTACAGATCTCAGGGATATATGGCGTCTCTTCTTGACTCACGTACATCCAAAGATATGGGTAAGATCAAGAAACTTATGGAAGAAACCTGTGCTGACAAGATAGCAAGGGATAAGGCAAGAGGCATCGTCAACCGCCCTATCAGAGCTATGGTAGCAGGCATTCCTAATGTTGGTAAGTCAACATTTATAAACCATCTTACAGGTAAGGCTGCAGCTAAGACCGGCAATAAGCCGGGAGTTACCAAAGGAAAGCAGTGGATCATGCTTGGCAAGACTCTTCAGCTTCTGGATACTCCCGGAATCCTTTGGCCCAAGTTTGAAGATCAGACAGTTGGCGCGCATCTTGCTATGATTGGCTCAATGAACGATGATAATATCGACAGCGGAGAACTTGCCATAGATCTTATAAAGGAGCTTGAAAGCGACTATTCTGATGTTGTATTCAAGACTTATAATATAACTGATGACGATGTGGAGAGTGCAATAGAAGAAGAGCACCTTATGACTTCATATTCAGGAATGCTCTGCGCTGTTGCCAAGTCTAGAAATCTACTTCTTCCCGGTGCAAGACCTGACTATATGCGTGCTGCTAATCTTATACTGGATGATTTCCGAGCAGGAAGACTTGGCCGTATTACTTTAGAAAATGCTCCTATGTAGTAGAGACAATAAACCTAAAATGAAGGGAGGTGCGCCTTTGCGAAAGGCGCTATGAGACATTTATGGGAGATAATAACAGTACATTTCGTAAGGTGATCAAAGAGATAGCATCAACACTTATTTATATAGCTTCTGTGATCCTTATCACATTCTTATTTATAACTTTCGTGGCTCAGAGGACAGAAGTTAGCGGACATTCTATGATGAATACCCTTCAGGACAAGGATTCTTTGATAGTATCCAAGATTTCGTATGAGATCGGAGATCCTGAGAGATTCGATATCGTAGTATTTCCACACGTAGATGCTCTGGGTAACAGTACCTATTTTATCAAAAGAATTATAGGTATGCCTGGGGAGACAGTTAAGATAGACCTTGATGGTAATATCTATATTAATGGCCAGATTCTTGTAGAAAGCTATGGACGTGAAGTTATCAAAAATCCCGGAGTTGCCTATGAAGGTGTGACCTTGGGGCCTGATGAGTACTTTGTAATGGGAGATAATCGTAATGACTCCATGGACTCAAGATACGAAGATGTAGGCAATATAAAAAGAGATGAGCTTGTAGGCAAGGCATGGCTTAGAATATATCCTTTTGACAGCTTTGGAATTGTAAAATAAGGCGTAAAACTATCAAATATCTGAAAAAATATAACGACTAAATAAGGCAGTAAACGATGGAATCAATATCACAGATCAGGGATTATTACAAATCTCTTAGTATAAACGAATTTCAAGCATTTATAGAAAAGTACTCAGATGACGATAGGGATGGCATAAGAAAGCTTGTAGAGACAGCCTCTAAGAAAGTAAAGGCTCTTGAAGCAGAGCGCGAGCGCATAGAGAAGATGAAAGAATTCGAGCACAGATATGAGGAGAATGGCTATGTGTGCGGAATTGATGAAGTGGGAAGAGGTCCACTGGCAGGCCCTGTGTGCGCAGGCGCAGTTATACTCCCAAAAGACACAGAGATTCTATATCTAAACGATTCTAAAAAGCTATCCGAAAAAAAGAGAGAAGAGTTATATGACATCATCATGGAAAAGGCTGTAGGCGCAGCTGTTGCTTTCGCTTCTCCTAAAAGGATCGATGAGATCAATATACTTCAGGCAGATTATGAAGCGATGGCTGAGGCTGTTGGTAAACTTCCGGTTCGTCCTGATATCCTTTTACTTGATGCTGTTCATGTACCTCAACTTGAACAGTACAAACAGGTATCCATAATCAAGGGTGATGCCAAGTCTGTATCTATTGCAGCAGCAAGTATCATAGCTAAGGTAACCAGAGACAGACTTATGAAAGAGCTTGACGAGAAGTATCCTCAGTACGGATTTGCATCCAATAAAGGATACGGAAGTGCAGCTCATATAGAAGCACTCAAAAAATATGGTCCTTGTGAGATTCACAGAAGATCATTTATAGGAAACTTCATTTCGGAGTGATTCATATGCCAGGTAGCCTTACCGTAGGGCCGGGTGGTCAGATTCAAGGATCGCCGCAGGTTAGCAGAACTTCAGAGATTGCAGTCATATCTAAAGGGCAGGAACAACTGCGCTCTTTGTCTGCCGGAGATTCGCTTAGCGGTAAGGTTGTGTCTGTCATGAAAGGTCTTGATGGCTCAAGGACAGCTCAGATAGACCTTGGGAATAATACACTAGTTGATGCCAAGCTTCAAAATGGCATGCAATTATCTACCGGTCAGGTAGTCTCTTTTTCTGTAAAAAGCTCCGCTTCAGGAACTCTTACACTTACTCCTTTATATCAGAATACAGCCGCGCTCGATGCAACGGCATCTAAAGCCTTGATCGCTGCAGGCTTGTCTGTAACAGATGAGCTGGGACAGATGGTCTCTGAGATGATGAAAGAAGGCATGAGTATTGATAAACAGAGCCTTCTTCAGATGAGCCGTGTCCTTACGGATAATCCCGGAGCTGATATCAGTACTCTTGTACAGATGAAGAATCTTAACATTCCGATCACCGAGGGTAATATACAGCAGTTTCAGAATTATCAGAATTATCAGCATCAGGTTTTAAATGGGGCAAATGCTATCATAGATGAACTTCCAAACGCTTTTAGTGCTATGGCTCAGGCGGGTGATAAGACTGGAGCTCTTGACCTGTACGGAAGTCTTATGAAGCTCTTTGCAGGCGGAGATCAAGCGCAAGGAACAGGTATTAGTGAAAGTATCAAAGCAGGTGCTAACGAAGCTTCTATTAACAGTCTTATAAACGCCGAAGGAGGGGAAGATAGCGCAGGAAAAGTTGCTGAAGGAAAGGTTTCTGCAGGAGATGCTGCTAACGAGGATCCCCTTAAGACTATAAAAGGAGATGGTACTCTTACAAATAAGGCACAGGCAAGTGCTGATGGCATGATCCTTGGCAAGGACGGCCTTATGCCTGCTTCGGATGATGGCAAGGAAGTATCAGGACAGCTTATAGCTGGTTCTAACACACAAGCGGCTGCCGGAGCAGGTAATGCACTAGGTATCGGCGCTAAGATGGACCTTGCACAGTTTGTATCAGCCTTAAAGAGTGCAGGAGTTTCTGAAGATGCGCTTAATGAACTTATAAAGGCAGGTTCTGGCGATCAGGCAGCTCTTTTAAGACAGCTTTCAGAATTGTATGATAAAACAATTCATAACAGCGCGGGAGCTGACAGAGCTTGGGGCAGGCTTTTTTCCTCAGATACATTTAATGAACTGCTTAAGAATAATATCGCATCGTCATGGACTATAAGACCTGATGATGTCAGTGACAAGGATAATGTCAGAAACCTGTATGAAAGGTTGAATTCTCAGGTCAAGCAATTAACAACACTCCTTCAAGGACATGTAGGAGAAAATAGCAGCGTATTCCAAAGCTCTCAGAATCTGTCGCAGAATATCGACTTCATGAACCAGCTCAATCAGATGTATGCCTATGTACAGCTGCCTCTCAAGATGTCAGGTAACGACGCACATGGAGACCTGTATGTATATTCCAACAAAAAGCACATGGCATCAGACGATGGGAGCGTTAGTGCACTGCTTCATCTTGATATGAATAACTTAGGACCACTTGATGTATACGTCAGGATGACGGATATGAAGGTCAGCACCAATTTCTATATGGCTGATGAATCTTGTATAGATCTTATCATGGAACATATTGATGAGCTTACTGCAAGACTTAACAAAAGGGGCTACCAGATGAGCTATCAGGTACTTCCTTCAGAAGATCTAAAATCTGAGAACAGGGCAGTAGATGCCCTTCTTCAGGCTGATGATAAGATGACGACGATCTCTTCTACATCATTTGATGCAAGAGCATAATAACTTATATAGTTTTTATTTTGAAACGGAGTCTTATATGGCAGAAGCAAGTGATAAGCAAAAAAAGAAAACCGCTGTAGCTCTTGGCTACGATCCAAACGAGGACAATGCGCCTAAAGTCATCGCTTCAGGTAAGGGACTTGTTGCTGAGAAGATCATAGAACAGGCCAAGGAGAACAACATCCCCTTACATACAGATTCAGGACTTGCTGATACTCTGTCACACCTTGACATAGGGGAAGCGATACCGCCGGAGCTGTATGAAGTTGTTGCTGAGATCCTTGTATTTGTAGATGCTATGGACAAGATAAGAGCCAAGGACAAGACGCACAATCCGCTTTTATAGGGGAGGACTATTAGCCACTCGCTTTAATGAGGTTAAGTATGAATAAACATGAATTCGGAATGAGGGGGGAAGATATCGCCTGCAAATATATAGAGGAGCATGGTGGACGGATCCTTGAAAGAAATTACCGCTTCAAAGGCGGTGAGATAGATGTTATCTATAGAGATGGCAATTATATAGTATTTGGTGAGATCAAGTACAGGTCAGGCAGCACTTTTGGTATAGCTGAGGAAGCTGTAGATTATAAAAAGCAGCGGACTATATCAAGAGGCTGCGATTTTTATTGCCTTAGACATAAACTGGATGAATCAACGCCGGTAAGATTTGATGTTATAGGACTCAATATCAATGAAGGACAAAATTCTGTCAGAATTCATTATGTCAAGAATGCATTTGAATATATACCTATAAAAAATAAAAAATGGTAATAGAATAGTATTGTGCTAAAATTATCCATCTAAGCGGGTTGTTTTAGTAAAATATATAATAAAAGAACAGAGGACATAAAACAATGAGACATTACAAAGAAAAAATCATTGCAGCATTACTTCTTACAAGTGTAGGAGTTAGTGCATGCTCAGTTACGGATATTAAGGGAGGAGATCCTAACGCAATAGGATCACAAGGTACTGCGCTTGATAATAATTCTTCTTCCAACAATGAGGCAGGTGATACTTCAGGTGCAAGTGAATCAGCCGATACTACAGCTTCTAATACAGAAGGCAATAATACAGAAGGCAATAATACAGCAGGCAATAATACAGAAGATAATAATACAGCTTCTGGCAATGCAGGTAATCAGACATCAGATCTTTATGAGAGTTTTCTAAATGGCAGCAGCAAGGCTAAGCTTAATGATAAGTTTTTTGACGGTTCTATTTTATTGATTGCACCGGATGATAGAAGCGCCGGTTATGCGCAGCCTAGTAATCTTGATACAGTAAATGGTTTTACTATAGATGATCTTAAGACTGTTATTAGTGATAACGGCTATGAATGTACAAGTAAGCCTGCTTATGCTTATGTTGATTTTGGCAAGGATGGTACAAATGAACTTGTGGTCAGATACGAAGCGGGCTCTTCATACACAGCCTATTTTGTGTTTAGTGATGCAAGCGGAAGTGTAGAGCTTACATACGCTGCTGACCAGGGAGAACGCTGGTCCTTAGACTTATTGGACAATGGATTTATTAGCAATTACGGATCAAGCGGTGCAGGAGCTCATTCAGGATGCACAGGCGCCCTTGACAGTCAGGGTGTATATCATAATTTCCAAAGTGAATACGAAGTTTATTATGGATGGGGCATTTACGGTGATTATTCCAAGGAAGAAGACTTTAATGAAGTTATAGATGCCTGGGCCAAGGAAAAAGATTCAAGACAGGGAGAGAGTATCTGCTATACTGCCGTAACCATAGGAGATGCAGAGTACTACTGCTATAGTAACTATGACGAGACAGGCGCTATAACAGATGATGATATAAATGAACTTGTGACTATGTGCGCTGCCAAAAATATTGATATAATAGATTATGATCAGATTGAGGCCAAGGTTTTGGAATATCAAAAGTCTATCGGTATGGACAATATTACATATGATGGCGGTGGCCAGATCGAGTTCAAGAATCTATAAAAACAGTTGTGAGGTTTACCTATGAATAATGACACTTATACATTTTTTGCCACAGTATCCAGAATGAAGTATATAGAGCGCTGGGCACTTATGAGAAACTCAAGACCAGAGAATCTGTCTGAGCATTCCTGCGAAGTTGCCATGATAGCGCATGTGCTGTGTACTATTGGCAATGTCAGATACGGCCACAAGCTTGATGCTAACATGGCAGCTCTTATAGGCCTGTATCATGACACAACAGAGATCATAACAGGAGACCTTCCAACACCTGTCAAATACTACAATTCAAGTATCCAGCATGCTTATAAAGAAGTTGAGAAGATCGCAGAAGATCAGCTTCTAAAAAGACTCCCCGAGGATATACGTCCTGTATATGAAAAGATATACAAAGGCGCCGGAACTCAGGAAGAAGAGTATATGCAAGGGCTCATAAAGGCTGCAGATAAGATATCAGCTCTTATCAAGTGTATAGAAGAGGAGCGAAGCGGCAATACAGAGTTCAGGACGGCTAAGGAGACAACTCAGAAATCGATCAATGAGCTTCAGGCCAAGTATCCGGAAGTACTTGATTTTGTCAATGAATTCCTTCCGCCATATGGAAGAACACTTGACGAACTTAGCGACTGAGAGATTTTATTACAGATCTGAAAATTTTAATTTTTAAATACTTGCAGAATTAGAACAACTTAGCTTCACAAGTTATATTGCATATAATATAATTGCCTTGAATGCTTGTGTAAGAACACTGATCAGAAAGGGAATTATTTATGCTCAAATTTGTTAACGACTACTGTGAAGGAGCTCATCAGGAGATCCTTAATAACCTTCAGAAAACCAATCTCGAGAAGATCACAGGCTACGGCCTAGATGTATATTCGGGAAGTGCCAGGAACAAGATCCGCGCTGCATGCGGTAAGCCT
This sequence comes from Butyrivibrio fibrisolvens, assembly GCF_023206215.1. NCBI lineage: Bacteria > Bacillati > Bacillota > Clostridia > Lachnospirales > Lachnospiraceae > Butyrivibrio > Butyrivibrio fibrisolvens. Next base: position 2,531,076 of record NZ_CP065800.1, read on the forward strand.
GATGCAGAAGTTTACTTCCTTGTGGGAGGAACTCAGACCAATGAGACAGTTATATCATCTGTATTAAAACAATACCAGGGTGTACTTGCTGCAGATACCGGTCATATAAATACTCACGAAGCCGGTGCTATAGAGCATGGCGGACACAAAGTTCTGACTCTTGAGCAAAAGAATGGCAAGATCAGCGCAAAGAGTATCTGGGAATATGAAGATAAGTTCCAGTCGGATCTTAACAATGAGCATGAAGTTGCTCCCGGAATGGTATATATCTCACAGCCTACAGAGTATGGAACACTTTATTCACTTGCTGAGCTCAAAGAGATAAGACGAGCCTGTGATGAGATAGGTCTTGTGCTTTATATAGACGGAGCAAGGCTTGGCTACGCTCTTTCATGCGATGAGAATGATGCATCTTTGAAAGATATAGCTGATATAGCTGATGTATTTACTATAGGCGGAACCAAGTGCGGAGCTATGCTGGGTGAAGCTGTGGTATTTACAAAGCCGGGACTTGTACCACATTTTTATACCATAACCAAGATCCACGGAGCTATGCTGGCTAAAGGCTGGATCATCGGACTTTCGTTCGATACTCTTTTTACAGATGATCTGTATATTAAGATCTGCAGAAATGCTAACGAGACAGCTGCAAAGATCCGTGAAGCACTATTTACTAACGGATATGATATCTATATTGACTCGCCTACAAACCAGATATTCCCGGTTGTAACTCCTGAGAAAGCAGCTGAGCTTTCTGAAAACGTAGAATACGGCTTTATGGAGACTCTGGATGATGGAAGACAGGTTATAAGATTCTGCACAAGCTGGGCTACGACCATGGAAGATGTTGACAAACTTATTGAGATTCTGTGATATACCTGAAAAGCTTGACTATACTTATAGATGATTTTGGCTTTTTTATTTCGAAATTTCGAAAATTTAAAATTTGCAGATTTGAAGATTTGAAAATCTTGCCGGGGGAGAGCTTATGGGGAGATTTCTGCTGATTAGATCTAAGGGAACCAGTTACGAATCTTTATATACATTTACGGACTGCCTCTATCACGCACTTAGAAGGTGCGGGGCAGACGTAGATGTTTTTGACGAGAGCAAGAGTGCTAACATAAGGATCTTCACCGGTAAGAGTTATGATGCGATCATAGACTTTAATTCTACTATGCCTGACAAGAGGCTTGATGACGGCACGCCTGTCTTAAGCGCTCTTGACGGGCCATTCATTAATTATCTTCTTGATCATCCACTATATTTCCATGATCAGTTATCACAAAATGTATCACAGCATGTAGTCTGTATAGATAGAAGACATGCAGCATATCTTAAAAGATTCTACCCGGAGCTTAAAAGTGTATCTTATGCCCCGCTTCCTATGATGCCTTCAGATGAAAGAGATATCATAAGTATAAAAGATAGAAGGATAGGTATACTCTTTACAGGAACCTATACCTCCTTTGAACATGTTCAAAGGAAGCTATCAGGGATGAATCCTGATGCCAGAAGAGATGTCTTCGAGATACTCAGTTATATGCAGGCTGATACTAATCTTACCATGGAAGATGCCATGACAAGATTCTTGGAAACAAGAGAAAAAAAGATCCCAGATAAGATTTTCAGGCAGTTCATGCATTATTATCATATGGCAGATGCAGCTGCGGCGGCCTGGGCCAGAGATATAGTTGTAAGAGCTATTCTTAATGCAGGGATAAAGCTAAGCGTATGCGGACATGGCTGGAACAGCTTGAGGCGCTATGACAATACTCCATATGATAACCTCGAGATAATCCCTGAAGTTACTTATCACAGATCTGTTGACATGGCTTATGATGCCAAGATCATACTGAATGTCATGCCCTGGTTTAAAGACGGGATACATGACAGAGTACTAACGGCAGCAGGACACGGAGCTGTAATCCTAAGCGACGAGACTTCTGCGCTTGATGAGCTTCTTGGTGATTCATATGTTAGCTTTAGCCTTGAAAGACTCGAAGATCTGTCTGATAAGATAGGGAAGGTGCTTCGTGATACAGATTATGCCCAGAAGCTGGTAGGAGAAGCCTACACTAGAACAATAGATAGCTGCAGCTATGAAGCCTTTGCGGCTATGCTGTGTGAGAGCTGTGCATGTACTATCACCAAGTGATTGTAATATACTAAAACTTCTCGATTGATCGCAAACAATATGCCCCCTCTTACCGGGGAGTACAGTAAGGAGGGGGCATACCATATATCAGAAACGAGGGTCGTGCTTAGCGATAGTAATATTTGAGACTATATACTAATTATATATTTTTAATACTATATTTTGAATACGCTTAAAGCATTGCTGATAGAAGTAGCAGACTGTGATACAGTAACTGCGCTCTTGTCAACGCCTTCGCTTTCTTCAGATACAGCCTGGGCACTTTCTGCAAGTGTCTCTGTAGTAGCAGTGACTTCTTCGGAACTTGCAGACTGTTCCTCTGATATAGCAGCTACTGATGTAGCGATTCCGTCTACATTATTCATCATGTTGAGCATTTCGCTCATAGTCTGACCGGTTCGGCCAAGTTCATCAACAATATTTGCAAAAGTGTTACCGGCAGTGGAGACAGCTTCGCTGCTTTCTTCGATGGCATTCATATTGGCATGAGATTTTTCGGATAGAGAAGAAATCTGACCTGTTATATCAGATATGATCTTCTCGATCTCTTTGGTAGCATCGCCGCTTTCAGAAGCAAGCTTGGCAATCTCTGAAGCTACAACAGCAAAGCCTTTTCCGGCTTCTCCTGCACGTGCAGCCTCTATAGAAGCGTTTAAGGACAAAAGATTGGTCTGATCTGAGATATTGGTTATCATCTCGACAATCTTGGTTATCTGCTGAGCGGATTCATCTACACTTGTAACAACATCATTCATATCAGCCATAGAATCCTTGATATGAGACATATTGGATTCGACGCTCTTCATATCACTTTGACCTGTATCAGCAGTGGATACAAGAGAATTCATGACATTGTTAGCTGCTTTACCCTTTTCTGTAAGTTCACCGATTGCCTGAGCAAGCTCTGTAGCATTGGTGGCCAGTTCTGATACAGCTTGGGACATACCATCCATCGTCTCTCTTATCTGACCCATAGAAACAGACTGCTCTCTAGCTTGAGAGTTGAGCTTGCTGGATGCTTCACGGCTTAGCTCGGCTTCTTCGCCAAGCTCTTTTGAAGTGTTCTGTATCTGACTTATGGTATCTCTCATAGTAGATACATATGTTGACATCTCATCCTGTATAAGGCCTATCTCATCACCCTTACCTTTTGGAAGATTAACAGTAAAGTTACCATGTGATATCTCTACAATCTGGGATGCGAGATTTTTTACAGGTTTTGATATGATCTTGTTTATAGCAAACATTACAACACCGGCTATAACAAGTATAGTAGCGATCATAAGTACATAGCAGATTGCTCTGAATTTATTAAAATCTGCCATAACATCATCTTCTGCAACAGATGAGAACAGGATCCAGTTAGTGCCTTCTACAGGCTCACAATATACATAATTATTGATGCCATATCTTTCAAGTGATATAACATCCGAGCTTCCTTACTCTGCATATGATAGGAGTTCCTGTAGGTAGGAGTCACCTGTATCAGAAACTTTTTGACCATTATAATCAGTATTGCTGTAATAGACTATATAATCACCTGTCAAAAGAGAAGAACGTCCTGTTTCAAGAGGTGTAAGAGAAGATATTTCTTCTACCAGAGCATCGAGGTATACATCGATGGCAATAACGCCCTTCTTGCCGGATGCTGAGGTGAGTTCTCTGCTTATGGTAACGCACAAGCCGCCGACACCAGTATCTATATAAGGCTCACCGTCAAAAGGAGTCGTCTTGCCAAGACCGTCCTTGTACCAGCCTCTCTCTGTAGGATGCCAGGAAGAGTCGTGAGTTATAGTCGCATCACCAAATACATAGGTATCATCTTCAAAACCAACATATACGCCATATGCAGCATCATTCCAGACACCAACGGATGTAGCCAGATAATCTTGCATCTGATCAAGAGACTCAAAGTCTATGCTTTCAATACCTCTTGCATATGCGTTAAGAGCGCTGGTGATCGTAGTCATATCATTAGCTATCTTCCAGGCATTGGTAGATGTTTCGTCCTGAAGATCGGATTTTGCAAGCTTGGTTATAGTAAGCTGAGCCTGACTACTTAAAAAAAGAATTATAAACATGATTGCAATGGCTGTGATTGGTAATAGTACAAGCATTAGAGACTTGCTAACACTCTTTTTGAGTTTGGTCTTAGAAGTATCCTTCTTGATCTCTTCCGACATAATATACCTCCATAAAATAAATATTGGGTAGAAGCATGATGTATATCGGAGAAAACATGATGTAAATTAATACGTTTAAATAATTTGTTGATATTTTCAAGTGGAAGTGTTGAGTATTAAAATCAAAAAAGCGAACAATCTAAAGCTGGTCCGGCGTGCTGACCTATTCATATTTGATCAAATATGAATGAGTCAGCATACCAATCTTTTCTATCTATTCCTAAATAATGTCATCAGATAAGTCGAATTATTTGGCGACGATAATACTGGAAAAGATGAAAGAGAACCAACAAGACTGTTCGCTATTATATAACGATATATTTATTTTATGATATCTACACCTGTATCATCTAAGCTCTGAAAGAGTGTGATCGCCTTCGTTGTACTTCTTAACGATCTCATGGATCTTGGAAGTAGGGATCAGGATATTGCTTGTTGATGCATCGTGGTTGACGAAATCGATGATAGTAGCGATGTACTTACTCATATCTGCAACCAGATAATAAGGGCGTCTCATATACTCAGGGTTCTGATATGTGAGGTTGGTTGAGATGATGTAGTCGAACTCGCGTCTTTCATAAGCATCATCAAACTTGTCCATACCATCTGTAAAAAGGCCAAATGTGCAGGCGATAAATACTCTTTTTGCGCCCATCTCTTTGAGCTGCTTACTTGTATCTATCATAGAAGCACCGGATGATATCATATCATCTACGATGATGACATCCTTGCCCTTGATATTGGAACCAAGGAACTCATGAGCTACGATAGGGTTGGTTCCGTTGACAACGTGAGCATAGTCACGACGCTTATAGAACATACCTGTATCTGCGCCCAGAACGTTGGCAAAATATACAGCTCTGTCAAGGGCACCTTCATCGGGGCTGATCACGATAAGGTGATCCTTGTCAACGATAAGATCATCGATATTAAAAAGAAGCTCCTTCATGAACTGATAAGTAGCCATAAAGTTATCAAAACCATTAAGAGGAGCAGAGTTGGAAATTCTGGGATCATGAGCATCGAAAGTGATGAAGTTCTTGACACCCATATCTGCGAGCTCTTTGAACATAAGAGCTGCATCAAGCGACTCACGCTGAGTTCTTCTGTGCTGACGACCTACATACAGGAAAGGCATGATAACATTAAGTCGCTTAGCCTTGCCGTTGGCAGCAGCGATAACACGTTTAAGATCCTGATAATGATCATCAGGGGACTTGTAGTTGGTAAAACCATTCATCTTGTAAGGGCAGTTGTAGTTGACAACGTCCATGAGGATGAAGAGGTCATCACCTCTTATGGAATCGTTAAGAGAAGCCTTGGCTTCACCTGAAGCGAATCTGTCGAGTTTAGGAATGACTTTGTAGCTGTCCTGCACATATCCCTTGAAAGCAGGATCGCCTGCGGGAACCTTGTGCATATTGTTCCTGAAATCAACAAGATATTTATCTACCTTGTCTCCAAGTTCAAGAGCTGAGTCAAGGACTACAAGTTTTAGAGGTGCAACGGGGATCATAGTTTCGAGCTGCTGAAAATCTGGCATTTTTATTCTCCATTTCGAAAAATAATAGTTAAGAAGAAAAGGGAACTAGCTTTAGATGACTATAGATGATCTGTGAGTATTCCCTATCTTATCACTATAGTGAAAAATTTTGCGGTCTAACACTCTACTAATTCCGGAATATAAATGCATAAAATCCTTAAATATGAGGTGGTGTCAAAAGATTCTTTTGACTTTTATGTCATAAATATTATACAGAATTCATAGTTAGTTATGAACCTTCCGTACTATGTTTTATCATTTAGGCAGTGGCACGTCAAGGCTATTCATGTTAAAATAGTCCTGTGTGCGCAGATGTTTAGTATTTCTGCGCATTGATAATGTATTATTTTTTTACTATATGTAGAGGATAATAGTAGTGTACTGACTCGTTCATATTTAATCAAATATGAATGAGCCAGCACACCAGGATTTAGAAATATAGTTATTAGTTATTGCTTTTTAATAGTGATATATGAGCTTTTTGAACAGATCCTATTATTAAGTGATTTTGTTATGTTTAATTCTAAGGATTTTTATGGAAAAAGATTTTAAAGGCCACTTTATAAGAGATGTAAGGCCCGGAAGTATAGCCGAAGAAGTCGGCATAGAACCGATGGACAGGCTTATAGCAATTAATGATCAGGAGATCAAGGATATTTTTGACTATCAGTATCTTACAGAAAACAGTGAAGTCAATGTCCTTATAGAAAAGCCTGATGGTGAACCCTGGCTTTTGGAGATTGAAAAGGATGATGACGAAGACCTTGGCATAATCTTTGACAACGGTCTTATGGATGATTACAAGTCATGCCATAACAAGTGCATATTCTGCTTTATAGATCAGATGCCTAAAGGCATGAGAGAGACTCTATATTTTAAGGATGATGATTCAAGACTGTCATTTCTTCAAGGTAACTATGTAACACTTACCAATATGTCAGATGCAGATGTAGACAGGATCATAAGGTATCACTTATCACCTATTAACGTATCTATACAGACGACCAACCCTGAGCTTAGATGCAAGATGCTCAATAACCGCTTTGCAGGTCAGGCTCTTGAGAAGTTCAAAAAGCTATGTGATCCCCAGTACGGAATAGAGCTTAACGCTCAGATAGTTCTGTGTAAAGGAATCAATGACGGGGCAGAGCTTCACAGAAGCCTGTCAGATCTTTACAGTTATAGACCCAGTCTAAAGAGCGTATCTATCGTACCTGTAGGTCTTTCCAAGTTTCGTGAGGGTCTTTTCCCATTAGAGCCCTTTGGTATGGAGGAAGCAAGGAAAGTAGTAGAAGAGATCACCTATTGGCAGGAGAAGAGCTTTGAAGAGACAGGCGACCACTTTATACATGCATCTGATGAGTGGTTCATGATAGCAGGTCTTCCGATACCGCCGGCATCACTGTATGACGGCTATGGACAGCTTGAGAACGGCGTAGGAATGGTAAGACTCCTTCTGGACGACTTCCACGAATCGCTGGATGCACTTAAGAAGGCAGCAGCAAGTGATCAAAAACTATTTGATTATTTGAAAAATTTTAAGTATACTTACACAGTTGTCTCAGGTAAGCTGATACATCCTTATATCGTTGATATGATGGATGAAGCGATGGCTTTTTGTAGCGGTCTTAAGGTTAACTGTGCTGAGATAATCAATCACTTCTTCGGTGAAGGCATCACAGTTACAGGCCTTCTCACAGGACAGGATATCATAGGTCAGCTTGAAGGCAGAGAACTTGGAGATAAGCTCCTTCTCCCGCAGAATATCCTTCGTGCCGGAGAGAACTATTTGCTGGATGATATCACAGTCCCTCAGATAGAAGAAAAACTTGGTATAGATATAGAGATAATCAGAAATGAAGGCGACGATCTAATAGACAGACTTTTCAGATTGTCAGAGAATGGCTTTAGATTGTAGTCATGGAGGAAATATAATGACTAGAAAACAGATAGTAGCAGTAGTCGGAAGACCTAACGTAGGTAAGTCCACACTTTTTAATGCACTTGCCGGTAAGAGAATATCCATAGTAGAAGATACCCCCGGCGTAACACGTGACCGTATCTATCAGGACGTAGAGTGGCTTGGACGAGTATTCACTCTTATAGATACAGGCGGTATAGAGCCTGATTCCAAGGATGTGATCCTTGCTCAGATGCGTCAGCAGGCAGAGATCGCCATTGAGACAGCTGATGTTATCATCTTCCTGTGCGACCTCAAGCAGGGCGTTACAGATGCTGATGCTCAGGTTGCAGATATGCTCCGCAGAAGCGGCAAGCCTGTAGTTCTTACAGTTAATAAGGTTGATAGCTATAAGCGTGACAGCCTTGATGTATACGAGTTCTATAACCTCGGAATCGGTGATCCTGTGCCAATCTCTGCTGCCAACCAGCAGGGCATAGGTGATATGCTTGAAGAAGTTGTCAAGCATTTCCCGCAGGAGAAAGAGACTTCTGAAGAAGAGGACGATGACAATATCAAGGTTGCCATAATCGGTAAGCCCAATGTTGGTAAGTCCAGTATCATCAACAAGCTCATCGGTGAGAACAGACTCATCGTATCAGATGTTGCAGGTACCACAAGAGATGCCATCGATACAGAGATCACTCACAACGGACAGAAGTATACCTTCATCGATACAGCCGGAATCAGACGTCATAATAAGATCAAAGAGCACCTGGAGCAGTACATGCTGGTTCGTACAGTCAGCGCTGTAGAGCGTGCAGATGTATGCGTAGTTGTTATAAATGCTGATGAAGGCGTAACAGAGCAGGATGCCAAGATCGCAGGTATCGCTCATGACAACGGTAAGGCAGTCATCATCGCTGTTAATAAGTGGGACCTTATAGAGAAGGACAATCACTCTGTCAATGACTTTACCAAGAAGGTTAGACAGACTCTGTCATTCATGCCATATGCAGAGATTCTCTTCATATCAGCTCAGACAGGTCAGAGACTTATAAAGCTCTATGACATGATAGATGCAGTATATGCTAACCACTCAATGCGTGTAGCAACAGGTGTACTCAACGAGATCCTCATGCAGGCACTCGTAATGCAGCAGCCACCGTCAGACAAGGGACGAGTACTCAAAGTCTTCTATATGACTCAGGTTGCAGTTAAGCCGCCGACATTTGTAATCTTCGTTAATGAAAAGAAGCTCATGCACTTCTCATATACCCGTTATATCGAGAATCAGGTAAGAGCAGCTTTCGGCTTTGCCGGAACACCTCTTAAGTTCATCATCCGTGAGCGCAAAGGGGATAACTCTGTAAAGGGTAATCATAAATAACCTCATGTCACGAGCAAAGAAAGTGACTGATGGCTGAGATCCTGACAATGATAAAAGCACATCATGTATGTGCTGATATCAGCAGATTAAGATATAAAATACTCGTTCTATGGGAGACTTAAAATGAATATGGTAGTTCTCAGACTCATATGTCTAGTGATTGGATATGCATTTGGAATGATCCAGACAGCATATTTTTATGGGAAGATGAAAGGAATTGACATCAGAAAGCACGGAAGCGGTAATGCAGGTACGACCAATACACTCCGTGTCCTTGGTCCTAAGGCAGGATTTACAGTCTTGTTCGGAGATATGCTTAAATGTGCTATAGCAGTATGGCTCGTGGGTTGGATCTTTGGATCCATGTATCCGGAACACATGTATTTATTAAAAATATATACAGCATTTGGAGCAATTCTGGGACATGATTTTCCTTTTTATATGAACTTTAAGGGAGGAAAAGGAATAGCTGCTACCTGCGGATTCGTTATCGCATTCCACTGGAGCTTTATACCGATGTTCCTTATCGTGTTCCTGGTACTTTTTAATATAACTCATTATGTATCACTTGGATCACTTGCTATCTATGTGGGTTTCATAGCTCTTCTTGTGATAGAAGGTCAGTTGGGACTCTTTGGATTTGCTGATATGGCCACACCTGACAAGATAGAGATGTATATCGTTGCTATAGTCATGGCTGTACTTGCATTCTACAGACATAGAAGCAATATTGTAAAGCTTATAAAAGGCGAAGAGAGAAAAACTTATATATTCAAAAAGAATAAAGTTGACTGATAATATGAAGAAGGGTCAAAAGATCGTATTTTATATGACTTTTGGCCTTTTTGCCTTATAACTGAACATTTGTATATGGAGACTAAAGTGGTTAAGTAGGAATTGGCTCTTTTAGTCACTGGTTTTACTTGCGACAGGAGGTTAAGTTTGAAAGTGTTCCACTTTCAAACCCAAATTGATGACGCGAGCTCCATCAATTTGAACCATTAGTCACTCGTTTCACTCGCGACATGAGGTTAAATTATGAAAAAAGAAAACATCGGAATCATAGGTGCAGGCAGCTGGGGAATAGCCCTTGCATATCTTCTTACTAATAACGGACACGACGTGACAGTGTGGACCAGAAGAAAAGAAGCTGCAGACCAGTTTCAAAAAGATCATGAAAATAAAGATAAGCTTCCGGGAGTAGTACTTCCGGATTCTGTATTATTTACATCAGATATAAAAGAAGCTGTTACCGGTAAGAACATTCTTGTTCTTGTAGTTCCATCAGCACACCTTAGAGATACTATGGAGCTTATGAAGCCCTATATCAGTAACGATCAGATAATCGTTAACTGCTCTAAAGGTATCGAAGAAAGCTCACTTCTTGTCATGAGCCAGGTCATTCACGACGTTCTTGGCAATGACTTCCCGAGAAAAAATATAACTGTTCTATCAGGGCCATCTCATGCAGAGGAAGTAGGTAAAGGAGTTCCTACAACTATCGTAGTAGGCGCTATCTCAGAAAGCGTAGCAGTAAGGCTTCAGAATGTCTTCATGAACGAAGTCTTTAGAGTATATATAAGTCCTGATATGAAGGGCATAGAAATAGGCGCAGCCTGCAAGAATGTCATCGCACTTGCAGCAGGTATAGCAGACGGCCTTGGCTATGGAGATAATACCAAGGCAGCTCTTATCACAAGAGGAATCACAGAGATCACAAGACTTGGCATCGCTGCTGGTGGTCATTTTGAAACCTTTGCAGGTCTATCCGGAATTGGTGACCTTATCGTTACATGCGCTTCAATGCACAGCCGTAACAGAAGAGCCGGAATCCTCATAGGTCAGGGCAAGACTATGCAGGAAGCAATGGACGAAGTACACATGGTAGTAGAAGGCGTATACTCTGCAAAAGCTGCCCTTAAACTCTCTAAACTCTTTGACGTAGAGATGCCTATTGTAGAGCAGGTGTGTGAAGTCCTCTTCAATAACAAGCCTGCCAAGGAAGCAGTAGCAGACCTTATGCTCAGGGACAAGAAGGTTGAGAGTCATAAGATTGAATTCCCTGAGGCTTGACCCGACATTCTCTTGACAAAAGCATTTTTGACTTCTATACTTTAAACTAATAAACCGATGCGGAAGAGTAAGTAACCGATATGTGAGCATCCCAGCTAGTCGCAGATGGTGAGAGTGCGATATGCAGCATAACGGCGAATGGACTTCCAAGGGCAAACAGAAAGAGTGTAAACTTAAGTATGGGCGACGGGGCAGACTCCCCGTGATCAAAGGTCAGCATATGTTAGTATGCGTTAAGTGGGCGTCGTAGACGTCAAGCAGGGTGGCACCGCAGATGATTATTTTATCTGTCCCGGCATTTTAAACAATGCATGGGGCAGATTTTTTGTTTATTGGGAATCTGCTCCGAGACACAGATCTATAAGGAGGATCAAAATGAAAAAAACACAGATTACCAAGAAACTTATGTCACTGGGAATGGCAGCAGCTATGGCTTTTGCCCTCGTAGGCTGCCAAAAATCAGGCACCCAAAATGCAGGCTCTGACACACAGGCAGGCGACGGTACTAAAGAGTACACCATCGGAATCTGCAATTATGTAGACGACGCATCCCTTAATCAGATCGTAGACAATATCCAGAGTGAACTTGATGTTATTGCAGAAAGGGAAGGCGTTAAGTTCAACATCAAATACGACAATGCTAACGCTGATGCCAATGTATTAAGCCAGATCATTGCCAACTTCCAGGCTGATAATGTAGATCTTATGATAGGCGTTACAACACCTGTTGCAATGGCTATGCAGGGCGCTACTGAGGGGCTGGATATCCCGGTTGTATTTTCAGCTGTATCAGATCCGGTATCCGCAGGTCTTGTAGCATCTTTAGATGCTCCAGGAAGTAATATAACAGGAACATCTGATCTGCTTAATACAGAAGCTATCATGAACATGATCCTTGCGGCAAATCCTGATATCTCCAAGGTTGGCCTTCTCTATGATGCAGGTCAGGATTCATCCACAACAGCAATAAACGATGCCAAGACATTCCTTGAAGCTAAGGGTATTGAGATCATCGAGCAGACAGGAACCAATGTAGAAGAAGTTACTCTTGCAGCTAATGCTCTTGTATCTGAAGGCGCAGAGGCCGTATTCACACCTACAGACAATACCATAATGACAGCAGAGCTCTCTATCTATGAGATCTTCCGCGAGGCAGGGATTCCTCACTACTGCGGAGCCGATTCCTTTGCACTTAACGGAGCATTCCTTGGATTTGGTGTTAACTATGCTAACCTTGGCATAGAGACAGCTGATATGGCCGCTGAGATTCTTCTTAAACAGCAGGATCCTGCAAGTATTCCGGTTAAGACTTTTGACAATGGTATTGTAACTCTCAATGAAGATATGATGGATGTTATGGGCATGACTCTGGATGATGCTAAGGAAGCTTTTGGAGAGTATGCTTCTTCTATACAGACCATCAAGACTGCAGAGAACTTTGAATGATCATACTAAGGTTAAAGGGAGTTTAAAGATTTTACTTCCCCGAATTGGCGGTGCGAGCTACGCCTATTTGGACCATTAATTACTAATTCACTCGCGACATGAGGTTAATATGACATCTCTTATCCAAACTGCTGTTGAGCTGGGTCTTATCAGTTCTCTTACAGTATTATCCTTATATTTAAGCTATACCATGCTGAATGTGTGCGACCTGTCTACAGACGGCGCATTCACATTGGGCGCTGCAGTGGGAGCAGTGGTAACACTGTCAGGCCATCCTTTTCTGGCCCTCCCGGCAGCTATGCTGACAGGCATGCTGTCCGGATTTGTGACAGCTATTTTACAGACCAAGATGGGTGTGGACAGCCTGCTGGCTGGTATTACTGTTAATACAGGTTTGTATTCAATTAATATAGCTGTTATGGGCAAATCATCACTGCTTAATCTAAACAGTGCAGATAACATTTTCTCTTTTGCTTCAAGCCTTACAGAAGGAAGTGTGCTGGATCCTTATGCTAAGCTTATAGCCATAACTCTAATAGTTATTATTGTTATGATCTGCATAGTAGCATTCCTTAGAACCAGACTGGGACTTGCGCTTCGTGCTACCGGAGATAATCCGGATATGGTCAGATCTTCATCCATCAATACAGTGGCTATCACCATCACAGGCCTGTGCCTGTCCAACTGCCTGACAGCCCTTTCAGGATGCCTTTTGGCTCAGTACAACAAGTCTGCCAACATAGACATCGGAACAGGTATGCTCACAATAGCACTTGCATCCCTACTTATCGGCAGACTCTTTTTCCGCAATAAAGGTGTAGGTTATGGCGTTGTTGGTGCCGTGATCGGAGCAATATTTTTTAGACTTGTCTATACCATGGCTTTAAGGCTTAATATGCCGGCCTTTATGCTGAAGCTTGTATCCTCCATAATTGTCATCATGGCAATAAGCGGACCTTACTTCCTGGGTAAGATGAGGAAGAAAGGAGCGGCACATGCTTAAACTACAGTCTGTTAACAAGACTTTTGGAAAGGGCACTGTCAATGAGAAAAAGGCCCTTGGCAATATTAATCTTGAAGTGAAAAAAGGTGACTTTATCAGTATCATCGGCTCCAACGGAGCTGGTAAGTCCACCCTTTTAAATGCTATAAGCGGTGTATTCGGCGTAGATAGCGGCAGTATCATCTTGGACGGCACTGATATAACCAGAATGTCTGAGCACAAAAGGGCAGAGGAGATAGGAAGACTTTTTCAGGATCCCATGAAAGGCTCGGCGCCGTCCATGAGCATCGAGGATAACCTCTACCTGGCATCAGGTAAAAGAGGGTGGTTCTCCCACATGACAAGTCGTGACAGAAAGGAGTTCAGAGAAAGACTCTCGCTTCTTGGAATGGGATTAGAAGACAGGATGAAGCATCCGGTAGGTCTTTTGTCAGGAGGACAGAGACAGGCTCTGACTCTTCTTATGGCAACCTATAATGTGCCAAAACTCCTCCTTCTGGATGAGCATACGGCGGCGCTTGATCCTGCTACTGCCCAGAAGGTTCTTGATATAACCAAAGACGTAATAGAGAAGAACAACATCACCTGCCTTATGATAACTCACAATATGCAGTCAGCACTTGAACTGGGAAACCGTACTATCATGATGAATGATGGTGAGATCATCTATGATGTAGAGGGTGATAAGAGAGCATCAACCACAGTAGAAGACCTGCTCCAGCTCTTTAAAGACAAAGCTGGAGAGAAACTTACCAACGACAGAATGCTGCTTAGCGATGTATAATATGACGCAAGGGTCAAAAGTGGCAAAAGAAGCTTTTGACACCTACCTCATAATATATCTGACTAATCAGGAGGCACAAAAATATCATGTTTTATATACCAACAAGAGTTTTTACAGGTAAGGATGCACTTATAAATAACAAGGAATATCTGACAAGACTTGGACATAAGGCTTTGATCGTAACAGGCAAGGGATCTGCCAAGAAAAACGGATCATATAATGATGTAATAGATATACTAAAAGAATCAAAAATAGAGTATTCTGTATATGAAGGCATTAATGAAAATCCTACTGTAGAGAGCATCATGGATGCAAGAGACTATGGCGTTTTAGAAGCTTGCGACTTTGTAATAGGCATAGGCGGAGGCTCAGCTCTTGATGCATCCAAGGCTATATCACTTATGATGTATCATAAAGATAGCAGCTGGGAATACCTGTACGATAGTTCTGTTTCTTCTGATATGCTGCCTGTTGCAGCGATACCTACAACCTGTGGTACAGGATCTGAAGTTACAGGTGTATCCGTGCTTACAAGACTTGACCTAAAGACCAAGAAGTCAAGCGTACATAAACTGTATCCGACAGTAGCTTTTGTAGACGGCAAATATCTAAAGACCGCACCATCATCTATTATCTGTAATACAGCTATGGACTCTCTTGCACATATGATAGAAGGACTTGTCCATAAAAAAGCTACAGATTATACCAGAATGTGCGCATCTTCAGGACTTGAGCTGTGGCGCAGCGTCAAAGATGTGATAAGCGGCGACAGACAGGCTACAGATGAAGATCTTCAGAATCTTATGGATGCCTCTACTATGGCCGGAATGACTATAGCTCAGACAGGTACGACTATCCCTCACGCTCTTAGCTATCCTATCACAATAGGACTTAATATTCCTCATGGTAAGAGCGTCAGCTACTTTCAGGCAGAGTTCCTTAAAGCTATGGATAAGGCTGACAGAGACTGGATCTTGAGAAAAGCTGGTCTAAAAGACCCTGACGAACTTGATGAACTTTTTAAAAAGGCATGTAATCCGGAAGAGATACCTCTTAAATATAGAGAGATAGCTTATGAAGAGCTATGCTCTAATAAGGCTAAGCTTTCATCTGTGCCATTTAAAATTGATGATAACGTACTTAGAAAGATTGCCGGAATATAAAACAGTGCAATAAGTGATGATTTATATCTATGGTTTTAGTATATTCGCAGGATTGTAAGTCGAACATTATGTGACAAGTTTGTTGTTATAAAAAGGGGGCTGCATATGAGAAGTATTGAGATCACAGATAGTCAGATGCTACTTGGAAGTGATGGCGAGATAGTAAATCCCGGCTGGGCCAGAAGCCTTGTCTGGCAGTACAAAAGGGATATGATACGTGCGCCAAAGTATAGGATCAAGGAGTGGGACTATTATATTGTAATCCATGATTCTATTGGCGGCGGAGATGAGAGCTTTGCTGCAGCATTCACTATATCAGATGATGGCTATATAGGTCTTCAGTCAGTATCGCTCCTTCATCTTGGGTCAGACAATCCTTCTGAGCATACCCAGACAGTCCTTAATCTTTTTCCTATGGGCAGGATGCATATGCCGGAGTCTTCTGAAGCTGGCAATTCACACTTTAAAAATGACAGACTACGCCTTTTGTATCAAAAAGATGAAAATGAAAGACATATAAAATGCGCTTTCAAAGACTTTAACAATGGCAAATTGCTAAAGGCAGATATAAAACTTGAAGATCCCGGGATGCAGAGTATGGTAATAGCAACTCCCTGGGATGAAAAGCACGCCTTTTATTACAATCAGAAGATAAATTGTATGAAGGCATCAGGCACTATTACCTTTGATGGTAGAACATATACTTTTGATAGAGATAGGGACTATGCAACCCTTGACTGGGGAAGAGGTGTCTGGACCTATGACAATACCTGGTACTGGGGCAATGGTAATGCCAGGATAGACGGTCACGATTTCGGTTTCAATATAGGATATGGCTTTGGCAACACCTCTGCAGCAACAGAGAATGTCATCATCTATGATGGCATAGTACATAAGCTTGATGATATTAATATAGAAATTCCCGGTGATGTGAGCCTGTATGATATGGACAGCCCTAAATATATGGACAAGTGGAAGATCACATCATCCGATAACAGGTTCAATATGACCTTTAGTCCTGTCCTTGACAGAGCAGCCAAGCTTGACTACAAGCTGATAGTATCCGATCAGCATCAGGTTTTTGGCCGCATGAGCGGAGTGGCAGTACTAGACGACGGCACAACTATTAAGATTCAGGATATGCTGTGCTTTATAGAAAAAGTACATAATAAGTATTGAAAATACGGAACGTCTCACTTGAATTCACCAGTGAGACGTTCCGTATAATATGACGTAAGGGTCAAAAGTCATTTCGATTCGAGCTTGCTCGAAATCGAATATGAATTTATGACCCGCAAAACATGAGCAAAGTAGCACGTAGTGCGGATTTGCGAATGTTTTAGGATTGTGAGAGTTTCGAAGAAACGGAACAATCCGTTAGTCATAAGGTGTCAAAAGGAACTTTTGACACCTACCTCATAATATTAATTGAGCTATAAGGCTTCAGATGAGCCCGTAATGTTTAAGTCCGTTGTAGATTCCGTCTTCACGGATATCTGTTGTGACATATTCTGCGACAGCCTTGATGCGCTCATCTCCGTTACCCATGCAGATTGAGTGCTTTGCAAGCCTGAACATATCCATATCATTCATGCTATCGCCAACTACGTATACATCGTCAAGATCGATATTCTCAAGCTCCATAAGCTCTTTAATACCGGTTCCTTTAGAGTAGCCCTCTGGGATTGCCTCTATGATGACGCCGTTATGATTGATGAAGTCAAAATCAGGAAGAAGTGCCATGACTTTTTCGAAGTCAGTTCGCTCGCTTATGTCAGCACTGAACTTGTTGAGTCTTGTTCCTTTTTGGATCTCAGTAGTAGACTTTGCGATGGGACCAAGTCTTTCCTTCAAAATCTCAACATATGGATCGCCTACTTCATCGAAATCTTCTACGTTGAAGAAGTGATTCTCAGGCCCTTCAAAGACTACAGGCATGTGGTTGTCTGACAGAACCTTGAGTGCGCGAGTGATCTGTTCATCTGTCATTAGCTTTTCGTAGATAACTTTCCCATTTTTCTCGATATGAGTGCCACACCCTGCGACTATGCCTTCAAATCCAAGATCAAGGAGACTCTTTTCAATGATATTGGAGCGGGCTCTGCCTGTGTTGATGTAGGCTGCATGCCCATTGTCTTTAAGAAGCTTTATGGCCTCTTTGGTGCTCTCTGGTATAAACTGATGGAAGTCCCAAAGGGTCCCATCTATGTCAAAAAATACGTATTTTTTCATAAATCCTGGTTAACTTTCTTGAAAATGGAACATTTTCAAACTCAATGTTCTTAATTCTAAAAGACATATGTTGCTTTGTCAAATCTTCACTATGTATTGGGCATCTTAAATAAATCTTAAACATTTCCCTACTTGGAAGTTAAAGATTAGAGTTCTACAATGTACAATGTAACAAGATAGTTTTCGTGTTACAACCTTTTTATCCTTAACAGGACAAAATGTTTTGATCAAAACAAGAGGGGAGAGATGGGAGGTACCCGGAAGGGATTCCGGACACTTTCTGATAATACCATGAGTAAAGTACTAATATGTGACGATGAACCTGATATAGTAGCAGCTATCAGAATCTATTTAGAGAGCGAAGGTCTTGAAGTTATTACAGCATCTAATGGAAAAGAAGCTCTTGATATCATGAAAGGCGAAGCTGGCCAGGATGTAAGCCTTCTTCTACTTGATATCATGATGCCGGTCATGGACGGTATCACAGCTATGGCCGCTATACGTAAGATTTCTAATGTGCCGATAATACTTCTTACAGCCAAGAGCGAAGATACTGACAAGATCATGGGACTTAACATAGGAGCTGACGATTATGTGACCAAGCCCTTTAATCCTGTTGAGCTTATAGCAAGAGTTAAGTCTATGCTAAGACGCTACACACAACTTGGCTGCATGGCAGATGTTAAAGAAGCAAGGGATGATTCCAAGATCGTTATAGGCGGGATAGAGCTTGATGATAAGGCCAAGGAAGTACTCCTTGACGGTGATGTTGTTAATCTTACGCCTATCGAATTTGAGATTCTTAAGCTCCTTATGCAGCATCCTAATGAAGTTCTGTCTCCTAAGAAGATATATGAAGTTGTATGGCATGATCAGGCTATAGGAGCAGAGAGCTGTGTTGCGGTTCATATCCGCCATATCAGGGAGAAAATCGAGTACGACAGTGCCAATCCCAGATTTTTAAAAGCTGTCTGGGGGCATGGATACAAAATAGAAGTATGAATAATATCTTTAATGAATAATACCTTTATGAGGGAGGTAATTAAGATGAGTAAAGTTTATAAGAGGTCTTCGCACCTGTTATATACAATAGGTATATGTGTTTCTTTAATGATCATGATTTCAAGCATTGTCATACTTAACGCTTTGGATGACTGCGGACTTATGTATACTTCAGGAACTTCTCTAAAGAAACTCCTTATGGATCAGGCAGCATATGATTATTCTATATGGGCCCTTTCTGATAAGGACGGCGATTATAATGAAGAGTTCATGAATGAAAAAGGCTGTAATATCGGAATCATAGAGACCGATAATGGCAATCTGGGGGATCTTGATCTTAATGACAGCAGCACTTATATTTACAGGAATTTTGATCAGGAACTTCCTGCCCAGTATTACATGACCAATGTATATACTTCTGATGACAGCGAGTTTTACCTTTCAGAAAAACTATATGACTTTTTGTTTGTAAATGGCAATGAAGTTTACAATTATGATATAGAAGAATATCAGCCAAAAGATATAAAGGGTATCGGCTATGATATGGTCGGTCAGAAGGCATATGTGTGGGACGGAGAGGAGTTCATAGAACTTAATGATACCTCTTATAATTATAAGGCATCAGATGATGGCGGCACTTACAATACTACCAATATCTATGACCGCATCTGGGCAAGCCAGGTACCGGAAGACTCCAACCAGCATTCATTTACAGCTGCAGCTGATGATAAAAATCAGACATCGCAAGAGGATGACTCTTCAAAAGAAAAAAATGAAACTAATGTAATTAATGAAGATGAAGAAGACCAGATGCTGCCTGCAGAGTCCATCATTACAACATCCGGTGATGCTAAAATACTCTACATTGATGGCAAGGCATATCCTGCACTTGGAGATGATAACAGCGGATATATTCTTGAACTCTACGGCACTGAATCTTCCGGAGCATTGTCACTTTCCAATGTAGCTGACTTATCAGATCTTCATGATCAGCTTGGAAGTGAAGATTTAAGCGTATGTACTCTTGATACAGTCTCATCTGTAATGGAATATACTATGGATTCTTCATACAAGCAGTATACAGTGATCACGTTCCCAAGACCGGATCAGTCTCGTGACAGCTTCTTCGTACAGGCACAAAGATATCTTGGGATCATACCAGTCCTTCATGTTGCACTTCCTCTGCTTATGGTTATCTCAGGTATACTGGTACTGGTATTATCTATACTGTTAGTAATAAGAGCCGGCAACTATGATGATCACGGAAGATTATCCACAGATATTCTGGCGGATTTTCCGATTGAGGTTACATTTGTAATCTTTGGCTGTGTTGAAAGCCTGGCAATTGCTGTGATTCATTATTCAGCAGGCTATGATTATAATACCAGTCAGTATGGACTTGTGGTCATTGGAATCGGAATATTTGTAGGAGCCTATGCAGGAGTACTATGGGCTGAAAGCATCATTATCAATTTCAAGAGAAAACAGCTATTTCGTAATACACTGTGCTATAAAATGCTAAGAGCAATGGTAAGACCATTAAGACGTGGCATAGATTCTATTAAGACAGTTCTTGCTTCTATCAAGTGGGGATACAGAATAGCAGGTATGTGCCTTGTTATTGCTTTCGTAGAATACATGTCTATCGCTGTAATAGATGATAAGGAATCCCTGATGCTATTCTGGCTTTTGGAAAAAGTAGTTCTTGCAGCTATAATCATCAAGGTTCTAAAACAGTATGCTAAAGTCAAGAAGGCAGCAGTTGATATGGCAGACGGCAACATGGACGTTAGAGTTGATACTACTAAGATGCTCATAGACCTTGAAGAGCATGGTCATGCTCTTAACAAGATAGGAAGTGGCCTTAATACAGCAGTCAACGAACGCATGAAAAGTGAGAGAATGAAGACAGAACTTATTACTAACGTATCTCACGATATCAAGACCCCTCTTACCTCTGTTATCAATTATGTAGATCTGTTACAAAAAGAAAACTTTGATAATGAGACAGCCAGATCCTACCTTGAAGTTCTTGACAGGCAGGCCAAGAGACTTAAAAAGCTAATAGAAGACCTTATCGAAGCTTCCAAGGCAGCATCCGGTAGTATCAAGTTCAACATGGAGAGCGTCAATGCAAGAGTCCTTCTGAATCAGTCAGTAGGAGAATTTGAAGACAGGCTTCAGGGCAGCAACATCACAGTTGTTACCCAGATTCCTGACAGAGATGTATATGTAAGAGCTGATAACAGATACCTTTTCAGAGTCCTTGACAATCTTATGAGCAATATAGTCAAGTATTCTCAGGAAGGCACCAGAGCTTATGTTGAACTAAATGAAGATGGTGGCATGGTCAGATATACCTTCAAGAATATCTCAAGAGATAAGCTTGGAATATCCGCAGACGAACTTATGGAGCGATTTGTAAGAGGCGATATGTCAAGAAATACAGAAGGCAACGGCCTTGGCCTTTCTATAGCAAGATCACTTACAGAGTCCATGGGAGGCAAGATGGAACTGACCGTTGACGGAGACCTCTTCAAAGTAGATGTAACATTCCCCGAAGTAGTTAAGGAGAGCGTTGCATAGAAGATTGTATCTATTAATTGCTTAGAAATAGGTATAGAATAACTTCAGCTTCGCGCTTGTCATACAAATGCCACCCTTTGAGGCAGCGCCGATGCGGACAGTATATAATGCATTTTCGTATCTTGAATGTGTTTAATCAGGGCATGATAGCGGAATCTTTATATTCCAGGGTCTGAAACTTGCTTAGCTCATACAAACAGACTCTAAGAAGAATATAAAAATCCATCTATCATGCTCCTGATTTTTTTCTAATCATATTTAAATTTCTTGCCGATATACTATATGCAGTATTGATGTTTTTGTAAAACGTATATAAGTAATGATGATGGTATAGAATATGATCAATATAAAGCTTGCTATATAGATTTATTAACAAGCAGGTAGGGGCATACACTCTATACCCAGGAGGCAAAAATACAGTATGTATTATTCGGTGATTGCTGCTTTAGCGCTCATAGTGAATTTAATACTGAACTGGGAATATATCAAAGCTTTTAGATTTAAAGCAGGTACCAAGGATCAGGTAGAGCAGATCAAACTACGCTATAGCCATTTCCTTGCTTCTATTAACGGTTTTTATATTACTGAGATCTTATGGGGATTATTATACGATTATCATGATGTTGCCTCGTTTTTTTCTATAATATACTCCATCTCCATATTCTATTTTATATTTATACTCCTTACTATGTTGACCTGGGCCCGCTATATAGTAGCTTATCTTGACAGGGATGGCCGCATCCGAGGCAAGGTGCTTCTATATTCAACATGGGTCATGTTTATTCTGGGCCTTATAAGCCTGCTGTTAAATAGATTTTATCATTTACTTTTCTATTTTGATGAAAATCACAGATATGTAGCTACTCATGGTAGATATCTGATCTTTACTATTGTACTTCTTTACTATGTGATAATTTCTGTATACGAGCTTTTCGTAGCCTTTAGAACATCCGGTCGTAAACGTATCAGATATATGGCGGTTGCTATATCGAGTTTGATCTTTGGTGTGTCAATGTTCTTTCAGATACTGGCATCATTTTTCCCTTTATACATTATGGGACTTATGGTAGGAACCTGCGTGGTTCACTCATATGTAGAAGCAGGTCATAAAAAAGAGAAAAAGATCCAGGATAATATAGCATCAGTGATGGCGCAGGATTATGAAGCTATATACTATTTTGATATAGAGACCGGAGAGTATATGGAATTTGCAAGAAATCTCAAATATGACTCTATGGACAGATCCTATGTAGGCAAAGATCTTTATCATGATGCTATAGTTAATATAAAACGTTCAGTTTATCCCGAAGATAAAGAGTATGCCGAGAGCTTTTTTACCAAAGAAGCGATAAGTGAAAATCTCAAAGACAGAAGATCATTTTCATTCAAATTCAGAGTTGTTGTAGCAGATACGCCGAGGTTCTTCCTGTTTACATATATGCCGGCAGGCGATGGCAGTCATATCATCTTGTATGAAAAAGATATAGAAGATGAACTTAGAGCAGAAAAAGAAATTTCTGAGACTCAGAAGAAAACTGTTACTTTCGGACAGATAGCAGAAAGTCTTGCATCCAACTATGATGCTATATATTATGTTGTCATTGAGAATTCTAACTATGTCAGCTTTGAGATCAACAATATCTTCGGGCAATTACAGGTGGGGCAGTCCGGGGATGAGTTCTTTGAAGAAAGCTATACCAATATCCCCCTTATCATTCATGAGCAGGATCGTGATATGGTAAAAGAATTCCTTGATAAGGACAAGATGATCACAGCTTTAGAAACTCACAAAAGCTACACACTTAATTACAGGATAGTAGTAGCCGGCGTTGTCAAATACACCAGGATGATCGCCCGTAAGAGTAGCGATGGAACCCATTTCATCATAGGCGTTGAGAATATTGATGCGGAGGTCAAAAAAGAGCAGGAGCATCTCATGGCTCTTAAGACAGAGAAAGAGCTTGCAAGGCGCGATGAACTTACAGGAGTTAAAAACAAAAACGCATATAAAGAGCTTGAAGAGTCTGTTCAGCACAATATGGATCAAGGTATGGACTACCTGCCTTATGCGATTGTAGTATGTGATGCCAATAATCTTAAGAAGATCAATGATACCCTTGGACATGTGGCAGGAGATGAGTATATTAAGGCATCTGCGATGCTCCTTTGTGTTGTATTCGCCCACAGTCCGGTATTCAGAGTCGGCGGAGATGAATTTGTAGCATTTGTCAGAGGTAGTGACTATGCCAATAGGAATGAACTTCTAGAAAAACTTCGAAGCCAGGTGCTTGAGAATCAGAAGAAGGGCGAGGGAGCAATCATAGCATCAGGTATGGCTGAGTATGACCCGGATAAGGACAATCTTGTATCTGAAGTCTTCGAACGGGCAGACAAGCAAATGTATGAAAATAAACAGAAGTTAAAGGCGATGGAAGCAAGCGGGTAGGAAAAGCTACCCGCTTTTTTTCGGCTTGAACAGATACTAATCCTTTCAAGCTGTGCAATTCATTTCTTTAGAAATTACCGCACACAGTAAGTGAGAATGTCACTGCTGCAAACAGGATTCCGATCTGTGCTGCAGGTATTTTCTTATAAAGTCTTATAAGTATAAGGATGCACCAGCTGATGACATTGACAACTACCCATGAAGATAGTATACGTCTTGGCGTTATCCCGTATACGGCAATGTATACACCTACAAGGTTCCATGCTGCAAGCAGTGCAAAGCAAAGTGCGAATACAAACAATACTGTTGCAAGGATCCTGGTTCCTCTTTCAACCCACAATGCTTCCTTTGAGAAAAAGCATGAAGCGAACATGATAGCCATATTAAGACCGACTACTCTTATAAGCTGCCAGAAACTTCCTACAGCTTCTCGTGATGCCTGCGGAGCTGTTGCTGCGATACTGCCGCTCATCACATCTACAAATGCACTGACAAAAAAGATAGCATATAGTACGCATACACTTCCGATGATGATATATGCAGAATATGAAGGAAGTCTGTGATAGGATTCTTTTTCAAGCTTCTCATCTGTTACAGAATCTTTTTTCATCCCAAGTGAACCAGCTACAAGTCCATACAGCCAGCATCCTACCGGTATAGAGAATAAAAAATACCAAAAGAAATCATCAAAGAAGGAATAAACCAAATCAGATATTGTATCTATCGAAATTATATTTACCATAAAATTGGTAATACCATTGCCAAGTGCTGCAAATGTCTCAGATACTCCTATAAGTTGTGAAAAAGCATATCCGCAGACCACCAAAGCTATGATAACGCTTACTATGATGATTCCAATATCAGTTTTAGCAATTTGCTTTTTTACTTTAGATCTAACTGATGTATGCGAAGTTCTTGCAAACAGCTTCTGTGCCCTTAAGATAAAGTTACTAAAAGGGATCGCCACCATGCCTCTAAACGCATCCAAAGGAAAAAAGATACCGCTTCGCCCGGCAACAAGAACCCCCATCCTGCTAAGCACGTAGTATACGATCGTAAAATGCCAGATGCAAAACTGATAGAACCACCAGGCATCATGAAGTCCATAAATGCAAGCAGCCACAGACTGGATGATGATACATCCTATAAGGATAGCCGGCTCTATTACAGACCTTCCTGTTTCTTTGAATTTTGCATAAGTATTGCCCATAAGATATGCAAAGCCTTCTGTAAAAGCAATAAATAAAACTGCAAAAAATGGTACATGCCACTTGATATACTCATGGCCTATATAGTTGCCTTCCAAAAAATCATTAATAAGCACATGCTTAAGATAAAAATAGCCTATTACAAAACTAACGACTGCAAAAAACTTATAAACTTTAGCTTCAGATATTTTTTCCATATCGATCTCCAATCTGTCATACTGACTTATAAAGCCAAAGAGATCGTGCTCCCCCAAAAACTTTTAAGCATTCTCCTCATCCTCAACATATTCAAGGATATCTCCGGGCTGACACCCAAGCTCCTTGCATAACGCATTAAGCGTAGTGAATCGGATGGCTTTGGCTTTATTATTCTTTAGGATTGAAAGATTGGCCGGAGTTATATCCACTCTGTCTGCAAGATCACCGGAGCTGACATGTCTCATCGCCATAACTACATCCAAATTAACTCTTATCATGGCTTTTCTCCTTATACCGTATAATCCAGTTCGTCTTTCATTTCCACTGCCTTGGCAAATGCGTTCATGACAACTCTGATGATTGCTGTCATAAATGCAGCTGCTGCAAAGATAAGCAGAATAAAATATCCGCAGGTTATCCCCATGATAAAGGTAAGAATGCATGCCATAAGCACCACATTGCTGATGATCTTCAATGATCTGACATTGCGCTGGGAAAAGACTTCACCATTATCTATCCTACATACAAGCATATACAGCTGGTATAGCATTACGAATAAAATAACAGCACAGATATACCCAAGTACTATAATCATCCAGAATCTGGGATACCCTATGAACCATGGTGAGTTAAATACTCCGTCATGTGATTCCAAGGTCACATATCTTACGATCCTGGGTCCAACGATACATGAAATTATCGATGCCAGTGCAACAAGTATTATAAATACTTTCGTTACCTTTACGCTCATAGATGAGCCTGCATTATTCTGTTTGTCCATTAATGTTATCCTCCATGGAGTTAGCGGCGCCTATTGTATATACTACAACATATTGCATTATGTTCTATATCCAAAAATGCAACAGCGAAGTACTACACACCACTTATTTGAGCTCTGAGCTTATAATAAATCTTAATAAATCGATTGTCAATATAAAATTATCGATTATCGATATATTTTTATTGAGAATCAAAAAGAACGTCTTTTGCTAAAGATTGGCTAAAGATTGGGTATGCATAATAAAGCTGTTAAATATAATTGCTATTTGTATATGTACTGTGATTTTAGTAACATGCCTTGGCGTAATAATTGCTATGGATGATGCTGGGATTATGTATGCTTCAGGAAACACTCTTAAGACAATTCTTATGGATCAGGCTGCTTACGACAATGCAGTGTGGGCTTTAGCCGCCCGTGATCAGGACTTTAATGCCCAGTTCATGGAAGATAATGGATGTAATATCGCAGTAATAGAAGGTGATTTTGACAGTATCAGGTCGCTTGATCTAAATGATGATAATACATTTGTTTTCAAGAATTTCGATGGTGAGCTTCCTGCTGAGTATTATACAGTAAGTGTATATGTGTCAGATTATACTGATTTCTCTCTTTCTGAAAATATGTTTGATTTCTTATTCAGAGAAAATAATCTTATCAATGATTATTATGGATATGAATCTGAGATCAAGGATATAAAGGGAATAGGCTATGACATGCTTGGACAAAAGGCCTATGTCTGGGACGGCGAGAAATTTTATCTTCTGAGCGAAGCTTCATATAGCTATACCATGTCAGATGAGGGTGGAACCTACAATACGACTAATATCTATGATCGCATCTGGGCAAGTCAGGTTCCGGAAGAGGTAGAAGATCACTCATATGTTGCAGCAGAAGAGACAGATGAAGGTACAGATGAAAAGCAGCAGGATACAGCAGAAGAGTCTGAAATAGACGAGACAGATAATACTACAGATGAAGAGGCTACAGCCGAAGACGCTACAGATAATGAAGAAAATCTTCCTGCAGAGACAATCAATACAGCACAGACACCTGCAGCAGGATCTGTTACAAGCGGAAACATCCTTTATATTGACGGCAAGCCATATTCTTCACTTGGAAGTGATGACAGCGAGTACGTGCTTGAACTAAACGGTTATACTTCATCAGGAGTTCTGGCACTTTCAAATGTTGCGGATCTTACTGATCTTCATGACCAGCTCAAGAACTCAGATATAGAGACATGTACTCTCGATTCAGTATCAACTGTTTATGCAGAAAAATTTGATTCAAACTATGATCTTTATACTGTGATAAGTTTCCCAAGAGACATACAGACCGCCGGCAGCTTTTTTGTTCAGGCTTCATATTATTTAGAAATCATACCGGTTCTTCATATCCTGCTCCCAGTGGCTTGTGTTGTAGCAGCTCTTGTTCTTCTCGTATTAGTAATAGTATTGATAGTCAGAGCAGGTCAGTATGAAAATAAGGGCTCACTTAATACTGATATCCTTGCAAGTTTCCCTATGGAAGTGACTTTTGCCCTTACATGTGTTGCAGAGTGCATACCGGGAATCCTCATGGGCTATGCATATGAAACCCAGATCCCTGAAAATGCTGGTGCGTATTTTATCATAGTTCTTGGAGCAATAATTGCTGTCATTATAGGAACCCTGTGGTTTGAAAGCGTAGTAATAAACTTTAAGTCAGGCCATTTTTATAGAAATACCCTTTGCTACAAGATCATCATGTGGATCGGCAAGATCCTTGGACGCATAAAAGACAAAGTAGTAGCGGTTTTAAGAACTGTTAAGTGGGGCTACAGGATAATTGGTATCAGTGCTGTTATAGTGATCTTAGAATTCCTGGGCATGGTAACCATCGATGACATGGACTCCATTATCTTTTTATGGTTCATTGAGAAGATAATTCTTGCACTTGTACTTGTCAAAGTTCTTCTTGATTATGGCAAGGTCAAAAAAGCAGCTGTAGAAATGGCATCAGGCAATATGGACGTATCAGTTAATACTGAAGGCATGTTCATAGATTTTGAAGAGCATGGCGAGGCCCTTAATGAAATTGCAAGCGGTCTTAATAATGCAATAAGTGAGCGCATGAAGAGTGAGAGAATGAAGACAGAACTTATTACTAACGTATCTCACGACATCAAGACACCACTTACCTCTGTTATCAATTATGTAGATCTGCTTCAAAAAGAAGACTTTGAAAACGAGACAGCCAAAGGCTACCTTGAAGTTCTGGACAGACAGGCTAAGAGACTTAAAAAGCTCATTGAAGACCTTATTGAAGCATCCAAGGCAGCTACTGGCAGCATCAAGTTTAATATCGAAAATGTAAATGCAAGAGTTCTTCTGAATCAGTCAATCGGTGAATTCGATGACCGTCTTACAGATAAGAACATCACAGTAGTTACAGAAGTTCCGGAAAAAGATGTATATGTTAAAGCCGACAACAGATACCTTTTCAGAGTATTTGATAACCTTATGAGCAACATAGTCAAGTATTCTCAGGAAGGCACAAGAGCTTATGTTGAGCTCAAAGAAAAAGACGGTCGCGCCCAGTATACTTTTAAGAATATTTCCAGAGAAAAGCTGAATATTTCGGCAGATGAACTTATGGAGAGATTTGTAAGAGGAGACCTTTCAAGAAATACTGAAGGTAATGGACTGGGACTTTCAATCGCAAGATCACTGACAGAATCCATGGGAGGCAAGATGGAGCTTACGGTTGATGGAGATCTGTTTAAGGTAGACGTATCCTTCCCGGAGGAAACCTGTGCATAGAAGTGCATCCCCAAATATATCCATGTTAAAACATGTTTATATATAAGACAATTAAGATTGGAGACAGAATTATGAAGAAAAAATTAGTAGCAGTTATTTTATCAGCGGTAGTATGTTTTTCTATTGTTGGATGTTCAAAGACAGGTAACGATGGCGCAAGTGATGCTGATAATATAGAGGTAGTATCAGATGATCAGGTCGAAGATCAGGTTGATGACATTGGAAGTGAGCCTGTAACCTATAAATCTACAGATGAAAAGGCAGATACAACCCTGTCAAATGGAACTGTTGAGATTTCATTATTTGATAGTTACAAGGATATAGTAGATAAGCTTGGCGAGTCTGATAAGGAAGACGAATTTGGCAATGTCGTTTATGATGATTTCACTATTCAGTTCTTTGGCGAAGGTGATGATAAAGAGATCAGCGGAATCTTCACATACAGCGAGGGTGTAGAAACAAACAAAGGAATCTCTGTAGGCGATTCTTATGACGATGTGATTGCAGCTTATGGTACACCATCCTTCGAGTCAGATGATGCTGGTTATACAACAGTTAACTACATAATCTCAGGATTCACACTTGGATTTACAGTCGATAATAACGTTGTAATATCTATATCTTTCACAGCAGGAATGGGCTGAGAAGAAAAAGAAAAAAGATGCTTATAGTTAGGTTTAAAGCTTAACTATAAGCATCTTTTTTAATTATTTGCTTATTACATATGAGAATGAGGTATAGGTAATGGCATATATCACAGGTTCTTAAAGATACTTGTGCTGTGATTAAGGCTTTCCGTAACTTTGTTGTTCTCACTCATGGCGTTGTCGATGCCGTTGATCTCGCCAACGATCTCAGAGGAGTTAGCTGCTGACATACTGATGGCTTCTGTACTTTGCTTAACTGATTCTGTGATGGACTGTACTGATTCGGACATTTTTTCCATGATGGAATTGAGGTTGTCAGCTTTGTCTGAGAACTTATTAAGCATGTCATCCATCATGATAGCAGTCTGTTCATACTTTTCACCGGTTTCTACGAAAGCATCATAATCTGCGATTACTGTAGTATTAATGAAATCAATAACATCAAGGGCGTTGTCTGAAAGACTCTTAACTGCAGTTGTAACTTCACTACTTATTACCTGAATGTTACCTGCTGTCTGGCGGCTGTTTTCGGCAAGTGCGCTGATTTCTTCTGCAACGACTGCAAATCCCTTACCAGCTTCACCGGCTCTTGCAGCTTCAATTGATGCGTTAAGTGCAAGGAGATTGGTCTGGGATGCAATGTCCAGAATGACATTTGTAAGCTCATTGATCTGGGATACCTTTTCGCTATCTTTAACAGAAGTCTGAAGAACTTCGTTAAGTTCAGTGATTCTGGTGCCGGTATTTTCTTTTTTCTGAGTTGCAGTATCCTTGATATCATCTGCTTCTTTCTTGATATTAACTGCTGTCTGAGCGCCTTGCGCGGCTTCGTTTCTGATATCGTCGGCTGCATCCTTAACTTCATCAAGTCTTCCGTTAATCTGATCTGCAGTTGTAGATACTGTTTCCATACTTGCAGAAAGCTCTTCAAGGGCAGCCGAAGTATTAGTGATATTGTCACTGGCCTTTTGGATCTGCTCAGTCATTTTTTCTGAAGAAGATGAGAGAACTCCGGTTCCGTCTTTTACATCTCTTATTATTCCCTGAAGAGTGCTGATAAACTGGTTAAATCCATCTGTTATTGACCAAAGCTCAGTCTTTGTTGTTGTCTGAATGCGGGATGTCAGGTCACCGTTTCCTGCATTGATGTTATCTATCATTGTGCCAACTTCATTGGAAATAGCACTGATCTTACGGCTGATCCTTGTGATACTAAGAACAAGGCCTACAAGGATGCATACAACGATTGCGATTATACCAATGATAGCATTATTTAAGGATTTGTTTAGAGTCAGCTGGAGGTAATCACCAAGACCGGCAGACAGCGAGGTTAGTGAAGTCTCTGCTACATCATACTGCTCATTCAGCGCTGTCATATTTGGATAATAAGTTGCTCCTACAACGGCGAATACACTTTCTACATCTCTGACCATACAGCTGTCCTTGATGGCATCTGCATCTGCAAGATATGCATTAAGTGCTCCTTCCAAAGCAGCATATCTTTCTTCTCCATCTGCAAACTGTGTCACCAACAGACTGGTACTGAGATATTCAGTAAGAGCCGGGATCTGCGCTTCTGCAGCTTCCATAGTATCTGCATATCCCTGCAAAGTTTCATCGTCAACACCTGCCATGCTTGAAGCACCTATCAGAGCACTAAGGCTTCCATCTATCTGCAAGGTACACTGACGAAGCTTACCTTCTGCAATAAGTGTATCTACTTCATTAGTGCTGGCCATAACCGCCGTAGATTTCATTGAATTCATTCCATTTATCATGACGGCGATAACGACGATAACTGCTGCGAGGATCAAAACGTTTACAGCTAGGTTTTGAAATAGTATTGTCTGTAAGAAACCACCTTTTTTAGAGGCTGTTGGTGTAGCGGTAGAGCTTGCGAGAACTTCGTTTTCAGAATTATTATTCGCCATTTTTATACCTCCTCAGAAATTTGCTCATATACTGCTGATTAATATATCGGCATGTTTGAAAATAAAGATTAAATAATTAAAACTATTTATTAATTTATGCGTTTTGTCTAATAAAAAAGCCTACAGCTTAGATAACTATATATATTTCGGTAATTTATTAACGGAATTAAACGAAATTATTTGATAAAATGATAATCAATTTTTCTTTTAATTAATTTATAAAAGCTCATGAATTCAGCTCATGAATTCAGCTCATGAATTCAGCTCATGAATTTAGCTATTCTCCATGGAGGAATTCACAAATGAATAAACAGAATAAAGAAAGCCTTATTACAAGTGTAAAGGTTACTAAGATCTTTATAATACTTGTGGCTATTGCTTCGGTGATAACTTGCATCGTCGGGCCGAAGATCGTCTCTTATGTGACGCTTGAATCAAACGAAGGAGTCTTTGAATCTCCCTGGCTTACAGGGTATCCGAGATTCTGGATCATCATTATAGGCGGATATATCTGCGCTATCATATTGTTTGTAATGCTATATCAGCTTTACAGACTGGTTGTAAGGATAGATGGCGGAGAAGTATTTTCTGAACGTAATGTAAGATCACTCAAGATCATAAGTGATGTAGTACTGATGGCCTGCGTGCTTACATTCATCATGGGCATTACCTGCGGCTTCTTTATTTTGCTTATCTGCGCAGCAGCAGCTTTTATGACAGCGATCATCAGAGTTGTCATGAACGCATTTAGTAAGGCAGTGGAAATGAAAGACGAACTGGATTATACGGTATAAGGAGAGAGCCATGATAAGAGTGAATTTAGATGTAGTTATGGCTATGCGACATGTCGGCTCGGGTGATCTTGCTGACAGAGTTGATATAACTCCGGCCAATCTTTCAATTTTAAAAAATAATAAAGCTAAGGCAATTCGTTTCTCCACCCTTAACGCCCTTTGTAAGGAGCTTGGATGTCAACCAGGAGATATCCTTGAATATGTTGAGGATAAGGAGTAACGATGGAGGTCGTTATGAAGACAATATCAACATCAAATGTATTTAAAATAGCAGCAATTATCAGTTATATAATTGGTTACATCTATTTGAAATTTGTTTTATGCCAGGATTTATTTGGAGTATATGGTCAAAGCGTATGGATGCTTATCTTTGCAGTGTTGTTTATCTTATGGACAGAAAGTTTTGCATATCTTCTTGGTAATACCTATCAGAAACTCAAAGAAAACGGCAAATCAGTTGTAGAGCCGGTCATATTCATGATCTGTGTTTTACTGCAGTCAATAGCAGCCTGTGTTTATGGACTTCACAGAGACTGGGATATATATCAGCTTTTGATATGGCACGGTACTATCATCTATTATGTAATGTGTCGTATGGGAATCCTTGCAGCAGGAAGAAGTGGTATCTTTTTTCTCACCGACTGTTTTACAGGAGCAGTAATGGTTCCTATTAGTAATTTTCTCCTTAGAGCCAGAAAGCTTTTCCATAAAGAAGGCAAACCTGAAGATGAAGAAAAAGATTTTTTGGCTCCTGACGATGAAGAAGAAAAGCCTAAAAACAAAGATCTTGGTATAATAGCAGTCAGTGTTGTCGTAGCAATCATCGTTTGCGCTATAGCAATTTCACAGCTTGTCGGCGTATCTAAGACATTTGCAGGAATCAGCGAAGGATTTGTTGATTTTTGGGTAAATATTTTTTCTGCAGATAGTATAGCGGAATTTTTTGAAGAGACATTTCCTATAATCCTGTTATCAATTCCTTTTGGATGCTGGCTGTATGCTCTGGTAGCGGGATCTTTAACAAAAGAAGTTGTATCTGCAAAAGAACTTGAGGAAGAAACTGAAATCTTCCACACACTTCCTTCTTATTCTGCATATATAATCATTGGAAGTGTATGCGCATTGTATGGGATCTTTTTTATCAGTGCATTTATAGACCTTTTAAACGGCAATATCGCAACAACAGCTCACGAAGCTTCAGAATATGCAGTTGGAAGCTTCTGGCAGCTTGTAAGAGTAGTAGTTCTTAACATGGCAATAATGGGTGCTTCATGTTTTGTGTCCAAAGAAGCATTGTGGACACAGAAGAAAACAAGGATCCTTGCAACTATACTGTTTGTATTTGCACTTGCATTTGCACTTCTTGCAGCATTCCAGCTTGGCGTATATATCGTTGGATATGGCTTTACACCTAGACGAATCCTCTCATCATGGGTTGTAGTCAACATTGTGGTATGGTGCGTGCTCATACTTGTTAGACTTTATAAACAGATATCAGCTGCACAGATCGGAATCTTGTTCGCAGCAGCGACATTCTCAATTGTGGTATTGGGAAACTTCTAAGATATAGGCAGTTGAGATTGGCTGTCGAAGGCAGTTATAAATAGTTTTTCATATTGAGTCATAAATAGTACTAAAACCTATAGGGGAGTCTATTTATGGCTCTTTTTGCAAAAATGCATTTCACCGCCGATTTGTGCATCTTACCAGTGCACGCATTGAATAGAGGCTGTGCCGGATATATAGTCGATTTATAAAACAGAAAGGCGGTCGGAGTTTGAAAATATAATATTTTCAAACTCATTAGTCACTCGTTTCACTCGCGACATGAGGTTAAACAATGGCAACTATTTTATTACTTATCATACTTGTTATCGAAATCGGCTTTACAGTATCAGAGTTTTTAAGAAAACCCTTAAAGAAAGAATGGATCTCCAGAAGGCTCCTGCTGTGTATTGCAGAAATGGCATTTTTGCTTCTTTTGCTCCTTCCTGGAACGGGATCATCCATAAGGTACAAGGGACTTGCTGGTCTTCTGGTTATAAGGCTTATAATTGCACTAATTTCATTTTTGGTGAGTCGTAAAAACGAAAAGCCTAAAAAGCGTGTTACAATAGTATTATCTTGTATAGGTGGAATTATCATTTTCGCAATGAGTATGCTTCCTGCATTTGTTATAAGGGATTATAACGGTAGGGAGACGACAGGAGAGTATGAATTTGCGCAGGCTCAGGCGATACTTATTGATGAAAACAGAGTAGAGACCTTTGAAGACGATGGTTCTTATCGTGAAGTTCCGGTTCATTTTTATTTTCCAAAGAACATAGATGATTTTAAGGAAGACAGCCTTCCTCTTGTAATATTCAGCCACGGCGCTTTTGGTTATTATCAGAGTAACAGCTCTACTTATATGGAGCTTGCAAGCCACGGATATGTTGTAGTAAGTCTTGACCACCCGTATCATTCTTTTTTCACAAAAGATTCTTCAGGTAAGACAATTACAGTTGATCCGGAGTTTTTTAATACAGCTCTTAATGTTGGCAGCAGCGATGTTCCGGAATCAGAAATCTATGACATTACATCTAAGTGGATGGATCTTCGCATTGCTGACATGAATTTTGTAATAGATGAACTTAAGGAAGCTGGAGATAGCGAAGCTTTGTCAGACGCATGGCTTTATGATGAGAAGGATAAAGGCATCATCGAATCTGTTATTGAAGCAACTGACTTTGATAAAATAGGTCTGATGGGACATTCACTTGGTGGTGCAACTGCTGTTACGGTGGGAAGAAGAGATGATATATCTGCAGTTATAGATATTGACGGAACGATGCTTGGCGAAGAGACAGGCGTAGAAAACGGCGTAGTTACGATAAATGATGAGCCTTATCGGGCACCTCTTCTTGCAATAGATAATGAGGAGCATCATAACAGCGAAATCGAGGCAGTACAGAACTCGTATGCATATGCCAATAATGTTGTTTTGCAAAACGCGACCTGCGGATATGAAACGTACTTTAAGAACGCAGGACATATGAATTTTACAGATCTTCCGCTTATATCTCCATTCCTTGCAGATATGCTTGGCACAGGAAGTGTGGATGCGGGAGAGTGCATTGATACCATGAACGGCATCATCTTAAGATTCTATGACTGCTATCTAAAAAACGAAGGAGAATTCTCTGTAGAAGAGAGTTATTGATAATAGTGGAGATTAAGGTCAAAGAGATACTGAGCGAAGAAACTGAATATATTGAGATTGGATGCCACAGGCGCGATTCCAGGGTAGAAGAGATTATCCGTTTTGTTAAGCTCCATCAGGGCACTATTGAAGCTACAAAGCAGGAAAAACAGTATCAGATCCCACTTTCTGAAATCTATTATATCGAAGCTGTGGATGACAAGACTTTCATTTATCTGTCTAAGAGCTGTTATGAATCTCATAAGCGCTTGTATGAATTCGAAGAGTTTCTTGCAGATAGAAGCTTTGCCAGGATCTCTAAGTCGGTTGTTGTGAATCTTATGAAAATAACATCGATAAAACCGGCACTTAACGGAAGGTTCCTTTGTCAGCTTAAGAATAATGAAAACGTTATCATTTCAAGAAAATATGTGGCGGAGATTAAAGAAAGGCTTCGAGGATGACATGGATTTAGGTTCTTGCGGATTCCTGAGGATGACATGGATTTATTAACTGCCATCCTCAGGAATCATCAAGGCTTTTGTTAGATTTTATGTGGGCGGAGCTTGAGCATGGCAATCATAAAGATATTATAGGTATAGGGAATTAATTCGAGGATTGTTTATGAAGGAACGAATAAGAGATATATTGAATAGTTTTTTTATAACGGTGACTTTAATTAACTTAGCAATGCTTATATTGGGAAAACTCCTTGAGCCGGAGCAAGTCTTTGGGTATGAAGCGTTTATGTATCCGCTTATCTATGGGCTTATTGGGACGATTCCAAGTATTGTGATAAGAGATAAGAAAGAGTTATCGGTTAAGCAGGAGCTGATACGCAAAGTGATGAATATGCTTCTTATCATAGTGCTTATGCTTGCGTTTATGTTTGGAGGAAGAGAGATTACATCAGAGCTGATCGCGGCAGCAGTGGGAGTTGCAATAAGTATAGTAATAATATTTGTACTGGTTAATCTCATAATCTGGTGGCTTGACTTAAAGACCGCTAAAGATATGACGGAAGATCTTCTCAAGTATCAGGAAAAACAAGAAAACGCAATCAGATAAATCAGTGTAAAACAGACCTGGATAAGTGTATTTGGGTCTGTTTTTTATTGATTGTATATAGTTAATATATTAAGTATAATGAGTGATACAGTTTTATTGAATGGAGGGTTATTATGCTGACAGACATTTTTGAAAAAGAAAAGGCATTGTTTGAAGACGGTGTCCAGACTGTGCTCAGGACGGCTTCAGGACTGAGGATGTAACGCTTATAGAAAAAGGCGTTCTGAAAACTCACAGCTTAAGTTTATATGCTGCTAATAAAACAGGAAGACCAGTAGTTAAGAATACAGGTTGGGATCTTATTGTTGAGCCTGGAGATAAGTCGCTAGAAGAAATGATCAAGTCTGTTGATAAAGGATTGATCATGGGTGGATATTCCGGTGGAGAACCTGGAACAAATGGAGAATTCTCCGGAGTTGCCAAGAACAGCTTCTTTATCGAAAACGGAGAAGTAAAGTATGCAGTATCCGAGACTATGGTAAACGGAAATCTTGGAGAGATCGTAAAAAATATCCGTGATATCTCCAAGGAACAGATTTGCGACGGAAGCTCTGTTGTTCCATATATTGCTGTTAGCGGCGTAGTTATTTCAGGTAAATAAGAATTGATCTATTAATAAAATAATATCAGTGTAAAACAGCCCTAAATGAGTGAAATCATGGGGCTGTTTTTCGTTTGGTAGTAAATTGATAATCAGAAAAAGATATACCAATTACATGGCAGGAGGTATTAGTTATGGATAATATGAGCTTTTTATCACTTGAAACCCCGTTGATGAGAGAAAAATGTAAGGCCTGGCGTCTTGAATATCTACAGTGTAAGTTGCCCGCGCCTATAGATCTGTACGATAAGAACTGGAAGGAGGAGAAGATATGAATGCAGAAGTGTTTCAGATGGCCGACAAAGAGAAGACAGATAAAAGACGTACAATAATAGGAATTATTGCTACTTATGCTTTGATGGTCCTGGCAAATATAATTCTCAGTAATGCTTTTTCTTATATTATTTTCAATGGAGTAAGTATTCCTTTTTATGTGTATGGGACTGTTGTTGAGCTGGGAATTGTGATGCCGGCGATCATTTACACTGTATTAAAAGGTGAGAGTATTACAGAGAGTTTTGGATTTCGTCGGATCAGATTTAAAACAGTTCTTTGGACAATAGTACTTACGATCCTTAGTTTTCCCTTATATACGTGTGCAAATGTTCTGTCACAGATTTTTGTCCCGAATACAGCGATAGAGTCTGCTTCAGAAATGTCAGGATCAATATTTGGATCCTGGTTTGTGGTGGCTATAGTAGCATCACTTTGTGAAGAGATTGCTATCAGGGGATTTTGCTTTAACAGATTGAAGAAAGTTTCTTCTCTTTTTGTTGCAGCATCTATCTCTGCTATCATGTTTGGCGTCCTTCATCTTAACATCAATCAGATATGCTATGCGATGGTTTTGGGCTTTATATTTGCCCTTGCAAATTTTGCAAGCGGTAGTATCTGGACATCTATCATTATGCATACGATAATCAATAGTTTTGGATATGCTGTTGTTATGATAGCAGAGCTTTCAACAGCTTCAGCAGGAATAAATCTTGAGGAGACAGCAGAGCTTCAAAGAACGCAGACCAGCTCATTTCTTACGACGGGGCTTGTGCTCTTTGTAATCTCGATAGGTTGTGCTTTTCTTATCAAAATAGTACTTAAGAAGATTGCTGCCAGTGAAAATAATCAGGAAGCTATCGAAGTATTTTGAACGAAAATGGTTGTGATGCTTCAGTTCGTGGTATTCTATAATGGAACAAAAGAAGGCATTATGAAAGAAATTCTGGAAGTACGTACATAGAAATGCATCCATGCATTTCTGAGCATGTACCAGATACATCCTGTATCCAATAGAATGGAGGCGAAGGAAATGCTGTTTACTGAATATAACGAAGAAGCACATATCAATCATGTTAAAGAATCGTCATATGAACAAGGACGCGAAGAAGAACGTGATCAGGCTATCCTCATTTTTATAGAAGATAAGCTGGAAGATAACATCTCTGTAGAAATTATTGAGAATAAGCTAAATAAGAGATATGATCTTTCGAGTGATAAGGCAAAAGAGTACATAGAACGCGCTAGTGCTTTAATGAAAGAAAATAAGTAGTAAAAGAGATCAATGCCACAGTTTCTGATGCTTCAATAATTGAATCGA
This sequence comes from Butyrivibrio fibrisolvens, assembly GCF_023206215.1. Classification (NCBI taxonomy): domain Bacteria; kingdom Bacillati; phylum Bacillota; class Clostridia; order Lachnospirales; family Lachnospiraceae; genus Butyrivibrio; species Butyrivibrio fibrisolvens. Next base: position 2,569,789 of record NZ_CP065800.1, read on the forward strand.
AGGAATTAACAATAATCTCGAACGAAAAGAAGCCATCCATTTGGATGACTTCTTTTTTAAATAACGATTTTATAAAGCCTGGTCTGGCGTAATCTTATATTTGGGTTTATGGATTATGGGGTGCTTTTTAATGTAATAAAAGGCGCATATAAAAGCAGACGCTGTGATATATCCGATAGCATCCAGCACAAGATCCTGAGCATCGAAGTGGCGATATACTATAAAAGTCTTGTGAATTTGATCGCAGAAGCTTGCCATGGAGCATATACCAACAGAATACATAAATATAATTTTAGTAGAAGCGGTGTTGTTCCTCAATTTCTTGCCGACAGGAGATGTGATGATCATAAGAGTCATGAAAAGGCCAAGTGCGCCGAATTCATATATGTGAGCCATCTTCCTTGCACTGTTAAGTTCCAGCATAAGCCATATAGCATTGTGATAATGCTTTGGGAACAGCTCCGGAAAAAGAGACACTATAAGATTCTGAGTGCTTATTGTATCAGCACCGCTTTGCCTTGTGAGATGTATGATAAGCGCAAGTACTAAAGCAGTTGAAAATGTTAATGAAAGGAACATTAGATCAATAGTTCTACCCGTTGTTTTCTTCATAGTCAGTCGCCCCTTTTTGAAGATTTTTTTAGTAAACAGTTTTGGTGATAAATTACATCTGGATTGTTTACTATACCCTTGAATTAATTTTATCTTGTTAACGTAAACCGAAAATAAAGCAATTTTTGCAATTGTTTAAACAAAATATGTACACGAAAAAACGATTATATATGGACGTATGAGAAATCATTCCTGTTCTTACTGCTAAAAACAAGAAAATAAAATGCAGGCAGTACGATGAGGCGTATTCCTACTGCTAGAAATTCAAGTTTTCATATATTTTATCTTGACTTTATTTAATCTGTTTTTTAGAATATATAGAAGTAAATGCATTGATCGGAATAAGTAGTCAATTGTTCTAGCTACAGAGAGTTGCCGTTTGGTGAGAGGCGCAGCTACAGGCTCTTGATGAATACCTCCGTGAGCAGCTTCCCGGAAACATTCGATAGAATATGGTAACTTGATCGAAGATTATGATCGAAGACTTTGACTAGGGATTGTCATCTCTGTGTGATATTATCTTATTCTTAAATGAAAGTATGGGAAGACGGAAATCCAACCGTTACAGTGGAAGGGTCTTCATTTCTTAGATGATAATGTCAGGATATCCTGTCAGAACGCCATTTGTAAGGATGAGTACCTGCTGAGGCATAAGGCGTGAGTCTTATGTGAATAAAGGTGGTAACACGGAAGAATATATCCGTCCTTTGTAGCTGATAACAGCGCAAGGGGCTTTTTTTATGTCATTTATATTAATAATAAGCCCTAAAGCGCGAATAAATTGATATGGCACAATATGTGCAGAAAGGTTGAGAAATGGGAGTTTATGAAGAACTCGAGGCAAGAGGCCTTCTTGCCCAGGTAACAGATGGAGAGAAGATAAGAGAGCTTATCAACAGTGGTAAGGCTACATTCTACATTGGCTTTGACTGTACAGCAGATTCACTTACAGCTGGTCACTTTATGGCACTTACACTTATGAAGAGACTTCAGATGGCAGGTAACAAGCCGATCGCGCTTATCGGCGGCGGTACAACAATGATTGGTGATCCATCAGGACGTACAGATATGCGTAAGATGCTTACAAGAGAAGACATCGACCACAACGCAGAGTGCTTCAAGAAGCAGATGGAGAAGTTCATCGATTTTTCTGATGGCAAGGCACTTATGGTCAACAACGCTGACTGGCTCTTAAAGCTCAACTACGTAGATCTTCTTCGTGAGGTTGGTGCATGCTTCTCAGTTAACAATATGCTCAGAGCAGAGTGCTACAAGCAGCGTATGGAGAAGGGCCTGTCCTTCCTTGAATTCAACTACATGATCATGCAGTCTTACGACTTCTATCACATGTTCCAGGAGTACGATTGTAACCTTGAGTTTGGTGGAGACGATCAGTGGTCCAACATGCTTGGTGGTACAGAGCTTATCCGTCGTAAGCTTGGTAAGGATGCTCATGCTATGACTATCACACTTCTTACTGACTCTCAGGGCAAGAAGATGGGTAAGACAGCAGGAAACGCTGTATGGCTTGATCCTAAGAAGACATCACCATACGATTTCTACCAGTACTGGAGAAATGTTGGCGATGCTGATGTTATCAAGTGCATCAGAATGCTTACATTCCTTCCTCTTGAGCAGATCGAAGAGATGGCTACATGGAAGGATGCTAAGCTCAATGAAGCCAAAGAGATCCTTGCATACGAGCTTACAAACATGGTTCATGGCGAGGAAGAAGCTAAGAAGGCTCAGGAAGCTTCCAAAGCACTCTTTGCAGGCGGCGGTGACTCTGCAAATGTTCCTTCTGTAGCTCTTAAGGAAGAGGATTTCAGAGATGGCAAGGTTGATATCCTTCAGGTACTTGTATCTGCAGGTCTTTGCGCTACAAGATCAGAAGCAAGACGTAATGTTCAGCAGGGCGGCGTAACTGTAGCAGACGAGAAAGTTACTGACGTAGCTACTACATATGACAAAGAGTTCTTTGATGGAGACGGTGTAATGGTTCGTCGTGGTAAGAAGGCATTTAAGAAGGTTACACTTTGAACCTGATATAAGGAAAAAACAAGTAAAAGACAAGTAAAAGACAAGTAAAAGACAAGTAAAAGACAAGTAAAAGACAAAGAAAAAGCAGTACATTTTTAGTGCTGCTTTTTTCTTTGAAGGTAATATCAGAATGCAAAAGCATATCATGCCAGAATATCTCATTCGTTTATTACAAACGAGCGAGCTGGCATAGTAGATGAAAACGGAACTTTATTATGAGGGACTACTTAGGATGAGAAAAAGACTTAATAAACATATAAAAAAGATCGTAGCACCTGTTTTTGCAGCGGCGCTTCTGGCAGGCTGCTCTATGCCAGACATGTCTTTGACTAAAGACTCTTTTGAAGGTGATTCTGAAGAAATGATAGGAGATGCCGGAGAGAGCCTGTCAGCTGATGAGAATATAGATGCCACAAAAGAAGATAAGGGTACATCTTCAGATTCTTCTGCAGATGCCAGCACTGTGGCAGATGAAGATAGTGATACAGATGATAACAAAGTGCCAGTCACAGATATAGCTGATATTCCTATATATAAGGTCATAGGCCGATATGACACAAGACGCTCAGATGATGACAATAAGACACTTCTTCTGACAACTAGCTTTAGCTCAGTCATGATAATTGATGATTATAAAGACGAGTATCCAAAGCTTTACGAAGTCTTAAGGCAGAGGGCTGATGAGGGGCTTGAGACATACACATCTGATAGTGAATCCATGTATAGCGAGGCTACAGAGCACTATGAAAGCATAAAAGATAGCGAACCACCTTATAATGAGGATGAATTCCCTTCATATTATAACGATGCCTGCGATAAAGTAACAAGATCTGACTCCAGGATATTAAGTATTGTTAGTGAAAATGATTTATATGCAGGCGGTGCGCACCCTTATCATTATATGGTAGGCGTGAGCTTCATTGTGGCAACCGGTGAGACTATCGCACTTTCTGATGTGCTGACAGTATCAGAGGATGAGTTCAAAAAAGAGCTTAAAGGAAGGCTTGAACAGCAGTTTGAAGAAAGAGATTCGACTTTTGTAAATCCGGATGATTATTTAAGCCATTACAAATTCAGCCCGGATCCCGACAAGATGGATGACTATACAGGCGAAGACTATGAAACAGACTTTAATTTTTATTTTGCCTATGATGGTGTTCATGTATTCTTTAATGCATATGAGATAGCCAGCTATGCTGAAGGCTCTTTTGATGTGTGCTTTTCTTATGATGAGAGCCTTATAAATGATGATTATAAGCTTGTTGATGGTACAGGTTATATGGAACCGGATGATATTGCAAGCTATAAGGATGCTACTTATAAGGGTGCAGATAAGATGCATTTTGAATATCAAGACGAAGGCGGTACCTATTCATCATCACTTACTCTGGTAAACGGCGATTGTAGGGATACTTTGGATGTAGATGTAGATCCTACTATTCTGGAACGTGGAGTATATCATGTGTATACAGGTGATGGCAGAGAGTATATCTATGCAATGTGTGATGATGTAAACGATATGGAAGTTTTTGCAGTCTTTGATATTACAGGTGGTAAGGTCAAGGCTGTAGATTGCTTTTATCGTGACGGAGTATGGATTGATATAGACGGCGACTATGAAGGCGCCGCTATCTGGACCAATCCTGAGAAAATTCTCCTTACGAATTACGGAGTTGGACTTGGAACTTTCACCTATCTGACCATATGTCATGTAGGCGATGATGGAATGCCTGTTACGGATGATGAAGCATATGCGATAGATGACGTTGTATCAGATGAGATAACAGTTATTATGGCAGTTCCAGCCAATATAGTTGAAGATGGAGAGGATACAGGAAAAGAAACCACTATCCCTGTAGGTACCGTAGTAGTACCTATAAGATGCGATGATAACTCTTATATAGATGTAGAAGCAGATGACGGTACTATATACAGAATCTATTTTTCATCACTTGAGTATCCTGGCTATATAAATAATAAAGAAGTAACAGAATACTTTTCAGGAATCGTGTATGTAGGATAAAGCATTCTGAGAAAGTATATATTATCTATTTTCATAAAAAGCGTCTTGGGAAACCGGGACGTTTTTATTACTTATACAAAAGCCATGTTCGTATAAAAATTGTAAATTGTGTTATCATGTAATGAGAAACTTTTGAACATCATACTATAGATATTATAGCGACAATCAGGTAGAAGCTGTTTATATAATCCTCAGGCGTAATCCGTACGAGGAGTGCCCAGGGGCGCAGCCCCTACGACGAGAGACAAGGTAGCCTGAGGATTATATAAACAGCTTCTACCTTAAGTCAGCAAAACAACTAAAGCGGAGGTACACATCATGGCACTTTCATCGGATCTTTATGTTGGAGAACTTCTTATGCGCCTTGTCGGTCATCAGACAGGCGAGATCAGCAAAGTTGATTATAAACCGCAAAAACCGGCATTTTATAAAGAGCCTCAAGAAGGCGAGACATTCCTTGAAAGAGCAACACCTGAGTCTCAGGGCGTTTCATCAAGGTGGGTCAAGGACCTTTTTGAAGCACTTCATGAATGCCCCAAGGCCAATATGCACAAGATAATGGTGATGCGACATGGCAAGGTTATAGGCGAGACTGCATTTGCTCCATATGATCTTGATTACTGGCATATCGTCCACTCCCTGTCCAAGTCTGTAACAGGCATGGCTATAGGTATCCTCATAGGCGAAGGCAAGTTAAACATCACAGATAAACTTATAGACCTTCTTCCTGACAAAAAAACTCTTAATTCCATGCTGCGTCTTCGTGATGTGACTATAGAACATCTACTGTCCATGACCAGCGGCGTTCAGTTCAATGAAGCGGGCGCTATCTCAGGTAATGACTGGGTCAAGGGCTTTATGGACTCTGGCACATCTTTTGCTCCGGGCAAGGAGTTTAGCTACAATTCCATGAACTCATACATGCTCTCAGCGGTAGTTACTGCCATAACAGGTCAGAGCCTTTTTGATTTTGTCAAAGAAAGAATCTTTGATCCCATGGGCATTAAGCGCGTATTCTGGGAAGCATGTCCCAAAGGCATCACCAAAGGCGGCTGGGGCCTATTCCTTCGAATAGAAGATATGTGCAAATTAGGCCAGCTCTACCTTCAAAAAGGCAAGTGGGAAGGTAAACAGCTGGTTCCTGAAGGCTGGGTTGTGGCATCTACTACCAAGCATGCCACAACTGACATCCCTGATGCTCCCGGCTATGGCTATCACTTGTGGCTTTTAAACAGCAGGGAAGGTTCGTATATCTTCAACGGAATGCTGGGACAAAATGTCTATATATTCCCGGATATCGACATGGTCCTTGCTGTTAATGCAGGCAATAACGAAGTGTTCCAGACTGGTGCTATGACAGACATCCTCTATGAGAAGATGAGAGATATTGAGGTTTCAGATGAGCCTTTATCAGAAGATCCCATGACTTCCAGATTCCTTGATAAGACTATAGATCGCATTATGGAAAAAGAGGTTCCGGGTAAGCTCATACTCCGAGGTGGGTGGAACAGAAGGTCCGATGCCTATGATAATCAACAGGACAAGATCATGAGGATCAGAACCCTTTATGGAAGTTATTATGATCTTGGCGATAGCGGAATAGGTATCTTCCCACTTATGATGCAGATAACACACAACAATTTTACAGATGGTATTACAAAGATTGGATTTGTACCTGTAGACAGAAAGAGGTTCGGCGTTCAGATCTATGAAGGTGATCAGATCTATACACTTTTATGCGGCGCTGACATGTATGAGAACAAGGTTTCTTTTAATATACACGGTGAAGTGTATGATGCGGTAGTTAAGACAAGGCTTTCGACTGATGAATACAACAGAATGGCGATAATGCTAAGGATCTTTTTCTTAGAAGAGACCAGTGAAAGGCGTATCAACATTTACCTTGGAAGTAAGTATGATCAGGAGGACACAAGAGGATTTAGAGGCAGCAATATACCTGATGGAATCGATGTCCATTTTAATGAATATCCAGGCAATAACCTCTTGTCAGGGGCTCTGTCTACGATCACCAGCAGCAAGGGGATTCAAGGCATGATCATGAACAAGCTTGACGAGTTTGGTGCGTCATTCCTTGTAGGAAAGACAATACATTATACGATCAATCCCAGAGTCCACGGCTTTCTTATAAAAGAAGAGGACAATGGCGTAGTGGGAAGTGGTGATAACGAGGATGATATTAAAAAGGTTAATATAGATATTGAAAATATAAATGCAAGTAATGAAGATAAGGATAGCACAGATATAGACAATTCTGATAAGCTTTAAGCCGTAGTATTCCCGCCATTACAGGACGTAAAAGGGGAATGCCCAGAAGTACATGGATGTACTTCTATTCCCGCCATTACAGGATGTAAAAGGGGAATGCCCAGAATATTTTATATATGCGTATATACGGCAATACATAATCGCAAACACGATTTGCCAGATTGCAAGATGCGCAGAATTGTTATCTATAGTAAAATAAAAAGATGTGATCTACTCAAACTCTCGGCTTTTTTTGCGTCTTTTATATACGGCCTGGCCCTGTAAAAGCTTGGAGGGATTCTGATCTGCCCAAGTGAGAAGTTTGAGCTGGTTTTGAAAGTTTTTTAGGAGTGTGTTTTTAGATGAATTTATTATCCATGAAAGATGTCTCTAAGGCATTTACAGATAAAGTGCTGCTTGATGGGGCATCATTTGGAATTGACGAGGGTGACCGAATCGGTATCATCGGTATCAATGGAACCGGTAAGTCCACGCTCCTTCGTCTTATAGCCGGACAGGTGGAAGAGGACTCCGGAGATATCGTTAAGGGTAACAACGTGGTCATTTCCTATCTTCCTCAGAATCCTGAATTTGATATGGACTATACCCTTTATGAATATGTTGTGTCCCAGAACGTTGCAAGAAGGCATCCTCGAGACCCATTTGAAGCCAAGGAATTTGAAGCTCAGATAGAAGGCGAAGCCAAGAAGATCCTCAACATCCTTGGATTTAATGATATAGGTCAAAAAGTCTCCAAATTATCCGGTGGCCAGAGGAAAAAGGCTGCGCTTTGCGCACGTCTTCTTGAAAACAGCGACATTCTTCTTCTGGACGAGCCTACAAACCATCTGGACAACGCCATGAACGAGTGGCTACAGACCTATCTTGAGAATTATAGGGGCGCTCTTGTTATGGTAACCCACGATAGGTATTTCCTTGATCTTGTCTGCAACAAGATAGTAGAAGTCGATCAGGGAAAACTCTATACCTATGATACCAACTATGAAGGTTACCTTGAACTTCGTGCTCAGCGCATAGAATCTGCGCTTTCGACTCAGGACAAGCATGCCAATATTCTGAGAAAAGAAATTGCGTGGATGAGGCGAGGCGCCCGTGCCCGTTCCACCAAACAAAAAGCCCATATAAAGCGTTATGAGGCTCTTCGCGATGAAGAAAAGCTCAAATTTGATGGTGATGTTGAGATATCTGCAATCTCTTCAAGACTTGGAAAAAAGACTATTGAACTCTATAACATAGGTAAGAGCTATGGTGACAGGACTTTGATCAAAGACTTCACCTTTACATTTACAAGAGATGACCGTATAGGTATCCTGGGTCCAAATGGCTGCGGTAAGACAACTCTTATGAAGATGATAGTAGGCAGCATCCCTCCTGATAGCGGTCATATCGAGATCGGAGAGACTGTCAAGATCGGATACTATGCTCAGGAAGCCGATACCATGGACGATAATCAGAGAGTTATAGACTATGTCAAGGATACTGCAGAGTATATAAAGACTGATGATGGCTATATCTCAGCATCCCAGATGTGTGAGAAGTTCCTGTTCGAAGGTAGCCTTCAGTATCAGCCGATAGGTAAGCTCTCAGGAGGAGAGAAAAGAAGACTGTATCTTTGTAAAGTTCTTATGGAGGCACCTAATGTTCTGATACTGGATGAGCCTACCAATGATCTTGATATCAAGACCTTGCAGATACTTGAAGATTACCTTGATTCTTTTCCCGGAATAGTAATTGCAGTATCTCATGACAGATACTTTCTGGACAGAGTCGGAAGACGCATGCTGACATTTGATTCATATGGCGGCATTCATTTGTACAACGGATCCTATACAGAGTTCTTCGAAACTCATAAGGAAGGTGTTGACGGAAGCTTGTCCTGGGATTTTGCAGACGATACTACAGGCGCTTCCGGAAAAAACAAGAGCTCATCAGGTTCTAATTCAACTGCAGCTTCCGGAGCATCACTAAATAACGGTCAAGACATTCCTTGTGGAGGAACCCAGCCTTCATCAAATGATGGAAGAGGCAGCCATAAATTGAAATTCAGCTATAAAGAACAAAAGGAATATGAGACAATAGAAGATGACATAGCAAAGTCTGAAGAAAAAATTGCTGGGTTTGAAGAAGATATACTCGCAAATGCAACTGACTTTGGTAAGCTCAGAGAACTTGGTGAGAAAAAAGAAGCAGAGGAAAAAAGACTGGAAGAGCTTATGGAAAGATATGTCTATCTTGAAGAAAAAGCTGAAGAGATCGCTAAGCAGAACAAGGAGTAAATGATTTATATACTGCCTGCCACTGTAAAGAGTCTGGATATGCCGGTCAGTCCAAGTGGGAGCTTAGGGTATATAATAAATCTTGATCAGATATATATGATAATAGATATAGAATCAATCAAACTGATTCAGAAAGAGGTGGATTATGACAAATACTCAGATTTTTGAAAAGGTTGAAAAATGTACACAGGCAGTCAGGGCAAAGACAGATTTCGTTCCTAAGGTAGCTCTTACACTTGGATCAGGTCTTGGCGACTATGCTAAAAATATAGATATAATAGCGGAAGTATCATACTCAGAGATTGAAGGATTCCCTGTATCGACAGTACCCGGACATGACGGCAAGTTCATATTTGGATATGTTGGTAAGACTCCTGTTGTATGCATGAAAGGAAGAGTACACTATTACGAAGGATATCCTATTTCTGATGTAGTTCTTCCTGCAAGAGTCATGAAGCAGCTTGGAGCGCAGATCCTCTTTCTTACTAATGCAAGTGGCGGCGTTAACTACCATTTCAGCGCAGGAGATCTGATGCTCATTACAGATCATATCAGCTGTTTTGCTCCCAATCCTCTTATGGGACCAAACGATGACAGACTTGGATTAAGATTCCCTGATATGAGCAGTGTATATGACAAGGATCTTCAGGATATTCTCAAAAAGACTGCTATCGAGAACAAGATCGATCTCAAGGAAGGTATCTATTGCCAGCTTACAGGTCCTTCATTTGAATCACCTGCTGAGATTCGCATGCTCAGAACTCTTGGAGTTGATGCTGTTGGTATGAGCACAGTTGTAGAAGCAATCGCAGCTAATCACATGGGCATGAAGATCTGCGGCGTATCCTGCATCAGTAATCTTGCAGCAGGTATGAGCCAGAATCCTCTTAATCATGAAGAGGTTCAGGAGGCAGCAGATATGGCAGCTCCAAGATTTGCAAAGCTTGTAACAGAGGCAGTTAAGCAGTTTGGAGATCTTTGATCAGAGTTTTTTTAAGTTTGAAAGTGTTTCACTTTCAAACCCAAATTGGTGTCGCGAGCTCCACCAATTTGAACCATTAGTCACTCGCTTTGCTCGCGACATGAGGTTAAAAATGACGCTTTCGGGAGGAACATAAAGTGAACATCAGGTTTTACAATGCCAGGATCCTCACTATGGAGGAGGATAAGCCTGTATTTGAAGGTGAAGTATGGGTTAACGCAGACAAGATATCTTTTGTCGGAACTGATAATGAAGCTGCAAAAGCCAATATCTATAAGCATTTCGATCGTGAGATAGACTGCAAGAAGAATCTTCTCATGCCGGGATTTAAGAATGCACATACTCATAGTGCTATGACACTTATGAGATCGCTTGCTGATGACCTTCCAACACAGAAATGGCTTAATGATCAGATATTCCCTGTTGAGGCTCATATGACGGGAGAAGATATATATTCTCTTACCAAGCTTGCAATACTTGAATATCTTACAAGCGGCATCACATCTATTTTTGACATGTATCTGACACCGGATACAATAGCAAGAGCCTGCAGAGAAGCCGGTATGAGGTGTGTACAGGTTGGCTGTGTTAACAATTTCTCGCAGTCTTTAGAGCTTGTAGAGAGGATGTACAATGAGCTTAATACAGAAGATGATCCTCTTAATTCATATTTTATGGGAATCCATGCAGAATATACCTGTTCACCTGAGCTTCTGACAAAATTCTCAGATCTTGTTCATAAGTACAAGGCACCTGTTTTTACCCATATAGCTGAGACCAAGGCAGAGACAGATGGCTGCATAGAGCGTTATGGCATGAGTCCTGTCAAGTACCTTTCATCAATGGGACTTTTTGACTTTGGAGGTGGCGGTTACCATCTTGTTCATGTCAATGAAGAAGATATGCAGATCCTTAAGTCTAGGAATATGTATGTTGTTACTAATCCTGGATCTAATGTCAAGCTTGCTTCAGGTATCGCACCGATATCTGATTATCTAAGACATGGAATACCTGTTGCTCTTGGAACAGATGGCCCGGCTTCTAACAACTGTCTGGACTTTTTCAGAGAGATGTTCCTTGTTACAGGTCTTGCCAAGCTTCGCTGCGATGATGCTTCTGCAATAGATGCAAATGAAGTTCTCAAGATGGCTACAGTTAACGGGGCTCATGCTATGGGCCTTAATGACTGCGATACACTTGCACTTGGTAAGCAGGCAGATATCATCATGATAGATCTTGATCAGCCCAACATGCAGCCTATTAACAATATCTGCAAGAATATCGTATACAGCGGCAGCAAGCAGAATATTAAGATGACCATGATCGCCGGAGTTATAAGATATGAAGACGGCAGGTTCAATATAGGCGTAGATCCTCATGATCTGTACCTTGAAGCAGAGAATATCAAGGCCAGGATCAGGCACGAACTTGGAAGATGATCTATAAAAAAAGATGCAAAGCGGAATTATAATTACTTGAAAAAGAAACGGAATATAATATGCAGGTTTATGTAACAGTACTTGGAATAATTGTAGCAATCCTTGTGATAGCCGCAATACTTGGAAAAAGAAACGAAAAAAGAGCAGAAAGATTTTACAGAAATAAGTTTATCAAAAACTGGGGCAAGGAACCCACTATTGATATAAGGGATAGCCGAAGACAGGCTATCCCCAAATATTTTGAAAATCACAAAGAAGATACAGCGCTTGATGATATCACTTGGAATGATCTGGGCCTTGACGTGGTCTATGACAGGATCAATTATTGCAATTCAGGTGCAGGACAGGAGTATCTGTATTACAGACTCAGAACTCCCATGCAGACTGACGAATTTGAATCCTTTGAACAGCAGGTTGATAACTTTACTGCCAAAGAAGATCTTAGGGTTGATACTCAGCTTATCTTTGCCAGAATGTCCAATTTTGGCAAGCATTCGCTCTATGACTATATAGGATCACTTGATGATCTTAAGATGTCATCAAGACTTCCTCATATGATCGCTGATCTTTTGATGCTCATATCTATTGCGGGATGCTTTTTTAAATTCGAAGTATTCTTCATTATCATAATTGCATGCCTTTTATATAATGCAGTTACATATTTTATCATCAAAGGAGATATCTCTCCTTACCTTTACATCTTTGGATATATCAACAGAATGCTTGGCGGCATAGATATGTTCAAGTCTGTTAAGGATGAAGTCCTTGCCAAAGAGACAAGGGAGCTTTTTGAATACGAAAAAGAAACTGATGCTTTCAGAAGAGGTTCATGGATAATACTGGACCCCGCAAGGCTTTCCAACAGCGGCGATCCAATGAATATGCTATTGGATTACATCTGCATGTTCACTCATATAGATCTTTTTAAATTCAAGAGCATGTACAAGTTTGTAAAAACTCATGGACAGCTTCTTGATAGTATAGTTACAACTCTCGGACGTATCGAGACAGAGATATCAGTTGCCTGCTACAGGGCTTCTCTTGACGGCAAGTACTGCCTGCCAGAGTTTGAGACCTTAAAAGGCGAAAAAGATAATGATAAAGACAATAGTGTAGACCTTTCTTATAATGCAGCAGATCTCTATCATCCCTGCATGAAAAACCCTGTAGTAAACAGTATCACAGCAGATAAAGGAGTCCTCATCACAGGCTCCAACGCATCAGGTAAGTCAACATTCCTTAAGACAAGCGCTATCGCTGCAGTTATGGCACAGACTATACATACAGTAACAGGATCTTCATACAAGGCGCCTATATACAGGATTTATTCTTCAATGGCGCTTAGAGACGATCTTGCAGGCGGAGACAGTTACTACATTGTAGAGATCAAGTCCCTTAAGAGAATACTAGACGCTGCAGCAAGTAAAGGTAGCAGGATATTTTGCCTTATAGATGAAGTACTTAGAGGTACCAATACCATAGAACGTATAGCCGCATCCACACAGATCTTAAAGAGCCTTGATAAGAAGAATATACAGTGCTTTGCAGCAACACATGATATAGAACTTACGGACCTTTTGAAAGATTATTATGATAACTATCACTTCGAAGGCGAAGTTACAGACAACGATGTTCACTTCAGCTACAGGATCCAAAAAGGACCCGCGACCACAAGAAATGCGATCAAGCTCTTGTCTATGATAGGCTACGATACGACTATCGTAGAAGATGCTCAGAAGATGGCAGACGATTTTACAAAAACCGGCATCTGGGCATAAAAAAATCAACTATAAAACAATTAAAAAATGTGGCAAAGATTTATATTCTGTCTGCCTGTGTGAGGGGCCTTAGATATGGCACCGACCTAGAACGGATATAGGAAGGAATATTATGACACATATTGAAGTATATACAGATGGTGCAGCCAGGGGGAATCCGGATGGACCCGGAGGATACGGCGCTGTACTTAAGTTCACAGACAAAAGTGGAGAGCTTCATGTTAAGGAGCTGTCGGACGGCTTTGATAAGACGACCAACAACCGCATGGAGCTTCTTGGCGTTATTAAGGCTCTTGAAGCTTTGAATCATCCTTGCAGCATCGATCTGTATTCTGATTCCAAATATGTTATAAGCGCATTTAATGAACACTGGATAGAAGGGTGGCTTAAAAAAGGCTGGGTCAATGCTTCTAAAAAGCCTGTCAAGAACAGAGCTTTATGGGAGAGACTTTTAAAAGCTGCAGAGCCTCATAATATAACCTGGCACTGGGTCAAAGGTCATGCAGGACATCCTGAGAATGAACGCTGCGACGAGCTTGCAACTACAGCTGCTGATGAGAATCCTGATATGCTGCTTCATGATGATGGCGGCGATCTTAAGGGAGTGTGCTGAATAATATCCGGTGTCTTATAAAGCCACTGACTATAGATATTTTTCAGAATACTTTATATTATATTTAGATTATTTGTAGCAAAAAGATGTTAGAATACAGTCTATATAATTATTATAAGAAAATCGTATATAGCTTAAAATACGATACAGGCAGAGCCTTTGAACAAATCAGTATTTAAAAGGGATTAGTATCAGGTTCGGACCTTATAGCCGAAATAGAAAGGAATCTATGAACGAAGTTAAACAACCAAAAAAACCACTTATTTTTTACTATCTGGCAGTACTTGTTTTGATGGTGATCATAAATCTTGTGGTTATGCCTCTTATAATCGGAGCTAACAGAACTGAAGTATCCTATAGCCAGTTCATAACCGATACAACACAGGGCAATATCAATAATGTCAAAATCTATACAAATGAAATAGTATATCAGAACAATGATGGTAAGATCTACTATACTGCTACTATAGATGATCCGGAGCTTGTCAGCAGGCTTACAGAGTACGAAGTGGTTTTTTCCAGTGAGATAGAAACTCAGGTTTCACCGTTTATGGAGTTCATTCTGACATTTGTACTTCCTATCATCATCTTTATACTGCTTGGAAGATGGCTGTCCAACAGGATGATGGACAGAATGGGCGGTGGTGCATCAGGTCAGTCCATGATGTTCGGAGGCCTTGGCAAGTCCAATGCAAGAGTATATGTACAGTCAACTGAGGGCATCAAATTTGCTGATGTTGCCGGTGAAGAGGAAGCCAAGGACAATTTAAAGGAGATAGTCGACTATCTTCATAATCCTGGCAAATACAAAGAGATCGGCGCTTCTATGCCCAAGGGCATATTACTTGTAGGCCCTCCCGGGACAGGTAAGACAATGCTTGCCAAGGCTGTTGCCGGAGAAGCTAATGTTCCTTTCTTTTCAATGAGCGGATCTGAGTTTGTAGAGATGTTTGTAGGTATGGGTGCTTCCAAGGTCAGAGACCTTTTCAAACAGGCCAAGGACAAGGCGCCTTGTATTGTATTCATAGATGAGATCGATGCTATTGGTAAGAAGCGTGATGGCCAGTTAAATGGCAATGATGAAAGAGAGCAGACTCTCAATCAGCTCCTTACAGAGATGGACGGATTTGAAGGTAACAACGGTGTTATGATTCTTGCTGCTACCAACAGACCGGAATCTCTTGATCCTGCTCTTACAAGACCCGGACGTTTTGACAGAAGAGTTCCTGTAGAGCTTCCTGATCTTAAAGGCCGAGAAGATATCCTCAAGGTTCATGCCAAGAAGATAAGGATCTCAGATGATGTTGATTTTAACAAGATAGCCAGAATGGCTACAGGTACTTCCGGTGCTGAACTTGCCAACATCATCAATGAAGGAGCCCTTCGAGCAGTAAGAGACGGCAGAAGATTTGCTAATCAGGCTGATCTTGAAGAGAGTATAGAAGTTGTAATAGCCGGTTATCAGAAGAAAAATTCAATCATGTCTGATAAAGAAAGGCTCATCGTATCCTATCACGAGGTAGGACATGCTCTTGTAGCTGCAATGCAGAAGGGAACAGCTCCTGTTCAGAAGATAACTATAGTTCCTCGTACAAGCGGAGCCCTTGGTTATACCATGCAGGTAGAAGAAGAGGGCAATCACTATCTTATGAGCAAGACTGAGCTTGAGAATGAGATAGCAACATTAACAGGAGGCCGTGCAGCAGAAGAGGTTGAGTTTGGATCTGTTACAACAGGTGCTTCCAATGATATAGAGCGTGCCACTAAGCTTGCCAGAGCTATGATCACCAGATATGGTATGTCAGATGATTTTGACATGGTTGCTCTTGAAACCGTTAATAATCAGTATCTTGGCGGCGATGCTTCACTTGCGTGCTCTGCCCAGACTCAGGCAAGGATCGATCAGAAGGTAGTAGAGCTTGTTAAAAAACAGCATGAAAAGGCTATCAAGATCCTTAAAGATAATAAGCCAAAACTTGACGAGATTGCCAAGTATCTGTATGAAAAAGAGACTATCACAGGTGAAGAGTTTATGAGCATCTTAAACCGTAAAAGTGATATAGCTGCTACGAGCGCAGAATCTTTTTCCATATAAAAAGACTTAAAAAAGCCTTTTAGATACCGTATGATTCCACGGACTTTAGTATTTATTTGATATACCAAAGCCGATATGAATCAGTATATAAAGCCATTCTAATAAATGATGATGTGGATTCTCATTTTAGAATGGCTTTTTCCATATCGGAAAACCGGTTGCGATGAGTTTTGATTTGCGTCATAATAAAGTGGACGAAATTCTTACATTTTCTAAGTTCAGTATCCTGTGATCAAGTAGTACATAGCTTGGATATGCTGATAATGGGGTGAATATGGATATAACTGATTTTTCTACGGGTACAGAGATTACAATTTATATCCCTATAATGGACAAGATGATTCCGGCAGTATGTAGCGTCGTCGGGCCAAGAGGCGAAGGGATAATGGTAACCCAGCCAAGATATAAAGGGGTACCACTTAATGAAATGCATGATTTCTCCTTCAGCATCCATGATAAGGATTTTAACAGATATAATTTCAAGTGTAGCCTTATACAGCCTATAGCTCAGCTCAATAACAGGTTCTACTATATGGAAGGACTTCAGGGTATAGACACTAAGAATTATCGCAAAGCAAAGAGATATCCTGTAGGTATTCTGGGGACTGCCTATGCCGGCAAGGGTAGAGACGCACAGGTGGTCATATATGATATATCCATGAGAGGTATATCTTTTGCTATGGAGAGAGAAGCTGTATTCCGTATTGGCGATGATGTGACTATAACGTTTCAGGAGAAAGAACGCAGCAGGCACTTGGTGATACAGGCTCAGATAGTCAGAAAGTTCTCTCTTGATGATTATGAGGCGGTAGGATGCAGGATGCATGACATAGGAACAGATGTAATGGCCTTTATAAAAAGGGTTAAGGACAGATATACGAATGGGGGCGAATCCGAAGATCAGGAATGATCAAAAGATAATGATCTGATAGGGACATTGTAGATAGAATATGAAATATAGAATATTCTGATCATCTATTTTCTGATCATCCGTATCTTAATAGCGGATTTTGACTTATATGAAGAAGATTGCTTTATTAACAGATGGATGGCGCAAGTTTATAGTTTATGCCTGGGCAGAAGGCATAATGAGAAAGATACGTAAAGAGAATCTGGACATGGTCTTGTTCCAGTTCAACTGCTTTGGTAACTGGAGTAGTGATAGAGAGAACAATCAGGGGGAGTATAATATCTTCAACCTTCCTGATCTTACAGCATATGATGGTATTGTCATAGATGCCAATAATATAACAGATTATGAGGTGCTTCAGAAGCTCATCAGGATGGTAAGAGAAAGCGGAAAACCTGCTGTCAGCATAGGTCATGAGTTCCCTGGTCTGTATTATGTGGGTATTGATAATAGAAAGCCTATAGAAGAGATCATGGATCATCTTTATAATGTCCATAATTGCAGAAGCTTTGTCTTCGCAGGAGGCCCCGGAGACAATTTTGAGAACAGACAGAGGGCCGAATCTTATCTGGACTGTCTCCAGAAATATCAGCTTACAGAACTTAATAATCCGGTATTGTACGGTGACTACGAATTTGCCACAGGCGTTCGTTATATGAATGATTATATCGAGAACCATAAGCCCTTCCCTGATGCTTTTGTATGTTCTAATGACAATATAGCTACAGGAATCTGCAGGACAGCGGAGCTTAATGGTTATCATGTCCCCGGAGACTTTCTTGTCACAGGTTTTGACAATCTTGAGAAGGCAAGGAACTATCTTCCTCAGATAACTACTGTTAATATGGACAGAGAGCTTATCGGAGAGAGAGCGCTTGAAATACTTATCGATCTGTGGGAAGGAAGAGAAGTATCTTCTCACACATATACAGATGCCAATGTTATCTTTGCCGAAAGCTGTGGTTGTCCCAACAGCGGAATGGTAGATTATAGGAATTATCTTAAGAATGTAATTGACTCTAACTGTGCCAAAGAGGTTTTTGATAATGAGATAGCATGTCTTGAAAGAGATGTGCTCAAAGAGCCTACTATGCATGATATGTTTGACACTATAGAGAAATATATGTGCAGTAAAAATGTTGAAGGTTTCTTTGCAGTAGTAGATGAGAGGATATTTGAGCCTTACATGAGTACTCATTTTCCTACGGAGGGGTATTCTCGTCCTGATCTTAAAGTACAGCTTGCAGTATGTAATGGCAAGAGAACGTCTTTTGAATCGGTGGAGGACCTTATAGGATATATAGATCATAATCTTAAGGGAGTTCATTACCTTTTTAATCCTATACATTTTGGCAATGAAGCGGTTGGTTATACGCTTCATAAGAATCCGGTATTTCTCTATGAATGGTCCAATCTTCTCGATATGCAGGAAGGAATCATAGAGGGCTTTAAGAATCTTTTCCACAAGAAACAGCTCACCAATGCCATGAAGCAGCTTGAGGATGTCTACAATAAGGATCAGCTGACTGGGGTTTTCAACAGGATAGCTCTTACTGATATTGTTGAGTCCAGATTCAATAGAGAAAGAGCCAGAGGAATCATCTGGGGAGTTGTATTTGTTGATGCTGATAATTTTAAGACTCTTAATGACAGATACGGTCATGAGTATGGTGATAAGGTGCTTAAGATCATCGCTAAGACTATGAAGAAGCATGTGCCTGAAGGCGGCGATGTATTCAGATTTGGAGGAGATGAGTTCGTAGCTCTTTTTCCAAATGCATCCAGAGGCGTTTTGAAAAGTTACAGAGAGAAGGTTGTAAGCGAGCTTGAGCAAAATGATACTGCTATCAGCATGGGAAGCTGTCTTACCAATATGAATATGACTCTGACCTTGTCTGATTATATTTCGGCTGCAGATGGCAGTATGTACCTTGATAAAAATGACAAAGGCTGATCATTACTATATTCAGAGAGCTTTATAACCTGCTTTTTGTCCAATATTTTGAACTAATTTTTCAAAGGACTTTATCCGAAAAACTATGTGGCTATTTATTGTTGCATTTTATGATTTGAGCTTTTTCGGAGGATCCGAATGAAGATAAACTTTTCAGGCGAACGATACAGATATTACATTCTTGGATTTCTTGTGCTTGGTTTTTTTATAACTACGGCTATTTTTAGTTATAATACCAAAGATACAAATGAGCTTTTTTTCAGTATAGAAGACGGTGTGTATATTGACTTTGATGATGGATGGATCGATGAAGAAGGCAATACTGTCAATATCGCTGATCTTACTTATCATGGTCATAGAGATAGAGAAAGTTATCTTTTCCACAGAACTATTCCTGAGGGTCTTACAGGCGAAGAGTCTCTTAGCTTTGAAGTTAAGCATATGGGATTTTGCATATATTTTGATGACAGGGAATATGACGGATATGATTATGGAGAGACTCCGGATAGTCTGGACTTTGTAACGGATGATCTTGATGCAAGATATGTAACTACAGATTTTGAAAAGATGATAATGCAGCACTATACGGACTATTATAAATTGTATGGTGTTGATTATATTGCGTATATGGTTGATGGGTTAGGATCAGGCCTTGGAAGCCGCGGGGCGGGTACTTATCTTAGGACTATGCAGCTATATACTTCTGATGTTGGAGATACTATATATCTCGAACTGTTCCCTGTCTATAGTAATTCCAAGATTAGTAACATGGCAATCGAACCGGCGAGCGCTTACATAAGATCCAGGATCATGGCTGCTCTTCCAAGGTTTATTGTCTGCATAGTTATTATTTTAATAGGAGTTGCTATCATAATTGTCACTAGGCTTATCCCTGACAAAAGATCAGGAAGGATATATGAGTCACTTGCTGCGCTGATCATACTTATAGGATTATGGTCGATGATAGAAACTCATCTTCTTGACTATGTCCTTGGTACATCCGAATATCTGCATACGATCGCATATTTTCTCCTTATGTCGATGGCTTATCCTATAGCGGTATTTAGTGATATGGTGACGCTTAAACCGCACAAGAGGATTGCCGGAATTGTATTCTGGGCAACTGTGATCCTGATCGATTATTGTACGATTACCAACTATACTGGGATATTCGATTTCCATGAGACAGTATATCTTTCAGATCTACTTATAATGATAACGGGCTTTTTCGTTATAATCAGGATCATTGTGGATCAGAAATTCAGGAAAGATAATGATCTTCATGTTAATACCAACTGGATTGATATCTCTCTTGCATTCATAACTTTCATGGGGCTTATAGATCTGCTTAGGTACATCAACATCATGCATGCCAAGAAGATATTTGATAGTAGTTTCTTCACAAGAATAGGTGTCCTTGTATTTACGGTCGGTATGTTCATCAATCTGTTCATGGATGCTATGAACAGGAACAGACAGGCTGATAAGGCCGGAGCCTATATGGAGATGGCATTTACAGATGCTCTTACAGGTATTCCTAACCGCGGAGCTTTTCTCCTAAAAGAGAGTGAGATCTCTGACAGGATGAGGGAGGTTTCCAAGAGGAAAAAAGATGTAAACTTCCAGATAGTATATGTAGCACTTGATCTTAACGGTCTTAAGATAGTAAATGATACTTTGGGACATGCAACAGGTGATGATTATATAGTTGCTGCTTCAGGGATATTGATGCAGGCATTTTCAGATTATGGTTATGTGTACAGAGTTGGCGGTGATGAATTTGCATCTTTTATCGTTTGTGATAATGCAGTGGACAGGTATTTAGAGTGCATTGACAAGATGCGTGAGATGATTCAGGATTATAATGAAAAGTCAGGCAAGGATATGCAGATGCATATAGCTTATGGCTATAGCGTGTGGACTCCGGGAGATCATCGCGATATTGGCAAAGTAGAAAAAGACGGCGATGAAGCTATGTATGAAAAGAAACGTCAGATGAAAAAGGTAGCTGCTGCTAAGAAGAAAAGCTGATTATACAAAAGATAATTATAAATAAGATAACTAAAACTTCCCACTTGGACGGGCCGGCATCCCCAAAGTCTTTGCAGGGGCAGGCCCGTCCAAGTGGGAAGTTTAGTAAGATAATTATAAAAAAGTTGAGTATAAGAATTTGTAGGGAGGCTTAATCTATGTGGGCTTATGAAAGTGTTTTTATCAGATATATCCACTTGGTGCTTGCGGCGCACCTTTTGAAAATGATGGTAAACCTGAAAAGAGACTCAAAAAACTTGATACTTATGTTCCTCATCTGAAGAAATTGGGAGTAAAGGGCGTCCTGTTCAACCCTTTATTTGATTCTGATACCCATGGTTATAATACAAGAGATTATCGCAAGGTTGATGTAAGACTTGGAGATAACGCAGATTTTAAAAAGCTTGTTGATAAGCTCCACAAGGCAGGCATCAAGGTTATACTTGATGCTGTATTTAATCATGTAGGCAGAGGATTCTGGGGCTTTACTGATGTCCTTGAAAAAAGGGAAGGATCAGAGTATAAAGACTGGTTTCATATAAATTTTGACGGCAATAATGGCTATAATGACGGACTCTGGTACGAAGGCTGGGAAGGTAACTTCGACCTTGTTAAGCTCAATCTGCAGAATCCGGCAGTCACAGATTATCTTATAGATACTGTTAGATACTGGATTGATACTTTTGATATAGATGGTCTTAGACTTGATGTTGCATACTGCCTCGATCAGAACTTTATAAGAAGGCTTCGCTATGAATCTTCGCAGATGAAGGAAGATTTCTTCCTGATGGGAGAGATGATAGGCGGAGATTACAGGAATATCTGCGGAGAGGGCCTGTGCGATAGTGCGACCAACTATGAATGCTACAAAGGGCTTTTTTCTTCAATGAATTCTTATAACCTGTTTGAGATAACGCATTCACTTCTGCGTCAGTTCGGCCCTGAGAACTGGACCTTGTACAGGGGCATGCATCTGTGGTCTTTTGTAGACAATCATGATGTTACCAGAGTATCAAGTATCCTTGCTAATCCTGAACATATAAAGCCTATCTATGCTCTTATGTGCGGGATGCCGGGTATACCATCTATATACTATGGTAGTGAATGGGGTTTTAAAGCAGATAAATCTCAGGGTGACCCCGCGCTTAGACCTATGTTTGATAAGCCTTTATGGAACGAGCTTACAGATTATATAAAGGGATGCATTAGTGCGTTCCAGTCATCCAAGGCCCTTCAGTACGGAGCCTTTAAATCACTTGTCCTTCAGAACAAGGCCTGCGTATGGGAACGTGAGACTGATGATGACAGAGTACTGGTAGCATGTAATATAGACGGTGCACCATTTACCGCCCATTTCGATGCAAGAGCAGGACAAGCCGTGGATCTTATAACCGGCGAGATGATAGATTTTGGCGGCGGCCTCGAAATCCCGCCATACACAGCCTACATACTAAAGCCGCAATGACCCCCTTGGGACGGAGGCAAGAGACTATCTAGCGTCAACTTGGATTTGAGAGATCAAATCTAAGGTTGGCGCTTTTTTATTTACTCAAACTTCCCACTTGGACGGTGCAGTATCACCCCAAGGCTTTGCTGGGACAAGCAGTATATAGATCATTGCCATGCTGTTAATCGTTTTATAATTCATGGCATGATATCTGATGATTCCCATTCTGGGGTCCAAACTCGCTTCGCTCAGACAGGTGGACCCCGGGAAGAATGGAAATCTCCATCTATCATGCTCATGAATTTAATAAAACGATTAAAAAGCATGGCAATGATCTATATACTGCTTGTCCCAGCAAAGCCTTGGGTGATACTGCACCGTCCAAGTGGGAAGTTTGAATTATTTACATAACTCAATAAGATCGTATAAAAAATACTAATAATATATATTGACAAGTTAGCTATCCCTAACTATAATGTTAGCTGTAACTAACAAGTTAACATTGTTAACATCAAGAGGATCACATGAATAATGCAGATACCAGCACTAGAGAGAAGATATTAGAGGTTGCTACTAAGGAGTTTATGCAGAACGGATTTGCTGATGCCTCGATGAGAAAGATCGCAGGCAAAGTGGGGATTACTGCAACTGCGCTATATAGACATTATAAGGACAAGGAAGCCATATTCGACGCTGTTGTCAATCCTGCGGTACAGGCATGGGAGAATCTATGCCGGGCCGAGGAAGTAAGGCAGACAGGAACAGCTAGAGAATCCGGGCTTGACGCAATGTGGGGAGACAACGATCAGGCAAGACGAATTGTTGAACTTATATATAAAGACTTTGATGCACATAAGCTTTTGTTTTGTAAAAGTGAGGGAACTAAGTATGAAGACTACCTTCACGAAGTAGTGACCAAGGTTCAGACAGCAACACTTAAGTTTATGAAAGAAATAGAAGATAAAGGCATATTGGTAAATCATGTTGATGAAAAAGAAATGCATCTTATTTTGAGCGCTCAATATACAGCGATGCTTGAGATGGTAAACCATGATTTTTCTTATGAAGAGGCCCTTCATTACTGCGGGACAGTAAATACTTTCTTCAAAGAGGGCTGGAGGAAATTTCTTGGTTTTTAAAATATAACATCAATAAAAGGAGGAATCTATGAAAAAAAGAAGTACTTTCTCCTGGGTATTACATTTTGCCGGGAGAAAAAAGATCTATTACGTAGGAAGTGTTGTTCTTGCGATCATGGGAGTGGCTATGTCTTTTATCCCTTACCTATTGATTGCAGATATAGTCAGACACCTCTTATCAGGTGACACAGACGCGCGCTATTATCTTATGCGGGTAT
Organism: Butyrivibrio fibrisolvens; assembly: GCF_023206215.1. Taxonomy (NCBI): domain Bacteria; kingdom Bacillati; phylum Bacillota; class Clostridia; order Lachnospirales; family Lachnospiraceae; genus Butyrivibrio; species Butyrivibrio fibrisolvens. Next base: position 2,593,632 of record NZ_CP065800.1, read on the forward strand.
TTATAATGGCTGTATGCTGGACTCTTCGAGTAACATTTCATTCATTGTCGACAACCCTTTCACATGTGGCGACATTTAATGTGCTTGGCAGTATCAGGCAGCAGCTATGCAAAAAGTTATCTACCATTCCGCTTGGGTCAGTTTTAGATGACAATAGCGGAACATATAAAAATATCATTGTTGAGCGAGTTGATTCTATGGAGACGACCCTTGCTCATGTAGTGCCGGAATTCACGGCAAATATCCTCTTACCAACAATAATGTTCGGTTATATGCTGGTCATTGATTTTAGAATTGGGCTTTCCAATCTCATTTCTGCAGTGATCGGTATTATCTTTGTTGCAGTCATGATGACCAAGAGCCAGGGAGAATACGAAGTTACTGTTCAGAAAACAAAGTATCTTAATGACACAGCTGTAGAGTATATCAATGGTATTGAAGTCATAAAAGCCTTTGGGAAAACCGGCAGTTCTTATGAAAAATTTGTTTTGGCTGCAAAGGACGGCGCAGATTGTTTTATTAACTGGATGAGAAAATGCATCTGGTGGCAGGCCGGAAGCCTTGCTTTCATGCCGGCAACATTCCTTGGCGTATTGCCTGTAGGACTTATTCTAGTACAAAAAGGACAGCTTTCACCTCAAGAATTCATTACCTGTGTAATTCTTTCAGCTGGTCTTATCACCCCGCTTGTAGTGGCATTTTCATATATGGATGACATTATGAAGATGAAGACTATATTTGGTGAAGCCACGGAGATCATTGAGAGAAAAGACATGGTAAGGCCAAAGGAACTTGTCAAAACTCCATCAGGCTTTGATATTGTCCTTAAAGATGTGAAGTTTTCTTATAAGGATAAAGAAGTCCTTCATGGAATAAATATGGAAATTAAAAAGGGTCAGGTAAATGCTTTTGTAGGACCATCCGGATCAGGAAAGAGCACTATAGCAAGACTTATAGACTCTTTGTGGGATGTGGATGAAGGATCTATCAGTTTTGGCGGCGTTGATATAAGAGACCTTCCGCTGGAATATTATACCAACCAGATAGCATATGTAGCGCAGGATAATTATCTATTTGATATGTCTGTAAAAGAGAATATCAGACTTGGAAAAGCCGGCGCAACTGATGATGAAGTAATAAATGCAGCAAAAGCATGCGGCTGCCATGATTTTATTATGGGGCTTGAAAATGGGTATGACACAATCGTAGGCGGCGCCGGAGGACACTTGTCAGGCGGTGAGAGACAGAGAATCTGTATTGCAAGAGCGATGCTCAAGAATGCACCGGTTATAATCCTTGATGAAGCAACAGCTTACACTGATCCGGAGAATGAAGCCCTGGTTCAGAGCAGCGTTGCAAAGCTTGTTCAGGGCAAAACACTTATCGTTATTGCTCACAGACTTTCAACTATCGTCGATGCAGACAATATATATTTAATAAATGATGGAAATATTGAAGCTTCCGGGACTCACGAATCACTTCTTAAAAACAGTATCCTGTATAAAAAGATGTGGGACGCACATACCATGGCCAAGGATGAGGACGATACTTCAGTGGTTTCTATGCCTGGTAGCAGGAAGGAGGCTGTCAATGCTTGAGATGCTTGCTAAGTTTTTTAACTTTTGCAGTAAAGAAAACAGGAATAAGTTTTATACAGCGGTAGCGCTTGGAGTTTTGGATGCACTGCTGGCAGCAATGAAAATCCCTGCAGCATATTTTGCGATTGACGCAGTGATAAATGCAAAAATAGAAGCAAGAACATTTGTAGTTGTAATGGGGCTTATGCTTGTAAGCACGGTCGGCAAGATGATAGTAAACAGATTTTCGCAGATGCTGCAGACTGAAGCCGGCTATAACACATGTGCCGGTAAGCGAATTGAGATCGGAGAGCATTTAAGATATCTTCCGATGGGATATTTTAATGATACAAGTCTTGGTCATATCACGTCTGTTACAACCAACACGCTGGAGCAGACAGGGGATATTGCGACAAGAGCGATCATAATGGTGCTTCAGGGAACCATCACAACAATGGTTATTGGAATTTTAATGTTTGCATTTGATGTACGAATCGGTTTTATAACCCTGGCAGGCATAATAGTCTTTTTCCTGTTTAACAGAGTTACCAATAAATCGGTTGAGAAAGTTGCCGGTGAGAAAATTGCAGCTGACAAGGATATGGTAGGCGTTGTCCTTGAATTTATCCAGGGAATCGCGGAAATCCGTAATTACAACATCATTTCACACGAAGGTACAAGACTTTCAAACGCGATCAAGAGAAAAACAAAGGCTGATATCACTGCTGAAATAGCAGCTATTCCCGCAGTTGGTTTTCAGATGTGGATAAGTAAGATCACGGGAGTGATCATTTCAGGAGCCACTTTGTATTTTTATCTGACAGGAACAATGGAACTTACAAGATGTATAACAATGCTATTTTGCTCCTTCATGGTGATTGAAATGCTTGACGCAGCGGGCACGTACACAGCGCTATTAAAGATCATTGGTAAGGGAGTTGACCTTGTAAATGAGATCATGGCTGTTGAGCAGATGGATATAAACGGCGCCGATATTCATCCGGACAATAAAGGTATACACCTTGATCATGTGAGCTTTGCATACGATCACAGGAAGATTATTGACGATGTAACGCTCGATATCAAGGAAAAGACAACTACAGCTATCGTTGGACCTTCAGGCGGTGGTAAGACAACCCTTGCATCTTTGATTGCAAGATTCTGGGATGTTAAGGAAGGAAGCGTATCTCTTGGCGGAAAAGATGTAAGAGATTATAGCTTTGACAGCCTCATGGAAAACTTTAGTTTTGTATTCCAAAGAGTATACCTGTTTGAAGATACTATTGCTAATAACATTAGGTTTGGAAGACCTGAGGCGTCCATGGAAGAAGTTTATGACGCAGCTAAAAAGGCATGTTGTCATGACTTTATCATGTCACTTCCGGATGGATATGATACTGTTGTTGGTGAGGGCGGAGCGTCTCTGTCAGGTGGTGAGAAACAGCGAATTGCCATTGCAAGAGCGATCATTAAAAATGCTCCTATCATCATTCTTGATGAAGCAACAGCCAATGTTGATCCTGAAAATGAAAAAGAACTGACTCAGGCAATAGAAAATCTTACAAAAGAAAAGACTATCATCATGATAGCTCATAGATTAAAGACAGTAAGACATGCAGATCAGATAGTTGTTATTGATAAAGGAAAGATTGTTCAACAAGGTAAGCATGAAGAACTTATGAAGCAGGATGGTATTTATAAGAATTTTGTCAGCGGAAGAAAAAAGGCAGTCAGCTGGAAGATTGCTTAACTTACATTAGATGCCCCTAGGGGCGGGGCAAGGACCTTGATGACCCCTAGGGATCATTTTGTACACTAAATGCTTGGAGGAGTATATGAATACGAAGAAATTAAATGCTAAAGATTATATTACTGTGGGGATATTTACAGTGCTCTTGTTTGTAGTTGAGTTTGCATGTGGAATGCTTGGTTTTATTCATCCCTATATAGTTGCTTCATACGTAGTGATGATACCAATTGTCGGTGCTATTCCTATGATGCTTTTTTACAGTAAAGTCGATAAATTTGGAATGATCACTATCATGTCTGTACTTATAGCGATAATTATGTTTGTTACAGGTATGGGGTATCTGGGTGCGCCTCTTATCATTATTGCAGGTGTAGCAGCAGATCTTATCGCAAGAGCAGGAGCTTATAAGGATTTTAAGATGATCTCTTTAAGCTATGGTGTGTTTTGTTTATGGATCTGCGCCAATTATTTTCCCGTTATCATAACAGCAAAGACCTACAGACAGGACCTTATCGATGGCGGTTTTTCGACTCAGTACTGTGACAATCTTTTCAGGGCTATTAATTCAAAAACTATAATTGTACTTATGCTTCTGTGCCTGATATTTGGTTTTATAGGATCTTACCTTGGTAAGGCAGTTGTCAAAAAACATTTTGAAAAGGCTGGTATTGCCTGATGAGTATAAAACTTGACCCAAGGACCAAGATATACATGATACTGTCAGTGTCAACTATTGTGATGATGAGTGCTACAACACCCTTTTTATGGGCAGTAAGGCTTATCATCACTATTGTTCCGATCCTGCTTTTGATTGCAGAGAAACGCTATGCTAGTGCATTGCGTTTCTTTGCACTGTATATGACTGCTGTTTTTATTAATTTTAGATTTTTATCTGCAGGATCGACCGGATTTTTCATGGCTTTTCTTACAGGCTATTGCGGCATAATCGTTCAGTTCATGCCGGCCTTTATCACAGTGTGGTATGTGGTAAGGACTACTAAGATAGACGAGTTTATGTCAGCTATGCAAAAAATGCATATTCCTGATGGTATAACTATTTCTCTTGCGGTTATCATGAGATTTTTTCCTACGATCAAAGAAGAATATGACTCTATAAGAGATGCTATGCGAATGAGAGGGATATCTTTGGCAGGAGGAGATGTCATTAAAATGGTTGAGTTTCGCATGGTCCCATTAATATTTGCCTGCGTCAATATAGGGGATGAACTATCGGCAGCAGCAATCACAAGAGGACTCGGAGGAAAGGTAAAAAGGAGCAGCGTTGTGGAGCTTAAGCTAAATATAATAGATATACTTCTCTTTGTGTTTTTTACAATAGCTACCACGATCTTTGTTTTCCATAAGTATTTTAGATTATGAAAGATATAGTAAAAATAGATAAAGTAAGTTTTCAATATAAGGGTTCTTCAAAAGGACTGTTAAAAGACGTGTCTCTAAGCGTGAAGCAAGGACAGACGCTTCTTTTGTGCGGAGCTTCCGGATCCGGAAAGACAACTATCTTAAGGCTTATCAATGGTCTTATACCACATTATTATTTGGGCGACTTGAAGGGAACAGTGAATGTAGCCGGCTTTGATATAAAAAACACGCAGCTATACGATCTGGCCGGTGTTGTTGGAACAGTGTTTCAGAATCCCAGAAGCCAGTTTTTCTCAGTAGATACAGACGGCGAAATAGTATTTGGTCCGGAGAATATAGGACTGCCTGCAGAAGATATCAAAAACAGAGCGGCAGACGTGATCAAAGATATGAACCTGTACAAACTGCTTGGCAGAAGTTTATTTGAACTCTCAGGAGGGGAAAAGCAAAAAATAGCATGTGCATCGGTATCTGCCTTATTGCCTGAGATAGTCCTTTTGGATGAACCTTCTTCTAATCTTGATGTAAATGCGATAAAAGAGTTAAAAAAGGCTATCGAAATATGGAAAACTCAAGGGAAAACAATCATTATTTCAGAACACAGACTATGGTATCTTAGGGATATTGTAGACAGGGTCATATACATGGATAGTGGTAGTCTTAAAGGAGACTGGGAAGGAAAAGAGTTTTTTGCACTTCCTGATAAAACAATCAGAAATCTATGTCTAAGGCCGGTTAATATAGAGGAAAAGTTTATAGGAAATTATCTAAATATCCAAGATAAAGAATCATATGAAATCAAGGAAAATGCGGATTTTATTGAACTGCGGGACTTCTTCTTTTCATATAAAAAGAAACCATATATCTTTTGGAGGAAAAAGTTTGATTTGGCAGATGCCAAAATACTAAGCCTAAATATACCTAGGTTGCGCCTTCCAAGAAATGCAGTGATAGGCGTTGTAGGAAATAACGGCACAGGCAAGTCTACATTTTTAAGATGTCTATGCGGACTTGAAAAAAACTGTACAGGAAGAGTCATTATAAATGGCATAGAATATCATGGCAAAAAGCAGCTTGATATAAGCTACATGGTCATGCAGGATGTAAATCATCAGCTTTTTACAGATAGTGTTGAGGCAGAAGTCCTTTTGTCTATGGATAAAGAGGACAAGGAAAGATGCAATGAGATACTGACGCAGCTTGGACTTGATGGACTTAAAGACAAGCATCCCATGGCGCTGTCAGGCGGACAGAAGCAGCGAGTTGCGATAGCTTCTGCCATGGCAGCCGGGGCCAAGATATTATTATTTGATGAGCCAACATCAGGCCTTGATTATCTACATATGGTGAAAGTGGCCAAGATGTTAAAACAACTTGCTGATTCTAACAAGACGGTTCTTGTTTCAACACATGATCCGGAACTTATCAAGTTGTGTTGTGATTATGTCTTACATATAGATAATGGAAGAGCAGCCGGCATAACTTTAGGATCTGCATAGCTTTGGTGATACTGCACCGCCCAAGTGGGAAGTTTGAATTTTACAATTTTATGAGATGAAAAAAGATGTGTTATACAAAAGCGAAATAGAGTTATAATATATACGATATCGTGATATTCTTATACTAATTCAAACTTCGCACTTGCCAAACATACACTACCATCTGAGGCAGAGCAGATGCGGCCCGTTTATAATACATTTTCGTATCTTTTGAAGGTGTTATTAAATTTAGGAGCAAGATATCTGGATCTTTATATTCTTCTTAGGGTCCACCTGTCTGAGCGAAGCGAGTTTGGACCCTAGAATATAAAGATCCAGATATCTTGCCCTGAATTATAACACCTTCAAGATACGAAAATGTATTATAAACGGGATGCATCGGCTCTGCCTCAGATGGTGGCGTATGTTTGGCAAGTGCGAAGTTTGAGTTATACTAAAAAATACACACGGAGGATATGTAATGAAATTTCTAAAGAAGCTTCAAACATGCACTATCGTTGTAGTAATGCTCGTTGTAACCATCTTTTTTTCATCAGGTAAGCTGTCTTCGTTTTATGATAGTTTTAATTTAATAGGTAATAACGTTTATGCAAATGGCGACTATAAGTATTCTGTTGATTCCTCGGACTTCGTCCTTCTGACAGATGTCATTCCGGATGCGATTTTAGAAATTCGCTATTATTCTACTTACAATTTTGTAGGTGATCGCATCACAGGATATGAAGAACCTATAGCACTTCTTACAAAAGAGGCAGCAGCTGCACTTAAACAGGCAAGTGATGAGTTCAACTCCCTTGGCTACAGACTTAAAATATATGATGCATACAGACCTCAGATGGCTGTAACTCACTTTGCAAACTGGGCTTTGGATGTAAATGATACAAGAATGAAGGCTTTCTTTTATCCTGAACTTGATAAAAGCGTTTTGTTTGAGCAGGGATATATAGATGCACATTCGGGGCATAGCAGAGGAAGTACGCTTGATCTGACTCTTTTTGATATGAATACAGAAAAAGAAGTTGATATGGGCGGAACTTTTGACTATTTTGGAGAGCTTTCACACCCGGATTATACAGGTATTACTGAGCAGCAATATGCAAACCGTATGCTTCTTCAAAGCGTTATGGTAAAACATGGTTTTAAGCCTCTTCCGGAAGAGTGGTGGCATTTTACACTTGTCGATGAGCCATATCCGGATACCTATTTTGACTTCCCTGTTAGTAGAAGCTCGCTATTAACTAATGCTAGTGACATAGAAGATCAAAACAATAATAAGGTTAAGGAACAGTCTGATGAGGGCGTCCTTGATCCTCTTTCATACTGGAATACAGAAAGTGCGGCCAGAACATCGCTTGTTTCATATGTAGCATCAGTTACTGATGAAAACAGTTCTGATTTTATCCCTGTTAGAGACAGGATCGCAGTATTTGATCTTGACGGAACTCTTTTTTGTGAGACAGATCCCAATTATTTTGATTATTGCCTTTTAGAGTACCGCGTTCTGGATGATCCTACGTACAAGGACAAGGCCTCTGATTTTGAAAAAGAGGTTGCACTTAAGATAAGAGATCAAAATCTAAACCATACTTCTTATAAAGGATTAGAAGTTGATCATGGTAAGGCTGTTGCATCAGCTTTTGCAGGAATGACAATAGAAGAATTCAATCAGTATATACAGGCTTTTAAGGCTCAGCCCATGCCGGGATATAATAACATGACAAGAGGACAGTCTTTCTATCTTCCGATGGTACAGGTAGTTAACTTTCTTCAGGCTTATGACTTCACTGTTTATATTGTCAGTGGTACAGATAGATTTATAGTCAGAGGTATTATAGATAATTCTATCCTGGATATTCCTCCCAGACAGATAATAGGTTCTGATGAGACTATAAAGAGTAATGACCAGGGCGATGAAGATGGTCTTAATTATGTATTTGAGGATGATGATGTCCTTATCCTTGGCGGAGAGTTTATTGTTAAGAATCTTAAGATGAATAAAGTATCCGTAATAGCTCAGGAGATAGGACAGCAGCCGGTGCTTTCATTTGGCAACAGTACAGGTGATCTTAGTATGTGCGAATATGTAGTTAGTAACAATAAGTACAAGTCTATGGCATTTATGCTGTGCTGCGATGATACAGTAAGAGAAAACGGCAATGTAGAAAAAGCTGATAAGATGTATGCTCTATGTGATGAGTGTGATTTTGTACCGATTTCTATGAAGAATGACTGGACTACGATATATGGCGATAATGTAACAAGAAAATAAGACATACAAAGCCAAAAATGCCCCCTGGGGATGGAGATAAGGGACCATTTTATTGATTTTCAGATCAAAAATGGTCTCTTACCTCCGCCTCTAGGGGGCTTTTTGCAAAGCCAAATGTTATGAAATACCTGTGGAACCAAAGCCTCCGCGATCAGGTCCTTCAAGATGTTCTACTTCTTCGAACTCAATTGCAGGCTGCTGCTTCATGATCCTGAACTGGCAGATACGGTCGCCCTTGTGAATCTGTGTATCTCTCATTGCAAGGCATGGCATACGCCACATATCCTGGTCACCTGAATAAGAATTATCGATTACTCCTACACTATTGGTCTGGATCACACCAAAGTTCTTGAATGTTGAACTTCTAGGTGCAAGATGAGCTTCATATCCATCAGGAAGTCTCATTGCAACTCCAAGAGGTACAAGCTTAAAATCTCCGGCTTTCATAGTTACATCTTCACTTGCGCGAAGATCATACCAGTCAGATTTGCCTTCTACAAGAGTAAGTCTTTCAACATCTTTATCAAAATATTTGATGATTATTTTTTCCATTAATGAGGCCTCCATATAATTGTTTTTCATAGAATACCATCATACTACATATCTGCTCTGCCTGTAAAACACCTCCGTCAGCTACCCCAAAAGAGCCACTGATTTTGTTCCACCAGGGGCTGTTTTGCTGCTATTAATTTAAAGTGTTAAAAAATGCTAAGTAAATTTAAGTAAACAGCCGATATAGTTTTGTAGAATAGAACATTTGCGATGCTTTTTTGCACCTATAGATAGTATCTGGTTTTATTGACGTGGCGGGTGTATATGAATTCTTTGCCTGAGCAGTTATATGACATCTTCATAAGAGGCGGCACATATCTTACGATCCTGAAAGGTATAGGAGTCACACTTGAGATTACTATACTATCGGTATTATTCGGGACCTTGTTTGCTTTTGCGGTATGCAGGCTTAGACTTAGCCACAATATCATATTGAGTACCATAGCAAGGCTGTATATAGCGGTTCTTAGAGGAAGCCCTGTTCTTCTTGTTTTGATGATATTTTACTACGTGATATTTGCAACAAGTCCTTTATCTGCTCCGATGATCGCGGTATTTGCTTTTTCGGCCAACTTTGCAGCCCACGTAGCTGAGATCATGAGGACTTCTTATCAGGCAACAGACAAGATGCAGCGTGAAGCGGCCAGGACTCTTGGATTTAGCAGATGGCAGTCTTTCTACCTGATATCGTTTCCTCAGGCAGTTGATATAGCTCTTCCTGTGTATCAGTCAGCAGTTGTGACGCTCCTTCAATGGACAAGTGTTGTAGGATATGTAACTATAACAGACCTTACTAAAGTCATCAATAATATAACGATAAGAACCATGCAGCCGGTGATCTTGCTTATCACAGGAGTGCTGTTGTATCTGGCTATCGCATATCTTGTGTATGGACTCTTTTATCTAATAGAACAGATAAGAGCCGCCCGCAGAGGAGGTGATGGCTGATGGACATGATCCGGATGGAGAGTGTGTCCAAGAGCTATAACGGCGTCTGTGTGTTAAAAAATATAAATCTCACCATTAAAAAGGGAGAGATAGTTGTAGTTATCGGAGGCTCCGGATGTGGCAAGAGCACACTCCTAAGGCTTATAGAGATGCTTGAAAAACCTGACAGCGGACATATTTACATAGGAGATAGTGACATAACGGCCGCCAAGGGCAAAAACATTGACAGACTTAGAACAAGGCTCGGAATGGTATATCAGGGCTTTCATCTGTTCAGTCATATGGATGTTCTTAAGAATATAACACTTGCACCTGTAAAACTGAAACATATGACAAAAGAAGCTGCAGATAACAAGGCAATGGAATTGTTAAAAGCAGTTGGACTTACAAATAAGGCACACATGATGCCGGATCAGCTATCAGGCGGACAGAAGCAGAGAATTGCCATATGCAGAAGTCTTGCAATGGATCCTGATGTGATGCTTTTTGATGAACCTACATCAGCACTTGATCCTACGATGATAGGCGAAGTACTTGCAACTATAAGGCTTCTTGCCAAACAGGGTATGACGATGGTCATAGTGACTCACGAGATGTCTTTTGCCAGAGAGATAGGAAGCAGGATCATATTCCTTGCAGAACATGGAATATATGAGCAGGGCACTCCCTCGGAGATATTTGATAGCCCTTCAAAGCTTCTTACAAGAGATTTTATATTCAAATTAAAGCACTTCACCTACGATGTGTATGCAAGACACTATGATCTTATGAAGATGCACGGTGATCTGCAGAAGTTCGGCGAAAGGTACGGTATAGAAGGTAAATATATAATAAGACTTCAGTTGTATGCAGAAGAACTTATAGAAGAGGCTATAGATCAGCAGGATACCAAGTATCCCGAGATAAGCCTTAGAATATCACTTTCTGAGGGTACTAAGGATTTTAATATAGATGTTATCTATTCGGGAATCAATAGGGATATCTTTGATATTCTCGATGAAGATACAGACGGTATACATATAGGACTTACTATATTAAAAAAGTAGCCAGAGTAAGAGAACACAGTTATAAGTATGGAATCAACACACTGAAAATTGTTGTATAAAAGGAGGTCTAAAATGCAGACATTTATCGGCAACAGTTTCAACAAAGATGCCAAAACAGCGGTTGCAGAAGCTACCAAAGGGCTTAGCAATCCGCATATGATACTCTTTTTTGCTAACTTCAATATGGTTGAAGCTGTAGCAAAAGAGCTCAAAGAACGTTATCCTGATGTGCCTACTATAGGGACATGCGCGATCTCATATTATGAGAAGGATGCAAGCGATAATAAACTCGTAGTAATAGGATTTGGTTCTGATGCTAAGGTCAAGGTTGGCGTTCTTAGGTATCTCTCAACGACTCCTTTATATGACATAATGGATCTTAAAAATGCAGTCAAGGAAGTTGCCCCCGGAGATGAAGATACTATCTGCCTGGAATTCTGTACCAATGACGAAGAGATTCTTGTTACAACTATGAACGTAGTTCTGGGTCAAAAGAAGGTAAGACTTGTAGGCGGAACTGTATTTGGAGTTCCTGATGGTAAAAAAGGCTGCGTTGCAGTTAATGGCGAGATCTATGAAGATGCATGCTGTTATGCAGTTATAAAGAATACTTCCGGCAAGATAAGAACGTATTCTGAGAATATCTATAAATTAAAACCGGATGCCAAGAGACATATCGCTACTAAGGTCAATCTTAAGACCAAGGAGCTGGTTCAGATGGATTACAAGCCGGCATCAGAAGTATATGCCAATGAGCTGGGTATCCCTAAGAGCCAGATTGTTGATAACGTGCTTGAGAATCCTCTCGGACGTATTCTGGGAGACGAAGTCTATATCTGTTCTCAGTATGGAATAGGAGAAGGCGGATCTCTTATCAATTATAAGAAGTTCAATGAAAATGATACTGTTGCGATCCTGCATCTGGAAGATTATGAAGCTATAAATGCTGATACCAGAAGCAAGATCAAAGCAGAGAATCCAAAGATATCCTTTGTTTTTAGTGTTAACTGTATATACAGGCATTTGCTCTTTACTAACAAGAATCATCTGCAGGATTTCATGAATGACATGGGTAGCCTTGGCAAGCATGTCGGAGTTGTAGGTGGTGGAGAGCAGTACAAGACACAGCACGTTAATCAGACAATGGTCTGCGCAGTATTTGATTGATGGAGGTATGATATGGCTTTCTTCAAAAAAACGAAAGAGAATGTGGATCAGAATGCAGTCCAGGGTGTGCAGGCCAGAAACATAGCAGAGCAGCTTGCGCCTCTTGCAGAAGCAGGCAAATTTGCTGTTGAGCAAAAAGAAAAGCTCCAAAACGAGGAAGCGGTAACCATTGAAGGTATCGAGGAGATCGGTAACCACTTCGAACAGGTAAAAGACAAATATGACAATATCATCAATGCCGTAGATGCCTTTAAAGAGCAGTTCGAAAATGTAAGATCTATCTCTGATACATTCGAGAATATCGTTGAGAAAATGGTCAAGACAGCGGATGATTCTCATGAAGGAATGAACAGAGTGGATGATAGTTCTAATTCTGTATCAGATACTATCGATGCGATGCAGGAGGTATTTGATAAGTTCCAGGAAAGCTTTGATGAGATTCAGGATCAGGTCAATCAGATCAACGCTTTTGCCAACCAGACTAACCTCCTTGCCCTTAATGCTTCTATTGAAGCTGCGAGAGCAGGTGAAGCAGGTAAGGGATTTGCAGTCGTTGCAACTCAGGTCAATAAGCTCTCTATTGAGATCAAGAACCTTGTTGCATCAATTGATACAGGTATGGCCAATCTTAATGCCAACAACCAGTCTCTTAAGGACTCACTTGGCAAGACCAAAGAAGCTATAGAGCAGTCTCATACAGAGATCGTTGCAACTCAGGAGATCATTGGTAACATTAAGACTGTTGCGGATGAAGTCGGAGATCAGAGCCAGGAGATGACTGGGGTATTTGCTAAGTGCGACGAGTCAATCGAAGCAATATCCGGAAGTATCGAAGAATCCAATCGCTACTTTGGCAATGTTACTGATAGTATAGTTGAACTCAAGAACAAGATCACCAAGAAAGGTCTTATGTTTGAAGACATGAACAATGTACTGAGCCAGTTCGCTCCTTACATCGATAAGATCGTTAAAGATAACCAGTAATCCGGAAGTATCACAAAGAATATAAGTGATAATAAATGAATTAGACATCGTTTTCTTAGTGCGATAGACAATTGTTTTGTCAATACTAAGAAAACGATTGTCTTTTATATAGGGAAAAGGAGCTGTGTAGTAAGTCATGATAGAAATGAATCCTGTAATTATTTTGGCTATAGTTTTTGGGATATTCGGTCTCTGGATTTTTCATAAGACGTTTAAAGTTTTTTTCACCAGTTTTACTCAACTTATCATCTCTGAATTTGCAGGTGCTATGTTATTTGGTGTGTTAATGGCAGTATTGGTAACAAAAAAACCATTATTATCTATTGTGATAGTAGCCTTGATAGGCTGTATTTTAACATTTACAAGTAATACAGGCTTTCATAGAGGCGTATCAATTGTAAGTACTGTGGCAGTAATTGTTCTGATTTATTTTTCGAGTAAGTATTTGGCGAGTCAGACAATTGTTGATGAAAAAGTTAAGGAGATGGTAGGGGTTTATTTTAGAGACAATGACTTAAGCGGAGATGTTATAGGAATAGATGATTATTCTGGTGTGATGGTTGCGGAAAATTTTATTACAAATGTTAATAAGTCTGAGGAACAACTTGATGAAGAAAATATAGTTGTTGTGCAAATGGAGATTTCCAATATAAAAAATAATAGAGTTTATGCGGAAGATGACAAAGGAAATAATGTGGAGTTTGTTTATGATGAGTCAAACAAAACCATTACTGTTGAAAAAATAACTTTAATTGAAGGTGATTCTCTAAGATTTAAAGGGGTTTATACATTTAGGGAAATTAGCGAAAATGAACTAAGTCCCACATCATATGAAAATAAAGAAGACAATTCCGAACAAGATAGCGATGAAAGAGTGGAAGAATATTTGGAACAAGAGCGTGATAATAATGCTGAAGAAAATTGCGAACAACAGGATTTTACTGATCAAAACATTGGACAAAGTGAGAGTATAGTTTCAGCCGAGAATAATTATAATGAACTGATAGAATCTATAGTGAACTATTACGTTATCGAGTATGGTACAAACAATGTAGCAGGAGAACTTGATTATGAGACTGAAGATGTGTTGACTTTTAGATTGTATGATCCTTATGCAACTACAACTTCTAATACATTGGGGTATTATGAGTATTATTTAAAAACTGGAGAATGGAAAGATGCAATAACAGGAGATGTAATTATTCTTGATAATACTGATACAGCAAATTCTGAATCGTTTTTAAATGATAATAATAGTTTTGATGATTACATTCTTCCTTATAGTGATGAAGTATTGTTAACAGAAGCGGATTTAGAAAATTTGTCACCTCAAGAATTATCTTATGCAAGAAATGAGATATATGCAAGACATGGCTATATTTTTAAGTCAAACGAATTAAATAATTATTTTATGAGCAGAACATGGTATACTCCAGATGTCAATTTTGATGGGATTTTATATGGAATAGAACTAGAAAATGCAAATTTTATAAGAGAATACCAAAATGCTCACGATAAAAATTATAAGCTTGATTCATAAGGAATCATTTTTATAAAAAATGTTTCAAATTCAGTTTAGTATTTATAACGCTACAAGGGAAAGTTGTTTAACAGGAACAGCTTTCCCTTGTAATATATTCGGCTGAAAATTCTTCAAGTTTCTTGGCTTTGTTGTCTGTACTTATAATTTCAATTAGTTGTGGTATCTTAAAAACATTATCATGAACTGTTTTTAATGCGAACAATAATATCCGAGTTGTATAGAATACAGTTTTGGTAATTCTCTAAACGACTAAGAGGTATGCGTTCATCTGGTAATCAAAGCAGGAAAGCGGAATTCTTTATTATTTATTGGACTCGTTTTGAAAATGTTGTATAATCAAAATGTTGTGCAAAAAAGTATAACTTAAACTTTTCGATTGGGCTGCGAGGTATCCTTGAAGGCTTTGCAGGGGACGCAGCGCTGTGGATGCAGAATATAGATCTTAGCCACGCTTTTTAATCGTTTTATAAATTTCATGAGCGTGATAGATGGAGATTTTTATTCTGCCTGGGGTCCACATGTTTGAGCGCAGCGAGTTTGGACCCCAGAATAAAAATATACAGATATCATGCCATGAAATATAAAACGATTAACAGCGTGGCTAAGATTTATATTCTGAATCCACAGCGCTGTGTCCCTATGCCAACCCTTCAAGGATGCTGCACAGCCCCTAGCGAGAAGCTTAAGTTTATAATTCTTTATTATGAAAAAAGTTTTAATTCTTATCGAACATATTTTTTTCACAAATATATGAGAGAATGTTTCTGTTCGATTGCTGCAGGGATTTAGGCAATAGGCTCTGCGCATAAGATCAGGCACGACACAATAATTTCAGGGAGGTCTACAAAAGTTGATTGAGGTAGATAATATTGTCAAAACCTATGGCGACTACCAAGCCGTCAATCATTTGTCTTTCAAACTTGAAAAAGGCAAAATCTATGGTTTCCTTGGCCCTAATGGTGCCGGTAAATCCACGACTATGAACATAATGACAGGATATATAGCAGCAGACAGCGGAACTGTTACTATCAACGGTCATGATATCCTTAAGGAGCCCGAAGAAGCTAAAGCATGCGTTGGCTATCTTCCGGAGATTCCACCTCTTTACATGGATATGACAGTTGGTGAGTATCTTCGCTTTGTATGCGAACTCAAGAAAGTTCCTAAGAAAGAAGTGAGAGAGCACATCGTTAAGATCCTTGCAGATACTATGCTTGGAGATTACGAGCATCGTATGATCCGCAACCTTTCCAAAGGTTATAAGCAGAGAGTCGGCCTTGCGCAGGCACTTGTAGGTGATCCTGAAGTTATAATACTTGATGAGCCTACAGTTGGACTTGATCCTCAGCAGATCAACCAGATGCAGGATTTCATGAGGTCCCTTAAGGATGACCATATCGTGATCTTAAGCTCACATATCCTTTCACAGGTAAGTGCAGTTTGTGATTACATCCTTATAATGTCTCACGGCGAGCTTGTACAGCAGGGTTCAGAAGAAGAGCTTGAAGCCGGTGAGAACAAGTCTCAGGTACTTAAGGTTCGTCTTCTTGCAGAGCCTTCCCAGATCAAAGAGGCTCTTAAGGGCATCGCTCATATTAAGAGTATTGAGATTGGTGATTCTAAGGATGCTGACGGCGCATATGAAGCTGTTATCACAACTGACAGCACAGTAGATATCAGGAAGGATGTAGGTCTTGCATTTGCAAAGGCTTCAATCCCTGTTATCGAGCTTACTGAGAAGAGGATCACTCTTGAAGATATCTTCCTTACAGCTACAACTCAGACTCCCGGCTATATCGACCATGCCAAGGTGAGAAAAGAGAAGAAGGAAGAAAAAGAGCTTTCAGAAAAGCGTAAGGAAGCTAAAAAAGCTATCAAGGAAGCAGCAAGAGCTGCAGGTCTTGATCCTATAATGCCTGAAAGTGAAGAAGAGGTTCTTTCTGATGAAGAGCTTGAGAAGGCAGCAATGGGAGAACTCGATATCGAGGATATTGATGATGTTATTTCAGAAGAAAGTACAGACGAAAAAGTTGATTCTGAAGATGAGGAGGCGAATGAGTAATGCTTGCAATATTTAAAAGAGAGTTCAAATCCTATTTTCAGACCCTTGTAGGTCCTATCGCAATTGATATTATCCTTGTATTTGGCCTTTTGTTCTTCTGGATCTATAACCTTATGAACGGTTATTCAGATCTTGCCAATACATTGTATAGCATGTGTATGTATGGATTTACTTTTGCTATACCTGTTCTTTCAATGAGATGTTTTGCTGATGAGAAGAGAAATAAGTCAGACCAGCTTCTTTTTACAGCACCCGTTTCAATAGGACAGATCGTTATAGGTAAGTTCCTTGCACTTGCAGCAGTAGTTGCAATACCTGTTGCACTGCTTTGTGTACTTCCTCCTATCATGGGAATCTTCGGAACAGTTCCTTACAAGTGGGACTATGTTATGATCCTTGGCGTACTTTTGTATGCACTTATGATCATCGCGATCAGTATGTTCATGTCTTCACTGACTGAGTCTGCTACGATCGCTGCTGTATTCTCAATCCTTGTAACTTTCCTTGGAATGGTACTTGGAAGCTTCTATAGCAATATTGGTAATGAGAAGGTTGCAACAGTTCTTTCTGCAGTATATGATTTTGGTTCAAGACTCATAACTTTATTGAACGGATCCTTTGATATTACTGCAGTAGCATATATGCTGACTGTTACAGCTCTTTTCCTCTTCCTTACAACTCAGTCTATTCAGAAGAGAAGATATACTGTTTCTAAGGAAAATGCTTCTGTTGGTATGTATTCTGCGATCATGACTGTAGTCATGGTAGTGGTTGTAGTATTTGTAAACCTTGCAGCAAGCCAGATTCCGGAGAAGTATCGTATCATCGATGTTACTAATAACGGTGCATACTCACTTACAGATGCTGCCAAAGAGGTTGCATCATCTACAAGTGATGAGATCTCTATCTACCTTATGGGTACACAGGAACAGTATGAGGCATATACATACACTCAGACAATTGTTGATAATATCAAGATGTTCCAGCGCTACTCAGGCAAGATCTCTTATGAATTCATAGACCTTGAGACAAAACCTAATTTTGCTCAGGACTATACAACAGATACAGTTTCTACTTACGATGCTATCGTTTATGACAAGTCTACTAACAGAACCAAGGTTATAGCACTTGAAGACTTCCTGGTACTTGAAACTGATTATCAGACATATCAGCAGAATATCACAGGATATGATGTTGAGGGTGAGCTTGCTCAGGCTATCCAGTACGTACAGCTTACAGAAGACAAGCTTGTAAAGGCTTATACACTTACAGGTCACAATGAGACAGCTTTCGAGACATCATTTACAGATGTTATCGCCAAAGCTAACGTATCTACAGAGGATCTTACACTTTATACAGCAGATGCAGTACCGGATGATTGCAGCCTTCTTATCATCAACTACCCTCAGACAGACCTTAAGGCTGACGAAGTTGACAAGATCAAGTCTTATATCGACAAGGGCGGCAATATCCTTGCAATCTTCGGTTATGTCGGTGATGCAGATATGACCAACTTTAACACAGTACTTGCATACTACGGCATTACTAACAGTGCACAGCTTGTATATGAGAACGACGCAGAGCACTATTATGCATATCCTCTTACCAATGGAGGTCTTGCTAACGGACAGCTCCTTCCTGTAGTTAACTCTTCAAGCGAGATAACTAAGGGCGTTGGCTCTATCAATGCTCCTATACTTGCAGTTTATGCAACAGGGCTTTCATACAATGCTGATGCTACAGATACAACATATACCGAGATACTTACAACATCTGATCAGGCATCACTTTTATCTTTTGCGGCTGACGGAAGTTATCAGTTCAGTGATAAAGGTACTCAGGTAGTAGGGCTTGAAGCCGATAAGACACTTGCTGATGGAACAACATCAACATGTATCGTATATTCAAGCTGCAATATCTTTAATGAGACAGTAGATACATGGACAGGCGGAGCGAACCTTGCACTTTTTAGTAATACATTTACATCTATGATCGCTCTTGATTCTACATTTGTATCTATACCTGCCGAGTATATGAACACAAGCATCAGCTACTCAACCAAGGCAATGTCTACTATCAAGATCGTATGGTGGATCATCATCATAGCTATACTTGCAAGCGGAATAGTAGTATTTGCTAAGAGAAGACATATGTGATCTGTATACATCGAATTTTGTTGATCACATCTGTATGATCTAATATATGGAACGAGGCACGTTATGAAAAAACAAAAGACACAGCTTATAATAATCCTTGTGGTACTGGCTGTAATGGTTGCTTCTTACTTCGCGCTTTCTGCTCATAATAAGAAAGTTGTAGAAGATGAAGCAACAGACGATTACACATTACTTACATTGGATACAACTAAGATATCAGAAATAAAAGTTACAAAGACAACCAAAACAGAAGTTACAAATGAAGCGGATTCTGCAGCAGATGGAACATCTGCCAATGATGCAGGTGCAGAAGCTTCTAACACAGAAGATACTTCATCAAGCGCTGCTGCAGGAGATGGCGCAGATACTACAGCGTCAGAAGCACTTACTGCTGATGTAGCTGCAACTACAGATGCAGCTGCAGAAGGAACTTCCGCAGAAGAAACTTCTGCAGAAGGGACTTCTGCTGCAGAGCCTGTATATGAATACTCATCAGAAGTTGCATATGACCTTGTGCTTGAGAATGGAGCATGGTATCTTGCTTCAGATAAGTCGCTGGAGGTAGATCAGGACAGCGTAGCTTCTCTTATCTCAAAAGTAGCTACTGTAACATCCAACAAAGAGATAGCAGGAGTAACAGATTTCGCCCAGTACGGACTTGATCATCCATCTCTATCTATTGAAATAACATTAAATGATGGAACCAAGACTAATATCTATGTGGGCGATTATAACTCAGTATCAAGCCTCTATTATGCTAGGATAGGCGATTCTGCTAATGTATATATGATCACTGCAACTCTTAGTACATCATTTGGCGTAGAAGGATCATCTTTTGAAATAGTTGACTCATCTGCAAGCACAGTAGAGACAAGTGCAGGGATCACAGGAGTAGATATAGATGCAAGTGCAGCATCATCAGCAGCTGCAGCACAGTCTTCTCAGAATGCATCAACTAAGGCTTCTGAAGGCGATTCAACATCCGCATCTACTGACAATACTACAGAGTCAGCTGTAGTAGCAGAGTGATCTTTTTTATAGAAATATAGAAATATTACCGGCTGTCAGAAACATCATTAAAAAAGCTGTAATAACGCTAAAACACAACTATATAACAGAGCTCACGCGTTCAAAAACATAAATAAACAGCCATCGAGAATTAGTAATAATTCTGCGATGGCTGTTTTGCTTATATACTTATTTTAACCTAATAAAACACTGACTGAAAAAGGGCGATGTATGTTTGGATAACGCGAAATAACGTGAAGGTTTGGTTGGTAATATTATGGAATATAGCTCCTATTGCAACAATGTACCTATTTATTTATAATGAATGTGTTGATTTTTTCGGGGGAAGCGTTATAATCAAAAATGCTTGCGCTTATGCGCGGCATAAAAAACGTAGCACGGAGGATTTCGCATGAGTTTGTGCGAGGTTGAGAATAATGGTACTTATCGCATCACAAGTTTAAACCTTGAGGATGCTAACGGGGAGAGGCTTAAAAGCCTTGGCCTTAAGCAGGGCACCGAAGTCAAAGTTATCAGTAGGAAGAAACAAGGATCTCTTATTATAGAATCCTGCGGAAGGCAGATAGCTTTGTGCAAGAATTTCGCATCAGCTATAGATGTAGAGTAATCCGGTCGTCACTAGGTGTCATAAGTTTTTTTGACCACCTACATCATTATATGAAAGGACGTATTAGTAATGGCTGCTAAGATCAGAACAAGATATGCACCGAGCCCAACAGGACGTATGCATGTCGGCAATTTAAGAACTGCTCTTTATGAGTATTTAATCACAAAACACGAAGGCGGAGATTATATCCTCCGAATTGAAGATACAGATCAGGAACGTTTTGTTGAAGGTGCTACAGAACTTATTTATGATGCACTTAGAAAGACAGGACTTAAGCATGATGAAGGTCCGGATATCGGCGGTCCTGTAGGCCCTTATGTTCAATCTGAGCGTCAGGCATCAGGAATCTATCTTGATTATGCTAAACAGCTTATAGACAAGGGTGAGGCATATTATTGCTTCTGCACACCAGAAAGACTTGCGTCACTTAAGCAGGTTATCGATGGCAAGGAAGTTACAGTTTATGACAAGCACTGTCTCCACCTTTCCAAAGAGGAGATAGAGAAGAACCTTGCAGAGGGAAAGCCCTACGTAATCCGTCAGAACAATCCTACAGAAGGTACTACAACCTTCCATGACGAGCTTTACGGCGATATCACAGTTGACAACAAAGAACTTGATGATATGATCCTTATCAAATCAGACGGGTTCCCGACATACAATTTTGCTAACGTTGTAGATGACCACCTTATGGGCATCACACACGTTGTTCGTGGTAATGAGTATATTTCTTCCACTCCTAAGTACAACCGTCTCTATGAGGCATTTGGATGGGAGATTCCGAAGTATATTCACTGCCCGCTTATTACAGATGAAGATCACCACAAGCTTTCCAAACGTTCAGGACACAGCTCATTTGAAGATCTTCTTGAGCAGGGCTTCCTTGTAGAGGCTGTAGTTAACTTCATCGCACTTCTTGGATGGTCTCCTGAAGACAATGAAGAGATTCTTAGTCTTGATGAGCTTATTGAGAAGTTTGATTACCACCGCATTAATAAGTCCCCTTCAGTATTTGACTATACTAAGCTTAAGTGGATGAACGGTGAGTATTTAAAGCGTATGGATGATGACAAGTTCTATGAGCTTGTACTTCCTTACATGAAGGAAGTTATCACAAAGGATGTTGATTTCCACAAGATCGCAGCTATGATCAAGACTCGTATCGAGATCTGGCCTGATATTGCAGGAATGATTGACTTCTTTGAGAAGGTTCCTGAATATGATAATGCAATCTACTACAACAAGAAGATGAAGACTGATGCGCAGACATCTCTTCCTGTACTCAAAGAGCTCCTTCCTCTTATCGAGAGCATTGATGACTATTCTAACGACAATCTCTTTGCTAAGATCAAAGAGTTCGTACAAGAGAAGGGTTATAAGAATGGTTATGTATTATGGCCTCTTAGAATCGCACTTTCCGGTAAGGAGCAGACACCTTGCGGCGGAACTGAGATCATGGAAGTTCTTGGCAAGGAAGAGTCCATAGCACGTATCAAAGCTGCTATAGCTAAGCTTGAAGCATAATTATCACATATTCTTGTTATTATAAGATCATATTATCTCGTAGATGTCGGCGTGAAGATGGTTCATTTTCAAGTCGACGTCTACGGATATCTTGAAAATTCAAATTTAATCTGTATTATTCTGATTATTCTGTTTACTAAAATCATAATTAGTTATAAATCATGATTAGTATAAATCTGACCAGTTAATAATATCCCATCAGGATTCAAGAAATTATATGTTCTAAGTTCATCAAGAAATTAAAACAAGTAAAAAAGTTTTATGGAGGAAAATAATGTCATTTGCAGGTCAAACTGTGGTGACCGGCAATCCCGCTCAGATCGACGCGATAACGCATATAAACGGTCCGGCCATGGTCCTGGCAGGTCCTGGGAGCGGTAAAACCTTTGTTATATCAGGACGTATCAAGTTCCTGATAGAGCAGGCAGGCGTCAGTCCAGATTCTATTTTAGTCATCACATTTACTAAGGCAGCTGCACTTGAGATGCAGCATCGCTTCTTTAAAGAAACATCCAGACAATATCCTGAAGTCCACTTTGGAACATTTCATTCTCTTTTCTATCATATGTTATGCCTGTCCAAACCGGGATATCACCCGAATTTACTAACTTCAAGAGATAAGAACAAAATAATAAAAGAGTGCCTTTTAAAGATAATAAAAAGTCATAAGGATGAAATAAGACAAAAAGAGGATTATGCAGCTTTATCAGCAGATGATTATGCCGGCATCCTGTCGGAAATAGCAAGGATCAAGAATGATAACTGTAGTCCTTCGGAATGTAATAGGGACGTTCCTTACTGCGACTTTTTTGAAGAAATATACAATAGCTATATACAAAGCTGCAGTGATCTTGGTTTTATCGACTTTGAGGATATGATCCTGGAGTGCTACAGGATGCTCGCTTGTAGCCCTGACATTCTGACAAAATGGCAAAAGAGCTTTAGATATGTTCTTATCGACGAGTATCAGGATATCAACAGGCTTCAGGAAAGTGTCATAAGGCTTCTTGTAAGGCAGCACCGGAACATATTCGTGGTAGGCGATGATGACCAGTCTATATACGGATTTAGGGGGTCAAGGCCTGAGATAATGCAGGAGTTTAGAGAAGTCTATGAAGATACAAAGCTTATAACTCTTGGGATTAACTACAGATCTGGAAGCGAAATAATCAAAAATTCAGGACTTATCATAAGTCAGAACAAGGTTCGTTTTGATAAGTCTCAGGAGAGCGCAAGTGATGACAATCATGGCCTTTGCAAGGGCTTTGTATATGATAATGCCAAAAGTGAGACCAAGGCTATAGCAGACAATATAGAAGCTGACGGCGATTATGATAACACTGCCGTATTATATAGAACCAATCTTGAAAGCGAGATGATAGCGCTGGAACTATCATCAAGGGGGATTCCATATGTATCCTCATCGGCTGCTATTAGTATCTATGAGGATCCTTGTGTAAAGACTATTCTTTCTTATCTTAAATATGCGGTTAATGGGCATAAGCGCGCAGATTTTTTTGCCATAATGAATTGTCCTCTTAGATATATCAAAAGAGATGCGGTCAGACATGAAAATGTTATAGAAAGAGACCTTCTTGACTACTACAGAGCCAATCCTTCTATGAGGGAGACAGTGTCTAAGCTCTTCAGACAACTTGCTCTTGTAGAACGTATGAGATCAGCGCTTTCACTTAAATATATCATGAATGAGATGGGAGTATTGAAATTTCTTCTAAAGGATAAGTCCAAAAGCGATACAGACAGATTGAATGATATCTTTGATAAGCTCATGCAGGATGCCTTCGCTTATCCGGATGCCAGTGAGTTTCTGCAAAAAGCAGATGAAGATATAGTAAGGGCACAGAAGGAGAGACAAAATAGAAAAGGAAAAAGTAATAAGGGTGTAAAGATAATGACGATGCATGCATCTAAAGGACTTGAGTTCGATACGGTGTATCTTCCGAGCTTGTGTGAAGGATCCATACCTAACAGGAAGTCTGTCATGCCGCATCAGATCGAGGAGGAGCGCCGTATGCTCTATGTAGGCATGACTAGAGCCAAAAAGCGCCTGTACCTAAGCTATATAAAAGGTGATGAAGACAATCCCCGAATGCCGTCCAGGTTTCTAAGACCTATTATGGACTTATTTAAGTAGAGTTACAAAATTAAAATATATCTACTTCAGAATATTGGCGATAACACCGATATACTACTTAGCGGAAGTTGCAGTTGTCACCTGTTCATCATGCCTTTATTACAAATGAGCTGATGAACCGGAGCTTCTTTCGCCGCAGGATACAAGGATGTTGATTGGGCCTTAGGCAGGAAGCCGTGGCAAGGGTGCAACTATGATCAAAGATATAATTACAAATATTATTCTTATCGTGTTGATTATTCTGACTATTTTCGTTTTTATCATGCTATTTGGCAAGGATCTGGGCATCGTTATAGACATAGATGCTATCAAAGGGTCCATTACCCAGTTGTTTGAAAAAGAAGAAGAGGAGCCCGAAGAGGCGAATGTTGCGGATACAGAGACTTCCGAAAGTTCTGAGGAAGAGACAGTAACTGTTGCTTCTATGTATGACAATACAATTACTATAGAGTATGAATTGTCTGATGAAGTGCTATACAATCCGCTGATGGGCTTTGCCCCTAATGCAGACAGTGATGAAGGCACTGATGTTAACATGGACAAGGTAAGGCTTGTCTATATTGAAGTCACCTGGGCCGAGTTTGAACCGGAACAAGGTATATATGACTTTGAAAAAATAGAAACGGACAATCATCTTCAGGAATGGAGAAATGCAGGTAAGAATGCAGTTCTCCGTTTTGTTTGTGATGTCCCTTCTGATGAAGATCACATGGATATACCGGACTGGGTCTATAAGATGACCAAGGATGGTAAAAAGTATGATATGTCCTATGGCAAGGGATATTGTCCCGATTATAGCAATGAAGACTTTATAGCTGCCCATAACGAAGCGTTAAAGGCACTTGGAGAGTATTTTTCCAGGGATTCATTCGTAAGATATGTGGAGCTTGGAAGTCTGGGACATTGGGGAGAATGGCATATTAACATTGATGAAGATGATGGTCTTCCTGTGATACCTGATGCGGATACAAGAACCATATATGTCAAGGCTTATGAAGACGCATTCCCTGATGCTAAGCTCCTTATGAGAAGACCTTTTGAAGAGCTTCCTGAAGGCGGAGGCGTTTTTAATGATATGACAGGATCTTACAAAGATACCAGCGAGTGGCTTACCTGGATAAACGAAGGCGGCGTATATGAACAGACAGGAGAAGAAGACGCTCTTATCGCTGTACCTGATATATGGAAAACTGCTCCTGTAGGAGGCGAATTTACAAGCTCTATCCCTATGGAAGATATGCTGATAAGTCAGTATGCGACTACAAGCTCCCTTATAAGTGATAGCCATATGACCTTTATAGGACCTAAAGTTCCTGAAAGAGAAGATCTATCCGGCGCTGCATGGTTTAGGTGCGATGATATCATGAAGATGCTGGGTTACAGATATGCCGTTACTACTATGGAATATGGCGGTGATGATACGCAGAGTGTTATAGGACTTAGAATCTCTAATGAAGCGCTGGCTCCTATTTATTGGGACTATCCTGTGTATCTATATCTAAAGGATGAGATGGGTAATATAGAAAAATATAAAGTTGATATAGACCTTACAAAACTCTGTGGCGGTGAGTCAACCTATGTGATGACGACTATGCCGGTCAGTTTTGATTCTCTTTCGACCTATCAGATACTTTTGGGAATTGAGGATCCGCAGACGCAGCAGCCGGCTGTCTATATTGCCACAAATGCTGAAAGATCAGGGTATATGACGATCTTGAAATGAAATTTTTGACAGCTTTCTATACAATTAATATTAATAATTCTATGTCTTTTTTTCTCTATGTATGATATGATGAATATACATCGGCAGTGACTTACAGGGTTATTTTGCGCGACTATCATGGTCAATAGTCTTAAATTTTTAGGATATTGGTTTTGGTATAAATAGGGATAAGGAGGTGCATTTATGCTGTTTTCAGACATAGCCATGAAAATTAATCAGAGAATAGAGAATGGCGAAGAAATCACAGTAGATCTGGATCTTGATGATGGCAGAAAAGTTACATGCGCTACGATGATCATCCTTACAGTTAGTGAAAAGGATTACATTGTACTCCTTCCGCTTGATAAGAATGGTCAGAATACAGACGGTAATGTGTGGTTCTACAGATACATAAACAACGGATCAGACGACGCTGAACTTGGATACATCAGTGATGATGCAGAGTACGAGAAAGTGTCCGAAGCTTTTGATGAGTATCTTGATGAAGCGGAATTTGATGAGCTTGTCGATCTCGATGACAATGGCGAAGCTATAAGATCATAAATGCGGTAATATTGGCCGTCCGGGTTATCCGGGCGGCTTTTTTGAACTTAGCTTTTATATGAAGCATACCTGACGGGATTTTTGTGGTATACTATGTTGGAATAATTATGAGCTAGATTAAGATAAGCTGAAATAAGATGAATTACGATCAGGTTAGTCCTGCGATCCATCAGACACTTAGGAGGATTATGACACAATCACTTAAACTGCTGAAAGCAAAACCTTATCCCCTTGGAATGTATACAAAGGGGCAGGATCTTATTTTCAGTGGTACTTTTATTAATGAAACAGGCTGCGGAATCATTTTATATCCTTGTACTGATGGAGTAATAGATACTGCAAAGCCGCAGATAGTTCCACTTACAGACCAGTACAGGCACGGATCCTTGTATAGTGTGAGAATTATCGGTGGCGCCTTGGCATTTGGGGCTTACCAGCTTATGAGCGGCGGCAACAGATATGCAGACCCTTTAAGCACCAGGATCCAAGGGCTTGAAGAGTTTGGTGTTTACAAAAAAGAGGACGAGATCTTCAGCATAATATCAGATGATGATTATGACTGGGGCAATGACAAAAGGCCTCATACCCCTTTTGACAAGAGCTTTATATATCTTGTAAATGTGCGTGGTTATACAATGCTGGACACCGGTGTTCCTGTAAGGCACAGAGGAACATTTCTTGGACTTGTGCGAAAGATTGAGTATCTCAAGTCTCTTGGAGTTACAGCTATAGAGCTTATGCCGGTATATGAACAGCCAAGTGTTTTATCAAGAAGAGGTCTTGAGCTTATGCATGCCCCTGTTCATCGTGATATGACCAAGGATAGAGCCATGGTAAGTGAGGCAGGGTTCCTTAAGGAAGCTTCTGATTCAGACAGACTGGTCAATCTCTGGGGATTTGAACCAGGGTTCCCTTATGCAGTCAGAAGTGCGTATGCTGTCAAAGGCAATGATCCTTCTGAAGAATTCAAAGACATGGTAAGAGAATTCCACAGAGCCGGCATCGAAGTTATCGTTCAGACCTATTTTGCAGAAGGTCTTACTCATCAGAATATGCAGGAGATTCTGAGGTACTGGGTTAGCGAGTACCATATTGACGGCGTCCATATTAAGGGCAAAGATGTAAGTTCAACCATGCTGTCCCAGGATCCTCTTTTATCAGATATCAAGATATTTGATTATGGTTTTGATTACTGGCATCTGTACGGAGGTGTAAGTCGCGAGCCGTCTAAGAGGAATCTTGCTTCGTACAAGGATGATTTTGAATATACAGCTCGTCATTTCCTTAAAGGTGATGATAATATCATTCAGTCGTTCCTTAACCTGTCACAGGAGACCGGAACAGCAGGCGGCGCGGTTCATTATATATGTAACTACGACGGAGCAAGACTTGCAGATCTTGTGACCTATGATCATAAATACAACGAAGCCAATGGTGAGAACAATACTGATGGTATAGATGATAATGTAAGCTGGAACTGCGGAGTGGAAGGAAGGAGCAGAAGAAAAGATATAATGCTCCTTCGCGCAAGGCAGATCAAAAATGCGCTTGTGATGCTCTTTCTGTCTCAGGGAACGCCTATGCTCTTTGGCGGAGATGAGTTTTGCAATTCACAGGCAGGTAATAACAATCCTTACTGTCAGGACAATAATATAGGCTGGATCGAATGGAAGAACTTTGCAAAGCATAAGGACCTTGTGGATTTCACCAGATTCCTTACAGGTCTTAGAAACAAGTATGAAGTGTTCAGATCAGCTGTGCCATACAGGCTTATGGATTATAAGGCTGTCGGTTATCCTGATTTTTCATATCATGGAACACAGGCCTGGAGACCTGACCTTTCAGCATACAGTCATACTATAGGTATGCTGTACTGCGGCCTGTACTGCGGCAAAGGTCAGGAACATTCGTTTGTATATGTAGCTTACAATATGCACTGGGAAGATAAAGAGTTCTCACTTCCGGAGCTTCCTAAAGGGTGTGAATGGCAGCTTTTATGTGATACCGCTGATTCGGAGGCGGATTACAGCACTCCTAAAAGAGGCAGAACATTAAAGGACCAGTCCAAAGCTACACTGTTATCCAGAAGCGTAAGTATTTTTATTTCAAAAGGAGAACCGGAGAGAACCGGTAGAAACATATCCTATGCAACAAATGCAGCAAACAAACAATCAGCAGATGCCCCTTCAAGGGACAAGTGATACATCCGGCCAGGCAGATAACATAAAGCCATCATCATATACTTTTCCTGTAGGAAGAGAGGTTAAGCTCGGCCCGGGAGGCAGACAGCCAAAGATTGAACTTAAGAATGCGATCGGACATTTTAAGACTATAACAAAACATAGATGGAAGGTTCGCCGTAACTGTTTCAAAATGGGACTTTACTGGCAGGGGCTTACTCATGACCTGTCCAAGTATTCACCTACTGAGTTCCTTCAAGGATGCAGGTATTATCAGGGAGACAGATCTCCTAATGCCAGTGAAAGGGAAGTTAACGGCTTGTCACTTGCCTGGCTTCATCATAAGGGCAGGAACAAGCATCACTATGAATACTGGATAGATTTTAGTTCCAAGGATTCAAGTTCTCCTTTTGGGGTGCTTCCGGGCAAGATGCCTGACAGATATATAGCAGAGATGATAGCTGACAGGGTAGCAGCAAGCCGTACCTATAGGAAGGATGCTTATACATCCGCAGATCCGCTTAACTATTATCTGACAGTTAAGCAGACACCTACACCTATGCATCCTTACACTATAGAGAAGCTTGAATTCTTCCTTCACATGCTTGCAGATAAGGGCGAGGAAGAGACTTTTGCATATATTAAGAATGTGTTCTTAAAAAATAAAAAGAAGTAAGAGTCAAAAGGCATATGGATAAGATCCTATATATCCCGATGTGAACTTATGACCCATAGGGAATGGCATGACAGGTAATGACACAAATGATCTTTTTAAAAAGTCCATAGATAAGTTCCTTGGTCGAAGTTATGAAAGAAATTCTATTGGTATTTTGCAGGAAAAGACTCTTCACAGCATTGTCAAGGATTTCTATGCTCCATCTGATGATGCTAAGGAGATAAGAGTCGGAGACTTTGTTGCGGATATCTGCTATGAAGATAAGATAGTCGAGATTCAAAATGGGAATTTTACTCACCTTGTACCAAAGCTTGAAGCTTTTTTGCCAAAATATAAAGTCACTGTGGTGTATCCCATCCCTTACAGGAAGTGGATGTGCTGGATAGATCCTGAAACGGGTGAACTTACTAAAAGGAATGCTCCCAGAGGATGTTTTAATCTTTATAAAGTTTTCAGAGATCTGTACAGTATCAGGAAATATCTGGATCATCCGGGATTTACGCTGATCCTGACATGCCTTGAACTGGAAGAGTACAGACTTCTTGATGGTTGGAGCAAAGACCACAAGAAAGGTTCGCACCGCTATGACAGGATACCTCTTAACCTTCTTGATGAGATTGTGATCAAGGGCAAGGAGGGGTATAATAGATTCCTTCCGGATGAACTTACAGATGAGTTTACTATCAAGGAGTTTCAAAAACTTGTAAGATACCGTGGCAAGTATTTTGGCACAGCTATAAAAGTCTTAGAACAGCTCGGCCTTATCGAAAGGTGCGGGATGAGAAAAAGGGCTTATCTTTATAGGAAAGTTGATAGCTCGAAAGATAATAGCCAAAAGGATAATAGTCCCAAAATTAATAGTTCAAAAGTTAATAGTTCAAAAGGCAGTAACCTAAAGACTATTATGAAAAAAGATAATAATAAAAATGATAATAAAACGGAGAATAAAGAAATGGCAGTAAAGAAAACAAAAACAGCTACCAAGAAGACTGCTTCAAAGGCGGCTACTACAAAAACAGCTACTAAAGCTAAAAATGTTAAAGTCAGTGAAGAGACAGTCATTGACAGATTTCTTAGATATGTTAAGTTTGATACTCAGTCTGATGAAAGAAGCGGCGCATCACCTTCTACGCCTTCTCAGCATGAACTTGCCAAGGCTCTTGTGAGCGAACTTGAAACAATAGGCGCAAGTGATGTGTATTATGATAAAGAGCACTGCTATGTATATGCAACTATTCCTTCTACACTTGGCAGGAAAAAAGCACCTGTTCTTGGTTTTATAAGTCATATGGATACATCTGATGCCTGCAGTGGCAAGGATGTTAAAGCAAGAATAGTTGAGAAGTATGATGGCAAGGATGTAGTTCTTAATGAGAGCGATCCTGAGACCGGTGCTAAGATAGTTCTGTCACCAAAGACATTCCCTGAACTTCTGAACCATAAGGGTGAAGATCTTATTGTTACAGACGGAACAACTCTTCTTGGAGCTGATGATAAGGCCGGAATATCTGAGATCATGACAATGGCAGCTTATCTTCTTAGCCATCCGGAGATAAAACATGGCAAGATCAGAATTGGTTTTACTCCTGATGAAGAGATTGGAGAAGGTACTAAGTTTTTTGATCTAAAGAGATTTGGTGCAGACTTCGCATATACAGTTGATGGTGGCAAGCTTGGAGAACTTGAGTATGAGTGCTTCAATGCTGCTGAGGTTGAGCTTATAATCCACGGAAGAAGCGTACACCCTGGCGATGCCAAGGGCAAGATGCTCAACGCATCACTTATCGCTTACGAGTTCCAGTCAATGCTACCTCAGTTTGATAATCCTATGTATACTGAGAAAAAAGAAGGTTTCTTCCATCTCACGCTCATGAAGGGAACCTGTGAGAAGGCTGTAGCTTATTACATCATCCGTGATCATGACAAGAAGAAATTTACTGAGCGCAAAAAGCTTGTAGAAAAAATCGTAAAATTCCTTAATGACAAGTATGGCGCCGGCACAGTAGAGCTGACAATGGAAGATAGCTACTACAACATGATCGAGAAGCTGAAACCGCATATGCATCTTATAGACAATGCCCGTAAAGCAATGGAACAGGCAGGAGTTACAAGCATTGAGAATCCTATAAGAGGTGGTACAGACGGAGCTATGTTGTCATTTAAAGGTTTGCCATGTCCTAACCTGTGCACAGGTGGTTACAATTATCATGGCAAGTATGAGTACGCTTCAGTACAGGAGATGTACAAGACTGTAGAGATCCTTGAGAATCTCGCACAGATTTATGGTAGTTATAAAGGATAATAGTAATGAATAAAGATTTAAACATAGTTAATGATCTAAACCAGAATATTGAACCTGTTAAGGATGCTGATGCAAAGGGTGCAGTATCAATAGAGGGCAGTAATATATACGAAGTTGATGACAAGATGGAAGCGCTCATTGAGGCAGCAGATCTTGATGGCAAGGCGCCGGAGGCTGAGCCCCAGAGACAGTACTATTTTATCAAAAAAGCAAGACGTTATGTGGACGAGCTTGCTAAGGAGATTGGCAGAAGGCCACGTGCCTGCAGTGTTGCTTTTGGATGCCAGATGAATGCCCGTGACTCAGAGAAGATCCTCGGAGTTTTGAAGGCTGTAGGCTATGAAGAGACTGAATCTGAGAAGGCCGAATTCGTGATCTACAATACATGTACAGTTCGTGACAATGCTGATCAGCGTGTATATGGCCGTCTTGGATATGCAGGAAGTCTTAAGAAAAAGAATCCTCACATGAGGATAGGTGTCTGCGGCTGCATGATGCAGGAGCAGGTTGCCGTTGATAAGATTAGGAAGAGCTATCGTCAGGTTGATCTTATATTCGGTACACATAATCTGTTTAAGTTTGCAGAACTTTTGTGCTCTATGTTTGAATCTGACAGGATGATCATAGATATCTGGAAAGAGACCAATGAAATAGTTGAAGACCTTCCTGTTGCAAGAAAGTATCCGTTTAAATCAGGCGTTAATATCACATTTGGATGCGACAATTTCTGCACTTATTGCATAGTTCCTTATGTAAGAGGACGTGAGAGAAGCAGAGACCCCAAGGATATCGTAAGAGAAGTTGAAAGGCTTGCAGCAGACGGCGTTAAGGAGGTTATGCTTCTTGGCCAGAATGTTAACTCTTACGGAACAGGACTTCCTGAAGATAAGAAGATATCTTTTGCCAAGCTCCTTGAAGAAGTGTGCAAAGTTGAGGGTATCGAGAGAGTCAGGTTCATGACACCACATCCCAAGGATCTGTCACAGGATCTTATAGATGTGATCAAGAATAATCCTAAAGTCGCAAGGCATATCCATCTGCCTCTTCAGTCAGGAAGTACAGAGATCCTTAGAAGGATGAACAGAAAGTATACAAGGGAGCAGTATCTTGAACTCGCTTTAAGAATAAGGCGTGAGATCCCTGATGCTGCAATCACTACAGATATCATCGTAGGCTTCCCTGGTGAAACCAATGAAGATGTAGATGATACAATTGATATAGTCAAGCAGGTAAAGTATGACAACGCATTTACTTTCATCTATTCAAAGCGTACAGGTACTCCTGCAGCTACATTTGAAACAAAGCTTTCTGATGAGGAAGTAAAGCATAACTTTGACAGGCTCTTAAAGGTTGTACAGGAAACAGCGCATGCTCAGTCAGCGCGCTTTAATGATACTGATCAAAGAGTCCTTGTTGAGTCACTCAATGAGCAGGACGAAACTCTTGTAACGGGCCGTATGTCCAATAACACTCTGGTTCACTTCAAGGGCGGAGAGGAACTGATCGGTCAGTTTGTTGACGTACATCTTGATGAATGCAAGGGATTTTATTTCATAGGACATATGATCTAAAATATTACAAAAGAGTATCTGATCATTTTGTATAGTATTAGTATTAAAAATATGCAATAAGTAACAATAAACGGAGGAGTACTTTTGGATACAAAAGTAGTAACAACGGGGACAAGCGAAAAATTTGCATCAAAACCCGATATTACCAAAGTTTCACCTATGATGCAGCACTATCTAAAGACAAAAGAGGAGAATCCCGGATGCCTTCTTTTTTACAGACTGGGAGACTTCTATGAGATGTTCTTTGAAGATGCTGAGATAGTCAGCAGGGAGCTTGAGCTCACACTTACAGGTAAGGCCTGCGGTCTTCCTGAAAGAGCTCCCATGTGCGGAATACCTTATCATGCGGTTGATTCTTATCTTACAAGACTTGTTAAGAACGGACACAAAGTTGCTATCTGCGAGCAGGTAGAAGACCCTAAACAGGCCAAAGGCATTGTCAAAAGAGATGTTATAAGAGTTGTAACTCCCGGAACCAATATAGATGCCCAGTCTCTTGAAGAGACTCAGAACAACTACATAATGTGCCTGTACTATGGCTGTGATGTTACAGGAATAGCTATCTGTGACGTATCAACAGGTGATTTCTATCTGACAGAAGCAGGTAAGATAAGAAGCGTTCTTGATGAGATCGCAAAGTATCAGCCTTCGGAGATCATCTGTAACGAAGCTTTTGTTATGAGCGGAGTCAGTCTTGAAGATTTAAAGAGCAGGATGGGTATCACTATTTATCCTCTTGATGCCAGATATTTTGACGAGGATGCAGGACATAAAGCTATAATGAAGCAGTTCCACGTAAATTCGCTTATTGGACTTGGAATAGATGATTTCAAGGTTGGAACAATTGCTGCAGGCGCTATGATCCAGTATCTTTTGGAGATGGCCAAGTCTGATCTGTCCAATATAACTCATATATCTCCATACCTTACAAGTAAGTATATGCTCCTTGATACATCCACAAGACGTAACTTAGAGCTTACAGAGACTCTTCGTGACAAGCAAAAAAGAGGAACGCTTCTCTGGGTACTTGATAAGACTAAGACTGCTATGGGTGCCAGAATGCTTCGAAGCTTCATAGAGCAGCCTCTTATAGATATCGAAGAGATGAAGGCAAGACAGGATGCTGTTGACGCCCTTTGTGGCAATGCTGTATCCAGGGATGAAATAAGAGAATATCTGTCTCCTGTCTATGACCTTGAAAGGATAATGAGCCGTATAAGCTATAAGACAGCTAACCCTCGTGACCTTCTGTCCTTCAGAAATTCTATAAGAATGCTTCCAGCTATACGTATAGCTCTTGAAGATATGAAGGGCAATAAGGAACTTGACAGGATCTATAGTGAGATCGATGAGCTTAGGGATATATATGAGCTTATAGACTCAGCTATAGTGGAAGAGCCTCCTCTTACTATTAGAGAAGGCGGTATGATCAAAGACGGATATAACAGTGATATAGATCATTTCAGGCAGGCCCGTTCCAATGGTAAACAGTGGCTTGCCGAGCTTGAATCCAAGGTCAAAGAAGAAACAGGTATCAAGAACCTTCGTATCAAGTACAGTAACGTGTTCGGTTATGCCTTTGAAGTTACAAACTCCTTTAAGGATCTGGTGCCTGATACTTTTACAAGAAAACAGACTCTTGCCAACTGCGAGCGTTATACAACACCTGAGCTCAAAGAGCTTGAGGACACTATCCTTAATGCAGAAGATAAATTAAACGGACTTGAGTACGATGTTTTCTGTGAGGTAAGAGACAGTGTGTGCGCACAGATACAGAGGATACAGCGTACAGCCAAGGCTATAGCAGCGCTTGATGTATATGCTTCTCTTTCTTATGTTGCTGAAAGAAATCATTATGTTAAACCGCTTCTGTCTGAGAATGGAACTATCCGTATCAAGGAAGGAAGACATCCTGTTGTAGAGGCTATGATGGATCGAACAGATCTTTTCATATCCAATGATACATTCCTTGATAACAAGAAGCACCTTATATCTATCATCACAGGTCCCAACATGGCAGGTAAGTCCACTTATATGAGACAGACTGCTCTTATAGTACTGATGGCACAGATAGGAAGTTTTGTACCTGCTACAAGTGCTGAAATAGGTATAGTTGACAGGATATTTACAAGAGTAGGAGCAAGTGATGATCTTGGAAGCGGCCAGTCAACATTTATGGTTGAGATGAATGAGGTTGCCAATATCCTTAGAAATGCCACTAGTAAGAGCCTTCTCATTCTGGATGAGATAGGACGAGGAACATCAACTTATGACGGACTATCCATTGCATGGGCTGTTATAGAGCACATTGCAAACAGGAAGTATCTTGGAGCCAAGACTTTGTTTGCAACTCACTATCATGAACTTACAGAGTTGGAAGGTAAGATTGATTCTGTCAGGAACTATTGTATTGCTGTCAAGGAAAAAGGTGATGACATAGTATTCCTTCGAAAGATAATAAAGGGCGGTGCTGACAAGAGTTATGGTATTGAGGTTGCCAGACTTGCAGGAATCCCTGCCATGGTAACTGACAGAGCCAAACAGATATGCGCTGAGCTTGTGGACAGCGATATAACTGAGAAGGTTCAGGAGATTGCAGCATATACAGATGATAAAACATCTAAAAAGTCTGCTCCCAAGCACTATGATCAGGTTGACCTTAATCAGATGTCACTGTTTGCGAGTGTTAGTGATGAAGATATCCTAAAGGAGCTTGAGGAGATCGACATCACCAATATGACACCTATGGATGCACTAAATACACTATATAAACTTCAAAATGATCTCAAGAATCGCTGGAAGGGCAATGTGAGCTAAAATCTTAACGATTCGGGATCATATGGAAGTCGAACAAGTCATCGTTTTGTTTTGGGGGCATATGTAGAAGGAGGGCTATATGGCGCAGATTAATATACTTGATAAAAATACCATAGATCAGATAGCTGCAGGTGAGGTTGTAGAAAGGCCTTCAAGTGTAGTCAAAGAGCTTGTGGAAAATGCCATGGACGCAGGTGCCAAAGCCATAACTGTTGAGATTCAGGGCGGTGGTATCGACCTTATCAGAATTACTGATAATGGCAGCGGAATAGAAAGAAGTGAAGTCAAAAAGGCTTTCCTTAGGCATGCTACCAGTAAGCTTTCAAATATCGGAGATCTTTTTAGCCTTAGAACGCTCGGCTTTAGAGGTGAAGCTCTTTCAAGCATATCTGCCATAGCTCAGGTCGAAATGGTCACAAAGACAGCAGACAGCCTTACCGGAATCCGTTATACAGTAAATGGAGGCGAAGAAGGCGAGCTTGAAGAAGTCGGTGCACCAAACGGAACTACGATCATAGTTCGTAACCTTTTTTATAATACTCCTGCCAGGAAGAAATTTTTAAAGTCTCCAAGGACAGAAGGAAGTTATGTGGCGGATCTTATAGAGCATCTTGCTATGGACAATCCTGATGTATCTTTTCACTTTATCAATAATAAAGATGACCGCTTCCATACATCCGGCAACGGTGATCTTAAGGAACTTATCTACAGGATCTATGGAAGAGATGTGTCCATGGCTCTTGTTCCGATAAAGTGTGAGGCGGACGGAATACAGCTTGAAGGCTATCTTGGAGAACCGACTCTTAACCGATCTAACAGAGGCTTTGAGAACTTTTTTGTCAATGGAAGATATATTAAGGATCGTATGATATCACTGGCGATAGAAGAAGGTTACAAGCAGTATCTGATGCAGCACAAGTTCCCTTTTTGTGTACTTCATATAGTGATGGATCCTGATCTTATCGATGTCAATGTTCATCCATCCAAGATGGAGGTTAAGTTCCAGAATCAGCACACTCTTTTTGAATTCATAAGGATCAATGTAGAGCAGGTATTAAAGTCCCACGAGATGATTCCGGAAGCTCTTCGCGATGAGCAGGAAGATCTGAGGGCTGCAGCACTTGAAGCCAAAGCCAAGGCCAAGAGACTGGAAGCAATGAGACAAGAGGCCGGGGTACATGATCTTCAAGAATGTGAAGCTCAAGGACATGAAGTTCAAAATAGCAAAGTTCAAAGTCAGGTAGTTCAGGTTCAAGATGATCAAGGACAAAAAGATCAAGGAAAACAGGATACTCCTAGAGATAAAGATCAGGGTGTTTTGGCCGGTACTATGACAGGGAGCTTTCATGGCGAGTTTTCACAAAACGGCAAACAGATAGGTGCTAATATCTTCATGAATGAGAGTCGTGAGGATCCGGCATCTACGCCCAAAAAGTCCAAAAACCTTGTGACTTTTATTGATGACTCGGATGAGGATTTGGCTGTAGCGCCTGCTTCATCAGATGACAAGGATGCATCTGCAAATCTGGAAGAAAAAAGCACTTCTGCATCAGACAAGGATGTGCGTCAAAATCATGTAGAGCCTTTTGAAGCTTCAAGGTATGAGAAACTTCACAAGGAAGATATAAAGCCTGTATATATAAGTGATGTTGCAAAGGTTCCTGTCAGAGTTACAGATAATGATAAAAATCCTATCTGGTCGACTCATAATACAGAGAATCCTGAGCAGATCAAGTCCAATGAGAATCTGGTTCATAAAATCTTAGGAGACCCTGTCAAAAAGCCGGAAGATTATGAATCACCTATAATCAAAAAGTCTGAGACCACCATTATCGAAAAGCCTGTACAGATGGAACTTTTTGATACCAAGATGCTGACTAAAGAAAATAGACGTCAGTATCACATAGTAGGTCAGATCTTTGATACATACTGGATCCTTGAGTTCAAGGACAAGATCTACATGGTAGATCAGCATGCAGCTCATGAGAAGGTCAATTTCGAACGCATGATGGCCAGATTTAAGAATAAAACCATGACATCACAGCTTATGGAGCCACCTGTTATCATGACCTTTAGCTCTCAGGAGGAGGAGATGTTCCTGTCCTTCAGAGAATACTTCGAAAATCTTGGCTTTCAGATAGATGAATTCGGAGGCAAGGAGTATGCAATGCGTGCGGTACCACAGGATCTGTTTGGGTGTACCAACGCAAGGGAGATGTTCATGCAGATCCTTGACGAGCTGACACATGATTCAGGTCACAGAGAACCTGACGTAATCTATTATAAGATTGCCAGTATGGCCTGCAAGGCTTCTGTCAAGGGCAATACCAGGATGTCTGTAGAAGAGATGGAAGAACTGATCGATGAGCTTCTGACCCTGGATAATCCTTATAACTGCCCGCACGGAAGACCTACGATCATCTCTATGAGTAAGTATGAGATCGAGAAGAGATTTAAGAGAATAATAGATTAAAGACTTAATAAGAAGGTATATGAACAAACTAATAATTCTTACCGGACCTACAGCAGTAGGCAAATCAAAACTATCTATAGAACTAGCCAGAAAAGTCGGCGGAGAGATAATCTCCGCTGATTCTATGCAGGTTTACAAATACATGGACATCGGAACCGACAAGATAAAAAAGGAGAATATGGGTGGTGTGCCACATCACCTTATAGATATCCTTGAACCTACACAGGAGTTCAATGTAGTCCTTTTCCAGAAGCTTGTAAAAGAAGCCATGGAGGGAATCTATCACAGAGGCCATATCCCGATTCTTGTGGGAGGCACAGGTTTCTATATTCAGGCAATCCTGTATGATATCGACTTCACATCAACAGATGCTGATATGTCATACAGACATGGCCTTGAAGAGATAGCTAAGGTTAAGGGCGGTGAAGTTCTTCATCAAAGGCTTGAGCTTGTAGATCCCGAGTCCGCAAAGGCTATCCCTGCAGGCAATGTCAAGAGAGTCATAAGAGCGCTTGAATATTATGAAAAGACTGGTCGCAAGATCTCTGATCATAATAAGGAGCAGCACGAGAAG
The DNA here is from genome assembly GCF_023206215.1 of Butyrivibrio fibrisolvens. Classification (NCBI taxonomy): domain Bacteria; kingdom Bacillati; phylum Bacillota; class Clostridia; order Lachnospirales; family Lachnospiraceae; genus Butyrivibrio; species Butyrivibrio fibrisolvens. The sequence goes on from NZ_CP065800.1 coordinate 2,632,739, forward strand.
ACTTCTCCTTATGACTTTAGATATTTTGTCCTGACAGACCATAGAGAAGTTCTCTATGAAAGAATTGACAAACGCGTTGACAAGATGATAGAAGATGGCCTTTTGGGTGAGTGCCAAAAGTTAATGACAATGGGAATAGAGCCATCTATGACTTCCATGCAGGGACTTGGATATCGCGAGATGATGGGATATATAAACGGAGAATATGATCTGGAACGCGCTATATATCTTATTAAGCGTAATACAAGACATTTTGCCAAGAGGCAGCTTACATGGTTTAGAAGAGAGAAAGATGTAATCTGGGTTGACAAGTCAGAGTATAATAGAGAAGATGCTCAGGTACTTGATGCAATTCTTGCAAAGATCTGAAAATCTATCTGCCCGGGAGGTCTATTGACTGATAAGAATACCCGGGTGTTAAGTTAAAGTAATCATAGGTATGATTTCTTGAACGTAAATTACAGAAACACGCATTTAATGCGTGTTTCGTGATTCAATGAATCAGTTGGTAAATAGGCCCAATGCCGAAGGCATTCTCAATTGGCCTATTTACTGCATTCTTGGACTTTATGTTCAAGAATGTATGCTATTTGAAAGGAAGAAGTATATAAATGGCAGATTTTAACAGACAGGAGATGTACGCACAGCTTGGCATCTCTAAAGAAGTATATGAATATGGTGAAGCTATAGAACAGGATCTTAAAGGCCGTTTTGCCAGAATAGATGAAATAGCTGAATATAACCAGCTCAAAGTTGTAAAAGCAATGCAGGAAGCTAAAGTTCAGGAAGCATGCCTTCTCGGAACAACAGGTTATGGATATAACGATATAGGAAGAGATACCCTTGAAGAGGTATATGCACATATTTTCCACACAGAGGATGCACTTGTACGTCCTCAGATAACTTGCGGAACACATGCCCTTGCTCTGGCTCTTATGAGTAACCTTCGCCCCGGCGATGAGCTTTTATCCCCTGTTGGTAAGCCTTATGATACTCTTGAAGAGGTTATAGGCATAAGACCTTCAAAGGGATCACTTGCAGAGTACGGTGTAACATATAAGCAGGTGGATCTTTTGTCTGATGGCGGATTTGATTATGACGGTATCAGGGCTTCTATCAATGACAAAACAAAGCTCGTTACAATCCAAAGATCCAAGGGATACCAGACAAGACCTACTCTTTCTGTAGAGAGAATAGGAGAGCTTATCTCTTTTATCAAGGGAATTAAGCCTTCGATCATCTGCATGGTTGATAACTGCTACGGTGAATTCGTAGAGACTATTGAGCCTTCAGATGTAGGTGCAGACATGGTTGTAGGATCGCTTATCAAGAACCCCGGCGGCGGACTTGCTCCAATCGGCGGATATATCGTAGGTAAAAAAGAGTGTGTTGAAAATGCTGCTTACAGACTTACAAGTCCCGGACTTGGTAAAGAAGTTGGCGCTTCTCTTGGAATACTCACTCAGTTCTATCAGGGACTTTTTATGGCTCCTACAGTAACTGCAAGTGCTTTAAAGGGTGCTATATTTGCAGCTAACCTCTATGAGAGATTTGGTTTTGGCGTTCTTCCAAACGGCTCCGAAGATCGTTTTGATATTATACAGTCCATTACATTTGGTAAGCCTGAAGGTGTTATTGCTTTCTGTGAAGGCGTTCAGAGCGCAGCACCTGTTGACAGCTTCGTAACACCGGAGCCTTGGGATATGCCGGGATATGACAGCCAGGTTATCATGGCAGCAGGAGCTTTTGTATCAGGATCATCGATCGAGCTGTCAGCTGACGGACCTATTGCTCCTCCTTATGCAGTATATTTTCAGGGAGGACTTACATATCCTCATGCAAGATTTGGTATTTTAAAAACAGTTCAGTATATGCTTGATAAAGGGCTTATAACTAAGCAGCAGCTTTTATAACAGGCTCTAAAACCGCATGACTACTGCTTTTGCGATTTTTTTGCCCAAGAATGTATACATAAAAATTATTTTGTAGTAAAATTATTATGCTTTCTACTGCCCGGAGAGGCTCTATTGCTTGCAGGAGGAAGCATGAATAATAAAGGCAGGTCCCTTAGTCTTAAACTTCGAGACGGGACAGCAGTCAAAGAAGACCTTCCATTTGAGAAATTCCTAAAATACGGTCCGCAGGCACTTACTGATTCCGAACTTCTTGCTATCATAGTAAGATGTGGTACTAAGGATCATGATCCTATGCAGATAGGGCAGCAGATCCTTACAAGATGCAGACAATACGAAACAGGAATAGGCGGGCTCTATCAATTATCGGTTGATGAGCTTATGAAAATAGACGGTCTTGGACAGGTCAAGGCAGTGCAGATCAAGTGCATCGCAGAACTGTCACTAAGAATAAGCCGCAGCAGGAAAAGTGATGTTGTTACTTTTCAAAGCTCTGAAGATATTGCAAGATATTATATGGAGCAGCTTCGGCACAAAGATCAGGAACATGTGATACTGATCGCTCTAGATGCGCGGATGCGCCTTATATGTGACAAGACATTGTACATAGGTACTGTATCGTCTTGTAGGATAAGTGCCAGGGATATATTCAGACAGGCGCTTATGACAGGGGCGGCGCAGATAGCACTTGTTCACAATCATCCCAGCGGTAATCCGCTTCCGTCAGATGCGGACATTGAGATGACCAAAAGAATACTGGAATTGGGACATATCATGGAGATACCTGTCTATGATCACATAATAATAGGTGACAGGCAGTATTCCAGTTTGAATGAAGTCTTAAACAGAAATTGACACAGAATTAAAGAAATGCTCAGCACAATTGATTTTCAGGAGGTCCACATTGAATAACGCTTTCGGTATCGATCTTGGTACTAGCACTATCAAGATTTATAACAAATCAACAGATTCTACGCTTGTTCAGAAGAACATGATCGCTATTCAGAACAAGACAACAGTTCTTGCATACGGTGATGAAGCCTACGATATGTATGAGAAGGCTCCAAGCAATATCAAGGTTACATACCCTCTCAATAACGGTGTTATTGCAGACATCAAGAATATGGAGATGCTTGTCAAGCTCTTTGTTACAGATGATATGAAGGGTGGTCTCAAGCCGTCAGATTACTATATTGCAATCCCTTATGACATCACAGAAGTTGAGAAGAGAGCATTTATCGATCTTATCAGAGATTCTAATGTTAAGTCCAAGAAGGTCAATGTAGTATACAAGGCTATTGCAGACGGACTTGGAATGGACGTAGATGTTAAGAATTCCAACGGTGTTCTTGTAGTTAACGTAGGTTATGATACAACTGAGATATCAGTTCTGTCACTTGGAGGAATAGTTCTTAGTAAGCTCATCAAGGTTGGCGGACGTAAGTTCGACGAATCCATAAGAAGTGCAATACGTAAGGAATACAGCCTTATCATTGGATCTAAGACTGCAGAGAGCGTTAAGATCGATCTTCGCGAACTTGAAAAAGAAGGAAAGCCGGCTATTGTATACGGAAGAGATATTGTAACAGGTCTTCCTATAGAGCGTGAGATTCCTACTGATATTGTAAATAATGCACTTGTTGAGAACTTCGATACTATTCTTGATAATGTAAAAGCAACTCTTGAGAGAACTCCTCCGGAACTTGCTGCAGATATTTACAAGCATGGCCTCTATCTTACAGGCGGAGCTTCACAGGTTTGCCACCTTGCACAGAGGATCAGTAACGGTTGTGGACTTAATGTTAATATATCCGAAGAGCCGGTTGAATCCGTAACTCTTGGTCTTTCAAAAATAATCAAGGATGATCAGTACAAATCACTTGCTACGCTGAAGGAATGAGTAAATGAGTCCTGTGATAAAGAGAGGAGGAGATAAGTTTACCATCCCCGGTAAGTATCTCCTCTTTATTTTAACAATAGTGGCTGTCGCATTGATGGTCATAACACTTACAACAAGTCTTTTTTCCGGAATTGCCAATACGATCGCCGGATTTGTTGTGGTGCCTTTTCAAAGGGGAATAACAACTGCAGGTACATGGCTTATAAGTGAAGCTGACAAGCTTGAGACCATAGAAAGGCTTCAGTCTGAGAATGATGAGCTTCAGGCGCGTGTAGACCAGCTTACAGAAGAGAATATGCAGCTGACTCAGGACAAGTATGAGCTCAATACTTTAAGGCAGCTTTATGAGCTTGATGCTCAGTATGAGTCTTATGAGAAGGTTGGTGCACATGTAATAGCCAAGGATTCAGGTAACTGGTTCTATAGCTTTATCATTGATAAAGGTCTGGATGATGGACTTGCTATTGATATGAATATCATAGCCGGTGGCGGCCTTGTTGGCAGGATCACATCTATTGGACCGGACTGGGCCAAGGTTACAACCATTATTGCGGATAATTTTTCTGTAAGTGGAATGGTTCTATCAACCTCAGATAATCTGATAGTAACAGGTAATCTTGAATCTTATGAAAAGGGCGTTATCTCTTTTTCTAAGCTTCAGGACAGTGCGGATGTTGTTGTAATAGGTGATAAGGTAGTAACATCCAATATTTCAGATAAATATCTTCCTGAAATACTCATAGGATACATAACTACTATAGAATCGGATTCCAATAACCTTACAAAGTCGGGAACACTTACACCTGCGGTTGACTTCGAGCATCTTGATGAGGTGCTTGTTATAACTACTCTCAAGCAGACTGTTGAAGAATAAGATATTCATCACTTATTTTCGACTAAGCCTAGAGGTTAATAATGCGTAAATTCTTAGTTACTTTGATAATGATAATTACATGCTTTGTTCTGCAGACAGCTGTATTTAGATACTTTGCTTTTGGCGGGACAGTTCCGAACTGCCTTATGATCATTACTTGTTCAAGTGGTATCATGAGGGGAGAGAAGCATGGACTTTTAGCTGGTTTTATAGCCGGCCTTCTTGTGGACATATTTTTTGCTGATTTTATCGGTTTATATGCAATTCTCTACATGTATGCCGGATTCTTTGCCGGCCTGTTTCATAAGATCTTTTTTCCGGAGAATATAATACTGCCGCTCACACTTATAATCGTGGGTGATTTTATGTATCAGTTTTTGTGCTATGTGCTGATGTTCCTTCTTCGTGCGAAGTTCGATATCAGTTATTATATGGCTCACCAGATCATTCCGGAAGTTGTATATACTGCGATCATAGCTTTGTTACTGTATCCGGTTATACTAAAAGTAAATACCAAGTTAGATGACATAATCCAAAGGAGTGCTACTAAGTTTGTTTGATGATGTAAAAGAAGCAGTTCTCAAATTTATCACTTCAAGATTCACAGTTATCGCGCTGGTCATGATACTGGCAGCGAGCGGTATTTTGTACCGCCTTTTTGAACTGCAGATAATTAATGGTGAATCATATCTTGAATCTTTCCAATTACGAATAGAGAAGACCAAGGACATTCAGGCAACCCGTGGTAATATCTATGATCGTAACGGTAACCTTCTTGCTTATAACGAACTTGCCAACAATGTTGTAATAGAAGACGTCTATGAATCTGATTCCCTAAGAGATGAGAATATCAACGAAACGATCAACAAGGTCATAGACATAGTTGAGAGTAACGGTGATACTGTAGTCAATGATCTTAGTATACAGCTGGATGAAAACGGTGATTTTGAATATACTGTAGAAGGAACAACACTTCTTAGATTCCTTGCGGATATCTATGGCCATACTACTATTGACCAGCTTGCTTATGAGGAGAGAACTGCAACTCCCGATGAAGTTATGGAATATCTTGGCAAGAAATTTGAGATAGGAGCGCTTACAGATCCTGAGGACAAGAAGAGTTTTGAAGCAGGATACGGATATACCAATGACAGGTTCCTTAAAGTTGTAACGCTCAGATATTATATGAGTCTTAATTCCTACCAAAAGTATATTGATACTACTATTGCAGAAGCTGTATCTGATCAGACTGTTTCTGATATCATGGAGAACAGTGATGTACTTCTTGGTGTAAGTATAGAAGAGAATACTGCCAGAAAGTATGTTGATGCGGAATACTTTGCGCTGATCTTGGGATACACTGGTAAAGTGTCATCTACGGAACTTGCCCAGCTTCAGGCTGATTATCCGGATATGGACTACGATTCCAGTGATACAGTAGGTAAGTCGGGTATAGAACAGGCCATGGAATCAACGCTTCAGGGTACCAAGGGTTCTGAGACTGTATATGTTGATACAGTGGGTCAGGTACTTGAGACTACCAATTATGTTGAGCCAAGGTCGGGTAATGATGTATACCTTACTATCGACAAGAACTTGCAGGAAGCCTGCTATGACATTCTTGAATCAAGACTTGCAGGTATCCTTGTTAATAAGATTGTCAATGCCAAGACTGTAAGCACAACGGTCAAGACTTCAGATCTTAAGATCGCTATTTATGATGTTTATTTCAAACTCTTTGAAAACTCTGTTATTGATACAACTCATTTCACCGAGGATGATGCAAAGGAAACAGAACTTAAAGTACTTTCTGTGTTTAACAGTAAGCAGGAAGCAGTACTTGAAGGCCTTAGAAGCGAACTCATGGAGAAACAGACACCATATAATGAGCTTTCGCTTGAATACAAGAATTATGAGACCTATATCACTACAATACTTCGTGATAATAACGTCCTTGTAAATGAAGACACTGAAGATGATACTTATGTAACCTATACCAAGGATGAGAGTATTTCTTTGTATGAGTATCTGCATTATGCAATAGCCCAGAACTGGATAGATATCACCAAGCTTAGTCTTGACAGCCAGTATACGGATTCCGAAGAAATATACGAACACATAGTTTCTTATATAACTGATAAACTTGGAAATGATCTTACATTTAGTAAGATGCTCTATCGATACATCCTTGAAGATGATCTTATCTCAGGAAGAGATTGCTGCAACGTACTTCTGGAGCAGGGCGTAGTAAAGCTTGAAGACAGCGAATTAAAATCCTGGAATGCAGGTAATGAATCTGCATATACTTTTATCATTAATCGTATAAATAATCTTGAGCTTACACCTGCGCAGCTTAACCTTGATCCATGTTCAGGATCCATCGTTATTACTGATGTTAATACAGGTGATGTGCTTGCACTTGTATCATATCCGGGATATGACAATAACAGAATGGCCAATGGTGTTGATGCTGAGTATTATGCAAAGCTTCGCGCAGATCTTTCTACTCCTCTTTATAATTATGCAACTCAGCAGAGGACTGCTCCTGGTTCAACATTTAAACCGCTTTCTGCAACAGCAGGGCTTATGGAAGGGGTTATAACAACAACCTCCAGCATCAGATGTACAGGTACTTTTGATAAATTTACCAATGGTCCTCACTGTTGGATATATCCAAGTTCGCATGGTGAACTTACTGTTTCCGGTGGTATTACTAATTCATGTAACTGCTTTTTCTATGAAGTTGGATACAGACTTGGAAGTGAGAATGGAACCTACAATTCTGATAAGGGTCTTGAAATTCTCAAAAAGTACTGTGATATGTATGGTCTTACAGAAAAGAGCGGAATCGAGATAGAAGAAAGTGCTCCTATCGTATCTACCCAGGATGCGGTCAGATCTGCTATCGGTCAGGGTACAAACTCATTTACAACGGTTCAGCTTGCCCGCTATATTACAACAGTTGCTAATTCCGGAACTTGTTTCAACCTGACTCTTATAGATAAGACTACAGATTCTAACGGTAATCTTCTCCAGGAGTATTCTGCTACTGTAAGAAATACAGTTGATCTGCCCTCGAGCTACTGGGATGCAATTCATTCAGGTATGAGAGGCGTTGTTGAGAAAAGAAGTGATTATTCTGATCTTAATGTTCAGGTAGCAGGTAAGACAGGTACAGCGCAGGAGAGAAGTGATAGAGCTAACCACGCTCTGTTTGTAAGCTATGCTCCTTACAATAATCCGGAGATTTCTATCACAACGCGAGTGGCCTTTGGTTATACATCAAGTTATGCTGCACAGATAACACGTGATGTATATGATTATTATTACAATGTAGATGCAAGAGAAGAGCTTCTTGATGGTTCTGCTCAGTCCCTTGAAGGCGGCGGAACAGGAGATTGATTGTCTCTTGTAAAGAAAGACAGCTATGAAAAAAATCTTAGAATTTTTAAAGCGCTATAAGTTAAGAAACTATGATTTCATCCTGATATTTCTGGTTGTATCCCTTTCTATTGTAGGTGTGGTTGCAGTTAGTTCTTCGGATGTATCATTGCAGAACAAACAGATAACAGGTGTAGTCCTTGGATGTATCGTGATGATAATAGTGTCACTTCTTGATTATTCCAAGCTCCTGAATTTCTACTGGGCTTATTATATACTTGCAGTCTTACTACTTCTGGGAGTTCTGGTATTTGGTAGTGATTCGCATGGTGCTCAGAGATGGCTTGAGATCGCAGGAATTACATTTCAGCCATCAGAGATATCCAAGATACTTATAATACTTTTCTATGCCAAGTTTATTATGGTCAATCAGAAGAAGGTCAAGACTATGGGATTTTTGTTTTCTGCCATAGGACTCCTTATACCGCCAATTCTTTTGATATTAAAAGAGCCTGATCTTTCTACTACGATCATGCTATGTACTATTTTTGTCATGATACTTTTCGTAGGTGGAATAAGCTGGAAACTTGTAGCAGGAGTTCTTTTGGCGGGTATTCCTTCTGCAGCACTTATTTTCTATCTGGCGCTTTTGGAAGACAGCCCTATTCTCAAGTCTTATCAGCAGGAACGTATTCTGGCATGGCTTCATCCTGAAGACTTCGCTGATACAACAGCTTATCAGACCATGAACTCAATGATGGCTATAGGTTCAGGCCAGCTTCAGGGTAAGGGATATGATACTAATGAGATAAGCTCTGTACTTAACAGCGGATATATATCAGAATCAAGTACAGACTTCATCTTTACGGTTATAGGAGAAGAGTTTGGCTTTATAGGATCTTGCATCGTAGTCTTTTTACTTGTAGCGATCACTATAAAATGTCTTATAACTGCAGCAAGAGCCAAGGACATTGCTGGTTCTGTCATTGCTACAGGAATGGCAGTGTGGATTGGATTCCAGGGACTTCTTAATATTGGAGTTGCCACAGGAGCGCTTCCCAATACTGGTATCCCTTTGCCGCTGGTAAGCTCTGGTCTTACATCTATTGTATCCGTGTATATAGGAGTCGGATTTGTTCTTAATGTCGGACTTCAGCAGCTTAGAAAGTCTTACTGACCTAGTGTAATGACTCATTCATATTTAATCAAATTACTTGTCTATGAATTTATCTACTGCGTCATAAAATCTTGACAATGATTACATTGCCTTCGATTTTATTCCTTGTATATAAATCCATATCCTTCGTAATTTGATTAAATATGAACGAGTCAGCACACTGGTATTTTACCTGTTGAAGTTCTAAGATATGATAACAGGATCATAATTATATATAAAAATATAGTTTAGCTGCATCAACATTTTGTTGATAGCATAAATAGACATAATTGTATCAAATTTATTAATAACAATACATTTTTGTGTTATAATGAATTTATGTATGGCAACGGAGGTTTTTAGTAATGAATATTGCACTGATCGCTCATGATGCGAAAAAGAAGCTTATGCAGAACTTTTGCATAGCATATAGGGGGATTTTAAGTCGTAATGATCTTTTTGCAACAGGAACAACTGGACGTCTTATAGAAGAAGTTACTAATCTTAGCGTGCACAAGTTCCTTGCAGGACATCTTGGAGGAGAACAGCAGATAGGAGCAGCGATCGAACATAATGAGATCGACCTTGTTATTTTCCTGCGTGATCCGCTTACACAGAAGTCACATGAACCGGATGTAAGCAATGTTATGCGCCTTTGTGACGTTCATAATATCCCTTTAGCCACTAATCTCGCATCAGCTGAGTTGTTGATCAAATCACTTGACAGAGGAGATTTAGAGTGGCGTGAAATGTATAAATAAAAGACTTATTACCTTTGTAACAGCTCTTTTATCCATAGTATCACTTAGTGCCTGTGGATCATCGTCATATGCTATCCCGTATTCTCCGGATAGCGTTTACACATCCATTTCTTCCGATATGGTTGATACCTTTGCTTCTGATCTGTGTGTAGTCGGTTCCGATATTACAGACGGCAGCATTAGTATGTCTAAGAATTCGTGTGCAGGTCTTTTTGACCTGAACAAGAGAGAGACGTTGTTCGCTCTCAATGTCAATGAGCAGGTTGATCCTGCATCCCTTACCAAAATTATGACAGCTTTAGTAGCTCTCAAATATGGAAGCCTCGATCAGATATTAACTGCAACCAAAGCAGTTAATATTAACGAAGCAGGTGCACAGCTTATCGGCTTAAAAGAGGGCGATACCATGACACTTGATCAGGCACTGCATATACTTTTGATATACTCTGCAAATGATGCCGGTATGCTTATTGCAGACAATATCGGAGGTAGCGTCGATGCTTTTGTAGAACTCATGAATGAAGAAGCAAAAGAAATCGGTGCTACTAAGTGCCATTTTACTAATCCTCATGGACTTACAGCTGATGATCACTATGTTACAGCATATGATATGTATCTGATATTCAATGCTGCCATGCAGTATGATGAGTTTCAGGAGATCATTAATATGTCCACTTATTCAACAGTGTATTCCAGAGCTGACGCAAGCACTGTTGAAGTTAACATCAAGTCTACCAACGGATATCTTCGTGGTGACAGGTCTGCTCCGTCAACTATTACAGTCATAGGTGGTAAGACAGGAACGACCAATGCGGCAGGACACTGCCTTATCCTGCTTGCAAAAGATTCTTCGGGTAATCCTTATATTGCAGTTATAATGCGTGCGGAAGACGGCGATACTTTGTATAGCGAGATGACAGCCCTTCTTGAGAAAATAACATCCTAAAAGCATGAACTATTTTGGGTATTTTTTATAGGTTGTCATTTGACTATCATAAAGCTATAATAATTATATGAAAGTTCCACAACAAACTACATACAAGGGAGGTTACGCTTATGGTTCAGCTTATCGTAGGTAGAAAAGGGAAGGGGAAGACCAAATGTCTTTTAGACAAGGTCAATTCTGAAGTTAGGAACATTCTGGGCAACGTCGTATTTCTCGACAAAAACACCAAGCACATGTATGAATTGAATAATAAGGTTCGTATGATCGTAGTTCCTGAGTTCATGGTTGAGACTCCTGAAGAATTTATTGGTTTTATAAGTGGTATTATTTCACAGGACAGAGATCTGCAACAGGTATATCTTGACAGTTTCCTGTCAATCTCCGGTCTTGAAGACAAAGACATAACAGAGACAGTTTCTAAACTGGACAAGTTAAGCGAAAAATTTGGAATCGATTTTATACTTAGCGTTTCTAAAGATGAAGACGAACTTCCCGAGTCTGTTCGATCTAAGATTGTTATTTCTCTTTAATAACAAAAATATATAAAAAATATACAAGTACAACAAAATATGAACTACTTGTGATTGAATTATCTGAAAAATGAAATACAAATAAATAATAAGCCGCGGCTTAAGGGTGCCGCGGCTTTTTATAAGTAGATTGGAATAAAATGGCCGCAAAGAAGAAAAACAGCAAAATAACAAATATAAATTCCGGCTTTACGCCTGACAGAATCGGTATTTTGATTTTTGCCGTACTTCTGGTGTACATGATCATCAGCATCGTGCAATATATCAAAGCTAAGCATGTAGTAGGCTATGAAGTCATGGAAGGATCCTTATCGCAGAATAATACCTATACTGCAATAGCTCTAAGAGATGAAGAAGTAGTAGAGAATGATACAGCAGGAAGTGTATACTATTTTGCAACAGAAGACAGGAGAGTTGCCAAGGGTGATCTTGTTTATATTGTAGACGAGGCAGATTCTCTGGCTGATATGTCCTCTCTTACCGGAGATGCATCCGCTGTATCTCTTACGGATAAGGACTATGCAGAAATTAAAGAAGATATCGAAGATTTCACCAGTACCTTTAATAAGAACAATTTCAGCAGTGTTTATGATTTTAAGAATAGTATAAATGGTACACTTTCCAAACTTGTGAATACTTCATATCTTAATAATATTGGAGAACTCAGTTCATCAACTCATAACTTTATTTATAGAAATGCTCCTTCAAGTGGTATAGTTCTTTATTATAAAGACGGCTATGAAGGACTTACACTTCAGGATATGAAGTCGGATCTTTTTGATCAGACAACTTATGAGAAGACTACATTTGGTTCATCAGAAGTTGTAACAGCTGATGCGCCGGTTTATAAACTTGCCAAAAATGAAGACTGGTCTGTTGTAATTCAGGTTGATGATCAGGAAACTGCTGATTATCTTATGGATCAGGAATATATTAAAATAAAATTTCTTAAGAATCAGGTAACAGTTTGGGGACAGGTCAGTACGTATACCAATTCTAAAGGTGAGATATTTGTCCAGTTCTCTTTTACCAATTCAATGATCACATTTGCAACAGACAGATTTCTGTCAATAGAGCTGATCATCGAAAACGAGACAGGGCTTAAGATTCCTAATTCTTCTATAATTGAGAAGAACTTCTATGTCATTCCTTCAGAACTTGTGATGGAGACAGCAGAGGGCAATACTGTAGTACAGCGCAAAACTTATCTGGAAGATGGTTCGCAGTCAAGCGAAGATGTAATAGTAAGCATACATAGTCAGGTCGATGATAAGTATTACATAGATCAGGATGCTATTGCCAGTGGAGATATACTTATGTATCCTGCTACAGGAGAGGAATTTACAGTTAGCGAAGTTGCTTCTCTGACAGGTGTTTACAACATCAATAAGGGATATGCGGATTTCAAGCAGATTGAAGTTCTGTACAGCAATGATGAATATTCTATCGTCAAATCAGGTACAGAATACGGTCTGAATGTTTATGACTATATAGCGCTTGATGCAACAAGTGTAACAGACGATGAACTGATATATGACTGATAGGTCATGTTTAGTAATTGTGTATAAATGTTAAGAAAAAGTATAAACTCGTAAACATTGGTATTTAAGCTTTCCTAGGCACTTCTAAATCTAAAATGTTATAAGGGTTGACACATTGCTGTAAAAATTAGATAATAGGTATAGCTTAGGGACATATATTAAGAGTTTTATTTGTGGCTGCTGGTTCTATCACACAGCAGAGTGAGGAGAATAATATGAGCGCAATGGATAAATTTCTGAAAGCCATCAAGCTTAATGACGGTGAAGACGAAGATTACTATGACAACGAAGATGATTACTATGATAAAGGCACAGCAGCATTAAAGACAGCACCAATCGGCAAGGATGATCCTTCAATCGAAGTGCCTGAAGAGAAGCTTAAGAGAAGCAATCCAACGAAACCGATCACATCAATTTCTTCAAGAAAAAAGTCTATGACATCATCAGGAATGGAAGTATGTGTAGTTAAACCAACTTCATTTGAAGACGCAAGAGAGATCACAGAAACTCTTCTTTCTAACAGAACAGTGGTTCTTAATCTGGAAGGCCTTGATGTTGATGTTGCGCAGAGAATCATTGATTTTACATCAGGTTCCTGTTTTGCTATCAATGGTAATCTTCAGAAGATTTCCAAGTATATCTTCATAATCACACCATCAAGCGTAGATATCTCAGGAGATTTTCAGGAGATGATCAGCGGATCAATAGGTACAGGTCTTTGATCATAATCTATTGAGATTAAAAGCTAAATAAGGTAAAATCTTTATCAGCAGGCGCATTCGTGCTCCTGCTGATATTTTTGAATTATGGATTATTTGTGGAGGAACTATGGGAGAAGTTATTAATGTAACACGTGATGATAAGCCTTGTTATGACATTATGTTCGAGGACAGTTTTAAGAAACTTTCTAAAGCCGTAGAAGGACTTGGATTTAAAGAAAGACGTATAGCGATCATTACAGATTCAAATGTTGGACCGCTCTATGCTAAGGATGTTGAAAAAGAGCTCAAAAAAGTTGGAAGTCAGGTCTTTGTATATGAGATTCCTGCAGGAGAAGAGCACAAAAATCTTGAGACGGTTAACGGGATATATGGATTCCTTATCTCCAAGCATTTTGACAGACATGACCTTCTTATAGCACTTGGCGGCGGAGTTGTGGGAGATATCACAGGATTTGCTGCATCCAGCTATCTTAGAGGAATTGCCTTCGTACAGATACCTACAACACTTTTGGCTCAGGCTGATTCCAGTGTTGGTGGTAAGACCGGGGTTGACTTTGAAGGTTATAAGAATATGGTTGGAGCATTCTATATGCCAAGACTTGTATATATGAATATCGCAGTTCTTGATACTCTTCCGGGGCGTCAGTTTGCATCAGGCTTTGCAGAAGTTATGAAGTACGGACTTATCAAGGATCAGGAGTTCTATTTCTGGCTTATTGAGAACCTTTATGAGATCAATGAAAGAGACCATAAGGTACTTGCCAAAATGGTTAGGAAGTCCTGCGAGATCAAGCGTGACGTAGTACAAAAAGACCCTACAGAGAAGGGCGAGAGAGCTCTCCTTAATTTCGGACATACAATCGGTCATGCTATAGAAAAGGCAAGAAACTTTGAACTCTATCACGGAGAGTGTGTTGCTCTTGGCTGCATAGCTGCTGCTTATATCTCCATGAAAAAAGGTCTCATTGAAACCGGAACCTGCTATGAGATAAGAGATATGTTTGTTCCCTTTAACCTACCGATCACTGTAGAGGATGTTGATCCTGAAGAAATCGTAAAACTTGTAAAGAGTGATAAGAAAATGGATAATAACTGTATCAAATTCATCCTTCTTAAAGACATAGGAGATGCATTCATCGATACTACAGTTACAGATGATGAGATAAGAGAAGCTGTTAAAGAGATTTTGTACTTCGAAAACGGAGATTAAGGCTAATGTATTGATTTGTTTTCATACTTGGTTTATGAATTTATCTACATAGTCGTATAATTAAAAAATGATGATGTCTATACCTTTTGTATTTTTTCAAAAAGGATTAGATGTTTTCGAACAATAAAACAAGGGGATTATCTTTTTATGAAACATATAACCAGAAAGAAGATAACATTTCTTATAGCGGATATTATTGCATTTATAGTGCTGGTTGCACTTGATCAGTTTACTAAAATCCTGGCAGTTGCCAATCTGAAGGACAAGGCTTCTTTTCCTATCATAAGGAATGTACTTGAACTTCAGTATCTTGAGAACAAGGGCGCAGCCTTTGGAATGCTTCAGAATCAGAAAGCCTTCTTCATACTGATAGCTATCCTGATACTCATAATAATCGTATATGTTCTTGCGCTGGTGCCGGATGATATGAAGTACAATGCGCTTCACATCCTTCTGGTAATGATCGGAAGCGGTGCCTGTGGCAATATGGTTGATAGATTCAGAACCAACTATGTTGTAGACTTTATATATTTTAAACTGATCAACTTTCCGATATTCAATGTAGCTGATATCTATGTTACTGTATCAACCTTTATACTATTGTTCCTGTTTTTGTTCTACTATAAAGAGAATGATTTTGCATTCCTTAGCTTTAAACAGCAGAAGAAGTTCAGGGAGTTTAAGTAAAGGCCGGAGCCGTTTATGAATTATGACAATTTAGATGATTCAATAGAATTTAATACTGGTACAAGCACTGATAGTAGTGAAGATGCTGCGCTACATGAGGGGCTTTTGGAGGATGAGATCTTAGATGATCAGGATGATGCTGACATTGTAGAAGAATCTGGTTCCGAGAAGCTTTTTACAGCTATAATAGATGAAAAACTCTCCGGCAAAAGGATTGATAAGGTTCTGTCTCTTCTTTTTCCTGAGCATTCAAGATCGTATCTTAAGAGTCTTATTGTAGATGGCAAGGTCAAGATCAATGATAAGACGGTGTCCAAAGCATCTATAGCAGTAAGTCTTGGTGATAAGATAGAACTTGTAGTACCGCCTCCAAGGGAGCTTGATATTAAGCCTGAGAATATTCCACTTGATATTCTCTATGAGGATAGTGATGTTCTGGTAGTCAATAAACCTAAGGATATGGTAGTGCATCCGGCGGCAGGTCACTATGAGGGGACTCTTGTCAATGCAGTTATGTATCACTGCGGAGATAATCTCTCCGGTATCAATGGTGTCATGCGTCCTGGTATCGTTCACAGGATCGACAAGGATACTACAGGCTCTATTATCATCTGTAAAAATGATAATGCCCATAGGAAGATAGCAGCACAGCTCAAAGAGCATTCTATCAAAAGAGAATATGTAGCTATAGTATACGGGATAATCGAAGAAGACGAAGGCACGGTAGAAGGTACGATAGGAAGACATCCTACGGACCGTAAGAAGATGGCTATAAATGCTCCCGGGGGTAAGAGCGCTGTCACTCATTATAAGGTCATCAAGCGCTTCTATGAGTCCAAGATGACTTATGTTGCGTGTAGACTTGAGACAGGGCGTACTCATCAAATACGAGTTCATATGTCCTCTATAGGGCATCCTCTTCTTGGAGATGAAGTCTATAAGGGCGGCAGGAAGACCAATATCAAGTTAAATGGTCAGTGTCTCCATGCCAGGATACTTGGTTTTATCCATCCTACAACAGGTGAGTATATCGAGACTATGGCACCTCTTCCGGAATATTTTGAGCATCTTTTAAACACACTTAAATAGTTTGAAAATGTTCCAATTTGTTAATATACCGAATCCCTTATGTTCATTGAATTTTGGTTGGTTTTAAATTATAATAATATCAGTAGATACTCTTTTTTTAGGCGCAGTTTCTGACTTTCTATTATGCGCCGCATTACTAATCTTTTATATCCAAGGAGGCGGTACTATGGAGACTATTATTACTATTGGACGTGAGTTTGGTTCCGGTGGAAGAGAAATAGGAGAACAGGTTGCCGATAGATTTGGTATTAAATGCTACGATAAGGAACTGATAGCCAGAGCTGCCAAGGAAAGCGGATTCTGTGAAGAGATGATAGAGACACATGATGAAAGACCCACTAACTCTTTCATGTACAATCTTGTAATGGATACTTATTCTTTTGGATACAATTCATCCAGCTTTGTGGATATGCCTATCAGTCATAAAGTATTCCTTGCTCAGTTTGATGCTATCAAGAACCTTGCAAAAGAAGGTCCATGTATAATCGTAGGCCGCTGCGCAGATTATGCTCTTTCTGATTATCCCAATGTTGTCAATCTCTTTATAACAGGCAATGAAAAAGATAAGATAGCCCGTATCAGAGCTCGTTTTGCAGATCTTACATCAGATGAGAAGGCAAGAGATATGATGGTCAAGAAAGATAAGCAGAGAAGAAGCTATTACAATTACTATAGTTCCAAGAAATGGGGCCACTGTGACAGCTATGATCTTACTATCAATTCTTCAATACTTGGAATTGAGGACACAGTTAATTTTATAGTGGATTTTGTTAATAAATTAGAAGCAAGTAAGCGCAGTTGAGCTGAATAAAAAGCTGATAATTAACGTAAAAAGCTATCTGTATTAAAAGCAGATAGCTTTTTACGTTAAAGAAAATACCTTTTTAACCGATATCTATAGAAGTAAATGCCTTATATTCATGGAGAGAAAGGTAAGTTTAAGCGATGAGCGACCATTCAAAAGATTTCGAGCAGATTGACGAGCTCACAGGCTTATCTACATTCACTAGTTTTAGAGTTCTGGCTCAGGATGTTCTGGATGACCCGACGATCAGAAATGATATAGCCTTTGTGTATTTCAACGTTGAGAATTTCAGATCTTATAATGAAAAATATGGATTTGCTGCCGGAAATGATTGCCTTAGACTGATCGGACAGACGATACAGGCGATATTTCCACAGGAGATCTGTTCTCGTGTGGCTACGGATCATTTTTGCATAGTTGCTGACAAAAATGAAATTGAAGAGAAGATCAAGCAGGTTTGTGAAGAACTTCGTCCTTTCCGCATGGAGACACATATGCAGCTCCATGCAGGAATCTATTTTCCAACTCCTGATGACTTTGAATGTACACTATGCATGGATAAGGCCAAAATCGCTTGTGATTCTCTCAAGCATCAGTATGATTCCATGTTCGGTTATTATGATGCGAAGCTTGATGATGAGTACCAAAGAACACGTTATATCATCGAGCATTTTGATGCTGCAATTGAAAATGGTTATATATATGCCTGGTTCCAACCACTTGTAAGGTCTTTTACCGGAGAGATAAGCGGTTATGAGGCTCTTGCCAGATGGATAGATCCCGATCTTGGATTTATCTCACCCGCTGATTTTGTTCCTGTTCTGGAAAAATATCACATTATAAGAAAGCTCGATCTTGCAGTAACTCAATATGTTTGCAATGTGCAAAAAAAGGTCATGGAATCAGGCGGTCAGATAATGCCTGTATCTATTAATTTATCGCAGCAGGACTTCATGGGTGATGACATCGTATCTGAGATAGATGAGATCGTACTTGAGAGCGGTATACCACCTGAATATATAAATATAGAAATAACAGAGTCTATCTTTTCTATAGATTCTGACAGAGTCGCTAATATAATTGATGCATTTAGGCTACAAGGATACGAAGTGTGGATGGATGACTTCGGAAGCGGCTATTCATCTCTTAATTCCATGCAGAAATATACCTTTGACTGCCTGAAGCTTGATATGAAGTTCCTGGCAGGTTTTAGTCATAGCAGGAATTCCAAGATCATTATTGAGAGTGTTATAGGAATGACCAAGCAGCTTGGTATAAGGACTATAGCAGAAGGCGTCGAGTCCGAGGAAGAAGCAGAATATCTAAGGCAAGTAGGATGCGATCAGATTCAGGGATTTTTGTATTCTAAGCCGGGGCCTTTTGATGAAGTATATAATCTCGATATTCCAAAGGAAAATACCGGGCTTCGTAAATATCATGAGAAGATAGGAACTATAAACCTTCTATCACAGGATCCTCTTGGCAAAGAAGATGATGCTACAAAGAAAATCAAGTTCCCTATGGCGCTTGTAGAGGAACATAAAGGGCATCTGGATATTCTGACCTACAATGAATCTTTTACAGAATATGTAAGTCTTCTTGGCTTTGCGTCAGTTAATGAAGCAAACGATATGCTTAATTCTGATTCTGAGAATTCTGTAAGTGTAAGGTATTATATGAAATCTGCTCTTGATAATGATAGATTTGAAGTGTGCCATTATTCAAGAAATGGTCTTAGATGTACTTTGCAGATCAACTTCATAGCCAATTACAGAAGCAGAAATGCATTCCTGTTCCTAGGGCTTGTGGCTGAAAGCGAATAAAATAGAAATGAGTTATAGATATTGATAAAAAAAGCTGCAGCATTTAAGTTATGCTGCAGCTTATATTCATTAATCGTGCATAGAAGAATGAATCCTGGATTATTATCAGATCTCAAGAAGTTCGCTGTAAGCTTTAAGAGCGTCCTGAGTATCACCTGCAAGAACTTTCTTAGCAAGAGTCTTACCAAGCTGAACGCCTTCCTGATCGAAGCTGTTAAGGTTCCATGCAAATCCCTGGAACATAACCTTGTTTTCAAAGTGAGCAAGAAGAGCACCCAGTACTTCAGGAGTGAGCTTGTCGCCTACGATGATGCTTGAAGGACGTCCGCCTTCAAAGTTCTTGTTGGCATTCTCGTCTTTTTTGCCACAAGCAAATGCCATGATCTGTGCAGCTACATTAGCGCAGAGCTTCTGCTGGCTGGTGCTGCCCTGAATATCTACATCATTGCCTGTCTGGTTGTTCTTGAAGCCTATGAACTGAAGAGGAATGATATTAGTTCCCTGGTGAAGGAGCTGATAGAATGAGTGCTGTCCATTTGTTCCAGGTTCGCCGAAGATAACAGGTCCTGTTACATAATTAACCTTTTCACCAAAACGGTTAACGCTCTTACCATTGGACTCCATATCAAGCTGCTGGAGATGAGCAGGGAAGCGAGAGAGAGCCTGTGAGTAAGGAAGAACTGCTGTTGACTCGTAGCCAAGAACGTTACGCTCATATACACCGATAAGGGCATCAAGCATAGCAGGGTTCTTAGTGAGTTCTTTATTGGTAGCGTTCTTGTCTTCAGCAGCAGCGCCGTCAAGGAATCTTGCAAATACGTCAGGACCAAATGCAAGAGACAGAACAGCTCCGCCTACAGCAGATGTAGAAGAGTAACGACCACCGATATAATCATCCATGAAGAATGCAGCAAGGTAGTCACTGGACTTTGCAAGTGGAGATGTCTCGCTGGTAACTGCGATCATGTGCTTGGAAGCATCAAGACCTGCTTTTTTAAGAGCATCCTTAACGAAAGCTTCGTTGGTAAGTGTCTCAAGAGTAGTACCTGACTTGGACACAAGGATGAAGATAGAACGAGATACATCAACACTATTAAGAACAGCTGTAGCATCGTCAGGATCTACATTGCTGATGAACTTTGCATCCATGAAGAACTTGCCATTGGACTTAGCCCAGTTCTCGAGAGCAAGGTACATAGCACGAGGACCAAGGTCACTTCCGCCGATACCGATCTGAACAGCTGTTGTGAACTTCTCACCCTTTTCGTTAGTGATCTCACCATTGTGTACCTTGTTGGCGAAATCAGCGATCTTATTCTGCTGTTCTACATAGAAATCTCTCTTATTAACACCTTCTGCAACAACGTCTGAGCCAAGCTGTCCGCGTGTGAGTTGGTGGAGGACAAGTCTCTTCTCACCTGTATTGATAACTTCGCCGTTGTAGAGAGCTTCAAATTTCTCTATGAGCTGAGCTTCTTCTGCAAATTTTGAAAGAGCAGCAAGTACAGTATCATCTACCTGCTTGGCAGCATAGTTGTAGGACAGTCCGCTTGACATAGGAACAGAGTATTTCTTAACTCTTTCTGCGCCATTTGCGCCTTCCATAACCTCTGCAAGTTTCACCTGATCTTTGAGTGCAAAAAGATCGTTAAATGACTTAAGTTCGTCTGAATTTTTCCAGTTGATCATTAGGTTTACCTCTTTCTTTGATTGGGATAGTCTGCTTACTTGATTATATTTTGGCAGATGTCTTTTCTGCGAATCTGATCAAGAGTATAAGAGTAAGCATACTGGATTTATATATAAAATTCATGGATCACAATCCTCTAACATTATAATACATAAATAGCAATAAATGATATATGTTGGAGCAAAAAATGTGGAAAACGTTTTTTTGAACATAAATTCAAATTTAAGATCAAGTTTTTTTGTAAATATTAATACACAAATTAAAATATTATGATATAATCAAATTTATGTCTGCACGATTCAATGCATAAAAGCGTCAAAGCGTTAAAAGATAAACTGATAATCTACTATTTATAAGTTTTTGTCTGTTATAAACGCATGGCGCAGGTCGCAAATAATTTTATAGCAGATAATAATATTTTTAGATAGGGCAAAATCGGGGATTATTATGGAGAGAGAGAATTTTAAATCAAGGCTTGGATTTATCCTTGTCAGCGCAGGATGCGCAATTGGAATCGGTAATGTATGGAAATTCCCTTATATTACAGGACAGAATGGTGGCGGAATATTTGTTCTTTTTTACCTGTTGTTCCTTCTTATTATGGGTGTTCCGATCCTTACTATGGAGCTTGCAGTAGGAAGAGCAAGTAGAAAAAGTGCTGTACAGGCATATAAAGCGCTGGAACCTAAAGGATCAAAATGGCATATACATGGCTGGATCTGCTTTATAGCTAACCTAATGCTTATGATGTATTACACAACGGTATCAGGCTGGATGATCAACTATATGATCAAGTTCGCTACAGGTACTTTTGATGGAGTAGGTACAGAGCTTTCAGTTGCTTCAATATTTGATGAGATGCTGGCATCACCGAAGCAGAGCATGATCTTTATGTTTTTGACTGTTACATGCGGTATTTTGGTTTGTGCGATAGGTCTTCAGAAGGGAATTGAGAATATTACTAAATTCATGATGATAGCGCTTATAGTACTTATCATCATTCTGGCGGTTAACAGTACTATGCTTAAAGGAGCTTCAGAGGGTATCAAGTTCTATCTTTTGCCATCTCTTTCTTCTGTTGAAGAAGTGGGACTTGCTAAAGTTATAACAGCAGCTATGAACCAGAGCTTTTTTACTTTATCGCTGGGAGCAGCTTCCATGGAGATATTCGGAAGCTATATGCACAAGGACAAGGGACTTGTGGGAGAAGCAGTAAGGATAAGCGCCCTTGATACACTTATAGCTATACTTGCAGGACTTATCATATTCCCTGCATGCTTCTCATATGGTATCGAGACAACAGCAGGACCTTCGCTTATTTTTATAACACTTCCAGAGATATTCATTCATATGAATTTGGGAAGGATATGGGGGACTCTGTTCTTCGTATTCATGACATTTGCAAGCTTTTCAACAGTTATCGCTGTATTTGAGAACATTATTGCAGTAGGAATTGATAATTTTGGTTGGTCAAGGAAGAAATCTTCACTTATAAACTATATCATTCTTCTTATAACCTGCACACCATGTGCTCTTGGATATAACCTTCTTAAGGATGTGACGATCATAGGAACCAAGGATATCCTTGATTCTGAGGACTTTATGGTTAGTAATATCTTCCTTCCTTTAGGAGCGCTTATATTCCTTATATTCTGTGTTACTAAGTGGGGATGGGGATTTGAGAAGTATCAGGAAGAGGTTAATACAGGAGAGGGCATTAAGATGCCGACATTCCTCAAACACTACTTCAGAATAGTACTTCCTATACTGATAATAATCATTTTCCTGAACGGTATTTTATAAAAGATTTGAGTAAAGTAATATATATTCTATTTTGATATTATATATCATGAAGTAGTAAGATCCTGTAGGCAGCTATACTAGCCGCTTACAGGATCTTTGTTTGATTGATCGTATGTTTGATAAGTGCGAAGCTTTTTGATCTGCTTACTTGTAATTATCCGGGTGAGCCGCGACATCACTTATCAAAAATTCAATGAATTCAACGCATTTGCCGCAGCCGGTTCCGTATCGGAGCTTATCCTGTACGTCATTTACATTTGTCACGCCGGACAATACCAGATCTATGATATCTTTATATTTGATATTCTTGCAGGTACAAGCTTCTTTATTAACATTCATAGCGTTTTATTTATCCTTTTTAGTAGCACAGTTCAATATCTAACACATTTTTCTATGATATAGAAAAGCAGGATAAGTATATCATAACATCATACCTGGAAGTAGCTGATATTCTGTCCAAGAGATTCAGCGAGATTTTGAAGCTTTTTAGCAGAATCGCTGATAAGCTGGAATGTAGCGTTTAGCTCTTCCATAGAGGCGTTGGTCTCCTGAGTCGAAGCAGCATTTTCTTCTGATATAGCTGACAGATCTGTAATAATATGTGTGAGCTCGTTCTTGGCAGCGTTAAGAGAATCAACCTTCTCAGCAATTTGGTTGGAGCTCTGAGCAACATTAGATACACTGTCTACCATGGATTCCATGTTTTCCTTAGTAGTAGAAAGCTGCTCAGACTGCTTGCCAAAGTTCTCGTTGAGTTTGACCATTACATCAACAGACTGCGCAGAATTCTGAAGCAGTGTATCAACGATCTCTTTGATCATATTGGCAGACTTATTACTTTCTTCTGCAAGGGAGGAGATCTCTTGAGCAACAACTGCAAATCCTTTACCGGCATCACCTGCTCTTGCAGCTTCGATAGAAGCGTTGAGGGACAAGAGATTGGTCTGGGATGCAATACTTGATATGGCTTCCGTGAATTCAGAGATTTGCTTGGCAGAAGTGTTGGTGGATTCGATTGTCTCGCCTATATCTTTAACGGACTGGGTAACTTCTTCGCTTTGCTTTATAAGCTGACTGAGAGTATCCATTGCCTTGTTGCAGGAATCTCTCATGTCTGAAGAGTACTCGTTGAGCTGTTCTACGTTGCCGGAGATGATGTCTATATCATCTCCAATGGATGTAGCATTGCCGGCAGCGGTCTGAACGCTTTCTGCCTGGGATACTGCGCCTCTTGATATCTCATCGATAGCATGAGATACCTGGCTTGCTGCTTCGGAAGCCTGAGATGCAGAATCTGAAAGGCTGATACTCTCATTATCAACATCTTTGGAAGATGCTTTGGTACTCTTCATGACATCGCTGAGTCTTGATCTCATATCGTTAACGGCATCGGCCATTTCAGCAATCTCATTGTTGGACTTGACCTTAACATCGTCTGCTGCAAGATTGCCACCTGCAAGTTCACCGGCAAGAGCACTTGTTGCTGCAATAGGCACAGCAAAAGATTTGGCGATATTATATCCAAGGATAGCTGCTATAATAAGAATTACAGCTCCAAAACCGATTATCAGATTGATAGTGATATACGAAGCTCTCATAGCTCCCTGATAATCAACTTCAGTAATGATACCCCATCCGGTTAGATCATTTCTGGTATATGCTACGATAGATTTATGACCTGTATAATCAGAAATGCTGCATCCTGTCTCTCCTGCAAGAGCTTTTTTAACAAGTGCAGAACTACTGTAGTCAGGTCTACCTGTTTCTACAGATACATCAGTAGTCGAACCTTCTATAAGGAATCCTTCACGGTCCACAATATTGATTACAGTGATATCATCAGCAGTTTTACTGAGAATATCTTCAAGGAAAAGAAGATCATAGTTCCTATGGATGATACCGATAACCTGTCCGGAAGCATTCTTAACAGGAACAGACAGAACTATGATAAAGGCGCCTGATGTCTTGCTTTCAATAACTTCAGATACATATTCATTGCCGGCCATTGCTTGAGTGAAGTATTCTCTTGTATCTACAGTGATTAGCTCGCCATCATCACTTCTGAAGATCTGCTGCCCGGTATTGTCGACAAGTCTTATGTAGTTGCCATCGTTAACATTGGCATCTGCAGTTTTCATAGTATAGGATGCGTTTTTTTTAACAGCTTCATTGGTTGGATCTTCCAGAAACTGTATTACATCCGATGATGATGCGACAGTCCTAAGCATAGCCTGGTTCTGAGCAATTAAAGTTTCTATGTCTGATGAGATGACTTTGGATTTTTCAGTAGCAATAGTCTCCTGATTATCGGTTGCCATGTTGATGGAAGACAAGGAGCTGATAACTATTGCGATCAGAAGAGGAATGCTGCTTAGAAGTAGCATAGTAACAATCAGCTGGGTTTTAATACTACCACGTTTCTTTGTTTTCATATGATATCCTCCTGGATATGAAAAACTTGAACATGTTTCATTCTTGAACTTGACTGGTGCTTTGAGATCCACCAATATGAATAGTAGTCGTTTTTTACTCACAAAAGATATATAAAGTGAGATCATCTTTATCTATATCGGTCCGCAAGAATCCAACATTAATACGCGTAAAATATTAACAGTATTAATAAAACGATTCAAAATTTTCACTTGGGCAGATCAACATCCCTCAAGCCTTTACAAGGCTAGACAATATATAAATCATTTCGGTAAATTTTTTATCATCTCTTTGTTTTATTCTTTTTTAATTAAATTTTTTCAAATATATATATAAATAATAATGGCTTGTATGATAAAATGAATTGTGCAAAATATAACGTGCCAAAGTCAGAAAAGAACAGGCTTTGAATGATCATTAACATAAAGATTTCCAAATAGTAAAAATACCTAATGATAAAGAAAGGCGACAAAAATCATGAAATTATCCCAGTACATGCTTGAAAGAAAGAGTGTAAGAACATTTAATGCAAATCAGAAGATAGATTCTGATAAACTAAGCACTTTTAAAGAATTCATCAAGGATATAAAGAATCCTTATGATATTCCTGTTAAGTTCGAAATATTTGATAAGGATGCTAATGGACTTTCAAGTCCGGTAATAGCAGGCGAAGAGGCGTATGTTATAGCCACTGTTCCAAAGATAGAGCATGCTGAAGAAGCATATGGATATTCATTTGAACTTATGATGCTGTGTGCCAAGGCTCTTGGAATAGGTACTGTCATGATAGGCGGAACCATGAAAAGAGAGATATTCGAGCAGGCAGCTGGTCTTAAAGATGGTGAGATGATGCCCTGTGTGACACCAATCGGTATTCCTGCAGATAAGAGATCCATCAAGGAGAATCTCATGAGAACAGGTATCAAGGCCGATTCCAGAAAGGATGCATCAAAACTCTTCTTCCAGGACGAGTTCGATAAAGCTATGGGAGAAACAAGTGATGAAGTAAGACTTGCACTTGAACATGTCAGATGGGCTCCGTCAGCTGTTAACAAGCAGCCATGGAGAATAGTAAGACAGGGCAATATATATCATTTCTATGAGAAAAAAGACAAAGGATATATAAATCCAAGTACAGGAGACCTTCAGAAGATAGACCTTGGAATTGCAATCTGTCACTTTATGACAAGTCTAAAGGACCACGGAGTAGATTCAAAGCTTGTACTTAATGATCCGGCTATAGCATGCCCTGAAGATACAGAGTATATCGCAAGCGTTGTAGTAGAAGAGTAACTAACTGAAACTTTGCACTTGCCAAACATATCAAGAAAATATAACTCTCTATATAATCCTCACATTATATGCTACGATATATTGTGAGGATTGTTGTGTTTTTTGCCGAAAGATATAGCAGAAAATTGTGGAGACATTATAGAGAAACTACAGAAAAAATACAGAAAAAACTACAGAGAAAGCCAGTCACCAGATAGTCTATGTTTATATACGGAGGTTCGTATATGGATTACAGGATCAAAAGTGAAATCGCCAAATGCAGTTTGTGTCATGATGCTCCCTGCTCTAAGTCTTGTGGTATAGGAGAAAATAGTAGAGACTATACTAAAAAAATAGACATTGCCAGGATCATACGAGCAATGTATTTTGATAATGCAATTCTTGCAGCAAGCCTTCTTCCGGATGATTATTCCGAAAGAGACTCTCGCGAGCTTATCTATTCCTGTCCCAGGAAGGTTGATATCCCACTTATATTAAAAGGTCTTCAGGATGAAAAGAAGAAATTAGAAAATCTTTCAGAAATTGGAGGACTTAAAGCTCTTGATAGTGTAGACATATCGACGGATATATGCGGCGTGAAGCTTGAAAATCCCTTCCTTTTGTCATCATCAGTAGTAGCCAGCAACTATGAAATGTGTGAAAGAGCTTTTGAGATGGGCTGGGCAGGCGCTGCTTTTAAGACTGTCTGCATGATGGATATACATGAAGCTTCTCCCAGGTTTTCTGCTGTAAAGACAGCAACAGGCAAGTTCTATGGATTTAAGAACATAGAGCAGCTCTCTGATCATAGCGTAGAAGAGAACATGGAAGTATTTAAAAAGCTTAAGGAGAAGTTCCCTGATAAAGTTATAATTGCATCCATTATGGGTAGGGACGAAGAGGAATGGGAATATCTTGCAAGAAAATGTACTGATGCAGGAGCTGATGTGATCGAGTGCAACTTCTCATGTCCTAATATGGAAGCCAAGGGGACAGGCTCTGATGTGGGTCAGGATCCTGATACTGTGGAAAGATATACAAGAGCCACAAGAAGAGGAACGCACTTGCCTATTCTTGCCAAGATGACTCCCAATATTACTGATATGAGAGTACCTGCCATAGCTGCTATAAGAGGCGGCGCCAATGGTATCGCTGCTATCAATACTATAAAATCTATCACAGGAGTAAATATAGACACGCTGGTAGCTCTGCCGGCAGTCCATGGAAGTTCCATGCTTGGCGGATATTCAGGAGTAGCTGTTAAACCTATAGCACTTCGATTTATATCAGAGATGGCGACATGTCCTGAAATCAAGGGGCATCATATAAGCGGAATGGGCGGAATAGAGACCTGGCGCGACGGTCTGGAGTTTATCCTGCTTGGAGCAGGTAGTCTTCAGGTTACAACAGCTGTAATGGAATACGGCTATCGCATCATTGATGATCTTATATCAGGACTTAAGATATATATGGCACAGCGCGGCTATACATCTGTAAGTCAGCTTATAGGCGCTGCGACAGACTCAATCAAAGAAAATGACGAAGTGGAAAGAGACACAATTGTTTTTCCGATAATAGATCAGGATAAGTGCATCGGCTGCGGAAGATGCTATATAAGCTGCCGTGATGGAGGTCATCAGGCACTTGTATATTCGGAAGAGAACCGGAGTGTGAGACTAAACGGTGGCAAGTGCGTTGGCTGTCAGCTATGCTCACTGGTGTGTCCTGTAGGAGCGATAAGTCAGAGTAAGAGAGTAGTGCGTACAAAATAATATGACATAAGTGTTAAAAGTCATTTCGATTCGAGCTTGCTCGAAATCGAATATGAATTTATGGCAAGTACAAGGTTGGAGATGACGGACTTCCGACATTCTGCGGAGACTTCCAGACAATCAGCTGGGTATGCAGCTTCGAAGGAGCTGATATAAAGACCAAAGCAGATATAGATGCAGAAATAGTCGATGAAAACGGAGCAGTAACTGATAAAACAACGGTTGCTACAGGAACTGTAGTCATACCTTATCGCACAGATGGTGATAAGTTCATTGACTGTAAGTTAGAGGATGGCAGTATCGTGCGATTTACATTCAGCTCTACCTCATATCCTAGAAGTATTAATGGAACTGAGATGAATGATCTGTTCGAGAACTTATGTTTTGCCGGATAAAATACAAGGCAATGTTATTTCGGAACATAAATAAACTTAAGACGTATTGCTCTTAATATAGGAAAGCTACTAATGTAGGAAACTGCGTTAGTGGCTTTTTTATATGCAATATTATGACTCGTAGGGCATAAGCAAAGAAGTACGTAGTGCGGGGCTGAAATTTGTAGCTGGTTAAAGCTATTCATAGATTTAGGACTTAGTAGGGGGTATCGTTTTTGCTAGAACCGGTTATAGGAATTAATTATAACAAATCCTATTGAATAAGTAGGAAATAAGAATTATGATAGCTATCAAGTCAATCAGATACAAAAGCAGGAGGAAAATATTATGAAGAGATTAACATCGCTATTACTAATTGCAGCACTTGGAATCGGAGGGCTTACATCATGCTCAAGCAAGGCAGCCCAATCGCAGAACGAATCTGCCAATACTCAAAACTCATCAGCAGATAATCAGGATACATCAGATGGTCAGTCTACAACATATGACAAGATCTTAGAGCAGGGATATATTACATTTGCAACAGAAGGAACTTATGCACCATATTCTTATCATGATGATGACAATAATCTTGTAGGTTTTGATGTTGAGGTAGCACAGAAGGTTGCAGAGAAACTTGGCGTAGAAGCAAGATTTACTGAAACTCAGTGGGATGGCATAATCGCAGGTCTTGATGCTCAGAAATATGATGCTATAGCCAATCAGGTTAGTATAACACCAGAAAGACAGGAGAAGTATCTTTTTTCTACACCATACACATATGTATACGGAGCAGTTATCGTAAGTGGAGATAACGAAGATATAAGCAGTTTCGAAGACCTTGATGGCAAGGACGTTGCGCTAACTGTTACAAGTAACTGGGCAGAAGTTGCGCAGAGCTATGGCGGCAATATCGTTTCTACAAGCGGATTCAGCGAGTCTATCCAGCTTGTGATCCAAGGAAGAGCAGATGCTACAGTTAATGACAATGTTACATTCCTTGATTTTAAAGCCAATCAGCCTGATGCCAATGTCAAAATCGTAGCTACATCACAGGATTCCACTCAGTCAGCTATCCTTATAAGACAAGAGGATACAGCCCTTCAGGAAGCTATCAATAAGGCACTTGAGGAGCTTCGAGCAGATGGCACACTTGCAGAACTGTCAGTTAAGTATTTTGGTGAAGACATCACTATAGAAAAATAATGTATTCTATAAAAATAGTATTTAATGTAATACAAGATAAAGTGTTAGCTACTGATAATACGATTAATGAAATAAGGCAATGTTAGGATTAACCAATGAATTCAAGACTGTGGGATATAATAATAAACTCAATACCTAAAATACTCCTTCCGGGTATAACCTATACTATTCCTCTAACTTTATTGTCTTTTGCTATAGGGATGGTGATAGCAATCATCGTAGCTGTTACGAGAGCTATGAAGATCAAGGTATTGTCTGAGATATTCAGATTCTACGTATGGGTATTTCGTGGAACCCCTATGCTGGTGCAGCTGTTCATAATATTTTATGGACTTCCAAACGTAGGAGTAAGGCTGGATGCATTCCCGTCAGCTATCATCGCATTTTCCTTAAACGTTGGAGCTTATGCATCAGAGACCATAAGAGGTTCGATACTGTCAATTCCAAAAAGTCAGACAGAAGGAGCAGTAGCATGCGGATTATCACTGGGGCAGGCAATGTATCACATAGTATTACCGCAGGCTATCAAGAACTGCGTACCGGCACTTTTCAATACATTTATATCACTGGTCAAGGACACTTCCCTTGCTGCCAACATAACTATCACGGAGATGTTCATGGCGACCCAGAGAATCGTTGCAGTTACTTATGAGCCGCTGGCTCTGTATATAGAGGTTGCAGTCGTATATCTCATATTCAGTACAGCGCTGACATATCTGCAGAAATATGTTGAAAGTAAATTAAATGTTCACGCAGTAGAGGCGAACTAGAGAGGTTAACTCATGCTCAAAGTCAGAAATCTTAACAAGTCTTTTGGAGACAAGGTAATACTTAATGATATAAGCTTTGATGTTAATAAGGGCGAAACTGTGGCTATAATCGGGCCTTCCGGATCCGGTAAGTCAACAACCTTAAGATGCATCAACCTTCTGGAAAAACCTGATAGCGGAAGCCTTACACTTGCAGGTAAGACCTATGACTATGCTGCACTTTCCAAACAGGATATATCAAATATAAGAAAAAGCACTGCAATGGTATTCCAGAACTTCAGTCTCTATGAGAACAAAACTGCCATCCAGAATATCACCCTTCCACTTATAAAAGGAAAAGGCTACAGCAAGAAGGATGCAACAGAAGAAGCTTTGAAGCAACTGGAAAAAGTAGGCCTTACAGAATGGAAAGACCATTATCCTGCCCAGTTGTCAGGAGGCCAGCAGCAAAGAGTAGGCATCGCCAGAGCCTTAGCACTAAAACCAGACGTGATACTATTCGATGAACCTACAAGTGCGTTGGATCCCGAAAGAGTTCAAGGAATACTCGGCATCATAAAAGAGATATCCAAGCAGAGGATAACCTCGGTTATAGTAACTCACGAACTTGAGTTCGCACTGGATGTTGCCGACAGAGTGATACTTATAGCAGACGGCATCATAGTTGAAGAGGGTAGTGCAAGAGAAGTCCTTAAGAACCCAAAAGATCCAAGAGCAATTAAGTTTTTGGGGCACTTTGCAGATAAGCTTGAGTACATAATATAAGTCGAAGAGTCAAAGAAAATATTGTTAGTGACAAAATGAATCAAATTGTCAAAAAGCTCCCGGTATAATGATAGACATTGTACCGGGAGTTTTTTGACATTTACTTGTTATTATTCTTCAATCGTTCAAGCTCTTTTCGGAGCAATTCAATCTCATTGGAGAGCTTCTCATTTTTATTAGCAAGCTTTTCTTTTTCATCAGAAAGCTTTTCATTTTCATTGGAGAGCTTCTCATTTTTATTAGCAAGCTTTTCTTTTTCATCAGAAAGCTTTTCATTTTCATCGGATAGCTTCTCATTTTCATCAGCAAGCTTTTTTCTCTCTTCTTCGCCTTCAGCGAGTCCAAGATTCTTAGCTTCGTGGAAGAGTCTTATCTCAGGTAAATCCAATACCTTTCCACCCATAATATCACCTACCTTCTCCTGTACCTTAGCGTGATTCATAGTAAGCTTATAAACTACCTTGTGTGTTAACCTAATGATAACATCATAGGAAAATACTGACAAGTTGCCAGTTTCAAGCAGATGCGGCGATTAATGGGGATTATGAGTTTATATTTTAGTTATATTAAACATCTTATGATCAAAAAGGTACTATATTATTACAGCTTAATCTATGATATTGTCATATTAGAACTAGTGTAAACAGCCGCTTTTTTATCTGCAAAGGAGGCCTTCTATGAAGAATATCCGTTTGGTCCTTTTGGGACAACTGGTACTTTTGATACTGGTATTTGCTATTCTTGTTTTGGGAAGTAGTTTTGGAATATCAGCTGCACTATGGTTTGTTGATCTTCCGTCGTTTATCCTTATCATTATGATCCTGATTCCAGGGCTTATCATTATGAGAGAATGGAAGGATTTTTTAAAAGCCTTTTCAGTGGGGATAAGAAAATACAGGCTTTTGGAACTAAAGAACATTATAGAAGCCGTTGACGCAGCACAGAAACTGACTGTTTTTGGAGCGCTTTTGGCAATAATCGTATCTGCTATAATGATCTTAGGACAGATCAATAATCTTGAAGTTATTGGCCCTAATCTTGCTGTATGCATGATCTCGGGACTATATGCTGTTATTATCGAGTTTTTCCTTTTGCCGCTTAGACTAAATGCTGAGCGCAAGATGAATGAAGAAATGGATCTTGAAGATGAATGATCATGATATTTCCAAAGAACGATATCTTCAGATTGCAGGGAAATTCGGGCTTACAAGAAGAGAACTTGAACTTGGGTATCTGAAGGTATCAGGTCTAACTAATCGAAGAATAGCATATATGCTTGGAATTTCAGAACAGACAGTCAAGAACCACTTCAGAAGCATATATGAAAAAGCCTGGGTTCCCGGAAGAAAAGAATTCACGGAATTATTTTTATAATATCGCATAGATAGGGGATTGAATTATCAGTCCCCTATATTTTTATGCCTAAATTATTTATAAAATATTGAAGGGGCTGCTGTTATTTAAAGCACTATTGTGTTATCATTGTCTAATGTGATGTTAGATATACATAATGAATATAAATAACTAAAACTTTCAACTTGGACGGGATGGTATCCCCAAAGACTTAACAGGGGCAGGCAGTCCAAGTGGGAAATTTAGTAAATAATAAATGAAAGGACAAGGCATTAGCCGGATAAAGAAAATGAATAACGAAGCAGATATCAAAGAACTTAACGACCGCCTTACTAAGGTCAAGGACGA
Organism: Butyrivibrio fibrisolvens; assembly: GCF_023206215.1. Classification (NCBI taxonomy): domain Bacteria; kingdom Bacillati; phylum Bacillota; class Clostridia; order Lachnospirales; family Lachnospiraceae; genus Butyrivibrio; species Butyrivibrio fibrisolvens. The sequence goes on from NZ_CP065800.1 coordinate 2,665,860, forward strand.
AATAGCCGGAATTCTCACATCTGAGAAGGAAGACAGCTTTTTTGCCCAGGCAGCAAAGCTTGTAACTCTTCAGCTTGAAACATATGATAAGCTTACAGATGGATCATTTTATGAACTTGACGAAGCTGCAATGAAGGCAAATAATGATGAGCTTTATAACTGGAAGCTTGAGGCAAACTATGAGGACTCTTTTGTAAATCCTACTAAGGCAGCAAATGTGTATGGAGATAAGGGCCAGATCATCGCTTTACTTGCAGAAAAGCTTGTATTTGGAAATACACACATCTTTAATAACAGGAAAGAGAGATATGTAATAGCTATAGAGCTTTTCCTTGAGATATACAACCTTTATAAAGAAGGCGCAGATGTAGACGCATGGAAGAAGGCAATTAAAGATCATCAGACCAAGTACATTGATCTTATCGCTATGGAAGCAATCCATAGACAGTATGATCCTGATAATCATAAGGTTACAGAAATCTTAAATAAGGTTAAGCCCGGCGATTACAGATTCCTGTATTTATACGGTCTTCCTGTTTCTGATAATGAGATAAGAACAGCTAAGTTCATCGATTCTCTTCCTGATTCAGATCTTACAGCCATGGCTGGCACCCTTACTAAGGGTTACCGCAAAGGTTTTGAAGTTATGGGCGTAGATTTTGACAAGAAAAAGTCAGTTTGCATCTACTATAACGTTGGATTTGAAAAGATGGTAAAGACTGCTGCCGAGCAGTTTAAAGAAATGGGACTTGCAAGCACATTCCTCGTAACGTCCGGAGCTGAGAACAAGCAGAGCGATTTTGATCACAAACAGGATATGGCACTTTACCTTGATGAAGCTTTCGTTGATACATATCTTTCTGCTTTCCGTAAGGCTTATGAGAGTATCAAAGACAAGGTTAGATCTCACGGCGGACCTGCTGCTATCGAAATCTTTGGAGAGAGAGACTTTGCGCCTGTCAGAAAGAAGGATGCACCTGCATTTGATGAAAAACAAAGACCTCTTTATGCATCACTTATAAATAAAGCCGCGCTTCTTCGCACACAGTTCCTTCCAGGCGAAGAGAGAAGCTTTGCAATAATAGCTTATCCTGTTCCTGAGATTGGTGATAGGTTCGAGCAGATATTTGCAGATACAGTTAAGGTCAATACTCTTCCCAGAGAAAAATATCAGAAGATCCAGCAGGCTATTATCGATGCTCTTGACCTTGGTGATCATGCTGTTATCAAAGGTATGAACGGCAACAAGACAGAGCTTACAGTTTCATTCCATGAGCTCAAGAATCCTGAGAATGAGACCAATTTCGAGAACTGCCTTGATGACGTTAATATCCCTCTTGGTGAAGTTTTCACATCTCCTGTACTTAAGGGAACAAATGGTCTTCTTCATGTCAAAGAAGTCTTCATAAACGGCCTTAAATATACCGACCTTTCATTCACAGTAAAAGATGGTATGGTTACAGACTATTCATGCGGTAATTTCGAAAACCCTGCTGATGGCAAAAAGCTTGTAGATGACGAGATCATGAAAAATCATGAGACTCTTGCTATGGGCGAGTTCGCTATCGGAACTAACACTGTTGCATATGTAATGGGCATTAAGCATGATATCCAGGCTAAGCTTCCAATCCTCATTGCAGAAAAGACAGGACCTCACTTTGCATTTGGTGATACATGCTATTCACACAGCGAAGACCATGCAGTATTCAATCCTGACGGCAAAGAGATAATAGCAAGAGATAACGAAGTAAGTTCTCTTAGAAAAGACGATCCTGAGAAGGCATATTTTGGCTGCCATACAGATATTACTGTTCCATATAATGAGCTGGGAGAGATCACAGTATACGGTAAGAACGGATATCAGAAGACAATCATCAAGGACGGAAGATTTGTACTTGAAGGTACACAGGAGCTTAACGAAGCACTTGAAGAGCTTAATTAATAAAGTTCTGAATTAATAAAGAACTGAATGTATAAGGAACTGAATGTATAAAAGGACTGAATGTATAAAGGAACTGAATACATAAAGAACTTTATACATAAAGAGCTGAATTCTTATAGACCTTAATTCATAAACTTACCGGGAGGAATCATATGAAGTACATTCTTGCAATCGGGAATAGTTTTTCAAGGGACGCTACAGCCTATTTGCATGATATATGTCAGAGTATGGATATAGATGTTCATGTTGTCAATCTCTATATCGGAGGATGCTCGTTGGAGCGCCATTGGAGTAATATCACGAGAAATGAGAAGGCATATCAGTATCAGGAAAATGGTATCGAGACCGACAGATACGTGAGCATCCAGGAGATCCTTCATTCAAAGCCATGGGATTATATCGTAACTCAGCAGGCTAGTCATGATAGCGGCTGGCTCGATACCTATGAGCCATTTACAGGACTTCTTATAGATTATTTGAAAAAAGAAGTTCCGGACGCGCAGATATTCATGCAGCAGACCTGGGCATACGAGATAGACAGTGATCATGGATGTTTCATAAGATACAACAATGATCAGATTCATATGTATAAGCGCTCCAGAGCTAATTATTATATGATAACAGACAAGTATGGCATAGGACTTATTCCTTGCGGTGATGTGATACAGAATATCAGAAAGCACCCTGAGTTTGATGTATCTAAGGGCGGTAAATCTATCTGCAGAGACGGCTTCCATATGCACTTTTTGTATGGAAGATATGCACTTGCCTGTACCTGGGCCAAGACACTATTAGATGCTCCATTAAGTAAGTGCAGTTATATCCCCAAGTGCTGCGATACAGATGAAGTATTTGATCCCGTGCTTCTATCTATAGTTCAAGAAGAATTAGGACTCTTGGGAACCTGTATAAGTTAAGGGACCATTAATAACAATATTATTACTATAAGAGTATCCGGTAAGGTGACAGATAACTTTACCGGATATTTTTGTATATAAAAGTCAACATGACAAGTTTTTATACTAAATGCCAATATAATTTACATAGTAGGATATGATTAGTTTCAGATAGTTATAATATCTAAATTATGCTAGTATATTAAATGTATTAAATGCATTCTATAAATGGAGGAGTTGGAATTGTGTGTAGTAGATTGAGGAATATGACAGCGATATATTTGTTTAAAGGGGATAAGGTGCTTCTTTTATTCAGGCAAGGCGGTAGAGTTGTTAATGATGTGTGGACCGGATCGGCTGGTGGGCACTTTGAGGAGAATGAGCTTAATGATCCTAAGGCATGCATTATTAGAGAGATGGGGGAGGAACTTGGTCTTAAGGAGGATGATATCGAAGGGTTAACACTGAGATATGTCACTCTTAGATATACCAAAGGTGAGATAAGGCAGAACTATTATTATTTCGCTAGATTAAAGGATAATTTTAATGCTGAACTTAAATCTAATGAAGGAATAAGCAAATGGTTTCCTATTGACAAGGTGTCAGATCTTCCGATGCCATTTACTGCGAAGTATGTGGTAGATCATTATATCTCAATAGGACGATCAACGGACAAGATGTACGTTGGTGTTACGACGGATGAAGGGGTGGATTTTTCAGAGCTTAGCTGCACGTAACTGACGGATGTTTATGGCCTTCTTTAGTTATAATTGACATGACATTGATAACAGGAGTAATATTCTTAATAGAAATGACGAAATAACGATAATGCATCTGCGAATATTATCCGTTTGAGATCAGCACATTAAGTTGTGCTGATTTTAATACAGAGGACAATTAGTTTACCTGTAAGTTGGGGGATAGATTACTTATACTTTTGTTGAAGGAGGTACTTTTATGTTCTGTCCATCATGCGGTAAAGAGATACCCGAGGGGGCAACTTTTTGTCCTAATTGCGGAGCAACTGTCAGAAAAGCGAGCAGTCCAGCGAATAGTCCCAATAGTCAATTGACATTTCCTGGAATAATTAATAAATCCAAAATGAACATTTTTGGAATTATTGCAAGTGTAGTACTTCTTCTATCATCTTTTCTGCCATTTGTAAGTGTGGATGTCTTTGGATCATCATTAAGTGCCAGTTTAATGGATGGACCTGATGGAATTATAGTCATTATTGTTGCTATTGCCGGAATTGTTTTTTCTTTGCTTGGGATAGATATTGCTACTATTATCGCAGGTGCAGTTGCGATGATTATATTCTTTGTAGAGAACGCGCAATTTAGTGAGGCTACTGGCGATGATGAGTTTGGTGCACTTGCAGCGGCTATGATTGATAAGGGGCCAGGCTATTATTTTCTTCTATTAGGATCTATTTGTTTGATAATTGCAGGAATAATCAGATTTATTCAGAAGAAAAAAGCTGATTCATATTCATAAGAACAGTTTTTATGATCTGATGAACTAGTAATAATAGATCAATTGAGTTGATTATAATTAATTCCCGGCAAGGTGAATTGGTAATCGCCTTGCCGGGATTTTTGAATCCAAAGAAACTTGAAATAATCAATAATATATACAATAATCAGAGGTGAAAAAAACATCTGTCACATTCTTTTGGCCCATGTCGTTTTTGTGAATGAAACAAGGAGATTATTATTATGATAAAAAGATCAAACCAGACAAGATTAGGTAAAAGACTTTTATCACTTCTATTATGCTCGTTTCTAGTAACAGGCTGCGCTGACATATCACTTGGAGATAAGGAAGGCAGCCAGGATGTATCTGCGTCTAATGAAGAGCTGTCACAAGATACTGGATCTGTGGCAGATGATCAGGCGCAAAATGATAGTGAGATAGATGATTCTAAATCCCCGCTATCATCTACATCTTCAGATATATCGTCTACAGATCAAGAAGATGGCACCGACAAAGCTGATAAGAACAGCAAGGATAATAAAGATATAGACAGTAAAGATAGTAAAGATAGTAAAGATAGCAAGTCAGATTCCGATACGGAAGACAAAAATCTCTTTGCTATAATGCCGGATTTTTTCTATTTTTCCAGTGGTGCAGGCGGATGGAGCACAGATATAACGATCTCTGAAGACGGCTCTTTTGACGGATCTTATTATGATTCTGATATGGGCGATACGGGAGAAGGATATCCCAATGGCACGATGTATGTCTGTGATTTCACAGGTAAGTTCGATGTACCACAGCCTACAGATGATGAGTATATATATACTACAAAGCTCTTAGAACTCACCCTTAGAGACGCTGACAAAGTCGGAACCACAGAGATAGAAGATGATACCAGATATATATATACCGAGCCTTATGGATTTGATGATGCTGATGAGTTCCTTATATACCTTCCCGGAGCATTACTTTCTGCCATGACAGAGGAATGTCTGTCTTGGGTAGATGTAAGGATGGATGGTATAGAAAAGCTTCCTGTTGACTACTATGTTCTTTATAATGTCGGCGGCGCAGAAGCTTTTAACGGGATAAAAGATGATTCCATATGGACTCAGGATTTCCAATATCAATATGGTGATGCTTATGTGAGTTTTAGTCCGGCTTATTATATGGGAAGCCATTTCAGCTTCTATGTAGATGATGATTCACCGGCGGCTTTGTCTCTTAGCATACCATGGGACGGAGTTAGCGAAGAAGCCATGGAATGTGAGGAAAGCTGGGAATCAGATCCTGAGACGTATTACGTCACTATCAAGAAAAAAGATGATGAGACCTATATCATAACTGTTGAAGGCATCTCAGATAAAGAGTTTGATTTTTCGCCTTGGGGTGGAACAGACCCCGGAAAGTTTAGTGCTGAATTTGTATTGATCGAATCAGACTGATTCAAAAAAGATATTCAAAAAAGATTATTGGGACAGTTTAAATGACAGGAAGTCAAAGTCATTGGAACTGTCCCTTAATTTATACATTTTTGAATCATAGATTCAAAAATGCAGCAATAGAGCCAATTGAGTTCGACTTTGTCGAAGGCTCTATTGCCAACCGATTCATCGAATCACGAAACACGCAGTAAATGCGCGTTTCTGTAATTTACATTTAAGAAGTCATATTTTATTAAGTCGTTTTTTTATTAAACAGAAATTTTTTTATTTTTTTCCAAAAATGTATTGACCTTCCACCTTGTGGAAGGTTTATATTTCAAGTAAAGGCAAGGCCAAGTCTTAATAAAAAAGCCGCAGTTCTTATAAGAAAAATATGTAATCTGATAAGGAATGCAAATCTAATTCAGAAATACAAAATCTAATTTAGGAATGCAAATCTGATTCAGAAATGCAAAATCTAATTAAGAAATGTAAATCTGATTTTGGAATACATATTTTCTTAAAAGAATAGTAAGGCTTATAGGAGGATAGACATGGGAACAGTATCGACATTATCAATTTTAGGAATGTGCTTTAGTCTTATAGTATCAATCGGAGTTCCGATCGGGCTGATGATCTATGCATTTAAGAAGATGAATGCCAAGCTGATCTGGTTCGTGATAGGAGCAGTAACATTTGTGCTGTTTGCGCTTATATTAGAACAGCTCCTTCATTATGTGATGGTCAACCGTTTTGGAGAGGCGCTGACCGGCAATCTCATCTTAATGGCAGTATATGGCGGACTCGCTGCAGGTATTTTCGAAGAAGTTGGACGATTCGTTTCGATGAATCTGTTCAAGAAAAAGGCCCTTAACAAGCAAAATGCATTTATGTATGGAGTAGGTCATGGAGGAATAGAGGCAATACTCATCGTGGGTCTTACTTCCATATCGAATCTGGTCACTTCTATTATGATCAATCAAGGCACCTTTGAGGCTACTCTTTCAGGGCTTGATCCGCAGGTCAAGGAGCAGACAATGGCGCAGATATCTCTTTTATGGACCACAAACCCATTAGACTTCTACTTAGGTGGAGTTGAGAGAATATGTGCTATAGTGCTGCATATATGCTTGTCTTACATAGTATATAAAGCTGTGAAAGAGCACAAAATCTATCTTGTAGCCCTTTCAATAATGATACATGCACTAGTAGACTGCATCACAGTGATAATGGCAGCATATCTTTCAGCCTATATGATTGAGCTGGTACTTGTGATCGTGATTGCAATTCTTGCTGTAATCGTATATAAAAAGTATTCAGAAGATATAGAAGTTTGAAAGTGTTCCACTTTCAAACCCAAATTGGTGTCGCGAGCTCCACCAATTTGAACCATTAGTCACTCGTTTCACTCGCGACATGAGGTTAAAAATAAATAATGAAGCTGTGGAGAACGCATGAAGATCAATCAAGTAGAAGAGCTGGTAGGAATTACTAAAAAGAATATTCGCTTCTATGAAGAGCAGGGGCTTATCAGTCCGGAGCGAAACAAAGATAACGGCTATAGAGACTATTCTCTTAAGGACGTAGATGTTCTTAACAAGATCAAGCTTTTGAGAAAATTAGAGGTACCTATTGAAGAGATCAGGAAGCTTGAAGCAGGAGAAGTATCTATGACAGATTGTCTTGACAGACATATATCGTATTATACACATCGTCAGACAGAACTTGATACTATGAAACAGATGTGCAAAGAGATTATGGAAGCTCAGGATACTTTTGATGATCTGAAGGCTGACTCCTATCTTGAGGATATGACAAAACTTGAGAAAGGAGGCGTTAGGTTTATGGATGTTAATAAGACTGATATTAAGAAAACTAAACGGGGTCCTATTATCGCAGCATGTGTCAGCATTACTTTTTTCATAGCTATGATCATAATCATAAGCTGGGCATCTATGACTGACCCTGAAACACCTTTTGGATTTATCGCGATCATAATACTATTATTCGTAGCGATGATCGTTGGAACAATTGTAGCTTTAAAACAAAGATTAAATGAAATTGATGGAGGAGAGATCGATGAAGCTCGTAAGTATTGAAACAATCCCCGGACAGAACTTTGAAGTGCTCGGAGTAGTAAAAGGAACTATAGTGCAGTCAAAGAATTTTGGTAAGGACTTTATGGCCGGCATGAAGACACTTGTAGGCGGCGAGATCAAGGGCTATACGGATATGCTGGTAGAAGCAAGACAGATCGCAACTAAGCGTATGGTCGATGAAGCGCAAAGCCTCGGCGCTGATGCAATAGTAGGCGTAAGATATACATCTTCATCTGTAATGCAGGGCGCTGCAGAAGTTATGGCCTACGGAACAGCGGTTAAGTTTATCTGATAAGTCTGCATGATTTTTGTTATATTATCTACATCATTATAAATCTTGACAATGGCCAAGGTAACTGTTTCTAACAAAAATTAGTTACCTTGGCGTTTTCTATATCTTATAAAATCTATAACTACTGACGATATATATAGATGATATCTATAATTGTCACATGAAATTTGAAAAAGGAACATTTTCAAACTTATTTCAAAAATGGAGAAAACTATGGATATGAAAGACAAACACATCTATGAAAGTAACATCTTAGCATTCAAATTCGGCCTTATCATCCAGACCTTCGAGCTTCTTGCTACATTCCTTTATGCTTCTGAAAGAGTAGGCTTTATTAACACCGCTGTCATGGGAACTTTGCAGGCGATCATAATGATAGCCTCGATAGTATTTTTTGCCTTATATAAGAAGAGAACAAGAGGCCAGTACCTGATGATGGCATGCATGATACTAAGCTACCTTGTAGTCATGATAGGATCAGTTCACGTAACCTACATGTGGGCATTTGGTCCTGCGCTCCTAATGCTGGTTCTTTTGTATTCTGATACAAGACTTACTTTCATAACATCAATAGGTGTTCTTGCAATCAATATCCTGTACGTGCCACTGTTTTTCACATATTCTGTTGAAGTTGAAGATAGAACCTTCGCTGTAATAACTGACGCGGTATTCGCACTTCTTCTGTCATTCATGGCGATATTCTATGTAAGGTTAAATAGCAGGCAGAACTCTGAGAACATAGACGAGATAGAAGCAGTTGCCGCCAAGCAGCAGGAAGATGCAGAAGTTATCAGGAATATCAGCACGCAGATAGGCGAGAAGCTCGAAGTTGCCAATACCGCCATGGAAGCTCTCGCTGAGAAGGTCACAGATAGCGCCGAAGCATCAAGCCAGATATCTACAGCTATAACCAATACAGCAGAAGCTATACAGACTCAGACACAGATGAACTCCAGTATCACCTCCTCCCTTGAAGACATAGCACATCAGTCAAGAGCTATGCGTAGGAACGCAGGTGAAGTCACAGACAACATCAATGAAGGCAATAAACTTGTAAAGACACTCAATGCCAAGTCCAAGGAGACTTCTGTCATTAATTCAGAAACCGCAGTCATGACCACAAATCTCCAGGAATCCGCCGGCACTGTCAAAGAGATCGTTGATACAATCTTAAATATATCCGGTCAGACTAACCTTCTTGCTCTCAATGCATCTATAGAAGCTGCAAGAGCCGGTGAAGCCGGTAAAGGATTCGCTGTAGTAGCTGATGAGATAAGAACACTATCTGAAAATACCAAGCAGTCTGCAGAGCAGATCTCCAGCACCATTGATGATCTTCTGGCAAAAGTAGGAACCGCTGCTGCCAATATGCAAAAGAGCGTAGACTCTGCTACAGAGCAAGGTGAGCTCATAACAGAAACAGGCGAGAAGTTTGAAGTAATCCTTGAGAAAGTATCAGAACTTACCACAAGAGCCGGTAAGATCTCTGACAACGTAGAAGAATGCGTTGAAGCTAATATCAAAGTCATGGACGCCATCAGTAACCTCTCGGCAACATCCGAAGAAGTCGCTGCGTCTGCCCAGTCCAGCATAGAGATAAGCCGGAACTGCGAGGATGATATGAAGGCAACGGAAGATATACTCCATGAGATCCTTAAGATAAGTCGGAGTAGATGAATCAAAGGAAAAATGTAATAGAAAATGCAATGAAAAGAATGCAATAGGAAAATTGTTCAGGTAACTGTTCATAGAAAAAAGTCATAGGAAAATTGGGATAGAAAAATTCGTAGAGTAAAATTTGTAGAGAAAACTAAGGTAAGTTATAGAGGTGCTATATGCCCAAAAAGATCAAGAGATATCTTCTAAAAAGAAAAATCAAAAGAGCCATAAACAGAAAGTGTAAAAGCTTTAAAAAGCATGGAGCCTTGCTTCTCGTCCTATTATTGCCTATAGTCATCCTCATAGTTTTGAAACTTATCAGGAAAAGAGCTAAGAAAAAGCTTAAGGAGACTATCAAAGGTAAAGTCAAAGAGAAGATTGACAGTAGGAGGCAGAAGGATAAAACGGAGCAGGAAGATAAGGAATAAGTAATAAATAGTTTCTATATATAAACTATAGAGTGAATATACTGGCAAAGTAGATCACAAGGCTGATCCAAAGCGATTTGGGGTGGCCTTGTTTTTACAGTAGCATTTTTTCTACAAGGGAAAAGAATATGAAAGATGATGATGCCTTTGAAGCCATCGAAGAAGCCGATAGAAAAGTTGAGGACTGTGAAGCGCGGTTAGATTCTTATTTCTGATGCAGGATGGATACTGTGATTTTGTAAAGAGGAGGAAGGACAATGTTCTATTTTATTGTTGCACCATATCTTGTTTATAACGGAATACTTATAGCTGCAGCTGTTATACCTGCGATATTTCTGATGGTAAAGGTATACAGGTCAGACAAGCTTGAGAGGGAGAGCCCATATATGATATGGACTCTGATAAAAGCAGGTATATTGTCATCGCTGCTGGCACTCGTTGAGGAGCGAGTATTGTCTGCTATATTGGGGCTTGTAGTTCCGTATGAATCGCCACTATATAACATAATCCTTTACTTTGGTATTGTTGCATTTGCTGAGGAAAGCTCGAAATATTTTTGCATGAAAAGACAGACATGGAGCAGCTGGGAGTTTAATTGCCAGTACGATGGAGTTGTATATGCAGTTTTTGTTTCCCTTGGATTTGCATTGTGGGAGAACATCAGCTATGTTATGATGTATGGCTTTGGAACTGCCATAGTAAGGGCTGTCACAGCAATTCCGGGGCATGCCTGCTTTGGCGTTTTCATGGGAATCTTTTATGGGATTGCAAAGAGACTTGACTACAGAAACGAAAATGTTGGTTCAAAGCTTTGCAGGATATTTGCAGTTGTAATTCCGGCTCTTTTACATGGAGCATATGATTATATTGCTACTATGGAATCGCAGGATGGGAACGGTTATTTTATCGGGTTTGTGGCTGTGATGTTCCTGCTTTCCTATGTTCTTGTTGGTAGGACTGCCAAGGCTGACAGACCAATATAGTGAACTACTCCGACTTAATGCTACGCATTTGAAGTCGGAGCTTCCTGCTTCAACCACTACTGCATTGGCTACGATGATACGCAACTCAATGTCTTACACAATGTCCACAGGCGTATAAGTTAGGGCTATTCCATCCCCTACTGTTTATTTAATTTTTAAGCTACTGCAAAAGATTCGTTTAGTATACGTAATCCCTCACGTAAGATATTAATAGCAGCGTTCTGGTCACGGCTTATTGTAAGACCGCAATCACATTTCATTGTGCGAATTGTGAGATTTTTCATCTCAGGATGTATCTTTCTACAACAATGACATATCTGTGATGATGGAAACCACTTATCTACTTTTACAAGATATTTGTTTCTTTCTGATAACTTATATTCAAGCATTGACAGAAACATACCGTATCCATTATCAAGAGTAGCTTTGCCATTACCAAAACCTTTATTTGACATAGATTTCATGTTCAGAGATTCTACGCATACAACATCGTACTGATTGGCTATCTCAGTAGATATTTTATGCAGATTATCTAATCTCTGATTAGCGATATGTCTATGTATTTTGTTTACTTTACGGAGTTGCTTTAGGTAATTATTGGATTTGATTTCATGCTTTTTGGAGCCTTGCATACGTGACAGCCTACGTTGTGATTTAGCAAGCTTATCATGGCTTTCACGATAGTATTTGTGATTTGTACCAACGTTACCATTATTATCTACATACAAACCGTCAGAAGCATAATCTAAACCAATACAGTTATTCGTGTCTGCTACATAGGTATTTATACTATCTGCAATCTCAAACAATACGGAAATATAGAACTTTCCATCAGATTCCTGTGATACAGTAGCTGATTTGACTATCCAGCTATCATTAGGCTTACGATGGATAACTGTCTTCACATGACCGATTTTAGGGAGTCTAATGCTGTTATCAGTAATGGCAACAGTACCATGCTGATTGTTTGTAGTATATGACTTACGGCTGCGTTTTGCAGATTTGAATTTAGGAAATCCGTTGTTTTTCTTACGGGATTTGCTAAAGCGGTTCTTGAAAGCGCTTTGTAAGTTTAGTTGTACATTCGCTAAAGCAAGACTGTCTACTTCCTTGAGATATAGATAATCCTTTTTGTATTTGGCAGGTGTTACAGTAACAAACTTACCTGTAGACTTGTAGCTCTCAATTTTATCGGAAAGCATGAGATTATAGACCTTGCGGCAACAGCCGAAAGTCTTGGCAAACATAACACTTTGTTCAGTTGTAGGATATGCTCTATACTTAATGGCTCTGTTTGTCATCTTTCTTTCCTTGGGATTGTATATATTGCTTGATAATATCTACGGTAGCGCCGCCTGTGGTCAGCAGACAAAAACTCTGTGACCAGAACATCTCTTTCCAAAGAGATTTACGTATCTGAGGAAACTCTTTCTTAATAAGTCTGCTGCTTGCAGATTTATACGCATTAATAAATTTACTTATCTCTGTGTTAGGTTGTCCTCGGAATAGGATATGTACATGGTCAATATCATGATTCCATTCCTCTAACGTAATGTTATACGTAGGGGCAATCTTCTCAAAAATCTCTTTGAGACGGCTTGAGATTTTGTCATCTATCACCTTATTGCGGTACTTTACGCACATGATAAGGTGATAACGAAGCATGAACACTGAATGATTATTATTATCTAATTTCATAATATTTATAACCTTTATTATACATACGACTGATTTACAACTATATTATAATATCATCAGATACAAAAGTCAAGAAACGCCGTGTTTATCGCAATTCATCCCGCCACCTATAGAGGTGGGGGATTTCTTGCTCACGGCGTGTTAAAACAGTAGGAGATAGTAATGCTTGAGCAGGACCATTCAACAAAGGATGGTCCTTATTTGATGAAAAAGTATTTATGCTTGGAAGTGAGTATCGTCACGATATGAATGTGATGCATGAGCAGCTAGATGCAGTTACTGCCGAAAATGTTTTTTCTTCTTCCATTTTTTGTATGATAAACTCGGAGAGAAGGAAATCATCATATTCCTTGTCGAACAAAGCCTTTTGCTTGGGATCATCAGTTATAAATTCATCAAAAGTGGATTTCATTGCATTATTCCCCCTTTCCATTCTTAGTCCTTTTTCATGACTTGGGTGTACCACATTTGTGGTACGTATGCAACTATAAAAATATAATTCGAATGATCTTATATGAATATATTTTTTACCTTAAACAAATCTTAAACATTTAGCCACTTGGAACTTAATGATTGAAACTCTACAATGGACGATGTGGTGAGCACAAATGAGTTTTGACCCTAACAGATCTGTTTATGATATATATCAAGTATAGGGAGAGAGACTATATCACCTGTAATTTGCAAGATTTTTTTGGCTAAAAAGATTATGAGTAAACTCCTCATTTGTGACGATATACCCATCATACTTCAAAAAAGACAATAGAGATTGGAGACACAATTATGAAGAAAAAATTAGTGGCAGTTTTATTATCAGCAATAGTATGTTTTTCTATCGTTGGATGCTCAAAGACAGCTAGCGATACAAATAGCGACGCCGAAAATGCTGAAGTAGTATCAGATGATCAGGTTGAAGATGAGACTGGTGACAATGCAAGCGCCCCTGTAACATATGAATCTACAGACGAAAGGGCAGATACAACCCTGTCAAATGGAACTATTGAGATCTCATTATATGACGATACAGATGAAGTATTAGCCAAGCTTGGTGAGACAGATAAAGAGGATGAATTAGGCAACCTCGTATATGATGATTTTTCCATCCAGCTTTTTGGAGAAGGTGACAACAAGGAACTCTCCGGTATCTTTACATACAGCGAGAATGTAAAGACCAGCAAGGGGATCTCTGTAGGTGATTCTTATGATGATGTTAAAGCTGCTTACGGCACACCTTCTTTCGAGTCAGACGATGCAGGTTATATAATAGCAAACTATATAATCTCAGGATTCACACTTGGATTTAAAATCGAGAATGATGTTGTGACATCTATCTCTTTCACAGCTGGAAGGGGCTGAGACTGACCATTATGGAGGTCCAATAGATTGGGCTGATAATATAGAGACTATAATCAGGACGAAATGTAAAATAATGGAACCTTGTGGTTAACAGCCATGAGGTTCTGTTTTTTGATTTGTAGAAATGTTGAATAATGCAAAATAGAATACTTCCAATATCATTCTTATAGAAAAGAAAGATATTATCAATAAAATATAGTAATATATATACGACAAGAATATCAGTAGCATAAACATCCGGGAGGTGTTAGCTTTGTTTGAAGATAAAACTCTATATGTTAAGCAGTTAAAACCATATCTATACCTTTTTGATGAAAACCATGAGTGCACAGGTTATCTTGTAATTGGAGACAAGAAGGCTGCTCTCATAGACACCATGATGGGTTATCACAATTACAAGGATGAGATCAAAAAGATCACAGATAAGCCTGTTATGGTCATAAATACTCACGGCCACCCGGATCATATTTATGGTAATGTATTTTTTGATGAAGCATATATAAGCCCAGGCGATCTTGATCTGGCGATTGATACCTGCAAGGATCCTGAATTTGTAGAAGTGTGCGAGGAAGAAGGCTTTTCAATGCCGCCTTTTAAGAATATCAAAGGCGGAGATGTAGTCGATCTTGGTGGCAAGACTCTTGAAGTTTATGATATTCCAGGCCACACCCCGGGCGGAATCCTTCTTTTGCTCAAAGAAGACAGGATCCTCTTTACAGGAGATGCCATCAATCACCACCTTTGGCTTCAGCTTCCTCATACTGTGCCGTATGAGCAGTGTATTGAAGGCATTGATAAAGTTCTTTTCCTGGAAAAAGAAGCAGATGTAATCTTGCATGGACATGCCAGAGACTATGATGATATCTCACTTATGCGCTGTGTAAGAGATGCTATCCAGGAAATATTAGATGACAAGAATGATGCAGATACAGACTATACCTGGTTTATGGGCGTTTGTAAGCAGCACCCCTTTAAGGTTGAATCGGGCAAGCACTATCAGCAAGATGATCACGTAATTGTTTATGACCAGTCAAAACTTAGTTGAATACATTTATTATTCCGTACTTGTATGAAATTCATATAAGGGCAATATCTGCGTGGCGACATTAAATATAGATAATTCGATTTGTTTAAGATGATTATATGATACATGAAATGACACGATAAAATACGACTGGGAGTGACGCGGCATAATATGGAATATTTCTGGAGGCAGCAGGATGACATTCCATCTGGGATGGGGTATCCGCTTTTTGGAGAAATTCATATTTTCAGTTCTGTAATTACTATACTTATAGTATTAATACTGATCAATCATCTTTTGAAAGTTGGCAGCAGGAAGAGGATGTTTATAATAAAGCTTATTCCTGTTGTCATGCTTTTTATGGAATTGTTTAAAGATGCATTTTTGATAAGTGTTCACAGATTTTCTGTAGCCTACTTACCGCTCCATGTCTGTAGTATAGGGATATTCATATTTTTGCTTAGAGAATATCTGCCATGGAAATGGGCTAAAGATTTCTTTGGAGAACTGGCTTATGTGCTTATCATGCCAGGATCTATAGCGGCACTTCTTTTTCCTGACTGGACTATATATTATCCTGTTCTTAACTTCATGAATCTATATAGCTTTGCATGGCACGGGGCTTTGATCCTGTATCCGCTTTTATTAAGAAGAACGGGTCTTGTTAAGCCGTCAATTAAGCATATCTACCAGCCTATACTTTTTCTATTGGTAACAACACCTTTGATATATGCTTTTGATCAGCATTTTAATTGCAATTTCTTTTTTGTGAACTGGCCTGTGCCGGGGAGCCCGTTATCTTATTTTGCATCATTACTGGGTAATCCCGGGTATCTTATTGGATATGCATGGCTTGTACTGATAATACTTATTATTGTTTATGTAATAGATCTTCTTATAAAGACTATACTTAAGGATGAGAGAATAATCTGAAAAATCCCGATTTTGTAGAGTATGAAGATGCCTACTGCCAATGTGTTATATATACATTGTAGCTGTAGGCATTTGAATAATTGCCCCAAATATTAGTTAATACAGACATCCAGTAGAAGACTACTGAAACTGATCAGAAAGTCAAATACATATTCACCGGAATTTTTGCAATAGCTTACAAACTCAGGTATATCCAATGTTATATCCCATGTAAGTTTATACGGTGCATCCGGATCTAACGTTGTAATAGTCATACTGACTTTCTTGGCACTTGGATCTGTCATTTTGCGTGCTTTATTTAAGATATCATATTTTTCCATAGACACCTCCTTGAAATAAATATTTAATTTTGCGTGTTATGTGGATAAAAGCCGGATGTCGGCCAGATGGAAGATCATACTTCCAATATTATTTTTATAGAAAAACCAAACATTGTCAATAAAATATTGTAATATATAAACGGATTTGTAAGAGGTTTAAGGATTTTGTTATGACCAAAAATGATAAAGATACAAGTAAATACATCGCCCTTATTCTGCGACATAAACCTCAGACTATAGGCATCACCCTTGATGAGCATGGCTGGGCGGATGTGAACGCACTTATCGAAGGAGTAAATAAGACGCATCCGCTCGATATGGAATCGTTAGAGCGAATTGTTCGTGAGGATGAGAAAAAGCGATATTCTTTTAACAAAGACAAGACCAAGATCAGGGCTAATCAGGGTCATTCCATTAACGTTGATGTAGAACTTAAAGAGGCTGAGCCGCCTGAGATTCTATATCATGGGACTGGAGAGAAGTTTGTAGCATCTATTGATGTTGAAGGACTTAAACCAAAGTCCAGGCTATACGTACATCTGTCTTGTGATACTGAGACTGTGACCAAAGTTGGTAAGCGCCATGGAAGACCTGTAATCTATGAGATTGCATCAGGCAGAATGTATAGGGATGGGATTAAGTTCTTCATATCAGAGAATGGTGTATGGCTTACATCAAAAGTTCCGGTAGAGTATATCAAAAAGATTGATTAATATATAAAAACAATAGAAGAGTTCTGAATATGACAAAAAGGCAGTATACTATATACACATCAATTAATAGCTTTTTGCCGTCTATCCTATATAATCTACCTTCTATCATATTTTTGTTTTTTTAATGTTGGCCTTGTTATAATTCTTTATGTCTGAGACACTACAGTATTATTAACGGAGGCTATAATGAGAACCAAAATAAAAAATGTGTTACCGACAGTTTTTAAGGCGGCAGTAATAGGAGCGATATATGCTATTTTTTCCTGGATATACTTCGAACTTGCTATAAGATGCGATTTTTATAGTTGTTTTGCTGGAATATACGATTATTTTGATATATATATTAGTGACGGCGATTTTATATTGTATTTGTATTTTTTTATTTCTCTTATCATCTTTTGCCTTTGTAGAATTATGAATGGTTTTATAAAGACGATTGCCTTTCTTTTTTCTTTTACTTTCATGAGTTATGGAATATCAGAGTTTATGTGTCTGTTTACAAGTGATGCATTTGAAAGGCTTGGATATGGACTTGATTTTTTATTGCAGACCCTTATCATTACTGCTATTGCAACGCTTTTCCTGATATTATTGGTTGTCAGATTAATATACAGAAGATTACATAATAAGTAACTAAAACTATCCAACTTGGATGGACTAACATCCCCCAAGTCTTTTCGTGGGAAGGCAGCGTGGAATATGGAAACTAAGGCTAAAAAATCAACACAGGAAGAACGTCTTGATTATCTTGTAGAAGAGTTCAAGGCAGATTCTGATGAATATAAGGATTTAAAGACTCCAAATAGTACGGAAGATAAAAGACGAATCTTAAGGTCGCTTATGAATATTCGTATGCCAAAAGAATTATCTTCTGAGGTCATGAAAGTACAGGATGAATATCTGACTGAAAGAGCGGCTGAAAAGGGTGTGGTGAATCTGTCAGACATCCCGGTTATCAGGGATGGACTTTCTATCTGGCAAGGAGATATCACAAGACTTTCGGTGGATGCTATTGTTAATGCGGCTAATTCGCAGATGCTTGGTTGTTTTGTTCCGATGCATACTTGCATAGATAACTGTATCCATACTTTTGCAGGAGTGCAATTAAGAGCTGAGTGCAACAGGCAGATGAATGAACTTCGAATCAGATACGGAAGAGATTATGAGCAGCCGACCGCCGTTCCAATGCTCACTGAAGCGTATAATCTTCCGGCAAAGAAAGTTATTCATATAGTGGGACCAATTGTCCAATACAAACTTACTCCTGAATTGGAAAAGAATTTGGAGAACTGCTATAGAAACACTTTGGCTATGTGTGTTGAAAATGGCCTGAAGAGCGTTGCTTTTTGCTGTATTTCGACAGGTGTATTTCATTTTCCTAACAAAAGAGCAGCTGAGATTGCCGTTAAGACTGTGTCAGAATGGCTTCGCGAAAATCCTGGTAAGGTAGAAAGAGTGATATTCAATGTTTTCAAAGATGAGGATAAGGCCATTTATGAAAAACTTATATGATGATATGCCTAATGGTTATCAGGAAACTATAGAGAAAGGAATGAATGCTGTGAGATACTTTACTAGAAGCATGTCCTATGGGAAGGGAAGCAAAGAAGAGCAGATAAGCCGACTGAAAAAAGAGATTAATGAAGCAGATGCAATTATTATTGGTGCAGGGGCAGGTTTATCCACATCTGCAGGATTTACATACAGCGGAGAACGCTTTCAGAAGTACTTTTTTGATTTTGAAGAGCAGTATGGTTTTCATGACATGTATTCCGGTGGATTTTATGTGATGCGGTTAGACCCTGAAACTTCATGGGCCTACTGGGCTAGAAATATTTATATCAACCGCTATATGGGAGCACCAAAGCCTGTATATGAAATGTTGCTGGAGTTGGTTAAAGAAAAAGATTATTTTGTTATTACAACAAATGTAGATCACCAGTTTCAAAGAGCAGGTTTTGACAAGAAAAGACTGTTCTATACCCAGGGAGATTACGGACTGTTTCAAAGCATCGATCCGAGGGTCAGGAAAACCTATGACAATGAAGATTGGGTTATGAAAGCTATGGAAGCACAAGGTTTTATTCTGGATGAAACTGGCTTTTTTCAACTTCCAGAGGATGGAAAAATCAGTATGAGGATACCAACTGAACTGATTCCTAAGTGTCTGGATGATGGAAGCGATGTTGCCATGAATCTGAGAGCGGATGATTCATTTGTGGAAGATGAAGGATGGCATAGGGCATCCGCAGCATATTCTGATTTCATCAGAAGACATGAAAATCTGCATGTTCTTTATCTTGAACTTGGAGTTGGAGCCAATACGCCCGTAATAATAAAGTATCCGTTCTGGCAGATGACGCTGGCAAATGAAAAAGCGGTATATGCCTGCTTAAATTATGGTGAATCATTCTGCCCAGAGGAAATTGCAGATAGAAGTATATGCATTGATGGTGATATAGGAGAAGTATTTGAGACGCAGATTTCTTAAATGTCTGCAAAATGTCCGCATAATGTCTGTAAAATGTCAGTTTTACAGAAGTAAAGCTCGCTGACTATGAATATGAGCGCGGGGATATTGCTTTTGAAAAGGTAATAGGCTATCAAAAAGAATAATTCAGGACATCAATTTAAAATGATTTTTCCTGACTTCGATAAGACCGTCTTTTTTCATTTTGCCAAGTTCCTTTGAGAGAGCACTGCGCTCAAGATTAAGATAATCTGCAAGTTGTTGGCGGTCGAAAGGAATGTCAAATTCGTTGCTGCCCTTTTTCAGGGATACGGAATTCAGGTAAGCCATAACACGTCCGCGGATTGTCTTTGAAGATGTATGAAAACTTCTCCCGGATAAGTGCAGATTTTTGTTAGCTGATATCATGAGAAGATTTGATATCAGCTTAAAGCTCCATAAGTTCATATTTGATTTTAGCTTTTTTAAACTGCCGACCTTAAAAAAGAGGATTCGGCAGTTTTAATTTGCCCTGACATCAACTAATAGAGGTTCGTTCTCAAGCAGGGCATAGGTCTCAGCAAAGAATCCACCCTTTGCTACATTGCTCAGAAGAGTGCGGTTTCCCCATGCATCATTGCTTTCTATTGTTACACTTCCTGAAATGACAAGACCTAAAGAGTCTGTAATATCACCGGCACGTAAAATTATAGAATCTTTCGTATATGTTTTCTCTACAGAAGAGAGCTCTTTAAGAGCAAGGTCAATTTCTTCAGGCATCATCCCGTTGAAGATGATGTTATCTTTTAACATATTTTTATCCCAAGACATAAAAGTATTCCTTTATTTTTAAAAATGTGGTTATAACAACATAATGATTTTTTTAATCATACTATACTTGCATCATGAAAACAAGGAAAGGAATGGTGCAGCTCTCCGAAGCGGAGAATAAGGTCAGAGAACTGAATCGGATGAAGGATCAGGCATTTCTCCTGAATTCTGTTGGCGTCATGCCATAGTTTTTTCTGAATACTTTAACGAAGTAATTATTGTCGGAGTATCCGACGTAGCTGCTGATTTCCTGGATTGGAAGAGTTGTCTTCTTCAGGAGGTTGGCAGCTTTTTTGCAGCGCATGGAAGCGGCGTATTCCGTCATGGTCATGCCCGTTTCTTTTTTGAACAGCCTGGCGAGGTGGGAAACAGACATACTGGCGGCACTTGTCAGGTCTTCGTTTGATATGTGATCCCCGAGATGGAGACTAATGTACTCAATGACTCTTTGAATTGAAGGAGAATACTTGTCCAGAGATAACCTGTGATTGTGAACTGCTTTTGTCAACTCAACAATCATATCGATCTGGTAGCGGGTCTGAAGATCGGCGTTGTTTGTGGCTGATGAAAGCTGGGTATATTTTTGGGTTATCTCATCTATTGTAATGACCGAAAGACCTGATTCTTCCGCAGCTTTTCTGGAAAGAGCTTTAAGTATTGCCAGACCATAGCCCGAGGCATAGTAGTTAAGGCTCTCTTTCGAAAATACGGAAAGGACCTCAGGGCTGGACATTTTTTCAAATGCGGACAGGATGTTTTTGGTATCCCCGTTCCTTATCATTGAGAGAAACTGTTTTTCCTGGTCGTATCGCCTGTAGATCTCGCTGTAATTCTTCTCAGACAGCTCCGTCCTGTCGTCTTCCTCGGATACATCCTGGATAAAACCCGTAAGCCTTCTGTACGAATACTCTGACTCCGCAGGAGAAAAAGAGATTATGCATTTGTTTACCACACTGGTTATCTGCTCTGTATATACTATGGGAAATGCTGTGTAATACAGCTTAAACGCCAGTGATTTGGAGGAGGACTTATCGTTCTTGGCAAGCATGGTCTCTGTCTTAAGTTCTGAGTATTTTTCTTTTACATAAGGTCCGATAATATAAATCCTGTTGTCAAAGGTAAAAAAAGATATACATATACCCAGCTGGTCTATAACCTCATAGATCATGCCTCCTTTGGATGAACTCAGAAGATAGTGAAGGGCATCCTGTGTAAACATGGGCTGCATCCTGATACTGAAGCAGTATTTCTTTTCGAAGGCCTCAAGAGATATGTCCATATCCGTGGCATCCGTTACATCTACTGAGAGCAGATTATTTAGAAGAGTTGAAAAAAGAGCATGATCCATATTCATTCCTCAAAAAACAGCAAAATAATACTATAATAGACAAAATAATTCTAACATATCCCGGAACTAAATGATACTATGACCATAACAGGAAAGCTTTCATTGATTAATGTTTCATTGATTAATATGCAACTGAAAGGGGTTAACAATGGGAAAGAATAAATCTCTGACAAGAGAAGAAAATGGGGTAACTTACAAAAGGGCAAAAACATGGCACATCGCTCTTGCGATGATGACAGGTGCCGGGCAGATGGCATTTTATCTGCTGATGAATGGTGCAACATATATTGGAAATTCCAACTTTGGAATTCTTGTTGCAGTTACAGGACTTATTATCACAGGATCAAGGCTTTTGGATGGTATTACAGATCCGGTGATAGCTTTTTTCCTGGAAAGATTTAATTCCAGATTTGGAAAAGTAAGATTTTCAATCATGTTTGGATGGCTTCTTATGGCCATTGCTACGACGCTGATGTGCAATATAGGGGCAAAGCTGTCACTTACGGGTGCAGCGGGAATAACATTTTTTGTCCTCTGCTATGTGATCTATATCATTGGTTATACATTCGTAAGTATAGCAGGTCAGATCAACATGAACATTCTGACAAATGATCCAAAACAGCGTCCTACAATCGGTGTCTGGAGTACAGCGTATTCATATCTGGTGCCAATGATCATGAGCGTTGTGGCATCGGCTGTGATTCTCCCAAGATTTAATAACATTCAGGGAACAGAATACTTCGCAACTTACAATGTAGTAGTAATACTTGTTTCGCTCTTTTTCTACATTCTGGCATGCATAGGAATTGCTCCATATGACATTCCAGAGAATTTCGAAGGAATCAAAAAGGATGGCGAAACCGATGAAAAGCCAAGCTTTAAGGACATGCTGTCGCTGATCAA
The DNA here is from genome assembly GCF_023206215.1 of Butyrivibrio fibrisolvens. NCBI lineage: Bacteria > Bacillati > Bacillota > Clostridia > Lachnospirales > Lachnospiraceae > Butyrivibrio > Butyrivibrio fibrisolvens. The sequence goes on from NZ_CP065800.1 coordinate 2,688,637, forward strand.
AGAGAATAAAGAACTTCAGAGATTCATCATGGCTGCAACATCTGATAAGCTGGCACAGACAATAGGCTCTGCAGCGGTAGTATCCACAATGCTTAACGGAATTATGCTTGGCTCAATGGCTATATCATCGATTCTGTCTGCGCTTGCAATGCTTCCATCCATTATTTTTGCGATCATTGGTGCGAAGATTGCAGGTAAACAGGGTAGCAGAAAGGTCATGATCGACTGGACCAAGAACTGTATAGGACTGAATATCGCATTTGCAGTATATCTTTTGTTTACACCTACAACTCTTGTGGGAACAGTATTCGGTGGCAACTTATCAACCGGAGCAGTTCTCATGGCAATCACATACGTGCTCTTTACATTTGGAAATAACGCAATGAAGATGGTTGTTTCTGTGGCAACAAGTGCCTTCAGAATGGATGTTGTTGACTATGAGATGGACCGCTCCGGAAAATATATGCCTGCCACGGTGTCAGCTACATACAGTTTCGTTGACAAAATAGTTTCATCCCTTGGTGCCACAATAGCAACACTGATGATCGGACTGATAGGATATACAACTACAGCTCCCCAGCAGGGTGATCCGCTTACTTTCGGCGTAAGGGTCATGACCGTAATTCTTCTTATAGGATTCCCTATAGTGGGATGGATCTGCACACTTCTGGCAATGAAGAATTCAGAGCTCACATACCATAAGATGGAAGAGATCCAAAAGAGTATCGGCGAAAAGAAAAAGGCTGCAATGGGTCAGTAAAAAGCTGGAGAGGTGAAAAATGCGAACAACAATTCTTTGGAATGATAACTGGATATTTGAAAAAGAGGGCAAGAGCGAGAGTATATCTCTTCCTCATACCTGGAATGCTGTTGATGGACAGACGGGGCCTGAGCAGTATTACAGAGGAACCTGCCTTTATAAAAAGACATTTGAAAGACCGGTACTGGAAGAGGGACAGCGGGTGTTTGTGGAATTTCGAGGCGCTAACTCCTCTGCAAAAGTTGTTTTAAACGGCCGTGAGGTTGCGAGCCATGACGGCGGATATTCCTGCTTCAGGGCAGACATAACAGATGCACTTTCAGATTCTAACGAGATGGTAGTTTCTGTTTCCAACGAGCCTAATACAAGGGTGTATCCACAAAAGGCGGATTTCACTTTCTATGGTGGCATTTACAGGGATGTTTATCTTGTGGTTGTGGATGAAAAGCACTTTGACATGGACTATTATGGTGGAAAAGGACTGTACGTCACACCAAGACTAAACGGAAATGAAGCTGAAATTGAAATAAAGGCATACACGAGCGGCGGAGAGCGCGTAAGAATATCAATAGATGGTGTAACAGAGCAGGAGTTTGAGGTGGTTCCGGCAGAGGATGCATCCTGTGGATATGTTGCCAGTGGTAAGATCACGATAAAAGAGCCACATTTATGGAACGGTCTCAAGGATCCCTTCTTGTACAACATAACAGCAACTCTTTTGGATGGAACAAAAGAGTGTGACAGAATCTATGACAGGTTTGGAGTAAGGCAGTTTCATGTTGATCCTCATAAAGGATTTTTCCTCAATGGAGAAAGCTATCCGCTTCGAGGCGTTTCCAGGCATCAGGACAGAGCAGGAGTTGGCAATGCACTGACAAAAGAAATGCACAAGGAGGACATTGATCTCATCCTCTCAATGGGCGCCAATTCCATAAGGCTTGCACATTATCAGCACGATCAGTACTTCTATGATCTTTGCGATGAAAAGGGCATAGTGGTATGGGCTGAGATTCCATATATTACCGTACATATGGACAGTGGAAGAGAGAACACCATATCCCAGATGAAAGAGCTGATAAGCCAGAATTACAATCATGCATCGATAATGTGCTGGGCACTTTCAAATGAAATATCTCTGCAAGGCGTAACTGAAGACCTTTTGGAGAATCACAGGATATTAAACGATATTGTCCACGAGATGGATCCTATCAGATATTCTGCCATGGCAAATCTGTTCCTTCTTGAGACAGACTCACCTCTTGTAACACTGCCTGATATTCGCGGCTACAACCTCTACTATGGCTGGTATGTAGGCGAGATGGAGGACAATGACAAGTGGTTTGACGATTTCCATAATCAGCATCCCGATGTGGCAATAGGACTTACGGAGTATGGCGCAGATTCAGTAATTACGCTTCAGTCTCCAAGACCTGAAAAAGGCGATTATACAGAGAGTTATCAGGCTGTTTATCACGAGCATATGCTTGAAATGTTCAGCACCCGTCCATATATCTGGGGAACATATCTTTGGAATATGTTTGAGTTTGCTGCAGCAGGACGTGATGAGGCAGGAGACCCCGGCAAAAACCACAAGGGTGTCATCACCTTTGACAGAAAGCAGAAGAAAGACGCCTATTACATTTATAAAGCATGGTGGTCAGATGAGCCTTTCATCCATCTTTGCGGAAAAAGATATCACGACCGCATCGAGGATAACACAGAGATTAAGGTTTATTCAAACCAAAAGTCCGTAACTCTCTTTGTTGACGGCGTAGAAGTAGGAAGCGCAAGCGGAGAACATGTCTTTAAATTTAATGTTCCCATAAGCGGAGTTCATACCATAAAGGCTGTGAGCGGAGAACTTTCGGATGAGATGGAGATAACAAAGGTTTCCGAGCCCAATCCGACATATTTTGCGCCGGATAAAAAGGTCAGAAACTGGTTTGACAAGAAAGATGAGCCTGAGGAAAAAGAGGGATATCTCTCCCTTTCAAGTACAATGGCAGAGATTCAGGCCATACCTGAAGGAAAAGCAATTCTCGACAGGATGATGGCAGCAATGACATCAAGAACAGCAGGCGGAATGGGAGAAGGCGTAGAGATTTCAGAAGCAATGCAGCAGATGATCGCCCGCCAGCCCCTTAAGAAGCTCCTGCAACAGGGCGGAATGGATATAGAATCCGACGAGATTAAGGCACTTTCAAATGCTCTTATGAATATCAAAAAGCGCTAAAACAGAGGTGTTAAATGGAGGCGGCTAAGATTTTTGAAAAAGCAAAGTGGATATCACCTGAAACCGTGACAGAACCTGACAAGAGAAAGGGAGCAGGATATTTAAGGACCACATTCTCTTATAAAGAGGGGAAAGTTTGCATATATGCTACAGCACACGGCTTATATGAAATACTGATAAATGGCCGGGAAATCACGGATGCACGTCTGACACCGGGATGCGATGAGTATGATAAAAGGCTTCAGTATCAGGAATATGAGATTACTGAAGTGCTAAAGCCCGGTGAAAACGAGATCTTTGTGACGCTGGGTGATGGATGGTACAGAGGATGTAACGGAATTGACGGCGTGAGAAATCTGTACGGAGAGGATATTTCATTTTTGTGCGCAATAATAGGAAAAGGAGACGCCGAGAATCCTGTACTTGTCACGGATTGCAGCTGGGATGCCTGTGAAAACGGGCCCATTAAGCTTACGGATCTTGAACTGGGAGAAACTTGTGATGCCGGTGCGGGCTTTGGTGAGTGGCATAAGGCCGGGGAGATGTCTTTTGACAAAAGAAATCTGACAGCCCAGAAGGCGCCATTTATCACTGAGCATGAGGTGTTTGAAGGAAGGCTCATCACTACTCCGAGCGGAGAGAGCGTATTTGATTTCGGACAGAACCTTGCAGGTTATACGTCTTTTGTTGTAGAAAACGCCAAGGGCGGTGAGAAGATCTGTCTCGTCCACGGTGAAACCCTGGATGAGAACGGAAACTTCACGATCAGTAATTTCCAGCCCGGAGACAGAAACAAATCCGGTGGAATAAAGCAGGAAATAAACTATATCTGCAAGCCGGGTAGGAATGAGTTTAAACCTCATTTTTCGATGTTTGGATTCAGATATGCAAAGATAACAGGTGATATCTTACCGTCAGACATCCAGATTAAGAGCATTGCTGTGTATTCGGACATGAAGGAAACAGCAGGCTTTGAGTGTGGCGTAGATGAAGTAAATAAGCTCTTTAGAAACAGTGTATGGTCCATGAAGTCAAACTTCTGCGACATTCCTACTGATTGTCCCACAAGGGAGAGAGCCGGCTGGACAGGTGATGCGGCGGTCTTTGTGAGGACCGGTGCGTACCTTATGGACTGCAGGGGAGTTTATGAGAAATGGCTTGCAAACGTAAGGATTGGGCAGCACCCTGATGGCAAGATGGCTTATATCTGCCCCAAGAACTCAAATCCGGGCAAGATAGCAGAGATGTTCTCGGCTTCTGTCGGATGGGGCGATGCAGCGGTTCTTGTGCCCTGGAATCTGTATAGAATATACGGCGATGAGCAGATACTTAAAGACAACTATGAAATGATGAAGAAGTGGGTGGATTTCCTCGGAAGAAGAACAGGAAAGAGCAAGCTCAAGAACCGCTTTGGAAAGAACCCTTACAGAAAATACATCATCGACACCGGAATGGACTACGGTGAGTGGTGCGAGCCCGGAACAGATGTTATGAAGACCATGATGGCTGCATTCAAGGATGGCCAGCCTGAAGTGGCAACAGCTTACTATGCATATTCATCGGGGATTCTCGCTAAAATATCAGAGTTCCTTGGAAATGGCGCCGATGCGGATAAGTACAAAGAGATCTCGGAAAAGGCGACTGAAGCATACAGATATCTGGTTCTGAAAGACGGGCATATAAGATCTGACAGGCAGTGCGAGTACGTAAGGCCTCTTGCGTTTTGTCTTTTACCTGAAAAAGAGGCAGTGGAAGCTGCTAAGGACTTAAATGAGCTGGTAGTGAAAAATGACTATCATCTTAATACAGGCTTCCTTTCAACGCCTTTCCTGTGCAGCGTGCTTGCAGATTACGGTTATGTGGATACTGCATACAGACTGCTGTTGCAAAAAAGCTATCCTTCATGGCTCTATGCGGTGGAAAAAGGTGCTACCACTATCTGGGAGACCTGGGATGGCATCAGAGAAGACGGCACTGTCCATGATTCACTGAATCACTACTCCTATGGAGCTGTTTCCGGATGGCTTTTGTCCGGTGTCTTGGGAATCAGATACGATTTTGACAAAGTCATGATAAAGCCTCTGCCGGATGAGAGACTTAAGTTTGCAAAGGGCTACTATGATTCGCCGAAAGGTCGCATAGTTTCTGAATGGAGATATATTGAGGAGACGGATTCTTTTGCCTACCGTTTTGAAATTCCTGAAGGAATGGAAGCAGAGTTAGAGCTCCCCGATGGGGAAAAGAGAATTCTGACAAGCGGAAGTTATGAGATTTAAATGGTAGTGTAAAGCAAGTTATGAAAACAGTAGACCGTCCTAAGGAATCCACCGCAAGCGGTACACCCTTAGGACCAATTATGGAGGATAGGAAAATGAACAAGTTCGAGAACGGATTTATGCTGGGCGCTTCTACTGCAGCCCACCAGGTTGAAGGAAACAATACAAATTCAGATTACTGGTTGATGGAAAATATGGAGTATTCACAGTTTGTTGAGCCTTCACTGGATGCTGTGGATCACTATAACAGATACGAAGAAGACATCAAGATGCTTGCGGATGCAGGCCTTAACACTTACAGATTCTCTGTTGAATGGGCACGTATTGAGCCTGAGCAGGGCAAGTTTGATGAAAAGGAGATCGAGCATTACAGGAAGATGATCAAATGCTGCAGGGACAATGGTGTTGAACCGGTTATTACCCTCATGCATTTCACATCACCTGTGTGGCTTATAAAGCTCGGAGGCTGGGACAATGAGCAGGTTGTGGAGCTTTTTGCCAACTATGCCGGATATGTCGCTAAGCAGCTTGGAAGCGAGATAAAGTATATCTGCACCATCAATGAAGCAAATATGAGACTGCAGATCGGCGCACTCATGGAGAGATTTAAGAAGCAGATGATGGCGAAGATGGCAAATGCAGCCAAAAGCGGTGGTGACTCCATGGAGGGGCAGGTTCAGGTTGGCCTTAATCTCTCTGATCCGATGGAGAAAATGAAGCTGGCAGCAATGGAGAATGCCAAAGTATTCGGAGATCCCCAGCCGCATACATTTGTTTCTGCAACAGATGCAAATGGCGATATGATAGTTATAAAGGCGCATCAGGCAGCCAAGGAAGCAATCAAGGCTGTTAATCCGGATATTCAGGTTGGTATTACGCTTTCCCTGCACGACTGCCAGTACATAGAAGGTGGCAAGGAGCGCGCAGACAGCGACTGGAACGAGGAGTTTAGCCATTATGTTCCTTATATCAAGGATGACGATTTCTTTGGACTTCAGAATTATACAAGAACTACTTACGGCCCAGATGGAATTGTGCCTGTTCCCGAGGGAACACCAATGACACAGATGGATTATGAAGTATATCCTGAAGCTCTTGAGCATGTAATAAGACGCGTGCATGAGGAGATGCCAAATGTTCCGATCATGGTTACCGAAAATGGAATAGCAACAGCAGATGATAAGCAGAGAGTTGAGTTTATCGACAAGGCAATTGAGGGTGTTCAGAGCTGTATAAATGATGGAATTCCTGTCATCGGATACTGCCACTGGTCACTTATCGATAATTTTGAGTGGCAGAAAGGTTATGCGCTTACATTTGGTCTTTGCGCAGTTGACAGGAAAACACAAATCAGGGCACCAAAGCCTAGTTTGAAGCATCTTGGAGGCTATTTGAAATAATGAAAGACACAGTACTGACGGGTGTGCAACAGATAATGATCGGAAGCAGATGCAATAGTTATGAGAGTGCACTCAGCACACTTCAGAGCATCAAGAGTGCCGGCTATGACGGCATTGAACTAAATGACTTCATGATAAGGCCAACGCCTTTTATTGTAAGGCTCCTTACGAAATTTGCCGGTATGCCCACCGGTAACGGCGGAAAACTCGATTGGAAGAAGCTGATCTCAGAGAGCGGCCTGAAAGTCATAAGCCTGCACAGCAATCTAAACAGCATTGAAGAAAACCCTGAGGCTGCTGCGAAGGAAGCATTGAGCTTTGGAACGAACACCGTTGTTATAACCGGTATGTACAGGTTTGATTATGGGAATTTCGCTGAGGTAAAAAAACTGGCTGAGCGCCTGAACATGGCCGGAAAAGCTCTTTTGCCCTATGGAGTGAAACTCCTTTATCACAATCACAATGTAGAGCTGCAGAAGGTCTCAGAAGATAAGACCGCCTATGATCTGATCGTAGAAAACACAGATCCGCAGTATGTCAACTTCGAGCTTGATACATATTGGATTGCAGATGGCGGTGCCGATGTCACAGCCCTTGTAAACAAACTCTCAGACAGAATGGTGATGTGGCACATAAATGACAGGGGCTGCAGGAAAAAGGGACCTTTCATTACGCCCATCCTCAAAGAGGACGCTGCGGAACTTGGCACAGGAAATATGCCCCTCGATGCTATTTTGGAGACCGTAAAGGCCAATACCGGGGTAGAAGCGATCGTTCTTGAGACTCACAAAAACTGGATCGATAATGATCCTATAAAGAGCCTTACGGTAAGTGCAGAGTGGTTTAGAAAAAAACGATGATCCGGACCGTTACTTCGAAGCAAAATATGGATTCGAAGGAATAGTGTGCCTCTTTTAGTAATATAGAAAAGACCTATCAGACGTGCAGAGCTTAGTCTCTGTGCGTCTTTTTGATTGAAAAATATATAGCAACTGCAAGGAAGTATTTGAGATTTTTTATTTCCATGAAAACCTCCATAAAGCTGACAATTTATGTGTTATTCCAAAAATGAATATCATGATATTTATTTTATTCATTAGCGAAAATCTGGTCAAGGATTTACTATGAAGTCAGAAGGAGCAAAAAGATGGATACCAAAAAGATTCTTGAAGGCCTTTCAGATATGGGCTGCGATGAGAAAGAAATAAACTTTATGAAAAAGATGTATGAAGAAGGTGACACCGATACACTTCTTCGAGATCTTAGAAAATGCCGGTGCCATCTTATGGATGAGCTTCATGACAGTCAGAAAAAGTTGATAACATGGATTTTTTGATAAGACAGATTCAAAAAGAGAAATGATTAAAACGGAGGAATGTAAAATGATCAGAAAAGAAGAACTAAACCTTGTAACCGAGTGGGATAAGACCTTTAAGAAAAGTGATAAGGTTGACCACAGCAAAGTCACATTTGTAAACAGATATGGAATCACCCTGGCAGCAGATATGTATGTTCCAAAGAATGCAGATGGTAAGTTACCTGCAATTGCTGTAAGTGGACCATTTGGCGCAGTAAAGGAGCAGTGTTCAGGTCTATATGCTCAGACAATGGCGGAAAGAGGATTTTTGACGATAGCATTTGACCCATCATTTACAGGAGAGTCCGGTGGGAACGTGAGATATATGGCATCTCCTGATATCAACACAGAAGATTTCATGGCTGCAGTTGATTTCCTTTCACTTAATGAAAAAGTAGATCCTGACAGGATTGGAATCATCGGTATCTGTGGTTGGGGAGGAATGGCTGTAAACACGGCAGCTCTTGATACAAGAATCAAGGCTACAGCTGCTATGACAATGTATGACATGACAAGAGTAAATGCCAAGGGATATTTTGACTCTGAGGGCAGCGAGGAAGCAAGGTATCAGAAGAGGGCTGCCATGTGCGCTCAGAGACTTGAAGACCTTAAGACAGGTGAGTATAAGCTCGGGGGCGGAGTTGTAGACCCACTTCCGGAGGATGCACCTTTCTTTGTAAAAGACTACTATGACTATTACAAGACTGACAGAGGATATCACAAGAGAAGCCTTAATTCCAATGGTGGCTGGAATGTAATCGGTTGTGAGTCTTTCGTTAATCAACCAATCCTTAAGTACAGCAACGAGATCAGAAGTGCAGTTTTACTTGTTCATGGAGAAAAGGCTCATTCATGTTATTTTTCAAAGGATGCATATGCAGATATGATCAAAGACAGCAAGTATGCAGATAACAAGGAACTTATGATAATCCCTGATGCTGTGCACACTGACCTTTATGATGGCGGAGATAAGGATTATATTCCATTTGACAAGCTGGAAAGCTTCTTTATGGAGAATCTGAAGTAATGATGACGGTAGAGGAAATACTGGAATATCTTAATTCGGGCAGAATAGAAGATATGACAGAGGAGTTCCTGCAAAATTCATCAAGAAGATAGAGAATGTAGAAGCGATAGAAAAGAAATAAAGGATGAGATGATATGAGCAAAGTACTGGTTATTTCAACAAGCCTTCGTGCAAATAGTAATTCAGATATACTTACTGAAAAGTAGGTAATTGCGAAACTCGCCGTGCGCGTTCGCAATCTTGAATTTAAACAAGGAAGAATTCATGCAGAGCATGAATTCTCTGATACAAAATGTGAACCGTCAGTTTTAGGCGCACTTTAATAAGCATATGGCTTCATGAAGTTGGTAAGTCCTACGCGATTAGAGGTTTTGCACTACGTATATATTCATGGTGTTTGATTTTGTCAGCGAGAACGACGGTGATGAGCTGAGTGATACCTGCAAGGATAAGGTCGGCATGCAAGGTTTTTTCATTTTGTGTGCGACGCCCTGCTAAACAAAGATAGTCTTTCATATGATTGATATCTCTTTCGACAGCAGTCCTGATTTTATAAGTATTGTTCCATTCTTCGGTACCGCGAAGTACTCCTGGATAGGCTCGTAGATTCTTTTCGGGATAAATATGTATCATACGACCGCAGGAAGAATCGGTACAAGGGTTATCGCATTGGCACTCTCGATGTTGCTTGCCGGTAGATTTATCGTAAACATATTTGATTTTTGGACAGACAAATTTGAACCTTACTAAACCATTCTTACTTGAAGATTTACCATCGGATTTCATCGGAAGTGAGTCATCATTAGGACAACAGGGTATACCGTCAGCATTTACTTTGCAATCAGGATATTTGATTCCTGCTCTACTGTTTAAAGGTATATATGCTTTTGAAAAATGTTTATCTGTTCCAAAAGTATCACCTGTAAGCAGTTGTTTATACAGAAGAGTTGAATCAAAAGCAGCATCGCCCAAAAATGTTTTGGGATTGATGAGCGGATGTTTTGAAAAGAAGTCCTGAAGTGTGGGAATGAGAAGTTTTGCGTCATGAACACATTTATCTTCGTCAGGTGAATCAGATTTCTTTTCAACAATGATATCCGGGTGAGATGCCAAAAAGTCTTTGTTGTAAAAAGAAATATGTCGGACAATTCCCAGGCCGTTTGTCACAATGCCAAACTTGAAAACGTAGCAGAAATGGCCGTTGATATATAACTGTTTGATTTCAGGATTGGCAGAAGCATGAGAAGGCATCAATCCATAAGCTGCCTTATAGGGATCATAGGATTTATAAAAACCCATTGCTTTGGCATATGCCTTAAGCTGTTTGATGATCCTGTTAGCATACTTGGGATTGTTTTCAGTGACAAAGGCTTCAATCCCAGAAGAATCAAAGATGGTCATGTTGGCTTTTGCAGAATCAATAGCCTGACAGATAGGCTCGGTAATATCGACGAGCTTATCAAAAACAAGCTGTAAGTCATCCAGAAAATCTTGCTTAAAGCGGGTTATTTTAGAAGCATCAGGAACTTTGGTAAAACCACAGAATTCACGAAGTGGCTTCGAGTATGCAAGAAAGACCAGTAGAAGCTGATCTGTGGGGATAGTAAAAATGCGTTGGATAATTAAAGCCCAGAGCATAGCTTTTAATGGGTATTTACGGGATCTTCCCGTTGATGCATAGAAATGCTTTATAAAAGAAAGCGGAATAATTTCATCAAGGTCGATATGGTTTTCTAATAGAGACAAAAACGCAGGCTTGTCATTTTCAAATTTATCTTGGCAATCTGCATAGATATCAGCCAAAGAAAGCTGTTTATATGGTATCATATATATCAGAATAACTCCTTTCTTGGTATTGGTCAGTGGTTTCTCGTCAATTCTATTGTACCATATCCGGTGAGGGGTTATTCATTTTTTATAGAGCAAAAGTGCCGTATTTATGCGGCTTTTGGCGTTTCGCAAACGCCTAACTTACTGAAAAGCTTATAGAGGGGGCAAAAGCATCAGGTCATGATGTGGAGCATATAAGTCTTAAAGGGAAGAGCATAGGCTTTTGTATAGGATGTCTGGCATGTCAGAATACTCAGAAATGTGTCATTAAGGATGATGCTGCCACGATTGCTGATAAAGTAAAGAACGTAGATACATTGGTATTTGTCACTCCTATTTATTACTATGAGATGAGTGGTCAGATGAAGACTCTTTTGGACAGGCTCAATCCTCTGTATCCTTCAGATTATAGATTTAGAAATGTATATATGCTCTCTGTCGCTGCTGAGGATGAAGAGTTTGTGCCCCAAAAGGCTGAAAGCGGACTCCAGGGATGGGTTGATTGTTTTGAAAAGGCAGAATTCTCCGGTTCCTTATTCTGTGGAGGCATAGGCGATATGGGTGAGGCATCGAAAAAAACTGAAGAGTTAAACGAAGCCTTCGAATTTGGTAAAGCTTTAAAATAAAGGAAGTCTGCGATGAAAACGAAAATGATTTTTCTGGCATTCTGTATGACCATAATGTTTTGCATGAGCGCCTGTGCAGTGACAACCAAAAACACAAGCTCAGATCTGGGTGCCGTAACTGAAATATCAGCATCAGAATATAATGAAACGGAAAGTCCAGAAGAGAATGTCATGTCGGAGGGATCTGCTATGTATCAGCTGGCAGAAAAAGATGAATCAGTAGATGATGAAGCTATTGGAGATAGTACTATGACAATGAAAATCGGCGATACAAAAGTTAATGTGGAATGGGAAGACAATCAGGCTGTAGAAGCGCTGCGGGATATGGCTAAAGATGGTGATATTACCATTCAGATGTCAATGTATGGCGGTTTTGAACAGGTGGGTTCCATAGGACAGAGTTTGCCACGAGATGATAAGCAGACAACAACATCATCAGGTGATATAGTTCTGTATTCAGGAAACCAGATGGTGGTGTTTTATGGTTCCAACAGTTGGTCATACACAAGGCTAGGTCATATATCTGATAAGGATGAAGCAGAGATGGCAGATCTACTTTCTAATGGTGATGTTACTATAACCATTAGCAGGGAATAAGCGGATTTTAAGAAATGTCTGCAAAATGTTCACTTGCAGGTGTTATAGCACAGAACAAGAGGAGCGATGCATCAAAGAAACATGTATGGACTACGGGAGCACAGAAAATATTAGGAGGCGAGAAATAAGATGGCAGAAAAAATTGTACAAACAGCAGGTAGAGATCAGCTTGGTGAGTTTGCACCCATGTTCGCGCACCTGAACGACGACATACTCTTTGGTGAAGTATGGAATGAAGAAAACATTGACGTGAAGACCAAATGCATTATTACAGTGGTTTCACTTATGGCTTCAGGTATCACGGATTCCTCTCTGACATATCACCTTCAGAATGCGAAGGCACATGGTGTAAGTAAGGAAGAAATTGCAGCAATCATAACCCATGCCACTATGTATGTAGGTTGGCCAAAGGGGTGGGCGGTATTCCGCCTTGCTAAGGAAGTCTGGAATGAAGCAGTTCCTGAACTGACTGAAAAGGACAGATATCAGAATACAATCTGTTTTCCTATTGGAGATCCTAACCCTTATGGAGAGTTCTTTATTGGACAAAGTTATCTTGCTCCTGTTTCAACGGAACAGGTACCTGTATTTAATGTGACTTTTGAGCCGGGATGCCGCAATAACTGGCATATCCACCATGCAAAAAGCGGTGGCGGTCAGATCCTGATCTGTATCGGAGGAAGAGGATATTATCAGGAATGGGGCAAAGATGCTGTGGAAATGACTCCCGGTAAAGTGATAAACATTCCTGCTGAAGTTAAACACTGGCATGGAGCAGCACCAGATTCATGGTTCTCTCATCTTGCGATTGAGGTTGCAGGTGAAGAGACAAGCAATGAATGGCTGGAAGCTGTATCTGATGGAGACTACGGCAAACTGAAATAGTAGGCTGACGCAAAATTATGAGTACAGCATTGCTTACGGCCTTGTTTTGAATATGTAATTGTTTACCCATATTGGCAAAAAAATGAAAAAATTGCCGATATGGGTACTTTTATGTTTGCTCATTTATAGTGGGATGAATAGGGCCGTTGGTGTTATAATGGATGTATATGTTTCGGAGGAGTTTTGTTTATGGGAAAGACAGCTATTTGAGATTTTTGTTACAGAACAGGAGTGCCTTCGAGTGTTTATTGAGAACGGAATTCCTCATGTGAAGATGTAGCGAAATGAAAAAGGTGATGAGTATTATTTTGAGGATCATAGGTTTGATGAGCAGCCTGAGCGTGAAGGCGAGGCTCCAAAACTTGATTTTATGAATGAATAACATAGAGAAAGATCTTATGGGGGGTGTAGAAGATATGTGGTTTTTATTTGCAATTCTATCAGCGGTGTTTGCAGCACTGACATCAATACTTGCCAAGGTCGGCATTGAGGGAGTTGATTCTAATCTGGCTACAGCGATAAGAACCTGCGTTGTTGTGGTGATGGCCTGGGTTATGGTGTTCATTACGAGTGCCCAGGGCGGGTTAAGTTCAATCGGCAGAAAGAGCTGGATCTTTTTGATTCTGTCAGGACTTGCTACCGGTGCATCCTGGCTATGCTACTACAAAGCTCTGCAGATGGGTGAAGCTTCGAAAGTTGTGCCTATCGATAAGCTGAGTGTTGTTATTACGCTGGTGCTGGCATTTGTCTTTTTACATGAGGAGTTCACAGCAAAGTCTTTAATCGGTTGTGTGCTGATCGGAGCAGGGACGCTGATTATGGTAATTTAATGGTGGATGGGAAAATGAATAAGAAAATGAATAAGAAAAAAATCATGGCGGTTCATACTGTATGCTTTTGGGGTGTCATAGCTGCTTGTTTTTTGGGTATAATTGTTGGATCATTTTTTGACTTTGGTATCAATGAGGCGCTTGCCAATAAGACAGATATTGGTGCCTTCTTTGCCACTTATGGATCATACTTTTCATATTGCCTGTATCCTGCAGCCGGATCATGCTTATTCGTGGGCCTCAGGAAGAAGGGAGACTGCTACCGTATACTGGCGTATACTTTGCTGGTGCTGAGTTTGTTTATGGCTGTGTATTATTCTAACAGTTATAACGGCAAAAGCGTGCGCCAGTTGTTTGGGTATTCTGCCGGGCAATCCTCTCCGATACTGTCAGTTGCAAGTTGGATGTTCTGGGTTGTGCTGTATTCCTGGATACCATTTGTAATGATACGTCTAATGGATAACAGAAATCCTGACAGGCTCATTGCCGTTGGAGCGGCAATACTTATTGCAGGTATAACGGCAGATAATGTGAACTCGTGGCTCAAGCAGGTTGCTTCAAGACCTCGTTATAAATACCTGATCACATTAGATGATCCAATAAGCCAGTTTCGTAATTGGTGGCAAATGGTTCCAAACCTCGCCGGTGGTGATGATAATTTTAAATCCTGGCCCAGTGGTAACATGACAATAGCCAGTATGATGTTTTCGCTTCCGATGCTTGCGAATGTAATGAGAAAAAGGAGTGAAAGAAAGAATGTTATCTGTTTTATTATCGCCTGTCTTTACGTGTTGATCTATGGCTATAACCGCATTCATATGACTAATCATTTTTTATCTGATGTATGCTTTGGAACACTGATCACATATCTTATTTATGTAGCCGTAAGTGAAGCATTTTTATCGGCGAGTAAAACGGATTGATAATGCGATGCATGGGAGCCTAATCTTTAAGTAAATATAAAGTATCAAAAGATCTGGTCGATATATGAGAAAAGTGAGTTTGTTTGTACCACTAATAGACACCAATTTGAACCATTAGCCGCTCGCTTTGCTCGCGACATGAGGTTAAGTTATGAAACAGTACAGATATATCCTTAATAAGAAAATATCACTGGATCAGATGATTAATGAAATCCGTGAGCTTCCCGAGTACAAGAACGGATATAAAGCTCTCCTTCAAGTTGTAGAGCAGGACTGTGATCCGGTGCCTATACAAAGAGATCTGGACGTTCTTAAAAGAGGCCTTCCGAATGTGACTATCGTAGGAATGACCAGTCATGGCGCTTTAAGTAAGACGACCCATTCTATTCGCTACACGGTATGCTCGATCCTTTTTTTTGAAAAGAGCGATTTCGAAGTTACAGTGTACGATTGTCATGATCAGACGCCAAGGGAAGCTGGTAAGGATTATAAAGTAATTCTTAGAGGGTATAAACATCCCAAGGCAGTTCTTATGATGTCTTCGGATTTTAGTCTGTGTCCGGAACCTTTTATAGACTGTATCAATGAGCTTGAGTTTGAGATTATTGTTTTTGGAGCACTGGCAGGCACAAAGCGGATGGGAGATGATAAATCTCTTATTTATGTTGATGATAAGATATATGACAGAGCTATTCTTGCTGTAGCTTTCTGCGGAGATGAACTTCATTTTGCATATGATTACAATCTTGGTTTTAAATCTCTTGGTAAAGAGCTTGTTGTAACCAAGTCTGATGATGTAGGCGTTGTATATGAAATTGATAATAAACCTGCATTTGATATATACAGTCAGCATCTTGGCGTTGAGATGAACGATTACTTCTTTGAAAATACCAGCTCTTTTCCCTTTATGTTAAGAGAAAACGGGCATTATCTTGCAAGGGTTGCACTTGACTATCAGAAGGAAAATGGAGCGCTGGAATTCGCTGTAAAGATTCCGGAAGGATCCTCTGTCAGCCTTGGATATGCTACGGACAGGTATCTTCTTGAAGAGTCATATTATAATGCTAAGAGGATGTTCGGATTCCATCCTCAGGCTATCATGATCTATGCCTGTATGAGCCGCCGCATGCTCATGGGTGATGATCTTGCAGAGCTTGAGTTCGATCTGTATGAGAACATATATCCGAATGCAACCTGGGCTCATGGGTATGGAGAGATACTTCATGCTAATGGTCTTAGAGGATTCCTTAATGCATCACTTGTGGCTGTTGGTATCAGAGAAGGAGAGATTTCTGAAGAGGATAAGACCAAAGAGTACAAAGATATCGACTTTCCAAAAGAGTATTTCGGAGGTTTTAAGCCGCTTTCAGAAAGACTCGTCAAGTTTCTGGAGACTACAACTTTGGATCTTAGATATGCTATAGATCAGCTATTCAAAGTTGCAAGTCTTGATGATCTTACCCAGATATATAACAGACGTGCCATCAACCATTTTCTCCAGCAGCATATAGACGGCTTAGGATCTGAGGGAGAGGTTATGGTATTACTTGTAGATATCGATCATTTCAAAAAAGTAAATGACACCTATGGACATGATGTGGGCGATCTGATACTTAAAAATGGCGTAGACCGAGTTAAATCTATCGTTACCCAGAAGGACATTATCGGCCGCTGGGGAGGAGAGGAGTTTATTATGATCTCTCCTTATAGCAGCAAGGACAAAGCTATACAGGCAGCTGAGATGATACGAAAAGGCGTAGCTGATTTTGACTTTGAAGTGGCAGGGCATATCACCGTAAGCGGCGGCGTCACACTTTTAAGACCTGGAGATACGATAGATACTGTGTTTAAACGTATTGATAATTCTCTCTATGAAGCAAAAGAGACCGGCAGGAACAAGATGGTCTTTAGATAAATACAAATAAAAAAGGTGCCGGCTCCGATATGGGAGTAAGGCACCTTTTCCTTTTATTTGATAACTTTTTAGAATCTTAAATTAATGTTCGGATATTAGAAGCTTATCCTGAAGGCTTTTTAATTGGCCGGTAAGTTTGTTATCCTCGTCAAAAGAATAAACATATCCGTGAAGTGATTTTGCTTTATTCTGCAGTGTCTTGGAATGGCTCCAGACGAATATGGCGGATTTTCCTTTGCCATTCTTGGCTTCCTGAATGAGGTTGGCGGCAGCGCTGTTACCATCGAAGGCTACAACCATAGATGGGCGTCTTTCGAAGATCTCGTAGTTGAAACTCTTATAGATGCCCATTCCCTGTGCTTCAGTAGATACTCTAATTTCTATACCAAGTTTTTTGAACCTTTCTATTTCTTTTTTACCCATAAGAGCAGGAACAACAGCATATATCCTGAATCCTTTGGAGTTGTGTTCTAAAAGGTACTTCTCATAGCCGCTTAGTTTATGTCCTATGACAAAACACACTTCATCAGGCGACAGGTAATCAAGAAGTTCATCCAGCTGTCTTTGGCCTTCATTTGTAACTCTTGTAGATCTGTTCTCTGAGTTGAAACTTCCCCCAAGAAGTACGATGGGGAAGCGATCCCAGGTGATCTCATTGATCATATCTTTAAGTTCTTTATTAGTATCCAGAAGTTCTTTGGAGCGTGGCATGCGTTTTTTAAGCTTTACTGTCTTCATCTTTTCGAGGAGAACTTCTTCCATATCGCGCCCTTTAAGAAGCTCATTAAAAGCTGCTTTCTTGTCAGAATAGGCTTTCCTGCTTTCTTCTATTATCTGTGACTCCGCATCCTTCATAAGCTTAACTTCGTCATCAGACAGATCAAGTAAAGTCTTAAGTGACAGCTCTTCGTCAAGAGATGTTGTGCCATAAAGGGCTGCTCCATCAGTTCCCTGAACGCAGCGTATGCCTTGCTTTAGATACTCTTTTAGTGGATGGTTCTTTAGTGAATTGAGGTTATTAAGGCGGACGTTACTTGTAAGCTGGAATTCAAGGACTATGTCATTGTCTTTGAGCTGCTTTAGGACTTCGCGGCCCTTATTGGACTTGGGAGAGTAGGTATATAAGCCGTGTCCAAGCCTCATACGAGGCATCTTCTGGCCGGGAGCAAGAGAGTCCTTAACACAGGCTATGCTGTGTGCGATGTTATCTTTCTGGCTGTCATTCTCACCTGCGTGCACTCTTATAACGAAAGACTCGTCTTTGGATGCAATCTTGACTATCTCTTTAAAGGCCGGCTTGAGCGTTATTATGTCATTGATCTCTTCACCGACGAAATCACATCCTGCAACATATGGATCAAGAGCAGTAGCTTTCAGGACTTCAAGGTTTTGCTCGAGATAGTCGGAGGGTGTTATAGCATCTTTGACGATAGTAAGTGGGATCCTTCGGATGGCAGCAAGGAATCTTATCATGACACCTGTCTCCTGATAGATCTTGGGCATGATCTCATGGACTTGTCTTAGCATCTCGATGGATTCATACTTTTTGACCAGTGTAGTATCGGATATTTCAGCATAGTCAACGCCTTGAGCTTTATAACCTCTGGCTATCCACAGAAGCTTATCCTGGAAGATAGTGTTATTCTTGTAATCCGGGTTCTCACCGTCTCTTAGCATCTGCACAAGAGCATTCCTTACATCTGCATCAGGTATCTGACCGACTGAGTCGATTTGTATCTTATCCTCACTTTCTCTGCCTTTGGCGAATACGTATCTGTAAAGGTATACCTTCTCAAGATTGGTAAAAACAGCCTGGCCGTCCTTGATAACGGCAAGTGACCCGCGAATCTTGACGATGTTCATTTCGGCATTGTCGAGATTGTTAAGAATAAGGTCAGCAAAATTTATGAAGGTGTTGTCGTTTATCTTTCTGTCGAGGTATTTGCCCTGAAGAGGAGAAGTGATGAACTGGCGCTCAACTTTTTTTCTCTGGGCATTGACCTTGTCCCACTGAGAGGGTGTGAGCTTTAGCCCCAGCTTCTTGACATAGTAAAGGGGATAGCGGATCTGATGATAGATTCCAAGAGCGATCATGACATCGGCTTTTAAGTTGCCGTTCATGTGAGTATGGAGATCCCCGCGGAATTTTAGGTTTCTTGGAACATAGGATTTGAATATAGTCTTGTTTAGATCCAGCTGATAGTTCTTGGTCTGGCTCATAAGTGTCTTGGCAATAGCAGGGATCAGCGCTTTAACTGATACGCGTCCATCAGGATATATATCCGCAACTTCTATATCACCAAGCCTGAATATATATACTTCTTCATTAGCTGCATTGACATAGCAGGGAACCTGTCCCTTTATGATCAGCATCCCGTTTTCATCCTGTGACAGCGGGAGATTGCAGGTCGCTGACAGATTCCTTATAAGGTTACCGGTACTGTGGTTTGGCGTAGACAATACGTAGTATAGATCGCCCAGATCCTTATAAATGCTTACTATTATATCTTTTTCATTATCCAGGAAAAAACATGTGAAATATGTCATAAGGTGGCCTTTCTTATCAGGTTATAAGTACTTTCTGTAATTATGGGACATAGAATTAAATCCGTCCAGTAATTATTGGACGGATTTTTGAAGCCTCTTATTCTCATACATCTTCTCGTCTGCAATGTGGAGAGTTTCGTTATAGTCATACGCAGAATCGGGAGTGTGGCTGTGATATCCGTAAGCTATGTATACAGGCTCACTTGGATTGTTTGTATTGTGAATCTCAATCTCTTTTTCAAGCTTTTTTATTAGCTTTTCTGTGACTATTCCACTATCGGGCTTTTGTATTATGACACTGAATTCATCACCGCCGATGCGGTAGCATGTGCCTTCATGGCCAAATATATCATTTATAATATTAGCTGCATTGATGATATATCTGTCTCCTGCCTGATGGCCTAAGTTATCATTTACAGACTTTAAGTTGTTAAGATCAAGGGAGATGATACTGTACTCTGTATTTATGCTTAGCTGGGCCACATCATTGTTAAAAGCATTCCTATTGTACAGGGTAGTCATAGAATCGGTGTTTGCAAGCTTTTTATAATATGCGGCCATCTTGCCGTTTTCAATGGCTTTGAGAGATTCTCTGATGTTGATGTATGCATGGATCACTATATAGCTTAGGAGCAGGAACCTTCCAAAGAGGTCGTTATGTGTGCCTGTCCCTGACCAGTATAGAGCTATATCAACCACAGAGATTGCAATAAGTATCAGCATTGAAGCGGCTACGAATATAGCTATCCTTTCTTCATCAGCATCCGCGCTTATAGTATCACTAAATAAGATCTTTGATAACTCGGATGCTTTTGATTTATCCGGCATGGAAGATTTATATTTTTTCCTAAAATGCTTTCTTAGAGTCGTTACTACAGCTACTGCAGTATAGATTATAGCTATAGCCCAGACGCAGTGAGTGATGATGACTGACTCCTTAAGATCCATGACACCTAAAAGGGCAAGTCCTATAACAAGCACGAAGTTAACAAGGCATAGAACAGGTGTGATCCTATATAGATATTTGTCCTCCGGCCATAAAGTGAAATGGATGTAAATAATAAATGGGGACGGTATGAATATCAGGATAAGAAAAGCTAAAACTCCTGCAAGCGCTCTGTTTTCAAAAAGAACAACAATGGCATTGGTTTCGCCTGAAGACCAGATTCCCAGCATTATGGAAGCTATACCAAAATTGAACATCTTGGTAGTAGATACGCTAAGATGCTTGGTACTAAAGTAATAGATGACCATCCCGAATCCGAAGACTATATCAAGTATAGATATGATAAGGGCAGGAGAGGATTCTCTGACAAGAGATGCTTTTAGATTATAATAGTCACCTGCAAAAAACGAAGGGATAGTCAGGTCAGCTTTATTATAACGATGTATAAGCTTTACGATTATTTCCTGTGAATCACCTGATACTTTTACAAAGTGCCATGTATTGCCGTTGGATTTCATAAAAAGAGAGCCGGAGCCGGTTCTTTTGTAAATTAGATCATTGTCTGCATATACATAAACATCTGTAAATATTGTGTTAAAAGAAAGACAGTCACCGGCTTCTTTGATAGTGGAAGTATCAAGGGTTACGATTGCAAAGCCGTCGTCTTCCTTTGTTATGGATTTCGCAGATAATGCTACTTGAGTATCTTCTGCAAACATACTGGCCGGTTCATTGCCTATGTCAAAGATAGCGTAGCCTGCGATGATCATACATGCAATTATTAAAAAGATTACATAGATCCTGATTACGTGTTCTTTCATAATTCCCTCAATTATCAAGCTTTTGTATCGAGACAATTGGCAGTGCTACTCGGTAGCTTAGAAGTAATCCGGCGCCTGTATTAAGGCATAATTATAATTACAACTGATCTGAACATACATCTTAGGATAGTTGTGGCTGATAAAATATAAAATCCTGTATAGTATATCGGTTAATATCAGCTCTTTGTATAGCTTCTTCTTCGAAAATGCCATCCGTCCTACTTATTTGTCATTCTGTCAGAAAATCAATACTTGATTAGAATCTTTGGGGTAAGTTATGATAAATTCAATCAAAAGAACTAAAAAAATAAAAAGAAAATAGAAAAGGAATTAGTAAAAATGGTTGTATCTTCAGAATTTAACGACACACTTGATCTATCAGACATCATGGCTATGGTAACTGAAAACGGGACCTATTCAAGCGGAGAGCAATACGATATTATTTCTAAAGTTGCATATCTTCTTGGTATGAATAAAAGAATATTTGAAAACGATCACGAGCCGCCAAAGCTAGAAATCTTCAAGAAACTGGATATTGATAAAAGAGCTCGAATTATTAGAAATCTATGTCTGCTTAGAAATCAGCTCGAGCATAATTTCTTAAAAGTGTGCCAGGCTATCCAGCAGGAAGGAAGAAGTATCTTAGGAATGCCGGAATATATGTCGGCTGATGCTATGAAGGCTCTGTCAGATGATGGGATAGAAATATATAATCATCTCAAGGAACCCACACCTTTTCTTACAAATATTAATCTGAATATAAAAAGCAGGATCAATAACTGTAGAGACCTGTTCCCGGAATGGATCAACTGGAATTATTTATCTGATATATTTATCATGCCGGGAGGCACCACTCCTGAAGGTCAGAAGAAAGCTGCAGCTTTTTTCTATGAAAACATTAATTATTATCCGTACAAACAGTATATGAACTGGCCTGCGCAGGATGAGGGCAATATTCTTCTTAATGATAAGAAATTCGTAACGCTTCTGTACCGCTGGAACAATGATGAATTCCAGAATCTGAGCTTTGTGTCTGATGTAAGCGACAGAACCAAGGCCAATATCTATACATTTATAGAAAACAGTGATAAGTGCGTATTCATAGTAGACTGCGAGAATTCAGATCCCTACAGCCTCTGTGCTGCAATACGAAATTTAGAGCCTGAAAGACTTGAGAAGATCGAGAAGATCATACTCTTTGATGATATACATGCCGCTTCTGCCTGGGAACTTCTTAAGTCTTATATAGATATACCTGTAGAATATATAATGATAGAAAGGCTTAAAGATAATAAATCTCTTGCCGATGTCAAGGTAACAGCCAGAACCTGTAAAGAGTTCTATACCAATAATGTAGATTCATTTGTTTTGGTATCCAGCGATTCTGATTATTGGGGACTGATGGAAGAGCTGCCTGATGCTAAGTTTTTGGTAATGGTAGAGCATGATAAGTGCAGTTTTGCTTTGAAAGAAGCCCTTATCAAAAAAGACATATTCTACTGCTACATTGACAGTTTCTATGCAGGCGGAGCTGAAGATATCAAAAATGATGCTATTCAAAAAGATCTTGCAAGAACTATTAGAGAATCTCTTGACCTGAATCTTAAAGATCTTATGAATGAAGTACTTGGTAGAACCAGAATAGAAATGTCAGATGAAGAGATAACATCTTTTATCAAAAGAAAGATCAAGAACCAGCTCGAAATAGAAGTAAATGAAGACTGGGATGTTGAGCTTAAGTATAGAGTTAGAAAATGACTTGAGTTATAAGTATTGCATGAGAGAAAATAAGTAGATTATAAAATTCCAAAATTATAAAAACCAGAGATCAGAAAAACATAAAAAACATTTATTTAGTCAGACAGGAAAGCCAAAAACACTATGACAGAAGTTTCAATCAAAAGAAAATCACGTACCAAACTTGATATGACCCAAGGTCCCATAATGAAGCTGGTGATACTATTTGCCCTACCTATCATTGCAAGCAATGTACTCCAGCAGTTCTATACGATCATGGATACTCTTATCATTGGCAATTTCTGCGGAGCGACCTCAATCGCCGCGATTGGCACAAGCTCACAGCCTGTAGAAGTATTCATGTGCGTGTTTATGGGTATAGGCGGAGGCGTATCTATCCTTGTATCCATGCATACAGGAAGTAAAGATGATGAGTCTCTAAGAAAGACAGTAAAGACGTCAGTTTCATTTACCTATATAACTGCAATCCCCTTAGCTGTTCTTGGCATCATTCTCACACCTGTGATACTAAGATTTATGAATGTTCCGGAAGATACCTGGGATCTGGCGGTTTTGTACATTAGAATCGTATTCGTAGGACTACTTGGCAATATGGGATATAACATGAATGCAGGAGTTCTGCGCGGCCTTGGTGATAGCAGCTCGACACTCCTTTTTCTGATCATATCAAGTGTTACCAATATCGTGCTGGATCTTTTGTTTGTGGCAGGCTTTGGTATGGACGTTGCAGGAGCTGCTATAGCTACGATCATAGCAATGTACCTTTCATGGTTTTCTAGTGTCATATATATTATTAGAAAATATCCTCATATCGAGTTTTCTTTTTTGCCAAAAGGAATAGATAGAGAGTCTTTAAAAAATATACTTAAGCTAGGACTTCCTCTTGGCTTTAACAATTCACTATATACAGTCGGTCATATCCTTTTGCAGACACTTATCAATCTTCAGGGTTCTGCCTTTATGGCAGGAGCTTCGGTAGCAGGTAAGATCATGGGAGTCAGCAGCGTTGCTATATCATCATTTTCACAGGCTATGTCTACCTTTGCAGGTCAGAATTTTGGAGCAAGAGATTATAGAAGGCTCAAAAAAGGAGGACGTATAGTCCCCCTGTATTCAGCACTTATAACTATGTTACTAGGAATTGTTATGTATATATTTGCACCCCAGCTGGTTGGCTTTTTTACCAAAGATGGAATGGCAATAAAGTATGCACTTTTAGTACCATAAAAGTGTAGTTGCTAGAGAGTAATTAACTCTGACATCTGCACTTATTTTTTTATAATAAGGGGAGTAATTGGTCTGACGTGGCTCTTTTTGGATCAGCGCATCCGTCACATAAACCGTTAGCCAACCCCTTATTATAAGCATTCGCTTAAGCAGGTAGGGAGAAACACCCGTGTAACCAACTAAACTGAATGGTAATAAGTGTGGCTGGAACAATTACTATTTACAGTTGGAGGAGGTTCAGAATGATTAGTGTTGGAATTGATGTATCAAAAGGAAAAAGCACTGTCTGCATACTTAAGCCGTATGGAGAAATAGTGTGCAGTCCTTTTGAAATGCAACATGTTGAGAAGGGGCTAGACGGACTCGATAGTATTCTCCAGAAGTTAGATGGTGAAATACGTATAGTCATGGAAGCAACGGGCATCTATCACTTGCCAGTATTGACTTATCTTACAGAGAAAGGCTATTTCGTATCTGTAGTAAATCCTTTTGTGATGAAGTCATTCGCAAAGGATAACAACTTTAGGGGTGCAAAAACTGACAAACTTGATTCGGTCATGATTGCTAATTATGGAATTGAAAAGTGGTTTAAACTCCAAAAGTATGAAGGTGCCGAAGAGGTATATGCTGAGTTGAAGCTGCTAGGGCGCAGATATAGGTACTATATGGAACTCCATGTTAAGGCTTTACAAGAATTAACTCATATCCTCGATTATGTCATGCCTGGAATCAAGAAAAAGTTTAATAGCTGGAACGAATCAAACAACAAGGACAAGTTAAGCGATTTTGTGGAAAAGTTCTGGCATTATGATGTAATTACTTCCATGAGTCTTGAAAAGTTCACAGATGAGTACCTTCTCTGGGCAAAAGAAAAGAAATATCACCGGAGCAGATCCAAAGCTGAAGAAGTCTATGAATTAGCATCCGGTGGTATTCCTACACTATCTTCCAGTACCCCATCGACCAAAATGTTAGTACAGGAAGCAGTATCAGTATTAAGGGCTATAGATAGCTCCTTGGCTACTATATTAGCACGAATGCAGGTTCTTGCTAAGTCCTTACCAGAATACTCTACAGTTAGAGAAATGGGTGGTGTTGGAGATGTGCTAGCGCCAAAACTAATTGCAGAAATAGGAGATGTAAGAAAACTTCATAGTGCAAAAGCTCTCATTGCTTGTGCCGGTATAGATCCACCGCCTTACGAGTCAGGACAATTTGTGGGCACAAATCGAAGGATGACAAAGAGAGGATCATCAACTTTACGAAAAGTAGGATATGAAGTAATGAGGGTACTTAAGAGTCATCCGGCGCCCAAAGATGCTGCTGTATATAATTATATAATCAAGAAAGAAAATGAGGGAAAGTGCAAAAAACACGCTAAAATAGCGGGATTAAATAAATTTCTACGTATATATTATGCAAGAGTAACCGCAGTCTACAAATAAGTAGCAACAGCTATAAAAAGGCTGGAATTATTCATCCAGCCTTTTTGTGATACTTAAAAATGGTGAAATTGAAAACACTTAAAAATAAGCCGTTTCGCTATTGACATTTGTTAGCAGGTTTATGTGTGCATATCCAGATTCCGTTCCAATGGTGCTTTTGTGTACTCAATACAATCCTTAATCTGGCCAACGGAATTGGTGCTGTAAGGTATTCTACTGTTGTCAACTTGCTGATGCTATGGGCGGTTCGAATACCCAGTGCATATCTTATCGCAACGTTTTGGGACGGACATTATGTAACAGGCGGCGTATCCATAAGCTTTGTCTTTGGTATGCTGGCAGCGCTTCTTTTCTATAGATCAAGTCATTGGGCGAGGATATGCAGAGCCTAGCATGCCGACTTGTTCATATTCAATATGATCAGATATCCACTTTGGTAGTTCCGCCAAGGAATGTGGTAAGTCAATGTACCTGCCTTCAAGAAGAGCTCCTACAGGATTAGCTACCTATAGTTATCATTATATCGTATTACAGTGTATAATAATATTAAATATGATAATACTTTGGCTATCTGATACATATTACTTTTTGAATATATTTAATACTAATAGGAGCGCATAGCTATGAAGAAAGTAAAGAGTCTTATTGCTATACTAAGCATTTTTATGCTGATCACAGCATGTGGTAAGTCTGAGCCTCAGACCATGACATTGTCTTTTGAGTCCAACCCTACAACAGGGTATTCCTGGACAGCTACCCAGAATCCTGAATTATTCACGATCACAGATGAATATATTGAGAACGAGCATGAAGAGGGCATGACAGGAGTAGGAGGTCAGCAGGTGTTTTTGCTACTCCCAAATGAACCGGGAACTTGTGAGATCACATTTACTTATGCAAGGTCCTGGGAGCAGACTGAAGCTGATACTACCGTATCCTATACAGTTGAGATTGACAAGAACAAGCATATCAAAGTGTTATCCTCCAAATTGGCCGGCGGAGACGATATAAACTCAATTCCGCAGATTCCTAAGCCGGTTATAGAGTGATATATTAGTAAGATGATCTATAATTTAGAAAATGGAGCCGGATAAGTATATGGATACTATACATTTTTTAGGGGAAGAAGACTTCCGTAGTGCAATGGATCATGAGAATAAAACATGGCGCGATACCTGCGTGACCAAAGGCAGCATCACAAGTTTTGATGGAACCAGACTAAACTATTATATAGCTGATCCTCAAGGCATTACAGAACAAAATAGTGAATATTCCGATCCAACAGTCAGCATTACCATAGTTCACGGCTTGGGAGAGTTTTTTGCCAAGTATTATGAATATGCATGGTACCTTAATAAGGCAGGTTGTAAAGTGTTTTTCTTAGAGCAAAGAGGTCATGGGTATTCTGAAGGTAAGATGTCAGAACCTGATCTTGTCTATATCGATGACTATGCTACCTATGTAGAAGACCTGAATATCTTCACAAACCAGATCGTCATACCGCAAAGTAAGTCCATGCCAAGACTTGTACTTGCTCATTCTATGGGAGGAGCTGTAACTACGCGCTTTCTTGAAATGCATCCGGAAGTATTTCAAGCTGCAATTCTTAGTTCTCCCATGCTCAAGATGAAAGCCGGCAACATCAACAGATTTGTAGAAACTATACTAAGAATATATGTTGCTTTATTTGGACTTAATAAAAAACTTGCTTTTAACCAAAAACGCTTCAATCCCGATCCAGTCTTTGAAATAAGCAGTGCAAGATCAAGAGCACGTTTTGACTATCAGCTAAAGTTTAGAAGAGAAGACGAGCACTATCAGACAACTGGAGTGACCTTTGGCTGGGCACTTGCAAGCATTAAAGTGCACAGAGATATCTTCAAAGATATAGACAAGATACGTATACCCATAGACCTATTTACCGCAGGACAGGATCACCTTATAGATCCCGCCGGCTATGAACTCTTTGCCCAAAAAGTAAATACTTTAAGAATCCATCCCTATGAAAATTCCAGACATGAAATCTTCAATTCAGATGACAATGATAGAGAAAAGTATTTTTCTGAAGTTATTAAAATAATCAATGGATACAGATAATTAAAAAAGGCGCTGCTTTTTAATGCTCTGTTTAATATTAAGACTTTCCTTCTGATTCTTCGAGTTCTCTTAGGGTGATGGGGTATATGGTTTCATCTGTAAGGCCCGGATCTGTGCGCAGATGATTGTTGGTATTTATCCTTAAAGTGACACTCTTTCCATCAACCTTGTTGATAGACTCTATGTGTTCTTTGACTTTTTTGGTAAGCTCATCAAGCTTCTCTTTAGAATCTATGTAAATGATGATAGCAAAATAGGATTCTTTAAGCCTTGATGCTGCGCCGCTTTGCTTGATGACATCGATGATCTTCTCGCCCATCTGCCTTATAACACTAGAAGCAACTTCCTTGCCATAGCTTTCTTCGATACGGCGCTGGTTGGAATTGTGAAGTATTATATAGGCATAGTTTCTGCCGCTATCATTGTACTGGATAGCATAATCCATCATTATCTCGATGAAAGCTTTGATATTCATAAGCCTTGTGATAGTATCAAGCTTTGTAGGATTTTTGAGCTTTTGAACTCTGTATATCTCTTCATCTACATCTGCAAAACTTCCTACAAGACCTATGATCTTGCCGCCCTTATATATAGGCACTTTGTTACAGATGATATTGTGTACGACTCCATTTACGATACACTGACCGGGCGCATTGTATACCCTAAGACCTTTGCCAAGGACATCAAGTTCATCACCCTGATAAGGCCCGTCATCGACGTGCCAGTGCATCTCTTCGTCAGTTTTGCCGATGATGTCGTCCAGAGATTTTATCTCATAGAAATCAAGGAAGGACTTGCTGACGCCTCTGAATCTGCGATCTTTATCCTTCCAGAACAGCTTATATGAAGAGTTCTTGATAAGGCTATACCAAAGCCTTGCATATTCCGTTGTAGTATCGTCGTCGTATAGTTCGCCATTATTAGAATCAGCAAGTACACTGCTAAGTGTAACAGCTGGATCATTACTAAGTGAACTCGTCTCATCATCAGAAAAATCAGGATAGTACAGCTTATCAAGAGCTCTTGACATCTCACCTGTAATTGCACTTATAGTCAGCAGATATTCTGAATCTCCGATGCCGGTAAGTGGTAATATTGCAAAATCGCGCCACAGATAAGAGCCGTCTTCCTGTTTGACTCTGATAGTCTTTTGAGCAAAAGGATGCTCTTTAGAGAATTCCTTTTTACCTGTATACATAAAGCTCATAAATTTCTTAAAGAATTCTCTATCTTCAGGGTATACAAACTTCTCTTTGAAACTTTTAAGAGATTTGTCTAATGGAACAGAAGAGTAAGCAGACCCCTCTATATAGTTGTATCCGCCCAGAAGAGGCGAAATTATATTTTCTTTTTTGTTGATAAGAAGTACTGTTTCATGAAGATGATTGAGCTCTTTGAGCTTGTTGTTGAGCTGATCTCTTTCTGCCGTATTCTGATCGAGGGAGATATTGTTGATATTGCCTCTGAACAGATATTTGCCGGCATTATCCGCAAGATATGTTGCCTTTAGCTGGTAGTAATTACCTTTAGATGTATAAAAAAATGTCTCAGTCCCTTTACTCTTTATCGTTTTGTCAGCGAATTTCCTATATTTGGGCATAAGAGGAGAATCCGAGTTGTAGATGATTCTGTCAATCTCTTCATAGTTGTATCCATTTAAGGATATCTGTTTCTTATAAGCCTCGTTCATAAAAAGAGTCTTAAAGTTATAGCCATCGTATTCAATGATCTCCAAGGGCCTGTCCAGACCTACAAGAGCAAGACATGCAGTTTCATAGTAGCTTCGCCACTGTCTTTGCTCGAACTCGATATGCTTATCTGCAATACTTTTAAGCATTTCATCATAAGGCTGAGGCTTGCCATAGTAATAGCCTTGTAATTTGCCGCAGCCAACAGACAGGAGGAAGTCAATCTGCTCCTTGGTCTCAACACCTTCGCTCAGAGTTTTGATACCTATTTGTTTGGCGAGATTAATAGCCGATCTTAATATACTCTTGGACTTTTCGGTAACATCGGACAGGAACCTCATGTCCATTTTGACAAGATCAAAATCATAATCTTTAAGAAGATTAAGAGAAGAGTAGCCGCTTCCAAAGTCGTCCATCCAGATTTCATACCCTCTGTTTCTAAAGTCTGTGATGACTTTTTTCATCAGCTCTTCGTCCTGGGCGATCATGCTTTCAGTTATTTCAAAGTGAAGATAATCTCTGGGAATGTCGTACTTTAAGATCGTGCTTTCAACTACATCCAGCATATCGCACATGATAAAGTCAAGTCTTGAGAAATTTATGGACACAGGAAAAGTAGGCTTGCCGATTATCATGTGTTCATGAATATCGCTGCAAACCTTATCTACCAAAAAGCAATCGAGCTTATGTATATTATTACTTGCTTCCAATGCACTTATAAACTTGTCGGGAGTCAGCAATCCATATTCCGGATCTATCCATCTGGCAAGGGATTCGGCACTGCAAAGCTGACCTGTAAGTCCTCTTATTACAGGCTGGTAATAGACCTTGATCCATCCATTTGATATGGCGTCATCAATATGGCTGACTACATGTTCATAAATAGCATTAACGTCCTTGCTTTCGCTCATATCTCCATCCACATAATTTTGGTATATACGTGATGCTACAAGGTAATCTATGTTACGGAAGAATATAGGACACTCTGAAAGCTATTTAAACTACATTTCAAGAATGTACAAACAGTCTTCGTATATGTATATCGACCAAAAAGAATTAATGCATTATCTTTTTTGGTCGAAAATAAAAGATAATAATAGAGTTTATGTATTATGAACTGATTCAAATCTAACGATATACTATAAGAATGCATATATATATGATTCATATTGATTCGATTCATGTAGATAAGGAGTAAAGAGGTAGACTATGGTTCTATGGATTTATCTGTTCCTTATTGTTTTTATCAATGGTTTTGAAGCAGGAGGCTATCAGGCAAGTCTCTATAGTATAGGACAGACTTATGATTTATCAGTGACAAGTAAGGGCTTATTTGCCTCCGTAGAGCTCTTTGCAACCATGCTGGCTCCTCTTGTACTGGGGAATTGGGCAGACAGGACCAAAAAGCTTAGATGTCTACTGATCCTTCTCGGGATTCAGATCATTTTCTCTATTACTATTTTCATGAGTAATATTCAGCTTGTATTTATTGTTGGTATCTTTTTTCTGGGTCTTACAACAAGTGCTCTTCAGTTTATATCCATAGCAGCTCTTGCAGAGAGCTATCCTGCATCCGGCAAAAAGAAGATCGGCTTCATGACTTCAATGTATGCTCTTGGAGCTTTTTTGGCACCTTTATTCGTTGACTTTTTCATAAATAGCGGACTTACCTGGAAGATGCTCTTTGTATCACTGACTATAGGATCAGTGATAGCTTTTGCAGGCGTTGTCATATGCAAAAACCAAAAGGCAGAGACAGCATTTAGAACAGATAACATAAATGCTGGCAATACAGGATTTGTTGTTTGGGGTGTGCTTTTATTGTGCGTTGTCATGTGTATATATGTTGGCTTTGAGAATGGTTTTGCATTCTTTGTTGATACTTTGTTTGAAGAGGTATTTAGCTCCGGACTTGGCAAGTTCGCGCTTTCAATGTTCTGGGTAGTTATGATCCCATCAAGAGTGCTTGTAGGTCTTTTTTCAAAATACTCAAAGAAGATACTTATAGCTGCGATAATAGCTATTCCGCTTATTACAGTTGTTATTGCTTTTGCAAACAGCGCAGAACTTGTGATGGTACTTTGTATACCTTTGGGATTTGCTTGCGGCGCTATATATCCTAGCGTTCTTACAACGCTGATGGAGTATTCTGGAGATCGTAAGGCTACGGCTACCGCCATGATAACGACAGCTACAGGTATCGGAGGTGCTACATTTACCGCTCTTACCGGTATTCTTGCAGGTAGTATGGGACTTAGAGGAGCTATGATAGCTCTTTCAGCATTTTTTATCCTGTCACTTATATCAGTAATTGTATTGGGGCATATAGACTTATGGAAAGCCAAAAGCACAGAATAGTTTCATAAATGAAGTCTTTGAAGATACTTTTAAGAAGGCAGATCGGAATCTATCTATTAATGATTTATACATTCATTCCGATATCTATATAGATGATTTCCCACTTTTATATTATTAGTGCGAAGCTTTTTTGTTCTGATATAAGACAGAAAGGATTTAAAGCTATGAAGAAAAGAATTGTTTGTTCTATGGTCCTGACAATGGCGCTTGTTTTTGGAACTTCATGCTCTTCAAAGGAAACAGAAGATGTTCAGGAAACAGGTGCTACATCCACTGCAGAGTCTATCACTATCTTAAACATAAAAGGCGAAGTAGCTCCGCAGATGCAAGTGCTTGCTGATGAGTACAAAAATCAGACGGGCATTACGGTTAATGTCCTCGGAGTTGATGCCGGTGTTGATGCACAGGCTACTCTTAAGGGGTACTATCTGTCCGATCAGATGCCGGATATTATCGCTTGTGAATCAGCAGGATTTGGAAACTGGGAAGGACTTCTGGTAGATATGAGCGATCAGGACTGGGCAGGAAGAACTGATGCCGCATATATTGATGAAACATATGGAACTATCGGATTTCCATATACTACGGAGGCTATAGGACTTGCCTATAATGCAGATATTCTTGCAAAGGCCGGAGTTGATCCAGGGTCTATAACGGGACCTGACTCCATGAGGCAGGCCTTTGAAACAATCGATAGTAAAAAGAATGAACTAGGGCTTAAAGCTGTTATAGCTTACTGCACTGAACCTGAGAACCTTGGATGGTCTTGCGGAAACCATATCTTTGGAGCATACCTGGATTCAGGGCTTTCAAGGACAGATACGACTTATCTGGATATTCTGAATGATGGCGGTAAATTTGATGATGATAGATTCTCTGATTTTACAAGGATGATTGCTCTTTTTAATGAGTATTCTGATCCTGACATTTTGGTAGATGGAACTTATGATGAGCAGGTTACGGGTTTTGCAAGCGGAGAGTATGCCTTTATAACACAAGGTTCATGGATAGGAGCATCGCTAACTGGAGATCTGTCTGATTATTATTCTAAAGCAGGTAATTTTGAAATAGGTATGATACCGTACTGTTATCAGGAAGGTA
Source organism: Butyrivibrio fibrisolvens (assembly GCF_023206215.1). Taxonomy (NCBI): domain Bacteria; kingdom Bacillati; phylum Bacillota; class Clostridia; order Lachnospirales; family Lachnospiraceae; genus Butyrivibrio; species Butyrivibrio fibrisolvens. Next base: position 2,721,284 of record NZ_CP065800.1, read on the forward strand.
TGGATACAATTTTGACCAGTGCTCCTTCATGGTGGGCTGTATCCAAGGAGGGGCAAGTTGAAGCATCACTTGCATTCCTTCAGTGGTGCTCAGAAGACAGCGCCCAGAAGATATTTGTAGAACAGGCAGGATTTGTAAGTCCTTTTAAAGATTGTAAATATGTTGCTTCAGATCCTTTTGCACCAGTGATCTCAGAATATATATCTTCTGGTAAGACATCAAGCTGGCACTGGATGGAGATGCCTGAGGGACTTGGTCAAAAAGGCTTTGCTTTTGCATTTTGCGATTTTGCCAAAGGAGAGCTGGATGAGGATGGGTTCTTACAAGAAATCAAGAAGATTGCAAGCGACTGGTATGCAAAGTTATAAGGAGGACGAGGTATGAATAAAAAAAGTAAAGTTAATGTACTAAGTTCTATCATGTTTCTGATTGCTGCCGGTAATGTAGCAATTCTTCTGGCTTTTATCGTTGTCATGAGTATGGTGATCTCATCTATGACAACATCAACTAATACAAGTGTTGATATGTTCGGACAGATGATGAATATCACTACTGGAGAAGCTAAGCTTAAAAGTGATGTAATGTCACTTTTTGATCAGGCAACAGGGTATGTGGCAGCAGAAGCTGTAGAGACGCAGACAGCTCTTTTGCCACAGATAGAACAAGTCAAGAAGGACATCTCAGAAGATATCAGTTCACTTAGAAGCGAATTCGCAGCACTTGATAATGAAAGTGCAACTACCAAGATGGATGAGATAGAAGCTCAGTATGGAAGGCTTGTTAAGTTCGTTGAATCTTCCATGGAGAGGAAGGATGCAGGGGATCAGGCTTCTGCTTATACGATACTCTTCGATAAGGCTGAAATACAGAAAGTTGCCATATTCCATTCAACCAAGGTACTTGATCAGGCAATAAGTGATTCTTCTAACAATACGATAGATGCTATGAACATACTTCTGATTAGAGGTAAAGTGACCTCATACATCGGAATATTCGTAATAATAGCTGTTATAATAGTAAGCTTCCTTTTGAGCTATATTAATGTTGTCAAAAAGATAAGAAGTATACGCAGCGAAGTAAATGGCATCATTGATGGAATTGAAAGCGGCAATGGCGATCTGACAGCCAGAATCAATACAAAGACCAAGTCAGAGCTATCATATATTACTTCCGGTATAAATAATTTCATAGAGACATTGCAGCTTATTATGAAAGATGTTAAAGATGGATCCGTAGTACTTGCATCATCATCGGCAGAAGTATCATCCCAACTTCATATGGTAGATGACAATGTAACCAATACATCAGCAGCACTGGAAGAATTGTCTGCAAGTATGGAGACGGTATCAGGCAATGTAAATAGTATCAATGACAGTGTAGACGACGTCAAATCAGCTGCACAGCAGATTGCGGACGAAGCTACAGAAGGAACCAAGACAGCCAATGCTATAAAAGCGGAGGCAGATGAACTTAAAGAACAGGTATTTAAGAAAAAATCAGAAGCAAGTGAACAGGTTGAAAGATTGTCAGAAACACTTAGAGAATCTGTTCATGAATCTGAAAAGGTCGGTAAGATCAATGAACTTACAAATGTCATCCTTGATATAGCAGGACAGACCAATCTGCTGGCTCTCAATGCTTCAATTGAGGCTGCAAGAGCAGGCGAAGCAGGTAAGGGCTTTGCTGTAGTAGCTACAGAGATCAGCTCACTTGCAGAAAATTCAAGGAATACAGCTGCAAACATACAAGAGATAAGTGGTGAAGTTACTAATGCTGTTAATGACCTTGCCAAAAATGCTCAGGCAATGCTTGACTATATCAATGGTCAGGTTATAAGTGATTACGATGAATTCGTAGCTACCGGAGAGAAATACGAACACACAGCAGACATAATGGAAGAGATGCTTGGAAATTTCAATAATAGAGCTGAAAACCTTAATGGCATAATGACTGAGATGGTTGACTCTGTTCAGATGATAAGTACTTCAGTACTTGAAAGCTCGCAGGCTATATCCCAGTCAGCTACAAGCTCGCAGGAAATCGTCGGAGGTATAAGGAAGATATCGGAAGCTATCGACAAAAACACCGAAGTAACCGAACAGCTCAATGAAACAACCCAGAAGTTCACTTCATTGTAATTTATTGATATTATAACGTTCAAATATTTTAGAATTAGTGGATTTTGCGGTAATTTGGCAAGCTGGAAGCAAAGTAGACATAAAAGAGACAATCGTTTCAAATAAGCAGATTGTCTCTTTTTTTAATACGTAATAAATGATAAAGTGTAGAATGTGTAGAAAACAGTAATGGGAGGTGCATTAGATGTCGTATTTAGTTCGAAGAGCAATAGAGAAAGATATTCCATCACTCATGGAACTTTTAAAGCAGGTCAACAAGGTTCATTATGATGGCAGGCCTGATCTTTTTAAATTAGAAACCAAGTATTCACCGGATGAATTAAGTAAGATCATAGCCGATAATGATACACCTGTATTTGTATGCGAGGGTGAAGGTGGTAAAGTTTTGGGACACGGCTTTTGCGTAATGCAAAGACCTGAGAATACGAGGCTTTTAACAGATATTTTGACACTATACATAGATGATATATGTGTTGATGAGTCTGCAAGAGGCATGCATGTGGGCGAAGCTATCTATGAGCATATTATAGAGTACGCCCGCAGTAATGGTTGTTACAATGTCACTCTTAATGTCTGGAGCTGTAATCCCGGTGCAATGAAGTTCTATGAGAAGATGGGGCTTGTGCCTTATAAAGTGGGGATGGAGAAGATTTTGTGATAGTATTTACTGATTGGCTAAAACTCTATATCTGACAGTGGCAGTATCCGGTTGTCATTTTTTACAAAGATTAGCGCAACTAGTTGCAGTTTTCTAAATTACATCGTATTATCCAAATTCATGTTGTACAATGACATAGAAGTACATCCATGTACTTCTGGACATGTCTTCGTTACATCCTGTAAAGGGACATAGAAATACATCCATGTATTTCTGGACATGTCTTCGTTACATCCTGTAAAGGGACATAGAAGTACATCCATGTACTTCTGGACATGTCTACATTACATCCTGTAATGGGACAATTTACCTATATGAGAGGGATAATATGATATATAAATTCAAGCAGTCTGAAAGTAAAGAACTAGTCAGAGACCATCTTAAAATGGGTGGTTCAAATCCTGATGGCGAAGTGATAAGTGTTACCAATAAGTATTTTGAAAAGGGCGGAAAACCCTGGATCGGAATAATGGGAGAGTATCACTTCTCAAGAGATTCAAGAGATAACTGGTACGATGAACTGTGTAAGATGAAGGCCGGCGGCATCACTATAGTTGCAACTTATCTTTTCTGGATCTACCATGAAGAGATTGAGGGAGAGTTCGACTTCTCGGGTGATCTTGATATCAGGAAGTTTGTTGAGGATGCAAGAAGAGCAGGATTATATGTGATCCTTAGAATAGGACCATGGGCACACGGCGAATGCAGAAACGGCGGATTTCCTGACTGGCTTGTTCAAAAGGACTATAAGCTTAGAGACAATAACGAGCAGTATATGGCCAAAGCCAGAATCTGGTATGAGAAGATTTATGAGCAGGTCAAGGGACTATTCTATAAAGATGGTGGCAATATAATTGGTATACAGTTTGAAAACGAACTTGTGGACAATGCGCCTCACCTTCTGGCTCTGAAGAAGCTTGCCCTTGAAATTGGTTATGAAGCTCCAATCTATACAGTTACAGGGTGGAACAGTATCTACGGAGCTGAGATCCCTGTAGAAGAGGTGGTTCCTGTCTTTGGAGCATATGTAGAAGCTCCATGGGCTGATAGTACAGATAAGCTTCCTCTTTCACCTCATTATGTTTTTAATACTACAAGGAATGATACGGCGATAGGTGCTGATCTTATCAAAGACAGTAATGAAAGTGGCTGGCAGCTTCCATATGAGAACTATCCATATGCAACTTGCGAACTTGGCGCAGGTCTTCATTCAACTCATCACAGACGAGTAGTAGTATCCGGAATGGATGCATATGCGCTTTCACTTGTTAAGCTTGGATGTGGTAACAATCTCATCGGTTATTATATGTACCACGGCGGAACTAACAAGATCGGCAAGTTGTCCACTTTTAATGAATCCAAGGCTTCAGGATATCCTAATGATTATCCGATTCTGAATTATGATTTCCATACTGCCATGACCTCTTATGGTGAAGTTAGAGACCAGTACAGACTCCTTAATCTGATACACCTTTTTGTTAATGATTTTGGGCAGATACTCGCTCCTATGGATAATGTAGGTTCTACTAAGGACGTAGCTGCTGATGATCTTACCTCTCTTCGATATGCCATGAGAACTGATGGTAGAAGCGGCTTTGTATTTATCAATCACCATCAAAGGCTTGCAGAGCTTGAGGATACTAAAGATGTCGTAATCGATACCGGAAGCGTTATATTTCCAAGTATTAGTGTTACTGGCGATAAAGCTTTCTTTCTTCCATTTAATATGGATACTGACGCAGGCAACCTTGTATATGCAACAGCTCAGCCTCTTTGCAAGACAGATAATACCTACTTCTTCGTAGAAATCGATGGAATAGCGCCGGAATATAAGTTTGATGATGAAGATGTTATCAGTCAAAAGAGCTTTGTGAGAAACGGATATAAATTTGTCACAATCTCATTTGAGCAGGCACTATATGCAAGAAAGCTTGGTGGCAAGCTATATATCGGCGATGGAGTGGACTTGTACGAGGAAGATGGCAAGATCAGACAGATTCATGACGGTGCATTTGAGTACTATGTATGGAACGGCGAGGACTTTGAAGAAGTCGGCGTATTAAATGATGATGAAAAGTTTGTGATCTCTTCTGATGAAGATAGAGACAAGATCGCTTTAAATGAATTTGAAAAGCCTCACCTGTTCCAAGAAGGTATAGATGAGCCATTCACGCCTACGTACCTGGATGAGCTTAATATGGGCTGTGAGAGAAAAAGATTCTGGAGGAAGCTGACTGTTGATAAGCCGGAAGGATTTGTAAATATAAGATATGAAGGCGACGCAGCGCAGATTTATGCTGATGGCAAGCTTGTTGCCGATGAATATTATATAGGCGAGAGATTCAGAATCCCTGCAAAACTTATCTATGGCAAGGAAAGTTATCTTGTATATTCAGAGCTTAAGGATGACTGCTATAGGGAATTTTGAAGTAATAATTCATAATTCCCGCTGGTCCGTCCTGTGAGTAGTTCGAAGTAAAAATGGTTCCTGATTTTTCTATAGCTTATTACTATAGAAAAATCGAGGAGCTTTTTTTATGGATAAAAAGTTGATCCACGTTGATTTAGCATATTTTGAGGACGATTAAGCAAAGATATAGTTGATTATAATTGTTTGTAGTCTATAATAGTCTTGGTACATTTGAGATATACTTATTAAACATCAATATATATTATGAGTATACTTTTTCGTTTGCTGTATCAGAGATACTGATAAGAACTGAAAAAGGATTAATAGCAGAAATAAAGATTATAACCAACTGCCAATATCATAATAAATCTTACAGACATAACCTGAGAGGACATCATCATGACATTAAAAGCTTACATTAATCCGGATTTTACATTGGGCGAAAAATTTATTTTTTTCATAATAGCGCTTGTAGGAATCCTACTATGCACATTTGGTGCAAGATTTGTTACTAGATTGGTTGCCGGCGGACGAAGTAGTGACAAGAATGAGCTTCTTATAAAAGCAGATAGCAACGTAGAACTCTTTTATGAAATGATAATCTCAGGAACTTCTGTTATGTCATTCGCAGTTTCTTATGTTGTATGTAACCATATCTATTCGTTGATACAGACAAGTGGAGAGTCAGGTGCGGGATGGATGCTTTTTTATAATATATGGAGTGATGGCAAGGACTTTGCATTACTACTACTGATCTGCCTGTCCTGCGTTCTTAATACAATTCTTGATAAAATAGTCATCCCTCTTAAAGTGATTGACAGAGACAAAAAAGCTACAGTCCGCATGCTTAGTATGTTCTATGTAATCATCATTTTGGTATACCTTAATATAATAGGTGATGAAAGCGAATATAGCCCTGTAATGATGTATTATCTGGGACTTATGATCGGACGATTTGTATATTTTGATGCATCATTTAAAGACTTTGTAATTGCACTTAAGAATATGTTTGTCAATCTCCATCTTCTTATCATGGGGCTTATACTTACAGGAGTCCTGTGTTATATAGGATTTAGTGCAGGGTATCTGCTGGAGCGTAATTATTATATTGTTGGTATATTCTACACGCATCTATTTATGCTTATTGCTGTATTTGTATTGCATCACGGCTATACCATTTTAAAGATGTTCAGAAAACCGGTTCAGCAAAATACGAGATATCAGGAAGCTGATTATAACGGTAATCCATATACTAATGGTGATGTATATAATAACAGGCCTGTAAATAGAGGACAGAATCCAAAAGCTCCATATAATAAAGCTCAAAATTTGAAAATGCCTAACAAAGCTAATGTTAACAAGAATACTAATATAGCTATAAATAGAAAAACTAATGTGTCAGCAAACAGGAGTACTAATGTGTCAGCAAATAGAAATACTAATATGACTGCAAATAGAAGTACTAATATGGCTATAAACAGAAATGCCAATGTACCTACAAATAGAAATACCAACAAACATACTTCTAATAATAGGTAAGCTTGGCACGGAATGTTACCTGTTCCTGCTGGATGCAGACTCCTTTCGATAAGCGGAAGGAGTCATTTTTGTGTGCTTTTTAAACTGGCGGATATAGTGCTCCGTGGTGTCATATCCAACAGCTTCAGCTATGGTGGCAACACTCATGGTAGAGTTGGCAAGAAGATCCTGACTCCGCTCTATTCGCACGGTCCTGAGGATCTCGGTGTAGGTCATGCCCGTCAGTTCTTTTATCAGCCTTGAAGTGTACTCGTTGGAATAATGGAATTTCTCGGAAAGGTCTGAGAGAGTTACCTCCTTGTAATTCTCCTGAATATACTGGATAAGGGCATATCGCTGTACATCTATGCGGCTGTCAAACAGCGGCATCTGAACTGATTCCGAGTAGTTCCTTATTATCAGATAAAAATCAAGAAGCAGGGTATTTGTAATGGCCTGGTAATGGTACTCCTGTCTGTTGAGGGATTCTGTCAGCATCCAGATAAAGGAAGTGGCTATGTCCTCATCGGAGCCTGTGTGGAACATGATGTAGTCGTTGGCTTTCTTGGCATATATATTATTCAGGAAAAAAGAACTGAGTATATTCGGGGTGTTCAGGAAGGAATAGAACATGGAATGTAAAGTATCCCTTCTAAGCATTATGTTTATGACTATGGTGTCGTCAAACACGCTGATGGAGTGTTTGATCCCGGGAGGAATAACACAGAAATCTCCCGTACGCATCTCGATGGTCCTTCCGGAGATAGTCTGGGAGCACTTGCCGTCATAGACATAGCTCAGCTCAAAAAAGGTATGACTGTGCTCGATGGCCGGTGAATATCTCTCGTGCTTCTGTACCACTATACTGTCATTATTTGACAGGTCGAAAAAGAAGGAATCTTCGAATACCTCTGGTATTGTCTCGGGCTTTTCCAGGATCAGAAGGTGTCTGTCTAGAACAAACTTCATATCAAGTCCATTAAGAAAAGCCTTCAGGCTGTCTTTGTCCATCCTGGCATAATAGTAGTCTCTGTAAAATTTCTCAACTTCAGTAATGTCGTATATGTGCTGCTTTACCGCTGTATGATCCATATCCTTAAGTCCCTTATATATCTGAAATGAACGTCTGATTAAAACAGCTAAATAATACCCCTAATGAAGGTGAATGTCAAAAAAGATCATATTAGTATCCGAAAAAGTAGATTTGCATCATAATAAGTCAATAAAATTGAGCGATTATATGAATTATGTAAAAGCCATTTGCTCAATATAATGAATCCATAAACAAGCAATGTCTCAGACAGAAAGGATTCATTGGTTATGAATACTCCGATTCTGGAAATGAAAAACATAACAAAAAAATTCGGAAGTGTGACTGCTCTAAACGGAGTAAACCTTGAGGTTTACCCTGGAGAGATAAGAGGTCTCATAGGTGAGAACGGTTCGGGCAAATCCACCATATCTTCCATCGCGGCGGGAATGCAGAAGGCAACCTCGGGGCAGATGTTGTATGAAGGAAAGGCCTGGGAACCCGAGAGCATGATCGATGCACTGAATAAAGGTATAGGAATGGTGGTTCAGGAGAGTGGAACAATAACAGGGATCACCGTTGCGGAAAATATATTTCTGGCAGAGATGAAGAAGTTTAAAAAGGGCCTCCTTGTGGATAGAAAAAGACTCTTCGAGGAAGCGGACAGAGCCCTTTCCAATATAGGAATAACCTCCATTTCCGGAAGAAATATGATGGACAGCCTTTCCTTCCAGGAGAGGAAGCTGGTGGAAATCGCCAAGGTCATACTTAAAAAGCCGAAGATCCTGGTGATAGATGAAACCAGCACGGCACTATCTCATGACGGAAGACAGATCATGTACGGCATCATGAAAAAGATGAAAAAAAAGGGCGGTTCAGTACTTTTTATCTCCCATGATCTTGAGGAAATAATGGAGGTCTGCGACACTCTGACAGTCCTTAGAGACGGTAATCTTATCAGGACCTTCGCTAAAGAGGAATTTGATGAAGAACTTATAAGGACCAGCATGATAGGAAGAGAGATAGAGGGCGATTACTACAGACCGGACTTTAACTGCAGCTTCCTTGATGAAGAAGCCATTGTGGTAAAGAATCTGTGCTTTAATGACAAGCTTAAGGATGTGTCTCTTACACTTCACCGGGGAGAGATCCTGGGAATCGGAGGACTTGCGGACTGCGGGATGCATGAGCTTGGAGAGGCTATATTCGGAGCGCTTAAACCCGAGAGCGGCGCAGTCATATCCCCGAAAGGGCGGCATATAAAGTCTCCCCACATCGCAATGACTGACAAGATAGGATATGTATCCAAAGACAGAGACAGAAAATCCCTTTGTCTTGAGGCCAGCATCAAGGACAATATCGCGATTGCGGGAATGAACATATTCAAATCTGGGGCGGGACTAATAACCAGGTCCGCGGAAAGGAAATATGTAGACGAGCAGATAGATGCCCTGAGGATCAAATGCTCGGGGAGGGATCAGGTAGTAGCACAGCTCTCCGGCGGCAACAAGCAAAAGGTAGTCTTTGGAAAATGGATAGGCTGCGGCAGTGAGATCCTGATACTGGATTGTCCCACGAGAGGTGTGGACATCGGTGTCAAACAGGCAATGTATCAGCTTATGTCAAAGCTTAAGAGCGAAGGAAAAGCTATTCTCATGATAAGCGAAGAACTTCCTGAACTCATTGGGATGAGCGACAGGGTCCTTATTATGAAGAACGGTGAAATAACAGGAGAATTTAAGCGAAGTAAAGATCTGTCCGAGAGCGACATCATAGGATGCATGATCTAGGAGGCAAAAGAAATGAATATAAAGAAAAACATAAACAGGCAGAATATCATAGCTCTTTTGCCCCTGGCGGCGCTTGCGGTGCTCTTTTTGGTCTTCTGCACCGTGGTGAATGCAAAGGGTTACAGACTTGATATGTATCTGAAGATCGTGTTCAATGAGGCGCTGGTTCTGGCGATCGTAGCGACGGGAGCAACCTTCATCTATACCCTTGGAACCTTTGATATCAGTCTTGGCGCTTCCACGCTGTTTTCGGCAACTCTCGGAGTAATGGTCTACAACAAAACAGAGAATATAGCGCTGATGATGGCGGTGATACTACTTACGGGAATTGTGTGCTCGCTGCTCAATTCGGTGCTGGCCTCAATCTTCCACATACCGGCCTTTGTAACCACGGTCGCGATGATGTCCGTACTGTCAGCTGTATCTGCGCAGATAATTACGGTAAACGGAGGAGCGCTGGGTGGGATAAGCATTCCCAGCAGCGTAGTAAAGCCCTTTGACAATATGCCCTTCAAGATAGCGGTTCTTTTGTTGTTCTTTGCAATCTCAGTCTTTGTATTCGAGTTCACAAAGGCAGGAAGAAGGATGAAGTTTGTGGGAGGGAATCCCCTCTGTGCCTATCTTACAGGCATCAAAGCCGACAAGTACACGATACTGGCTTTTGTTATGGCGGGTATCGGTATAGGACTCGGAGCATTCCTTACTCTTGTGTATACCCCTTCGGTCACTACGACAACGGCTTCAAGTATAGGAATGAATATCTTTATAGCTATAGTATTCGGAGGAATGCCAATATCGGGAGGCGCAAGATCCAGGATATACGCCGCACTGGTTGGAGGCTTCTCATATATGCTACTGAACGACATTCTGGAGATAGTGATTGATTCCAGTGCAGCATACGGAATAACACAGGTGATCAGCGCAGTTTTCTTCCTGATAGTGGTCTATATCACAGGAATGAATTACAAAACCGCACTATTGCCAAGATAAAGAACTTATGAAAACGGAGGAAAAAATATGAACAGGAAAGTAACAAAGGTACTCGGACTTGCCATGGCAGCAGCCATGACCGTAATGACAGGATGCGGCAGCAGCGCACCTGCTGCGGTTTCAGACAAGGCAGATAACAGCGCTGATAATGCGGTTGCAAGTGAAGCTTCCGCAGATCAGGGTGAAACTCGTAAGATCGGTGTACTTGTTGCAGACGTCAGCGGCGAGGAAGCACTTGGATTCAGAAACTACTACGAGAAATATATTCAGAACAACTACAATGTAACCTTTGATTATACAGATGCTCTTGCAAGTGCTGAGGATGAGAAGGCAGCCATCGAGAAGTTTGCATCAAAGGGATATGACGCCGTTATCTCGCTCTCCAGCAGTGACAGAGCTCAGCAGATCGAGACCTGTGAAGAGTATGGCATCTACTATGCGATTGCATCCGGCGTACTTGATGAGAGTCAGTATGAGACCTACAAGACTTATGAGCATTTTGTCGGCCAGGTTGGACCTTCAAACGAGACAGAGTTTGAAGCCGGCAAGGAGATGGGAAAGTACTTTAAGGATAAGGGAGTAAAGAGCGTTGCCATCTACGGAGCGTTTATCCCCAACCCCATGCACGTATACCGTGCAGCAGGTGTGATCGCCGGACTTGGTGATACCTACGGCGGAACAGATGATATGAACGGTATGATCGGACAGATATTCCAGGATCAGGGTGTTGATCTTACAAAGGTTTCGGGAGATGTTGAAGTGGTAGCTTACCTCCAGGGATATGGCGACACAACCACCGATGAGCTCAATGCAGCAATCCAGAAAGCTCCTGAGGCATTTATCTCAGTGGGAATGGCAACAACTTTCTTTGCTCAGACACTTAGCCAGGAGAACATCCCTTTCTCCGATATCGACTCTTTTACAGCCATGAACAGCGAATCAATGAAGAACGGCTCTCTTGAGTATCTTGCAGGCAAGTACTCTTCTTCCATCGGACCTGTATTCGCTTTGGTAATGGATGCGATTAACGGAAATGTTATAAGAGATCCCGAAGGAAATGCGGTCTCCTTTACTCAGGGCTATCTTGTGGCAACAGATGCAGAATCCTTTGACCAGTACTATGTAAACGACAACGGTGATACACCTATTTTTGACAAGGCAAGTCTTGATGGCATTATCGGTCAGGATGTTACCTATGATGATGTAAAGGCACTTATCGAGAGTAAGTGATGAATGGAGGCAGTTCATGAGCACCCTTAAGAAGATTTTAAAGACATTGGCAATCCCTGCGGCTGTGGCAGTGGTATTGGAAGGAATCTGCCTTGCAAACGGGCAGACCATCATATCGGGAGCAAAGAGCTTTGATAACTTTGTGGTGTATACAGCCATCGTTATGATCACCACCATGGCGCTCTCCATAAACTTAAACAGCGGAAGATTTGATTTTTCCCTGGGGGCAATGGCAGGACTTTCATCTGTGATAGGTGCGAAGATCACATACGTTTTTTTCAAAGGGGGCTCTGGTTCTGCACTTCTTATGCTGATAATAACGGTTCTTGCGGGAGCACTGCTGGGACTTATATCGGGAGCTTTGTACTGCGCTTTGAGGCTTCCGCCCATTATCGTCTCTCTTGGTGTGACCCTGGTATATGAGGGAATAATGTATACCATAACAGGCGGCAAATACCTTATGAGTGAGGTTCAGAACAGATCCATGTCAGGCTTTGTTGGAACCTGGCTTTACGCAGCTGTTATCATTGCGGCGGTTCTTATCTTTATGATCATTGTCTTTGAGCGGACCTCCTTCGGCTATGATTACAACGCCCTTAAGTCAGGGCAGAAGGTAGCAGTAGCCACCGGTATCAATGAGGTTAAAAACGCCCTTATCTGTTACACGATCTGCGGCGGCCTTATGGGACTTGTGGGTATGCTGAATGCCGCAAGAAATACCACTATAAACGGAGGTCAACTGAATTTCGGAAGTATAGCCATTATGTTCACGGCCTTCCTTCCGATGTTCATTGCAGGCTATATCGGAAGGTTCGGAAACGAGAAGGTGGGCTTTCTGCTTTCTGCCCTGTGTATGTCCCTTCTGAATTCCACCTTTGCGGTTTTCTCAAACCAGATAAATGCCACGACTCAGTCGATCATAAACGCAGTACTGCTGGTGATCTTCTTAATCTATTTAAACAATAATCATTTGATCAAGAGAATATTTGCACATGTATAACGAAAAATTATTACGGGAAGCGACAGCTCTTTTCCCTGAAATAAAGAAAAATAAGATAAACGAATGTAAGTGTATCGACTTAAAGAAGGATGGGGATGTCATAAAAAGAGATCCCCGTCCGGCATATGAGTCTATCGCACTGAAAAAAGACGACTCCATCATCCTGGATTTTGAGGATCACTATGTGGGGTACCTGTCCCTGGACCTTGGCTATGAGGGTGCGCACCCAGATTCACCGGTTCTTCTGAGAATCCGTTTTGCGGAAAGAGAGATCGAGCTTTTTGAGGATGCCTCAGAATATAAGGGCTGGGTCTCACCGGCCTGGATTGAGGAGGAGCTTATCCATGTGGACATAGTGCCGTCTGTTGTGGAACTGGACAGGAGATACTCCTTCAGATACGTGAGGATAGAGGTGGTTGATATCAGCTCCAGATTCTCCTTAAAGGTAAATGATGCAGCGATCACAGCAGTATCCTCTGCCCCGGATGAAGCTCTTTTGCCCTTCTACAGCAGTGATGAGCTGGACATGGAGATTGACAGGGTGGCTGTAAAAACACTCCATGACTGTATGCAGACAGTCTTTGAGGATGGCCCCAAAAGGGACAGAAGACTATGGATCGGAGACCTGCGAATTCAGGCTCTGGTGAACTATGTCACCTACAATATGAATGACATGGTAAAGTCAAATCTTTATCTGTTCGGGGCTCTGACCCAGGAGGACGGACGGGTGGGAGCATGTATCTTCCTTGATCCGAAACCTGAGGTCGATGACACGAACATGTTTGACTATTCCCTGTTCTTTATTGTGATACTTCTGGATTACTACAAAAAGACCGGGGATAAAAAAGCTGTGCTGGATCTTTTTGATGTATGCAAAAGACAGATTGAGCTGGCAAGGCAATGCCTGGATGAGCGGCATGTGGTAAGGGACTCGGATGTTCTTGGCTGGTGCTTTGTGGACTGGAATCTTGCCCTCAACAAACAGGCCTCCGCGCAGGGAATCTTCATGTATGCTCTTGAGGCAGCCATCGAGCTTGCCCAGTGCGTCGGAGACGTTCTTGCGGAGGAGGAATATGCGCAGCTTTATCTCAAACTCAAGGAAGCTTCCAACAGATTCCTTTATGATGTTGAAAAGAAGCTCTATGTAAGCGGAGCGGAAAGCCAGATCTCTTTTGCCTCGCAGATATGGATGGTGCTTGGAGGAGCAATGGAGGGTAAGGCAGCAGAGCGGCTCTTTGACAGAATGGAGGCCTGCCCTGAAGCAGTGACCATGGTGACTCCCTACATGTACCATAACTACATAGATGCGCTTATTAAAATTGGAAAAAAAGATGTGGCTCACAGGAAAATGTCAAAGTACTGGGGAGGAATGGTGGCAAATTCCGCCGATACCTTCTGGGAACTGTACAATCCGGAAAATCCCAACGAGTCGCCCTACGGTGGGACCATTGTGAACAGCTATTGCCATGCATGGAGCTGCGGACCGGCATATTTTCTGAGAACCTATTTTAATGATACAAAGGATGAATAAAGTTAGCTGTTTTAACAGCTATGTCATCGTTAATACCTTTAGCTTTAGCCCACAGCCTCGGCATCTTACGGTTGCCATACTGCTGGGCTTTTTTTATACGGTTTACAGCATGGTTCAAACTTTTGTGAATATAATATTGACATGAAGTGCTGTAATAGAGGACTTTTTCTGTTATATTAAGATATGAGCAGGGATAAGTGTATATCGTCCTATTGGATAATATATTTATTGAATAATATCCAGACGCCTGCTCATTTGCAGATATTTAGATGATAAGTTTTGCATTATACAACCAATAATATACAAGAAGGAGGAATTATATGACTATTAGCGAGAAACTTGATAAATTGTTTGAACAAGCAAAGTCTGATAATGATCTTAGAAATAAGCTTCTTAATACTAAAAGTTCAGCTAACCCGGTATCAGATTTCTGTTCTATTGCTGCGGAGTATGGTATTTTCATTAATGTAATGGATCTGATAAATGAAGGAGAAGAGTTTTATGCCGAGATTAAAAGAAGCACTAATGGCGGCGGTGAGAATTCTCCGGATCTTGACACCTGGAATGATGAGTATTCTGTGTTTATGATGAGGCTTGAGGCTATTAGTAATTAGTCTTACATTGGCGAGATTTTATGACGATGTAGATAAATTTATAGACAAGTAATTTGTTTAAATATGAATGAGCCAGTACACTAGCCTTGGTCATAGTAAGTTTGTTCTGATGATAGGATGTATACGCATGTGTTCTTGGGGATTCTTTATGCGTAGAAAAGCTATTATGCACTTTGTTTTTAATAATTCTTGATAAAGGAAAAATAGAAAAGAAATGATAAGAAATGATTTTTACCTGAAAATGTATCATAAAATGCGAGGTGTACTGCTTGCATGTGCAATCTTTTTTGAAGGTGTATTTGGAACTATAATGTGTGCATATATACAAGATTCGTCAGAAGTTGATCCCGTAGATTTGAAAATAGCGATATTTATATTTGTTTTTACAACACTGTATTGTTTATGGTTATTAGCAGTAGTTACTGAGACTATCACGGTTAAAGAACGTCATGTTATCATCAGATATCTTTTCTTCTATAAAAAGACAATTTCTATAGATAGTATTACGGAAGTATTCATTAATACCATTAATGGTAGAAACGGTGTAATATGCAATCAATTAGGAATATATGTAGATGGGAAGAGAGTTGTTCTGCCTATGCAGCCAGACCATAGATGGAAAGGGTACGATGAATGGGTTGCGTTTCTCTCTGCACTGGGACATGCGCCTATAGTATTTGAAGAAGATACCAATGAAATCTGGCCATTTGGCATTCTGGGGCGAAGAAAAATATCTGATGATAAAGACGATTGATAACGATTATAGAAAAAATAATACAAAAAAGGATACATACCAATAATGCATAAAGCATTACATAGAAGTTCTTATAGAAAAATTACATAAAACATTAAATAATAACCTAAAAAGAACATAGGGAGGCAGTATAGCAAAATGACTAGAAAGTATAGAATTGGTAATCCCATTGAGACAGACTCTGTTGTGCAGGATATCGAGGTTACCAAAGGGGAGATTCCATTTTTTAAGAAAGATGATGAAGAGGGGATGCTTTCAATATCTATGTCCAAGAAGGATATGGTCTTTGGACTTGGGGAGACAGTCCGTGGTATCAACAAAAGGGGCTGGATCTATACAAGCTTTAATTCAGACGATCCCAATCATACAGAGGACAAGAGGTCTTTGTACGCATCACAGAACTTCCTGATCATAACATCTGATGACAGATCACTTGGAGTCTATGTCGATACACCCGGAAGAGTTACATTTGATATAGGTTATAGTCAGCAGGACCAGCTTGTAATATCTTTTGAAGATTTCGATGCAGATATCTATCTGATAGAAGCTGAAGAATCTGAAGCTTCTTTATCCAGATCAGAAAGTCTTAAGAATATAGTCAAAGAGTTCAGGCACCTCATTGGCAGAAGCTACATCCCTCCATACTGGGCATTTGGCTTTGGTCAGAGCAGGTGGAGCTATTATACAGAAGATGAAGTCAGGGAAGTAGCTGATAAGTATGACGAGCTTGGCATTCCTCTTGATATGATCTACCTTGATATTGACTATATGGAGAGATACAAGGACTTTACTGTAGATGACAAGGCTTTCCCGAATTTCCCGGATTTTGTTAATGAGATGAAGAATAGAGGCATCCACCTTGTCCCTATCATAGATGCGGGCGTCAAGATTGAAGACGGGTATGATGTCTACGAAGAAGGCGTAGCAGGAGATTTTTTTGTCAAAAAAGATAATGGAGAAAATCTGGTAGCAGCTGTATGGCCTGGACAGGTTCACTTCCCGGACTTTCTTAATGATAAGGCAAGAGAGTGGTTTGGCAACAAGTATAAAGTCCTTCTGGAACAGGGAATTGACGGCTTCTGGAATGATATGAACGAGCCTGCCATATTCTATACGCAGGATCATCTTAAGGAAGTATTTGATGCTATAGAGGATTATAAAGGCAAGAATCTTGATATAAAGTCATTTTTTGCTTTCAAGGATCTTGTGGGATCTATCGACAATAATGAAGCTGATTACAAGAGGTTCTATCATGAATACAAAGGCATGAAGATAAGGCATGACAAAGTCCACAACCTCTTTGGTTATAACATGACAAGGGCTGCCGGTGAAGCTTTTGAGAGATTATCTCCTGACAAAAGAATCCTTATGTTCTCCAGATCCTCATATATAGGAATGCACAGATATGGCGGTATTTGGTGTGGTGACAATAAGTCCTGGTGGTCACACCTTCTTCTTAATATACAGCAGATGCCGGCTCTGTCTATGTGCGGCTTCTTGTATTCAGGTGCTGATGTATGCGGATTTGGTGCAGATACTACTGAGGATCTTGCTATCAGATGGATATCTTTTGGCATATTCACACCTCTTTTCAGGAATCATGCTGCGGCAGGGACTAGGTATCAGGAACTATACCGATTTGAATCAAAAGATACTTTTAAGAAACTAATAGATCTTCGATATGCTCTTATTCCATATCTGTATTCAGAATTCATGAAGGCTGCTCTTAACTATGAGATGCTCTTTAAGCCTCTGTGCTTTGAATATGATGATGACAGGAGCAGGGAAGTAGAAGATCAGCTCCTTGTAGGAGACAGTATCATGATAGCTCCTGTATACAAACAGAATACTACAGGCAGATACGTATACCTTCCGGAAGATATGAAGATGATCCGCTTCAGGGCATATGATGATTATGATGAGGAAGTCCTTCCTAAGGGAGATCATTATCTTAGAGCAGATCTTGGAGAAGTGCTGGTATTTATAAGAAAAGGACGAGTTCTTCCTATCACAGAGCCTGCAAACAGGACAGGAGCTCTTACTACAGATAACCTTACATATATATGTTACGAGGCAGATGCTAAGAGCTATGATATGTATACAGATGACGGTATAACAAGAATATAAGTAAAGAATATAACTTTGGTAAAAATCTGATTATATCAAGAATTGATATCAGGATTTTAAAGCGGTAAGAAAACGTTCTGCAATATCTTTATCTGCAGAATCCTTCCGGTATATACCGTAAATGTCCCACGTATAGGCATCTTTTAGATTTACGGCACGGATATTATCATTGTCCTTTAGGAATCTTGGAGATATACCAATTCCTATGCAGTTCTCTACAAGCTTGTACATGGCTTCACCTTCTTCAACGGTTGCAGCTATGTGCGGCTTGAAATCGCACATGTGGCAGGCATTAACAACATCATAGTATAAGTGATGCTTCTCGTTCATTAGAATAAGATTTTCATCACGAAGTTCTTTGATTTCAAGTGTGTTCTTTTCCCAGAATCTATGCATCTTGTGGATGTATACTACTAAATCAAGGGACTGAACCAAAGTGGCAGTGATATTGCTCTGCGCGGGCTTACCTACTACAAAACCAAAGCTGATCTCATCATTAAGTACCTGGTCTATGACTTTGGCATTTTCATACTCTGACCAGCTTCCAAGGATCTCAGGGTTTTCTTCCATGAAACTTTTGACCTTTGGGATATCAATAGCACGTATAGTTCCTGCTGCGAATCCTACTTTGAACCTCTTTTCTTTATCACCTATTGATTCGATGGACTGGAACATGTCGTTAAGACTTTGAACTATGACCTTGGACTTCTCATAGAAGACTTTGCCGCTTTCTGTAGGCACAAAGCCTTCTTTAGAGCGCACAAATAAAGCAGCTCCGCATTCATCTTCAAGGCTCTTTATGATCTTGCTAAGTCCCTGAGGAGACAGGAAGAGCTTACCTGCTGCTATCTGAAGGTTTCTTTCTTCATATACTGTTTGAAAACATTTTAAATTTCGAGTATTCATAGGTTTATTGTAACATAAAAACAGGCGTTCGTTTTGCTTATTGGTAATAGTGCTAACTAAAGTACCATGATTTGTTAACACTAAAATACCGTGTTCTGTTAACACAGGCACCTCTTGACATAATACCTGTATTTGCTATTGCTAAGATTTTATCTGCCAGCTCTAAATTCACGAGGAGACTTTCCGATGTGTTTATGGAATAATCTGCTAAAGTATAGGGCGTTATCGTAGCCAACGCTCATTGCTATGTCGTTAATGGTGTAATCTGTTTCTACTAATAATCTCTTGGCGGTAGAAAGTCTTATATCAAGAACATATTGAAGCGGTGTAACACCAGTGAAGACTTTAAACTTATGGAAGAAAGAATTCTTGCTAAGATTATTGTCTTTTAAATACTGTTCTATACAAATCTGATCATGATAGTGTTCGTGAAAATAATCCATAGCATGTTCTATCTCAAGGCGAACTGTAGCAGGTATGCTCAGTTCCCTTTTTTCATGTATTCTTCCCATTAAAATAATGATCTGCATAAAAAGAAGTGCTGAATCCGTGTCATAATGAGGCCTTTTAAGCTGGAGTTCCAATATGATCTTGTTAAAGAGGCGTATATAATCGCTACTTACACCGACGGATAAAGTTCTATCGTCAGGATTAAGTCCATATTTTTTTAGTAGATATTCAAGATCAGCTCCGGAGAAATGAATCCAGTAAATAAGCGGCTCATCATCGCCATAATATATGTAGTTCTGAGTTTCATTGGGACGATATATCACAATGTTACCTGCAGGCACGACAATAGGTGAACTTTCATCGAAAATAAAATGCCCGCAGCCGGAATGGATATATATGAGCTGGTAGTCAAGTCGCCCTTTTGGTCTGAATGTAGGCATTTCCTTTTTGGTAATGAGCTTATATGTACCGCAGCTGTTGATCCACAACGGAACGCTTTTGTTTATATATCCTTCCTGTATATCTTCCTGATAATTTCCATAGTTTATATACATTTTAAATACCTCGAACGGTAAGAATGTGCATATATTATACATCTTTGTTTATGTTTTTTGTGAGATGCAATTGATAAAATGACGTAAAAGATCAAGAAACATATAGATTCAGGTCTTATCAAAATCCATATGTTTTTGCTGAATTTAATTGGGTTTAAGGGAGGTTAAACATGAAAAGAAGAGTAGGTTCACTTTTTATAGCAGCTATCCTGGGAATAAGCGCTATAAGCGGATGCGGCAAAAGCGGTACTGTGGCAGATGCTAAGACAGATTCAGGTCAGGCGTCTACGCAGGATAGTAATGGAAATAATGTTGCTGACATTGCAGGTAAAAATGAGGAGGCAGAAGTGACAGAAAGCCAAAATACTGACGTGACAGAAGTAAATACTGAAGTATCGGGAAGTAGCGATACTGAAGATGAAACATGGAAGGCGGCAATAGAGGGACTTTCTGATGATTTTATTTTCGGAATGGACGCTTCTTCACTTCTGGTGGAAGAAAATAGCGGTGTAAAATATTACGATTTTAATGGAAATGAGCAGGATCCCCTAAAGACCTTTGCAGATTCAGGAATAAACTATATCCGACTTCGTGTATGGAATGATCCTTATGATGAGAATGGAAATGGATACGGAGGTGGCAATAATGATCTTCCTACTGCAATAGAACTTGGATCAAGAGCCACTGAATATGGAATGAGAGTTATGATCGATTTTCACTATTCTGATTTTTGGGCTGATCCCAAAAGGCAGCATGCTCCAAAAGCATGGGAAGGAATGAGTGTAGATGAAAAGGCGTCGGCCCTTTATGATTACACCAAGGATAGCCTGACTCAGCTCCTTGATGCGGGAGTTGATGTAGGTATGATACAGATTGGAAATGAGATCAATTATGGAATGGCTGGAGAATATAACCAGGATAATGTAATAGAGCTCTTAAAATCCGGAAGTAAGGCCATCCGTGAAGTATCTGAAGAGTATGGCAGGGATATTGATATAGTGGTTCACTATACAAGAATTACAAGTAAAGGTGATGTCCTTGATCTTGTTGAAAGTCTTGTTGATGCACAACTTGATTTCGATATGATAGGAATGAGCTATTATCCTTTCTGGGATGGAGGAATGGATAATATGAGCCGTGTTCTTGAACTTATTCAGGAGCGTTATGAAAAAAAGGTATTTCTTGCAGAAACATCCTATTGTTATACAACAGAAGATAGCGATGGTTCAGGTAACAGTCTGACAGAAAGTGATCTTGTAAATGGATATCCTGCAACGCCACAGGGACAGGCATCTATAATTCATGATATATGCCAGCATGTAAGTGATGTTGGAGGAATAGGAGTTTTCTACTGGGAAGGAGCATGGATACCTGTTGGACCTGCCAGTGCTGATAACTCATCTATTTGGGAAAAATATGGAAGCGGATGGGCCAGTAGTTTCGCATCAGACTATGATCCGGAAGATGCAGGTGTTTATTATGGTGGATGTTCATGGGATAACCAGGCATTCTTTGACTTCGAAGGGCATCCGCTGGAATCTATAAATGTATTTAATTATATGAGATATGGCGAAAAATAGAATATAGAAATATGGGTACAAAAATAGAAATACAGGGTTCATTTTTGAACTCCGTATTTCTATTTTTATTAAAAGTTGAGTATGTAATTTAAAGTATAAACTCATACATAAATATAAAGTGACAAAATATTGCAGATATGTGGAGCTGCCTGTTTAAAAGAGAATTTCCTGAATATGAGTTTCACATTGGAATAGGTTATAATGATGGGGACACAACAATAAGATATCATAGATATAGAAGAAGAGGGGACGATACTTGTAGAAGATGATCTGAACGGCTATAAGAGCGAAGCGATAGCAGTAATCGTAGTTTCAAGCTGAAGGGAGATTATGACAATATG
The DNA here is from genome assembly GCF_023206215.1 of Butyrivibrio fibrisolvens. Lineage (NCBI taxonomy): Bacteria > Bacillati > Bacillota > Clostridia > Lachnospirales > Lachnospiraceae > Butyrivibrio > Butyrivibrio fibrisolvens. The sequence continues at coordinate 2,742,905 of NZ_CP065800.1, forward strand.
GAAGAAAATATAGAACTCTGCCTTGTATCGGACAAAGAGATACATAATGATATCCTGCAAGCATTACTTAAATACATAAATCCGGAATACTATATTGATTCTATACAAGCTATGGATGACTGGACTTATAGCAATCTGGTTGATATCGATGATATTAATCTTGTTGATGACTATATAGCATTAAATAGGATTGTTACCATAACATGTAGTGACTATTTTATGAACCGTGTTGGTGTGTCTGTTGAGAAAAAGAAAGATAAATATCATTACGATGGATGGTTTAAACTATCTGATGAATGTAGCGAGGAAAAATACGCAAGAATACTGGAGGAGCTGGAGGCTGTAGTCAAAGAAATGAATCCTGATATATGCGCCATAGGGCGTGAAATGTATGTTGATCTTGATCTTCCGGTTAATGAGATTAAGTCGGATGCTTCCGGAGTGGATATATGGATCAGTAAAACCTAGGTTCTATCTTACTCAATAAAGTGATCGGTGTAGACATAGAGAATGGTCGGTATCTTCTGCCGACCATCTTTTCTTTCGTAATTGATAAACTTATAGGAGGTTTGGAAGATTGAGAGCGAGATCATAAACGTAAACATTTTCTGGTAAAAAACTCAATTGACTTGAATATGAAGTTAATGATAATAATAGAAGATAGAGTATTCCAAAGGAGAGTTGATTATGGGATTATTTGATTTGTTTAAAAAGAAACGTAACGTGAGCTTTGCGGAAATAGATTCAATTGAAAAGGCAAAAGAGGAATGCAGAAAAGGCAATCTGGAGAGGATGCACATCATGTCTCCGATCTTTGGTGGATCAGATGATGATTCAAATATTCTGTATGTACCTATAGGGATTAACAGAATCAAAGAAGGCTATGACGATATTCTTGCGGAACTCGTAAAACAAGGAAAAGCGCGATCATTTGATTGTACACCTGAGTATAAGGGAAATAGCGCAATACCAAGTAAGATTACTATCACTTCAGGTAAAGATGGAGTGGAAGTGTTCAAGCAAACCATCAATGTATGGTGATTCCGATAAATCTGAATCCAAGGCTTTCTGAATATCAGCTTTTGCTTGATGTTTAGCTTCAAGATAAAAACGAAATATTGATTATTAATTGACAATAACTTACACTAAATAATGGAACTATTTTTCTCATTTTTTCAAAATCGAAGTTAAGTGTGAGGAAACTATATGGGTAATAACAGGATGCGTAAGTTATTGTCAATAACCATGTCTATGTTCATGGCGTGTTCTCTTACTACAGGCTGTGGCAAGTTGTTAACAAGAGGCGGTGGTGCAGATTCTGATGATACCAGCGTATCTGATTCCACTACAAAAGATTCTGAAGCTAATCTATCTGAAAACAAATCTATAGGATCTGAGGAAGTTCCAAAAGCTGATGGAACATCAGATCCTTCTGATAATATCCCGATTCTTTTACTTCATACAGATTCCGACTACGCTGTGAACAGCAAGAATAATCCGGCGATCCATGTTAATTATAACTATCTGACTCTGGACAAAGAATATGCCCAAAGACATGAAGCTCTTGATAAAGCACTTAAAAGTGCAAATGAAGAGATATTAGCGCTTGAAAGCGAATGTTTTGACCAAGCTAAGGAAGATTTATCAGGAAGCGATGATTATACATTTGATGCTAATTACTATACATTCTTTAGAAGAGCTGATTGCAAATATTTTAGTTTTATAAATGAATGTTGTACTTTCGGTACATTTGACTTTGACTATTATTCATTCATAGCCCATTCTTACTACGTAGAAAGTGGTAAGGAGATAGAACTTTCTGACATTGTGGCAGATGAAGATGCTTTTTATGCCATTCTATCTGAGAAGGTCAAAGCCGTCGTAGATGATGATCTCTTTATTTATATGGGCGAATATTCAAACAAGGACGCAGAGGATTTTGTAAAAGAGATCAAAGATAGCCTTGAAGACGGCAAATGTTCTTTTACTCTGGACCCTCAGGGCGTAACTTTCTGGTTTGATTCTAATGTATTTTCACCTATGTGCGCCAGCGCTACAGTTTTATTCTGTGAAGATGCAGACAATACTATTTTTAACGAAGAGTTTTCAAAAGATATACCTGATGAATGGGTCATGCAGATGCCTACAGGAGATCGGACCTATTTTGATGCAAATGGCGATGGAGAAGAAAATAGCGTAATAGCATCAGTTACATATAGTTTTAACACCGGCGGTGAGTACGAGTATTTGTACGTTTCAGGATTTCATTTGGCATACGAAGAAGACAGCAAGTCATATAGCCCTGAATATGAAGGCAGCGCCAGCGATTACAATTTTTTCCTATATCATAAGGGTGATAAAAATCTGATCATCGAAGACCATGACGAATTCGGTTATGGGGAGATGAGCTGTTATATTCTTGAAGATGGAAGGATAAAAGATGGTGATGGCATAAACGCAGGACTTGCCTATTCATGGGATAATGCAGAAGATTCTGAAGATATTGCACCGGTATTCCTTCCTGTAAATATGAATAAAGTTTTGGTAATAGAAGAAGTCGGCGGCGAAGAAGGAGAGTCGATCGCTTGTTATTTAAGCGTTTCTGAAGATGGTAAACTTACTCTTACTGAAATAGATGAAGATGGTGACGAAGATAGTGAAGAAGCAGATAATAAAGGTGGCAAGTCTGATGATAAAGAAGTATATGGAGTGAGGTTGTCGAGGGGATTCCTGCGGGCTGACAGTTTATAAATGGATTATCAAGAGGAGGTTTAGCATATTATGAAAAGAAAAATAGTTGCACTGTTTATGACATGTACACTAGGAGCTACGCTTCTTACAGGATGTGGTGATATAGCTTCTGCATTTTCTTCGGATGATAAGGAAGAAGATGTTGATGAGGATGCAGATGATGAGTCAGATAAAAAAGATTCGGATAAGGATGCAAAAGATGGTAAAACTGATGATTCATCATCAAAAGCTTCTGATGAAAAAGAAGATGATTCAAAGGATAATGACAACTCTGACGCTGAAGGCTTAAAGGTACCTGAGTCTGAAGAGGAGCTTTTTGCATTCATGGAGGGAGAATGGGATTTTGTAAATCCGGTTACGTTGGAAGATTATGCTCATATGGAGATTGATGATAAGGGCTCTTTTGTCTATGGGTATACGGGGAGTAAAGAAAGCTGTACTGGGGAGTTTGTGGCTAATCATTTATATGTAGAAGAGGATGTGCCGCTGACGTTTACGGTGAATGTATCAGGGCTTGATGGGATGACATTTGAATATAGTGGCTATGTGGTAGAAGACGAGGATTCGTCTGATGGCAAGATCTATTATGGAAGCTGTGATGGCGAAGACTATATTTATATGGAGGAAACAGGGAACGGCGATACATTTGCGGGTAGCGTGCTGTTCCAGGTTCCAGGTACAGTAGATGGATCTTTTCATATGGGGGCCAATTCTTATATCATGCACAGAAAAAGCGATGCGGATACAGAGGCAGAGATTAAAGACGGCGAGTTCTATGCATGGGTATGGAAGGCTGATGATAAGGGACTTTGGGCTCAGGAGATGAAGCCGCTTACGTGGGATGATGAGAATGAGTATACATGTAATCGATATACAGCGGCTGCATTTATGCCAGAGGAAATGGGATCTGCTTATTATGAGTATTCAAAAGATATAGACAAAAAGCTTCTCTTAAACGGTCGGAGACTTGATATGGAAAATCCAAGATATATGTGCCTTCTTAAGGTTTCATCTGATGGTGTTATCGAGGATATTCAGGAAGTTGATGACGCTTTCTACGGAATGTATGATCTTGGCGATCTTGATCCGGAAGTATCTTTTGAAGGAGAGACATTTACTTATAATGGTATTGATATAGATGTCTCAGATCTTGGCGGAGGCATGAAGATCAATAATTTATACAGCGCTTATGGCAAAATAATAATAGAGTGCTATATATCACATCATGAGAATTCATATCTTGTTTTCGACAAATTCAGGGGTGAAATAGGTCAGGAATATTTTAATGGAAATAACCTCATATGGATTGGCGACGACTTTACAACTGCTATATATTCAGATGGAAATGAAATAAGAGACCTGTGCGGGGATCTTATGTACTACATCGATTGTGAAGAGATCGAAAGTCTTGAATTTACAGATGATGGCAAGAGTGTAAAGTGTACATATGTTATATGGGATGATAAAAAACAAGATGAAGAGACCAAGGAAGAAACTTTTGAACTGCCTGAAAGACGTGACGGCGCTATGAATGCATACAGCGATTATATGGATTCAGGAAGGGCAAGTGACTATAGAAGATTTATGGAATATGCTCCTGATGATGCAAAGTTCTTTATATTAACAGATCCGCAGATTTGGACTGGTGATATGTTTTATGTTATGGGGGCACTTGACAAAAGTGCTGTTAATAAGGTGATGATCGTTGCTCTGTCAGATAATACTTATTTTGAAATAAAAGATGCTGATGGGGATATCGTAGCATATGACTATTTAGACAAAGGCAGAGGCAGGGCATATCTTATGACAGTATCTGAAGGAATGCCGCTTTATACAGTTTATGTTACGACTTATGATGATAATTTCAAAGAAGTTGTATCAACGTGGGACGTAACCATGATCAGCGGCGAAACATATCAGCACTGCTTGTTTGTAGAGTGAGCTGGCATAAAGTGTCGTGATAGGACGGAAGATGCCGCTGATATAATCCTCGGGCTACCTTGCCATTCGTCGTAGGGGCTGTGGCAGTTCGCACTGAAGCGTTTATTTAGGTAATAGTTTTTGTTGCACAAGACCGGCAAGCGAATGGATGCTTGCATACAAATTCATTTGCCGGTCGTAAGAACATGGAGCACTAAGTGCGGAATGTTCGTGTGCGAAATCGAGTAGGAGTCAGCCTACTCGATTAATGAAGGGGTAATGAGATGAAGAAAAAAAGTGAATTGATGAAAATGGTAGCAATAATTTCCTTCACGTCACTTGTGACTAATGCAGTTGCGTGTGGGAGTTCACTTAGTTTAAGCGAGACTTCTAACGAGGAATCGTCCGGAACGGAAGGTGAGGATAGCAGTCAGGATGGTAAAAGCGGAGCTGCCGGACAGCAGAAGAATAATAGTAAAAATAAGACTTCTGATTCAGATAGTAAAGATGAAGTATCAATAGAAGAGATCACAGAAAAGTTTATAGAAGAAGTGGCTTCAAGCGCGGAGAGTGATGAGGAGGAAGTCAGGTACTATCTTGTAGATGATTTTGATGATGACGGCGCGTATGAAGGTTTTATGTTTGTAGGCAGCGAAGCAGATCCTGATTGGGGATCTTGTGATGGTACGGTGTGGTTTGTTAATGAATCTGGATGTGAGAAGATTCATGATGAGTTTAGCTTTTTAGTTGGTGAGAACGAGAATATTTTTTCCATACTTCAGGAAGAGGATAGAAATTTCGTTGTCTTCAGGGATCTGTATGCAACAGCAGATGTATCAAATATTTATTATGTGGATGGTGAGAAGTGCATAGAATCAAGAGTATCGTATCTTGGATCATCTTATGTTGGCAAGGAAAAGGGTGATCTTAATATAACGGTCAGTGCATATGACATGTACTGCGATTTTGAGGGCGATGCAGAAGAAGGTACATGGACCGGACATACCTGGAAGCCGTATTACTTTTATTACAGTAGTGAGACAGGTGACTTTGAAGAGTACGGAGCGGTTGAGATCAGTGAAGATGAGCTTTCAAAACTGATTGAGAATGACCCTATTATAGAAATCAAGGAAGAAGGATATGCCATTGACCAGATCATCAAGAGAGATAATGGGATAATCAATATCAATTATCACATGGAAACTGAAGGATCAGGAAGAAATTATGAATATAAAAATGCAACGTATGATCTAAATACAGGACTGTACGTTAACGTCTGGGGTGATAGCGAAGCGGGAGTGTTTGATTCTGACTACGGCGGTATCTATTATCTGCAGCTTCTTGATAGTGATGATAAGGATTCAGAATCTGCATCAAGTGGTGATGCCCATACTTATGAAGAGAAGATATATGAGCTTAGATCTTCTGAACCTGTGATTCCTGATAACGAAGATATTCTTAAGGAAATGGCAGAGTGCGTTACGTTTTCCTGTATTCTTGATTACGAAGGCATAACCTTTGCTGATATGGACAATAGTGATAAGGTATCTCTTCGCTACCACATTGTGGATTATGTAACCTGGGATCAGAAGGGTATCTATGAAGATGTCTGCGAGACTGTTAATGACAAAACGGCAATTCCTTTGGATATTGCATTGGATATATTCAAAGATTTCTATGGTGAAGATAACTTTACTCCAGGCGAACATGAGGATGTAGACGATGAGTATTATTATCCTCTTTATGCTGATGGAGAAGCCTGGGAACTTGTTGAGCATATGCAGTTTTTTGAAGATGATGACTATATCCTTTACACAGGCCCCGGATTTTATGAAAGTAATGGAGGCGATGAAGCTTTTGTAGGCTATGCGGATATTCTTTTTGCCAAGAATAAGGACAGCAGATTTGGCGTGACGGTTGTATTTGGATGGTATCGCGAAGATACTATAGATGTTTCTTCTGTAGAGGCGTCTTCGATACTTTCTTCGCAAGGCGGCAATGATTATTCCGCTGATAACCTTATCGACGGCGACTATACAACAATTTGGGCTGAAGGCGCAAAGGGTACAGGCGTAGGCGAGACTATTACAATCCATTTGGAAAAAGAGCAGCTCGTATACGGCGTACTTATCTGCAACGGATATACTGCAAGCTACGAGCAGTACAATAATAACGGACGTCTGACTCAGGTAAGCGTTGATTTTGGCGGTGGAAACGTGGTTAAAGGTGACGTAGATGGCTATGGCTATGAGGGATTTAGCTCAGATAATCTTGCTGATAGTAACAGGACCAAGATCGAGCTTGATGAGCCTGTTATGACAGATACGATAGTTGTTACGATCACAGGTGCAGAGAAAGGTGCCAAGTACGATGATACCTGCGTTAGCGAACTGCTGGTTTATTGAGTTTAGTTTAAGAAAAGTTAGATACATTGTAACATTTGATAAAACCAAAAAGCTCTCACCAGAAGTTACATCTGATGAGAGCTTATATATATTAAAAAAGGGAGGTTATGAAAAAAATTTCAGCTATATACAAAGCTGTAGTAGTGGTTATTTTGGGGGATTAGATGTGGTTAGCAACTTCGAATGCATCCCAGATACCATACATGATGTTGGATACCTGCTTAGCATCGCCAAGAAGATAGATCTCGTCTACATCATTCTTGTACTGGTTGTAGAGTGTATTCTCGCTTGCATAACCTACGCAAAGTACTACGCTGTCAGCTTCAAGCTCTTTAGTTCCTTCGCCTACAGATGCCTTTAATACGCCGTCCTTGTATTCTGTAACTTTAGCACCTGTAACAACGTCGATTCCGTTGAATGGAATGAGTTTTTCAAGCATTTCCTTATTAGCTGAGCAGAGAGGTCCGTTAACTGCCATGAGCTTATCAAGAGCTTCTACGATAGTTACCTTTTTGCCCTTCTGAGCAAGGTCAAGTGCAAGTTCGCATCCTACAAGACCGCCGCCGACTACAACTACCTTGTCTCCGGCATCTTTCTTGCCAAGAAGTACCTGCTCTGCAGAGTAAACCTTGTCATCATCGCCAAGTGAGAACATCTTAGGACGAGAACCTGTAGCAAGGATAACAGCATCATACTGACTATCAAGGATCTCCTTCTCAGTAGCCTTAGTATTCATATGAACTTCTACATTAAGGCGTACCATTTCATCTTCGTACCACTTAGCAAGTGCGATATCGTCTTCCTTGAATGCTGGAGCACCGCCAGGGATGAGGTTGCCGCCAAGTCTGTCTGATGCTTCATAAAGGACAGGCTCATGACCTCTTTCTGCAAGTACGCGTGCAGCTTCACAACCTGCAACACCGCCGCCTACTACGAGGACTTTTTTCTTCTTAACAACAGGGTTGTACTTGTTAAGTCTCTCTTTGCCTGCCTGAGGGTTAACTGCGCAGTTGATGAGAGAGTAAGTCTGGATACGACCCATGCATCCTTCCTGACAGCTGATACATGGACGGATCTGTGAGAGGTTACCTCTGCGGATCTTGTTTACAATATCAGGATCAGCAAGTGTAGGACGACCAAGGGAGATCATGTCGCAGATATTCTTGTTAAGACAGTCAATCGCTGTATCAGGGTTATCTACACGACCTGCCATGATAACAGGGATGTTTACATTCTCCTTAGTGATACGTGCAAATTCCTTGTAAGGAGCCTTCTCCATGTACATCGGAGGGTGATTCCACCACCATGCATCGTATGTTCCTGCGTCTACGTCAAGAGCGTCATAGCCGAACTTCTCAAGAAGCTTTGCTGCCTCGATACCTTCTTCGATATCACGGCCTTTTTCTTCGAATTCTTCGCCCGGAAGAGCACCTTCACGGAAGTCCTTGACCATGCTCTTAAGTGAGAATCTCATTGCAACAGGGAAGTCCCAGCCACAAGTCTTAGCGATCTCTTCACGGATCTCTTTAGCAAATCTGAGTCTGTTCTCAAGTGATCCGCCGTATTCATCTTCTCTGTGATTGAAGAAGGAGATAGCAAACTGGTCGATAAGGTATCCTTCGTGTACAGCGTGGATCTCAACGCCGTCGAAACCTGCACGCTTAGCATTGTAAGCACCCTTACCAAAGCTCTCTACGATTCCGTGGATCTCTTCTACAGTAAGTGGACGGCAAGTCTTGTCAAGCCATCTGTGTGGGATAGCAGAAGCAGATACAGGAGGGAACTCTCCAAGGTTTGTAGGTATAGTAACACGTCCGAATCCACCGCTCATCTGCAGGAATATCTTAGAACCGTAAGCGTGTACACGCTCTGTCATCTCACGGCTTGTTCTTACGAACTGAACCGGATTGTAAGTTGAGTTAGGTGTATTAGGGAAAGAAGGCTTCTCAACCTCAGTGTCTGAGAATGTTACACCTGTGATGATAAGACCGATACCGCCCTTGGCACGTCTTGTGTAGTAATCAATACCTCTGTCATTCCAGCCGCCTTCGCAGTCGCCAAGACCAAGTGGTCCCATGGGTGCCATAGCGTAGCGGTTCTTGATTTCGAGCTTACCGATCTTGATAGGCTCAAAAAGTCCCTGATACTTCATTAAATTGTCCTCCTACCTGTTTATTATTTGTATATAATGGTAAAAAAATATCGAAACATGCGTATGTAGCATGCTTCATAAGCCGGGCGAAAAAGATTAACTTGCCTTTGTTAAACTTTTATCATATGCATTAATTTTATATTATTCACGTGCTATGAGCCATCAACAAAAGGTTGATAGAGATAAACAAAACATTTCGGTTATTGACTCATATAGCTAAAAAGTGCTAGGATTAAGTGAAAATAATATTGTAGTAGGGCTGGCATTGCTGGCCACGGTTAGGAAATCCATAATCCATCTCGGGTCATGGATTATTTTTTTGCTCAAAAAGATAATATGTTGGAAAGGATATAAAACAATGCAAAACGAATTATTTGAAAAAACATCGATTCCCAAGGCTTATATGAAGATGGCGCTGCCTGTTGTTATGGGTATGGTAGTTACTCTTATTTATAATCTTGTGGATACTTATTTTATCGCGCTGACAGGTAATACGGATCTTATTGCAGGAGTATCTTTGTGCGCACCTTTATTTACGCTGCTTCTGGCAATAGGAGATATATTTGGAATTGGCGGAAGCTCTGTGATCTCAAGAGTTCTTGGATCACATGACAGAGATGGAGCAAGGAGTAAGAGTACATTTTGTATATATACTTCTATTATCACAGGTATTATTTTTACTATACTTATGCTGGTATTTAAAAAGCAGGTAGTTATGCTCCTTGGAGCTACTGATAATACTTATGATTATGCGCAGCAGTACTATACATGGCTTATTCTTGCTTCAACTTTTGTCATCTTTTCACTGGTTCCTTCTAACCTTTTAAGAGCAGAAGGTAAGGCTATGGAATCGATGGTAGGATCTGTTGTTGGAACTGTTGTTAATATAATCCTTGATCCTATCTTCATCTTTGGACTTGGACTTGGCGCTGCTGGTGCGGCTATGGCAACTGCTATAGGTTATGTTGTCACCTCAGTATTTTTTGTCATAATCATTGTCCAAAAGAGTGATGTGCTCTCTATAGATCCGAAAGGCCTTAGCTTTGACGCGCAGACATTCTCTGGAGTTCTGGCTATAGGACTTCCTTCAAGTATTACGAATCTGATGCAGACAGTTGGTATTACCCTCACCAATAGATACCTGCAACCTTACGGCGATGACAATATCGCCATTATGGGTATTGTCCTTAAGATCGTTAACATTGCTGTACTTGTTATCGTGGGTCTTGCTTTTGGCGGTCAGCCTCTTATCGGATACTGCTATGGAGCAAAGCTTAAGGACAGGCTTAAGAAGATCATGGGATTTGGAATGGCTCTTACAGGTGGAACAGGACTTGCAGCACTTTTTCTTCTGTCTCTTTTTTCAAAAGTCATACTTGGAAGATTTCTGACTGACCCTGATATGATAGATATGGGTGCGAGGATGCTTATATTCCAGCTTCTTGGTATGCCGCTCATGGGGATATGTCTTATTGTTATCTGTACATTTCAGGCAACAGGTAAGGCGGCAGGTGCGTTTATCTTATCATCCTGCAGACAGGGGATAGCTTTTTGGCCTGCACTTATAATTCTATCTATGACTGCAGGACTTAACGGTGTTATTGCAGCGCAGGTTACTGCTGATATAATCACTACAGTTGTTGCCTTTTTGCTGTTTAGAGTCTTTCTTTGGAAAGAAATAGTGTGAGTAACAGAAATATATAATGAGGCAGGTGTCAAAAGTTCCTTTTGACCCTTACGTCATACAATGCAAGACCTGTAAAGTGATTTTGGCCTATGGTTTTATTTCGTAAGCAAAGTTTAAAAATCCGACTCCTTAGTGGATGTCGGATTTTTTTATTTATTAAGTTATTAAAAATATATTTTTTTCCAAATGCATTAGTTATAATGATACATGAGAATAATGAGATTTATGTAAATGATTATAACTATCAATAGAAAGGAAATAACACTTATGGTAAAGCATGTGATCTTGTGGACATTAAAGGATGAGCTTTCTGATTCTGAGAAGGCTGATATCAAAAAGAATATCAAGGAAGGTCTTGAGGGACTAAAGGGTAAAGTTCCGGGGATTGTGGAGATCAAGGTTAATATAGAAGGTCTTCCTTCTTCTAATGCTGATCTGATGCTTGATTCAACTTTTGAAAGCGAAGATGCGCTTAAAAATTATGCGACTCATCCTGAACATGTGGCTGTAGCTGATACTAAGGTGAGGCCTTATACCAAGCTTAGAAGCTGTCTGGATTATATAGTATAATAAGTGGTTTTTAGGTGTCAAAAGGAACTTTTTACACTTACCTCATATTATAAGCTATTATTCTGAATGCCATTATCTTTGGGAGATGAGGAGTACAGAATGATGAGTCATATCGTAAAATAAGAACATAATAAGATCTCTATGAGACAGGAGGACTAGAAGATGGAATTTAAAGATGTAATTCAGAATCGTTATTCATGCAAAAAGTACAGTGACAGAAAGGTCAACAAGGCTAGCCTTCAGCATATCCTTGAAGCCGGAAGACTTGCTCCTACTGCCAAGAATCTTCAGGAGCAGCATATCTATGTGCTCGAATCAGAAGATGCACTTTCCAAGGTTGATAAGGCTACACCTTGCAGATACGGTGCGCCTACAGTTATAGCTGTAGCTTTTGACAAGAACAATGTATTTACTTATCCGGGTGGAAAGAGAGATTCTGGCGTTGAAGATGCAACTATAGTTGCAACTCACATGATCCTGGCTGCGGCTGATGAAAGTGTTGACAGCTGCTGGATCAACTTCTTTGATCCTGATGAACTTGCCAAGGAACTTGGACTTCCTGACAATGAAGAGATCCTAATGCTCCTTGACCTTGGATTTGCAGCAGAGGGAGCTGGTCCACTTGAGAATCATGGTAAGAGAAAAGATCTGTCTGAAACTGTAAGCTATCTGTAATCAGGCGGGTTATGGGGTTCTATAACTTAATATTGGAGGTGTGTATGGCTGGTAACAACGATTCCAACAAGATAACAAGGAGATTAATTCCATGACAGCTGAGCTTGTGTCTATCATGGGACGCTGCAGCTTTGCAACATCTGATTCAATCAATGATTCTGTATTATGGAGCCGCTAAATATTTATTAAGAAGGAACTTATATGGAAAAGGAACTTGACAAGTTAACAGTAACAATGAATCTTATTCATGATATTTTTAATATAGATTATACGACTTTTGATAGATATGAAGATATCGAAAGATTCTGCAGTAACAATAGAGTAATAGATGCACAGTCATGGCTTACAGAAGATGCTCTTAAACTGATACTTGATAAGAGTCACCATGATAATGTTAACTATTTCGAAGACATTCTCCATGTAAGGATCATCCTTTTTTACTATGAAGATAAACCTGTAATACTAGGTCCTTATCTTGCAGAAGAGATGACGATCGGGCGGAGCATCCAGATCTGCAATAAGATAGACAGAAAGAATATGGATGCTCAGAACCTCCTTATCTATTATGGCCGATATCCTGTGATACATGAGAGTATTATGGAGAAGATACTCCGCGGAATACTGAGAAGTCTTGATCTTGAGAATCTTACTGAACATTATACCAGATATAAGGATGACAGCAGCGAAGATATCCATGACAATGAGCTGGTGAAGCTTAGTAATGCCAATCTTGAAACTCACTATATGACTGAAAGACAGTATATGGATGCCATCAAACGCGGCAATACTCAGGAGGTGCTGCATTATAGAAAACTTTTGTCTGAGAATGCTTCCGGAATGTGGACCAAGAAGTTCAATATGGAAGACCAAAGACTGGGACTTGCTGTTAACAGAGCTATGAGTAGGATAGCAGCTTATGAAGCGGGAGTTCCTGCACCTATCATACATAAGATCACAACCAAGGAATCTAAAGCAATAGCTGCTGCGCAGAGTGAGAAGCAGATGATAGATGCCTGTGAGACTATGTTAAAAGAGTTCTGTGAGATGGTGAGATCTATTAAGAACGAGAAATACTCTGCGATGACTCAGAGTATCATGTATTCTATCAATCAAAATTATATGAATGAGCTTACTATCAAGGATATTGCCAAAGAGCTAAATATCACAGAAAGTTACATGATCGCACAGTTTAAAGAAGAAACAGGTATTACTCCGGCTGTGTATCTTAGAAAAGTAAGACTAAAAAAAGCCGCCGGTCTTCTTATCTCTACAAGCGATGAGATTCAGAAGATCAGCGGCAGTGTTGGCATTCCTGATGCCAATTATTTTGTCAAACTATTTAAGGCTGAATTTCAAATGACGCCAGGGGCGTATCGTAAGAGCTACAAGATATAAGCCCTGTATTTGCAAATTCGCAGATCATATCTACCAGCTTATCGGATAGATCAAAGTCTTCCTGTGTCATAGGACGCCAGCACTTTCGTATGGATCCTATCGTATACCAAAGCTCTGCTGAGTGGAAAGCTCCCTTGTCATCTCCGGGGAGTTTTCTTGAGAAGTAGAAGTAGTAGGCTCTGCCTCCGTTCCTATTTACAGTATTGCAGAAGTCTTTGCTCATCTGATGCAGGAACTGCGGCGCCATATCTTCTGAGTTTGTGCTAAGAAGATATGGAACATCTGCGTAGTCCTTGTCTTCTAATGACTGTGCAGGATCTTTGGGTATGATAAGTCCGTCTATATGCGGGCAGCAATGTGACATAAGATCTCTGTCTATCACGCTCTGGAACTTTTCTATAAGTTCTTTGACAGGAACCTGTCTAAAGTCTTCAGGCTCATCTCCAAGAAGGCTTGTAAGTCTTTCAAAATAGTCATAACTGTCTTCTACAGGACTTACACCTGCAAATTCTTTGCCGATTCCTGCGCCGCTTGCCATATATACCTTTTGAATATAAGGCTTAGTAAGAGGGGAGAAGCAGTGCTGCTGTATGCTCATAGCTCCTGCTGACTGGCCAAAGAGTGTTATATTGGACTTATCACCGCCAAAATTCTCTATATGATCATGAACCCATTTGATAGCTTCAAGCTGGTCATATAAGCCGTAGTTGCCGCTATGACCTGATTCCTTGGTAAGCTTTCGGTCACACAGAAAACCAAGTACGCCAAGTCTATAGTTTATAGATACGAATATGATACCTTTACGGGCATAGGCTGTACCGTCCATATGATTCTCATTGCCGCATCCGCCAAGGAAGGCACCGCCGTGGATGTAGATGATAACAGGGGCTTTCTTGGCATCCTTTGGTGCATATATATTAAGAAAAAGACAATCCTCATCATAAGTAAACTCTGCACCTTCTCTAAACTCCTTGTAATAGAAAGGAGCAGGATCCTTCTGATCTTCCGGATCGTAGGTTCTAAACTGTGGGCAGGCATTGCCGAATCTGGTAGCATCATAGATGCCATCAAAACTCGTCACAGGCTCTGGATAAGCAAATCTTCTGGCAGTAGCATATCTGATGCCTCTAAACTGGACTGTATTATCATCAAGTTCAAGTCCCTTGATCTGTCCAAGGTCTGTATCGCGGATGATAGTATTCATGCTGTTTCTCCTTATATTGCTATGTATGATTTAATGCTTGTACATTCAGAAATCCGCAATAGCTACGGATTTCTGAAGTTATGTTTAGTAGCTCATATTTTTAGTTCTTCGATTCATGCATTTCATGAAGTTTTGCATACATCTCATCGGACTTATTCTTAGTAAGAGGGTAGATGAGAAGGATACTTACAAGGATCACGACTGCGCCCAATAAAGGCATAAGGATTACAAGTTTTCTTATGTTCTCGCCAAATTCCGGGATCTGCTCTTTGGCACCAGCTACAAATCCGGCTGTTCCAATGAGGGCTGTTGAGATAGAAGCTGCGGCTGCGGAACCTATTTTTCTGGAGAATGTATAAATAGAATACATAGTTCCATCTGAGCGCTCGCCGGTCTTATATTCCTGGTAATCGATTGATTCTGTTACAAGTGCCCATACGAGCATTGTGAAGGTTGTAAGTCCGAGGTTTGCAACAGTATTTACAAACATGAATACATAGCAGTTAGGGATCCTTATGAAGAATAAGATACCGAATGCGATGATACTGTAAAATGCTGAGTAGATAATGAGCTTCCTGTTACCTACGATCTTAGCAAGACGTGGTACTGCAAAGAATGCCACGAACATCATAGGAAGGCTGATCATTGAAGATGCTGCCATTGCTTTGGGCATATGATAGTACTCTTTGTAAAGGAAGTTGTTC
This sequence comes from Butyrivibrio fibrisolvens, assembly GCF_023206215.1. Lineage (NCBI taxonomy): Bacteria > Bacillati > Bacillota > Clostridia > Lachnospirales > Lachnospiraceae > Butyrivibrio > Butyrivibrio fibrisolvens. Next base: position 2,758,368 of record NZ_CP065800.1, read on the forward strand.
ATGCTCTGTGCACTTGCGAACATGCTGCCGATAGACGCGATCATAACTGCAATAAGGGCTCTGTTAGTGAAGGCTTCCTTAACAACATGTGTAAGGCTGTACTTGCGGGCAGATGCACCTGCGAATCTGTGTTCCTGATGGATTCTTTCCTTGGTAAGACCAAGAAGGATAAGATAGAAGATCACTGACAATACGCCTGCTACGATCGCCATAAGGAAATATCCCTTTGCATTTGGATTACCTGCTTCGTCCCAGATAGCAAGAGATACAAGAGGGATGAAAAGGATACCAACGCCCATTCCGCCGAAAGCTCTTGCTCTTGAAAGCTTGGTCCTTTCTACAGGTGAGTCTGTGATAACAGAAGCCATAGCGCCGTAAGGCATTGATACACCTGTATATGCCATTCCATAGAGAATGTAGGATACAGCGACCCATGCATGCTTGATAATATCAGGCATAGAAGTTGTATTAGTAAAGCACATAAGGCCTGTAAGCGCCAGAGGCACCATGAACAATTTGATCCAGGGCTTGAACTTGTCTGTGCCCTTGCCAATCTTGAATCTGTCAGGTAGTGAACCGATCATAGGATCGTTGATGGCATCCCATATCTTGGCGACGAAGATAAGTGTTGCCATCCATGCAGGACTGATGCCAAGAACGTATGTACAGAATGTAACATAGAAGGCACTTATGTAGAGGTTTACAAGACTACCTCCAAAGTCGCCACTAAAATATCCAAACTGTTCCAGAAAGGAAAGTTTTGTTTCTTTTCGTGAAGCTGATGATGCTTCGGTTGGTATTTCTTTTTTTTGCTGCGTTTTCATTACAATTGCTCCTTTTGTTAAAAGTATATTTAGTACGCTAATTATATTTTTAACAAGCAACTGTAAATAGAAAAAAATGAGACAGAATATAACAATATATTATATAGTGTATATCATGTTATGCATAATACTTTGTGTCAGAATCTGCTAAATAGCAAGAAAAGAATATTTTTGGCAGTAGACATTCATAACCAAGAAATCATGATTTCTTGTGGCCAAAGGGAAAAACGCAAGAATCCAGCAAAGCAGAATTTTTTATGAATCAGATATGACAATTGTCATTATAAATGATGACGATGTTCACTGGTTTATAAGTACTGCTATATGTATTATAGTCTCATAACAAGTCATCCACGAGACAATGGATAAAAAGGTATATAACTAACTAATCATAAAGGGAGAAGAATATGAGTACTAGCGTAGTAGCAATCGATAATCTGGTAAAAAGATACGGAGACAAAGTTGCAGTTGACCACTTTTCACTTAATGTACAGGAAGGAGAGATATTAGGACTTCTTGGACCAAACGGGTCAGGCAAGACCACAACGATCAACTGCCTGTTATCACTACTTCAATATGATAAGGGGACAGTCACTATTTTTGACAAAGAGATGAAGCCTGAGGCTTACGATATCAAGTCACAGATTGGCGTAGTAATGCAGAATGTAGCAGTTGTTGATACCTTGAATGTATATGAGAATGTAGACTTTTTCTGCGGATTATATATTAAAAATAAAGCCTTAAGAAAACAATATGTAGAGGAAGCTCTTGAGTTTACAGGTCTTACAGAGTACAAGAAGTACAAGCCTCAAAAGCTCTCAGGAGGACTTCTCAGAAGACTTAACATAGCCTGCGGTATCGCTCATAAGCCAAAGCTTATCATCTTCGATGAGCCGACAGTTGCTGTTGATCCCCAGTCAAGAAATGCGATCCTTGAAGGAATCAGGAAGATGAATAAGGCAGGAGCTACGATCATCTATACATCCCACTATATGGAAGAAGTTGAAGAGCTCTGTACCAGAGTAGTCATCATGGATCATGGCAGAAACGTAGCAAGCGGCACTTCACAAGAGCTCAAGTCATCTCTTATAAGTCGTGAGACGATAAGGGTCGGCCTTCCTGACAGATCAGACAAGATCATAGGTGATATCAAAGAGATAAATCATGTATATAAGGTCAAAGAGGATGGTGATGATCTTGTGATCAAGTGCGATGGCGGAGAACACAACCTTGTACACATCCTTGGATATCTTACTGATAATCATATCCCATTTGGACATGTATCAACACAGCTTCCATCACTTAATGACGTATTCCTTGAGATAACAGGAAAGGAGCTTAGAGACTGATGTTTGGACGTATTTATATATACAAACTAAAAGAGCTTGCAAGAAACAGATATCTTGTTGGATGGAACTTCTTGTTCCCGATCGTTCTGGCAACAGCTTTTTATATGGGATTTGGAAATATGATCGCAGAAGATCCAGATACATTTAAAGCAATAGATGTTGGATATGTTAATACAGGAGACGTTGATACAAGCTTTACTTTGATGCTGGATGAGCTTTCTAAAGAAAATGACGATCATGAGAAGATACTTAATGTACATGAATATCCATCCAAAGAGGAAGCACTAAAGGACCTAAAAGGAGAAGATGGTCTGTATGGAATATATGTTGATGATAACGGCGATGTAGAGACGATCGTTCCTTTTAACGGATATAAGACGACAACTCTTAATCAGATAGTAAGAGAGTATGAGAACAAAGTAACACTTATAGAAAATATAGCCAAAGACCATCCTGATAAGCTTGAAAGTTCTATGGAGATGATATCCGGTGATCTTAAAGTCCTTAAAGAACACGAATTTGGCAATAATACTTCCCAGTACCTTCAATACTTCTTTGCTCTTATAGCGATGGCTTCACTTTTTAGTTCCTGGATAAGTACGGCGATGCTGGAAGGAATGTGTGCCAATCTGACTGAGCGAGGCAAGCGTTTTGAGTGTTCACCGGCAAGTAAGCTTTTGTCAATTGCGGCAGGAATCTTAGCAGGTCTTACACTGCAAGCTGTCTCTAATGCAATAGTTGTTGTATATGTTGAGTATATCTTGAAGATACATCTTGGAGCTCCGCTTCTTAACATAATCTTCCTGACTACTCTTGGAAGCGGACTTGGAATATCAGCAGGTGTACTTATGGGCTCTTTGATCAGAAATGAAAGGCTGCTTGTAGTAGTGCCTCTTGCTTTTACTATGACATGCTCTTTTTGCAGCGGCCTTATGTGGCACCAGATAAGGCAGCTTATTGAAGCGAACTTCCCTATACTAAATAAGATCAATCCCGCAGCGCTTCTTGTAGACTGTCTGTATACAAGAGCTGCTTATGGCAAAACAGATATATACTATCAGGATATTTATATTATGAGTGGTATGATCGCCGGATGTCTTATCATCAGTGCATTCCTTTTAAGGAGGAGAAAATATGTCAGTCTTTAATGCGATACTTAAATCTCTTAAATCCAATATAATGACCATAATAGTCTATTTTTCCATATTTGCAGTATTTGGAAATATGCAGGCAAGAGCTACGGTTACTACAAAAGAAGATGTCTTTGAAGAAGTAACTGTCAAAGTGGCTGTAACAGACAAGGATAACTCTAAACTAAGCAGAGCTCTTGTAAGCTATCTTGAAAGCACTCAGGAAGTTGTAGATCCAAAGACCGATGATCCTCAGACTATGAATGATAATGTAAGATTCCTTATCTATGAATATGCTCTTATAATTCCTGAGGGGTTCGAAGAAAATATTTTATCCGGTAATACGGAAGGTGCTCTTACATATATAGCACCGGGTACCACCGCATCACAGTTCCTATTAACCCAAAAGCTTGATGACTATCTGCAGGACGTTGTGATATATTTAAATAGTGGTTATAGCGAGGATGAGGCTATAAGACTTACGTATGATCAGATGTTAGAGCTTAGTGGTACTAAGGCATCTGTACTTGATACATCTGATGATAACCATCGTTCTTTTTATACATCCATGTTCACATTTAACGGATACACACTTATGATGCTCCTGTGCATCTGCTGTGCAAGTACTCTGACTTTTATGAAGAACAAAGATGTCAAAAAGCGTATCTCAGTTAGTGGAATGCACTTTATGACCAGAAATGCAGCAACTATCGGAGGCGTAACCTTCGTGGGCTTTGCGATCACTTCTTTTGTAATTCTGGTCATCCAGCTTATGGGCCTTGAATATGCTAATGAAAAGCTCCTATACTATGCACTTGATACCTACGCTCTGATGCTGGTGGGACTTGGAATGGCATATTTTATCTGCTCGATATCATCCAGCGAGAATCTTATCAACATGATATCCAATATGCTGGTATTGTCCATGAGTTTTCTATGCGGAGTGTTTATTGATAAAGAGCTTCTGTCTGACGGTATTGTCAAGGCAGCTCACTTCATGCCTCTTTACTGGTATACAAGAGCTTTGGATTTTATCAATGACACGCCGGTTGACAGCATTATGGGACGACGTTTTGGAACATATCTTCTTATAGAAGTTCTCTTTGGCCTTACTTTCTTAGCAGCAGGCATGATCATTACAAGGAAAAAGGAACAATATGCTCTATGATGTGATTATCCGCCTTCTGGCGGCGGCAGGACTTATTACTATAGCAAATGCAAATGGCATTACAACCTCTTCGGTTGTAGTGTCTGTTTGCATTTTTTTGATACTTGAAGTAAGTCTTCTTTTAATGATAAAAGAGTTTACAGTTTTGTTACCTTGATCCCTTTTGCGATAGCAGGTGCGTATGTTTGGGGAAATCCTTATGACACGTTAAAGCTATGGGCAATCGTGATACTTGGAGCCTTTACAGTTGTCTCTATCATCTTGTATGAGATCATGATGAAATACAAGACACTTCTTTTTAGGACAAGAGATGACAGCAAGGAACTGGAAGATATGCTTGAAGACAAGAATAGACGCCTTATGTCAGAGCAGGACCAGCAGGTACACCTTGCTACACTTGCTGAGCGCAACAGGATAGCAAGAGAGATCCATGACAATGTAGGCCACCTTCTGTCAAGAGCAATCCTTCTACTTGGAGCTATCAAGACTGTCAACAAGGATGCTTCTATAAGTTCGCAGCTTGAGATGCTGGCAGGAACTCTGGATGAGTCTATGGAGAAGATGAGAGCCTCAGTTCATGATCTTCACGACGATTCTATAGACCTTAAGAAGAACTTTGATGATATAATAGGAGAACTTAAAGACTATAAAGTCCTTGCAGATCTTGATCTTGACGAGTCTGTTCCTACAAAGATAAAGCTGTCTCTGATCGGTATACTAAAAGAAGCAGTTACTAACATATTAAAGCATTCAAGTGCAGACACTGTCTCCATCATACTTCAGAGGAACTATAGCTTTTGTAGCCTTTCTGTCACTGATAATGGACATCTGTCTGATGCTCAGAAAGAAAAGATCTCATCCGGCACTCTTGACGGTATAGGACTTGAGAATATCAGAAACAGGGCAAGAAGTCTTGGCGGCGATGCCTACTTCTATACAAACGACGGCTTCACAGTCTTTGCGCGCCTCCCCATAAATGATCCCCAGAGACCAAAATGACCCCTGGGGATGGAGTTAAGGAACCATTTTCAAGAACATAGAGATACAAATAAAGATATAAAATTAAACATAGAAATAAGGATTACGTACTATGCCGGCAGAAGATAAAAAGATACTATTAGTAGATGATGATGAACTTATCACAATGTCACTTGAGATGATCATAAATGCAGAAGAAGGCTTTAACGTCGTCGGTAAGGGTGGCAGCGGACGAGAAGGTATAGATTTATATGACAAGCTAAGCCCGGACCTTCTTCTTATGGATATCAGAATGGCCGATATGAATGGACTTGAAGCTGCAGAAGAGATATTAAAAAGGCACAAGGACGCTGTGATACTTTTTTTGACAACATTCTCTGATGATGAATATATTGTGAAAGCTCTAAAACTTGGCGTTAGAGGATATCTTCTGAAGCAGGACTATAAATCACTTCCGGCTGCGATCAAAGCTGCATTAAATGGCCAGAGCGTATTCGGAGGAGCTGTTGTAGACAAGCTTCCTGCGCTTATGAACGAGGCTCAATCCAGAGAATCAGGATTTGATTATGAGTCCAAAGATATTACAGAAAAAGAGTTTGAGGTTATCCAGCTGGTAGCAGAGGGATATTCTAATAAAGAGATTGCCGGAAAGCTCTTTTTGTCAGAAGGTACAGTCAGGAACTATCTGTCTACTATACTTGAAAAGCTGGAACTGCGTGACAGGACACAGCTTGCGATTTTTTATCTCAAAAATCATCAGTGACAATATTGATATGTATATAGATTTGGGGGCTTATACAGCCCCCGTTTTTTGAAAATTGCGGCGGCGCATTCTCGTGACTTTAGTCGTGAGTTCATTAGAAAAGCTTCCCATCTCATTGACATAAGAACTTTGAATATTATAAAGTAGAGGAATATGAAAAAGTTTCATACAACAAAGAAAGGGAGAAGAGTTTAAATGTTATTTTTTAAGAAAAAGAAAAAAGAAGAAAAACAGGATTCTGAGCAGAAATATATTGGGCCGGATCCTGTTTTTATAATTCATCTTCTGATGGAAGATAAGTGTGTTATTCCTGAAAAGGAATCTATGGTAAAAATCATGGAAAAGCACCTTGGAGATGTGCAGTGTAATAAATTTGAAAATAATATGACAGGTTTTCTTGCTTTAAATTATACAACGCATTTTAAAGATGCTGAGGATGCTCCGCCTCAATTAATGATTACAGAATGTCAGAAGATAGAAAAGCCTTTATTGGATGATGTTTCCAGAAGTCAGTTGTGGGATTGTGAAGATTCCGAACAGATTCTAAACACATGTAAATATCAGGTTATTGCTAATGATATGATGGCAGTTGGAATGTATTATAAAGATCGTGCCGATATGCTTGTTAATTATGCAGAAGCATTAGTTGAAATGTTCCCATCTTGTAAAGCAGTTCTTTTTGAGAATTCCAAGAAGATGATGACAAGAGAAGAAATTCTTAATAATTCATATCCAAAAGAAACAAAATTCATATACTATGCTGTACATGCAAGATATTTTAAGAATCAGGACTCAGATGATTATTTAGTAGATACATTGGGAATGAGTACATTTTTTATGCCGGATCTTCAATATTATTTCCATGGAATGAATCCGAATAATGCAATTCAAAGTGCTTACAGCCTTCTCTGTTATATGTTCGAAAATGAAAATCCTATAAAATCGGGTGATACTGTTAATGGAAATGTTGATGGTGAGATAAATCCTGACGTTAAATGGAAGGTTTATTATACGGATGCAATGATGAAACCTGAAAGAGCAGTAATTGATGTAAATACAGGAGAATTTGCATCAGGTAAGCGTTAATTGTATGGCTTGGTGTTGAACTTGAGATTGACGGTGAAGACTATGTTATGTTTGTTGATGCGATCCAATATGATGAAAAATGGTATATCTTAGCTCCTCATGGAACCGGTGCTTCTATTGCAGGATTGGATGTATACAGCGGAGGCATCTGTGAACTAGATCTGCTTGATTAATGTTTTAAAGAATAAATCTATTTACTATTCATAAAACTTTAAGGCGTATGGGATTTTTGTTTCATACGTCTTTTTTATCCACTAATTTTTTATACAGAGGCTTCAAATGATGAACTGTTAATCTGTTCTTTTTGCGCTTCCTTGTTGTAGATATAACGATCCAGTGCTTCTTTTTCTTTGATTCGTTTTATTACATAAGCGTTATTTGAAGAGACTACTGACGCAAGATTGCTCTGTACTGAAGTATATTGCTGTTTCAGTGATGATGCCAGTGAAATTGAAGAGCTATCATCTTTTTTACGTAACTCGTTTATCTTACTGCTGTATGATTGAAGCTGCATCTGGTAGCTGCTTGTGCCTTGAATATTTAGGGCTGACATTGTATTTCCTTTCTTGTGTGATCAAATATTACGAGGATACGATATAATACGGAACTAAAAATATCCTAAAGAAATTTAAATAATATATTGAAATAATTGTTAGCTAATGCTAATGTTATATGGTTAGCAGAAGCTAACTCTAAACAATTCATAAACACTTACGCCAAAGAAGCGTTAAGGACAAATTACTCAGTATAGTCCGGTATATACCGGCATTCAGAAAGGTGGAAGTATGAATTATCTTGAAATCGAAAAAGTCATTGGAAGAGAGATCCTTGATTCTCGTGGAAATCCTACAGTTGAAGCAGAGATTACTCTTGTAGACGGAACTGTAGCAAGGGGAACAGCACCTTCAGGCGCATCAACAGGTGAGTTTGAAGCTCTTGAGCTTAGAGATGGAGACAAGTCCAGATATCTTGGTAAGGGTGTATCCAAGGCTGTAGCTAATATTAATGGACCTATCGCAGATGCGATCGTTGGAATGGATGCATCTGATATATATGCAATTGACGCAGCAATGATTGCTGCTGATGGAACTAAGGATAAGTCAAAGCTTGGTGCTAACGCTATCCTTGCTGTATCTATCGCAGCTGCAAGAGCAGCATCTGTATCTCTTGATATTCCTCTTTACAGATTCCTTGGCGGAATTCAGGCTACAGACCTTCCTGTTCCTATGATGAATATCTTAAACGGCGGCGCACATGCAACCAATACAGTAGACACACAGGAATTCATGATCATGCCTGTAGGTGCTCCTTCATTTAAGGAAGCTCTCAGATGGTGTGCAGAAGTATTCCATGCACTTGCTAAGATCCTTAAGTCTAGAGGCCTTGCTACATCTGTAGGTGATGAGGGCGGATTTGCTCCTAACCTTACAAGTGATGAAGAGACAATCGAGACTATCCTTGAAGCTGTTAAGGATGCAGGATATGAGCCTGGTAAGGACTTCATGATCGCTATGGATGCTGCTTCTTCTGAGTGGAAGAGTGAGAAAGGTAAAGGATTCTACAAGCAGCCTAAGTCCGGTAAAGAGTTTACTTCAGATGAGCTTATCGCACACTGGGAGTCACTTGTAGACAAGTATCCTATCATCTCAATTGAAGATGGTCTTGATGAAGAAGACTGGGAAGGCTGGAAGAGAATGACTGAGAAGATCGGTCACAAGGTTCAGCTCGTAGGTGATGACCTCTTTGTTACTAACACTGAGCGTCTTGCTAAGGGTATTGAAAACGGCGCTGCTAACTCAATCCTTATCAAGCTCAACCAGATCGGATCTGTATCTGAGACGCTTGAAGCTATCAAGCTTGCAAACAAGAACGGCTACACTGCAATTTCTTCTCACAGATCAGGTGAGACAGCAGACACAACTATCGCAGACCTTGCAGTAGCACTTAACACTAGACAGATCAAGACAGGCGCTCCTTCACGTTCTGAGCGTGTTGCCAAGTACAATCAGCTTCTTAGAATAGAAGAGGAACTTGGTGATGCAGCAAGATATCCAGGAATGAAGGCGTTCAACGTTAAGAAGTGATATAGCTATTTTGTAAAAAACAATAAATATTTTTTTGCGTCAATAACAGACACTTAACAAGACATTACCACGTATAATTTTTGATAAAAATATCCCGTAAAAAATCCCGTAGCTTTTCTGGTATTAGCTACGGGATTTTGATAGTTTAAACTTTTGATATCAATATCTACTTCAAGATAAGAATTTAAGCACTTACCAAACATATTATCGATAATTATATATTGACCTTGCCCTTAGGGCATCCTTTATATTAAAAAAGCATGAACTTATCATGCAAAATCTATACAAATAGCAACTAGACATATTATACTTTAAAGGATTGTAATTAAGGGAGGAACCATATGGCATCTTGGATGGTACACTTGCGTATCGCAGACGAACTTCTAACAAGAATCAAGGGGCTTAATGAAGAGACATTTATACTTGGCAATATAGCCCCTGATAGCGGTGTTCCAAATAAGGACTGGTCAAGTTTTACACCACCAGGCAATGTAACTCATTATAGAGATAATGATGAGGACAAGACACATATCAATATAGATAAGTATGTCAGCGTAAGAGGATATTAAATGTATATAGTGATCAGATTCCATGTGATGATGCTATTGGTAACCATCGCATGGATTTTATTCAGATTTATTATAGGAATAAAGAACCAAAAAGTAAGTATAAAAAGAGAAATCCAGCTACTGGCTGTATATATCTGTATTATATTTATATGCAGATTTGTATACTTTCCCTTGGAGCATGATATATATGGGATTGCTCCACTTGTATTTGTAAAGAACCTGATGTTTCCTCCTAGAATCAATCTGATTCCTTTTAATTTTCTGACAGATGTATATCCGGGATGGCAGATCAATATCATAGGCAATATACTCATGTTCGTTCCGGTGGGAATTGTCTGGCCGATATGCTTTAAAGAACTTGATAACATAAAAAAGACCGTTCTTGCAGGTTTTGGCTTTACGCTTCTGATAGAGCTTAGCCAGCTTCCATTTTTTGACAGATGCAGCGATGTTGATGATCTTATCCTTAATACAACGGGGGCTGCGATAGGAGCAGTTATATATTTTGGAATACGAAGAATAAAGCGTGCTTACGCATCAAGGAGACAACGTGCTACATGAGCTTTGAAAGTGGAGTTTGATCCTGGTTGTAGTGGTCCATATGATCTAACAATAGAGTATCTGGTTTTAGAGAATTTATGTTTTGTACTAAAGGGCTTTGCTATAAGGCGTCAGTTGTCGTATACTTATTAGTCAGAAGATTTGTTTTGGAGGAGAATTATATGTCAAAAAAAACACTTGGATGGGCTCTTGTTATTATCGGCTTATTTATGTTATTTAAAATGGTAAGGGTATCATCCTTTGGATTCTATAGATTTGGAAGGATGAGTACTTCAGCTATTGTTCTGGTTCTTCTTTTGCTATCTGCAATTGCAGTGGTAGTTAATAAGAATAAGTTTACAGTTGGATGCTTTATCTTTTCGCTTGCACTTCTTGTGATATCACTTATCATGGGCACTGAACTATACTTTGCATATGTGTCGCTTACAGATATTCTGCTGGTACTTGTACCTGTTGTTTTGGGAACAGGGCTCATACTTCAAAGTGTATTTCACAAAAGAAAAGAAGCATATTGATAGTCTTGAAGATTACATAATAATAAAAGCCCTGCGATTTAAAGCTGCAGGGCTTTTACTATTATCTACTAATTTTTATGCACCTGCCATATCGCTATGAAGCATAGGTGCAAGCATTTCTGTAAGGCCATCTACCTGGGTAAAAGGGCATCTGGAATAATCAAGTCGAAGGGAGATATATTTTGGTTCTTTGGATCGTTGCTACGTTTACAGCTTTTTTTATAAAGGGGCTGTGCGGATTTGCTAATACGCTTATATTTACATCAATAATGGGATTTGGAGCTGCGAATGTCAGTATATCGCCTGTAGAACTACTTCTTGGATATCCTGCCAATATCATCCTTACTTTTAAAAACAGGAAGAAGTTTAAAATATCAGTTTTTGCGCCTCTTGCGCTACTTGTGATTGTAGGTAGTATTCCGGGAGCACTGCTTTTAAAAAGTATAGATGTTAGATATCTTAAGATAATATGCGGATTTGTCATTGTACTTATCGGAGCAGAGATGTTCTATAGAGAATTTAGAACTTCTAAAGTACGCGAGTCTAAAATTGTATTGACTATAATAGGTCTTTTATCAGGTATGCTGTGCGGCCTCTTTGGAATAGGTGCGTTACTGGCAGCCTATGTAGGAAGAGTTACAGAATCGTCAGATGAATTTAAGGCTAATATAAGCGCTGTATTTATAGTAGATAACACCTTCAGAGTGATCCTGTACAGCCTTCTGGGCGTTATAACCCGGGAGACACTAATAAGTGCAGCAGTGCTGATGCCTGTCGTCTTGTTGGGGCTGTTTTTGGGTATGAAGAGTGCTCAGATACTAAATGATAGGATTGTAAAAAAGTGCGTGATAGTACTTCTCATTATTTCCGGCATTGCTCTTATAGTTAATAATATGATATGACGTATGGACCAAAATTCATTTCGATTCGAGCTTGCTCGAAATCGAATATGAATTTATCTGCTTAAAAAGTCCTTTTTAATAAGCCCAAAATATTAAATGTATATAAAATCTCTTGAAATCAGAATATGCTATGATACTATTGTATTGTGCAAAATATATCTGATTTTTCAAGAGATTTTTTATTAGATATTGTACTAATATCAGAATAATTCGATATAAAGAAGGAGGACATATTTATGAGTACATTGGTTACATTTTTTAGCGTAGGGGGAAGAACTGGTCAGGTCGCCAAGGACTTTGCCAAGAGCATAGGGGCGGATGTATTTGAGATAGCACCTGTAGAGCCTTATTCCAAGGCTGATATCAATTATCTTAATCCACTTTCAAGATGTAACAAGGAACAGATTGGAAGTAAGGATGTTCCTGTTGCAGGGAAGGTTGCAGATTTTGATAAGTATGATACAGTTTATGTCGGATTCCCGATATGGTACGCAGCTGCTCCAAGAGTAGTTTACACTTTCTGCAAGGACTATAACTGGGAAGGTAAGAAAGTATATGCATTTGCAACATCAGGTGGAAGCGGTATCGGTAAGACTGCAGAGAAGCTCTCTGAATATGTTAAGGGTGCATCATCTGTAGAAGCTAAGCTTGTACACAATGCTGACGAAGTACAGAACTGGTAATGTGATTGCAAGATTCACACCAACAGCTGATGCAGCAGATGCTTAAGCTTGCATCAAGTCACTTCTATGATCTGAATTAAACGGGGGCCAATCAGTACTAGTTAGTTACAGTGCTGATTGGCCACAATTGTATCCGGATTTATCAAAGGTAACAAGTATAAAAAGGTAATAATAATTAATAGAATTATGAGTACGAAAAGAACAGTAAAATCAACTTATTATAAAGATGAACAGTATAAGAGCCTTAAGCCCATAACTAAGAGCATAAGCCTTGTTTTTAAGATTATCGTTATATTATCTGCGTTAGTAGGAATATTTTTAAGCTACTATGCAGGCCGTGATTCCTTCATGGGCGGAAGCGTTGTATTTATGTATTTTACTATACAGTCTAATATTGCAATAGCTTTGATCAGTGTTATAGGAGCATATTTTTTATATACAAATAAAAGAATCAGTAAACTCTGGTACATTATCAAATTCGTTGGAACAGTATCGATCACTCTTACAGGAGTTGTATTTGGGCTTGTACTTGCGCCTACTCTTGGTGCACAGGCCTGGAATATTCAAAATACATTGACTCATCTTGTAGTGCCTGTTGCCGCTGTTATCGATTTCTTCGTAACAAGTAGTGTTCTTAACATTAAGAAAAGCTGTGTCTTTTATGTTACGATTCCGCCGGTTTTATATGCAATCTATGCCGGAGTCGGTTACGTAAGGGGATGGGAATTTGCAAACGGCATTAACTATCCATATTTTTTTCTTAACTGGGGAAGTAATGCCGGAGCTTTTGGATTTACCGACGAACTGCCGTTTATGGGAAGTGCGTGGTGGATACTGTTACTATTAGTCTTTTTATTAATAGTAGGGTACTGCTATCTGACAATAGCTGATTATATCAGAAATAAGTAATGAGAGGGTGTGTAGATCGTAGTATTGGAAATAATCGCCGCTGCACTTAATGGCAAATATATAAAGCGGTAATAACGATAATGCAATGCCGCGAAACGAGATACTGTAGTCAGATAATTGTTGATGGATATTGACTTGATCGGACATAACGCGAAAAGTTATAACTAAAACGCGTATTCGAAAACAAGATACATATTAGCGATTGTAAATAAATTATATTAAATATAAACTGACTAAGTCGGTTCTTGGTATACTATAAATATACAATGCGGATAAACGTTCACGCGAAAAGATGCGTTTTTAATGCTATAATTATTGATAGCGACTCAGAAAACATCTTATGTCATAGATGACAAAATGAGAAAATGACTTATCTAAAGTTGTATAGTTAGTAGGAGCTTTTTATGTCAGTAGAAAATGGTGAGTGGATCATGCATGGGGTATCATGGAATGATCCTGATTGCATACACACGGTGAGCGATCTTGAGAACTATATAGAGGAGATTGGATTCCTGCCGCTTTTTGGTAATGAAGTTGCGGGATTCTCTGTAGAGGAATGGACTGATCCTAAGTACTGGTGGACTGATATCGAAGCCAAGGATCCATGGAAGTGGCGTGAGATAATCGCAAGGCGCGGCAAGATTGCTTATGGCAAGTTTTTTGATAAAAAAGCCGGGTTCATCAGTCTTAAGTGGCTCCCTTATTTTGTAAACTATAGAAGGTCCGGATATGATTTTGATGCAAGATGGGAAGATGGCATGGCCAATCGCAGGGAGAAGTCTATCATGGATGTATATGTCTATGAGGATGAAAATGGCGATACTGTTTATAGTAACGAAAAGATTCTTTCCACAGAGCTTAAGAAAAGATGCGGTTTTGGCAAGGAAGGAAGTAAGAACTATCCTGGAATCGTAACAGGACTTCAGATGCAGACTTATCTTGTTATCACGGATTTTATCCGTAGGAAGAATAAGCGCGGAGAAGAATATGGAATGCCTGTATCTGTCATGATGAGCCCTGAGGCTGTATGGGGTAGGAATGTTGTGACGGCTGCCTATAAGGAAAAACCAGATGAGTCCTGGATGCGGATATTCGAGCATATCAAAGAGCTATATGGTGAATCTGATGATGCAGCAATAATTAAGATTATTGGCAAAAAGCCTTTATTCTGACGAAGCTACACTTTCCAAGATGATTGCAGCAGCCAATAAAAAGAAATATAAAGTTCTGGTTGCTATTGATGATATCTCTAAAACGCCTGAAATGGTAAAACTACTTTCGATGATAGGTTCTATGATACTTGAGGGAATGCAGATCTATCTGCTGGTGACAGGTCTATCAGAAAACATCGAAGAATTTTCATCCGAGAAAAATCAGACATTTTTTAAAAGAGCCGATTCCATTGAGATTAAGGCACTTAATAAATACGATATAACTGCGATGTATCAAAAGCTCTTAAAAGTAGATGCGCTGGAAGCCAAAAAGTTAGAGGAAGAAACAAATGGATACGCATATGCCTATCAGGTGCTTGGATCTTTATATTTTGTTAAAGCAAAAGAAGAAACAATAGATGATCTTATCCCGGAATATGAGAGGATTCTATTCAGGGATTCCTATGACCTTGTGTGGAAGTCTCTTAGCAAAGGAGAGAAAGAAGTCATCAGGTGCATATGCAGATCTAAAGATGGTAAAGCTGAGAATATCAAGAACCTGATGAAAAACAAATCAACTTATCCGGTGTATCGTAGCAGACTTCTAAATAAACACATAGTTGATGCTGAAGAAAGAGGATATATAAAGATCAGATTGCCAAGATTTGAAAGATTCGTAGAAATATGGGGCAACGAGTGATCATCACCTAAATGATAACTATTATCAATTAGATGATGATTAATGTTTTTGCGGTTTCGTGGGGATTTTGCTATTGTATAATAATGATGGCAATGGTATAAGTGATAACTTTAATATAAATGATATCTTTAGTATAAGTAATAGCGCTACAATATCATGGATTATTTAAGTACATCCGTGTGTTTTTACATTTTTTTGAAATCCTTACGACTTTATATAATAAGGCTATAGGCCAGGATACTTGGGAGATCGTATATGAAAAAGATGAATAAGAAAGTTGTTATTGCCACAACTCTTGGTATAGCAAGCATGGTACTTACAGCAGCCTGCGGTTATGGGCCGGCTACATATGAACCGGATGAGGACGATAGTTCTTACGAGACCACTGCCGATGATGATACAGATAGTATAAATAGTAAGAATAGTGGTAATGATGAGTCTTCACTGGACTACACCAAGGAAGATTATCCTGAACCCGAACCTGAAGACGTATATGGACCTCCGCTAGCGTACTGAATCAATAACTTAAGGAACTGTTTTATGAATAAGAATAAAATGAAACTATCCCACCTTGATCTGCAGCACGATCTGCGACTTAAGTTCTTTGAAAAGCCTATACTAAGACAGCTTTTCTTTGAACTTACACTAAATTGCAACGAGCACTGCTGGCACTGCGGATCAAGATGCGGTGATGTGCACTCAGATGAGATGCCACCGCAGCAGTGGAAAGAGATACTGGATCAGTTAAAAGAAGATTATGAAGGCGCTCTTCCACAGATCAATGTAACAGGAGGAGAGCCTTTATTATATTCAGGATTTGAAGAAGTTATGAGTTATGCTCATTCTTTGGGTTTTAAGTGGGGCATGACATCTAATGCTATCCTCATAACTCCGGAAGTTGCCCGGATGCTTAAAAGATGTGGCATGAACACGATCTCTGTAAGTATAGACGGCCTTCCTGAAACTCACGACAGGATCAGAGGCCTTAAAGGTGCTTATAAAAGAGCAATGGAGGGCATACAGAATCTCATAGATCTTCACTGCTTTGATAATATCATGGTTACAACTGTTGTAAATCATGAGACCATAGGAGAGTTAGAATCTCTATATAAGATCATGTGCGGCGTTGATATCGACTCCTGGCGTGTTATGGGCATAGAGCCAATAGGAAGAGCTCTAGAGCATCCAGAGCTTCTTCTTACAGATGATGATCATCGCACCATTATGGATTTTATACGCAGCAAAAGAGCTGATAACGATCCTGTAAGTTATGGCTGTTGCCACTATCTTGGCCTTGAATACGAAAGAGAAGTCAGGGACTGGTACTTTTTCTGCATGGCAGGAGTTACCGTGGCCAGTATCACTTCCACAGGTGATGTCTACGGATGCCTTGATATCGATAGATCTCAGCCCGGTATCATACAGGGCAATATCCACGAGAGAAGATTTTCAGATATCTGGAAAAATGAGTTTAAAGCATTCCGCTATGATAAGGGCATAGAGGATGAAAAATGTGCAAACTGCGCAGATCGTAAGTACTGTATGGGTGGAGCTTTCCATACCTGGGATTATGTATCTAAAACTCAGCGACTATGTCTTAAAAATGCATTGTTTCCATAAAAACATGAGGTTAAACATGAAAAAAAGAATTATTGGATCTATATTATTAGGAACAATTGTACTATCAGCCTGCTCTTCACCAAGTATGACCGATAGTTCTACAAGTGAATTCACAGAAAGCAGCTTAGATACTGCAAAAGAGTCTACAGAAGATTCGGGAAAATCTACAGAAGAACTATCTGCATCAGATAATTCTGCGTCTGATGATCGAGATGCATCTAATGATAGTTCTGATGAAAGCTTGACTGAAGCATCGAATAAAGCTTCAAATAAAGCTTCAAATGAATCATCAAGTGATATGCCTGAAGAAGATTCTAATACTACTGATGATGCAAAAGAAACTAAGAGAGCTGCTGCCAAAGAAGCTTCGAGCAGAGATAAAGACAGACTTATGAATAAAGCTGCTTTAGAAGCAGGAGCTTCAGGTGATGATTCTATAACATATCTAATAGCTGATTATGATGGCGACGGATCTGCAGAAGGTTTTGTGTACGTTGGAGAAGACGCTGATGAATATTCTGAGTGCTATGGCACAGTATATTATGTAGATGATGATGAATGTGATGTTGTAAAAAACGGCTATTTTAGCGGAGCTGATGTTCGGGATATTTTTAAAGAATACACAGTAGAAGACAGAGTTTTTATATGTCTGGAGGAGTCTTATACAACTTCTGTTAACTCCCTGATCTATTATATAGAAGATGGTACTTATAAAGAATCCTGCATATCAGGCCTTGGCTATTTCTATGAGAATACAGATATTGACGGATATTGTATTATTTATAATGTATATGACTATTTTTATGATTATGAAGCCGGACATGAATCTGAGGGAGTTTTTACAGGTCATACCTATAAAGACTATTACTTCTACTATGATCAAAAATCAGGAGATTTCAAAGAATATGTTGGCACTTTGATATCAGAAAAGGATCTTGCAAAGGCTTGCGGATTCGATCTTGCAGCACAGATTAAAAGTGAAGGATATGAGATAGGTGATATCTATAAGAGAGATAACGGTATCATCAATGTTAATTATTCCAAGACTACTCAGAATGATGATGGCAGCGGCACGATAGAATATCACAATGCAACTTTTGATGAAAACACCCAAAAGTTCGTTCCTTATGAAGGCTCTGATGAGACATGGCAGGAATCTGATTCTGGCGGAACATATGATGATTCTATTACAAAGTACAGGCAGTAATAAGATACTCAAACTTCCCCCTTTGGGGATACCGGTCCGTTCAAGTGGGAAGAATGAGTAAGATTTAAAAAACGTCGGGTATTAGGTAGTTAACTACAAAAACACTTCTTTCTTGGACAGAGCATCCAATAAAGAAGTGTTTTTGTATTTATAATATCTTTTGTATTGCCAAAATCATTATATAGCATGATAAAATAGATAATGTGAATATAATTATATGACTTCTTGAATATATATCAGAAACACGCATTTACTGCGTTGTTCGTCAGTCAAAAACATATTACTATCTATTGTCATAGTGTTTCAATGTATTGATGATCATGAAATCATCGTTGCAAAAATGAATAGTTTTAGGAGGTACAATATGTCGGATGGATCTAAGTATATTCCCTATGAATCAAGAACAGGTGCTGAATCTGTAGTTTATTTTACCAGAGATTTATCAGCTGAAGGTATCAAGAAGGCTTATGAAAGGGTCAATCAGAATATTACAGGTAAGATAGCTATAAAGCTTCATACAGGAGAGCCTAAAGGACCCAATATCATACCTTCTTCCTGGGTCAAAGAAGTGCTTGAAACCGAGGAAAGTCTTAAGAATGCAACAATTGTAGAGACCAACACTTTCTATAAGGGTGACAGATATACAACAGAAGATCATAGAAAGACTCTGTCTGTTAACGGATGGGACTTCACAACTGTTGATATTATGGATGAAGATGGCACTATCACACTTCCTGTTAAGGGTGGTAAGTGGTTCAAAGAGATGAGCCACGGTTCTCATATGACAGATTATGACTCTATGTTCGTCCTGACTCACTTCAAAGGCCATACAATGGGCGGTTTTGGCGGAAGTAATAAGAATATCGGCATTGGCTGCGCAGACGGTCGTGTGGGCAAGATGTGGATACATGCCAAGGATGGTAATGACTGGGGTGTTAATACAGAAGAACTCATGGAGAAGATAACAGAGTCTACAAAGGCTACGATAGACTATTTTGGCAAGCATATTACCTATGTCAATGTCATGAGGAATATGAGCGTATCCTGCGACTGTGAAGGTGTCGAGGCTATGCCTGTAGTTACTCCTGACGTTGGTATTCTGGCATCAACAGATATCTTGGCTGTAGATCAGGCCTGCGTAGATCTCATTTATGCCATGACAGAAGATGAGCACAGGGACATGATCGAGAGAATCGAGACAAGACATGGTCACAGACAGCTATCTTACATGAAAGAACTTGGCATGGGCAATGACAGGTACAAGCTGATCGATATCGATAACGGTGATGTAGAGATAAGCCGCGCTGATGCTGTGAAGGATCTCAAGCCATTTGTAAGGATGGATCCCAGGAAGTAAGACTTTATAGCTACTCTAAGCGCTACTTGGATGTTGCGGTATCATTTTACTGAGACGAACAGTATATTCCTTAATGATACTACAACATCCAAGTGTGAAGTTTTAGAACTTGATGCATTTTTTAGAAAGAGGCATCTACTATGGATAAGAAAACCACTTCTTCGAAGGATCAGGGATTGCAAGATTTAAAAGTAAAAAAGAGCCCAAAAGCTAAGGCTCTTGAAAATGCTTCGGAAGAAGTTTTGGCCAAGGCTATAAGGGATGCTATGGCAAAAGATAAAAGCAAATAACGATATTATACTGTAAATGTAGGACTTGTTACGCAGTCTCGTATTTTTGTTCTGTAAGGCTTTACTTAAACTTAAGTCATAAATACTAAGGAGGACATGGGAAATGGCAGACATTGCAGCAATCATCAAAAAGGTTAGTGAGAACAAGGAGCTTATGGCTCAGATAGCAAAAGCTGATGCTAAGCAGGCCAAGGATCTTCTTAAAAAGGCAAATATCGATGTTGCAGAAGAAGATATCAAGAAAGTTCAGGCTGCTGTAGCAGATGGAAAGCTTGATCTTGGCGATCTTAAAGACCTTGCAGGGGGACTATTCAAAAAGTAATATAAATCTAGTGGGCGGCATCGACGATGTCGCCTTTAGATTGTTTGTAAATCAGAGGAGTTTTCTAAGTTATAGCGAATGGATGTACTTCTTGACGTAAATGTTATTGCGAGTTGACCACCAAAGGAGTTTGTATGCTTCTATATCATACCGGTTTTAGTGAGATTCAAAATCCTGATATACATATTGGAAGAAAAAATGCTGATTTTGGCCAAGGTTTTTACTTGAGTCCTGACCTTGATTTTACACGCCGCTGGTCAAGGATACGTAATGATAGGAATACTTATATCAATACATATGAGCTTGATACGACAGATCTTAATGTCTTAAAGCTTGATCGTGACAGCAAGTGGTATGAGTATATCAATGCTAATAGAAATCATAAAGCTGATATATATTCCGAATATGATGTTATACAAGGTCCTATTGCTATAGATACTATATATGATATGTTCGGCATCACAACCAGCGGATATGTAGATTCTGATGCTGCGCTTAAGCTGCTATCTATAGGCCCGGTTTATACTCAGGTGACCATCAAAACAGAAAAAGGAGCTACCGCTCTTAAGTTCTTGTCATCTGAGATCATAGATGCGGCATTAGTTGAAAGATACAGAGATGTAGTCAAAAAGGAAGAAACGGCATTTCAGACAGAATTTGCAAAGGTGATGAACGAAGTATTGCCTTCATGAACCATATATTATATGACGTAAGGGTCAAAAGGGACTTTTGACACCTACATCATTATATAAATATGTCACAAAAGTATAAATTAATGTTTCCAAATGAATATTTTTATAAGAACACTTACTATATCCTTTATTTATCGAGAGAAGTTACAATTAACTTTGGAGGGTAAATATATGAAGAAAAAATTAGTAAGTGTTTTTTTGTCTGCTGCCATGACAATGGGGATCCTGGCAGGATGCGGTTCATCTGACACGACCGGCACAAACGCAAATGACAAGACGCAGTCTGAAACAGAAGATTCACAGTCAGGCGAAGTCGAGAGGATCAAGATATATCTTCCAACTTCCGGCAAATCTGATGATCTTGAAAATGTAACAGCAGCTGTCAATGAGATCACAAGGCAGGAGATTGGTGTAGAAGTTGAATTTCATGTCTATGAATTCGGTCAGTGGTTCCAGCAGTATTCTCTTTTCCTAAGTGGGACTGAAGATGTTGATATACTTGCTAACTACGGCGGATATCTAAATGCAGTATCACAGGGGGCTGCATATGATCTGACAGATCTGGTTCAGCAGTATGGTCAGGATATCATCGCTATGGAAGGTGACTTCTTAAAGAGTGGTGAAGTAAATGGTGTACAGTATGCGATTCCTATCTATGCTTCATATGCATGGACCATGGGTATCCTCTATAGAAGCGATGTTGTAGAAGAGCTTGGACTTCAGGACATGGTTGCCAATGTGAAGTCTCTCGAAGACTGGGGAGAGGTTTTGGAAGTTGTCAAAGAGAAAAAGCCTGAGATGACTCCTTTTGTAACCAACAATGGTAATTCAGCTCCTAACTTCCAGTATGGTACTTGGGATGATCTTGGCAATAACTACGGCGTACTCATGAACGGCGGTGAAGGATCTGAAGTAACTAACCTGTTCGAAACAGATGAATACGCACAGCTTTGCACAATCATGCATGATTGGTACAACAAGGGCTACACAAGTAAGGATATCCAGACACAGACAGATGGATTCCCTACCCTTACAAGGAACGATGCAGCATTTTCAACTCTGGGTCAGACAGATTTTAATACAAGTTTCTATCAGTCTACTACATGCGGTAAGCCTATCGATATCGTAATGCTTGGAACACCCGCTGCCAGAACTTATAACAATGTAACATATACTGTAATGTCCAATTCAGAACATGCAGAAGCTTGCATGAAGTTCCTTAACTTCTGGTTCTCAAATGAAGAGATTGGAACACTTATTGCATATGGCATCGAGGGAACACATTATAAACTTGATGAAAACGGAATGGGTGATTATATAGACGGACAGGATTCCTCTACATGTACATATCACCTTGGAAGTGGTATCTCCAATACTAACAGGATCCGCTGGAATACAGAAAATCCAGATTATGCTCAGCTCCTTATTGATAGCAATAACTCTGCTTTGAAGTCTTCAGCGCTTGGTTTTGCTTTTGACACATCATCTGTAGAAAACGAGATCACTCAGCTTGATAATGTATGCAGCAAATATCAGATTGGTCTTGAATGCGGAGCATTAGATCCGGCTACTGCACTTGAAGAGTTCAACAAAGAGCTTAAGGATGCAGGCCTTGACACAGTTATCGCTGAGAAACAGCGCCAGCTTGATGAGTTTTTAGCTAATTGATAATTTGCTTATATGAGCGCGCATCCATAAGATGTGCGCTCAATTTAAAAAGTGGCAATTGTCACAATAATCATCCGAAAATGGAGATAACATGAACAAGAAAAAAGTACTTAAATTAAGGCGATTCATTCCGTTTTATATAATGGCACTTCCTGCTATGATATATTTTTTTATAAACAATTACATACCGATGGGTGGTCTTATACTTGCATTTGAACACTATACAGTTAAGGGCGGAATCTTTGGAAGCCCTAAGGTAGGACTTTCCAACTTCAAGTTCCTGTTTCAAAGCTCTGACGCTTTTATAATGACAAGAAATACCATCCTGTACAATCTAAGTTTTATTATCCTTGGAACATGTCTGTCAATTCTGGTTGCATACCTTTTGCATGAACTCAAGAATAGTGTCTCCAGAAAAATATATCAGACAGTTATCCTGTTCCCAAGCCTTCTGTCCATCATCATCGTATCATATCTTGCAAATTCACTTCTGGCTGGTGACTCCGGATTTATCAATACTCATATTCTTATGCCACTGGGCTTTGAGAGCATATCTTTTTACAGCGAGCAGAAATGGTGGCCTTTCATATTGATATTCGTTCATATGTGGCAGATGATAGGAACCAACTGTATCTTATATCTTGCTAATATGTCTGCAATAGATCCCGGTTTATATGAGGCAGCAAGTCTTGACGGCGCCGGCAGGTTCCAGTGCTTTATAAAGATAACAGTTCCGTGCCTTATCCCTACCATCATCACGCTTACAATCCTTGCTGTAGGCAAGATCTTCAATTCAGATTTCGGCCTTTTCTATCAGGTGCCGATGAACAGCGGAGCTATAATTAATGTAACTCAGACCATTGATACCTACGTGTACAGAGGTCTTATGAATACCGCTAATATGGGTATGAGCGCAGCAGCATGTTTCTACCAGTCTGTAGTTGGATTTTGTCTTGTAATGCTTACCAATACGCTTGTTCGTAAGATCAGCAAAGAGAATGCGATGTTCTAGGAATCATCAAGGGGAGGTTATATTAATGGTCAAAAAAGATACATCTTTTCAGGTAATTGACAATATCATCATGATAATAATGTGTTTACTGGTATTGTTCCCTATAGGACTTCTTATCATGTCTTCGATGTTAGCAGAAAGTGATGTCATCAAATACGGATATTCACTATTGCCAAGGCAGTTTGACTTTACAGCATATAAATATATATTCGGTGAGGGCAGTATATTCCACTCATATTTTATAACTGTATCTGTTACAGTGATCGGTACTGTATTAAGCGTTATCATGACCACTATGATAGCATATACTCTTACAGTTCCGGGGCTTCCAGGCAAGA
This sequence comes from Butyrivibrio fibrisolvens, assembly GCF_023206215.1. Classification (NCBI taxonomy): domain Bacteria; kingdom Bacillati; phylum Bacillota; class Clostridia; order Lachnospirales; family Lachnospiraceae; genus Butyrivibrio; species Butyrivibrio fibrisolvens. The sequence goes on from NZ_CP065800.1 coordinate 2,782,246, forward strand.
AAATAATCAGCTTCTATGTGCTTTTCACAATGCTGTTTTCCGGAGGACTTGTTCCAAGCTATATGATGTGGAGTAATATTTTCCATATCAAGAACACATATGGAGCGCTTATTTTTCCTTCGCTTCTATGCAGTGCTTTCCATATCATGATCACAAGGTCTTATTTCCAGAATAATATTCCGGGAGAGATTCTTGAAAGTGCCAGAATTGACGGCATGACAGAATTCGGTATTTTCTTTAAGATAGTTCTGCCTCTTAGTACACCAATAATCGCTACTATCGGATTCATGCGTGCTCTGATGTATTGGAACGACTGGACGAATAGTTTATACTATATTACAGACAAAAATCTTGTAAGTATTCAGGCTCTTCTTAATAATATGCTCACTAATGCTCAGTATCTGGCTCAGTCGATGGATGCTTCTATGGTTGCCACCGACTCGGCCAACGTACCATCGCTTACACTTAGAATGGCAGTAGCGGTTGTTGGAATGCTTCCTATGATCGCTCTGTATCCTTTCTTCCAGAAGTATTATATGAAAGGTCTCACAGTAGGAGCTGTTAAGGGGTAATTGCCGGCTTATAAGGAAAATATAGATTTAGGTGTCAAATAAGTTTTTGACACCTAATGGTATTTTAGGGGTTTATATGTTCAAAGAGGGTAGGACTTTTTCATTTAAGAAGATGGTCAGCAGTTTCTGGCTGATCGTATATCTTGTGACTGTTCTGATCTATGTTTTTACACAGATAGTCATCACAAGACAGTATACCAATAATATAGAAAAAAATATTAAGCTAAGCGTATCAGCCAGTGAAAAGGCCATAGAGAACTCTCTTGAAATGATAGATATGTATCTGTATCAGAGTTATTATATTAGAACTCCGGGCTCCATCTTCCAGTTATGTAATACCTATCTTAATGATGAAGATTATGTTGACAGACATGCCGCTTTGCAGGCACTAAGTCATATAGTGCAGGGAGTACAGTCGTGGACTGATAATGTATCTTTTGACATGCTCTATATAACATCAGAGGACAATGGTACATGGCTGGAAGCCGGAGATAATGAAAGCTTTACTGTTCGTGAAGCTTTAAAACAAGAATTATCAACAGATTCTGTATATCTTAGTGATTCAAGCCTTGGAAGATATATGGTATATGAAAGTGGTGATTCCAAATATCTTCTAAGAGTTATGAAATTTGACAGATGCTACTGCATAATAGGTCTTTCACAAAAGTCTATACTTGATATCCTGGCCAATGCAAGATATAACCAGAATGATATATGCTTTGCATCAGATGAAAATGGTGATCTTATATTTGCATCATCCAAGATATCCGATGCGCTTATAAAACCTGAAAACGATGGGGAGTATGTGTCAATTGGGGACAGTTCCTATCTGCAGGTTGGATATCAGTCCGAAAGCACAGGGTATTATTTTGGTATACTTACTTCGCGAAGCGCCATAGAAGGTGAGCTTCTTGGAACAAGGATTCTGTTTATGGTGATACTTGTCATCACTACGATACTACTTTTTACATCACGTCTTTTTGTAAAAAGATTCGTGGAAGATCCCATAACAGGCGGCATTAGAACCATGCATGAGATTGAGCAGGGAGATTTTGAATCATCTATAAATGTTAAAACTCCGATTACGGATTTCAGGATCCTTGCAGATTCATTCAATCATATGATCGACAAGATCAAAGCATTGAAGATCGAGAAGTATGAATCAGAGCTTGACGGCCAGAAAGCTACTATGCAGTATCTGCAGCTTCAGATCAAGCCGCATTTTTATGCCAATATGATGAATATCATATATTCACTGGCTCAGGCAGGGAACTTTGAGATGATACAGCACGTATCAAGAGCTATAGTCAATTATTCAAGGTACATGTTCACTGATGCTACCGATATGGTAGAACTGAGAAGAGAGCTGGAATTTCTTGACAGTTATATGGACATTCAGGAGATAAGATACAAGAAGCAGATAAAACTTGAAAAAGATATACCTGATGAACTTATAGAATCTCTGATTCCGCCTTTTATCATTCAGACATTTGTGGAAAATAGTGTTAAATATGCATTTAGCACAAAGAAGAGTTGTCTTATAAAGGTAAAAGTTAAACTAAGCGATGATAAGGAAAGCATGATCCTGACTATTCATGATAATGGAGAGGGGTATCCCGAAAGTTTACTTGATAATAGTTATAAGAATATGCATATAGAGGGTCATGTCGGACTTGTTAATGTCTATAGAAGATTGCAGATCATATATGATGACAAAGCTGATCTTAGGCTATGTAACGACAATGGCGCTCTTACGATCATTACGATTCCGTATATTGATCTAGGGAGTCATGATTATATCTGATAATTATAACCACAGGCCCAAAAATTTCCGGGAAGTTGTGGATTATCACGAAGGTGTTATATGAGAGAATTTAGTGTACTTCTAGTTGATGATGAAGAGCCGGCTCTTGAAGGTCTTGAAAAAGGCGTAGATTGGAAGAAGGTCGGTATATCAAAAATATATAAGTGTCATAGCAAGGATACTGCCATTAGAATGCTCAAGACTTATTCTATAGATATGGTGGTAACTGATATAGAAATGCCGGGAGGAAGCGGTATAGAACTGATCAGATGGGTTCATGAGAACAAAAACTATGTAGAATCAGTTTTCTATACAGGTCATGCTGAGTTCGAGTTCGTTCACGAGGCACTTCGTCTTGGAGTTACAGATTATCTTCTTAAACCTGTAGAATATGACACTTTGGAAAATATTCTTTTTGAAATGGAGAAGAAGATCTACGAAAGAGAGAAGTCGGTAGATCTTAAGGATATCGTTGAGGATCTTACTGATGAATCACAGATAGAAGTTGTCGATCAGGTCAAAAAGCTTATTGCAGAAAATATATCAGTCGGCAATCTGCAAAGAGAAGAGCTTGCCAATATGGTTCACATAAGTCCTGGTTATCTTAGCAGAATATTCAAAAAAGAGACCGGTATGTCTCTTTCTGATTATATTATCCAAAAGCGCATTACAATAGCCAAGCAGCTTCTTGCAAAAACTAATCTCCCTGTCACTACAATTGCGCAGAAGATTGGTCTTTCTTATGCGTCATATTTTACCAAACTTTTCAAAGAAAAAGTAAACATGACGCCGCAGGAATACAGGCAGAGCCAAAAAGCAAAAATATGAACTCTAATTAACTAAAATTTCCCATTTAGTGATGCCGGTCCATGATTGTGAGAGTTTTGAAGAAACGGAACAATCCTGTAGTCATATGGTATCAAAAGGAACTTTTGACACCTGCTTCATATTATTTATATAAATATCCGATATATTAGTATTAATGCCTAAATTGTGATATCATGAATGTAGTACCGCACAATACATATCACAATACCGTATTATATTCATTGTCTTTTTTGTTTTGCTTCACAAGATAATTCCTTTCCCAAGGTTCGACCGGGAAAGCTGAGTTATACATTCATTTTGAAAGGAGAAGGAATATGAAAAAGAAACTGGCATTAGTACTTGCGGGACTTCTGACATGTAGTCTTATCGGCTGTGGGGGATCAACAGATTCCGGAACAGATACACCCTCTGATGATACCCAGACCGGGAATACTCCTTCGCAGGAAGCTACCATGGAACTGGACGGAGATGATGTAGAAGATACTTCCGGCCTTGATGCTCTTATTGAAGCTGCAAAGGCTGAAGGCGAGCTTATCGTCTATGGTTCCTGCGAAGAAGAATATCTGGCTGCAGCCTGCGAACACTTCCAGGAACTTTACGGAATAACTGTTTCTTATCAGCGTCTGTCTACAGGCGAAGTTCAGAGTAAGATTGAAGAAGAAAACGGCAATCCATCAGGTGATGTATGGTTTGGCGGCACTACAGATCCTTATAACGTTGCTGCAGGAGAAGGCCTTCTAGAAGCTTATGAAGCTACAAATGCAAGCCATCTTATAAGCGATACCTACCGCGATGCAGACGGATACTGGTATGGCATCTACAAAGGAATCCTTGGATTTATGGTCAATAATGATGAGCTGGAACGTATGGGCCTTGATGCTCCTACTGACTGGCAGGATCTTCTTGATGAGAAATATCAGGGTCTTATCTGGCTTTCTAACTATAATACTGCCGGTACAGCCAAGCTTGTAGTTAACACAATGATCCAGAAATACGGTCATGACGAAGGTATTCAGTATCTTGTTGATCTTGATAAGAATATCGAAGTTTATACCAAATCAGGTTCCGGACCATCCAAGAATGTTGGTACAGGTGAATGCGTTATAGGTATTGGATTCTTACATGATGGTATCACTCAGATCGTTGATAACGGCTATGGCAATATCGGACTTGTTATCCCTTCATCCGGCACATCATTTGAAGTTGGTGCTACAGCTATTTTCAAGGGATGCGCTCATCCAAATGCAGCCAAGCTGTGGATCGAATATGCTCTTAGCCCTGAATGCGTAGAACTTGCAGCTCAGAACGGTTCTTATCAGTTCCTGGTACTTGATAATGTTGACCAGCCTGCAGTTGCTGCAGAGTTCGGTCTTGATCCTGAGAATGTCATGGATTATGACTTTGCAGATGCCAAAGAGAATACTACAACTTATGTAGAAGAAGTTATGGCAGCTCTAGGCAGCGCAGCAGATGATCGTTTCCAGACGGAATGATAGATATGTAAATGCAATTGATAAAAGAATCTTTTTATATCTAACCAAATCTATTTTTAGTATTGTAAAAGTATATGGCGGATGTTTCATAACAGCATCCGCCTTTTTAAATAATGACATTATGCAAAGTGCCATGCTTGAATTGCTGTTTTTAACACAATAGACCTATCATTCATTTGCTAATGGGGCAAGGAGGACTTGAGATGGCAAAAAGTCAAAGTGCCAGCCTTGATAGAAAAAAGCTGTTGGGCGATCCTATAATGGTTATGACCATTATTCTACTTATAGTATTTCTTACTGTGTTCATTCTATATCCGCTTGCAATCCTTCTGGTTGACAGCTTTATCTCTGAAGAAGGATTTACCCTTGAGATATTTAAAAGAATAATGGCTCTTGCGAATTTCAGAAGAGCTATAACCAATACATTAAAGGTGGGATTTCTGGTTGGAATAGCATCAGCTCTTATCGGACTTTTGTTTGCCTATGTCGAAGTATATGTCAAACTTCGTACAAGATTCATGGAAGTTTTGTTCAGGCTTGTATCGCTTCTTCCAGTAGTATCACCGCCTTTTGTCTTATCACTTTCTATGATCATGCTCTTTGGCAAAGCGGGTATTATCACAAGATTTCTTTTGAAAATATATGACAACAGCGTCTATGGCTTCTGGGGGATTGTTATAGTTCAGACTCTGACTTTTTTCCCGGTGTGTTATATGATGCTCAAGGGTCTTTTGAAAAATATAGATCCGTCTCTTGAAGAAGCTGCAAGAGATATGGGCGCTTCAAGATTTAAGGTATTCATGACTGTAACACTGCCTCTGGTACTTCCGGGGCTTGGAAATGCCTTTCTTGTTACTTTCATAGAGTCTATAGCTGACTTTGCAAATCCTATGATCATCGGAGGCTCTTATGATACTCTTGCAACAACTATCTATCTGCAGATAACCGGGGCTTATGACAAAGAGGGCGCCGCAGCTATGGCGGTAGTACTACTTACTATAACGCTTCTCATGTTTGTGGTTCAGAAATATTATCTTGAAGCTAAGAGCACAGCTACGCTTTCTGGTAAGGCATCAAGGCAGAGGATGCTCATAACAGAAAGGAGCGTGACTGTGCCGCTTTCTATCTTGTGCAGCGCTCTTGCTATTTTTGTAATCCTTATGTATATATGTGTTCCTTTTGGGGCTATGTTCCGTACTTGGGGATATGATTTTCATCTGACTTTTAAGTGGTTTGGACAGGTATTTAGTAAGTATAAAGGCTTTAAAGCTTTTAAGGACAGCTTCATCTTATCTCTTATATCGGCGCCGATCACAGCTCTTTTGTCCATGATAATATCTTATCTTGTTGTTAAGAGGAAATTTATAGCCAAGGGCTTTATAGAAGCTGTATCCATGCTTGCTATGGCAGTACCCGGCACTGTTCTTGGTATAGGTTACATAAGAGGCTTTTCAGGAGGACTTTTCGGAAGTGGTATACTGCAGGGACTGTATGGGACAGGCGCTATACTTGTGATCGTTTTTATAGTTCGAAGCCTTCCGACAGGCACCAGAAGCGGAATATCAGCCCTTCGCCAGATAGACAAAAGTATAGAAGAGTCTGCTTATGATATGGGTGCAGACAGCTTCAAAGTTTTTATGACTGTGACACTTCCTCTTATTAAGGACAGCTTCCTGAGCGGATTCGTTACATCTTTTGTAAGGAGTATAACAGCAATTAGTGCGATCATCCTTCTGGTTACGCCTTCGTATCTGCTTATCACAGTTCAGATCAATGAATTCGCAGAAAAGGGTTCCTATGGAATCGCCTGTGCATTTGCTTCAATCCTGATATTCATCACATACAGTTCTGTTCTTATCATGAACCTTGTGATTAAGCGATTCGGTACCAGCAGAAATGTAAACCTTGAATAACTCCAAAATAGTCCCTCGGGACGTAAACAAGGGACCAAAATTTTGCAAGAATGATTCCTGGGAACGGAGACAAGGGATCACTAATTCACTTAACTGGAAAATCAACGACTCAAGGGGGAAATAACATGGCAAAAGAAAAGAAAGGTGTTCGTTTAGAACATATATCAAAAATATACAAAGATCCAAAGACCGGTAAGAACTTCTATGCTGTCAAAGATGCGGATCTTACGATCGAGCCCGGAAGCTTCGTAACACTCCTTGGTCCATCCGGATGTGGTAAGACTACGACTCTTCGTATGATCGCAGGTTTTGAAAGTCCTGATGAGGGTGAGATATATCTTGGAGATGAGCCTATCAATGCACTTACTCCCAATAAGAGAGATACTGCGATGGTATTCCAAAGCTATGCGCTTCTTCCTCACTACAATATCTTTGATAATGTAGCTTATGGACTTAAGCTTCGCAAACTCGATAAAGCTGTAATCAAAGAGAAAGTAACTGATATTCTAAAACTTGTAGGTCTTGAAGGTATGGAGAACAGGATGACCAACCAGCTATCCGGAGGTCAGCAGCAAAGAGTCGCTCTTGCAAGAGCTCTTGTAATAGAACCTGGAGTATTGCTATTCGATGAGCCCTTATCAAATCTTGATGCCAAGCTCAGAGTATCCATGAGAACAGAGATCAGAAGGATACAGCAAAAATCCGGGATCACAGCCATATATGTAACACATGACCAGTCAGAAGCCATGGCCATCTCAGATAAGGTCATCATCATGAATAGCGGAATCGTAGAGCAGGTATCAACGCCAAAGGAGGCATATTATTATCCAAACAGCAGATTTGTTGCTGACTTTATTGGTGAAGCCAATTTCCTGAATGGCACTGTAAAAAGTAAGGACGTGGTAGTTATAGACGGGGCAGAAGTTGCATGTGCTACATCTGATATAGCGCCCGGCTCAAACTGCGATGTCGTTCTAAGACCTGAAGGCGCAGTACTTGGAGATAATGGCGTTATCAAAGGTATTGTCAGGTATTCCTGCTTCATGGGAGCTTATCAGGATTATCATGTTGAGATAGGCGGATCTCTTATCAAGATTCAGGAGTACAACCCTCGCAACAAGAAGATATACAATGTCGGAGACGAAGTGTTCCTTAATTTTGAGGAAAATACGCTGTATGCACTGCAATAAGACTTAAGCTCAGATATAAAACTAAAAATTATTAAATCTATGAAGAAGTGGCTTTCGACATAATCCGTAAGCCGCTTCTTTATATTTATAACTCAAATTTTTCGCCTGCCTTGGAGGAATTTTTCGGACATGGCACCGGCCAAGTGAGAAGTTTGACTACATAACAAAAATGCTTTTCGTCGGGCCAAAATGACGTTCTGTCCAAAATCGGTTTACAATAGGTGCTTTACGTATATACTTTGTAAGTGACAGGGCAAAAGTCATGTAAATATGACGATCAAGTGCCCTTCATGATCCTATAGAGCTGATAGGTATTAGTTCTTTTTCCTGGAAAAATATAAACAGATGATCAAAATAAATTCGCAATTACAAGGGGGATAATCATGTCAGTAAAAATATGGCCACTTGAGTTTAATAAAGAAGATTATATAGAACTTTTCAAAGAAGCAGTAAACGATGATGTAGCACTTAATGTTGTAACCGGTATAAAAAGAAACAATATCGTGAAAGAAACTGTAAAAGCTGTAAAAGAGATTGCTGCAACTTACAAACTGGATTATTCAGACATAGCAATCCTATATCCCAATAAAGATAATAAAGGTCTTAGATATTACATCCAGCACTGGGTCAAAATGATGCTTGATGAAAATAATATCCCATATGCCATCACACAGGAAAAAGAAGATGGTATGGGCGTTACAATCAGTAATAATAAGGGCGTTGTAGTAGCACCTATAGATGCAATCGCCGGTCTTGAGTTCAAGGCTGTGATACTTACAGGACTCTATCCTTGTTCTTATGCTTTTGATGGCAATGAACACAGGATCAAGTTAAAAGACTGGGAGTCAGCCTGTGAGCTTCGTGAAGAAGAAAGAGCCGTTGTTGAGGATCAGATTGCAAAGATCTATAAAGCATATTGCAGAGCCAATGAAGTTCTGTATGTACTAAGCGATGCAGAAACAGGTACTATCATAGACGATATCGTTGTTAGCAGCGAAGAGAAGCAGATAGATCAATATGTTGACTCGATATTTGATGATATCCTTAAGTATGTTGCTATATAATGCCTGCTCATATTACTATAGCTTATCCACATTATTTTTACATTTTTACTTGTATTATTTATATTCTAGTAGTATAGTTATTCTGACAATTGAACAGACGGGAGCTTTTGTAAAAGGCTGAGAGGAAGGTAAGACCTTCGACCGAGAACCTGATTTGGATAATGCCAACGTAGGGATGCCCATTTAGTCATGTATTATGGCTTATAACTATGGGAGAGCAATTTATTATAATTAGTATTGCTTATGATTACTCGATAAATAGACCATAAAAGCTACCGATTGATTTCGGTAGCTTTTATTTTTCCATTAAATCGGATCAATTAACGATGATCATCCATATGTCTAAGTCTTTTTGAGCAAAGATCGTTGCACTATTCCCAATCACTTTTATACAAAAACAGGAGGAGAGATTATGGTTACTGTAAATGGTGAAAACTGCCAGCTGGACGGCCTTGATGTACTAACTATGTTAAGTCAAAAAGGTTATGCACTTACACGAGTAGTTACTGAGTTAAATGGGCAGATAGTCCCTAAGGCCGCTTATGAAAAGACAATTTTAAAAAGTGGTGATGTTGTAGAAGTTGTCAGCTTTGTTGGTGGTGGCTGAGTCGTAGTTTTTACATGGAATGAGGTTAATATGATCGTTAATAATGAATCACAAATAGCATTTGGTTATGAGCTAAGAAAAGCTCAGGAAGAAAAAGAGAGTAAAGAAGTTGTTGATGCGCTTGCAGGGTCTACAGTTGCTATATGCGGCCTCGGAGGACTCGGCTCTAACATAGCGATGATGCTGTCAAGAGCAGGTGTTGGAAGGCTTATACTAACAGATTTTGATACAGTTAATATTACAAATCTTCACAGACAGTTCTATAAGACAAGTCAGCTTGACATGAAGAAGGCATGGGCGCTTTCTGATAATCTTGCTGAGATAGCTCCTCTTACAAGAGTTGAACTTCATGATGAGAAGATAAGTCCGGACAGGATCAAAGATCTGCTTACTGACGCTGACGTGATATGTGAAGCCTTTGATAATGCTGAGCAGAAAGCCATGCTTGTAGGTACAGTTCTGGAAGTGTTCCCTGATACTGATCTTGTGGCTGCATCAGGCATGGCAGGTACAGGAGATGCCAATGATATCATAACAAGACAGATATCAGAGCACTTCTATCTGTGTGGAGATTTCCATACAGATGTAGGTGAAGCCGACTCGCTTCTTCCATCAAGAGTTATGGTCTGCGCAGCTCATCAGGCTCACAAGATAATACAACTTCTGATACATAAAAAAGCTGCTGCCAATAACTAATGCACAAATCTATATAAAAAACTGACAAAAACAGGAGAAGGCTATGAATACTAATAATGCTATAAATAATAATGACCCTTTTGTCCTTGGCGGAGTAACATTTAATTCACGATTCATACTAGGTTCCGGCAAGTATTCCATGAAGCTGATCCAGGCAGCTGTAAGGGATGCAGGCGCCCAGATCGTAACACTTGCGGTAAGGAGAGCCAACACCAAAGAACATGAGAATATCCTTGACTATATCCCTGAGAATGTAACACTGCTTCCAAATACAAGCGGAGCAAGGAATGCAGATGAAGCTATTCGCATAGCAAGAATAGCCAGAGAGCTTGGATGCGGCAATTTCGTCAAAATAGAGATCATGAAGGATACAAAATATCTGCTTCCGGACAATTATGAAACAATCAAGGCTACTGAGACACTTGCTAAAGAGGGCTTTGTAGTTCTGCCTTACATGTATCCGGATCTAAACGTTGCAAGAGATCTGGTAAGCGCCGGAGCAGCTGCTGTTATGCCTCTTGCCGCTCCGATTGGCTCTAATAAGGGACTTGTGACCAAAGAGTTCATCAAGATCCTTGTAGATGAGATAGATCTTCCTATAATCGTTGATGCCGGAATAGGTGCGCCGTCCCAGGCCTGTGAAGCTATGGAACTTGGCTGCGCTGCAGTTATGGCCAATACAGCGCTTGCTACTTCAAGAGACCTTCCAAGAATGGCAAGTGCTTTCAAACTGGGTATAGAAGCCGGTCGTATGGCATATCTTGCAGGCCTTGGAAGAGTACTTGAAAGAGGCGCCAGTGCTTCTGATCCTCTGACAGGTTTCCTTAACCAGGAAGAAAGAGGCGCATGATGAACAACTTCTTTATAGACAACAAAACTCTTAGTAAAGAGGCTCTTGAGAAAAAACACAGGCTTGAAACAGATCCCTCTGTGCGTACTAACCATATGGAGTATATGGATGGTATGGAGAAAATTACTTCTGATATACAAGACTTAGTACTAAAGGCCTTTAATTCTTATGACTATAACAAGTATACTGCAAGGGATGTAAGAAATGCTCTTGACCATGATACCTGCACTATTGAAGATTTCAAAGCGCTATTGTCACCTGCTGCAGAGCCATTCCTTGAAGAGATGGCTATAAAGGCAAGGAATGAAACAGGCAAACATTTTGGCAATACTGTATATATTTTCACGCCATTATATATCGCCAATTATTGCGAGAACTACTGTGTATATTGCGGCTTCAACTGTTACAACCATATACACAGAATGTGCCTTAACACTGAGCAGATCGAGCATGAGATGAAGGTTATAGCACAAAGCGGCATGGAAGAAATCCTGCTCCTTACCGGCGAAAGCCGCAGTGTCAGCGATGTTCACTATATTGGAGAAGCCTGCAAGCTTGCCAGAAAGTATTTTAAGAATGTAGGGCTTGAAGTATATCCATTAAATACAGATGAGTACAAATATCTGCATGAGTGCGGAGCTGACTATGTGACGGTATTCCAGGAGACTTACGATACAGATGTATATGAATCGCTTCATCTCATGGGACATAAGAGAGTCTGGCCTTATAGATTCAATGCTCAGGAGAGAGCTTTAAGAGGCGGCATGAGAGGTGTTGCCTTCTCAGCACTACTGGGGCTTTCTGACTTTCGTAAGGATGCTCTTGCAACTGCGCTGCATCTGTACTACCTACAGCGAAAGTATCCATATGCAGAGATGTCTCTGTCATGTCCAAGACTTCGTCCCATCATCAATAATGATAAGATAAATCCCATGGACGTTCATGAAAAGCAGCTATGCCAGATAATCTGTGCATACAGGATATTCCTTCCTTATGTAGGTATCACAGTTTCATCAAGAGAGAGCAGTACCTTTAGAAATGGTATAGTCAAGATCGCTGCAACCAAGGTGTCTGCAGGCGTATCTACAGGAATTGGCGATCACGAAAGTAAGTATACGGGAAAAGAATCTGGAGATGCCAAGGGAGATGAGCAGTTCGAGATAAATGACTCAAGAAGCCTTGATCATATGTATACGGATATCTCAGACGAAGGATTGCAGCCTGTATTAAATGACTATCTGTATGTATGAAAACTCACATGAAAAACGAACAATTGACGCAGCCTTTGATATGCATAACAAACAGAAAGCTCTGCCAGGAACCTTTTCTTAACAGGATAGAGAATGTAGCAAGGTCAAAGCCAAAGGCCATAATACTTAGGGAAAAAGATCTAAGTGAATCTGAATATGAAAAGCTTGCTATCATGGTAGAACCTATCTGCAATATGTATGGAGTTCCGCTTATCTATCACAATCATCCTGAGCTTGCCATAGCCAATAACAAAGGTCTTCATATGCCTTTAAGCGCTCTTGAAAAGGTCTCTGGAGCTGACAGACAAAAGATAAAGATCCTCGGAGCTTCCTGTCATAGCACGGAAGATGCAGCTAAAGCCATACGACTTGGCTGCACCTATATTATAGCAGGACACATATACGATACTGATTGCAAAAAAGGTATTCCGGGGCGGGGGACTGATTTTCTCAAGAATTTATGTGAACATGTTCATATACCAGTATATGCAATTGGCGGGATAACACCTTCTAAGATGCCTGAGATCATAAGCTGCGGCGCAGCAGGAGGCTGTATGATGAGCGGGTATATGCAAGGCGAGATCTTGAAATAAGAGGAAAGAGCAAAAAGCTGTAATTAAAGCTTCCTGTCGTAGCCTGCTTTTTCATAATGTGTTTTGCAGATATAAAAAACGCTTAGTTCTTTTTACCTATGACAATGATAAAAAGAACTAAGCGTTTATACTATGTTCAGATCTTTATGATTCCAAATACCTGAAGTATTGAGCTGATAAGAATGATCAAAAGAAATGCTATGCAAAGGTACTTGATCATGAATTTATACACAGCCTTACGTTTAAATGTACCACCTTCTTTAGTCATTTCATGCTCGACAGCATGGAAGCCGATAACCCTGATTATATACAGACATATGAAAATTGCTGCAATCGGCATCATGACTGAGTTTGTAAGGAAATCAAAAAAGTCAAGGAACTGCATTCCAAGTATAGTTACACCTGAAAGAGGTCCATAACCAAGTGAAGAAAGTGATCCGAATACTATCATGATAAGTGCCATAAAGATTGTAGCACCATGACGGCTCCAGTTAAGCTCATCTTCGAATGTAGAAATAGCACTTTCTGAAAGAGCTATAGCACTTGTTAGAGCTGCAAAGAATACAAGTACAAAGAAGATGATACCCATAAGTCTTGTCATACCCATTCCGGCAAATACTTTGGGAAGTGTTATGAACATAAGACTAGGTCCTGCTCCGAGCGAAGTAGCATCTCCGCCTGAGAATGCAAATACTGCAGGGATGATCATAAGACCGGCCATTATAGCAATGCCTGTATCGAATATCTCTACATTGACTGTAGCTTCTTCTATATGTACATCATCTTTCATATATGAACCGAAGGTAATAAGGATACCCATGGCGATAGAAAGAGAGTAGAACATCTGGCCCATAGCAGCTACAACTGTCATCCATGAGAAGTTTGAGAAGTTTGGTATAAGGAAGTACTTGATACCTTCTATAGCGCCAGGTCTTGTCATAGAGTATATTGCGATTATGAGAGATAATACTACAAGAATAGGCATCATAAATTTGGACACTCGTTCGATTCCATTACGCACTCCAAGGAATACTACTAAAAGTGCACAAAAAGAAAAGACGATAAACCAAAGCTCAGTCTGAAATCCATCTGAGATAAAAGAACCAAAGTATGAATCCTGGGCAACGCCTTCTGTATTGCCAGTTATATACTGAAACAGATAATTAAGAACCCAGCCGCCTATAGTAGAGTAGTAAGGTACTATAAGCATCGGTATTATGGCATTGATCCAGCCTCCGAAGTGATAGATCTTCTTGTCTGAAAAAGCCTGAAATGCGCCAATTGGACTTCTTTTAGAAATACGTCCAATAACAGTTTCGGATACGATCATTGTGTATCCAAATACAAATGCAAGTATGATGTATACAAGAAGGAAAGCTCCACCACCATACTTAGCGGCAAGGTATGGGAATCTCCATATATTACCAAGTCCTACGCTGGCACCTGCTGCCGCAAGGACAAATCCTATTTTTCCTGAAAAATGACTTCTTTTCTTTTCCATGATTAATTCTCCAACATATTTTTAAAACTTTTATATAGCATTTTAAAGCATTAAAGCATATGCCGCAAGGAAAAACGTACATAGAAATACATCCATGTATTTCTGGGCATGTACTAGATACATCCTGTATCCGCGTACATAGAAATACAGCCTCTACCCCTTTTTATGCATGAACCACTACTTTATTGCGTCCGCTGTTCTTAGCTTCATATAATGCCTCATCCGCCAGTTTTAAAGCCTTGTTGTAATCGCCTGTATATTCTGCAATGCCGGCTGAGATGGTGATAGGAACAGGACTTTTAGGGTCCTTGCTGATTCCTTTTCTGATCTTGTTGATGGTTTTAGTTCCTTCATTAATTGTGCAGTTATTAAGAATAACAAGAAATTCTTCTCCGCCGTATCTGATAACGTAATCATCTTTTCTGACAGATTTCGTGACATAGTCCGCAAGATATTTAAGAACATTATCACCTACTATATGGCCGTTTGTGTCATTGACGTTCTTAAAATGGTCAATATCAAGCATTATGAGGGCCGCAGGAGATTGTATCTTAACACTGCTATTATCAACGATTTCTTCAAGCAAAGCCCTGTTGCCTACCTGAGTAAGTTCGTCTGTTACGTTCTCTTTCTCCATCTGCTTAATTGCAAGATAGTGATCGAAGGTGATAAGTGTCAGTATTATCTGTGCAAACATAACAGCAAAAGCGCACGGAATGTTGAGGGCCAGAATAATATCCATATTGTCATAGTGATTGAAGGTGTTTGATATAAATATTTCTGCAAAATAAATACCATAGGATAGGATCGTGTCTCTGATTCTAGAAGAAAATCCCAGCGTCCACATTATAATATGGATAGTCACCGCTCCTGCAGCAAAATAAGTCTTGTCCTGAAGATGATACACAGCCCAGATGGTAGAGAGCAGCACAAAATGACACATAGTATGATTGAGCGCTATGTTTAGCTTATAATTACTTATCTTGTTATTAAAAAATAAGAAAAGCCCAAGTGGGATAATTAAAGACAGCCTTGGAATTAGTGTTGGCATAATAGTCCCATTAAGCATATAGTCAGAATATAGGCACATAATAGCTGCAAGACATCCACCGCTAAGTGCTATAGTCATAAAAAACTGATAATATCTGACATTATATCTAATAAAATCTTCTTTTGATCTGTGCCAAGATTTTTCAATTTCTTGCAAAGTTCTAAAAGGTAACGGATATTTAATACATTAGATATCATAAATAAAACCTCTGATCATTGGCTCAAATTCTGTGATAACTTGATCTAGAAAAGAATGGTTTACGAAACAGTAAACTCTGTATAGCGATCACATATTAACGTTTTATTATTATGCCATACTTTCATGTACATCGAAAGTACAAAAAATGTTTAATAATTATAATTTTTGTGCTATTTTGACAAACGCTTAGATTGATTTTCGTCATTTTTACAAGAATTTATATACCACTGTCAATGTATCGGCTTTGAGAATGCAGGTCCGTCCAAGTAGGAGGTTCGGTCTATTACAAAAACCACAATTAGCGCCCAGATGATAGAACGTTAATTGTGGTTTACTTGATCGTGGTAGATATTGATCTGAATCTTATCTAATGATGCAGAAGCTTATCTGGTACCTCTTACGATGTCTTCGATTATGTCAGCACATTTTTCTACACCGATGATTCCTGTATTAAGGCACAGATCATAATTAGAGAAATCGTAGCTGTCATGACCTGTATAGTGCTTATAATAGATTCTGCGAAGTTCATCCTGTTTTTTCATTATCTTCTTAAGATGAGCTGTGTCATTGCCTGGATGAAGCTCTGCTGCGCGCTTTAATTTAAAGTCTGTCTCAGCATAAAGGAATACGTCAAGAGACGGTATACCTGCCTCTTTAAGCACAAAGTCAGCACAGCGACCAACAATGATGCAAGGCTCTTTGGCAAGGTCTACGATGACATGCTTTTGAGCTTCAAAAATGTCATCATAGGAGTTGTAAGCTGCAGTTCCGTTTAAGAAGTTCTCTAAAAAAAGAGATAAAGTAGAAATTGATTCTCCTTCCGAGTTGACTTCATCTTCTGAAAAGCCGCTTTCTATAACGGTCTTTTTAACGAAATCCTTGTCAAAATAAGGAATATCAAGTCTCTCCGAAAGGATACGTGCTATAGTACGTCCATATGCACAGTATTCTCTACCAATTGTAATTACCGGGAATTTTAAATTTTCCGCCATTTTAATAATGCCTCCGCGCATTTATATAGTTTTTGTCTTTGGTTTTGTAAGTGGAACACTTTCAAACTTATGCCTTCCTGGTTCTTGATGACAGATACTGGAAAGCAAGAGATCCTATTACAAGTACAAATCCGATTCCATCAGTTACTATACCTGGATATATAAGAAGAAGACCACCTATAACAACAAGGATTCTGATG
Source organism: Butyrivibrio fibrisolvens (assembly GCF_023206215.1). Lineage (NCBI taxonomy): Bacteria > Bacillati > Bacillota > Clostridia > Lachnospirales > Lachnospiraceae > Butyrivibrio > Butyrivibrio fibrisolvens. The sequence continues at coordinate 2,799,048 of NZ_CP065800.1, forward strand.
ATCTTGTTCATATCTGTGAAACAATAGCCTTCAAGTCCTGATGCTAGGGCGAATATACCGATGATAGCAGTAATGCTTATTAGAGCGACTTCTACTGCGGTAGTATCTATCATTAAAAGAGCCGGGCTTAAACAGAACATATATGGAACTATGAAAGCTGCTATAGCAAGTCTTGAAGCTGTAAATGCTGTCTTCATAGGATTACTCTTGGCGATAGCAGAACCTGCATATGCTGCAAGGGCAACAGGAGGAGTGATATCTGCCACTATACCAAAGTAAAATACAAAGAAATGCGCTGCTGCAATCGGAACGCCCATTCTGATGAGGATAGGAGCCGTTGTTGCAGCCATGATGCAATAATTGGCTGTAGTAGGAACACCCATTCCAAGTACGATACAGCACAGCATAGTAAGTACAAGCGCTATGATGAGTTTGTCCCCTGCAACGCTTACGATTGCATTAATAAGCTCGTTGGCAAGACCTGTCATAGTAATAGCACCGGAGATGATACCTGCAACGCCGCAGGCTGCGCCTACTGTGATAGCACTCTTACCGCCTGATGATAGAGCATCGAGAATCTTACCTGGAGTGAGCTTGGCGTCTTTATTGATAAAACCAACTATGATAGAAAGGATGATCGCAAGTGAAGCAGCTTTCTGCATAGTCATATAATTGCCGGATACCCATACGATAAGCATTATGATGGGGATGAGAAGATATATCTTCTTAATGAGTTTAAAAAAGCTTGGAAGCTGATCCTTGGGGATTCCGGTGAGTCTGAGCCTTTTAGCTTCAAGATGAACCGTAATAAATATTCCAAAGAAGTAAAGGATAGCAGGAAGCACTGCCTTACCGATTACATCTGAATACGGAACTCCTATAAAATCAGCCATAAGAAATGCTGCAGCGCCCATGATAGGAGGCATTATCTGTCCACCTGTTGATGAGGCAGCTTCTACAGCTGCAGCAAATTCATTGCGATAGCCTGTTTTTTTCATCATAGGAATTGTTACAGAACCTGTTGTAACAGTATTACCTACAGATGATCCTGATACCATACCGCAAAGAGCAGAAGAGATAACTGCAACCTTGGCAGGTCCACCTGCAAAGCGGCCTGCTATACTGTTTGCAAGCTGAATAAAAAAACTTGAGATTCCGGTTCTTTCAAGGAATGCGCCAAATATGATAAATACTACTATATATTTAGAACATACGTTAACCGGTGTTGACAGGATTCCTCCTTTGGTATAAAAGAGGTTTCGTACAAGATATTTGATCCTGCCTGCAAAGCTGGGATTAGTAAGTCCCAGTGTAAGAGCATATATTACAAATAATGCTGCTACTATGAGAATAGGCATACCTACACATCTTCTGGTAACTTCGATAAGAGCCGCAATACCTACTATACCGATTATGATCTGATACCATTCAAATCTTGTACCCTGATTGATAATATCATTTGCATTAAATGTAAAGTAAAGGTATGAAGCTGTTCCAAGGATCATGAATATGATATCACCTATTGGAATATAATTGGGTCTTGTAAGTCCCTTTTTATGAGGATAGATAAGGAATCCCATAAGGACGATAAGTGCCATGAAGGATGTAAGCCTTATCTCTTCAAGAAATGTTGCAAACAGAGTTACATAGATACACCAGAGTGAAAAAAGAGCCAGAACAACTGTAACTACGATCTTAGGAACACCTGTCCATACTCTGGTATTTGACTCTCTGTCGTATTTTCTCATAACAGAGTCGATCTCTGCGCTTGAAGAGGCTTTGGATGAACTATTATCATTTAAACCGGAGGCGCTTGTATTATTTATATTTTTATCTATATCTTTAGTATTATTGCTGCTCAATCTGTCTCCTCCGTTCTTACTGTGATACCGTGCTCAGCATAATATCTGGCTGCGCCTTCGTGATAAGGAACATCAGTTACGCTTGTAGCACTTTCTATATTAAGCTCGCTTCCTTTTGCATTCTCTAAAGTGATATCGTCAATGTGATCGAAGATAGCTGCTGTCAGATCATAAACAGTATCATCATCAAGAGAAGCGGAGACGATAACAGTCGCCTTGACCGTGATAGTCTCTATATCATCGTCCTGACCGGGATATGTGCCGGCAGGAATGGTATAAGCAGAGTAATAAGGACATTTTGCAATGATGCTGTCTCGAAGACCGCCGTCAATTCCAAGGAGTCTGACTCCATTGGTCGTAGCAAGCTCAGTTATAGCAGTAGTAGGAGCTCCTGCTACGATAAATGCTGCATCTATTTTGCCATCTTTTAAGGACTCTTTGGAATCTTCAAAAGATTGATACTGAGGCTTTATATCATCAAGAGTGATACCGGCTCCTTCAAGGACATCCAGTGCATTAAAATATACGCCGGATCCGGCTTCTCCTATAGAGATACTCTTACCTTTAAGATCTGAAACGGATTTGATATCAGGATCCATTGTGATAAGCTGGACTGTTTCTGCATAAAGACATCCAAGTACTCTGAAATCGTGGGTTGCGCCGTCTGCTTCAAATGCTCTGGTTCCTGACCATGCATAAGACATTACGTCTGACTGAGTGAATCCCAGCTGGAAATCGCCATCCTGAATACTTTGAATATTAGCTTTAGAACCGCCGGTTGATACGGCAGTAACACGAACACCTGCATACTGTTTCATATACTGTGCGAGAACTCCGCCATATGCATAATATGTTCCTGCAGTTCCGCCGGTTCCGAACATGAAACGCTGAGAACTACCGCAGGCACAAAGACATGTGCACATAACGATCATCAGGATCGTACTTATCATCCTGAAAATGCGTGTTTTCTTCATATTTTTTACCTCTTTTTTATTTTTTCCATCCTATATCTTAACACATATCAAAAATCTATGCTAAATAGAAGCGAAGGTTGTGCTATCGTCAAGATATAAAGAGGAAGGTATCAAAAGTCTGATAAAAGATTTATATTTTATTTTTTTAAGTTATTATATTGATGTAAATATTTTTTCTAAATGTATTATCAATAACGGAGATTATGACTATGAAAAATGTTACTTTAGGACGCACAGGCATATGCGTTCCGCAAAATGGTTTTGGTGCACTTCCTGTACAGAGAGTTTCTATCCAGGAAGCTGCAAGACTTCTAAGAAAAGCTTATGATGGCGGCATGAGATTTTTTGATACTGCAAGAGCTTATAGTGATAGTGAGGAAAAGCTCGGAGAAGCTTTTGGCGATGGCAAGGTCAAAAGAGATGAGATCATAATCACTACAAAGACAGCTGCCAAGACGCCGGAAGATTTCTGGAAGGATCTTGAGACATCTCTTAAGATGTTAAAAACAGATTATATCGATGTATACCAATTTCATCTAATGGGACAGTGTTATAAGCCAGGTGATGGTACTGGCATGTATGAGTGCATGCTTGAAGCCAAGGCAAAAGGACTTATCAAACATATAGGCGGTACCGCTCATAAACTTGGAGTGGCCAAAGAACTGATAGAATCTGACCTGTACGAGACAGTTCAGTATCCTATGAGCTATCTGGCATCTGATAAGGAGATAGAGCTCATACATATGTGCAATGAGCATAATGTAGGTTTTATCGGTATGAAGGGTCTTGCAGGAGGACTTATTACTAATTCTAAAGCTGCCATGGCCTTTATATCACAGTTTGAAGGCGCTGTACCTATCTGGGGCATCCAGAGGGACAACGAGCTTGATGAATGGCTTTCATATATGGATGAAACACCTTCTATGGACGATGAGATCAAGGCTTTCATTGAAAGTGAGAGAGTAGAGCTCATGGGTGATTTCTGCAGAGGCTGCGGATACTGTATGCCTTGTACTATGGGAATTCAGATCAATCAGTGTAACAGAATGTCACTGATGCTAAGACGAGCCCCCAGCGATTCATGGCTTTCTGATTACTGGCAGAGCGAGATGGCCAAGATTGATACATGTGTTAACTGCGGCGCATGTCTTCCCAAATGTCCATATGAACTTAATATTCCTGTGCTTCTTAAAAAGAATCTGGAAGATTACAGACTGGTTCTGGCAGGAGAGCGCAAGGTAAAGTGATTGATACTATTTAATGAGCAAGCTCGAATCGAAATAACTTTTGACCCTTACGTCATGTAATAGCAATATCTGATACTTGTATACATTATTATATTAGGATATACTTTAAAAGCTACACACAAAATATAGTTTATGGGAGGAACTAATAATGGGTTTCGAAAATGTATGTAAGTCACTAAAAAATTACTTCAGCAACAACAAAATACTTGCACCTTTGCAGATGTACGCACTTCCTGTCACTTTAGCATGTGGTGCTCTTATGGTATTACAGCTGATCATTCCGGGTTTTAGTTTGGGCTGGTTTTATACTTTAGTAAAAGTAGCTTTCTATCTTTTCTTCTTTATGCTTCTTGGAACAGAGAACTATTTAATGATTGCTATAGCACTTGGTTTAAGAGCAGTTTACTTCCTGATTGATGAGATTCAGGCTCTTGTAGGTGAATATTCTTATTTTAGCATGGGATCTCTCATATACGTTATTGTATTTGGTTTCTTAACATATCTTGCTTATATGAAATCTATCAAAAAGTAATACATTTTTGAATCAAAGATTCAATAATATTTCTAAACAGGACTGCAGTTGTGGTCCTGTTTTTTTATTAAGTGCATTTACTATAAATATATAAAGATTTTTTTTGCATCAAAAAAGAGGCGAATATCGCCTCTAAATTATAATCTTATGTTTTGTATTAGGTTCTTACCTTCTTGATTTATTCTTTATTGCATTTTTATCTCTACGGATCTGAACATGACCGTAGCCCTTCATTTTCTCAGACATCATGCTGTATACATCATCATAGTATTCAAGCTGTTTTTCTGAAAGGTATTCGTATTCTTCAAGTTCTTTGAAACGTTTCTTGAACTTCTGGAATTCTTCCTGAGCGGCATCTTTATAATTGTTATCCATATACATTTCACAGGAAGCCAGATAGCTTTCTAATTCTTTATTTTTCTTTGGTCCCCCGAAAAGTCCCATATGTCCTCCCCTAACATCTAGCAATTATATTGAAACCGTATATGGTACGGCTCTGTAAGTTCTTTAGAACAAAACATACTTTCACATTATAGCGTGTAGAGCTGATTAATTCAATAATTTGATTTAGTTTTCACAAAATTGTTAGAAATTGCAGAATAAACCTGCTAACAAATGTCAATAGCGAAACGGCTTATTTTTAAGTGTTTTCAATTTCACCATTTTTAAGTATCACAAAAAGGCTGGATGAATAATTCCAGCCTTTTTATAGCTGTTGCTACTTATTTGTAGACTGCGGTTACTCTTGCATAATATATACGTAGAAATTTATTTAATCCCGCTATTTTAGCGTGTTTTTGCACTTTCCCTCATTTTCTTTCTTGATTATATAATTATATACAGCAGCATCTTTGGGCGCCGGATGACTCTTAAGTACCCTCATTACTTCATATCCTACTTTTCGTAAAGTTGATGATCCTCTCTTTGTCATCCTTCGATTTGTGCCCACAAATTGTCCTGACTCGTAAGGCGGTGGATCTATACCGGCACAAGCAATGAGAGCTTTTGCACTATGAAGTTTTCTTACATCTCCTATTTCTGCAATTAGTTTTGGCGCTAGCACATCTCCAACACCACCCATTTCTCTAACTGTAGAGTATTCTGGTAAGGACTTAGCAAGAACCTGCATTCGTGCTAATATAGTAGCCAAGGAGCTATCTATAGCCCTTAATACTGATACTGCTTCCTGTACTAACATTTTGGTCGATGGGGTACTGGAAGATAGTGTAGGAATACCACCGGATGCTAATTCATAGACTTCTTCAGCTTTGGATATGCTCCGGTGATATTTCTTTTCTTTTGCCCAGAGAAGGTACTCATCTTTGAACTTTTCAAGACCCATGGAAGTAATTACATCATAATGCCAGAACTTTTCCACAAAATCGCTTAACTTGTCCTTGTTGCTTGATTCGTTCCAGCTATTAAACTTTTTCTTGATTCCAGGCATGACATAATCGAGGATATGAGTTAATTCTTGTAAAGCCTTAACATGGAGTTCCATATAGTACCTATATCTGCGCCCTAGCAGCTTCAGCTCAGCATATACCTCTTCGGCACCTTCATACTTTTGGAGTTTAAACCACTTTTCAATTCCATAATTAGCAATCATGACCGAATCAAGTTTGTCAGTTTTTGCACCCCTAAAGTTGTTATCCTTTGCGAATGACCTCATCACAAAAGGATTTACTACAGATACGAAATAGCCTTTCTCTGTAAGATAAGTCAATACTGGTAAGTGATAGATGCCCGTTGCTTCCATGACTATACGTATTTCACCATCTAACTTCTGGAGAATACTATCGAGTCCGTCTAGCCCCTTCTCAACATGTTGCATTTCAAAAGGACTGCACACTATTTCTCCATACGGCTTAAGTATGCAGACAGTGCTTTTTCCTTTTGATACATCAATTCCAACACTAATCATTCTGATCCTCCTCCAACTATAAATAGTAATTGCTCCAGCCACACTTATTACCATTCAGTTTAGTTGGTTACGCGGGTGTTTCTCCCTACCTGCTTAAGCGAATGCTTATAATAAGGGGTTGGCTAACGGTTTATGTGACGGATGCGCTGATCCAAAAAGAGCCACGTCAGACCAATTACTCCCCTTATTATAAAAAAATAAGTGCAGATGTCAGAGTTAATTACTCTCTAGCAACTACACTTTTATGGTACTAAAAAGAGCTCCTATCAATTGATCAGTTTTGCCAGGCATAGCACTGAAAATGAGAGTACTATATATGGATCATCGGTATAATTAAACACATAAAATAAAGTTTTAGCCGGAGGTAGCCGGGAGTAGAGCGCGATTTTTATCTCTTCGCAAAACGCGAGTTTTACGAAGAGATGCACCTAAAAACGCAACCTGCCGCAATTTTCCCTTCTTTACCGTTATTTCCATGTTTTGGCCCCATCGTCCTTGCTTCTAACATCATAATCACTTTCAGATAATTATTTCTGATTATTCTTCCGATATATAGAAAGCACTATATTTTTTAATCGATATCTAATATCCATTTACTAACGCATACATCGATCCTTAATTAAACAGGTATATTATGGTGGATATATTCAATAAAATAAAGCAATTGCTACTTCCAAAGAACAAGGATGAAATCAACGACATAATCGATCTGAGCAATATGTCATCTGTTAAGACGATATGCATAATTACAGCTATTGTCGGAGTTCTTTCCATGCTCAGATATTTTATACTTTATTACAATAATCTATACGTTAATATAACAACAATCGCTACTATAGCTGTCATATTGCTAAGTCTTATCATAGCCGGGCTCTCAGAACTATTTCTAAAAGGCAAGATCCATGGACATAATGTGTCTGTATGTATTGTATATCTATGTATTATAGTAATATCTGCGTTCTGCTTATATACTTCATATACTAATTACAAGCTTGACAGGCAGATCCTGGTCTTATTTATAGCTAATATAAGTATAATATCTTTTATCCTTATCACACCTTTATACCATGTATTATTACTGATTGTTGAGAATCTGTTCTTCTACGCTCTTTTATATTGCTATGATGGAGCCAAGGATATAGTATTTATCAATGCTCTTCTATATCTGGTTGTAATTGTTATAGTATGTATCATCAGTTATCATCGAATGATCGATTCAATCATCGCGACCTATGAAGCCAGACAGCTTGCTGAGGATTTTTATATAAAGTCTTCTATAGACCAGCTAACAGGGCTTATGAACAGATATGCTCTGGAATCTATCAAGATCAAAAAAGGCGTAACTACGCATGTTGCTATGACAGATATAGACCTTTTTAAAACGTTCAATGATACTTTCGGGCATTTAAAAGGTGATGAAGTTATCAAAATGGCAGCATCTAATCTCTTCATAGTATTCAGGCGCAAAGACTGCTTCCGATATGGCGGCGATGAATTCCTTATCATGACTACAAAGCTTTCTGAAGATACTTTTAAAAGCAGGTTATCAACCTGGGCCAAAAGAGTCTATGGTACCAAGGTTGAAGGAATAGATACTCCAATAAATGTTAGCTATGGCGTTGCTTCAGGCGTTATCAATACTAAGGAAGATCTAATGGAACTTATTGAAAAAGCTGATAACGAACTATATAAGATAAAGTCAATAAAGCATAATAATACTTGATCTGCTACATTTATTTCAAATATAAAAAAGCGGATAACTAGAATATAGCTATTTATCCGCTTTGATCTTTAGATTACAGACTTATCTTCTAACGCTTTTCCTAAGCTCTTCTCTTTTCTTGGCTTTATCAAGAAGCCTTTTTCCAAGCTCGCCTTTTACAAATACCTGACTGTCTTCTTTGACAAGAAAATACATATAAGAATCAACCACAACCGACTGCGGAAGTCCTCTTCCAACAAGTTTGAAATTCCTAAAGCCTCTGTTTATATAGTCATGCATCTGATTTCTTGATATAAATGCAGGTTTATTCATACAGTCTGCGAAGGTTTTCTTTTCCTGTCTGTTAGGACAAGGGAAAGGCTTGGCGACTTCGTATTGAAGTTGTTTCATGGCTTCATCACGATAATGCTTAAGGCGATTAGGACAATTAGGAAAACAGATTTCATCTACAAGTATCTCGACTCTGTCTGCCATAGGTTCAAGTCCTTTTAAAACTTCTTCGTTATGATTCATGTCATAGTCCAGTACTACCATGAAGTAATCCTTTTTCAGCTCATCATGAAGCTTATCGGGATCTGTTATTCTTTTGGTTGTTGATGAGATAAATTTGAAATTTGGATAATTTTTTCTAAGGTACTTCTCCAGGATATCTGTGTTGACTAATACCTGATTTTTGCCATTATCGGCCATTTGCATTATTAGATTGCAAAAAGTGTCATTAAGGTGCCTTTCCTCTATTAAAGGATTGGTCCATGTGAAGCGCATTGGTACATTTTTGGAATTATAAAGCTGAATAGTTCGTTCGATCTCGTTTTTAGAACAAAAGCCAAGGACTGTTCTACCCCCATTCCAAATGGCTCCCGGGAACGTTCCATAAACGCTTCCGACCCGGTAATTGTCATAAAAACAATTTGGATATTCCTGCATAACATCAATAAGAGTGCTATTCAGGTCTCGAAAAACACTAAAGCCCGGCAAATGCCAGTAGATATAATCTTCCATCCCCCATATTTTCCCTTCTGCTTTTTCGTCTATTATACTACATTTTGACATGTTTTCCATTGGGAAATATGGAGAAATGGGTAATTGAGCACAACTAAAGTTCCAAAAGCCGCACCACATCCAGCATTGTGCACATACGATATATTACATTCACCTATGTATCTAGGCCAATACCATGCAAATGTCACAGATTCATTATGCAAAATTCACACAATTTAATCTTTATATTTCATGAATTTAAAGCTTAGCATAGTGATATCATCAAACTGCGGCGCTTCCTTAACAAAAGCATCGATATCTTTCCTGATTGCAGGAAGGAGTTTTTCAGGATCAAGATCCATATGACTGTTAAGAAATCCGGTCAGTCTATCCATGCCATAAAGCTTATTGTCCTTATCAGTTGCTTCTGTAACGCCGTCAGTATATTGATAAAAACAATCCCCGGGTTCTATGGTAAAAGTACCGGTCTTATAAACCATATCTTCCATGCCGGCAAGTACTATACCTGCCTTTATCTTCATTTCTTCATACTTGTATGTTCCATCTTCAGTCTTGTGCATAAGGAATGGATGCTCATGGCCGGCATTCACATATCTTACTTCACCATTTCGAAGATCTACAACAGCTTCATATGCTGTGATGAAAAGACCACCCTCATTGGATTCGCACAGAATATTGTTGACTTCTTCAAATATGGTGCCGGGTTCTATACCTGGCTGTGTGTGATCTTTGATAAGGGTCTTTCCTATAACCATGAACAGAGCTGCCGGTACGCCCTTGCCGGATACGTCAGCAACTACCATAGCAAGATGATTCTCATCTACATAGAAAAAGTCATAGAAGTCGCCGCCAACTTCCTTGGCAGGAGCCATTGTAGCATAGATCTTATACTCTTTTTTCTCAGAATATTTTGGAAATATAGACGGAAGCATGCTTGACTGGATCTGAGTTGCCACACTTAGCTCGGTACTGATTCTCTCTTTTTCTGCTGTTGCAGTCTTTACATCTTCCATATAGGTCTTAAGATCATCCTGCATCTCATTAAATCTTTGAGCCAGACTTCCGACTTCATCACCGCTTTCTACAGGTATCTTATGGTCGAAGTTACCTTTGCCGATTCCTTGTACATTCTTGGCAAGGACCTGCATCGGACGTGTTATGGTACCGGATACTGCAAAGGATACAAGGATGAGGATAATACCTACAACTGCAAAATATATAACAAAAAGCTTATTGATATTAAAAATCCTGGTCTGCATAAGTTCCTGAGACTGCTGCGTCATTAAGTCGCTTTGCGCTTTGGCATTGTCAGCAGGACTTGTAACTTCGGATGTATTGATGCTGGCGCAAAAGATCCAGCCAGTTTCTTCAAGCTTTGAAAAGGCTATATAACTGTTGATTCCTTCATATACTGTTTCTATTATTCCTTTATTAGAAGTAGACAGCATATTTATAAAATCATCATTGTCAAAATGGGCATAGATATCTGAATAGAAGGAATCGCTATCCATATCATAATGAGCTATGAAGTTATAATCTGCATCTAAGATAAAACAAGTACCTGTATCTCCGATCTTCATAGACATAACATCATCTATAAGATCCTGAAGAGCTACATCAGAAGCTACTACGCCTTTGATATTGCCGTCTGCGTCTTTATAATCAATAGCCGCAGTGATGCAGGTATTACCATAAGAATCAAGATAAGTCGGAAGCCATACCAGTTTTCCATCATTAGAAACTGCTTCTATATACCAGTCGCGTACTCTGGGATCATAGTCAGGATTGAACTGGTTGGATCTGGAGTATCTGTAAGATATCCCACTTTCTGTTCCTATGTATATATTGTTGAGCATACTGTTGCATTCAAGATATGGAGCAAACATGTATTCGGAATTGGATAAAATGCTGACTTCATCTTGAATCTTCTGCGTATTATCAACTCCTTTTACAAGGAAATACTTGGAAGAAGCAACTCCCATAACGGTCTCATCAGGTGCAGGGATTGCCTTGCCCTTAAAATTGTCACTATCTTTATACAGACTGTGTATATACATCGAAGACTGCGTTACTATCCTATTTACAGAATAGAACTTCTCATTGGCTGCCTGAGCCTGCTTATCAACGATTTTGACAAGATAATCTTCGGCCTGATCAAGGAGCGAGTCTTTGGCTATTGTCGAGGAGTTAAGCCCAAGTGTGATATTGGTGTGCTCGAATTCCTCCACCATAGAGTTCATAAAATAATAAGACGCCCCGAAGATGATAAGAAGTGAGCCAAGGGACATTATCATGATAACAAGAAGGATCTTAATACTGATTTTCATATTTCTAAACATATTTAACCTCATGTCGCGAGCAAAATAAGTGGCTTATAGGGTTCAAATTGATGGAGCTCGCGGCATCAATCTGTTTTTGAAAATGGAACAATCTCAAAATTAAGCCTACGGTTAAATTGTATATTGATTAAGCGCAGTCAAAAGAATATCTTCTATAAAATCTTCATATGCTATACCCATAAGCTGCGCTTCCCTGGGCATTAGAGAATTCCTTTTCAGCCCCGGAACGGCGTTGATCTCAAGTACATATGCCTCATTACCTGTATCCGAAACCATAAAATCAACTCTGGCAAGGCCTCTTGCATAAGTGATATTCCAGACTTTCCTTGCTGTTTTTAATATTTCATCTTCAAGCTCTTTTTCCAATGAGCTTTTTGCTATGTCATAGTTACCTGTAAATACGATAAGCTGTGGGTCATCAGGCCTGTTTGAAGAAAAAAGATCAAGATCTCTTCCCTCTACAACAGGAAGAGACACTATATCTCCTTTTCTTTCATATATACCTGCTGTATAGAATTTCCCATTAATATATCGTTCCAAAAGGATCGGATCGTCATATTTAAAGATGTCTTCAATCTTTGGAAGATCGTCAGGTCCTTGGATCAAGGTTATCCCATAACTTCCGCCCTGAGTCGGCGCCTTGGCTACAAAAGGATATCCTAAGGCATCAAAATCAAAATCGCCCTGCATGAATCTTGACTTATACAGAATCTCCCACTTTGGAGTTCTGATATTATATTTGTCAAAAAGAGATTTGCACAATATCTTGTCATTTATAAGGCTTGCAGCCCTCATTCCGCTTCCTGTATAAGGAATCTTCTCATGCTCCAGCATACCTTGAAGAGTACCGTCTCCGTACCCCTTGCCCTGAGTACAGACAAAGACAACATCCGTACCTGCTGCCTTGATCGTAGCCATAATATCCATGCCAAATTCTATAAGTTTTGTCTTGTAGCCTTTTGAATTCAGGGCATCGGCTATATCATGAGCATTTTGTGAAGAAGCACATCTTTCTTCAGAAGTTCCACCATAAACAATACTGATATTCATAAGCTATGGTCTCCTATTATGATGCAGTTCGTTTTTCTTTTTCCCAAGTATTATGAATAAAATAGCCATCAAGCCGAATATAACCGCCAGAAGCCTTATACCGGTCTGGTATCCTATCATGATAGCTGCAGCAAATACAAAGGGACCTATCATCTCTAACATCTTCTTGGTAAAAGACAGGACCGACAGCGATCTGGAAGCGCCCAAATGCTCTATAGCCGGAAGACTTAGATAATAATTGTTCTGAACGCCAAATCCAAAACTGTCAGCAAGCCCCAGTAATCCTGCACCAAGGAAAGGAAGCAATATGCCTGATCCAAATCCCGGTACCAAAAGACTTACAGCTATCATAAGAATATATACTATATTCATAGTCTTTAAAGACTTGTCTGCAGCTGTTATAAGGAACATAGATAGCATAGGTCCCGCATATACAATAATGATTCCATATATCAGCTGTGCACGTCCTACATCTGTTGTAGATGCTCCCATATTCTGGAAATACAAGGGCAGATAATATGTTAGATAAGATGCGGCGATGCTTGCGGGAGCTATCATAAGTATTACAAATATTATTGCCTGGATTTTCTGAGCAAAAGGAATAGTATCACTTGATAAAACTTTGCCTTCTTTAGTATCTGTATGTGAAGAGTCAACGCCTTTCTTAGCATTATTCGTATTTTTACGAGGAAGGATGGAATTCTCAAGCTTTATTATAAAAAGTGAAGTCATGATCGTAAGAACTGCTGATATGACAAATACTGTCCTATATCCAAATATATCTGCAAGAATGGCACCCAGAGCAGATCCACAGTTCATACCGGCATATATACCTGCGTTTAGAAGTGCAAAGCCAAGGAGCTTTTCCTTTTCATCTTTGCCAAAAAGTGACAGATTCCTAAGAGTCATCCAACACAGGCCATAGCCAAGACCCACCACTGCTCTTGATAATATGAATACTGGCAGATTTGGTGATACTGCAGATATAAAGGTTCCTAGGGCAACAAGTATAAGGCCTGACATAAAAGGCAGTTTCCAGCCCTTTCGTTCGAGAATAATAGTAGTAATAAAAATGGCTGAGCATGTAAGAAGCGTCTCAGCAGATTGCGGAAGACCTGCTGCCGTGTTGTCAGATATAAAAGAAAGCGGATTTATAAGCTCTTTGGCCATAGTAGGTATGAAAGCTGAAGACAGTCTTGATGCAAAGTAAAACACAAATGAAATCTGCCTTATATAATATAAAGCACTGATCATCTTACTTTGATCATCTTCAACAGCAGCCGTGCCAAGTGAATTATCCGTAATAGATGCTTCTATCTTCCTTTGGATGATCCTAAGCATCATAATAACAATCTCAACTGAAAAAAATATCGAGGTTACAAGTACTGTCAATAAGTCAAGGATTTCATTTCTTAATTCATCGTGATTGTAGGTTCTGTCTATTATGAATTTGATACGCCTACCGTCTCCAAAAGGAAAAGTATAATTATCCTCTACGGACAACGTACCAATAAGATTTTGATCAGAAGAATGAATGACATTACCATCTTCATCTAAAACCATGATATCGGTTATAGAGAAACTTAGAAGGTGCGTAAGATCACGATCCAAGTCCTCATCAGTTGATCTTTCTGCAACTGTAGTAGCATATCTGATCTTGTCATAAACCTGATAATTAAGGATCTGGTTATGCACGGATATGATCTCAAAGAAAAAAGCCATCTGGATTATAACAAGTACTGTGATCAAAATAGCATTGATATTAACCGTTTCCAGCTTTCCATAAATATTGAACACAGGACCTCTGGCAAAAAAAGCTGCAAGACAAATAATAGCTATAATAGTAAGTATGATCAAAATATTGAAAGGCTCAGTAGTATACTCTGAAGGCTTACCAACATTCAGCACCCAGAGGAAAACTGCAACCAGTATTATCGTTAGCGTAGATCCGGCAAAAAGGTATGCTCTTATCTTATTCATACATAACCTCATTCGATGGTTGGAACTACAGTCTGATCCTTTAAAAGTTCATAGAAAGCGCCGCCAAGAGCCATAAGCTCGTCATAGGTGCCTTCTTCTTTTATATTACCATTTTCAAGAAGTATTATCCTGGAGCATTGTCTTATAGTTGAAAGCCTGTGTGCTATGATGATCCTGGTACACTTTAGTTTATCAAGCGCATCGCATACATGCTTTTGAGTTGTATTATCAAGAGAGCTGGTTGCTTCATCAAACATAAGTATCCTGGGATTACCTGCTATCGCTCTTGCAATAAGGATGCGCTGCTTCTGTCCTCCAGACATATTGCTTCCGTCTTCTGCAACAAGCGTAGCCATACCCATAGGCATCTTTCTTATATCATCAGCAAGACCTGCTTTCCTGGCTGCTTCCCAGGCATCATCAATTGATAATCCCGGAGCTGCAACAGCAATATTGGAATATATATCTCCTGTAAAAAGAGAACCATTCTGCATTACAGTTCCTATCTTCTGTCTTAAGGATTTTAGATCTATAGAGGATAAATCCTTGCCATCATAGAAGATTCCGCCTTTTTCAGGTTCTTCAAATCCCAGCAAAAGTCTAAGAAGTGTAGATTTGCCGCATCCTGTTTTGCCAACTATAGCCACATACTCTCCGGGCTTAATCTTTAGAGATAGATTGTCTATGACAGGAGGCATCTCGCTGGAATATCTAAATGTAACATTATTAAGTTCAATAGACCCGGACAGACTTTGAATAACCTGCTTGTCCTGACTGATCTCAGGTTCAGTTTCAAAAATAGGCTTTGCCATATCTATTACAGGACTAAGCTTGGCTATAGTGGCAACTGCAGTTGTCAACGAGCTAAGTGCTCCTGATACAAAGGCAAATCCGGTAGTAAAAGCAATATAGTCTGCGGCACTGATTCCGTTTTTATAAGAGATTACGTATAATACTATGGTTCCTATAGTTGACACAGCTGTATTAAGAACCGGGTATATCTTTAGAAATGTTGGCGGATTATAAGCATGACGCAGCATCCTTGCATATATTTCTCCCCATTTGGCAAAAGCTCTTTTCTCTGCGCCGGATAACTTGATCTTATGTATGCCGCTTATCATGGCATAAGAAAGTCCCTGTTCCTTGGCGGAGGTCTCCATGTGCTCTTTGGTTATAGGAATCTGCATGTATACTGCCAGAAGAGTTATCCCTGATTTGATGAGCGTTATTATAAGTGCAGGAATAACTAAAAACGATGCATAAAAACTAATCTGTATCAGGTAGGTCAATGATATGACTGCTGTAAATATCGCTGACAAACCCGAATTAAATATACTGTTGATGATCATGGCGATATATTCACTTCTTCCTGCCAATTCACCAGCACTGAACTTTCTGAAAAAGTCTGAAGGAAGTGATAATATACGCATCATGGTCGCAGCCTGAAGATTGATATCAAGCCTTGTGGATACTCTTACAAGAACTATCTCTTCGACAAGCTCGAACAATATCATACTGATCTGTACAAGAGTAAGAAATACACCTATCGCAAGTAGTGGTATGATCTGTCCATAATCGATCACTTCACCAAATATTCTCTTTGTAAGTGAAGTTATGATCATACCGGTTATCGTGGTTAACACAAGCATGGTAACATATATAACCACGTCTGATTTATAAATGTTCTCAGCTGCATAGATCATAAGATCATGCATACCGATCTTGCGCATTGGAAGAGGCTTATAGAAAGCGATAGCCTTTTTTTCAATAAGATGTTCATTAAGTGTTGTAACTTTGACCCTTCTGCCTAGCTTATTGTCATAAAAAGTATATCCTCCAAGATGCCCTGGAATAAGAGCAATAACGGATCCATCATCTGATCTTACAGCCAGCATGGCACCTGTAGCATCATCAAACCACTCTCCTGTCAGCTCAACTTCCCTGTGCATGATGCCATGAGGACGAAGGAGGTATTCCATCTCGTCTTCGGGCTTATCTATATTGTTTGGAACTTCCGAAGGAACGATATGATAGAAATACATGATCTCATGCAAAGCTTCCCTTGTGGCAAGCGAATCGTCGCCAAGGATTTCTGACAAGCGCTTACCGGTGACTGCACTTGCAATCCTAAGAAAAGCTTCGTCAAAAGCTTTCTGATCGGCCCTATTCCTTTCTTTTATCTGTTCATCAAACCATCCCATGTGATTCTCCGGATTCGTTTTTTTCTTGTGGAGGTACTTCTATGTCCCCCCACAAAACTCCGCATATTTACCCTTCATAGCATAGAGCTGATCGTGGGTCCCCTGTTCTATAATGCGTCCATTATCAAGGACTACTATCTTGTCACAATCACGTACAGTAGATAATCTGTGAGCTATCACTATACAGGTTATACCTCTGTTTTTTATTGCTTTTACAACTTCTTTTTCAGTCTTGGCATCAAGAGCACTGGTTGCCTCATCCATGATTATTATTGTTGGATCCTGAGCAAGTACTCTGGCTATTTCAATTCTTTGCTTTTCACCGCCTGAGAGATCTTTGCCACCTTCGCAGATCCTGTATTTATATCCTCCGAGACGTTTCATTATATCGTCGTGTATCTGAGCATCTCTTGCAGCAAGGATCATTTCAAAATCCTCAATAGAGCTGTCCCACATCTTGATATTAGAAGCTATCGTATCTTCAAAAAGAACAATATTTTGATCTACAACTGCAAGAGACCCTGTGAAAACACTTCTATCTATCTCTTGTATATTTTGGCCATCAAATAGTATCTGCCCGCTCCAGGGAAGATACAGACCTGATAGCAGTTTAGACAAAGTTGATTTGCCGCATCCGGAGGCTCCGACTATTGCTACACTTGAGCCTTTATCAATAGTAAGATTTAAGTTTTTGATCAAAGGTTCATCTAGCCTTGAATATCCGAAGGTCAGATCCTTTATGATAATATCGCCGGATAACTTATCATAACTGTGTCCGGCGTCTTCATTTAAACTATAACTCACAGGGTCATCAGGATATAGAAGTACATCATTCATAAGATTTATATCTGTCTCCATCTCCTGAAAAGTCTGCCCTGCAGATATCAAGGTTCTTGCGGGAGTCATAAAAGATGAAACGAAGCCTTGAAATGCAACCAGCATACCTTCTGTAAAAAGGCCATTGATAGTAAGCCATATACCAAGAACCATGATGACAGAATTATTGATCGCACTGATAATAGCCGGAATAGTCCCCATCACATGCTCAAGCTCTATATAGTTTACGTTCTGCTTATTGGCAGCAGCCTGTATCCCTGACCACCTTTCAAAGAAACTGTTCTCGGCTCCGCTTCCTTTTATAGTCTCTATCATGCTGATCCCTGAGACTGTACTTTGATATAATCTTGCATTGTCCATAGCAAGAACTTTGGCAAGATCTACTCTTTTATGAGTTATGATCCTTGATACTGTAAGATTAATGATAACTGTGACTATGCCTATAGCCGATAATATATAGCTGTATCTGATCATTACAATAAGGTAAAAGATCATCATGCCGCATTGAAGGGCAAGCGGTGATATGACATTAATGAGTCTGGAAGCTATACCCTCATTGGTGTTTTTGCGCTGCTGTATATCACCTGCCATCCTCTGGGCGAAGAACTCCATAGGAAGATGCAGAACCTTCCACATGTATGTCGTGGCACCTATAGATGAAAACTTACCTTCGATCCTTAGGCTGTTGATAGCAGATATGAAGCTTACTACGATTAAAACAATTGATATAACAGATAAAGAAGCAATAAAGGGAATGAACCATCGCGGATTATTGCCCGTTAAGATCTTGTCCAAAAAGATTCTTGAGTATCCTGACAGTATGATTCCCGATATGGCTATAATCACAGATGTGATCACAGAAAATGCGATCGCCTGTCCTGTACCTTCTAACCTTTCTTTGATAAAAGAAGATATTTTGAAAGGAGAACCGGAAGGTTCAAAATCTTCAGAAGGCTCGAACATAAGAACAACGCCTGTGAAGCCTTCATCAAATCTGTCCATGGACATTGTAATACGGCCCCTTGCAGGATCGTTGACATAGACTTTGCCGTTCTTAAAACCATTTACTACTATAAAATGATTGAATTCCCAGAAAACTATGCATGGAAAATGACCGTTTTGCTTAAGTTCTTCAGGTTCAAAACGGTATCCTTGTGCCACAAGTCCAAGTTTTCTTGCAGCTATTAGTATATTTTTGGCATTGGATCCATTTCTGGATACGCCGCACATAAGACGCATCTGATCTAGCGGGATCCATTTATCATAGTACGCAAGTACCATGCACAAAGAAGCTGCGCCGCATTCTGTTGCTTCCATCTGAATAGTCATAGGGACTTTGGCAACTTTATGCACAGAAGGCTTATTGATTTTTTTCATATTATGTTTTCTTTCTTGAATTTCATATTCAAGAATGTATTGTCATTAGTTTGTAATAAACGTTATAGGCGCTACGTACCTACTTGACCCATCGTCCATAGTTTCTTCAACTCTTCCGAATATCCCCCATACAAGCATGCCTATAAGAATAAGGCATGCACCAAGCAAAATGATCCATATGCCAGGAGAGGAAATACGTATATAATCATTTAATTTTTCGGGGGAACCAATCTTCTCGACACTTTTGGGTCTGAAAACACTATCACTCATCTACTACTCCCGTCTCAATTATTTGTTATCAAAGATATGCAATAACAGTCCTATAAACAGGCATTAGAATAATTTAAAGATCCTGAGAATATTGTGACCGTCCTTGTACTCATATATGACACTATCCATGGTCTTTTTTACTATAAAGATGCCAAGGCCACCAATTTGACGATCTGACGCGCTTAAGGTTGTATCCGGATCCTCTCTTTTAAGCGGATCATAAGGAGTCCCACTATCTATAAAAGTAATATTAACACCGGGAGAATCCTCACCTTTTTCAATCTGCACAGTAACAAGCCCATTACCATCCTCATAGGCGTAATAGGCTATATTAGAAAAGATCTCATCTATTGCAACGTCAATCTGAATCTGTGTCTTAGGAGGACAGCCAAGAGCCTCCAATTCCTCATCTATAAACGAAGTGACAGTATCAAGACATTCGACATTGGCCTTGGTAGTCAATTCCTTCATAATCAACTCCTTTGAAAATGAGAACATTTTCAAAAATATGGCATCAGATCAAATGATCGTAAGGATATCTGAAAAACCTGTTACTTCAAAAATATCCTTAACGGCAGCGCTTACATTTTTGATGCACATAGATCCTTGTTTATTCATTATTTTTTGTGCTGCAAGAAGAACTCGCAGACCTGCAGATGAGATGTATTCAAGATTTTGAAGATCAAAAACAAGTTCTGAGGAGTTTCCGAGCTTTTCCTTAAGCTCTGACTCGAGCATAGGAGCTGTAGTAGTATCAAGTCTTCCATCAAGCTCTACATTCATTTTTCCACCATCGTTAGTTGTGTTGATATTCAGCATAGTATTCCTCCTTATGAGATGCATTATGCAAAAAATATATTTTTGAAGCGGTGTATATGAATAATGTGACTAAAAAAATCATATTATATATTCATATCGGTATAATAAAGCAAAAAAAATAGAGAACTAATCTTAAGAATGTAATAAGCAGTTGGTTCATATATGAATGTATAGCTAAATAAATATTACAAATGACCGAAATACAGATGTGTAGCACAGGAGTTTCAAGAAAGGAAAAAATCCCATGAGCCTTCTAAAAAGGATTAAAAATGTGCTCATTCCCGAAACTGATGAAAAAATCCATGAACTCTTTGATATGAGCAACATGTCTGCTCTTAAAACTATGGGAATAATCACTGCCATAATCGAAGGGGTTTCTTTAATTATAACATTTATCATCCATATCGAAAATATACATTATGATCAGACAACTATAGTCATGACATCTGTAGTATTCGGATGCCTTCTGACAGCATTTTTTGCAGACCTTTTTGTCAAGAAAAAAATTCACGGTCATTATACAGCTGTTTTGATATCCGGTGTAAGTATAATCGTAATGGCAATCTTTGCCATGTATGTGTCATACATGAATTTTATCGATAACAGACAGGTCATCATCTTCTACGGAGTTAATATTTGCTTTGTATCTTTTTTCCATATAGCTCCTTTGTTCCAGATATTATTCCTTCTGACAGAGCATCTTATCTTCTATATGCTGTTATATAACTATAATGGTGCTAAAGGCGTCATAGCAGTCAATGGAGTTATATATCTGCTTATACTGCTTTCGGCCAGTATCATAAGCTATTATCGTGAAAAAGAGTTCATTACATCAACATATAAAGCCCAGACCATGGCACAGGATATACTGCTAAGATCGTATCAGGATCAGCTCACAGGCCTTCTTAACAGATACGCTCTCGATGCTATTCCAAACATCGAAAAGGGAGCTATCTGCCAGATTGCTATGGCTGACATAGATCATTTTAAAAAGTTCAATGACAAATATGGACACCGAATAGGTGATGAAGTATTAAAGGCTACTGCCTCCTCTCTTCTTGATGTATTCAGAAAAAAGGACAGCTACCGCTATGGCGGAGATGAATTCCTTGTTATGACTACAATTCATACAGAAGACGTTTTTAGAGACAGACTTGCAACCTGGGAAAATAAGCTTTCGGAAGTCAGGATCGAGGGCGTGGATGATCCTATTAAAGTCAGCTACGGCGTGGCATCAGGTCGTATTAATAGCCAGGAAGATGTATTTGCCCTTATCAAAGATGCTGACAATAAACTCCAGAATATAAAATCTATAAGGCATAGAAAATAGAGCGTGCAAGGTTTGAGCCATTAACTAATTGTTCTATCTTGTAGAGTGCAATTTATAAAACGCTTTTTCAATATCATTTATATCTATTGGCTTGGTGACATGGGCGTTCATCCCTGCATCAAGCGCTTTTTGTATGTCTTTGTCAAAGGCATTGGCTGTCATTGCTATAATGGGGATTTTGATAGCATCCTCGTGAGAACTTTGTCTTATAAGCCTGGTCGCCTCATAACCGTCAAGTTCCGGCATCTGAACATCCATAAGAATAAGATCATAATTGTAAGCGGGACTGTTTAGATAAGTATCAATAAGTTTTCTCCCATTGGAGTCTATATGTATGACTGCTCCCTGACGCGAAAGAATCTCTGATAAAATCCCTGCATTTAGCTCATTATCTTCTGCCACAAGGATATTAAGGCCTTTAAGAATGCCGCGATAAGGCTGACTATCAAAACTTTTTGAGCTATCTTTGCTATCCGTGCAATTTATACCATCTGGTCTTTCCGTGATCTTTTTTGAGGAGGATACTATACTATTATCATGAGTATCTGAAATTTCCTGCTCCGCAGGTATAATTACGGTAAACACGCTTCCCCGGCCCAGCTTACTTTCAAAAGATAAGCTTCCGCCCATTATAGTTACCAGATTCTTTATAAG
Organism: Butyrivibrio fibrisolvens; assembly: GCF_023206215.1. Classification (NCBI taxonomy): domain Bacteria; kingdom Bacillati; phylum Bacillota; class Clostridia; order Lachnospirales; family Lachnospiraceae; genus Butyrivibrio; species Butyrivibrio fibrisolvens. Next base: position 2,821,169 of record NZ_CP065800.1, read on the forward strand.
AACAAGGCCAAGTCCGGTACCGCCGGGATCTGACGCATTGTCTTGGTGCTCTCTTTCAAAAGGTGTAAAGATACGCTCTTGGAATTCCTCGGACATACCGCGTCCGTTATCTTTGACAACAAAGATTATCTTATTATCACTACCTTTTACAGAAAGTTCGATCAATCCGCCTTTATCTGTATATTTACATGCGTTGGATAAAAGATTTATAAGTATTTGCTTTAAATATTTTTCATCACAGATGACGTTTCTATGATCAATATTATCTATACTAATTGTAAAAATCTGATCTTTTTCATTAATAAGCGGATCTATGATGGTTCTTATATCATCAAGGCAGTCTTCTAAATTGAATTCTGCTTTTTTGCAACCAGCAAAGCCGGATTCTATCCTGCTCATATCAAGGATCTCACCTATTATATCAAGCATATAGCTTCCGGATTTAAGGATATTATCTGCATAGTCCTTAACTTTAGAGGTATCTGAGGGAATCTCTTTGATAAGCTTTGCATAGCCCATAATAGCATTTAATGGCGTGCGAATATCATGTGACATTCGATGGATGAACTGTCTTTGGTCACGGCTATAAGCTACTTCCTTATCAAGTTCTTTCTTAAGTCTTTGATTTTCTTTTTCAAGATCAGCCAGTTTAGGATCCACTTATTTTTTCTCCTATTGTTTGAAATTAACTATGTCATATTTAAGTATATCGTAATATCGTCTGGTTTTAAATATACTATCGCTTTCGGATGCGTCTATTCCGTCTATTCTTTCAATATGGTAAAATATATGTATTCTATAGTTCTATGCAGGGGGAATATCATGCAGAAAAATATCGAATCAGATACTCAAAAATATTACCAGGAAATGGATAAAGAGAATATACAAAAATTCAGGGAAGTTCTAAACACTCTGCCAGAATTCTGCAGGGCGTATTTTAGATCAATAGCTGAAAATACCGCTGTAAGAACAAGACTTGGCTATGCATACGATCTTAGGATCTTCTTCGAATTCTTGCATGAGACCAACTCATCTTTGGCCAAAATGGATATCAAAGATTTCAAAGTTGAGATTCTTGATATGATCACAAGAGATGATATCGAGGAATACCTTGAATACATAACATTATATGACAAAGATGGCAAGGAATTCACCAATTCCGAGAACGGTAAAAAAAGAAAAATTGCAGCTCTTAGATCTATGTACAATTATTTTTTCAAGATGGATAAGATACAGACTAATGCTCCATCCAAGATCAACACACCAAAGCTGCACGAAAAAGCGATCATCAGACTTGAGCCAAACGAAGTTCAGAAGATGTTGGATGTCGTAGAAGACGGCAAAGAGCTTACAAAGACTCAGAAAAGATTCCATGATAAGACCAAAGTCCGTGATACAGCTCTTGTAACTTTACTTCTTGGAACGGGTATACGTGTATCAGAATGTGTAGGTCTTGATATTGATGATATAGATTTTAATACTAATGGTATCAGGGTTCACAGAAAAGGTGGAAACGAATCAATCGTATATTTCGGTCAGGAAGTTGAAGAAGCGCTTAAAGCTTATCTATCCCAGCGAAATCTGATAGTAGCAAGTTCAGGTCATGAAGAAGCTCTATTCCTATCATTACAGAATCGAAGGATCACAGTCAGAGCTGTTGAAAATCTTGTCAAAAAATATGCATCGAACGTAACTACTCTAAAAAAGATAACGCCTCACAAGCTTCGTAGTACTTTTGGTACAAATCTTTATAATGAAACGGGTGATATATATCTGGTAGCTGATGTTCTGGGTCATAAGGATGTCAATACAACACGTAAGCATTATGCTGCTCAGAGCGATGCCAACAGGCGTCTTGCAGCCAAAATGGTGCACCTACGCGGCGAAAACGACGTGGATTCTGAGTATTGATCAGTTTTAGTAATCAACTAAAAACCCCCAAGAAAACTCAATCTCTTGGGGGTGGATGTATTTCTATATCCCATTTACAGGATGTAAACAGAAATACAGGGATGTATTTCTATATCCCATTATAAATCAGATGCCTCGATCTGCTGGCCGTCTCTCCAGATTCTTTCAAGGTCGTAGAACTTTCTGTTCTCATCGTCGAAGATGTGAACTATGATGTCGCCGTAGTCCATAAGGATCCACTTAGCGCCTTCGTAGCCTTCAATATCCTTAGCTTCATAGCCTGCTCTTCCAAGAGCTTCATCTACATGATCTCCAAGAGCCTTAACCTGCTTAGTACTGGAGCCGCTTGCGATAATAAAAAGATCAGCCATAACTGATACTTCACTTATATCAAGTACTCTTACGTCTTCAGCTTTTGTGTCATCAAGTGCTTTGATGGCAAGTCTTGCCATTTCTTTTGACTTTTCTGTTATATTACTCAAATTAGTTCGCCTTTCTAAAATAAAATATATGAGTTTATTTAGGATTATCCTAAAACCTGTTAATTATCAGCATTTACAATTTTTGCATAATACTCATATGTCTTGATTGTCATAGGATCCATTTCATCGTCTTGGCCTCCCAGATAATCAAGTGAGTTCTTTAAGATATGGTATACTGCCCTGTCAAGATCAGAAAGAGCTTCTTTTCTAATGACGTCCATGTCTTTAAGCATCTTTCTGTTAGGCTCTATAAAATCAGCTGTGAAGATGATCTTATCGAGCTTTGTCATATCAGGACGTCCTGTTGTATGATATCTTATCGCATCAAGAATATATGGATCATCTATGTCATATTTATGTCTTGCAAGACACATTCCTGCTTTGGCATGTATGAGCTTCTGGTTCCTCATCTCGATATCAGTTAGCTCAACACCATACTTTTTACATATCTTTATCTGCTCACTGTGAGGTATGCACTTGGCACAGTCATGAAGCATTCCGGCTATAACAGCTTTCTCTATATCTTCATCGAACACAAATGCCATATTAGCTGCTGTATATGCAACTCCAAGAGTATGATCAAATCTGTCCTTTTTAAGGACCTTTTCCATCTCAATACGATATTTCTGAGATGCTTCTATAATTTTCATTGATGAAACAAGATCCTTTCTTATGGCGCTATTTTGTCTGGAGCTTCCATGATGTCATCTTCGCATGCACCATTTTCTGAATAAAGCCCCTTTAATGCTATATACTCTATACAAGCATCAGGCAGCAGGTACTTGATCGACTTATCTGCTCTTACCCTGTCTCTTATCATGGTTGATGAGATTCCAAGTCTTTCCATATGTATAGATTCAATCCTTGCTTCAGGAACCATAGTCTGAAGTTCTTTGATCCTTGTCTGCAGGTTCTCTTCATCAGTATCATCACGTACTGCAGCAAGTATAGTACAAGCTCTTAATACATCTTCAAAACGAACCCACTTATCGATCATATTGAGAGTATCTGCGCCAACAATGAAGTAGAGTTCATCTCCCGGATACATATCTGAGAGCTGTTCGAGAGTCTCAATTGTATATGTATCACCTGGTCTGTCGATCTCGATTCTTGATACCTTGAAGAATGGATTATCTTCAGTAGCTTTTTTTACAAGCTGATATCTGATCTCGCCGCTTGGTATATCCTGGCCTTTCTTAAAATACGATTCTCCACTTGGAATGAAGATAACCCTATCGAGTTTAAACTGCTCTCTTGCACATTCTGCAATAAATAAATGAGCATTATGAATAGGATTAAATGTTCCGCCTATTATTCCAATACGTCTTTTTTCCATAACTAGCCATCCTTTTTTATACTAATACATTCCTGAATCACTGATTTATAAATACGTATCACAGTATATAAAACTCAGGAATGCATTATATTATTTTTCAAGTAAAGGACCCGTGCCTACTTATGTTTATTGTAGCACAATGTAAGTGCTTGATTTATTAAGATCAGATTAATTTTCCAAGAATAGAGATATGCAAAAACAAAAGGATATTTTTATTTTCTTGGAAGGATGATCTCAGGATTTTCCTGAAATCTCTTGTAAAGAACAACCTTACGTCCGATCACTTCAACAAGGTCTGATCTTGTACGCTCAGCAAGCATGATTCCTGCTGTCTTAACATCTTCAGGACAGTTTTTTAAGATTGTTATCTTAATAAGTTCTCTTGTATTAAATGCCTCTGATACAGCTGTTATTACTTCAGGAGAAACAGCACTTTTGCCTACCTGAAAGATAGGATCAACTGTCTGGGCAAGGCTTCTTAAATAAGCTCTCTGTTTACTTGTAAACTGCATATTATATTCACACTTTCCAGGCTGTAGCAGCCTTCTACATAATCAATAAAACTCAAACGATGATATGAAATTGGTATAGTCATGACAGTATGTCAAAAGACTTAGAAGTTTTCTAATACCAGGCAATAAGACTTATTCATTGTCAAAATCATCCATATCAATGTCATCCATATCAAAATCTGCAGGGTCGAACTCATCTGAAGTATCATCAGGAGACTTGGTGTCTGCATTCCTGTAATAATCAAATGCAAGACCATACATACGTACAGTATCTCCTTCCTGAATGTTAAGCTCTTCAAGTCTGTCAAGGATTCCGTTTTCTGCAAGGAAGTTCTGGAAGAAGGCAAAACCTTTTTCAGAATCAAGGTTGGTATAACCAAGCATCTTCTCAATCTTAGGGCCTTCTACAACATACTCATGTTCCTTGGAATCATATTCTACTGTGAATGCTTCATTGACAGTCTTAAGCTCAACTTCAGGATCATATTCCTGATCATATACAACAGGCTTTTCGCCAAGTTCTTCAAGATTGGTGCTTACATAATACAAAAGCTCTTTAAGACCCATTCCTGTAAGAGTGGAAAGAGGGAATACTTTTACACCCTTAGGCTCAAACTCAGCCTTGATCTTATCAACAACTTCCTTGGCCTCTTCTTCTGTAAGCATATCTAGCTTATTAGCTGCGATTATCTGCTTCTTGCTGCCAAGATCAGAATTGTAATTGGCAAGTTCCTTGTTGATAGCATATATATCTTCGATCGGGTCACGGCCTTCTGTCGAGGCTGCATCGACCACGTGAATTATCATTCTGGTTCTGTCTATATGGCGGAGGAACTCATGTCCAAGACCTGCACCTTCTGATGCACCTTCTATAAGGCCGGGTATATCTGCAACTACAAATCCCTTTGCATCATGAAGATCAACAACACCAAGCATAGGTGTAAGTGTAGTGAAGTGATAGTTCGCTACCTTGGGCTTTGCATTGGATACCTTGGAAAGGAAAGTTGATTTACCTACATTAGGAAAGCCTGCAAGACCTACGTCTGCAATAACTTTAAGCTCTAATATAAGTTCAAGTTCCTTGGCCGGTTGTCCGGGTTGTGCATATTTGGGCGCCTGCATTGTAGATGTGGCATAATGCATATTACCATTGCCACCTCTTCCGCCTTTTAATAAAATTACTCTGTGATTGTCGCCTGACATATCGGCAATGACTTTGCCGCTTGAGGCTTCTCTGATAACAGTGCCTTCAGGGACTCTTAACACGATGTCCTTACCGGATTTGCCGGTACATCTGTTCTGTCCGCCTTCAGCGCCGTCTTCTGCCTTGTATTTACCACCATAGTGATAATCTGACAGTGTATTAAGACCGTTATCTACCTGAAAGATAACATCGCCGCCCTTACCGCCATCTCCGCCGTTAGGGCCACCTGATGCGACGAATTTTTCTCTGCGAAAAGAAACGTGGCCGTCGCCGCCTTTACCGCTTCTTACATAAATCCTTGCCTGATCTACAAACTGAGGCATTATATACTCCGTTTCTGACCGTCATCACAGAAAATGCATATAACTTCTAGAATCATTTAATTCCAACAGTCTAACAAATATGCCTTTTCCATTCCATCAGTCGAATCTTTTTTCTAAAAAAGGGGCTCCGAACTTATGCGTCCGGAGTCCCCATTAATTGCTCAAAACATGCGCTAAATAATAAATTACTCAGCCTTTTCTACAGGATGAACACTTGCCTGAGTCTTGCTTCTGCCTTTACGCTCAAATCTAAGAACGCCATCAACAAGAGCAAATAATGTATCATCAGAACCGATGCCTACATTAACACCAGGATGAATATGTGTTCCACGCTGTCTGTAAAGAATGTTTCCAGCCTTTACGAACTGACCATCAGCTCTTTTTGCTCCAAGGCGCTTTGACTCAGAATCACGACCGTTCTTGGTTGATCCTACACCTTTCTTATGAGCAAAAAATTGAAGGTTCATGTTTAACATGGCCTATACCTCCTCGAATTTAATGTTCAAAAATTCTTTCCCATACTGTTCATAGATACCATTAACGCCGAGTTCGTATGATTTCATCAAAAGCGTTGCTTCATCAGAAATATTACCGGTCCTGTTCCTGAATGAACAAGTGATAATACCTTTATCTTCATCGGACGATACATCAATCAGATCGCCTGCAAAAGCTTCGATTGAATTTATAGTGTTGATGGTCAGCACCGAGAGCGCTGCACATACAATGTCCTGACCATATTCGGCAAAACCTGCATGTCCGTCACACTTAAATCCCTTGTACCAGCCTCTGGAGTTCTTCTGAATTGTAATGTCTGTCATAGTATATGTCTTTCAGTATGCGTATTAATTACTACTTCTGCTTTACATTACAGAGAGATCTTGTTGATCTTAACCTGTGTGAAAGCCTGTCTGTGACCATTCTTCTTATGATATCCAGACTTTGGTTTGTACTTGTAAACAACAACCTTACGAGCACGATCCTGCTTTACAACTGTAGCTTCAACCTTAGCTGATGCAACGTCGCCAGCAACCTTAAGCTCCTTGTCATCGTTAACAGCAATAACCTGATCGAATGTAACCTTCTCGTCAGCTGCAGCATCCAGCTTCTCAACGTTGATTACATCACCTTCGGAAACCTTGTACTGCTTACCACCTGTAACAATAATTGCGTACATAAGGCACCTCCTTCTTCAAAAAACTCGCTAACTATGGTGATGCTGTCATATTCAAAATGAATCTTTCAGACATGCTTGTACCTCGTTAAGCGGCATACTCTGATATCATACCCTCTATTATCTTATTTGTCAATCGATATTTTGTTTTTTCTTCAAAAAGAATATTGTAGGAAGAAGGCGTACAAACCAGAGTTTCATTCGATTGGCCGTACCTACGATATTTGATTTCCACTTATCGTAATTTCGCATATAAATTTCTTTAACTTTCCTGCCTTCTTCTATCCAGTCATTAGACAGACAGTAGGAATAGCTGTGTTCCAGCTTCCATAGCGCCTTGGTTTTGATCTGACACAAAAGATCGTATGGTGGTTTATGACTTTCTATAATATCAACAGATTTAGCCATAGTCCTGACTGTTGATACAATACGCTGCCTACCCATGGGATTGAGTTCACTGTTTTCATCAACCCTGTGATAATACAACCTGTCCTTGATCCAGACAAAAGTACCTTTTTGGCATCCGGCTTCTACATTAAAAAGCATGCTTTCAAGAAAATTACCTCTTGTAAAAGAAATCCCTTCTATGAAACTCTTTTTGTAAAGTTTATTCCAAACGACTGCTGCGGCCGGATTGCCCTGTGCAAGGAACTCTTTGAGAAAAGATATATTATCACCAACTCTGTTCATCTCATGCCATATACTGATCCTGGTATTACCTTTTCTGTCTATGATTCTTTCAAAACAGGTCACAACATCAGCATTATTGTCTTTAGCAGCTTTTAGCATTTTTTCATAAAAATGACTGTCAAGATAGTCATCAGAATCAATGAATGATATATACTCACCTTTAGCAGAATACAGCCCCGCATTTCGTGCTGCTGCAACTCCCCCTCTTGCCTGATGGATGACATGGATCCTCTTGTCGTTTTTGGCCCAGTTATCGCATATAGAATAGGTCTTATCTGTGGATCCATCATCAACCAGTATGATCTGGAGATTTTCGTGAGTCTGATTATGAAGTGACTGCAAACATTCCGGGAGGAATTTCTTGTCATTATAAACCGGAATAACAACACTTATCAGATCATTATAAGAAGTTAAGGTTTCTTCTGCCATATTATCCCCCTTCTTAATGCATGGTTATCGCTGTAAAAAAGGAGCCTTTTGATTACAATATGACCAAATAATTCACTATATTGATCAGCAAATGGCCAGATTGTATAGCGTTACATTATTATATCGGCACAAAAAGCATCTTATGACAGGTGTTTTCTTTATTAAATTTACAATAATGTAAGAAAATGTGTTAAAATCTATTTATAAATTATTCACAAGAGCACAAAACGTGTTATGCTCTGTTTTTTTATTTCAAATCTGTTTCAAAGATACAATAGTAAAAGGCTTTAGAAGATGCCTTATGTAAGTTATTAAAGTGCCGGCATATAGGTCATTTGGTCACTTTCAAAGTGCATTTTTAGTCATTTACTATATATAACAACTTGCCGAGGGGGTTAAGGTAATTATGAATCCGATTAAAGAAATTCAAAAACAAAAATATGCTGACTCATTTAAAGCACTTAAGATCATTCAGCTCATACTGATGATACTCGTTATCATAGTCTACATCGTTCTCTTTATGTCTGTTCCTGATATGCGCAATTATGTGGAACATTCTAATCTATTAAAAGTAACAAATATCTCACTATTCGTATTGATATTAATCGGCATACTGGTAACTATCTTCGATCTGTCCAAATATGTGCCTGTACTGACTGAATACGAAGAACAGAAAAATAAATCATATCTGGATGCTCTTACAGGTATTCCTAACAGATTTAGCTGTGATCTGGTATTTGAGATGTACGGCGAAGACAGAAAATTAAGTAATGTCGCCTGTGCTGTCATCATCATCAATAACCTTATCGATATCAACAGAGAAAAAGGCCGAATCGCCGGCAACCAGGCCCTTGTAGATTTCTCCTGGATGCTTGAAGATATCAGTGATGACTACGGTTTTGCCGGAAGAAATGGTGGTAACGAATTCCTTCTTATTGTTGAAAACTGTGATGATCTTAAGATGAAAGAGTTCTTCCAGAAACTTGATAAGCGTGTATATGAATACAATATGCAGCCCGGCAAAGACTCTATAGAAATAAGCTATGCGTATGTTATCAACAGTACCTTCCATGCAAGCAAGTTCTCTGATATCATTGCAGAAGCTTATAGAAAGATCAAAGAAAACAAAAAGAAACAAGCAAAAGCTCAGTAAGTATAAAGCTTCCCACTTGGACGGACCGGCATCCTCAAAGCCTTTACAGGGGCAAGCAGTATATAAATCATTTCCACGCTGTTAATTGTTTTATGAATTCATGGCATGATATCTGTAGCTTTTTATTCTAGGGTCCAAACTCGCTTCGCTCAAACAGGTGGACCCTTGGCAGAATAAAAAACCACAGCTATCACGCTCATGAATTCTATAAAACAATTAAAAAGCGTGGAAATGATTTATATACTGCTTGCCCCTGTAAAGGCTTTGAGGATGCCGGTCCGTCCAAGTGGGAAGTTTTAGTAATAATACTAATCTATTTTTATTCTGGTGATCTCTGCTATTCCAAGTTTTGTAAAGTCTATAAATTTGCTGCTTACAGGATCCATGGAAAGTTCGGTGTTAAGAGTATTTTCAAGGAGTTTGTAGTCTTTTTTATCATTCATATTGATAAAATCTATAAGTATCATTCCTGAAAAATTACGAAGTCTTATCTGGCGGGCGGATTCTATGGCAGCTTCAATATTGATATCAAGGAACAGATTTCCTTTTTTATCGACAGCTTTGCCGGTATTAACATCAATAACATGCATAGCCTCAGTTGATTCGATAACAAGGTATGCTCCGCTTGAAAGCCATACTTTCTTTAGTGATGCTTTTTCAAGAAGTGTTTGAAGGCCGTAAAGTATATTTATAGATCCGTCTTTGGGCGACAATAGTCTTCCTGTTACTTCCGGATGATCAGCATGAAAAGAGCTTGCATTATACATAGAAAAAAGCTCTGTATCGTCAGTAACAGTCTCCAGATCAATGGACTTTGTCAGATCATCTTTAATTTGAGTGCTTTTATTTGAGCATTTTGTCTCATGGTTTTTCAGGCTTTTTTGCTTCAGATTATAGTATTCAAGGCATCTATGAAGCTTATCAGAAAAATCGCGGTCGCTTGCAGTCTCATAAAGGCAGGTTGCAACCGATCTTGTAGCGCCGATTCTTAGCATTTCATCTATCTTGTCACATAGAAGGTCAACTTCTTTTCTTACAACATCAAAAGGATTAGAGTTTAGTACTCCTTTGTCATGATCAGGCTTGCAAGTTTCATTCTCGATTTTTTTATCAAGAAGATCTTCACATTCGGTTCTTGCTATAAGGCCGTAAGTATCAGATATTCTTTCTCTTATAGAGAAGTCGTGCTTTAGTATAGCAATTATATCTTTTCTCTTCTCTTCAGATAGTTTCTTGGAACATCCTGTTCCCTTCTGACCAAGGGTAATGGCGGCATATCGTCCGCTTATGGAAAGCTTGGTTGTAAGAACTACCTGTTTAGTCTTGACAGCAGGCTTTTTAACCTGAACAAGAACTATATCGCCGTTTCTAAGTTTGGGTTCATCTTCTGACTTTCTTGAAAGTATACATTCCGGAACTATATCTTTAAGATCAAGATATCCGATATTGTCCTTAACATTGGGGCTGTCTGACTTAAAGCGCACAAACGCTGCATTAATATTCCCAACAATATTCTCAACGTGGCCGACATAGATATTCCCAACATAATCAGAGCTTCCACTTGTAGTATATGAAAGCTCTAATTTATTATCATCATATAGGCTTACCCTTATCTTTTTGTGAACATGTTCATTTAAAGCAGGGGCATCTTTTTTATAATTATTATCTGTTTCTCTGGTGATCAGTATTTTCATAATTCTTTATAGATTGTTTTGTGATTTTTGATAAATTGTTCTATGTTTCCAGTAGTTGCCAAAAGTTTACTTTGACTATTATGTTTTTTCTAATAGTAAATTTAAGCATAAGGAAATAATTCTAAAAAAGAAGAATCTCCTTATGCCACTTTGAATTCTAAAAAAGGAAGTATTTTCTTATGCGCTATATTAAAGATATATTTTATATTTACCTTCGGTATCTGTCATAGGAACTTCATAGGTTCCCTTCTCATCTTCGCCTTTTAAGAATGTATCAACTCTGTGAAGCCTTATAGCATTGGGCTGCATCTGCTGACCTGACTCTCTCATGAAGTTCTCGATCACCATGCCGGGCTTTAAGTGATCAGCACTTCCGGAACTTACAAAGAGGTGAATACATGAGATATTATCATCAAGATTGTTATCAATATATCTATATTCCGGATCAGAGTATCCTCTAAGGTCCTTCTTGGCTACAACTTCTGCCTTGAAGATAAGAGGCTTCATGTTGATCTGTGTTTCGCCCCTTTTGGTCTTCTTGATGGCAGGAAGTTCATCCTTGGCCATATACTCTTTAAGTTCGTCTTCCCAGCCATCGGCAGGCTCTTTCCCTTCACGGAAAGTCAGAATCCACTCTGCTGCATCTACAAGAGTCATTGCCTTCTCAGACTTCTCGTCAAGTATACATGCATCAAGAATTTCTATGCCTTCGTTCATAACACTATTGAGCTGATCGATAAGAGTCTTTATATCAGGCTCAGAATTCATCTGAATATCAAGATACTCTCCATCAGATGTTGCACCAACGCTCAAAGGCTCTGCAAATGACAGGACTTGATGAGGGCTGAAACCTTCCGAATACTTAACGTCAATATCAGCACGTCTGTTAACTTTCTGAAAATATCTCATAAGGTCAAGGTGCCCTATAAAACGCACCGGACCTCTTTTGCTAAACTTTAATCTGATTTTTGTCATGAATAAATACCTTTTTACTTGTAATAAACGGAGTCAAAGATCATCCAAGGATGATCTTTAATCTCCCTTCCGAACATTTCTATTCACGAAATAAAATCATTCATGATTTTATTTCAGGAGTTACTGATCATCCGTGATGATCATTAATCTCCTTCACACTGCATAGCCTACGTCTTTGTCTGTCTTGGGTTCCATGCAGACTCCAACGCCGTACTGTCTTGCGCCGCAGCCCATGCACTGATTTGCGCAGTTCTTGGATATCTTAGCTTGTTGTGATGTATGCCACTCACGAAGAAGGAATGACTTTGTAACGCCGCAGTCGAGGATATCCCATGGGAATATCTCATCATCTGATCTTGTACGGCTTACATAAAACCAAGGATCGATTCCGAGTTCTTCAAAAGTTTCCATCCATACATCATACTTGAAGTATTCGCCCCAGGCATCGTAGATACAGCCTTTCTCATAAGCTCTGAGGATTGCCTTGCAAAGCTTTCTGTCGCCTCTTGCGAATACGCCTTCAAGCATACTAGCATTAGCTTCGTGCCAGTTATACTTAATCCTCTTCTGGTTGACCTGAGATCTGATACCTGCTTTAGTTTTAGCTGCCTTTTCAAGGAACTCTTCGGGTCTGCACATAGGTGCCCACTGGAATGGAGTAAAGGGCTTTGGAACAAAGAAACTCGTGCTGGCTGTTATCTCAACAGACTGGCCGTTTCTCTTTTCCTTAGGTACTGTATCAAAATACTCGGCTGCAACTCTGTTACAAATCTCGCCGATGCCTGCTATATCTTCATCAGTCTCCCACGGGTGACCCAGCATGAAGTAGAACTTAACCTTGTTCCAGCCTCCAAGAAAGGCTTCATGAGAGCCTCTTATAATATCTTCTTCTGTGACGCCCTTATTTATAACGTCACGAAGACGCTGGGAACCTGCCTCAGCAGCAAATGTAAGTGAGCTCTTCTTGATATCCTGGACTTTGCTCATGACATCAAGTGAGAAGTTATCTATTCTAAGTGAAGGAAGTGAGATATTAACATGCTTACTTCCGCATTCTTTTAACAAAAAGTCAAGAAGCTGTGGAAGCTGCTCGTAGTCTGAAGTTGACAGTGAGCTTAGGGATATCTCTTCATATCCTGTGTTCTTTAGAAGTTCTACAGCCTGCTTTTCAAGGACTTCGTGGCTCTTCTCTCTCTTGGGCCTATAAAGCTGGCCTGCCTGACAGAAGCGGCATCCTCTTATGCAGCCGCGCATAACTTCAAGAACTATACGATCCTGAGTAGCCTTGATAAAAGGAACTACAGGCTTACTGGGATAAAAAGCGTGGTCAAGATCAGTTACGATATCTTTAGTGATATGTGATGGAATGCCTTCTACTGTAGGAAGCATGGATTCTATGGTGCCATCTTCCTTATATTTGACTTCATATAAAGATGGGATGTACATTCCAGGGATAGACGCTGCCTTTATAAGGAAGTCCTGACGGGATGTTCCATCAGCCCTGCACTTCTCATACAGATCAAAAAGGGCTCTGTAGTGATTCTCACCCTCACCAATATAGAATATGTCAAAAAAGTCTGCGATAGGCTCAGCGTTGTAAGTACAAGGACCGCCGCCTATAACGATAGGATAAGTCCAGTCTGTACGCTCTGCACTTGTAAATGGGATTCCTGAAAGGTCCAGGACCTGCAGAATATTGGTATAGCAAAGCTCATACTGAAGAGTAAAGCCAAGGAAATCAAACTCCTTGACAGGATCTTGTGATTCCAGCGCAAAAAGAGGAATCTTGTTATCTCTCATCACCTTGTCCATGTCAGTCCACGGTGAATAGACACGTTCGCACCATACGTCGTCGTAAGAATTGAACATGCCGTAGAGAATCTGAATGCCCAGGTGGGACATTCCAATCTCGTATACATCGGGAAAGCAGAATGCAAAGCGAATCTTTACATCCTTCAAATCCTTGGTAACGCTATTAACCTCGTTACCTATATATCTCTCCGGCTTTTCGCAGGAAAGCAGAATATCATCGCTAAGTGCCAGTTTTTCGTTCATAAAATCTCCATATTGCTTGAAAAGTACTGATGTACGTGCTTCATTGTCGCGGGGGCGAGGTTTTGTCTCAGGACTCTGACAAATATTATCATTAGCCTTACTGAAAATTTTTTGAGTTTTCTAAGGGCCTTCTACGCTGGCGTGGGCACGCTGTACTTTCGCTTCGAAGGCCCTAAGAAAAATCAAAAAAATTTTCAAATCGGCTAATGATAATATTTGTCAGAGTCCTGATTCTAAGTTATCGCCCGAGTGGTAATGAGGGACGTAGTTTTCTTATCTTCACATATCATACCATATATACGTTAAGCATGCTATGACTAGGAGATTTCTATATTGTATTTATTGCTATTGATACTCTTTTACAGGGACTTCGAACAGATCATGAACGGTGTTTCCAGCAGGAATTGTTGCAAAGTACATTTGGTCGTTATCAAGTTCGAAGGTTATGATTTTGGTAGCACCTTCTTTGCTCCAATAGTTCTTCATGTGTTCTCTGAAGTCTTCGAAATCCTCTTTCCAGTCAAACTGTAAAATATAACCTTCCGCTGTAAGATAGAAAACCAGTAGCATTCCTAATATTTCTTTGCTGTTTTTATACTGGATATATTCGTCAACATCAAATCACACCTGATCAAACTCGTACTTTTTGCAAAAGTCTTCATTAGTAAGATTTTTATAATCTTTCACAAAATCGTTCACGCGTTTATACATATATGGGAGAATGATATCTTTGGCATCGATGATCAGATCTTCTTCTGAATCGTAAGAAAATTCCTTCTGGTATGGCTATTCTTTCTGTAGGTTTTATTGTTGGGGGGTTATAGTGAGCGAGGTCATAGGGATAGAAGTCTACATTTTTTAGATTGCTGTCATCTATTCCAAACAGCTTGGCTACGGCTGCTGCCTCGTAAGACCATAAGCCTACAAAGTCAGGCTCTTTAACATACTTAACAAATCCAAAATCAGAATGTCCTTTTAATCATTTCTTTGTTATGTATTCATACAACAAATCACTTACATTATCTTTATTTATATATGCAGCATTTATTATTTCTACCAAAAAATATATGGATTTTCTTTCGCATATTCATTTGAGTGAAAAGATCTTTCGACTCCATAAGCCTGAAGCAAAGTGTCAAGAAGTATATCGTTTAATTATTCTTAGTCTATTTTCTTAACTATCTTCTCAATAAATTCCGGATATTTCTTAATCATTAATACCAAACTTTCTTTATCACATCTTGCGTCTCTCATTTAGGGATTGCCTTTCTGTCTTTTTAGTAAATCTTAAATTTTCCGTTGGGATATTTTTTGCCAAGCCATCCGCATGGCAAGTGGCCGGATTCGTATATCTTTAGCATATCGTCATAAAATACGGATTCATAATACTCTTTGTAGGAATATGTTAATGCAATATTTACGATATCGAAGTAAATATAATTAACCATTTTTTCTGGAATCCCCAGCTTTATACAGCTCTCTATAATTATGTTCGAGATTCCAGAAATAATATCATCTTTAACTTCATCAACCATTTGATTCCAACAATGATATTTACGTGAATGGTGCAATGACAGAAATTCCGTAAGATCATTGCAAGCATTCATACATGTGTTACCCCATTTGACACCATCTAACATCTTTTCAATTTCTTTTATTCTTTTTATATAGGTATATTCAAATGATAGATCAAGCTCATCCTGTTTTCCGCAATTACTAAGCCAATCTATTTTAAGAAGCCTCTCTTTGATTTCTTTATTCAGAGTAATTTTATCAGTATCTTTAGGAATAAAAATTTCTTCAATTAGTTTTTATAATCGTATTTTTCTTCATTCATATTTGTTGCTCTTCTCATTATCCTTGATTTGAATCTAATATCACAGCAATACTCTTTCCATATTTTTCAGAATCTTCGCGTTTTATTGTTTCCAAAATCAATTTAAATTTTGCGCATACATCTTTATCAATTCGATTATATATGCATTTGATCATTTGAACTGAAAATTCATCATTTAAGAGTCTGTAAACAATAATTTTAGCCCATCCTGGAGAGAATGTGTATAGATTTACTACGCCTATTATGGTGTTTTCGTAGGCTGACTCAGAAGAAAGTGATTCTAATAAATGGATTGCACCAAACATCACTTCAGAATTTTGAGTTTTATCTTCGAAGGTTGAGCATAAGTTAACAATATCTTCTTCAGAAAAAACAGATTCATCATGTAAAATACGATAATCTATTGTATCCAGATATTTTATATTGCTCCAACAAAAATCTGAATCCAAATAATTTAGTTTTTCTGAATCAGTAATTTTATCAATAGAAATCAAATTAAATCTCCATACTTGTTCTAAATCTGTTCGCTTTTGACTTTTTCATCAATATAATTCACTATTTCAGTGCATCCATATTGCCTTGCGTATTCACGTGCATCGCAATTATCTATAGATCCTATAGGGTATGTAACTGAAAGATCAATTCCTTTATCAATCAAATACTTCGCGACATCTATATGATGATTATAAATAGCAGCAAAAAGAGGATTCCTTGCAAATGTGCTAGTATCTAAAACCGCACCATTGTTATATAATAGTTCAACTATATTTAAATATCCTTCAAAAGCTGCTTCTGTCAAAGCATAAACATCACCTGTTCCGCCTGTTTTATTAACATCTATCCCACGTTTAATCAAATAATTGGCTGCATCATATTGCCCTTTTATTGCTGCGACATGAAGAAATGTCCCGCTAGTAGTCACTTCATTAAGAACCCCTGGATTATCATCTATAATAATTTTAATTTTTTCCAAATCATTTATTTTAATAACTTTTTTCATCTCTTTTAATAGTTCTTTATCCATAAATATAAGGCCTCACTGTTCTTTCCTTGATTTTTCTTTAATTGCTTTTCTATATCCGCTTTTTCATCTACAGAAAGATTTGAAAGGAAAATACAGTATTCATCAGGATGACCACCGACAAAATGCATTTTCTTCATTCCAATCTGATTTGGACTGGTTATCCATAGCACAGGCTCACCATGAAAATCTTAAATATATGTTAATCTTTCGTTTTGGTATATGATATCCATTTATATTTCCCCACAACATATTGCAATAAAACTCAGGTACATATCCTGACAATCCAACCACAAGGAAGATTTATTATATTTTTACGTCAATTCAGCAATTCTTCTAATCTAAAACCACATGGGTTGATATATTCAACACCTTCATCAATTGCATTAAACAATTCCTCGTTAAATGGAATTTTATCATTATATAAAAAACCATCATCAATAATATGTTTATCTACAAACTGACCTAGTATTTTTTCGTCGCATTTATATTTATCATAATAATTTTCTACTATCACTTTACTATCAAATAGGATCTTTAATATTTCATTCGGACAATTTTCCATCATTATGGCAATGGGATACATTCTCGACAAATATCCATAATATTCAGTAACCGTTGTTCCATTGTTTTGGCTTATTAAATACCACTTTAGATTACTATCATCTTCCAGACGACACCAACAATCTGTATTCGTCTCAATATCAGATGCAATTTGTTCTGAATTATATCCAGTTCTAAATGCTATTGCTTTTTCAATTGCTGATGTAAGATCCTTCACTAGACCAACAGACATTACTATTTACCTCTTTGATTTCCAAAAAATCACAATTCTAGACTGACAGACTTATTAGATTCAATTTAGCATTTTCTCAACTTCTCTGACAGCAGCCATGTATCGTTCCTGATACGAACCTTTTATGGATACGACTTGTTTGCCATGAGAAAGTATCAGTTCTTTGATCTGGTTGCTATACTTGAGCCTATCATCTCTAATGACTTCACTTCTGTCTCCGTCCTGAACAAAAGGAACATCCGGCTCAAGGAACAGAATCAAATCATAGGTATTGATAGCATCTATGGCATCGGACAAAGCTTTATTTTTCTCAATCTCAGGATCATTGAGGAAGTTCATGTAAAACTGCGTAACAAGAGCATCGGTATCAACAAACAGTACTTTATTACTGTTTTCTATAGCCTTGATCTCATTAAGCTTATGCTGCAACAGTATTTCTGTAAAATCCGCAGATAGCATCATCAGGTCTGTTCCGCTTCTCTCAGAAATATCTCTTCCGGCCTCATCTATATAATTTGTTGCAAAACGATTTGCAAGATTGATTGTCAATGTGGATTTACCAGTGCTCTCACCGCCCATCAAAAGAACTTTTTTTACATAAAAAGGCTTAACCACATTTGGGAGCCACTCCCAATGCTCATATGGGTTCTTTCTAATCTGTGTAGAGCTGATTTCATTTCTGGGGAATCTATGTAGCTCGCTATCCGGATAGCACTTATTCCAGAAGCTGTTTTCATCATAATCATCACCGCAAAAGACAATATCTATAGGCTTACCAATTTTCTCCTTTACCTTCTTAGCATCTGCATCCCAGCAGTTTTCGTTGTAATCTTCCTTGGAAGCCGTATCGTCCTCAAGCATTATGATACTAACATTCCCGATGTGCTTGGTAAGCTGATACAGCCACCTGTATCTAACTCTGTAATCGATCTCGTCGCGATTAGTGCCAACGCTTAATACTATATATAATTCCTCGCACATGTTAGCTGCCTGTATTATGCAGTCTACGTGGCCCAGGTGCAGCGGATTAAAAGATCCGCCATACATTCCAACTTTATATCTCATTTTTCTTAGCCTCCTTATACCAGCGGAAGAACATGATAAACGCATTTACAAGATACACCGACCACATAGCCAGCGTAGCAATTGTTTCGCCGCCCTGCATAAAATTAACAGCCCACATAAATACCGTGACGACATCAACAACGATCCACAGGATCCACTGTTCTGTAAGACGCTTAATTGAAAGTATCTGAGCTACTATCGATACAACGGTACTCATACTGTCAACATATGGCAGATTACCACCAAGCATCTTAAGAATTATTCCATAGCCAACAATTCCAATCGCAGTAATAGTGTAAAGTATAAGACTCTTGGATGGATTGAGACGTTCTTTAATGACTTCACCTGTTTCAGAATTCATATATTTGCGCCAGGCGATGAATCCTACGAAATTGAGAGGCAGATAGTATAAGACATTCAACATTACTTCGCCATAATATTTTGCTCCGAAAGCAACTATGGCATATAGAATTGTGTTAAAAAATCCAAAGATAAATGATGAACGCTTGCCTTTGCCGGTAAGTATTACGCACCATACACCAGTAAGAGCTGCAAAAAGACTGATCAGCGAATCTTTCCAGTAAATAGATAATCCAAGTATAACCGCTGTGGCAAGCGCAAGCCACGCCACATCAAATACTTTCCATCCGGCAAGTTCTTCTTTTAAATAGTTACGTATTGCTTTCATTTAAATCCTCTTTCTTTTAGTATTGCCTTTTGAAGATATTTCACTGCTGGGCCCATTCCTTGAATCTTTGAATAATCTCCTCAAGTTTTGATGGACCTCCGAAGCCTTCAAAGTGTCCATTCTTTAAATGACATGTAATCCAGTCATCATCGTCTTATCATTTAATTCTGAATCTGTCCAGACATATAAACATGCCTTGTTACAGTATAACATCTATAACGCAAAAAATACCTAATACCCTAAATAATCCCCAAGCTTTATCTGATGAAATAGGCAAGCTCTTAGATTATTTTAAGTATTAGGCACTAATAATGTTTGAAAATATTTCCTGTATATTACCTGCGGGCAAGTTCGTCGGTTACATCTTCCCATGATACGCCCTTTTCTACCATAAGGACCATCATATGATAGAGGTAATCTGCCATTTCATAGACGATCTCGTTGCCGTTAGCGTTCTTGGCTGCGATTGTGATCTCGGTTGCTTCCTCGCCGCACTTTTTGAGGATCTTATCAAGTCCTTTATCGAAAAGGTAGTTGGTGTAGGAGCCTTCTCTTGGGTTGACCTTGCGGTCTGCGATGACGTTATATACGCTGTCGAGAACCTTCTGGGGGTTCTTCTCAGTATAGTCTTTCTTGGCAATTTCGTTGAAGAAGCAGCTATAGGAACCTGTGTGGCAGGCAGCGCCGATCTGCTTGACTTTAGCAAGGATCGTGTCGAGGTCGCAGTCTGCTGTGAGGCTCTTAACGTACTGGAAGTGGCCTGAGGTATCGCCCTTTTCCCAGAGTTCATTACGGGATCTGCTAAAATAGGTCATCTTGCCGGTTCTGAGGGTTGCGTTATAAGCTTCCTCGTTCATGTAAGCAACCATGAGAACCTGATCTGTTCTGTAATCCTGCACTACAACAGGGACCATACCGTTAGAATCAAGCTTGAAGTCTTCCCATTTGTATTTTGCCTCGAAGGTCTGAACGTCGATTCCTGCTTCTATGGCGAATTTCCTGAGGTCATTGATGTTCTGAGCGTTAGCTGAAAGGGCTGAGCCTGTTATAGCACATACCTGATCTGATAGAAGAACTGCCAGCGCGCCGCCTTTCAAGTTAGGAAGGTCAGATTCCGGATTGTCGAGATATACGATGTGAGGTATGTCCTTAACGCCTTCTTCAGGAACAACAGGGTTTGATACAAGTTTTTCAGCAAAGCCTGCATTTGAATCAAGACCATCTACAGCCGCAGATTCAGGCATGAAGATCATCAGACTTGCAAGTTCATTTATTGCAGCTGCATTATCAGCAACTATCTTTCTGCTTTCAGCAGTATCGGCATAGCTTACAACGATCTTGTCCTTGCCGAACTTCTTGGATACTTCTTCAAGGATCTCGGCATTTTCAGCTTTGGAGAAGTTAAGAGCAGCCATCTTGCATCCTGCATACAGGAGCTTTTTGACATCTTCCATCCTTTTTACATTGCCTGCACCAATAACGGGAACATCTGTCTTGGAGCAGATTTCCTTCAGGATATCAAGCGAATCCTCGTGGCTCTTATCGTCTGTAGACTGGTCGAATACAATGATTGCGTCGCAGTTAGCGTCGTTGTAGCTTACAGCGAGCTCTACAGGATTTTCAGAGATAACAGTCTTGTCAAAAAAGCTTTTGACTGCTTTTTTATCATTCAGGATTATGGATGGAATAAACTGCTTTTTCATATATTTAGGCCTTTCGATATATTTTAAGTCAATATGAATGTATTAAATACAAGTTATTATCTGGTCATATTACCAAGATAATAGATAATACTTTTTAGATAACTATTCTATGTATTGGTATTCTATAAATCAAAGAGTACCTTTGGTGCTAAGTACGTCCGTGATTCTCTCATCAAACATAGTTGCCTGATCCATTGCTTTAGCAAAAGCCTTGAACATAGCCTCTATCTTGTGATGATCATTCTCTCCGGAGAAGAGTCTTAAGTGAAGATTGATCATAGCGCCATAAGATACTGAGTAGAAGAACTCATTAACGAGCTGAGTATCAAAATCTCCCACCATAGGCGCAGTGAAGCTTGCATCCATCACAAAGTAAGGCCTTCCGCAAAGGTCAACTGCGCACATGGCACATGCTTCGTCCATAGGAAGGATCATTGAGCCGTAGCGCTTTATACCTTTTTTGTCTCCAACAGCCTTAGCTATGGCCTGGCCAAGAACAATGCCGGTATCTTCTACGGTGTGGTGTCCGTCGACATTCAGATCACCCTTAACTTTGACGTCAAGATCGAACAGGCCGTGGCGTCCAAATGCATCCAGCATGTGGTCAAAAAAGCCTATGCCGGTATCAATGCTTGTTTTACCTGTGCCGTCAAGGTTGATTGTTACGGTGATGTCTGTTTCTCCGGTTTTTCTTGAGATAGTAGCTGTTCTAGCCATGTGTCATCCTTTCTATAATGAGGACTTTTTAGTTACATTTTTACTAATTGAAAAATTTACAGTCTTATTGTAAATCTTTCAATTACTTCATGACTCAAATCTAACCGTAATGCTGTTAGCGTGAGCTGTAAGTCCCTCTTCCTTGGCAAATCTCTCTATATCCTTGTGAACTGCTTCAAGGCCTTCTTTAGAATAAGCAATGATGCTTGTCTTCTTAACAAAATCATCTACAGAAAGAGGTGAGAAGAATCTTGCTGTCTGGTTAGTAGGTAATATGTGGTTTGGTCCTGCAAAATAGTCTCCCAAAGGCTCTGAAGAATAGTGTCCAAGGAAAAGAGCTCCTGCATTCTTGACCTTAGTCATTACTTCAAATGGATTCTTTGTAATAATCTCACAGTGCTCTGAAGCAATTGCATTGGCAGCTTCTATAGCATCATCTATGTTTTCTGCAACAAAAGCATAGCCGTAGCTATCAAGTGACTTTTGTATTATCTCTTTTCTCTCAAGAACTTCTAAGAACTTATCTATCTCTTCTGATACCTTGTCAGCAACTTCCTGAGAAGTTGTTACAAGAATGGCACTTGCCATCTCGTCGTGTTCGGCCTGTGACAGAAGATCTGCAGCAACCCATCTTGGATTGGCAGTTTCATCAGCGATGACGAGGATCTCAGAAGGACCTGCTATAGAATCAATTGACACATGTCCAAAACATGCCTTCTTGGCAAGAGCTACGAAGATATTGCCGGGGCCTGTGATCTTGTCTACCTTAGGTATAGATTCTGTGCCAAAAGCCATAGCTGCTATAGCCTGAGCTCCGCCAACTTTATAAACTTCTGTAACGCCTGCAATATCTGCAGCTACAAGAGTTCCTGCATTAAGTGATCCGTCCTTTGAAGGAGGTGTAACCATTACTATACGCTCAACTCCAGCAACCTTGGCAGGGATCACGTTCATTAAAACAGAACTCGGATACGCCGCCTTGCCTCCCGGAACATATACACCTGATATTTCAACAGGAAGGACTCTCTGGCCCAGTATTGAGCCGTCATCCTTGGTTGTAAACCAGGACTCTCTCTTTTGCTTCTCGTGGAAGTCTTTGATATTGGCAGCAGACTTCTTCATAACTTCGATAAATTCAGGATCGAGCTTTTTGTAAGCTGCATCGATCTCGTCTCTTGTGACTTTGATCGTATCTTTAGTGATCACGCACTTATCGAACTTCTGCGTGTATTCAAAGAGAGCTTTATCGCCTTTTTCTCTTACATTACTTATTATATCATTTACTGTGTTTTCGTATTCAGTATAGCTTGCAGGACTTCTCCTTTTAAGGATGTCGAGAAGTTCTGATCTTGATTCATCAGTAAGCTTAACTATTTTCATTATGTTCTCCCTAATATAAAGATGATAGATAACTGTTACATTAACACTCTTTAAGTGCAGCCTTCATATCTGCGATCAGTTTTCTGATCCTGTCATTCTCCATCTGCATGCTGACAGGGTTCACTATGACTCTTGCAGATAAAGGGCAGATCTCTTCAAGAACTTCAAGTCCATTAGCTTTGAGTGTTGATCCGGTCTCAACTATATCAACAATAACATCTGAAAGCCCTACGATAGGACCAAGCTCTACAGAGCCGTTTAGTTTGATAATATCAACTGTCTGATTTTTCTTATTATAAAAATAGTTCTTGGCAATATTGGGATACTTGCTGGCTACACGTATCATCTCATGATGGCTCAGAAGTTCCTTGGCAGATGGTGGTCCTGCAACGCACATCCTGCACTTTCCAAAGCCAAGATCCAGAACTTCATATACATTTCGCTCTTCTTCAAGGATCGTATCCTCGCCGACTATGCCTATATCTGCAGCGCCATACTCAACATAGGTCGGAACATCCGGACCTTTTGCAAGGAAGAATCTTAGTTTTAACTCTTCATTAGTAAAAATAAGTTTTCTGGTCTCCTTGTCAGTTACTTCCTCGCACTGTATACCGCATTTTTCCAAAAGTTCCATAGTGCTTTTGACAAGTCGCCCTTTACCAAGGGCAAATGTTAAATATCTCATTGGCAGTTCTCCGATTTTTTGGTAATCACTATAAGTATCATTCAAATAGTTTGAAAAATTATTCATGTTTAAGAACTATATAATAGCCTTGAGCTCTTTTGCTCTGAACCATGGCAAGTTTGCTTTCATAATCGCTGTCGCTATATGTAACAACATCTGGTTCCTGGCTATAAGATATCGGGATATTCTGACTGTACAGTGCGCTCATTATATATTCAAGATCGACCATGTAGCCTATCGCCGGGGCATCCTTGCCAAACTTTGAAAGTAGATTATCATATCTGCCGCCCTTGGCTATCGCATCGCCTACGCCATATGTGTAAGCTCTGAACATGACGCCTGTATAGTAATTGTATTCTGAGAGCATAGCAAGGTCGAAGTATACATTGCCAGACACTCCATACACATCTAAAAGATGATACAGATTCTTGAGCCTTTCTATAGAAGATCTGGCTCTTCTACTTACGATATCAGCAGCGCCTTCCTCAAGTTCATCAGCGGTTGTGAAATCGGGCATATGGACAAGGACATCAGCGTACTTGGAATCTATCCTGCCATCTGCGACCAGCTGATGGAGGTATTCTTCAAGAGCAGAATAATTACGGCCTGCAAGGTACTGTCTTATCTGATTCTCAGTGTCTTCATCTATCCCGGCTTCCTCGACTATACCTTTAAAATAGTCAACATCACCAATAGTAACCTTAAAATCGGTAAGGCCTGTTGCTCTTATAGATTCGATCATCATAGCGATCATCTCTGCATCAGCCTTGACTGATCCGTCACACATAAGCTCGGCACCCATCTGGGTATGCTCACGGAGTTTACCTTGAAGTCTGTGTGTATTGATAAAGATATTGCCGCTGTAACATATCCTTACAGGATCGTTATCTTCCATAAAATACTTGGCGATGCATCTTGCAACAGATGGAGTAAAATCAGGGCGAAGAACAAGTGTATTACCTTCATTGTCGAACACCTTATAAAGATCTCTGGCACTAGCCTGACTTATCTCCTTGGCAAAAACATCATAGAATTCAAATGTCGGAGTTAGGATATTCTCATATCCGTAGCGGTACATGATCTCCTTGATCTTATGCTTAACAGTACTGCGTTCATAAGATTCTCTGCCATAAACGTCTCTGACGCCTTCAGGTGTATGGACAAGTTCTTTGCTCATAAATTCCTCCGATGCTTTATTGCGGTAACGTGCTACCTCGCTAATCAATTACTAAGAAAGAGTATACAGGACAATCCTGCATATGTCAAAGATTTTTTAATCTCTGTTTTCAAGATCTTTTTGTAAAGCTTCAAGATAAGGTACAAATCCATCAGCTTTATGTTTTATAAAATAATCAGAATTAAGTTCATCAAAACGAAAGCTCTTACGCCCTCCTGACTGCGCTCTGTCCCAGAAAACTTTCAGATCTTTGTAGGGCAGATAATACATCTCATCTCTGCCTGTGTAATATATAAGAAAAAAGGCTATCCCGTCCTGCTTCTCAAAATTCTCCATAAAAGCAACCTGATGCGGGTGAATATTCTGTAAAGAAAATGTATTCACCGCACACTCCTTAGCATCGAAGCATACAGGAATCCCCTGTACAGCACCGATATAGTCGACAGTACTCTTCTGGTCAAAATAAGCAAGAGTGATATGCCTTGTTTCTTTGTCTATAT
Source organism: Butyrivibrio fibrisolvens (assembly GCF_023206215.1). Classification (NCBI taxonomy): domain Bacteria; kingdom Bacillati; phylum Bacillota; class Clostridia; order Lachnospirales; family Lachnospiraceae; genus Butyrivibrio; species Butyrivibrio fibrisolvens. The sequence goes on from NZ_CP065800.1 coordinate 2,846,673, forward strand.
TGATAGGTGTAATAGGGGTAGGAATCTTCTGAATAAGCGCCAGTCCCTCCGCAAGATATCTTTCATTGGTACGATTGATCATGTCTTCGAGAACAGAGCCTCGAAGACCTCTGGAATTCCATGTCGCCATATAAATCCTCAAAAAAAAATATAGTAGATTTTGTAATACAAAAATACTTTTTTAGTCATCACATAGCCGATCAGTCAATGATTATGATCGATCAGTCATAAGTAGTAAAAATATCTAACTCAAACTTCCCGCTTGGACGGTGCGGTATCTAATTATTAAACTTATCTTCAACAAGATTTTTAAACTTAGAATATAAAGGAGCTACAATCTCCATTCCCGCAAGATTGCCAAACGCAGCTTCATCATCAGGGAACTCTAGTCTGTAGCAATGAAGAAGCTGGGACTTAAGTCCATAAGTCTGTTTAAAGTTCTCATTGACCTTCTCATCGCCGTATTTGGGGTCTCCCACTATTGGGTGACCTATTCCTGACAGATGAGCCCTTATCTGATGAGTTTTACCTGTACGAAGTTCTACTTCAAGGTAAGTCAGATTCCACTTCTTATTGACGGATACAGGGCTATAAGCTGTTTCTATATAAGATGAGTTGTTGACTTTGTCGGTCTCCGGGTCATTAGTAATAGACGTTTCTTTTTTTGACTTGTTATATAATTCAACATTATTCGGATTATCGTTATCCGGATTATCATTATCAGACTTATAATTATCAGACTTATCATTAAGATCCGATATGTTTCTGACAGTGACCGTGTTGGTCTTATTATCTTTTTTCAGAAGTCCTTTGATCTCTTCCGGCTTATCTATGATCCCTGATACGACTGTTCTATAATATTTCTTAAAAGTCCTGTTTTTAAGCCCTTTTGCCATCATCTGTGCGCCTTTTAAGCTTTTGGCGCAGATAACGATTCCTGATGTATTACGATCAAGGCGGTTACATACAGATGGCCTGAAGGTGATCAGGTCATCCGGTTCAATTGCAGTTGTATCAAGAAGATAACCCACTATCCACTCATTAAGCGATACATCACCTTGTTCTGCTTTTTGAGTAAGAATCCCTACAGGTTTATTAACAAATACAACATCCTTATTTTCATAGATAACTTCAATTCCCTTAAGGCTTTTAAATGCCTTCTTGAATTCCGTTACAGATACACCTTCGCCTCTTTGTGCTCTGGCAAGTCTGTCATTGGCAAATTTAAGGAATGTATCGTCAGAAAGCCACAGGGTCACGATATCTCCGACTTGAAGTTTCTCCTGACCTGTAGCTTTTTTGCCATTAATAACGATATTCTTTTTACGAAGCATCTTGTAGATAAATCCCGTAGATGCTTTGGACAAGTAATGCCCCAGAAACTTATCAAGTCTCTTGCCGGCCTCGTTGTCTTTAATAATAAATTCTTTCATATGATTACTATCTGATCACCTTTATAACAATGTTTGAGACTTTTTTATAACGAAATCGATTCCAGTATTCCGGATACTGTCTGAATAGTTCCGGGAACCCAGGCATCTTCTATAGCTTTTGGATCTATGTTGTGATCTTTTCTGAGCTTTTCGAGCTGGTCAAGACGTCTGCAATAGTCATCAACATTACGAAATATTTTAATAGTATAGTCATGGTATTTACTAAGCGATATCTGGTTCTTAATATGCTCCTGACAGTCTTGTATATCCATGTCCTTATCTTCAGTATATCCCGCAATATTCTTCTCAAGAACTGTTATAGCGCCAACATTGTAGGTGCTCTTCTCAGAAGTAAGGCTTAGATCATAGATAATATTAAGTGATCCTGCATGCGCTGCAATCTTCTCATAAGAAGACCTAGCAAGCGGAATAGCTCTATAATACATTATAAGATTGATAATGCTCCATCCAAGAGGAAGGCAGCCAAGAGCCGCCACTATAGAGAATATATTCTTATTGGTCTTAGTAATTAATAGACCTATAAGAAAAAGACCTAATATTATACCTCCCATGATCAATGATCTTACGATCGCAACTTTCCTTTGGTACAAAATATGGCCAAAATCGCCTTTGTATACTCTTTTCATGTAATCTAACATCCTTGATATATAATTATTAATATTTTAAACAAGTGCTACTCATAGGTTTTTTTACTTTTAGTAAAAAACTTATTGATCACTGCTGTTATTATCAGTAAGCATCTTTATCTCTTCATCAGTAAGTCTTCTGTACTGACCAAGTTCAAGGCTTTCATCAAGACTTATAGCTCCCATTCTGATCCTTCTAAGATAGAGAACTTCATTGCCTACAGCTTCCATCATTCTTTTGACCTGATGAAATCTTCCTTCATGTATTGTAAGAAATACAACAGGGCGGCCCTCTTTGTCTGTATCACCGCGTTTTACAACAGCAGGAAGTGTTATGTCAGGTGTCCCGTCTTTTCTCACATCGCCTATATCTACGCCCTTTGTAAGCTTATCGATATCATCATCTGAAAGTTCCTTTTTAAGATGAACTTCGTATTCCTTATCAACATGATGACTAGGCGATAAAAGTCTGTGGATGAGCTGTCCATCATTGGTTATCAGTAGCAGGCCTTCAGTATCTATGTCAAGCCTTCCTACAGGTGATAGATCCTTAACATTCTCATCTTTAAGAAGATTAAGGACTGTTGTAGTCCTACCGTCTCTTGTCGCAGAAATAACGCCGTCCGGCTTATTGAGCATGTAATAACGGAACTTCTCATACACAAGTTCCTGCCCCATAAATACAACCTTATCGGCGTTTTCATCTATATGCATATCTGCTTTTTTTACGGGCTGTCCGTTAACTGTGACAGCCCCGTTTTTTATGTGTTCTTTGATCTGTTTTCTGGTTCCTATTCCAAAATCAGAAAGAAATTTATCAAGTCTTTGCACTTTTTCCTCTACTTTGTTAAAAAATCTATTAGCTGTAATGACAGTTACATGCTAACTTTTTATATTAAAATGATAATTACTTACTAATCGATATAGTACTGCTTGTAGTCTTAAGGTCATACTGATTGTATACCTGTATCGTCAGACTTGCAGCTGATTTGGACGGGTCATGTATAACAACTGTATTGGTCGTCTTACTATGATCCCATGCTACTACGTATGACCAGTTCTTACCACCGTCAAAGCTGTATCTATAATAGATAATAGGTGTTTCAGGATCTGATGCAGTAATACTGGCAGTGATATCTCCGGTTGATTTATTCATAACTGCCGAGTTAAGTGTACATACAGTAGGCGCTGTGAGGTCATTGGCCATAACTTGAGTAGGAGTCTTAACATCTACATTCTTGTAATTAGAATAATCTATAGAAAGCTTAGATGACTTAAGACCGAAATACTTAGCAATAGCTGTAGCATCTGCAATTCCAAGTGTCTGATAAGGATCTGCCTGAGAACGGATCCAGGCAAGATCTGCCGGATGATCTATATAGCAGTGCTCTATGATAACAGCATTTACATCATAATTTCTTGCATGTCTTATGATCCCGTAGTAGTCACCATTATTGCCAAGTCTTGTCTTGATACCTCTTATATACAGGCCAAGCTTGGACAGTTCAGCTACTTCCGCGCTTGCAAACTCATATCCGTTTTCATAATACTTGTCATATGCAGATACCCATACTTCAGATCCGCACAGATCGTGATCTACAGATGCGTTAAAGTGTATGGAATACATAAAGTCTGCATTTACACTCTTGGCAAATTTAACACGGTCTTCAAGGCTTACAACAGTATCTGTAGTTCTAGTCATATATACAGTGACATTGTCAAAGCTTTCAAGATAAGCTTTAGCATAATTTGCAACTTTAAGAGTGATCTCTTTTTCACTGATCCCATTGTACTGGGCACCAAGATTCCTGTCACCGGTACCACCGTGTCCCGGATCCAGCACGATCACAACATTGTTCTTGGCTGCATTTACTGTAAAAGTGGCATTTTCAGAAGTAAATAACAAAATAAATACCATAGCTGTCAATGCAAAAATACTAATAAATGACTTAATCTTTTTACTCATCAAAATTCCTCCCACATATTTATCAGTTATAGATTATACAGATCGATATCATAAAGGGCAAAATCCATATATACAATTCCAATTACATTTTATACAATTGATAATACTTATAAAAGATAATCTTCTAAAAAAGCGACCGGTAATGGTACCAGCCGCTTTTATAAATAGTCTAATCTTAAATACCTGAATCGCCAACAGGTGCGTCCATATTCGGCATATCTGCATCAAAATCCTCTAAGGGAGCGTTAGCACCCTCTGCTACGCCGGAAGCTTCAGGACTCGCATATGCAACTTCCTGTGAAGGAGCCGGCTGTGTCGCAACAGGTGGAGCAAGCTCTGCCCTGTTGGATTTAACCATTTCTGCATAATTGGTAAGATCTGTAAGAAGACCTTCATAATGTCTGTTGGTAGAATCAATAGAACCCTGAAGTATAGCCTCTACTTCTGATAAAAGAGTGTCAGTATACTGTACAGCAGAAGCTTTCATATTGTTGGCTTCAACAGTAGCTCTGTCAAGAAGTTCCTGAGCCTGCTTGGCAGCAGAGCTGACAACCTGATTGGCCTGCTCGTAAGCCTGACGCATGATCTCATGTTCATTGATAAGCTCATTGGTCTGAGCCTGCGCATTCTCTATGAGCTGCTGAGCTTTAGCTCTGGCGTCATTTAAAATTGCTTCCTTATTGGAAACAATCTTCTGATATCTTTTAATCTCATCTGGAGTTTTGGATCTGAGCTCATGAATGAGTTCGTTGATCTCCTCTTTATTGACCCTTACATCAGTATTAGAAAAAGGCACCTTGGTACAACTATTGATATATGCCTCGATTTCATCAATCAAAAGCTCGATTTTACTGCTCATGTAAAGTTCCCCCGTTTTAGTTTAGATGTTTGTTGTATTTAAGTTCCAAAGCTTTATAAACATTCTCAGAAACCATTCTTGATACTTCGCCGCCATAGCTGGCAATCTCTTTGACAGTTGAGCTGCTAAGATATGAATAACGAAGATTGGTCGTAAGGAAAACCGTGTCAACATTGTTATGAGATAATTCCCTGTTAGTCTGTGCGATCTGAAGTTCATACTCGAAATCAGTGATAGCACGAAGACCTCTCACAACTATATGTATGTTTTGCTCCTTACAATAATCAATTAACAGGCCGTCATATGAATCCACTTCTACGTTCTTAAATTCGCTGACAGCTTCTTTTATCATTTTAACACGTTCATCTACCGAAAACAACGAACTCTTAGCCGAGTTATGCATAACAGTAACAATGACTTTATCGAACATCATTGATGCTCTTTTTACGATATCAAGGTGTCCGAGTGTAACCGGATCAAAAGAACCTGGATATACTGCTATTTTCATGAGTTTGCCACCTTTTTAAGAAAAACATGCTTGTTATTCTTGTATGTCTTTTCTCTTTTTATTTCATAGCCAAGTCCCTCAGCAAAAGAAAAATCCTCTTCAAGGCTTGCTTCGCATATGATAGTCGTATACTCCGAAACATATGGAAGTGACGCAAGAGTCCTTAATGTATGCTCATAAAGATCTGCTTCATACGGAGGATCTATAAATATAATATCTACCTCTTTTTCATGAATGGATCTAAGAGCCATCGCCGCATCCTTCTTGATGATAGTCGACTTCTCATCGAAGTGACACTTGTGCACATTGGCTGTGATACACTTAATAGGCTCGCCGCCTCTGTCTATAAAGTATGCATGTCTGGCGCCTCTTGAAAGAGCTTCTATTCCGATTCCGCCGCTGCCTGCATAAAGATCGATAAACACAGCTCCCGGAACTTCCATCTGGATCATGTTAAAAAGAGTCTCTTTGATCCTGTCCTGTGTGGGACGTGTATCATCGCCTTTTGGTGTAATAAGTGGGATACTACGCGCTTCACCTGCTATTACTCGCATGCGCTATCCTCCTTTAATATGTGCTTTATTATAGTATTGTATAGAAATCATAGATCCAAAGATCGCTGATTCTTGAATCTATGATCCGGATTCATTATTTGAGCTTGATCTTAGAGCCTTTGGTATTACGTCCTGCAATCTTGACTGTTCCTATGTCAAAAGACTTCTCGCCTATACTTACTTCTCTGGTCTCTTCAGGCTTAAGAAGCCATACATCACGTACGCTGTCATTCTTGGTAAGATTCATGCCATGAACACCAACTGCTGTCTTTTTCTGATCAGGAACCTCTTCAAGAAGGAATCTGAGTCCATACCCATTCTCTGTATATAATACGCAGCTCTCTTCATCTGTTACAACAGATACACTTATAAGCTCATCGCCTTCTGACAGTTTAGTTGCTGCTACAAGTTTTCTGGTAACATCAAACTCGCCGCCGCTTACTATTTTCATCATGGCTGATTTAGTAACAAAAAGCAAGCGGTAAATATTAAGTGATGACTGAGGCAGCACCGCAATGATCTGTTCCTTGGTAGTATCATAATTGGATACATTGTCTATCGGAACACCCTTATCACGCATCTTACCTGCAGGAAGATCCTGAACTTTGATGGTGTGAAGATTGCCAAGATGTGTAAATACGCAAATCCTGCTGGTATTTTTCACCTTAAAGCTGTACTTAAAGTCATTCTTGATAGTATCAAAGTTCTTGTCATATGTTGTAGCATCGATTGTCTTGGCATAGCCAAAACGGTCCATGATAAATGCTACATCGATCTCTTCTTCAGGCTTTTCTTCATATACAGCCTCTTCAAACTGACCGACTTCTGTACGTCTCTTCTGCCTGTATTCATTGCGTATATTCTTAAGCTCTTCCTGAATGACCATAGACATGGACGTTCTGTCTTCAAGAATATCCTCATATCTGTAAATATTGGCAACAGTCTCTTCATGCTCCTTGATAAGAGCATCAAGCTCAAGTCCGATAAGTTTGTACAGACGCATCTCAAGGATAGCATCTGCCTGGCGCTCAGTAAAATGAAGCTGAGAAGCCATAACCGCTGATTCACGTGACTTGAAGTTGATACCTTCTGTTATACCATTTACAAGACACTCTTTGGCCTGCACACGTGTCTTAGATCCTCTTAAGATCTCAATCACAAGATCTATAACATTACAAGCCTTGATAAGACCTTCCTGAACTTCCTTCTTGTCAGTCTCTTTCTGAAGAAGTGTTGTATACTTGCGGCGCGCTGTCTCAAACTGAAAATCGATCGAAGCCTGAAGTATGGACTTAAGGCCCATAGTCTCAGGACGTCCGTTGTAGATAGCAAGCATATTAACGCCAAAAGTATCTTCAAGCTTGGTCTTCTTGTAAAGAAGATTTGTGAAGTTATCTACATCTGTATCCTTTTTAAGCTCGATTACGATACGGATACCTTCTTTTGAAGACTGGTTGGAGATATCAATGATATCATTTGTAACCTTCTTCTCAGCAAGTGCTGCTACATCTGAACAGAACTTACCGATTCCGGCGCCTATCATGGTATATGGTATCTCACTGATGATAAGGTTTATGTGACCGTTTTTGGCCTTTTCTGTCTCAACCTTACCTCTGATACGGATTTTACCTTCGCCTGTTTCATAGATAGCTGCCAGTTCGTCCTTGTTGATAACTATACCACCTGTAGGAAAATCAGGTCCTTTGATATATTTCATGAGCTGTTTTGTTGACAACGTCTCGTCCTGCATAAGGGCTATCTCAGCATCTATAACCTCAGCAAGGTTATGAGGAGGAGTACTTGTCGCCATACCAACAGCTATACCTTCAGATCCGTTGACCAGAAAGTTAGGAATCTTGACAGGCAGAACTGAAGGTTCCTTCTCTGTAGCATCAAAGTTAGGTACAAAATCTACGATGTCCTTGTCAAGATCAGCAAGAAATGTCTCCTGTGTGATACGGGCAAGTCTTGCTTCTGTATATCTCATTGCAGCAGCGCTGTCGCCTTCGATAGTACCAAAGTTACCGTGTCCGTCTACTAAAGGCAGCTCTTTCTTAAAGTCCTGAGCCATAACTACGAGACAGTCATATATTGAGCTGTCACCGTGCGGGTGATATTTACCCATTGTATCACCAACGATACGGGCACTCTTTCTATACGGGCGATCGTATCTGATACCAAGCTCATACATATCATAAAGAGTACGTCTCTGAACGGGTTTGAGTCCATCCCTGATGTCCGGCAGAGCACGTGCAACTATAACACTCATTGCGTAGTCTATATAAGACTGCTGCATTATTTCAGAATATTCACTTCGAATAATCCGCTGTTCTTCCATAAATTCCTCGCAAAATGTTTTTTATAAAGTATTTGGAACTTAATTGACATCTAGTCAATCATCCCAAGGCATATTTATATGTTTGTAGTTGCATGACATAAAGTTCATGCACTATCCTCTTAAGCCTGAAAATCAAGCTCTGCATCATCTGCATGGTCGTGAATAAATGCACGTCTTGGCGGAACATCTGTTCCCATGAGAAGCTCAGTCATATGAGATGCTGTCTTGGCATCATCAATTTCTACAACACGCATCATCCTGTTATTGGGATCAAGAGTTGTCTCCCAGAGCTGCTGTGGATCCATCTCACCAAGACCCTTATATCTTTGAAGTGTAAAATTACCCTTGTGGGTAGCACGATACTTCTCAAGAGCCTTATCATCATACAGATACTCTTCCTTGCCTTTGGACGGGATAACCTTATAAAGAGGAGGCATAGCTATATACACATGTCCCTGCTGTATAAGTTCCGGCATAAATCTGTAGAACAGTGTCAGAAGAAGTGTTGCGATATGAGCACCATCCACATCGGCATCGGCCATAATGACTATCTTGTTATAACGAAGCTTGGATATATCAAAATCATTGCCGTATCCTTCTGAAAATCCGCATCCAAAGGCATTGATCATAGCCTTGATCTCGGCATTTGCAAGCACCTTATCAATCGAAGCCTTCTCAACGTTAAGGATCTTACCACGGATAGGAAGGATTGCCTGATACTGTCTGTCTCTTGCCATCTTGGCACTGCCACCTGCGGAATCACCCTCTACGATGAAGATCTCGCATTTATCAGCTTCTTTACTGATACAATTGGCAAGTTTACCATTTGAATCAAAAGAATATTTTTGCTTAGTAAGAAGATTGGTCTTGGTCTTCTCTTCTGTCTTACGTATCTTGGCAGCCTTCTCGGCACAGCTGATGACAGCCTTAAGTGTCTCTAAATTTCTGTCAAAAAATCTTGTAAGCTCATCACCTGTTATCTTGGATACAACTTTACCGGCATCCTGGTTATCAAGCTTGGTCTTGGTCTGACCTTCAAATCTTGGATCCGGATGCTTGATGGATATAACTGCAGTAAGTCCGTTTCTTACATCGGCACCTGTAAAATTCTGATCCTTGTCCTTGAGGTTACCAAGTTCTCTTGCATAGTTATTGATGATGGTAGTAAATACAGTCTTAAAACCAGTAATATGAGTACCACCTTCAGAGTTATAGATATTATTACAAAAACCAAGTACATCTTCATGAAAATCATTGACATACTGGAAGGCAACTTCTACAGAGATATTATCGCTCTCCCCTGTATAGTAGACTATGTCATGAAGTGTATCAGCATTCCTGTTCATCTCTTTAACAAATCCGCGGATACCTTCAGGCTCATGGAATTCGAGATGCTCTTCTGTTCCGGGCCTTTTATCTTCATAGACAATCAGAAGATCAGGATTAAGGTATGCTGTTTCATGGAGTCTGTTCTTGATATCTTCTTCCTTAAATCTTGTCTTTTCAAAGATTTCAGGATCAGGAAGGAAAGAGATCGTAGTTCCGTGTTCTCTTGTTTTGCCTACTTCAGGAAGAAGGCCGTTTACAAGATCAGTTGTAGGAACGCCTCTTTCATAAGAATCTTCATATATAGCACCATTCTCTTTGATCCTGACTTTCATCCAGGTGGAAAGTGCATTAACAACCGATGAACCAACACCGTGGAGACCTCCCGATGTCTTATAAGATGCGTTATCAAATTTACCGCCGGCGTGAAGCATAGTCAGAACGACACGTTCTGCGGTAACACCCTTGGCATGCATTCCTACAGGAATACCACGGCCGTTATCTTCTACAGTAGCCGAACCGTCTGCTTCAAGGGTCACATTGATCCTTGAGCAGTAACCGGCCAGGTGTTCATCTACTGCATTATCAACTATTTCATATACGAGGTGATTGAGTCCTCTTGTAGATACGGATCCGATGTACATTCCGGGTCTCTTACGGACCGCTTCCAGGCCCTCCAGGACAGTAATACTGCCGGCATCGTATTCGTTTGTTTTAGGCATTAAGAAAAATCCCCCTAAGTTTTATTTTAAAATCTTGGTAACTGTAACAGCCAGGGCTCCCGGTCCTATATGGCATGAAACAGAAAGTGAAAGCGGATCCATATGCACGTCAAATCCGGGGAAAGTCTCTTCTATCATCTGCTTCCACTCGTTTGCTTTTTCGATATCTTGTGTGAATGCCGCATCAATTCTTACGTTCTGAGGGTCAAGGCCTCCAAAACGTTTCTCCGCGTCATCTTTTATGGCATTAAGCATGATCTTCTGTCCCTGGGAAGTTGTCCTTGCCTTGGCAAAAGAGTCAAGCTTCTCACCCTGAATCTGAAGAACCGGCTTAATACGAAGAATCGTACCAAGAGCAGCTGCTGCAGGTGTTATCCTGCCGCCTTTTTTAAGATAATAAAGAGTATCAAGCATGATATAAATACTTGAATTAAACTTATCAGCTTCGAGTATCTCTTTGATCTGAGCACCTGTCTTGCCTTCATCTGCAAGTCTGATGGCATCAAGGACAGAATTTCTCATAGTTACAGAGATTCTCTGATTGTTGACTACAAATACCTTGCCTTCATAGTCATCGTCCTGTGAAAGACTTGTTGCACTTGCGCAAGATGAAGAAAGACCGCTACTCATCGGGATATAAACGATCTCATCGTATTCTTTGAGTACCTCGTCCCATAAATCCATAAGATTACCCGGAGAAGGCTGAGATGTAGATACCTCTTCATCACTGCTAAGCTTTGTATAAAACTCTTCCTGAGTCAGGTTTATATCCTCTAAATAATCGGTTCCGGCGATAGTAAATGGCATTGGAACTACTTTAATTCCAAGCTTCTCGCCTTCAGCCTGTGTAATACCACTATTGGAGTCTGTAATAATCGCTACTTTAGACATGAATATACCTCGCTTTGAATTTATGTCATAAAATTCCTTAATTATATTACCTTGCGTCAGTAATACTGTCAAATAAGACGTTTGCAGGACAATTAATTAGCAAAAAAAACATAATTATATATAAAAGTGGTGAAATAGCGTTATAAAACAATCGTTTCATTAGCGCCGGCAAGAGCCTTATGAAGTGCCTCATTTTCTTTTTTACAAAGGTCAGGATCATCACCAAGTATGCGGTCAGCATCTATCGAAGCCTTCTTGATAAGATCTGAGTCAGCATATATATCACCAATTTTAAAGAAAAGATCACCACTTTGCCTTATTCCGAACATATCGCCGGGGCCTCTTTGCTTTAGATCTTCTTCGGCTATCTTGAATCCATCATTGGACTTTCCAAGTATATCCAGACGAGCAGCAGCATCTTTGGACTCAGAAGTATTCATGAATATACAATAACTTTGATCTTTGCCTCTTCCTACGCGCCCTCTAAGCTGATGAAGCTGAGCAAGTCCGAAATGCTCGGCATTCTCTATCATCATGACTGTTGCATTAGGGACATTAATACCAACTTCAATAACAGTTGTTGATACCAGAACGTCTATTTCCTTATTTGCAAACTTCTCCATAAGCTCATCTTTTTCAGAAGCTTTCATGCGTCCATTGAGCATATCTACGTGTATTGAAGGTGACAGCTCTTTTCTTAGCTTCTCAGTATAATCCGTGACATTCTCTACGTCATTCATCTCACCTTCTTCTATCATAGGGCAGATTACATAGACCTGGTGCCCTAAAGACACTTGTTTTTCTATAAATCTATAAGCCGTAGGCCTGTAATCAGGTCCTACCACGCAGTTCTTGATGGGAAGGCGTGATGCAGGCTTTTCATCAAGAACAGATACGTGAAGATCGCCGTATAGGATTATGGCAAGTGTTCTGGGGATAGGAGTTGCACTCATGGCAAGAACGTGTGTGCACTCACCCTTGCCTGCAAACTTCTCGCGCTGACGCACACCAAATCTGTGCTGCTCATCCGTTATAACAAGAGCAAGATTCTTATAATTCACAGTATCCTGAATAAGAGCATTGGTACCGATACAGACATTGTAGGTGCCATCCTCTATACCTTTTTTATTTTCTTTCTTTTCCTTAGCCTTTAGAGATCCGATCATAAGAACAGGCCTAAATGGAAGGTCATATTCCTTGGCCATATTGCAGATATCTTCATAATGCTGCCTTGCAAGAACTTCAGTAGGAGCCATCATGGCCCCTTGATAACCGTTCTCGACTGTTATAAGAAGTGCAAGAAAGGCAAGGATGGTCTTGCCGGAGCCTACATCTCCTTGAATGAGACGGTTCATGACTCTACTGCCTGTAAGATCTGCCTCTATTTCTTTATACACCCTTTTCTGGGCATCTGTAAGGTCATACGGAAGCTTTTCAAGGAATCTGTCTACAAGCTCAGACTTCTTCATAACAGCAGTACTTACAGACTCTTCTTCTGTAAGCTTTAAGATACGCAGTCTTAGGATGAAGAAAAGAAATTCATTGTATGATAGTCTCCTTCTTGCTATATCAAAAGTATGTTTATCCTTGGGGAAATGTATGCTCTTAATAGCATCCCTGTACTCCATAAGGTTGTTATCTTCAATGAGATATGAAGGAAGTGGATCTTTCATGTAAACAGCTGATTCCATAGCCTGTTTCATTGCTTTGACAACCATATTGTTGGACAGGCCTTTGACAAGAGGATAGATCGGCTGCATTGTTCCTTGCAGTGCAAAATAGTCTTCAGGCTGATATATTTTTGGCTGATTAAAGCAAAATGTATTCCCTTTTCTTGTTACAAGCCCTCTGAAAATATAGTAATGCCCCTGCTTTAAAGTACTTCTAAGATATGGCTGGTTAAAATATGTAACCTTGGCTTTGCCTGTGATATCACCTATATCAAAAGTAATGATTGACATATTTCTGATATTCTTGGCATATATATTACCTATTATCTGACACCTGACAGCTACTGTGTTTCCGCTTTTAAGATCAGATACTTTGACTACATCTTCAAATGTATCATAGTTCCTGGGATAGTACTCAAGAAGATCTTCTATACGTACTATACCGGCCTTTTCAAATACTTTTGCAGTTTTATCTCCAATCCCTTTTAGGGATTCTATTGTTTCTTTTAAAGAAGCTTCGTTCATGCTAAACCTCATGTCGTAAGAAAAATGAACCGCTAATAGTTTGAGCTTAAGAGCTCACAACATCAATTCAATTTTAAAAAGTAACTATGTGAGCGATAATACAAACCACCTTTTATAGAATATCACAAGATATGATACCAGTGTAAATCATAAAGATAATACTTTAGTTTAAAAATATCAGTCCATAACCGCTCATAGGCAAAAAAAGACCTCCATACCATCTAGTACAGAGATCCTTGTAAGCATAATGGAATTTTGTTTGAAATATACTTATCAAATACAAATCTACTAATCAAACAGCTTGTAATTATTTTACCTATTAAGCCTGCTGAGATAACAGTTCAGTCATCTTCTTGATAACAAGACTAACCTGACCATCACGGCAACGCCTTACGAACTGACCATTATCAAAATAATCTTCTCTAAGAAGCATAGTCATAAGCGCACAGCAAAGATCATAATTGGCATGCGGAAGGCGCTTAAGCTCCTCATCTGCCACAACCGGACCAGTGATCATATAATCGGAGTAATTGTATTTGAGATCTCCCATGTTGCCAAGAACATTATAATAATCGATAGTCTTCTCTGAACCCTCAACTGCTCTTAAAACCTTGATTTTCTCAACGTTTTTCATGCATTTCTCCTCACAACCCCTGTATTATTTAAATTTATCGCTCAAACTTCCCACTTGGACGAACCAGCTTCCCCTAAGCCTTTACAGAGGTAGACAGTATATAAATCATTTCCACACTGTTAATCATTTTATGAATTCATGGCATGATATCTGAAGCTTTTTATTCTGGGGGCTGAAACTCGCTTCGCTCAAACATGCAGCCCCTGGCAGAATAAAAATCTCCATCTATCACGCTCATGAATTCTATAAAATGATTAAAAAGTGTGACAATGATTTATATACTGCCTACCTCTGTAAAGGCTTAGGGGAAGCTGGTCCGTCCAAGTGGGAAGTTTAAGTTTATTATTATAAGAGCAACCACTACCCATTGACCAGATTAGCCAATGCGCACGCTCTCCTGATTTCGATACTAATTTTATCACAGCATTTTTTAGATGTGGAGTTGGCATTTTTGACAAAATTATAAAACAATTCAGACCCAAATTTCTCATTGACCTCACTAGTTCCAATCAATATAACAAAGAAAAATTCTCTATATATACGTATAATATACTTTATTAACTCAAACTTCGCACTTGCCAAACATACGCCACCCTTTGAGGCAGCGTCGATGCGGATAGTTTATAATGCATTTTCATATCTTTTGAAGGTGTTATAAAATTCAGGAGCATGAGAGATGGATTTTTATATTCTTCTTAGGGTCTGCATGTCTGAGCGAAGCGAGTTTCAGACCCTAGAATATAAAAATCCAGATATCATGCCCTGAATTATAACACCTTCAAGATATGAAAATTCATTATAAACTATCCGTATCGGCGCTGCCTCAAAGGGTGGCGTATGTTTGGCAAGTGCGAAGTTTCAGTTTATTAAAATCATATTCTGTTTATATAAAAAGAGCTCAGCCATAGCTAAACTCTTTCAGAATTCTTATACGCACTTTACGCCAAGGCTCTCATTGTAGTCTATCTTCTTAGCAAGTTCCTTGACTCTGCGAAGCATACCGGGCATATCATCTTTGCTTTCGCATATAGCAACCGGCATACCGATTTCATATGATACCTGAATACCTGCTTCAAGAAGGGTATTCATAAACTTCTGCTTAGATATTTCTGCCATAATTCACTTTTAACCTCATGTCGCGAGTGAAATGAGCGACTAATGGTTCAAATTGGTGGAGCTCGCGACACCAATTTGTGTTTGAAAATGTAGCATTTTCAAACTGCACTCCTTTGATTATGATTATGTTATCTAATGTCGCCAGATACAAGAATGCATCACGGACATAAAAATACCGGAAAGGTCTGACCTTCCCGGTATACCTTTTAAAACATTTATTTATTCTGCAGATACTATGTAGTAATAAACAGGCTGTCCACCAGCCTGAAGCTCGATATCGCAATTAGGATATTCGTTAGCTACACGCTTTCTAAGGCTCTCAGCAGTCTCTTCATCTACATCTGCTCCATAATAGATACTGATAAGCTCAAGCTCTTCTGACATAAGACCTTTGAGCATTTCGAAGGTTACATCTTCCATCTTCTGTCCAACAGAAATGATGCCTTCATCACCAATACCCATGTAATCACCTTCATGGATCTGTTTGTCATCTATAACTGTATCACGTACTGCATATGTAACTTCACCTGTATGTACTCCGCCGATAACATCCATCATAGTCTCTTTGTTCTCTTCAGCAGACATATCAGGTATGAAATTGATAACTGCAGTTACACCCTGAGGAACTGTCTTGGTAGGGATTACGATGACTTCCTTATCCTCTGACAGATCTCTTGCCTGATTAGCCGCCATGATGATGTTCTTGTTATTAGGAAGAACAAATACAGTCTTGGCATTAACATGCTCGATTGCTGTAAGGATATCATCAGTACTAGGGTTCATAGTCTGGCCACCGCTGATGACTTCATCAACACCAAGTCCCTTGAAAAGTTCTGTAAGACCGTCACCGGCACATACAGCAACAAATCCAAAATCAGCAGGTTCTTCGGCAGGCTCAGAAGCTTTATTCTCTTCCATAGAACCGAAAGCTTCGCCCTTATCATCGCCCCATTTTGCAGCATCGTTAAGTACTGCATCAACGTGCTTGCCAGATACCTTGATCTCTCCTTCAGGATATTCATACTCAGCATCCTGAGGAATTGTGCGCTCAGCCATTCCGGAGATCTCCTGATCGATCTCATCAGCTGTTCCGTTCTCATTCATGTGGAAGAGCTTCTCACGATGCTCCATACGCATGTTATCAACCTTCATGTTAGAAAGCTGTCCTAAAAGAAGCGCCTTCTGAATAGCAAGTCCCGGATCATTGGTATGTACATGGATCTTGCAGATCTCGTCATCTGCTACCATTACGATACTATCACCGATATCTCCGAGGAATTTTCTGAAATCAGATTCCTGCTTGGCATTAAGTTCTCTCTTTAAGAGAATAACGAATTCTGTACAATAACCATATTTGATCTCTACAGGAGCTTCCTTGGATACGATCTTCTTAGGAGCTGTAGGAGCTTCTACAGCTGCTACAGGTGTAAGATCGATCTCTTCTCCAAGAAGTCCGCTAAGAGCTCCTTTAAGCACCTGTACAAGGCCTTCTCCGCCTGAATCTACTACGCCTGCCTGTTTAAGAACAGGGAGCATATCAGGGGTTTTATCGAGAACTTCGTCTGCATACTCAATAACTTCCTTAGCAAACTTCTCGATATCTGTTTCGCCGGCACTGGCAAGTTCTCTTGCCTTATCGCCTGCACCCTTGGCTACTGTAAGGATTGTTCCTTCCTTAGGCTTCATTACAGCCTTGTATGCTGTCTCTACAGCCTTATCAAAAGCATCGGCGAGTATCTGAACATCAATCTCCTCATGCTCCTTAAGTCCCTTTGTAAGTCCTCTTAAAAGCTGTGACAGGATAACGCCTGAATTACCTCTGGCTCCGCGAAGAGATCCAGATGAGATAGCCTTACAAACCGCAGCCATGTCGTTTTTATCACATTCCTGAACTTCCTTGGCTGCAGCCATGATAGTCATAGTCATATTTGTTCCTGTATCACCATCCGGTACAGGGAATACGTTCAACTGGTTGATCCATTCTTTTTTAGCTTCAAGGTTCTTTGCGCCCGCAAGAAACATTCTTGCGACCATTCTTGAATCAATGCTACTTGTACTCAAGTTAGGTTCCTCCTACACAAGTCGATCAGTCGATAACTCGAACACCTTCGACATAAATATTGATCTTCTCTATTTCTAGTCCTGTAAACTCTTCAACCTTATACTTAACTGAGTCGATAAGGTTATCTGCAACAGCAGAAATACTTACACCGTAAGCAATAATAACGTGAAAATTAAGTACAAGCTTCTTGTTCTGGTTAAGTTCTACGTTGATACCCTTAGTCATGTTATCAGAACGAAGCAAACTTACCAGTCCGTCTCTTATACTAACGTTAGCCATGCCAACAATACCGAAGCATTCCATCGCAACAGTTCCGGCATACTGAGCTATTACCTCGTTGTCTATGGAAATATTGCCCATATGTGTGTTCAATGATGAAGCCTTCATTGGTTGTCCTCCTCGTAAAATGGCATTTCTATGTATGCATAGATAGCATAATTATATGACAGGTATTACAAAAAATAAAGCGCTTCCTCTTAAAAAAGAAGCGCTTCCGTGTCATTTCTCAGAAATAATTAAGCTCTCTCAACAGCATTTGATCTGAGGCAGCTGGTGCAAACGTTCATTCTGCGAGTAGATCCGTTGATCTTAACTGCAACACGCTGAACATTAGCGTTCCATGCTCTGTTTGATCTTCTATGGGAATGGCTTACGTTGTTACCAAAATGAACGCCCTTGCCACATACTTCACACTTTGCCATCTTAACACCTCCTGTAAAACTATGTTAATTAATGAGAATTTTAAATTAAAAATCACATCCATGTACGCATAATGACGACTCAAAAAATCATCCTATGCAGTCGCAACATTGATACTATAACAAAACATTCGAGTTTTTGCAAGAAGAAATTTACATTTGATGATAATTTTATAATTTTTTTGACAGTGAAGCTTTAATATAAGCAATTATTAACAGTCTGTATACATTAATTATCATCTATAATGCCATAAAGAAATGCTCTGTCTATGATCACTGCTGTGAAGCCTGATCTCCAAGACTATCTTCCATCTCCTGCTTAAGCTTGGAGTATTCGATGTTGAGCCATTGAACAAGCTCATCATCTCCCTTTACATTATCCGGATGAAATATCTTCATCAGGGCTTTATACCTTTTCTTTAGCGATAAAGGGGTATCTGCGCCTTTAAAAAGGACATTCATAAGACCTGCAGACTGTTCCTGAAGCTTGACTTCTGCATTGGCAAGATCCTCCTGGAGCATGATCCTTTCCTGCATTATCTTCTTTTTCTCGATCTCAAGAGCTTTGCGGTCGTTACTTAATTTGTCATATCCGTCTTTGAGGATCTGCATCTTCTGGTCAAAAAATGAACGGTCATGTTCGAATTCAGCCCTCTGTTCCTGAAGCTTCTTACCGGCTTTATCAATTTCTTCTTTAAGAAGGGTACGTTCCTTTTCCAGTTTTAGCCACTGGTCGTCAAGAGCAGATTCCTGATTCTTGAGTCTGCAGCTTTCCTTAAAAAGAAAACGTCTTAGTTCTTCTAATGAACTTTGATCTGTTCTTTCAAAAAGCTCGTCACTTCGATTCTGATCCATGGCTTTCTCCCTTTCGCAGATATGAACTGCAAACTACTACAGCCATCTCCCATTCATAAGTGATGACATCTAATTACTTCTCATCATCTCCAAAAGCGGCATCTACCACATCTTCATCACTTGGCATGTCATTTTTAGAGCCGCCCTGGAATTTATTGATAACATCAGGAACAAGATCCAGTATCTTTGTAACTGCATCCTGATTCTTGATATTTACAAGCTTTGTCTGTCCGTTTCTAATAACAAGAACAGCTGTTGGAGACATCTTAGCTCCAAATCCACCTGCTCCGCGCTTTTTCTTCTCTTCGTCCTTGGAGCCTGCACCTACACCCATTGATACATCAACAAGTGGAATGATGATAGTATCACCTATCTTAGTAGGCTCACCTACTACAGTTTTTGCAGAAAGCATCTGCTGCATGCCTTCCATAAGGGAATCAACAATTCCGTCAAAATGTTTATTCTCCATATATCCTCCCTTTTAAGTCCTCTTATTTTTTCATTATACGATCAAATCTTTTCCAAACTTTTCGTATATCTTTATTAAAATAAACTCTGGCTGCTGATAATAAAAGCCTCCAAAGAGCTATTCTGCCTTTGATATCGACACTGGCTTCTACTACCTTGTTCTCAAAATCAGGTTCAAGCCAGATATCATAGTCGTTAAAGGTATTAACAACACTTACGCCTGCAAGGAGCTTGCCCATGGACGCAGGATCTCCGATACCCAGTAATATATCGGCATCTATCTTACCCGGCATAATATGCCTTAGTACAAGATATAGATCCTTTTTTGCACGTAAAAAAGCCCTCTCAAATGTAGGACTATCAAGCAGATCCTTGATCAAATCCATTTTATCATATGCCCTTGATATTGTATAGAAAGCTTTTTCTACAGCCTCTCCGGGCTTTTCAAGAAAGTCCAGAGCCTTCTCGAAAAGGTCTGCCATCTTTTCTATAAAATCAAAGAAAGTAAAAATATCAATGTCTTCTTTATCTTCCAATTCTTCCGAATCATTATCATCTTCTGCTGCATCATTTCCATGATCATTTCTATAATCATTTTCATGATCATTTTCAGAATCATCTTTATGAACATTTCCATCATCAGATGTATCTAAATCGCCGGATACATCCTTTTTATCAGAAGCCTCAATATTTGAAGCACTAATATCTGAAGTCTTATTTTCAGAGGACTTTTTATTATTTGATTTATTTTGGTCATTTAATGATTCCTGATTACCTGCATCTTTTGAGCTTTGGTCAGAAACTTCTTCATAGGAACCGGCATTATCCATTGCCTTTTCTAATTTGGCCTGGCTCTTCTTTTCTTCTTTTCTTCTTGTCTTTTCCTCTTTCCTTTGCTTCTTTTCTTCAGATTTTGGAAGAATCTTAAAGAAAAGGACCTTTAGCCAAAAGCTGGTATTCTCCGGATATCCGATGCCGCCTCTTACAAGATGTAATAGCCAGCTAAAAGAAGCCTTGCAGTCAATCTTGTCTAAAACATAGCTCTTAGGATCATTCGGCGCAGCTTCTTCCAAGCCATGATCAGTGTCATCGCCGGAGCCTTCATCTGACAATTCAGATAACTTATCAATGTCGATCCTTCCTATAACTGCTTTGGCTCTGTACCTCAAAGGAACAAATAAAATAATAAGAAGGAGGGCAAGTATTACCAAAAGGATCACCAGCAAAGCGATGCCTATTATTTTTAAAATGCTAAGAAAAGTCCCCAGTATCACTCTTCTTCCTCCTGTGCTCCCATTGTCTCAAGATATCCCAAAAGATCACCGTCCATACCGCATTCTGAAGCACGTACGGATATCATCACCACCATATCCAGGGCTTCTGTATATCCTGCAGCAAGCCCGTACACATGGACAGGATTGTTCCTAAAGAACTTCTGAGTCAGCACCCCGCAGTGAATGATATCAAGCTGGTCATGAGGATTCCCTGCTTTGCATATGGCATATACAGACAGTTGCCCTGCTCCGTGCTGCATTTTCCATTTTACCAGAGGGAGATTCTTAAGAGACTGTCCGACATATAAATTTTTATCAAATTCGCAATAATGTTTTTTCAAAAAGTTCTCCCATTAATTCAAAGAATTAACTCCAAAATACTCATCAAATATACGCTTAGCAACAGGAACAGCCATATGTCCGCCGCTTCCTGCTTTTTCCATAATTATTGTAACACAAATCTGCGGATCATCCT
Source organism: Butyrivibrio fibrisolvens (assembly GCF_023206215.1). Lineage (NCBI taxonomy): Bacteria > Bacillati > Bacillota > Clostridia > Lachnospirales > Lachnospiraceae > Butyrivibrio > Butyrivibrio fibrisolvens. Next base: position 2,867,694 of record NZ_CP065800.1, read on the forward strand.
TAGGAGCAAATCCGGTAAACCATGCATGTGAATCTGAAGACGATGATGAATACTCCGCTGAGCCTGTCTTGCCTACTGCATTGTACGGAGAGTCTGCAAGACCTGTAGCTGTACCTGACTGCACTACCTGCTCCATCATCTGTGTAAGAGTCGCAGCTTCGTCTGAAGTCATAAGCTGGCCGTACTCCTGAGGATTAAAAGTCTCTACAGCCTTACCATCAGCTGACTTAACACCGGATACCAGATAAGGCTTCATAAGTGTTCCGCCATTGGCTATTGCCATTGTTATCATATTCATATGAAGAGGCGATACGCTGGTAGCGCCCTGGCCTATCGAAAGCTGCATCTTGTCTTCGGCTGAAAGAGAGGTACTTGCAGTTGCTATACTTTTTGAATATGGAAAGTCAACCGGCAGTTCCTCATTGAACATAAGTTCATCCAAAGTCTTCGCAAACATAGTCTGATCAAGTGAAAGACCGATATTGGCGTAAGAGGAGTTACAGGACTTGGCAAATGATGAGAAAAAATCAAGGCCTCCGTGAACCTGATTGTGATAACACTTGATAGAAGCTCCGTTAACAGTAAGAGATCCTTTACAAGAAAATGTATATTCGCCATATGTAGTAGGATTCTCTCGCAAGAACTCCAATGAAGTAACAATCTTAAAGGTTGATCCCGGCGGATACAATCCCTGAGTACTTCTATTAACAAGAGCTGCTGTAGTCTTATCATTGGATAGTGTATTCCAGTCAGCCTTGATCGTATTGGGATTAAAATCAGGCTTTGAAACCATAGCCAGTATAGCTCCGGTATTGGGATCCGAGATGATGACAGCTCCGTTGTAATCTCCAAGAGAATAATATGCAAGGACCTGAAGGCTTGCATTAATAGTGGTATATACATTATCTCCCGGGAACTTAAGTCCCTTATCATCATAAGAAGCCTTGGTTGCAAGCGATGAATTACAGTTGATCAGGTAGTATTTCATCGACTTTTCTATCCCCATACCACCCATGTCTGCATAACCTACAACATGAGCAAACTGATTGGAATAAGGATAAGACCTTACTTCATTGCCCTCTTCGTCAGTTACTGTAAGTGCCAGTTCCTTGCCATCAGAAGATATTATGGATCCTCTGCTATTCTCTTCCTGAAGCTGAGATGCACGCTTGTTATAATCATTCATTACAAATTCAACTCTGTTAGCATAGCTGTACCAGCCTATATACACAAGCATTGTAGCAACAAGCCCTGTAAAAAATACAGCTAAAAATGTGATTGCTTTATTGTTATTCAAATCTGTCTGCCTCCATAGGCTATATACTTAGACCAAAGATGTCCATCAGTCCTGATAATCGTGTGACATTGCCTGAGCTTGTCTGTATCTCTCCAGAGCCTCATAATGTTCATCAACTCTTATAAGACATGTTGCTTCAAATACACCTATAGACAACATTGTGACCATAAGAGAGGTTCCGCCATAGCTTACAAGCGGAAGTGTGACACCCGTAAGAGGTATGAATTTAGATCCTCCGCCTACTGTAAGGAAAGTCTGAAAGATAAGCCATACTGCAATACCACAGTCAATATATTTGGACCATCTATCCCTGAGCCTTGATGCTTCCAAAAGCATCATAAGGAACATAGATATCACAACAAGTATCATGGAGATACTGTAAATAATGCCAAACTCCTCTGCTATAGCAGAAAAGATAAAGTCATCTTCTACGTAAGGAATAGTCTGAGGATTGCCCTTAAAAAGTCCAAGTCCAAACCATCCGCCTGAACTTATGCCAAAAAGTGACTGTGTAAGCTGATATCCTGTTGATTCAATCGTAGACCATGGATCAAGCCAAGCCTGCACGCGGACTCTTACGTGTCTGAAAAGCATAAATCCTGCAATAGCTCCGACCATACCTATCCCCACTCCGGCAAGAAGATAGGCAGGATTCCTTGATGCTACAAATAAAACTGCAAGATATATGATAAAAAGTATCGCAGATGCACCCAGGTCTCTACTCATCATAAGGATAAGAATATAGACCATAGCTACTCCAAAAGTGATCAATGCCTCCTTGATAGTTGCAGCCCTGCACAAAACGCACGACAAAAAGAATATAAAGATAAGCTTTACAAATTCAGAAGGCTGGAATGTAACACCGAAGGCGGTAAAAGAAATATATGAACCATTGGTAATTGAACCGCACAGAAGTACGATTCCGAGAAAAACAGCTCCCAAAATCGCATAAGCCCACGTAAGGTTTGTTAATACCGGCAGCTTGTATACAATCTCACATACAATAAACATTGCAACGATGGATACACCTGCAATGATCATCTGCCGTAATGCCTTACCGGAATCTATCCTCATCAGCATGATGACAGACGTCATCATAAGAAAGGCGGCATTATTAATGATCAGTTTATTGCCGTCAGGAAAAAATGCGCTGAATAAAAGCAAAAGACTCGACAATACAAGCACTATACCGATTCCATAAAAAATATAGTTTAAGTTACCTGTACGTAAAACTATGGTAATAAAACTAAGAACAAGTATAATTACCTGCATGATTATCTGAAGTGCGTATATCGGTGCTCTCTTTTTCTCACTCTTAAACTTAAGTGCGATAAAACCGCACATTGCAAAGAGACAGCTAAGTATGGCGATAACATACTTCGAAATCTCAACAATATATAACCTCATTCAAAAACTTCTCCCAATTTTACTCTGTTCCTCTTTTATAATGTCCAGTAGTATATTCCTTATATGGAGCTTCGCCACGGCCGCCTTCAAGGATCTCCTCCCAGAAATCCAATATCAACTTAGCATCCCTGCCACTTTCTGTCGAAAGATCAATCCTGAAAGCAGTAATACCATTCTCTTTAGATAGGCTCTCTATCTGTTTGTGAAGAGAAAGTGGAACACTATTGTAGATAATATTAAGACACTGACGACAGTCTGTCAGCACCTTCATGGAATTATTCTTCCTGTCTGTAATACTGTCATATGCCGTATAGTTGGTTCCAAACCGTCCGGAGCAATTATTCATAGTCTTCTTCACGCATCCGGCAGATACCATCATAGGTATATATCCGTATATACAGGAAGAAAAGACATAATCAGCTTTGCCATCAATAGACTTAAGGACTTCACCAAGCTCATGTCTGTTAAGTTCATACGGTATACAGCCTTCATCAACACGCATCTGTCCAAAAACAAGATCAGCTGCGCCGTGATTCCACATATAGATACCATAGTCACATATTATACGACCATCAAAAGTTCCGTCTTCGTTTAAAGAAAGAAATGCAAGTTCTTCCAAATTCCTTACAAGAAATCCCTTGGAAAAAGAACTGCAGGATTTCCAAATGCGCTGTATATCCCTGATTCCTTCAAGGCCTGTCTCATTTCTCATCATATATGGAAGTGCCACATAGATATCTATATCATCTGATACCTGTGTAGCAAGCGAAGGAACCTCATCCAAAAGCATATGATAGTCAATGTATAAGCGCTGAGGCTTTATGTTCATAGAAACAACCGCTTTGAGCTGTTCCATATTGCTGACCAGAATATGAAGTTGTTTATTTATAATTTTTTCATATTATTTATTTTTTTAGTATTTTTTGTTTTGATACTCGAATATCCTTATTACGATATACTTAAGCTTTCCTGGATAATTCCTGCAAAAGCTTCTCGCAGGCACTTCTCCTAAGTTCGTTGATCTCTTTAACCGGCATGAAGATACCAGGATCACTTTCATCCATATCGATTGTAAGATCCTCTTTTCTTAGTTCAAAGAATGTATCTCCAAGCTTCATGATACGCTGCGCAAAATCCTCTTTGGACAAAGGACGTTTGGAAGCCTCCTGAACAACCTGTCCGGATACAGTTACAGACACATCGCCCAAGCTCAAAGTCAGCATAGACTCACATCCGGGATGGAAATATCCGTATGCCTCGATCTCTCTCTTCTTCTCGCCGGTAAGATATGTATCCCTGATACTTGCAATAAGCCTATCATCAGAACCGCTGTAGCTGGGAGATGACAATGTTACCATGTCTCTGGAATTATGTCTTTGATAATAGCCCTGACTTATCTCAGTCCTAAGATACAAATGTCTTAATACATCAAGATCTTTGGGATCAACTTTAAAAGGAGCTTTAGGATCTTCAAGATACTTATCTATATACTTTCTGTATATAGATACAACTCCGGCGACATATTCGGGCTTTTTCATACGACCTTCAATCTTGAAAGAGTCAATGCCTGCTTCTATAAGACTTGGGATTATCTCTATAGTACACATATCCTTAAGGGACAGTGGATAATACTCATCATCTTCGCTTGTGTTATCGCTTGGGGAAAAGTTCCTGTCATTAGCGCTTTGTGATAATCCGCCATGAACAATATATGGCAGTCTGCAAGGCTGTGCGCACCTTCCTCTGTTGCCGGATCTGCCTCCTACAATTGAGGAAAAAAGGCACATGCCGGAATAACAATAACACATAGCTCCGTGGATGAAGGCTTCTACTTCAATCCCGGCCTTTTCTTTGATGTCGATCATCTCCTGCAGCGACAATTCTCTAGCAGGAACAACTCTTACTGCGCCCATCTTTTTAAGAAGCCTGGCTCCATATACGCCTGTTACAGCCATCTGAGTACTTGCGTGAAGCTCAACGTTTGGAAAATGCTCTTTTACAAATCCCCAAACACCAAAATCCTGTACGATCACTCCATCAAGCCCCGCTTGTGCGAAAGGCGCAAGATAATCGTACAGGTCATCGAATTCTTCTTCCTTGACCAGCGTATTAACAGTCATATAAAGCTTCCTGCCATATAGATGAGCATAATTTATAGCTCTAATGACCTGCTGCGTGTCAAAATTGTCAGCATAGGCTCTGGCGCCAAACTTCTGGCCGCCAAGATATACGGCATCTGCTCCTGCAGATATCGCACCTAAAAATGCTTCATAATTACCGGCCGGAGCAAGGAGCTCCGGGCGTTGTAAATCTTTCATATAATTCCTCGTATCACACAATACTTAACCTCATGTCGCGAACAAAGTGAGCGGCTAATGGTTCAAATTAGTGGAGCTTGCTACACTAATTTGGGTATGAAAATGGAACATTTTCATACTTAACCTCATGTCGCGAGTAAAACAGGCGCCTTATGGCTTAATGCCTTTTGCCGGAACCTATAGGTGTGACTTTGTTTTTTAACTCTGTTTCAAGCTGTATTATCTTTCTTGAATCCTCTTCAAGATTCTTTTCAAGATTTTTTACATTCTTCTCAGTGTTCTCAAGCTTGATCTGAGAAGCTATAAGCTCATGCTTAAGGTCATAGAGTTCTTTCTCTTTCTCTGTGGCCTGCTCTTCAAGAAGAGATATCTGCTTCTTGGCCTTAAAATAATCGTCTGCTATATTGAGCTGAAGGAGGATCGCCTGAAGATCCACAGGCTGTCTGTTAAATCCTTCAATCTTGCTGCAGTCTGATATCTTGCCATTAAGGTATGATGCCACCTTCTGAAGATACTCTTCACTTTCATAACCGCTTAATGTTAGCACCCTTCCGCCAATGATGACTTGTGCATCGGTTTTTGCTGCCATTGATCTTCCTCCCCAGAAATATTGAACTTTCAAAGTCTCATTATGATTATAAACTCATGGAAGCCTTGACGCAACCAAGGATTGTATATTATAACAAACATTATACGGGGGAATAGAAGTGCATCCATGCACTTCTGGACATTCCCTGTTTACATCCTGTAAACGGGAATAGAAGTGCATCCTTGTATTTCTATACATTCCCTGTTTACATCCTGTAAACGGGGGAATAGAAGTACATCCTTATGTAATTCCCCTTAATAATACATATCATAATGAGGTTGGTATTTATGAGTAATAATGGTAAATTCTCCAGGTTATTTTTGACAACATCTCTTACTCTTACACTTTCACTATGTTCATGCACATCTCCTATGATAGGCTCTAAAGAGTCAGGCTCTTCTAACAGCATTACAGATAACTCATCTGATAATAGCAATTTGGCCGCATCTTTTGGCCCTGATACCACAGAAGCTACAAATGGTACCATAAATCTTAATTCCCAGTCAAGGAAACTTAATTTTAATGAGAAAATAAAAGAAGACGAAAGCTACTATTACTATTGCTTTAATTCCAAATTATGGCGTACATCTAAAGAAAATCCTGATGAGACTGTATGTCTTTTTCCAAATGATAGTCTGGATCTACAGGCAAGCCATCCTGATAATATCCTGATATACAATGACAATATATATCTGATCGGTGAAGATCTTGCCGATTACAACGAATATGTATATAGAATAGACACAAACGGAGCCATCTCCAAGCTCTCTTATAAGACCAAGGTCGGATATACAAGTGGTATAGATATACATAATGGTGCTTTGTATGTCTATAGTTTTGACCTTGACAATAACATCTTATTCGAAGGTTATAAGATAAATGACGACGGCTCTTTGGGTGAAGAATGCGGCGACTTCTCGGATCTTGATCTAAGCCTTGGTGATAACCTTGTTCCTGTACATCTTGATTATGGCGATTATATCTACTCGCCTTCTTCTATAGACTATTATGGAGGCATATATACTACAGATAGCGCAGGCAATCAGGCGTCCTTGTATTTTATTCCAAAAGACAATAATAATGCCAGAAAGATTGCTGATATAAGCGGAGATGATGTAGCTGCAATCACAAAAGACAAGCTTGTAATGATTCAGAGCAATAATCTTATTGATAATAATCTGTATACAATTGATATAAATTCAGGTGAGAGAAACGATCTTCTTACCAAAGAAGAACTTAAATCCATGGGATATGCGCATTCTTCTTACTTTAGTGTTATTGATTATGACGACAACAATATTTTTGTAATGATAAGACACCCTCTTACAGAGAATCCTGTTCCGAATTATGTATATGACATCTTGAAGATAAGCCTGTCTGATGGTAGCATAGAACCTTTTGTGAATATCACAGAAGGTGAAGATCCGGACAATGATTTCGGACTTAAGGTTTTAAATTTTACCAAGGACGGCTTGATGTATCTCAACTACGCCGATTCAAGTTATAGTCTATGCTATATGCCTTATGATAATATGAGCAGCCAAATCGTACTGGCATCTCCTGATTATGGACTTGAATCAAGTGTGGGTATTCTCGAACAGTATGGCATAACCTTTAAGACTCTCCACAATGCTTATTTCTACACAGATGATAACTATGATGTAATGACTTTCTATTCTGACCTTGTAGTACCACAGCTTCCGGCAACATCAGATGACTTTATATCTTTCAATGAGACAATACTTGACAATCTGGATGTTACAGATATGGCCAAGTCTTCTGTAAAAGAGGCCGGGGAGATAGCTTTAAGTCAGGATGCCTATGATGAATACTCTCCTATGGATATATATCCATATAACTATACATATCGCTACGCAGGACTTAGCTACTATGATTCAAGATATGTATGCCTGACTACCAGTGATTATCAGTACTGGGGAGGTGCTCATGGTATCGGCTGGCAGTACTCTTATACTCTTGACATGCAAGACGGGAAGATTCTTGCACTTAGCGATGTCATCGGCCAGTCACAGTCAGAATTTGTAGAGCTTGTATGTGATCATGTGTACGATCTTGATGAGGGATCACTTTTTAGCGGATATGATGGGACTATTGAGCAGATACGCGATTCCTATACGGACAATGACTTTAACTGGTTCCTGACGCCGGAGGGTGTGGGCGTGAGATTTGCCTCATACGAAATCTCTCCCTATGCCGAAGGATATCCGCAGATCATAGTCCCATATGATGAACTGACGCTGCTTATAAATCTGGGGAATTAGTTTATCGTCAGTAAACCTTCCTACTTGGACGAGCTGGCATCACTGATCAGACTTAAGCTTACTTCTTATAAAAGCCATAACTTCATTAAGATCAGGAAGTACCGCGTCGCAGTATGATCTGATCTCATCATCCGGCTGCCTTAGATCAGGAACCATTATAGGATGCATGCCAGCCGCATATGCTGCTCTTATTCCGTTAAAAGAATCTTCTATCACATAGCAGTTCTTGGGATCCGCTTTCAGTTTTGACGCGCAGTCAAGGAATATGTCAGGGGCAGGCTTGCCGTTTACAACATTGTCACCGCCAAGTATCACTGTAAAATAGTCGATAATTCCGGCTTCGCTTATCTCCTGTCTGACGATAGCTTCTTTCGTGGATGATGCAAGGCCTGTTGGTATATTATTACTATTTAGATACTGCAAGATATCTCGAACGTATTTTTTTACAGGTATACCATTGTCATTAATATATTTGTGAAAATAGTTTCTTGTATATGTAACACCTTCTTCATAAGCCTCTATACTGCCAAGTCTTTGGATCATGATCTCTTTTGTCATGGCAGATGTAGTACCTGTACAGGCAAGAACCATATCTCGTACAAAGTCCACATCAAGTAAAGTCTGCCTCGCACGCTCTTCCCAGGCTTTCATATATATCATCTCTGTATCAAGAAGGACGCCGTCCATATCGAATATTACTGCTATATCAGAACTCATAAATAACACTCCAAAAAACTAAGATTAATTACTCAAACTTTCCACTTGGACGGTGCAGTATCACCAAGGGTTTTACTGGGATAGGCAATATATAGATTCATCAGTTCATAGAATATCATTGTTTTTTACTCTTTTAATAACCAGTACACATATGACCAAGACAATCGGAAAACCGATGCCGGAAAGAATCCCGGCCTGTATGTTGTTGCCTGCAAACTGGGATACATAGCCTATGATCGCAGGTCCGGAAGCACCGCCCAAATCTCCTGCAAGAGCAAGAAGTGCAAACATCGCTGTACCTCCCCTTGGGATAACTTTAGAAGATATGCTAATGGATCCAGGCCACATGATACCAACTGAAAATCCACATAAAGCGCAGCCAACAAGTCCCATTACAGGCGCCTTGGACAAAGCTGCCAGTAAATAACATATCAAACAAAGAATACCGGAAGCAATCATAAAACCTGTAAGGTCGATCTTCTCGCCAAATTTGCCGTACAAAGTTCTACTTATTCCCATAAGAACAGCAAATCCGCAAGGGCCTGCAAGATCTCCAACTGCCTTGGACATATGAAGTGCCGACTCCACAAAAGCAGATGCCCACTGAGACATAGATATCTCAGAAGATCCTGCGCAGACCATCAGCAATATAAAAAGCCAGAATGTCTTTGATCTAAGCAGCTCTCCCATAGTCATACTCTGACCATCATCCACGAGCTTTTCTATAGGGCAGGTTGCAAAATTAAAGATGTTATAAAATGGGACAATAGCCCAAAGAATAGCCAATAACTTCCAGTTACCTATTCCAAAGAATTTAAAAAATATTGTAGAAATAAGGATTACGCCTACAGTTCCCCAACAATAAAACGAGTGAAGAAGACTCATCATAACGTCTTTATTATCAAAAGGACAGGCTTCGATTATAGGACTCACCAGAACTTCTATAAGACCACTACCTATAGCATATATCGTGACACAGATAAGTATACCTATAAAAGGCGACGGCATTATATCCGGCAGTACTGCAAGTAGTGATAATCCCGCGCAGCAGGTTATCTCCGAAGCAACAATACTAGGTCTATATCCTATCTTGTCTACAACTCTTCCGCATATATAATCAACTATAAGCTGGGTAAAAAAGAATGTCGTTGAAATAAGCGCCAGCTGCCCAAATGAAATATTGTAATTATCGTGAAATACAATATAAAGCAGCGGAACAAAATTGGCACAGATAGCCTGAACTACAAAACCAAGATAACAGGCAAGTAGTGTCTTATTGTATTTATTTTTATTTTGCATATCAAACTCCAAATCATATATAATTAGTGTACCCAAAAATTTTGATATTAAAATCCATTTTACCTTGCAGCATATATAGATTTATGCAAAGAACATCCCGGGTTATATTCATGACCGCAGTCAAGACACCTTTCAATACATGAATACTCATTATAGCTATAAAGCCTTCCACAAGCGCCGCACATAACTGTATCCTTCTCGTCAGGATCTACAGGCTCAAATTTATGGTCTTCAAGTTCATCGTGGCATTTATAGCAGGCATAAAATTTACCGCATTTATTGCATTTATTGGCTATCACATCTTTATGACTGTGATAATGAATGCACCGCCCTTCACTATCAGTCCGAATGCCATATATTATCTTTATGCAATCCATATTATTGATATATCCTATTTTTTTATTTCATATCTTTTTTAGTTCTATTTATTGAGGATACTACACGCCCCAACCAGGACTTTTATATCATTTATTATCAGAGTCTTCCGGCATCTTTAGTCCCATCTGCTCGTACCCCGGTTGTGTTACCACGCGGCCTCTGGGAGTTCTATTGATGAATCCGCATTTGATAAGATAGGGCTCATATACATCTTCTATAGTTCCGGCATCTTCACCTATAGCAGCTGCCAGAGTGTCAAGACCAACAGGGCCTCCGCCGAACTTCTCTATCATAGTCTTTAAGATCTCGTGGTCTGTGTGGTCAAGTCCCATATCATCTACTTCCAGTAGATTCAGAGCTTCTCTTACTATATCAATTGAAACAATACCATTATTCCTAACCTGAGCATAGTCTCGTACACGTTTAAGTGTGCGGTTTGCAAGTCTGGGTGTTCCACGGCTTCTTCTTGCCATCTCTATGGCGCTTTCTTCGCCAACTTCGATTCCAAGAACTTTTGCAGACTGGATTATGATCTGCGATAACTCTTTTTCATTATAGAATTCCATCCTGTGGATCATGCCGAATCTGTCTCTAAGAGGCGCAGACAGCATACCCGCTCTTGTTGTAGCTCCAACAAGAGTAAACCTTGGAAGATCAAGACGGATAGATCTTGCTGTAGGGCCTTTGCCGATCATGATGTCTATTGCAAAGTCTTCCATAGCTGGATACAGCACTTCTTCTACCTGGCGGGATATTCTGTGGATCTCATCAACGAATAGAATATCACCTTCCTGAAGGCTGTTAAGGATTGCTGCCATCTCTCCCGGCTTTTCTATTGCAGGGCCTGATGTGATCTTGATATTTACTCCCATCTCATGAGCCATGATCTGTGCAAGAGTTGTCTTACCAAGTCCGGGAGGTCCGTAAAAAAGGATGTGATCAAGGCTGTCTCCACGCTCCTTGGCAGCTTCTATGTAGATCTTAAGGCTCTTTTTGATCTTCTCCTGACCTATGTATTTATCAAGGCTCTTGGGACGAAGAGAGCTTTCAACGCCTGCATCTTCTCCGGTAAAGCCGGCATCCATCATATTTTTAGAGTTTTTTTCTGTTTGAATGGTTCTTTTGGCCATATCTATCCTCGTGTTTATATTGATTTATTCTAATTTTACTAAAGCTCCCCATTTGGACGAACCAGCATCCCAAAAATCTTTACAGGGGGTAGACAGTATATAAATCTGCATCAGCTGTTTATACTGCATTCTTAAGTCTTAATATAAAGCATTACATTTTTAAAAGAGTTCTTTAAGTGCAAGCTTTAATATAGCCTCGGTATCAAGTTTTTCATCCGAAGCCGAAAGAACTTTTCTAACAGCTTTCATGGCGTCTGTAGCGTTATAGCCAAGGGCAGCGAGAGCTTCAACGGCTTCATCTCTTGAAGATGCATCTTCGCCTGAAGATTTGCCGGTAGATGCACTGCCTGCTGCCTGTCCTATACCTTCTGTGCCTGTGATATCTGTATTGGATATCTTGTCACGAAGTTCAAGTACAAGGCGTTCTGCAGTCTTTTTGCCAATGCCGGGGGCTTTGGATATTGTCTTGACATCTCCTGCAAGGATTGCAAATCTAAGATCATCTGTATCAAATACAGAAAGAATTGAAAGTGCACCCTTAGGGCCTATACCACTTACAGTGATGAGCATCCTGAACATGCGGATCTCATCTCTTGTAAGGAAGCCAAAAAGGCTCATCTCATCTTCCTTCACGTTCATATATGTGTAGAGCTTAACATTGTCTCCAATCCCCGGCATCCTGTCGCAGGTTGATGCAGATATATTAACTTCATATCCGATGCCGCCTACGTCTATTACCGCTTTATCTATTTCGAGATTTTCAAGAATCCCCTGAACATATGCTATCATAAGATCTCCCTATTTGAGTTTTTATTCAAAAAAACGGCCTGCATAGCAGACCGATATAATTATAACATAAATGCTGAGAATAATCCCGAACAGATATTGGCCGATGCATGGATGCACCAACTTGGAAGAATTGATCCACCGGCCTTTCTCTCATATCCTTACGCCTTGTCACTAGCCACCAGATAAAAGGTATTTTTCAGCTTCAGTCCTCTCCTACAAGATGTACAATCTTCTTATCATGCCCAGTTGCAGGTAGGAACTTATCCATGATATCAGAAGTCTTGATCTTCATACTGGAAGTGCATACGCAAGGGTGACACCCGATATACTCGCCAGTAATAACATCCTCATCTATTAGAAGCGTGACCGCTTTATCCTTATCATTCATAAGTCCCATAACACTGACTGCGCCAGGCTCTATATCAAGATACTTAAGCATATCATCCGCATCAGCAAAAGATAATCTGGCAGAGCCTATCTGGCTTGAAAGCTCTTTGGTCTTAAACTTCTTGTCCCCTGGCATAAGGAGCAGATAAAACCTTGTCTTTTGTCTGTTACAAAGAAACAGATTCTTGCACATCAATGTCCCAAGTGCCTTGTCAACTTCAAGGCAAGCCTCCATAGTTGTGGCGCTCTCATGGTCTACACGTTTATATTCTATTCCGAGCTTGTCAAGATAGTTATAAACTCGTAGCTCCCTTTCAAGTCGCCCTTTTTCATCTGCAGGTCTTCCTGTATATAATTCCATGTGATAATACCTCTTCTTTTCCACTAAAGCTTCCACAATGCTTGGTTTTTTATCTATACTGACATAAATCTATGCTATAGGCACCTATAGTCATAAGCTTGCTACCAACTCAAAAAACTTCCTTGTATTTCCTGATGCTCCGGTACTTATTTTCCCATCAACAGACATAAGCATGAACAATGTTGTGATTGGTCTATCCATCTATTACCTCTTTCTTACAGGAATCCAAAGTTCACAGAAGAGGTACTCATGCTCACTATCAAAGTACAGCTCGTAATCAGTCTCTTCAGATGCTTCGTAGCCGGATTGTGGAAGGAACTCTTTATAAAACTGAGACCAAGTTTTAGCTATGCAGTCTCCATTTTCACCCTTACAATCAAAAACTACATATGTACCAGGATTGACATCCCAGATTTTAAAGCCTGCTTTTTTGATTTCTTCCGGATTGTAATCGGCAGTATCCTCATCAACGATGATTCCAATCCCATAATCAAAAGTATCAGAGTCTTCAGTAGTTGGTGAGCATAGCCCGTATAGGTCACGCTTTCCATCCTCCCTAAGCATCCATATAGGAGAAAGCATCTGCTTGGCATTGCACTCTGTCCAGAAATCCGCCACATCATGATTGGCCTCATCATTTATGATTTCTGTTTTAAAGCTCCTTACCAATGCTATAAATTTCTTCGCTTCTGCCTGTACGATTATGTATTCCATTGTTTTTCCTCCATCTACTGTAATTTTTATTACAAGAGGATTGAAAAGTACTAATTTGGCATTACCTTCTCTGGCAGTGCTAGGTGATATGCCATGTAAACGGGTGAAAGCTTTTGTAAAACTTTCCGGAGTATCGTACCCATACTTCAGTGCAATATCGGTGATTCTGATATCAGTATCTACTAGTTCACTTCCGGCCAGAGATAATCTTCGATTTCGGATATAAGCATTCGCTGTGATTCCTGTTAGGAAGCTGAAAGCTCTATGAAACTCGTAGCTTGAAATGTGCACATGCTTTGCAACATCCTCATAATTGATTTCCTCAAGAAGATGCTCTTCCATATAGGTAATTGCTTTTTGCAAAGACGATATCCACTCCATACTTTTCCTCTCCTGTGATGCAATTATAGATGGGATGAAAAAATGTTACATTTCCTACTTTGCGTAGTTTTGTCAGCTATAGTAACAGTTCGAAAAGCCACGATTGAACAAAATCGCTGCGCGATGGCCTGCCTAGGCTGTGTGCAGTGATTTTGTTCAATTTGAAGTTATCTGACAGACTGCCATTCCTCTTTGGAAAGGCATGTTATGTGTTCCGTTCGGAGAACACCCTCTATGGCACAGGGCACATTATAGGCCGTATGATGATAATGAAAACCGCACTTCTCCTGAACACGCTTTGACTTTTCATTCCCATCAAAGTAACCACACCATATTTTATTAAGTTTCAGGTTTTCAAAACCGTAGCGCATCAATTCCCTGACTGCTTCCGGTATCAGTCCTCGTCCCCAATACGGAACTCCGATCCAGTAGCCGATTTCACCTTCTGAATCAGGAAGGCCAATATTGCTGGCTTTCCCAAACATAAGTCCAATGCTGCCAACAGGCTGGCCTGATTCTTTTAATACTACAGCATAGGTCTCCGGCGCTGAAAGAACTCTCCGGATTATTTCACGGCTATTCTCTACACTTGTATGAACCGCCCATCCTGCGATTGGTCCCACATCAGGATGACTTGCATATTTAAATAAATTCTCCGCATCGCTTTCTTCCCACGGTCGGAGGATCAATCTTTTCGTTTCAAGTATCATGGCATACCTCTCTTACCAACGGCATCTCTGCAAACTGGAAGTTGATAATGCATTTAAAAGATTGTTGATATGTTGCCATGCAACAAAATCCGGACAATTCCTATAACAAACAAGTGTACCGGATAGTAGAAATAAAACAGCCACTTCATGCCCTTCCACTCACCACGCTTTCCGTTATATTTTGCCAAAATCGGAATCGTGAGGAAAGTAAACATCTGAAGTATTCCATAAGGCTTATCCAAAAACAGAAAATATACCGAGGCATAGATTGCTGACCATAACACAATATCTCGTGCCTGTGCCTTAAAGTTTCCTCTATGAAGATACAGATAAAAAGGACACATCGCAGCTATGCTTGACCAATCTGATGGAAAAGCGATTAAACTTATAATAACAGTAAGAATTATTTCCACTGGCGTTGAGACCTTCCCACTGTCATGAATCGCAACAATGACAACGGCCCAAGCAAGCGACCATATTACACCTGTCTGGTTAAATATCCCTGTTGACAGTGGAACAAACGGTATCCCAAATGCAAAATCATATGCAAAATGCGATATAACCGCGAGTATAAACAATCTCGTAATATATTTCTTCCTGTTATGCGTGTAATAACACCCCTCTGCAATAAAAAACCACATAATCGGAGCAGTAAGCCTGCCAATGATATGAAGAGCATATACATACCAGATATGCTGTGTTCCTGGAAATATCGTCCATACCAAATGATCGATTGTCATTGCGATAATAGCGATAAGCTTAATCTGATTAGAATTTAATCCCGTTTTTTTATTCTCCATTTTTTAACCTCATGTCGCGAGCAAAGCGAGTGACTAATGGTTCAAATTGATGGAGCTCGCGTCATCAATTTGGGTTTGAAAATGGAACATTTTCAAACTTCAGTCCTTCCAATTTGTTGGTACTATTTTTGCACCATTCAAGAAGCATAGTTTCAAAGGATTTCCAAATATTGCATCTTTACGACATTTTCATTAAAAATATAAATGCCTTGTGTGATAAATCTGCTATAGGATTATAATGGAAAATCATAATAAAACATATACCCAAGGCAATGGTATAACTAACCAATATAGGCCATATCTTATACGTTAATTTTTTTTTTATTCAATAAATCTATAATCAACGGAATAATCATTATGATTTCAAAAATAGCGCTAACTATATTATTTATTAACCTTCCCGCTTCTGTATAACATACTGCGTACATAGTACCATCACCAAAATCTACCGAAAGTGAAGGTTTCTGAAGATTAAATCCATAAAACAAAGATATAAATATAAAACCATAAATAATAAATAATAATAATTTCTTTCTCATCATGTCCTCTGGCAATTTGAAGTTATCAAGCTTTTCGCTTATAGAAGAGCCCTACAAATATCGATTTATCTTAACGTTTAGTTTCTATCTACCTTATATAAGGTATC
Organism: Butyrivibrio fibrisolvens; assembly: GCF_023206215.1. Taxonomy (NCBI): domain Bacteria; kingdom Bacillati; phylum Bacillota; class Clostridia; order Lachnospirales; family Lachnospiraceae; genus Butyrivibrio; species Butyrivibrio fibrisolvens. The sequence continues at coordinate 2,883,899 of NZ_CP065800.1, forward strand.
ATATTCTTCTTCACCTGGTTCTTCCCAAAGAGATTCTAGCTTTCCCATAAGACCTTCATCTAAGTAAAAATCCGATCCTCCATTTCCTTCTTGAACTCTTTTATTTCTTTCAGAAATATTTAGCTTCCAGGTTGCATCATCAACACATACATAATGAATCTCACAATCAATCCCTAATTTTTTATAATAATCTCTGACTTCTTGTCTTTCTGTTTTTGACCATAAGCCTCTTTCAAAAACTACGTTAGCTCCTGCTTGTGCAATTTCTCCAACTTTTTAGTTAAATACTTAATTAACCTTTTTGAAAAAATATCATAGAATTCCCCTTGCTCATTATTTAGCAAATCATAGGTTGCTTCATCAGGAGATATAATTACAGCATTTAATTCATCTCTTAATTTTCTTGAATAATAGCTCTTACCACTGCATATTTTTCCACAAAGCAATATTACTTTTCACATAGTATCCTTCCTATTGATATATCTATTCTTTATCTGCATAATTCATGCTGGGATCTGCATCCGGATCATAATACCCATAATGGCATCTAAAAAAGCCAGGCACTTCTTAGCGTAAGGGATCTGCTCTTCTTTTATGCATAACAAAGAAAAATCGTCTCCCCATCTTAAAGAAGATGTCTGAGCCTTGATCAAGCCGGAATCGTATCTTTTTACGCTAGTTATTTTGTAGTCACTCTTAAATAATTCTTTTAGTATAGATTTAAAACTCATATTTTCGCCTGTTCCAAAACCTGATTTTTTAAACAAACCGGAATTAAAACGTTTTTACTCCTGCGCATATAATGCTTTTTTTATTTTACCCGCAGTAGTAATAAACTTCTTTGGGTTTATTTCTTCTCCAAACGATTTGTCCATGATAGTTGCTATCATTTTGGCAATATCTTCAACCGAATCCTTCTCTGTAATCATTTCAGACAGTTGTTTCGAGTAACTATCAAATTCGTCATTTGGTGCATGACAGGCAAGCAGCTCCCAATAATCGTATTCATCGATATATTTCTTTATAATCTCAAATTTATTTATATTTTGCACTTTCAACCCCAAATTTGTTTATTTGCAGAAGAGTTACATCTATCTCAGCAATTCTGGCAGCATCATCAATTGTTGCCTCACGAATCACATTTTCATCCTCGTAATCTTCTATAATTTTTCAAAATTTGTATGTGGCGAAAAACATTCTTTAAATAGTTTTCGTCCAACATACGGTTTAAACTTCGGATACCGCTCTTTATAATAGTATTCCCAATAACTTGTCATTCTTATATAAGCACATTTTAGAAGTAAAGGATTATTATGACAGAAATCCTGTATTGCCTGATTGTCCCTATCCTTTATTGTTTCATATAAAAGCTCTACGATCTCAACTACGTATTCAGATGATAATCTTAATAGGTATGGCATGAACCATTCTTGCATTCCAGTAGCTAATAATCTTTTAAGGTGCATTTCTCTTATATGGCCATCACAGTGTCTTGTATAGATACAGTCATATATCGCCTTTTCAATATTGTTTAAACTACTGTAAGCATACTCATCATCTTCAAAATACATCCTGTAGGGAAATCGCACTTCACTTCCATCTGACAAATAATAGATTTCTTTGTCAGAGTTATATCCATCTAATATTCCACAAGAAACATTATTAACAGTCTTTTTACTGATTACAGAAAGCACTTTTAAATATTCCTCATGAAGTTCAATAGGAAATCCTTCTGAAAACATTTTGCCTCCATCTCGATCAAAGTGTAAGCTTATTTCAATGACAACTCAATTTCAGCAATTTTATCTGTAATTGTGTTGGTTCTCCCAGTTCTCGTAAAGCCCATACGATAATAAAGTCTTTCTGCATTAACATTGTTCTCAAGAATCCATAATGAAGGGGGATCTGAACATTGATCAACTGCAAACTGCAGTAATTTCGTTCCATATCCCATTTTTTGCTTTTCCGGGAGAACATAAAGATCCTCAATCAAGCTGTCTGTTACAGAAACGACACCCACAGGCTCTTCATCTACAAGCATGAAGAACTTGGTTCCTTTGTTAATCTTATCGTGTATGTACTTCTGCTGCCTTTCAGGTGAATGTAGTTCTATAAACTCCTGAGTGCAAAAATCTCTATGTGATTCTTTCCACGATATAGAATGAATACTAGCAGCATCCATTATATTTTGTTCGCTTACACATACTATCATTCTATCTGTCAATTCTCTGTTCATCTTCTGGAATTGCTATTCTAATTGTATACCCTATCTTTAAATCCTCTTATATAATTGTCTTTTGTTCACCTTTGATCAATATAGGTTAGAATCGCTGTAAGGTCAAACGAAAAAGCAGCTTGAATTATAACAATAACTGCCCTTTCGTTTGATCTTATTGCGATTTAACCTAAAGAATTTGGCTATTCATTTATGAAATACTATTAGCCATTTCCAATAATCGTAGTGACTTAACTAAAAAGAGCAATGCAAAAATACACATAACTACAAATGATAATACTGTCCCTATAAATGCAGGAATCGAAACAGATATGCCTAAAAAATAGCAATATATATTCTGAAGTATTACCATTGGTCCTACACAAAACAGTATATATAACAATATTGGAGACATTTTATATCCAAAGTCTATTTTCTTTTGAACAAGTATCGCACATATAATCATGGCAGGGCACAATATTCCCAAGTCTATCGCATATGTTGATTCTGTTGTAAGGACACCTAATAACTCCCCATAATTATCAGCTATTATGCATGGGACTATCATTGACATCCAAATCCCAATAGTAACTAGACCTGATATTCCAAGGCATAAACTAATTCCCGGATTTTTGCATTCCTTTGATGATTTTTTTACTACTATCTGCTTAAAATTATTTTCCACTAATATAATAGATAAAATAATACTTAATCCAAATCCAAGCACATATAACAAATACAATCTATTCATAGATATACTAAATACAAGGCAGGCAAAATAATAAACAAACATCATACTCTGGGCTGTTTTTATAAGATTAGCCCACATTTGCTTTTTCCAAAATATACATAAAGAAATCATAAAAATTCCGCAAAGGATTCCAATCCAATCAGCCCCCAATCTGCCTGATACCGTTATCAAAGAATTATAGGCATAGATACCTTTTCCATACAATTCGACCTGTTGTCCGTAAATATTATTTACAAGAATGGATTCTCCTCCATCTAAGTAAAACAATCCGATTATTGCCACCGTAATTGCAATGCATGAAAGGAGTACACATAATACATTTTCCACTCGCTTTTTCATAGTTAATATCCTCTTGCCTCGACAAATTCTATAAAGCTTGTCTATCATCCTATATTTATTAACCAGTACAGCCGCTACTAAATATTCCTCTGTCACTCCACACATGAGCTTCGACGTACCGTTCAGGACCATATTTCCCATCAGGATTCCAGTCCTGCGGAAGGCCATACCTTCCTATCACACCGATTATCTCATCATATGTGTAGATTTTCTTTCTGTACTCTTTGCCATCATTGACTCTGCCGCTGAATGTTGGATGAGAATCTCCATAGGTAAAAGAAACTGTGCGAAGATCCAAGTCATCCGTATCTATGACTATATGATCACAGTCTTCGAACCAGCTCTGTAGCCATGGGCATTCACCAACCACAAGATAATGAGGGGCTTTTCGTTCAATGATCCCGCCCTTTTTCAGGAACTCATTTCTTAGTATTTCTTCGAACCGCCTTCTGTCAGCAATATAATTGTCCTGCCTTTTGGCACACATTGTTTCAGGTTTTTCAGTTTTTATGGTCAGAAGTACCTTTCTAGCTTCTTCCTCGCTTAAATCCGACAGATTTCGAAATGGCCCTGTTTTCTTGTCAAAGTAGTGATATAAAAGCATATTATTCCTCCATGACTAGCTCATCTGAGGATTACCTCCCTCCTGATTCTGGGAATGATATTCTCACTTATGATTCCAATAAGTATACCTGTTATAAGGCCGCCAATCATCAAAACCGGAAGATAATACAGGATGCCACTTGTCTTAACAACATATACCGCCACAAGCATCTGCCCTATATTGTGGCTTACGCCCCCGCATATTGATACTCCCTTTATAGAAAAAAAATCTGCCTTTTTAAAGATGCACATGGCAGCAAAACTGATGATCGCTCCGGCAAGGCTAAATAAAATGCCGAACATACTGCCAAACAAAAAACCGGAAACAACAATTCTAAGCACGTTTATAATTAGCGCCTGTTGCCATCCGTATAAATATAATACAATAAGTATTGCTGCATTAGGAAGTCCAAGCTTCATCCCCGGAATCCCGAAGGCAAAAGGAATCAGAGATTCGACGTATGATAAAATCAGAGCTACGCCGAGAAGTAATCCAAGATTAGCTGCTCTAGTACGCATTGTGCACCTCTCAATATTATTATCTTAGCTTCCCACTTGGATGGGTCAGAGTCCCCAAAGCATTACATGAAGATGTTGGTCCATCCAAGTGGGAAGTTTGACTTATCTTAATACTTATAGCCACAATCTGCTTTTTCAGGTCCTTCTACGCCTGACTCATAATGAGCCCTGAACTCCATGTTGATATCGCGGATTTCTTTTTTGCCATCAATATAATCCTGATACATCTCAACAAGGCCGGACATGCAGCCATCACATGATCCGTTTATATTGCCGATCGACTCAGCTACTATCTGTTCTCTTTGCTCTCTTGTTGTGTCTTTAATTAAAATTGAATCCATTTTATTCCTCCATGACAATTATTTTGCTATAGTATCTACTTCTGCTTCATCAGCGCCTTCTATGGTGATAACCACTTTGTGAGGAAGGCATATGATACTCTGACCGGACTTCGATATGATGCCCTGCGACACGCACAGCTTATCTGGGCAGTTGGCATCATCAAGATAACACTCACCATTATCAATAACCAGTATATTCTGTCCGCCGTTCTCAGTCTCGATGGCAACTGTCTGGTTACTATACAGGTCATATTCCTGAGTAACTACACCATCTACCAGAATCTGCACTTTAGCGCCTTTAACTGCTCCAACAAAATGCAAATACAGGTAGATACATCCAGCTACTATAACAAGTCCAGTAACAAGTATCAATTCCGCTTTAGTTTTCTTTTTGTCTTTTCCCATATATTATTTTCCTTGCCACCTGTATAGGATCAAAAGATATTTTAATCAGAAATTACACTTTTTTTTTTAGAGGTCTCTTTAGAATCACTGCTTCCAAGAAACTGTGAAAGAACGATTGCTCCAAACATCAAAACACAGCCTGCTGCTTCGCGAAATGACAAGCTCTGGCCTAGCACTATCCAGCCGGACAGTGTTCCAAATACGCTCTCAAGACACATTGCAATTGAAGCAATTGCAGGATTAAGGTTCTTTTGACCAAGTGATTGAAGTGTATATGCTATGCCGCTACTAAAGATTCCTGCATAGAGGATCGCGGGAAGCGCGCTTATGATAGAGCTAAGTTCAGGACGTTCCAAAACCAGCATCACTACTGTTGATAAGGCTGCTTCTACAATAAACTGGGATAATGTAAGCTTAACAGGATCAATTCTCTTAGAATACCTTGAAACTGCCAGGATCTGAACTGAAAATCCAAGCGCAGACAGTACCATCAAGGCATCTCCCATCTCCAGATAGAAGCTCCCCTTCATACATAGAAGATATAGACCTACAACAGAAAGCGAAATGCAGATCCATAGATTGTTATTAAACTTTCGGCCAAAGAAAACTGAGATAATAGGCACAAATACTACATATAGAGCTGTAAGAAATCCTGCCTTAGCAACAGATGTATAAGCAATGCCGTATTGCTGAGCAAAGCTTGCAAGGAATATGAAAAGTCCTGCAAGAAGGCCACCCTTAATAAAGGCTTCTATTTCCTTTTTTCTCTTATCTTTAAATAAAGATGAGGCTCCATCTATAAACGATGCTTTTATATCACCATCTGCGGATTCTATTGAATTATCCCTCCTCAAAGAACCCTTCTTATAGACCTTATACTCCTCCCTATCTCTGTATATCACAAAGGGTAGGAGGAATGCGATACCGATATAAGTTCTAAGCGCAAGATATGTCCCGGCACCCACGTATTCTGCTCCAAGACTTTGCGCTACAAAGGTCGTCCCCCAGAAAAATGATGCGACAAGAAGCATCAGTGTATGGGTAAACGTGTAAATTCTATCATTTTGTTTCATTCTATGATCCATTTTTAAAAATGTACTTTCCTTTCCCCTTACCTTTCATTGGATAAATCAGCTCCAGTTCCAACATTCTTTTTATTAAAGCAGATGCCGGAGACGCTGTTGTTCCAAGAATATTTTGCACATACGATTTTCCAAAAAATCTATCGTATCCGAATTCCAAAAACAGGTCTCGAATATGCTGTTATGTCTTTGAATTAAGCCCATCTTGTATTTCAATGTCCTGTTTTGTTTCTTGAATGTCCTGTTTTACATCTTCAATATCCTGTTTTTGCTCACGAATATCCTGTTTTAAATCCTTCCATCGGAGATATAATATACCTGTCCATAGTTGAACGCATAGAAACACCAACCATTAAAGCATTACCTCCATATACTCTCTGATTTTTTTATCAATACGAAAAGATTTTGCATATTCCATAAGTTTATTAAGCTCCTTATCCTTTCGAGCAATGTATGACTTTAACACCGTCTTATAATCCTGTATTTCAAACCAACTTCTGGATCTTACAAGATCGTAGATAGTTCGTTCAAGATTATATATAGGGATCTTATGACCATAGGAATTATCAATTGTTAGAAGTGTTCCAGAATTATCTACTATGTTCTCTATATTATTCATATGCGTCACTAACTTTCATGCTAATATTATATTTTATATTAGTATGAATGCAAGGCTGGTATTCAAAAAAGAACCTTGGCGCCATCACCAAGGTTCATGATTTTATTTACATATTATGTTTAATTCACTTTGAACTCTTCTCAAACCAGAAGGTGCGCCGCTAAAAAACAAGGAGCATTTATCGATAAATGCGTCCCCTTTAATCTTTACTACTTCGATAGCTTTTTAATCTTCGATTAATGATATGAAATTATGATTTTATCATCAGGATTAAAAAAATCTCCAGTTTCGAATGATGTAACACCTCCGATTGAAACACTTTCAACGTCATCGTTATTCTGCAAAAACCACGTTTCATCTTCTAGATCAATAGTAACAATATTCTTAAAGCCGGCGCTTCTCAACTGTTCAGAAACAACTTTATAGTTTTTTCCTTCCATATCCTTAGAAGATTGGCCAATCTTAATATAACCATCTGCAAGTTTGGATTTTTCCTCAGACTCTTCCCAGATTCCAACTAGAGCAATCATCAAGAAGCCCAAAAGCATCATTCCTATGCATATAATCATTGTTCTTTTTTCTTTTTTGTATTCCAATTTCTGAATTTCTATCGTTGTAGCAAAAGCATCTGCTCTTTCTTTTTCTTTCCTTCTTTCTTTTTCAATCGCAGCGTCATCGGTATAGCGTTTATGAATATATATATTTTTATTAATATTACTATTTATTGTTATCTCATTACTTTCAACTTCAAACTGCGTACCACAATATGGGCAAAAGATATTTTTTTTGCCATTAATATCCATATCAATTCCCGCTCCACAAGATGGACAACATAATTTACTAGCATTAATGCTCATATATCCCTCCTGCATTATCATATATATGTTCATTATATCACGATATATCATTTGTGTCAGAACTAATCAAAATCCTCCTGTGTAGCCAATGCAGAGTTATTATTGGTGTCATTGATGCCTTCAACATACATATCATTTACTGTTCAAATAGTAAGATGATCGAAATCTTTAATAGAAATCCCGACTTGTACACATCTAAGAAGGAATAGATTTATCATTAATTATCTGTTAGTTGCTAGAATTGTTTTAGATTTTTCATACTGCTGAATATTCTTCATTTCCTGACGCAGGTAGTCTTTAGATTCGCCTGGCAATTCACTCAAGAAAATCGGCTCACATCACAATCTCGAAATACATAATTTCAGTTTTATAACATAACGATTCATCGAATATTGTAAGGTTTATATTGTCACTTGGCTAAAACTCTAATCTCCTACTCTGTAACATCTTTTGCCAAATCAAAAAGCCAACATCATTTACTAAACACAGTAGAAAAAGCGCCAAAACCGGAAACAGACTCTCCTGCTGCATAAAGGTGAGATGTGTCACCAAGTGCCTGAATTCTGAAAAAGGCCTGATTGTGATATCTCTTCTCTGCATTAACAATTGTAACTGATGAAGGCGCTTCAAAAGTCCCATGCCACAAAGTTACAGGTGATATAGACAGAAGATGGGCAAGCATCACACATTCAACTCCAAGATGACAGAAGAAAACTATAGTCTTATTGTCATCTTCATCCCTTACCTGATACTCCATGATGCCCCTTGTCTGAATATCACCTATCTCTGCAGGAAGATCCGGTCCATCAGGATTCTTATAATCATAGTACTTGCCGTTTCTGGTATATCCGTATGACTTAAGGATATCATCAAGCCCGTTACAAACTTCAAACCACTTAGACTTAATCTCCGGATTGGTCTTGTACAGATCACAGTCATACCACGTATCAGGATCCAGCATTAAAGGCTGAGTTGTGAAAAACTCCGGGAAATAATCCCACGGAACTCTCAAATCCTTGGTATAGGGATCTTCTACCCTATAATGAAACTCCTGAAGCCAGTCACAGATCGTAGCCTCCCTGTTAAGAGCTTTAAGCGTAGGTTCCGCCGTATCTTTCGCTCTACCCAGAGGTGAACAAAAGAACCTGTCTACATCCCAGTTCGCTGTCCTTTTTGCAAGAAGCTGCGCTTCCACTTTACCCTTTTCAGTAAGCCCATCTATAGAATAATCAGGCTGTGCATGCCTTATAAAAATCAGTCTCAAACCAATCCCTCCTAAATGTTTTTTATGCTTACATCATTATATTATCAAGCCGTACTTTCATCAATTAAAAAAGCCAGATTGGCGCATGCCAATCTGGCGGAGGATCACGTTCCATTACACGGGCTTCCACTTAATGAGTCTGTTTTCAAGTTTTTGAAGGAAAGAATTCGCTACCGCGATCACAAAGCCTATAAGGATGATACCTGCAAACACCCTTGTAAAGTCGATATAATCGGAGAACTTCTTAACATAGAACCCAAGACCTGACTTAGCTCCTATCATCTCAGCCATCACCAGGATCATGAAAGTAACCGAGAACTGAACCCTGATACTCTTGATAATCCCCGGAAGTGAATACGGCAGGATTATCTTAAACAGCATTGTAGGCGTGTCTACGTTGAGAGTCCTGGCAGAATCCAGAATCCTTTTTTCCATACCCTCTATACGTATTATCATATTCATAAATATAGGCCAGAATAGTCCAAAGGCAATAACCGAGATAGACGCCATGTTGAAATTGGGAAGGATCGCAATAAGATACGGCGTGTACACCATAGGCGGTATAGGACTCACCACCTTGGCTATTGGGAAAAATAGCTCCCGCAGCCTGTCATTATAGCCGATTATAAGCCCTAGGAAATTGCCCAGAACAAGTGCGATCCCATAGCCAATCACAAGAATTTCAAGTGAGCTTAATATATTCAGAAGCATCATCTGATAGTCTTTTGCAAATATAAAGGCAACATCCTCCATTGCCGGGAAAAGGGTCTTGTTGAGACTGTCAAAGACTCTGGTACTAAGCTCGATAGCAAGAAATACAATGTAGATAACTGTGATTATGTCATTAAAGCTTTTTTGACTATATTTTTGGTATATATATTCCTAACAATATATAAAAGCCAGATTCCTACCAGTACCGCGATATATACGGTATTGGATTCCACCTCTCTTTTGCCTTCCACCAGAATCGTGATAAGTAAGTTGGCCAGAAAAAGTACTGTCGGTACAGATAATAATATTTTCACAATTCTATTCACACAGCCACCTCTATTTCATGTTCTTCTATGTAAGAGGCTTTAGAACGACCCTTGCCTTCATCTGCATCGTTGTAGAAAAGACCTACAAGCTCATCATGTAACTTTTTGTAGTCTTTATTTACAAATAATAAAGATCTGTCTCTCAAATTCCTTATAGAAGCAGGGATTTTGATATCCTTGTATGCACCGCCGGGGCTCATGAATATGATCCTGTCTGCAAGGAAGATTGCTTCGTCTATATCGTGAGTTACGAACACAGCAGTCTTTTTGGCATCTCCATCCTTGCAAAGCTCAAGCGTAAGATCCTGAAGCTCATATCTAACCTTAGGGTCAATAGCTCCAAAAGGCTCATCCATAAGAAGGATATCCGTATCCATTGCAAGAGTCCTTGCAAGAGCTACCCTTTGCTGCATACCGCCTGATAATTCAAAAGGATACTTGTCACCGCTATCAGAAAGCTCTACTCTGTCAAGGAAGTACTGTGCTCTTTTGAGAATCCTTGCCTTATTTTTTTCCTTACCGGCTTGTTTTATGCCAAAGATTATATTTTTTCTGGCAGTAAGCCATGGGAAAAGAGAATAATGCTGGAACACAACTCCTCTGTCTGTCCCGGGGCCTTTGATCTTCTGCCCGTCTATAGTCACGGTCCCATTTGTGGGTTTGTTAAGCCCTGATAGAAGTGACAAAAGAGTACTTTTGCCACATCCGGAAGGGCCTATGACGCAGACGAATTCCCCTTTATTAATCTCAAGGTCTATATTTTCAAGTACGTTTTTGACAGTATTTCCATTACTGTAATTAAGAGATACATTCTGAAATCTTATCTTACCCATAGTGCAGTCTCCTTTCTTTTATATGATATTTCCTTTTATATAATCTTTTTTCTCAGGAATCGAACTCATTATAGATCTCAAGAAGAGTCTTGTAGTTCTCATTGTCAGGGTACTTGGTCAGTATCTGATCAAGAGCCTTCTTGTAAAGGTCAACATTGATAGCTTCTTCGATTCCGTCTGTGCTTGAAAGAGCCTGAGCTTCCAGTAGATACTGCGAAAAGTTAAGAACTTTCTGTCTTGCGGGATCAGGAACATATGCTGATGCAAAGTCGCCGTACAGGACGTCTCTAACATAATCCTCGTCCTGTGATGTAAGGTCTGTGAAGATTTTTATTGTTTCGTCAGGATTGGCCAGTATGAAATCATATGCTCTTATAACAGCTCTAAGATATGCTACAAGCTGGTCGCCTTTGGTATCTACGGCATTTTGTGTTGAACTTATGCGGCAGCACGGGTATGCATGCTCTATATCATCAACGTCTGTTATGAGTTCAAGGCCATAGTCAAGAGCTGTTCTGGCTCCGTCTGCAGTTATATATCCAACATCAGCTTCACCCTTGGATACAGACTGTATGATAGAGAGGTTATCTCCAAGATCAACAGATGATACATCCACATTGGAATCTATTCCAATCTCTGACAGATAGTGCCTTACAACGAAGTCACCTGTATAGCTTCTTCCGGTTGCCCAGGTTGCTCCTTTCCAGTTATTTAGATCCTTGAATTTGTCTGCATTTTCAGGCGTAGTGATTATGATACCTCCGGCCTGAGCAGATCCTCCTATGATCACAACTCCTCCTTCACCGTCTTCTATGGCCTGAATCGTGTTGGTGATGCCAAGGGGATTAACATCGATCTTGCCTTCCTGAAGGGCTACAAGTGAATCTGCCGAGCTTTGAAGATTCACAAGGTTGACATTGACTCCTTCCTCTTCAAAGAATCCCTTAACATATGCTATCGTGCTTAGGCTACTCTTAAATGATGTGGGAAAATAAGCTACGTTTAAAACTTCGCCTTCAGCTGAGGCTTTTTCTTCACCTCCTTTTCCGCATCCACTTAGAAGAAGCGATGCTGCAAGTATGGTAACAAGTATACTTTTTAAATATCTAAAACCTTTTTCATAATATCTCCTCTTTTGACTGTTTTTTATTATTTCTTTTACCAGACCTTTATAAGACCCTTAAGCAGGATTCTCCTCCTTGGCATATACTTCCGAATATGACTTACCTGTATTATTCTGCTTGAAGTCCGTTATATAGTGATAAGGATCCTTGAGATACCATTCCTTTCTAAAGGGAAGTTCTACATTATCTTTGAGATTTCTTGAGAACTTGCCGTTTGCAAGGGTTCTTTCAACTCTTCTTGCAACTTCAAATACGCCGTTATACCCAAAGTATGAAAAGTTTTCAGAAAATAAAGTCAAGGTTGGTATTCCGCTTTTTTCTACCCAGACGCCGGCTCCTGTATGGGTTATACACAGATCTGGTTTTAACCTTTTAAGAAGGTTCACAAGCTCTGATGCCTGTGTTGATACGCTGTTAGTAACATTGCCTATACGTTCTCTTACTTCCTTGAAAAGCTCATTCCCGAATTCGTCATAGTTAAAATGCCTGAAGCCAAGAACCTGAATTCCTATATCATTTAGAAGAAGGGCTGTTGAACCTATCCTTAAGTATCCTCCGCTTACAACGGCTGTTTTACCTTGAAGTCTATTCTTTATTGGCTCTACTGCCTTTAATACCTTCCTGCTTTCTTCTTCAATTAATTCTTCTGCCTCTTTTTCAAGGCCGAAAAATGCAGCTATATCTCTTATAAAGCTATTGGTTGAACTTATGCCGATGGGTATAGAAGGTGTTACGTAGGGCATACCGTATTTTTCCTTAAGGAATTCCACGAAATATATATCATGCACATGGCACAGGCACACGTTAAGGGCTGCATTCGTTACATCTTTAAGTTCTTCCGGAGAGTTATATTCGATAACAGTCCTCACATAGAGCCCTAGCTTATTCAAAAGACGTATCATCTCTTTTTCATCAAATGCTGAAATTGAGGATGCAACGTAGATGTTTACAGTCTTTTTCTTGCGCTCTTCAAGTTCTTTTTTCTGAGCAAGGTAATCAGGGCTGTTATGATCAAGTCCAAACTCGCCATCGTCATGAGTGAACTTGAAATTCCTAAGGACTCCGTGATATACCACGTCATATGCTGAAGTGAATACCTTGGCCATGAATCCGGGGCAATGGAGAGGAACGAGAATAGCCTTGGTCTCATCTCTGACAGAATCTATGATTCCTTCTATGTCATCGCCTATTACTCCGGGAGCACATGAATTCAGAATGAATATACAGGTGGGATTGTAAAGAGTGTCAGCCTTTTTGATTGCTGCCTTAAGAGGTTTCTCGCCGCCAAGTACTACATCATCCTCAGACATGTTACTACTAAGCCAGATAGCTTCCTCAGGATCAAGGCCTCTTTGCTTAAGTGCAAGCTTAAGCTTACTCTCCTGACTGTGATTTTGAGATCCGCACCCTATAGGTCCATGCATAATGATAACTGAGCCCTTGATGGACATAGACAGAAGCGTTGATACTGTGTTCTGGCAATAGATAGCCTGTGTAAAATCTCTGTTGCATTTCTTAAGGCACCCGCTGCAGGCTCCTGATAGCATATCATCAAGATTGCCGCCATAGGCATTTGTTGTATTTCTTGTATATTCTCTGCTTTTGGGCTCTCTGTTATCGAAATCATGCAGGAATTTATTTACATGGATTATATTTGTTTTTGTATCAGACAACTTTCTTGACCTCCCTTGTTAGCTGTGTATTAAGGATGCTCTCAAACAGCGCTCCTGCGCCTTTAAAGCCTGCAAATCCTTTATTTAATATGATGTTAAAAACGGGATAGCTTACAGGAAGAAGAACTCCGTTATATTCCTGAGCAAGCTTATAATCTATGGAACTTCCAAGAACCAGAAGCGGTGAAAGACGGTCTACATAATCCTCTGATTCCTCGTATGGGTGACGCTGTTCTATAAATCTTCTGATTGCTGTTGTATCCTGTTCGAAGATAAGTTCAGGCTTTTGACCAAAATCGTATTCGTCAAGCTTTGATGTCAAGAGCTCTTCTTTTTCCTGAGTTAGATGATCAGTGATAAAAATATACCTTGGAATATAACCGATCTCATTTTCAAGATAATTGGCATATGCAAATGCATCTGTACTGTTGGCGATAACTATTGCATAGCTCTGTGTATCAGTATCTGCAACATAATCTGCTATGCGGTCAAGGTAGCCGTAATAGCTTTTCTTCTCTTTATCCACAAGCTTTTTTATATCCCCTATAGAAAGAGAAAGAGCAGATCCTATGCTATATAGAAACTCTTTGGTTGCTTCCGCGCCTATAGGGAGATCTGTTACAAGATAATCTATGTCATGTACTCTCTTGGCTGTCCTTGCTGCTTTTATTCCGTACAATGGACTTACGACTATGTTAAGAACTGCACCTCCTGCGCTTAAGATGTTCTCATGGCTTTGATCGGGGGTAAGGAAAGTATTAACCTTAAGTCCAAGTTCTCTAAGAAGCCTTGCAATCTCTTCAAGATTCCCTCTAAAGTAGGGATCGTACCCGGGAACCTGTCCAAGGATATTCACAAGCTTTTCATCTTTTTTAGCCTTAGGGATATAATCTTCAAAAAGCGATGAAAATACTTCATCATATCCGTCATAAGCCTTGCCCTGAAAACCTCCTGTATCTATATATCTGACAGGGACATTATCAGGATTCTTGATATTTCTGATAACACTTTCAATATCTTCACCAATTATGTCCGTCATACATGCTGACAAAACCAGAAACAGGTCTCCTTTCATCACTTCAAGTGTTGAATTAATCTGTGTTTCTAGGCGCTTGGCTGCTCCGAATATGACTTCCTTCTCTCCTATGTTGGAACTTGGGATGCTGACACCGCCGCAGTATCCTGATCCCAGATGTCCTCCCAGATAGTAAGCATTGGACAGTCCTCCGCCGCATCCCTGTGCTCCATGTATGATTGGAACAACGCCGGGAAGCGAACTTATAGTAGCCAGTGCACCTCCAAGCATGCACGAATATCTTGGTCTTTCTATAGGCTGCATTTTATGATCTCCTTTTAAAATATTTCAGTTTGGGCGTACTGATATGTTCATACTGCCTTTACCAGAACATGTCAGTATATATGCCTTTGTTGTCGGTTATTATATGTGTCATACAAACAAGCCGTCTAATATGCGCTCTTTATAGCCTGCTATAGTCGGCCCTAAAAACCGCATAAAACAAGGCTTCCTTATAACAAGCCTGCATCTTATATTTATAAACTATACAAATGGTATTAGGGGGGCATGTATCCCGTTAGGGGAACAGAATTCATCCATTGGAGCTGCGCTGGCTGGGGGGAGTTTGAAAAGTATTTTCGCGTTCTTGAAGGGGTTATAGAATTCAAGGCATGTTATCCGGATATTTATATTCTAGGGTCTGAAACTCGCTTCGCTCAGACATGCAGACCCTAAGAAGAATATAAATATCCGGATAACACGCTCTTGAATTTAATAACCTCTTCAAAAGAACGCGAAAATACTTTTCAAACTCCCCCCAGCCAGTGCAGCTCCAATGGATGAATTCTGTTCCTCAAGGCTGACGGATACGTTATTGCGTGCTGTTTTGCACTTAATGATGTATTGGACAAGTTGATGTATTTTTAAAAAATTTTGAATGATTTTTTTGTGGAAAACTGTTGATTGATTTTCGTTTCTTGATAGATTATCATAATCTTCGGTTCGAAATGCAATGAAGTGATTATTTATGATTATGAAAGAGGAACATCATGACATCAAACAGACGTGACCTTATTAACGGTCTGGCTGCAGCCATGGGAGCAGGAACATTTGCAGCTACAACTTATGAAGGAACTAACAGATATGATAAAGGAACAGGAACATTTTACTGCAACGGCCATATCATAAGCCCAAGCATAGTCGAGAAAGCCAGTGAGTTCTTTGAAGCTAATTTAAAGCGCTGCGACAGAAGCACCTCTGAAGGCAACGAAATGTACCTGATATACGAAACCGCAGTAGAAGCCATAAAGCTCATGAGAACCACCAACGCAAACCAGAACTCTTCTATTGTTGCTTCTAACAAGGATCATTAAAACAGATATTCATAATATCTACTGATACAGTATTAAAGCTAAGAAAAAACTTAAACATGCGCTGCACATTGCGCTCTAAATAAAATGCTCTCCTAGGCCAAATCTGCCTACGAGAGCATTTTCAAACTTTCCAATTACGTAAAAAGATCCACCCCTTGTAGATATGCGATCATGGATGGTTTAAAAAGGATTTTCATGTCTTTTGAAGGTGTTATAAAATTCAAGAGCTTGATAGATGAAGTTTTATATTCTTCTTAGGGTCTGACTGTCTGAGCAAAGCGAGTTTCAGACCCTAGAATATAAAAGTTCATCTATCATGCCTTGAATTATAACAACTTCAAGATATGAAAAGACTTTTTAAACCATCCATGATTGCATATCTACAAGGGGTGGATCTCCCACTACGAAAGTGGAAAGTTCCCCTTCTTACTCTACTGGAATCTCGTGAATCCAGCCTTCGGGAGCTTCTACGCTACCCATCTGGATACCGGTAAGTGTATCATAGAGCTTCTTGATAACAGGTCCCATTTCATCCATACCGGAAGCAAAGCAGATCTCCTTGCCATGATCGTTGATCTTGCCAACAGGGCTTATAACAGCAGCTGTTCCGCACAGACCCATCTCAGTGAAGTTCTCTACTTCTGAAAGCTTAACAGGTCTTTCTTCTACGTTAAGACCAAGGATATCTCTTGCTACAGTTACAATAGATCTTCTTGTGATAGAAGGAAGGATAGAATCTGTATGTGACTTAGGAACCACAAGTCCACCATCCTTAGTAACGAAGATGATATTAGCTCCGCCAGTCTCCTCAATGTAAGTTCTGGACTCAGCATCAAGATATACATTCTCAGCAAAGCCTTCTTCATGAGCTGTTACGATAGCATGAAGACTCATTGCATAGTTAAGTCCTGCCTTGATATTACCTGTTCCGTGTGGTGCTGCTCTGTCGAAGTCAGAGATCTTAACTACGATCGGCTTAGCACCACCCTTGAAGTAAGGGCCAACAGGTGTACAGAAGATTCTGAACTGATATTCATCAGCAGGTTTAACACCGATTACATTGCCTGTAGCAAACATAACAGGACGGATATAAAGTGTAGCACCGCTTCCGTAAGGTGGAACCCAGTCCTTATTGGCAGCTACAACTTCCTCTACAGCCTTTAAAAATCTCTCTTCAGGGAACTGAGGCATCTCAAGTCTTGCAGCAGAATCCTTCATACGAGAAGCGTTAAGATCAGGACGGAAAGTGACTATTTTGCCATCCTTTGTCTCATATGCTTTAAGTCCTTCAAAACATTCCTGAGCATAGTGAAGAACACCTGAGTCCTCGCTTAATACAACCTTAGAATCTGTTGTTATCTCACCATCATCCCATTTTCCATCTTTAAAATTAGATACATATCTGTAATCAGTAGTTATGTAACTAAAGCCGATGTTGCTCCAGTCAAGTTCTTTCTTAGCCATTTCCTAATCCTCTTTTCTTATTATTTGCCTCCCGCATTATGACACAAGGTCATAATTGCATGCCTAAAAGCATTTATAAAAGCTTTTGACCTGTACAATTTTAACATGTTAAATTGATTAAATTTATTATAAGTCCAAATCAGAAGCTGTCAAGAATACAATCTTTTGCTCTTTTGGCAAAATTATTCTTGATCTTTTTTAACATCTGCACCCTCAGCATTTTTATTCTCAGTTTTGTCTTTAGACAAAGCCTTATCTTCCGTAACATGACTATGTTCAATAGGTAACTTGGTACCTGTTACGTTACTATCCTTGTGAGAGCGTTTATGTTCATCCTTATGTTTGGATCTAAAGATCCTGCTCCAGGAAGAGCCTGTTCTCTGGGCTCTGTATTTGGTGCTGTTGGGGTCTCCCAGATAATGAAACTTACCATCCTCTATATAGGCGGTATCTATATAAGTATCCTCATCTGTAGGAAGATTGTTCCTGCCAAGATAATAATCTGTAAGCCTTGAAATAAGCGCATAGATAACGGCAAATATCGGAACACCCAGTATCCATCCTGCAAATCCCCATACGCTTCCAAACAGCATGATAGCAAAAATAACCCAGAAGCTTGAAAGACCTGTAGAGTTTCCAAGTATCTTAGGTCCTATTATATTGCCGTCTATCTGCTGAAGTATTATGACAAATATAATAAATTCAAGTGCTGACAACGGATTTATGAGTATAAGTATAAGTCCTCCCAGAAAACCGCCTATATATGGTCCAAAGAAAGGAATTATATTAGTAACTCCGACAATCACTGCTATAAGCAAAGGATATGGGATGTCAAGTACCATACAGCCAATATAACACAGTATTCCAACGATTGTAGAATCCACTATCTTGCCAGTAATAAATCCAGTAAAAGTCGTATGAACAAGTCTTGAAGACGAGATAACCTCATTGGCAATATCCTCTCTAAAAAAGGCATATGCCATCTTCTTGCCTTTACCACAAAAGCCTTCCTTTGCATTAAGCACATATATAGCTACAATAAATCCAACTATCAGGTTGAAGAAAACATTTATAACATTAAGTGCCTGAACAGATACCGTAGAGATGATCTCTGATATATTGGGAAGGACTTTCTCTTGTATAAAATTGTTAACTCTGATATATATCTGATCTGCTACTGTATTAACCGTACTTATAGTTGCAGGATCAGATGATTCCATAAATCTGTTGATCGAACGGTCGATATTTCTATAGTACATAGGGATATTACGAATAATATCCCTTATACTCTGATAGATCTGAGGGATGATATAGTATAGAAAAGCCCAAACTACAAAGACTACCAGAGTCATGGTTATGATAATGGCGATATTTCTTATAAGCTGTTTCTGACGAAACTCACCATTCTCATCACGCTTTGCTCCGGCTTTCTCCCATATTTTCTCTAAGATCTTCTGCTCTATAAAATTAAGGATAGGTGAAAGGATATATCCTAGTACAAGGCCAGTAACAATTCCTTCCATACCATTAACTACAGAATGAATTCCGGATATAATATGCCCGCCCTTGAATATAACGTAATAAAGCAGCATTACAACAAGTGCAGTGATTATACCGGTGATACTCCATGTGATCTGGTCCTTATTAGGTCTGAATTTCAAATCAGTATCCCCCCATATCTTATTCTGAGAGAGCCTTAAGTCTGTATACGAGCTGATCAAGATCTTCTGACACTATATCCTCAACCTGTCCCTTATCGCAAAGTCCTGCAAATGAAGAATCAAGTGGAAGGCGACCGAGTATATCAATTCCCTTGGAAGCTGCATATGAATCTAGACTGCTTTCGCCAAAGATAGATATCATCTCGCCGCAATGAGGACACTTCATATAACTCATATTCTCAACAAGTCCGATGACAGGTATGTTCATCATCTTTGCCATGTTAACTGCCTTTTCTACGATCATAGCAACCAGATCCTGAGGAGTAGCTACTACAATGATACCGTCAACAGGAAGTGACTGGAACACTGTAAGCGGAACGTCGCCTGTTCCCGGAGGCATATCTACAAACATGTAGTCTACATCACCCCAGCAAACCTCTGACCAGAACTGCTTAACAACGCCTGCAATAACCGGACCTCTCCAGATAACAGGGTCTGTCTCATTCTGCATCAGAAGATTTATAGACATGATATCTATTCCCTTAGATGAAGAAGCAGGGATTATAAGTCCCTTCTCATTGACCTGCTTGACGCTTGATACTCCGAACATCTTAGGTATAGAAGGTCCTGTAATATCAGCATCCATGATAGCTGTCTTAAAACCTTCACGGTTCATAGCACATGCTGACATAGCTGTTACAAAGCTTTTACCAACACCGCCTTTACCTGATACTACGCCTATAACTTTCTTAACATGTGTTCCTTCAGCCGGATCCACTTTAAAATTCACAGGCTTTTTAGCCGCAAATTTTTTTCTTAATTCTTCGTCTGCCATGCAAACCTCCAAAATTATTTTGTATTAATATAATTTACGAGGCCTCCGAGGTCTATTATCTTCTGCATGAATTCAGGGAATGCCTGTCCCTGATATTTCTTGCCGGTGGTCTCATCAGTTATGATACCACTATCAAAGTCAATATTCACTACATCGCCGGAATTAATTTCTCTGGCTGCTTCAGGGCATTCAATTATAGGAAGTCCTATATTGATAGCATTCCTGTAGAATATCCTGGCGAAGGTTTCTGCTATAACACAGGATACGCCTGCAGCCTTAATAGCTATAGGTGCGTGTTCACGAGATGATCCGCAGCCAAAATTCTTATTGGCAACAATAATATCCCCTTCATTTACCTTGCTGACAAAATCCTTGTCGATATCTTCCATGCAGTGAGCTGCAAGGTCCTTTGGATCTGTATTGTTAAGATATCTTGCAGGTATGATAACGTCAGTATCTACGTTATCTCCGTATTTAAAAACTCTACCGTTTGCATTTTCCATTTTAACTATCCTCCAAAAAGGCTATATCAAAGCTATTTTTTTGATATCAAAGCGATATTTTTGATATCAAAGCGATATTTTTTATATCGCTGGTATTGAGATATTCAAAGTTCAGATGGCTGTGAGATCTTGCCTGTTACAGCACTTGCCGCTGCAACTTCAGGTGACGCAAGATATATCTCTGAATCAATAGCTCCCATACGTCCGACAAAGTTACGATTAGTTGTAGATACGCATCTTTCCTTGCTTGCCAAAACGCCCATATAGCCTCCAAGACAAGGACCACAGGTTGGTGTAGATATTACGGCACCTGCATTTATGAATATCTCAAGAAGTCCCTCTTTAAGAGCCTGCATATATATCTTCTGTGTAGCAGGAATGACTATGCATCTGACATTATCTGCAACATGTCTGTCTTTGAGAATAGCTGCAGCCATGCGAAGGTCAGATATACGTCCGTTGGTACATGAACCGATAACAACCTGATCTATCTCTATATCACCTATCTGGTCAAAAGTCTTGGCATTTTCCGGAAGATGAGGGAATGAAACTGTAGGTGTAAGTTTAGAAAGGTCGATCTCTATAGTCTTTACATACTCTGCATCAGGATCAGCTTCAAAGACTTCATATTCCTTGCCAGGTGCATGCTCTTTTAAGTATTCGATAGTTTTTTCATCAACAGGGAAGATTCCGTTCTTGCCGCCTGCTTCAATAGCCATGTTGGCGATAGTGAATCTGTCATCCATAGAAAGGCTCTTAACACCCTCTCCTGTGAATTCCATGGACTGATAGAGTGCTCCGTCTACCCCGATCATTCCGATTATGTGAAGTATGAGATCCTTACCTGATACATATTTGGAAAAAGATCCTTTGAGTTCAAATTTTATCGCTGAAGGAACTTTAAACCAGGCCTTACCGGTAGCCATACCGGCAGCCATATCAGTAGAACCCACGCCAGTTGAAAATGCTCCCAGTGCTCCATAAGTACAAGTATGAGAATCTGCACCGATTATCAGATCACCCGGAACAGTCAGTCCGCTTTCAGGAAGAAGGGCATGCTCGATACCCATTTTGCCAACTTCAAAATAATTAGTGATCTTGTTCTTTTTTGCAAATTCACGAACACATTTACAGTTTTCAGCTGACTTAATGTCCTTGTTAGGGACGAAATGATCCGGAACAAGCGCTATCTTGTCCTTATCAAAAACTCCATCTGTATTAAACTTCTTCATCTCGCCTATAGCAACAGGGCTTGTAATATCGTTGCCAAGAACAAGATCCAGATCTGCTTCAATAAGCTGACCAGCTACAACATGGTCAAGTCCTGCATGTTTTGCCAGGATCTTCTGGCTCATAGTCATTCCACTCATTGTGTAATCTCCTGATTCTTATTAAGATAACTAAAGCTAATGTATGAAATAAGTATTAATATTCCGATCACTGATATGCCAAGACCAAGGTATATACCTTTTGGCAGATATTTTACAGTTATAGTATGACTTCCCTTGCTCACCGGTATAGCCATAAGCCCGTAATCTGCTGTTATGATATCAACTTTCTTGCCATCGACAGTAGCAGTCATTCCCTCAACATTAGGGACTGAGAAAAAGACAAGCTCGTACTCTTTAAAATTCTTGGTGACTGCTTCAAATCCATTTTTGGTTGTAGTAAAAGCAGTACATGCAGATGCTCTTCTTTGATTGCACAAAGATCTGAACTGATATATATCAATCTCATCATTGGCAATGTCTGATGCACTAAGTCTTATCATGTTGCCATGATAGGTATTGGCTATCTCATCAGGAAGAATCAGAACTTTGACAAGAGATAGGTCATGATCTGAGGCATCTGCCGCGGTCCAGTCCGATTCTGATGTATAGTAGTCAAAGGTAAATCCCATCGGAATATAATTGGTATTTTCAAATAAGGTAAATCCGTTCATCTCTTCTAATGAGCTAACCTGCTCATAGTCAAGGGTACCTTCATTGTTCAAGAACTCATCATCGTCATTGATCCTTGAATTCTCAACATAATATCTTGCTGACAAAAGTGCTCTGAGTCCTGCTCTTGTCAGCGGCGAGTCAGATTCTACAGACCTTGTTATACCTGCTGCGCCTTCATAGAAATCAAATATCTGTGACGGAACTGTAGACAAAAAGCAGTGTATAGTCGGTATCCCCCATCTCATCTCATAATTGGTAGATGTGGAATCTGTCTCTATTCTGGAAAAAGAGCTTTCGTCTATAGTAGGCCTTGTATCGATCATCTGAAGCTTCCACTGCTCCATACCAAAATCACTTATAAGTGAGCTTCCATTGATAAGTATGATCATAGTACCGATACAACCTGCAAATACAGTTCCTGCAAAGGATAAGTTCACTCTGGTTTTTATTTTCCTTGATAAGAATACAATCAGTATAAGTATCGAGCAAAAAACAGCTGTTCCAAGAACGTCTCTCCAGAAGATATCACTGTTTGAGACCATCTGCATATAGACAATATTGCCATCATCATCTCTTGAAGGAAGTATAGCAATAATTATAAGCAGAAGGAACATGATGATCGTAGCAAGAGTTCCAGTTCGAAGATTCTCACCTCTATCCCTTTCTACCATCTCACAGGTCACAAGACTCATGATAAGTATGGGCATATAGAACCATCTTGCATAATACTGTGAGTTAAAAAGTGAAAAGGCCGAATTGAAAACAGGTATAAAAGCTATGATCAAAGATGCTATAAGCATCCTCTTCTTCCAGGAAGCCTGCCCCTTAAAAGCTCTAAAGTAAGCGATAACTCCTGCAAGTCCAAACATAGGAAGGTACACAGCAAGAGAAGCATTCTTGACAGTAGTTGTAAAAAACAGTGTACCTCTTCCGATGATATCAGGAAGCATTATCATACTCTTAATGATATCCCAGTACATATATCCGCTTGGATACACTACAATGTCGTATCCAAGGAGTATATTATCAAGTCTGCTGTTTCCGGCAACTCCGTTAAAAGCAAGTACCAAAAACAGTCCTGCTACCATAATACCGGTGATACCTGCAGTTATAAGTCTTATAAGATTCTTGCCGGTATCTGACATCTTCCTTCCGGGAACATATCTTAAGATAAAATAAAGTCCCAAAAAGATAACCTGACCAAAGAAGAAGTAATAATTAACAACGCTGCAGACACAGGTCATCACAGCAAAGAATATCCATCTGGACCTGCTGATCTTAAAGCCTTTTTGTCCGTTATCAAATGCACATAAGTTCTCAAAGGCAATCATTAAAAGTGGGAAAAAAGCTACAGCATCTGTAAAGTGGTTGAATACTATGTTAGTAGCATTGAAACCGCAAAAAGCAAAAAGTAACGCTCCAATCTGTGCTGCGCGATTGGTCCTTGTATATCTTCTCATATAAAGGAATGCATTGGCGGATGCTACGCCATACTTAAGCGCCATAAGATAAGGCATCATGTATGGAAGAAAACTTTCAGGAAAAGGAATTGTGATCCAGAAGAATGGACTCCCCATAAGATAGAAAGCAAGATCCGCAGTAAGATCTCCACCAAGATCCAGATTCCAGTTCCAGAACAGCTGTCCATTCCTTATAGCTCTGTGAGCCAGAATATAGAAAGGCACCTGTTGAACATTATAATCGCCGTAATAGAAAAAGAGTCCATTATGTTTAATAATGACATATAATGCAGCAAGCACATACATGAAAACGCCAAGGAAAAACATGCAAAACCACATCTTCACTTTGCCAAATTCCTTACTATGCGCTTTTACTTCTACTTTGTTGTCTTCTACTTCGTTTCTTACAACATTATTATTTTTGGAAATAATATCCTGCTTGTCCAATTGTATTCAGTCTCCCCTTAGATTACATATCAGATATTCAAAAAGCTATTTCATACAAAAAGTATATATCTCTGCTTTTTATTAAAGAGGTGTCACCATCAAGGTGCCACCTCTTTAGTTTATCGTAATCCTTAGACTTTTACAATGTAAGCCTTTTATTAGTTGTTAACAAGCTTGTCGCTTTCGTTGTTCCAGCTGTAAAGCTTTCTGATCTCTGCTCCAACAACTTCTGAAGGATGAGCTGCAGCTTTCTTCTTCATAGCCTGGAAGTGGATCTGTCCATTCTTCATATCCTGAATGAACTCTGAAGCAAATGTTCCATCCTGAATATCAGAAAGAACCTTCTTCATAGCTTTCTTGGTCTCAGGTGTGATGATCTTAGGACCTGTTACATAATCACCGTACTCAGCTGTATTAGAGATAGAATATCTCATTCCTGCAAAACCTGACTGATAGATAAGATCTACGATGAGCTTCATCTCATGGATACACTCAAAGTATGCATTTCTTGGATCATATCCAGCCTCTACAAGTGTCTCAAAACCTGTCTGCATAAGTGCGCATACACCGCCGCACAGAACAGCCTGCTCACCAAAGAGGTCAGTCTCTGTCTCTGTCTTGAATGTTGTCTCAAGGATACCAGCTCTTGCTCCGCCGATACCAGCGCCATATGCAAGTGCAAGATCAAGAGCCTTACCTGTAGCATCCTGCTCTACAGCTACAAGACAAGGTGTTCCCTTGCCTGCCTGATACTCAGAACGAACTGTATGTCCTGGAGCCTTAGGAGCGATCATTGTAACGTCTACATCCTTTGGTGGCTGGATGAGCTTGTAGTTGATGTTGAAACCGTGTGCGAACATGAGCATGTTGCCTGCTTCAAGGTTTGGCTCGATATCCTTCTTGTACATATCAGCCTGCTTCTCATCATTGATGAGGATCATGATTATATCAGCCCACTTTGCAGCATCAGCTGTATTCATAACTGTAAGACCCTGGGACTCAGCCTTAGCCTTGGACTTAGAACCTTCGTAGAGACCGATTCTTACATCGCATCCTGATTCCTTAAGGTTAAGTGCATGAGCATGACCCTGTGAACCATAACCGATAACAGCAATCTTCTTACCCTCAAGTAAAGAAAGGTTACAATCTTCCTGATAAAAAATTCTTGCTTCTGACATAATTAAATCCTCCATCTTTTTTATTAAATCGATCATTTTTAAACAATCGATATAGTTAACAATTTCATTGTTATATTTTAAATCAGATAATCCGCTTCAAATGCTGATCATTTGACTTTAATATCTTCATATATGTATCTGAAAACTTTTGATACTAACTGAACTTAGGATTATTCCATCAATACGAAATACCCTTATCAATGATTTGCTTATTTATAGAACATAAAGATCACTCGTCCAGATATACAACGCTATCGATGCCTCTACCAAGACCTGCTATACCGGTACGTGCAAGCTCAAGGATCGTATATCCGTCCAGAAGTCTCAAGAATGCTTCGATCTTGTCCTGGCCACCTGTTATCTCGATGATAAGGCTGTCATTGGATACATCTACTATATTGCCACGAAATACATTGGCCATCGTAATGATCTGCTGTCTTTGAAGAGCGTCAGCCTTAACTTTGACAAGAGCAAGTTCTCTGTATACAGAGTCTCCCGGTTTAAGTTCATGTATATCTCTTACATCTACCAGCTTAGCTACCTGCTTCTCAATCTGCTCCAGAATATCGTCATCACCTGATGCTACGATTGTAATCCTTGTAAAACGAGGATCTGCTGTAGTACCGGCTGTGATACTCTCAATGTTATATCCTCTTCTTGAGAAGAGACCGGATATCCTGCTAAGGGTTCCTGATGTGTTATCAACAAGAAGTTGGAACACCTTTTTATATGTCTTAACTTCAGTATCTGCCATGTCTCTTTACCTCTTTAAAGTGTAAAATTTTTAGTTCAAATCCGGAAAATTTTGAATCCCCAAACATCAATTTAGGTCAATTATATCCGTGCAATTTTAACGCGTCAACATGAAGAATTTAATGAATTTTGCATTACAAAATTAATGTTAACGTATTACCGTTATATTTTCAACATTCACCGGCCAACTTATTGTCTTGCATTACATTATCACTTTAAACCACAAAAGTCAACAGTGTTATACTACGATCTTGCATAATTTCTTATGCTGCAGGCCGGATCTTTTTCCATTTTATAATACCAATAGTTAAAGTCAGAATTTGCATATACCCTTGCATTAACAGATATTTCGAATATGCTGATATAAAAAACGCTCTTGCCACATTTTAAATGACAAAAGCGCTTTTTATTATTAACATTATGCAAGGTTATATGAGGCTAAAGTATCTTTGAACACTTATACGATCCTCATCCCTTGGTTCTTACATTATAAAATCTTAGAATTCCAGCGATTCAAGAAGATGGTAATACTGTGCAAGATATTGAGAGTTTTCAATATCTTCTGATGCATATATTACTACTCCAAGTCCTGAACCACCGGTCTCAAATACCATAACATCCATATCAAGAGATGTACCGCTTTCTGTTATAGTACCTCTTACATTCTCGGCATATCCTCCGTTTACAGTTCCTTTTTTGATATCATCTGATGAAAGATCATATGAATCGCAAAGTGTAAGCACAGATTCATGTATAGCAGCCTTCTTCTGAGAGTCTGACAAACTTGACATATCTATATCCTGATACATGACAAGAAGAACTGTCGTCTCATTAGCATCCGGAACATAGACATAGCCTGAATAACCGCCAAAATCCATCTCAGTTCCTTCCCAATCTTCAGGGACTTCGTAAGTAAGTGCACCAAAACTATCCTCTACATATTTTGTATCATCATTTTTGGTAACATCATCATCTGTATCAGTAAAGTCATCGTCAGAACCTGAATCTCCAAAATTGCCTTCTTCTAACATAGCGTTTGCATACATTGTGATGCTGAAATTTTCATTCTCAGATTTGTCTGCAAGATCTTCGAAGTCAGGATCAGGTGTTGCTCCGGTATCAAAACTTGTAAATTCAAGACTATAGGTGAGAGTATCAATTTCAAATTCAAAATCTTCAGCTCCGGTATAGTTATTAAGAGACTGTGCCAGGGATGTTCCATCTGAATCTGTAAATTCAGTATCTACCTGTACTATCTGCGCATCTTTAGTTGATACATAGATAGTTACTGTACATAGATCAGATTCACCATTGTATATTCCTGTAACAGGTGTAAATACACCACTTATTCCGCCTTGATCGTATGTATCTTCGCTTACATATACATAGCACTCTGTGCCACCGATGTCCTTGGTCTCATCCTGAAGCTTAGCCTTATACAGATCATAATCTGTAAATCCTAAAACAGTATCAACCGTATCACTTTCAGTAGCCTGAAACTTGTCTCCGGACTCATATTCAATACTTGTAATAAACTCTCCGGAGAAATCGCCCCTGTTTACATAAATAGTTTCTGAGGATTCATCTCCAAAAATATCTCTTGTTACAGTACCGACTGACATTTCTAAAATATTTGCATCGGGGTCTTTTGAATCTACGTCAAAGTCTGTAATGATATCAAATTCACCATTTTCTGTAATGGTTCCGGATATACCTTCATCAGGAGCTTCTACATTACAGATAAGCTCATAAGTGAAATAGCTATTATAATCCTTGGCCTTGGACAGATTCTCACAGGCGAGCTCTAAAGCATTTTCTCCGGTGATCTCTTCTTCATCATCACTGGCAGCTGTTGTAGAAGCTGTAGCAACATCATCATCTTCTGTTGATGTAGATGCAGCTACTTCATTGTCTTTCTTGTCATCATCGTCTTTATCATCGGATTTATTGGTTGTGAAATAATGATAAGCTACTGCTGATGCGCCAATCACAAGGACTAATACAACAGATACTATAGCTGCTATAATGCCCTTTTTGCTCTTCTTGGGAGGCTGAGCGCCCTGCTTCATATTGACATTAGCATAGCCTCCATACTGCTGATTGGTCGTATACTGCTGATTAGGATTATAAAACTGGTTATTATCAAACTGACCGCCGCTATACTGGCTGTTTCCCATCTGAGCACCGTTATACTGGCCGGTTCCATTTTGACCGCCATACTGATTTCCAGCTGTCTGATTCGTCCCCTGACCTTTACCAAGAGGATCATATCCGCCAAAACTCTGATTATCAGTATTCCCCGCATAAAAAGCTGTGCCATTACCGGCTTCGTTGCCGGAAGATGCGTTACTAGCGCCCGCTTCAACATTCTCCCCTACTACAGAAGATCCCCCTTTAAGTTCTTTGGCAATATCTGCTCCGCAAAAGCCGCAGAACTTGCTTCCATCCGGAAGTTCTTTACCACAATTTGGACAAAACATTGTTGTTACTTCCCTCCATTCTCATTTTCAATGCATTTTGTCAAGGCAAGAGTTCCGGTACGTGCTACTTCCACGATAGAAATACCTCTAAGCATGGACAATAGAAGCTGTGAACGCTCCGGAACATCACAGATCTGGATCATCATATAAGACCTGGACATATCCACGATCTGCGCCTTCATAATTTCACAGTTTTCTATTATATCACGTCTATTTGATTTATTGTACTTAACCTTTATGAGCATAAGCTCTCTACTGATGGACGATGGTTCATCGAAAGTTTTGACCTTGATTATGTCGAGCTTTTTATTGAGCTGCTTCTCAACCTGCTCCAGGATTGCCTTGTCACCACTTGATACAATGGTCATCCTTGAAACAGTCGGATCTTCGGTTTCGCCAACAGTAAGTGAATCAATGTTAAAAGATCTTCTTGAAAAAAGACCCGCTACTTTGGATAGTACTCCTGTCCTGTTTTCAACAAGAACTGAATATATCTTCTTCATATGCATTATCCTTCCTGATGATCTATGATCCTTAAAATCACATTCACAAATCAGCACCAGTACATAGGATCAGCCCTTGGCAAGATCCATAGGATCTGTCAGAACCTCCAGAAGCACTGCGTGTTTATTCTTTAAAAATAGTCCTATCTCTTTATCTATATCACTGCTTCCGTCAATTACCTGATAGTCCATACCATAAGCCTTGGCGATCATATCAAGATCAGGCTTGCCTGCAATATCAACCATGGCATATCTGTCTTTGTATGAATAATGCTGGTATTCACGTACCATTCCAAGGTAATTGTTCCTAAATACTATGATCTTGAGAGGAACATCCTGCTGAGCCATTGTAGCAAGCTCCATCATGGACATCTGGAATCCTCCGTCTCCGCAGGAAGCTACTACTTGACGCTTACTATCTGCAAGTTTTGCTCCAAGAGCTGCAGGAATAGCATATCCCATAGTTCCCATACCGCCGCTTGTCATAAATCTCTGATGTTCTTTGATCCTGAAGAAAGCTGTAGCCCAGATCTGGTTCTGACCTACATCTGCCACAAATACTCCATCGTCTTCCATGGCTTTTGCCAGTTTTCCAAGAAATTCTCTAGGATCTACGAACT
Source organism: Butyrivibrio fibrisolvens (assembly GCF_023206215.1). Lineage (NCBI taxonomy): Bacteria > Bacillati > Bacillota > Clostridia > Lachnospirales > Lachnospiraceae > Butyrivibrio > Butyrivibrio fibrisolvens. The sequence continues at coordinate 2,913,796 of NZ_CP065800.1, forward strand.
CTTTGGCTATTTCAGGTCTGTGGTCAGGATGCTCTTCTTTGTACTGGGTCAGGAATTCAATCCATTCCTTGTGGTCTCCTGCATTTATATCAATTGTATTGAGCTTTGTAAAAATATGCTTAAGATCACCAACAAGAGGAATGGTAGGACCGACATTCTTACCTATCTCAGCAGGATCAACATCTATATGTATAAGAACAGTATTGTCAGTGATAAGTTCAGGTCTGTTAACTGCTCTGTCTGCAACACGGGCTCCTACCATAAGGACAAGATCAGAATCCTTAAGTGCCTTGTTGGCATAAGCTCTTCCGTTATTGCCAACCATACCAAAATATAAAGGACTGTCATTGGTAATCGTTCCAAGGCCCATCATGGTAGATACAACAGGAATCTGGCACTTGTCTGCAAATTCGCGTATCTGCTTTGCCGCATCAGAAAGATGAACTCCGCCTCCTACGCACATTACAGGCTTTTTGGACTTTTCGACTTCCTTGACTAGCTTCTTGATCTGAGCCATATTGCCATCAACTGTTGGCTTGTAAGTTCTCATATTAACAGTATCAGGATAAGCGAATTTACTGATCTGAGCCTGTTGTATATCAATAGGAATATCAATAAGAACAGGACCCTTTCGTCCGGAATTGGCTATATAAAAAGCTTCTTTGAATATCTTGGGGATGTCATTAACATTCCTTACAAGATAACTGTATTTGACAAAAGACTCTACAGCGCCTGTTATATCAGCTTCCTGAAATACATCAGAGCCTATCATGGAACTATTGACCTGGCCGGTTATCGCTATAAGCGGTATGCTGTCAGCAAAAGCCGTAGCTATACCTGTTATAAGATTGGTAGCACCTGGGCCTGATGTAACAACACAGACTCCCGGCTTACCGCTGATACGAGCATAGCCACTTGCACAGTGAGCAGCGTTTTGCTCAGTACGTATCAGAACGGATTTTATATCTGAACTTGCCAGACTGTTAAAAAACGGAGCTATAGCAACTCCCGGATAGCCGAACAAAATCTCAACATTTTCTTTTTTCAAACATTCAACTATTGCATCTGCACCTATCATGTAGTAGCCTCCTTATTGTTTGATGAGGGGTGTATTTCCATGTACGGATACAAGGATGTATCTAGTACATGTATAGAAATACAGGGATGTATTTCTATGTACGGATACAGGATGTATCTAGTACATTCTCAGAAATACATGGATGTATTTCTATGTACGGATACAGGATGTATCTAGTACATTCTCAGAAATACATGGATGTATTTCTATGTACCAATTATATATCAAAACAATTGATTATATTTATCTAGTTAAAACTATTTATCGTCAAATTTTAGTCTATATTAAACGTCATTCAAAAAAATTCAGGATTGTCCAATAAGTTCATTTACAACTCTCACACAGTCTGCAGCATCAGGCGAATATCCGTCAGCCCCAATCTCTTTGGCATAATCTTCTGTAACGCAGGCGCCTCCTATTATGATCTTGGCTTTACATCCTTTTTCTTTGGCAAGTTCTATGACAGTCTTCATCTCGACCATAGTAGTCGTCATAAGTGCACTAAGAGCTATCACTCCGGCATTTTCTTTAATGGCAGTATCTATGATGAGCTCTGACTCAACATCTTTGCCCAGGTCTATGACCCTATATCCGCAGTTACCAAGCATAAGAGATACAAGGTTCTTGCCTATATCATGAACATCGCCATGCACGGTTGCTATTATAATCGTGCCTTTGGGTTCCTGCCCTGCTCCACTTTGTTTAAGAAGAGGTTCCAGTACTGCTATAGACATCTTCATAGCTTCAGCACTTGCTATAAGCTGCGGGAGGAAATAAGTACCCTTGTCAAACTTAGCGCCAACATCATTGATAGCCGGCATAAGTACATCATTTAGAATCTTGGACGGATCGCATCCTGCTTCAATCGCTGACTGGGTATTTTTTTCAATCTTCCTTTTATTGCCAGACAAGACATCTTTATAAAGTATGTCCATACTACGCTTAACAGGATCATCGCTCTGGGCTTCAGTTGAGCCGAGAGCATCCTGAGATTGCTTACCTGCTCCTGTAGATATGCTTGATGATAATTTACCGGCATCGCCGTCATATCGCTGCATTCTATTTATATATCTAAGGTCAGATTCTTCTTTATGCTTAAGAAGGTCTGATGCAAATGCTGCATTGACAAGAAGTTCCTGAGACGGATTAGAGATCGCCATTGTAAGGCCTCTGTCAATTGCCATAGTCAGAAATGCTGTATTTATAAAACTCCTCTGAGGAAGTCCAAATGATATATTGGAAAGTCCGCAAATGGTTGCATAGCCGTTCTCATAGCACCACTGTATAGTTTCAAGCGTCTTAATAGCAGCTTCGGGATCTGCACCAACAGTAGCTACAAGACCGTCAACAACTATATCTGATTTGGTAAGCCCGTATGACAATGCCATATCTGTGAGTTCTTTGATGTTAGCTATCTTCTCTTCAATAGTTGTAGGAATTCCGTCTCTGCCAACAGGAAGGAGTATGAACATCGCTCCGTATTTCTTGGCAAGAGGAAGACATCTTTCGGCCTTGCCCTCTTCTAGAGATATAGAATTAATGAGTGCTCTTCCGGGATACCATCTAAGAGCTTCTTCCATAACATCTACATTACTTGAATCGATGCATATAGGAAGAGATGTAAGCTGAGTTACTTCCGAAAGTACCTTCATCATCATCTCATGCTCATCGATTCCGCTCATACCTACATTAACATCCAGGATAGCAGCGCCGTCCTCTTCCTGCTGAGCTGTAAAGTCGCAGACCATATCAAGTGAGCCTTCACGAAGCTGGGCCTGAAGCTTCTTCTTACCGGTAGGATTGATTCTCTCACCTACTATCATAAAGGGATCATTTAAGGAAAAAGAAAGAAGCTCTCTTTCGGAAGTAAGACGCCTTATATTCTTATCGCCTCTCTTTAAAAGATTGCCTTCTAAGTCCCTTGCACTACTAAGATCAAAGTCAGCAAACTTATCTTTTAGCGCTTTGATAAAATCAGGACTTGATCCGCAGCATCCGCCTATAATACTGGCTCCGCTATTTAAAAGAAGTTCCATATCTGTGGCAAATTCAGAAGGCTTCATATCATATATGGTCTGTCCGTCTACAACAGATGGCATGCCGGCATTGGGCTTAGCTATAATAGGTATAGTTGTAACTTCTGCCATCTTCTTAATAACAGCAGCCATCTTGTCAGGACCGGTAGAACAGTTAGCACCAACAGCGACTGCTCCAAGGGACTCCAGCACCACTGCAGCGCATTCCGGTGTTGTACCATAAAGAGTCTTGCCATCGCCTTCAAATGTAAGAGTGACCATAACAGGAAGATCAGACACTTCCTTGGCAGCGATCATTGCTGCCCTGCACTCCTGAAGGCTCATCATAGTCTCTACAACCAGAAGATCCACTCCTGCTTCATCTAATACTTTGATCTGTTCTTTATATACATCTATCAGTTCCTCAAAAGACAGATCGCCTACAGGCTGAAGCTGGCGGCCTGTCATTGTGATATTGCCTGCTACAAGAGCTTTACCTTCTACTGCTTCTTTGGACAGCTGTACGAGCGCAGTATTCATCTCTACAAGCTTATCTTCAAGTCCATATTCTTTTAATTTGATCCTTGATGCTGTGAATGTGGGAGCATAGACTATATCACTTCCTGAAAGAGCATATCTTCTCTGAAGATCTATCATGACATCGCGGTGCTTAAGAATCCAGTCCTCAGGACATACACCTGCGGGCATGCCGGCTTTCATGAGATTGGTGCCTGTTGCACCGTCAAGAAAAACAGGATGATTATCTTTAAATAAATCTAAAAACTCTTGCCTAGTCAAAAATGCCTCCTATCCAAAACGCTTTACTGCGTTAATTTACGATATTGGTATTATCCTATCACAAGCGCTTATAAACTACAACTGCAAAGTTTGTTACGACAGAGGTTCATGCGACGAATTGCGGATTTTAAAATATAATCATAAGCCTCATGTGAAAAATATCCTGATTATTCTAAGGGACTTATCCGCTTCCGTGGACATGCTATACTGCAGCTCCTAAGTCCCTAAGAATAATCAGGATATTTTTCAAAATCGGCTTATGATTATATTTTAAAATCCGCAATTCTGAGGAAGACTCATGTACTATGTACAATTAAAAACTGTTCTGAATAAAGCTTAACGCTATAAAATATATTCTTTTAGTATATATTATATTTATTACCAGAAATCTTATATAGTAAGATAACTTGTATATACTCTCCAATGGGAGTATATACAAGATGTTTTCGTTTTATATAGGACATATGCATAATAGGGCTTTTTTCATTGCTCTTTCAGAGCTTACGTATTAGAATTAGTTCTGTGGTTTATTTACTAATTAACAAACTCAGTTCGTATACTTATTACGTATGTCTAATTATATATGGCGTAAACTTATATAATGAGGTAGGTGTCAAAAGATCCTTTTGACACCTTATGACTAACGGATTGTTCCGTTTCTTCGAAACTCTCACAATCCTAAAACATTCGCAAATCCGCACTACGTGCTACTTTGCTCATGTTTTGCGGGTCATATAATACTATGTCACTAATCTGAGTTTAGAAACCGAGAGGAATTAGAATTGAAGAATATCAGAAATAAAGTTTTAATGTTTTTAGTATTATCTATTGTTAGTGTTAATATTTGTGCTTGCAGCAAAAATGATGAGCTTGCTGTATATAAGACTAATATGGAGTCTTTTTTTACAGAAGTTTCAAGTTGCAATGATGCTATGAACAGTATCGATCCTAATGCGGATGATGCACCTTCTCAGCTTCTAACTTATATAGACAAGCTCAATGAAGATTTCAGTCTTATGGCATCATATGATGTACCAAAAGAATTCAAGGCAGCAGAGGCGCTTGCAGATGAAGCTGCTGACAATATGACCAAGGCAGCACTATCCTATCACGAAGCCTACGATGGGGAGTTTAATGCCGATGCAGAATCGACTGCAAGTCAGTACTACGAGAGGGCTTTTGTAAGAATCCAGTACATAGTGACCATACTTCATGGAGAAATTCCGGAAGGTGACGGCGTTACAGTTACGACTCAGGAAGCCGGTCAGATCGATCCTATCGAGGAAGAAACTGCAGAATAATTTTATATTTCGATTATTGTCTGTGACAATCTCTGAAACTTTCCACTTGGTCGGTGCAGTAATCTCAAAGCTTTTGGCAGGGTTATGGGGCTCCGAGCGGGTAGAATATAAATCAGTGCCACGTTTTTAATTGTTTTATAAAATTCATGAGCGTGATAGATGGAGTTTTTCATTCTGCAAGGGGGCCACCTGTTTGAGCGAAGCGAGTTTGGCCCCCAGAATGAAAAGCGACAGCTATCATGCTCTGTTACAGGATGTAACTAGACATGTATAGAAATACATGGATGTATTTCTATGTCCCTGAATTATAAAACAATTAACAGCGTGGCACTGATTTATATTCTACCCGCTCGGAGTCACATAGCCCTGCCAAAAGCTTTAAGATTACTGCACCGACCAAGTGGTAGCACAGCTACTTCACCACAATAAAAAACTGCAAGAACAGAAGACTATTCTTGCAGTTTACATTTATGTTATAAGTATCGCTTTAGTCAAGGCCACCGATCTTCTTTTTGGAAGCTTTAAGTCTTGAAAGTGCTCTGGCCATTGCAGCCTGAGACATCTTGTATTCTGCAATGGAATTCCTCTGGCGCATGCGCTCTTTGGCAATCTCCAGTGCTTCTTTGGCTCTGTTGACGTCGATGTCTTCCGGTCTTTCTATGGTATCTGCAAGTACGAGGCATCTGTTATTAGCAAACTGAACAGAGCCGTTACCGCATACACCCACGACCACTTCACCGTTAGGTTTGGTGATCCTGATCTCTCCGGTATATATAGCGATCCACATCTCCTCATGATATGGCTGGATACCCATCTCACCATCTACACAAGGAAGCGTGATACTACAAGCTCTTCCGTCAAAGAATATGCCGTTTATTGACATGACCTGCAGGCCAAATGTATGTACATCTGCCATATCTAACTCCTGTTACCACCGGATAATGCATATATACTGTCTCTTATAGTTTATATACTAAAACTATGATAAGAAACAATCACATCAGCTAAGTGACTTAGCCTTTTCTACAACATCATCAATCTTACCAACATTGAAGAATGCTGCTTCCGGATAATTGTCCATCTCTCCGCCTACTATAGCTTCGAATCCCTTGATGGTCTCGTCAAGTGTTACATACTTGCCCTGAACGCCTGTGAACTGCTCTGCTACGTGGAAAGGCTGAGATAAGAATCTCTGAATCTTACGTGCTCTATAAACTGTCTGCTTATCATCTTCGCCAAGTTCTTCCATACCAAGGATCGCGATGATGTCCTGAAGCTCTTTATACTTCTGAAGCATCTCAGTTACTTTACGTGCTATGTTATAGTGTCTTTCTCCAACTATATCAGCTTCAAGGATACGGCTTGATGATTCAAGAGGATCAACAGCCGGATAGATACCCTGCTCTACAATCTTACGAGACAGAACCGTCTGCGCATCAAGGTGAGCGAAGGTTGTTGCAGGAGCCGGGTCTGTAAGGTCATCTGCAGGAACGTATACAGCCTGAACGGATGTAACAGAACCGTTCTTGGTAGATGCGATTCTCTCCTGAAGTGAACCAAGGTCTGTAGCCAGTGTCGGCTGATAACCTACGGCTGAAGGCATACGACCAAGGAGTGACGAAACCTCAGAACCTGCCTGTATGAATCTGAAGATATTATCTATAAACAAAAGCACATCCTGATTCTTAACATCACGGAAATACTCTGCCATTGTAAGTCCAGTCTCAGCAACACGCATACGTGCTCCCGGTGGCTCATTCATCTGCCCGAATACCAGGGCTGTCTTTGAGAGAACCCCTGATTCCTTCATTTCAGACCAGAGGTCGTTACCTTCACGGCTACGTTCTCCTACACCTGTAAAGATAGAATATCCGCCGTGCTCTGATGCAACGTTCTGGATAAGTTCCTGAATAAGGACAGTCTTACCAACACCGGCACCTCCGAAGAGTCCGACTTTACCACCTTTTGAATATGGAGCCAGAAGGTCGATAACCTTGATACCTGTCTCAAGGATTTCTACTACAGGACTTTGCTCTGAAAGTGGAGGAGCTTCTCTGTGTATAGACCAGTGCTCTCCATGCTCAAGAGAAGGGCCGTTATCAATGGTATCGCCTGTAACATTAAAGAGTCTTCCAAGAGTATCATCACCAACAGGTACCTGAATAGGAGCCCCTGTAGGATGAACTACCATATCCTTGGAAAGTCCCTCAGATGCAGCGAGCATAATACATCTTACTGTATTATCACCAATGTGCTGGGCAACTTCCATTACGCATTTTTTATTGTTGTTAATAACTTCAAGAGCATCGTCGATATGCGGCAGATCAGAATCCTGAAACTCTACATCGACAACAGGACCCATGACCTGTACTATTCTGCCATCTTTCACTTTGCACCTCTTTTACTACTACTATTGTTGTTGTTTCAATGCTTGTAAATTGGCTTCACGCATTTTTGCCTGAAGCTCATGAGCTCTCTTTAAGGCTCTGGCACCGGCTGCGATCTCAGTTATCTCCTGAGTGATCCTTGCCTGCCTCTGCCTGTTATACTGGATCGATAGTTCATGTATCATCTGCTTAGCATTGTCATTTGCTGTATCCATGGCCATCATACGGCTGTTCTGTACTGAACAGAACGCCTCAACCATAGCTCCATATATATAACCTGTTACCAGTGAAGGAACTATGTTATCAAGAACGGCTTCAGGACTTGGCAGCATCAAAAACTCTTCCAAAGTAGTTGTGATACCGGCCATCTTCAGCATTTCATCGTTGTTCTTGGGTCTTTCAAGGGGAAGAAGCTTTTCAAAGTGAGTCTCACACACAAGGCTGTTCTTCATAGCAGTATATATGATATTGACTTCATCAAGCTCTCCTGCAAGATAAGGCTCAAGCACCATTGAAGATATCCATCTTGCACGTGATAATGTAGGATTCTGAGCTGTATAATGAAACTCTTCATCGACAGGAATATTTTTTCTAAGAAAATACTGCCTTCCGATCTCTCCTATCACGTACAGTTTCCAGTTATCTCCGTCTTGTCTAATATGCTCTTCAGCAAGTTTTAGGACGTTATGGTTATAAGCACCCGCAAGACCTTTATCGTCAGTGATAACGATATAGCCTCTGATCACATCTTTAGGATCCTTATCTTCATGCTGATTGAGGAAAGGATCTTTGGAATCAACCGGAAGATGTCGCATAACTCTGTCCAGCATTCCTCTTGCAGCATAAAAGTAAGGCTCTGTCTCTTCAAGCATTTTTCTGGCTTTACGGAGCTTATTGGACGCAATCATATACATTGCGTTCGTTATTTTCATGGTGTCATTGACACTTTTGATTCTGTCCTGTATTTCTTTTATATCAGCCAAATCATTGCCTCTTTAATGTGAAAAAAATTACTGTGCTAAATACTTTTTGTTATTTTCAAAGAACTTATCAACAGCTTTTTCTATTTCTTTGCGGAGCTCATCAGGAAGCTCTTTGCCGTTGGAAAGCTCTGAAATAACATCAGTTTCATTCTGCTCAAACCACTCAAGGAGCTTGCCCTGAACCATCTTGACATCACAAGGCTCAACGCGGTCGAACTTGCCACTGTTAGCTGCAACAAGTGTGATAACCTGTTCGTACATAGCAAGTGGGTGACCAAGGGGCTGTTTCAAAAGCTCCATAAGCACTTTACCGTGATTAAGCTGTTTCTTGGTAGTCTCATCAAGATCCGATGAGAACTGTGTGAATACGGCCATCTCTCTGTACTGAGCAAGGTCGATACGGATAGATCCGGCTGCCTTCTTCATAGCTTTGGTCTGGGCTGCAGAACCTACACGTGATACAGAAAGACCTACGTTAACAGCGGGTCTCTGGCCTTCGAAGAACAGGTCGCTTTCAAGGAATATCTGACCATCAGTGATAGAGATAACATTGGTCGGGATATAAGCAGAAACGTCACCTGCCTGAGTTTCAATGATAGGAAGCGCTGTCATAGAACCGCCGCCGTTTTCAGGTGAGAGCTTACTGGATCTTTCCAGAAGTCTTGAATGAAGATAGAATACATCTCCTGGATAAGCCTCACGTCCGGGGGATCTTTCAAGAAGAAGTGACAGTGCTCTGTAAGCAACAGCATGCTTGGACAGATCATCATACACAATAAGAACATCTCTTCCGGACTGCATGAAGTATTCACCGATAGCAGTACCTGCATAAGGCGCAATGTACTGAAGAGGTGATGTGTCAGCAGCTGTAGATGATACTACTACTGTATACTCCATAGCTCCCGCCTGAGTAAGTGTATTTATTATGTGGGCAACAGTAGATGCCTTCTGACCTATAGCTACATAGATACAGATTACATTTTTGCCCTTCTGGTTCATGATAGTATCTGTTGCAATAGAAGTCTTACCGGTCTGTCTGTCACCGATGATAAGCTCACGCTGACCTCTACCTATCGGGAACATAGTATCTATAGAAAGGATACCTGTCTCCATAGGCTCATTAACAGACTGTCTGTCTATGATTCCGGGAGCCGGACGCTCTACCGGATAATACTCATTAGTAGAGATAGGCGGCTTACCATCAAGCGGTTCGCCAAGAGCATTAACAACTCTTCCTATAAGTTCATCACCTACAGGAATTCCGGCTTCCTTGTATGTACGAATAACCTGACTTGACTGGGTTATATTTTCGTCAGATCCAAACAGGATACAACCAACGTGATCACGTCTTATATCCTGTACCATTCCTTTCGTTCCGTCTTCAAACTGTACAATTTCACCGTAGAAAGCTCTGTCAATGCCAACTACCTGGGCAATACCATCGCCTACCCATGAAACTTTACCGACTTCTCTGCTCTCAATAGACAGATCAAAGAGATCGATATTGCCTCTAAGCATAGAAACAACACTGCTTGAAGGATTGGTATCGTTGTGTTTGATCTTCTTAAGCTTATTACGAAGCTGCTCTGCTCTACCCTTATCACTCCAGTCATATTCATAGTTGCCGCAGCGAATGATAAATCCGCCGCCTATGGAAGGATCGAGCTGAGTAGTAATTGATATATCATCAATACCAATCTTCTTAGAAAGTATTCTTTTAATATTTTCAACTTGTTCTTGTGTTGGTGGTGTTCCGGCATATCTTACGACTGCAGTTTTGTACTGTGAGCCGGATCCGCCAAATCCACTTAAATTACTCATTTAGTCTCCTTAAGGTCCACTTTACAGGACTAAGAAAATACATCATCTTCCATGATGGTATAATTCTCAAAGCTCTTTGGGTCGTATTACTTGTCATTGCCTTTATCAAATGCATTATCAATAAATGCATCGTAAAGACTGCTGTCGCTCTCTGCTGTATGAGAATTAGCAGCAATTTTAGCAGCGGCATCGATTACGACGTCACTAAGCTCAGCCAAATACTTAGCACGCTCACGTTCAGCGTCAGCTTTGGCATGTATTCTGGCTTCCTCGACAATTGTATCTGCCTCTTTCTGAGCATTGGTTATGATCTCATTGTACTGAGCGTAGCCCTTCTCACGAGCTTCACTCATAACCTTGTCTTTCTCTGCTTCCTGCTTAGCAAGCTTATCTTCATATTCTCTCTTAAGATCAGCTGCTTTGATCCTATCATCGGAAGCATCCTTGATCTGATTGTCTACATCTTTTTTTCTCGCCTCAAAGATCTTATCAACTTTGTTGAAAAGAAGTATACGGAAGGCAACAACCAGTATAAGCAGATTAATTATGTTATAGATTACATTCGCGTTAATGTTTAATAGTTCCATTTTCGCGTTTCCTTTCCCGTCCCCTTATTAAGCAAAAATGATCAAAAGAGCTACGATCATACCGTAGATAGCTGTTGCCTCAGCAAGAGCGCCACCCAGGATAAGAAGTGTCATGATCTTACTGCTTGCCTCTGGCTGACGAGCTACTGCATCAACTGCTTTTGCTGTTGCTATACCGATACCAATACCTGCTCCTATTCCTGTGAATGCTGCGATTGCTGCTCCAAGTGCTGTTAAATCCATACTAATTTCTCCTTTCGTCATAAGCCGCTTATATGTTACGACTATAGTGAACCCCACTTTTGGGGGCATTGCCCTTTATAATTCGGGCCAGGCTATAAAGCCTGCCGAGTAGTTTTCTGACTATATCAGATACTGACTCTTTTATTCTGTAGCCTCTTTGATATAAAGACTTGTCAGGAAGATAAATACATACGCCTGTAGGAGTCCGTCAAAGAAGTCAAAATAAACTGATAAAACTGCAGGTGCGATAACAGGAACGACTTTCTTTAAAAGCTCCATGATGATGGTCGCACCAAGTACATTACCAAATAGACGCATGCAAAGTGATAATGGTCTGATTCCGACTTCGAGAATGTTCATCGGGGTAATGATGGCAACCGGCTGAGCAAATGATTTGAGCCAGCCTCCAAATTTCCTTTTCTTGATGCCGGCATATTCAACCATAGTTATACTTACAAGCGCCAGTGCAATGGTAACGTTAAGATCCATTGTAGGAGGCGTTGCCCCAAATACGCCGGACAGGTTACTTGCTCCTATAAGAACAAGTGTCACCACAAGAAAATCAGTATATTCAATTGCTGTATGTCCAAGGAATCCTCCAACAAGATTTCTAAGTCCTACAACAATACTTTCTGTAATGGCCTGTCTTTTTGAAATGTTATAAACTTTGAGATTGGCACTCAGAATGATGCATATAAGTATTAGAACTGCCATTATGATCCACATGGTAACAGTACTGCTACTGATATTAAAGAATCCGTTACCAAAGGGAACCTCTATAACGGTCTTATCTTCACCAATGAGCTCTTCAATAAGCCCTCTGATGATCGCACCGATTCCGGAGCTTTTTGCTGCTTGTGTTTCTGTCATATCTGCCTCCGTGTATTTAACCAATTTAATGATTTGTATTACAACATATGACCTATCATAATACAATTGGTATATTGGGTAATTTAATTATAAAAACTGATAATTACTTCTGATCTTTACCGACTGCATGTACAGCCCAGTATTCATTGTGATAATTGATGATCTTATCCGCATGTACGAATTTATCATCATTGATAAAACAGTGATCACTGACTTCATCACATACATAAGTGATACCGTCAGTATCCTCATTATTGATACGTTCCAGCATGCTGGCAACTGTTTCGTCTCCACGACACAAATAAAAAGATAGCATCAACAAACTCCGTTTATTATAAAACCCTTGATTCATTATTGTAAGAGGGTTTCAGATTTTTTCCTATATTCAGGTTTTACAAAGATTTAAGCTTTTATATTTGGTTAACTTTTAAAACGAATTTTCTGCCTACCAAATATTGTGTGATAATGTAACCGTCATTTTTCACAAAGGAATAGGCATATTATCAATTATACTGTGCCTTATTAAAAGCCATATTTTATTTAACTCTGTTTATTATTTATAAATTAATACTCGTCGTCATCTAAATATATCGGCAATTATCTAATATATCTTATACTTGATAAAATTTTATTGAAAACTCTTCTGTAATATGGTCTTGACCGCCTTGCAGTAATGCAGAAGAAAACCATAACTTCTGTTTTGCTCTTATAGAAAAAATATATGTCGGTATCGTAAGATTCACCGGGTGAGCTATTATCTTCGCAAACAGCCTTAACTCCTTTTCTTCCGCCAACTGTCACATCTTCTAAATATTTGAAATCATATACTCCCGAAGTCTTAGCTGCATAAGTGGCAAGTCTTTCCAGCCTGTCAAGGTTCTCATACCCCCTGTAATCGCCTCTTCTCCTTGTGATCCGTATTGCAGCCGGCATGAAACTATGCCTTGCGTCACTTCCCTTGGCATAATACATTACACTGTCAGGCTCTTTATCATGGAGTCTGGTCCAGTTAAAAGGGATATCATACTCAACTCCAAAATCTGTATGTGTTCTGGATCTTAATGACCTTGCCTGTGCTAATTGCCCATAAAGATCGATATGGTCAAGAGCATCGAGTACTTTCTTATTTTCTTCCTGTTCTTTGTCAAGGAGTGCCTGACTCATCATCCCAAACAAAGCATCCATGCTATTTCTGCTCAATATACAACTCCATTCTCTATGGAAAAATGCAGCATGTTGTTAAGATATCTCTCAACACATTCAAATACAACTACATCAGGGTCATAGCTTTCTAATGAAGAATAATTGTAGTTATAATACATATCGGATTTAGAACTGTTAAAATGACATGCAAGATAAGGGAAAAGAAGTGCTGAGAAAGAATCTCCTATAATGTAGAGTTTTCTGGCATCTGCAGTTCCCTGATCAACAGTTCCTGTAAAGCTCATACCATCAGACTGAATCTCAACTCTGGCCATATGTCCGCTGTAAGCTGTTGCTATAGGAGCATCTTCCTTGAGATAGTCTCCAAGGTTGATCATTCTTGCAAGATCATAAGTATCCGAATCAACATAGACCTGCTCTACAGTATCAAGATCCGGCATTTCAAAGCCCCATACTCTTGATATGGACTGAGCCGCAACATAAGCTCCAAAGTTATTCCAGTGGGTATCATATTTAAAATATAACTGGGTTTCAGGATGCGCCTCTTTGTAAGAAACTATATCATTATAAGGTGATACGATCGTAAGATCTGTGTTCTCTGAAAGATACTGATATACCTGATTGAGCCTGCATTCCTGACTTACATCGCCGCACATATCAGGCATATACTCACTGTATACTCTGGACTTATTAGGGATAATTGTAACAACAAACTCTTTGCCCTGAGAAGCAAGGAAATCTCTTGCATTTGTCATATTCTCAGCAATGATCTCAAGTTCATCTATGCTGTAAAGATTGGTTCCTTCATAGTCTGCAAGTGGATCTTCATCATTGTTCTCATGTCCTACATAGAAAAGCCAGCCCTTGTCTCCAACTATTACATCATCGGATGAAGATGTATTGAATAGATAATAATCGGCCATACTATTAATAGTTACAAGATAATTCTTGTAAGGCAGATTATCATTCATATAAGCATCAAAAAGTGTTGGAAACTCTGAAATCTGTGTGTTTGCAAGAGTCGGCATCTCTGTCATGACACGATTTTCCTTATCTGCAGTACTGCTATCGAGATATTTACCGATCACAGCATATAATACGACAGGAATCAGTATAAGGATGGTCAATATGACCATATATATTCTCTGAGTTATAGTTTTCATATATCAAGTGACCTCTGTATATTTATTAGAATCTAAAATAAATAAATGGATTGTAGGTATCGTTAGCAAGAAGCAGTATACAATACAGAAGTATTATAAATAAATATATGGCTTCTATACTGCTATTCTTCCACTTGGCAGAAATAGTCTTAAGGCCCTTGATCTCAAATAGCTTCTGAAATGGTCCTGCAGCTATGATGCCTATTACCAGAATAATCACAGTTTTAGCAGAAAGGATCGTACCAAGGATAGCTCCTGATGCTCCGTAGTTAAAGAAAAGGACCATCCTTTTTATAAAGGCAAGTGCAAAGTGAATAGAATCTGCTCTAAAGAACACCCAGCCTATAACTACTACAATAAGGCTATAGATGGTTCCAATTATCCTGGACCTTGACAATATCTTACCAAATCCCATCCTTTCGATAATCAAAAAGAACCCATGATAAAGTCCCCATATAACAAAGGTCCAACTTGCGCCGTGCCATAATCCTGTGACAGCAAACACGATGATCAGATTAAGATAGGTTCTGTGTATACCTTTCCTGTTACCTCCAAGAGGAATATACAGATAATCTCTGAACCATGATGAAAGTGATATATGCCACCTGCGCCAGAATTCCTTGATTGATGCAGATATATATGGATAATTGAAGTTCTCAAGAAATTCAAAGCCAAACATCCTGCCAAGTCCTATAGCCATGTCAGAATATCCTGAGAAATCATAATAGATCTCAAGCATATAACATATTGCAGCAAGCCATGCCATTGCGCCGCTTATCTGCGCAAGATCCATAGCGTAGATTGTATCAACAACCTGAGCCAGTACATTAGAGATTATGACTTTCTTGCCAAGACCATAGATAAAGCGTCTAAAGCCTGTAGCTCTTTTTTCAAGGCATACATTCCTGTCAAGGATCTGCTCTTCTATATCCTTGTACTTAACAATAGGTCCTGCAATAAGCTGAGGGAAAAAAGATATATACAGAGCTAGGTTTATAAGGCTCTTCTGCGCCTTGTACTCTCCCCTGTAAAGATCGATTATGTAGCTCATAGCCTGAAACGTAAAAAAAGATATTCCGATCGGTAGCGAAATATCATATCTAGGAAGTGTTATAGGAAGAATACTGTCGATGGTTCCAAGAAGGAAATTACAGTATTTAAAGTATCCTATGATCCCAATGTTTCCAATAAGTGATAATACAAGGACTTCTTTCTTGTGCTCTTCATAACGCTCCATCATAAGTCCCAGTCCCCAGTTCATGAAAACTGAAGCAAGTAATATAAGTAAATATGCGGGTTCGCCCCAAGCATAGAACAAAAGACTAAATACCAGCAATATTATATTAATAGCTTTAATATTGCGAACGATCAGACTTAGCACAAATACTATGGGCAAAAAAATCCATAAAAATGTCATGGATGAAAAAACCATAAATGTCTCCTCCTGTCGGTTTGATAAACCCAATAAATTTTAGCATATATAATCCGAAAATGAAACATCAGCGGGATGCTCATATGGTGAAATACCACTAAAGTTCTATGATGCATATAATATGATATTTCTATGATCGTTTTTTGGTACAAAAGTGAATTGTCAGACAATTACAACTACAATATATTGTGTTTTGAATATTTGATCAACACAATGTGTTAGAATTTTTTATTAAATTCTTTTAATTTGCAGTATATTGTATTATTAAAACTGTTTTTACAGACAATTTATCTTTTTTGCGAAAGTTGATTGACAATAATACGTGTATCTGTTATATTAAAGTTACTTAATACAAACGGGTACGACATAAGCGAAGAAAGAGTGGCTTACGCTTCACTTGGACGAGCAATAAAAGTGTCAGATCGTATTTTTGATTCATGAAAGAGTGGCTTATGCTTCACTTGGACAGGGAATCGGTTCGGACGTAAAGAGGAAGCAGTGTGACTGTTCGATCGAATGCTGAAGACCAAGAAAATATGATCCCCGTTTCAGAGAATTAAGTATTATAACAAAAGCGACGATTCTAGATCGTCGCTTTTGTTATTAATTTAGGCTTCGCGCTTACGGGGATGGCAGTATATAAACCATTGCCATCTGTTGTCTGATTTCACCTGCGCACAAACCTCTCTCCTTCATAAATCCTCACCGGATTCCCTCTCTGTATCTGTGCGTGCTTGGCCCAAGCCACAGCCTTCTGACTATCTCTACTTGCAATATTTGCATTCTTAAGGATTGCAGAGAGCTTTCTAAGTGCATCCTGCTTGTTCATGTACTGGCTTCGTTCTTTAGTGGATGTTACGGTTATGCCGGTTGGCAGGTGTGTTATTCTGACTCCGGATTCAGTCTTGTTTACATGCTGACCGCCGGGGCCGCCGCTTCTATAGCTTTCGATAGTGACATCATCAGGGCTAATCTTCTCACAGACTTCGTCTGTTTCGGGGATGATGCTTACATCTACGAACCAATTTTTCCTTTTATGACCAGGTCTGTATTTACTCTTACAGATCCACTCCATTGTTCCCTCCAAATGAGATAGGTCCTGATCTGAAGAAAAAATAATTGAAGAGTAAATTCCTTCAGCTTCGCCTTTATTACATGTGATCTGCTGGATATCAGGATATTCTTTTTGAAGGGCTCTGAATATGCCACCTACGGCGGCTCTGCATTCAATAGGTCCCATACCTGAGCTTATCTGCATTATCATCGCTCTTCACCTCCCTTGTAGTTATAGACAGGAGTCAGGATATTCGTGATATCCACAGAGTCTTTCACTGCTTCTTTGATATAGTCAATATTTCTGTAGGCAAAAGGGGCTTCGTCAAGAGTTTCTTTACTGATGCAGGTTGAGTATATGCCTTTCATAGTAGCTTTAAACTCTGAAACTGTGTGAGAATCAAGAACTTCTTTCCTTGATGAAATTCTTCCCGCTCCGTGAGGGGCTGAGTAGTTCCATTCTTTATTGCCTTTGCCCTTGCCAAGGATTACGCCATCTTTCATGTTGATGGGGATGATGACGTCTTCGTTTTCTTTGGCTGAGATAGCGCCTTTTCGAAGGATCGCTGTGCCAGTCCTCAGATCAATATAGTTATGGATGCAGCTCTTTTCCTCAATCGGCTTCCATTTCATGGCTTTGCATATCTCTTTTATCATGATCCGGCGATTTAAATCTGCGTATTCCTGGGCGATCTGCACGTCGTGAAGGTATGCTTTAAGGCTATCGCCTGTAAGGTAGGCAAGTTCTATGGGTACTTCTTTGCCGATATCTTTTAGATGCTGATGGGCGATCTTTGAATAGTGTTCGGCTACTTCTTTGCCCAGGTGTCTGCTACCGGAGTGGACTATGAGGTAGCTGTCGCCGTTTTCATCTTCGTCAATTTCGATGAAGTGATTGCCTCCGCCAAGCGTTCCAAGGCTAAGGAGCGTTTTTTCTTTTCTCACATGCTTATAGCAGATGAGGCTTTCAAAATCAAACTGGGTGGCCATATTATGGGCGGCGACCCTTATCTTGAAGCCTGCGGGGATTTTGCCTTTGATGACGGTGTCGAGTTTCTGGTACTCTTTCTTGATCCTGCCGAGCCTTATCATGGTCATTCCGCAGCCGATATCTATACCGACGAGGGATGGGTTCACGGCATCTGTTATTGTCATTGTAAGTCCTATGGGGCCTACTTTGCCGGGGTGTACGTCGGGCATAACGCAGATGGTGCTGCCTTTTGCGACTTCATTATCGATGATCTTCTGGATCTGCGCGAGGGCGTACTGTTCAATATTTTCGCCAGGTGTGGCTCCTATGCACATGATCCTGGCGTTTGCGTATTTTCCGTTTATTTGTATCAAAATAAAACCTCCGTGGGCGTTTTGGGCATTCCAAAAACACCTCTGATTAGCGTTAGAGGTCATATATTCGTCCTGTCTTGTCTATACGTGGGAAAAAAGCTGGTAGAAATATCAGCCTATGAGACTAAGGACAACCATGCCTCTTGTATATATAGTTGCGTAATTAGTATTCATGTTTGATGTCATAATTGTCCTCCTTTCTGCTCATACGTGAGCAAATCAATGTTTTCGTTTCCTGAATGATTGTAGCACTGGGATTGGCGAGCGGTCAATAAAAAATAGCGCCAGCCATCTTACAATGTTGTAATAATGACTGGCGCGCAAATTCAAATAAAATCTCATTCCTCCATAACATCAGGTAATGGGAATGGAATAACATTTGTTGGTTCATGTTGGCTTGCCTTCCATAATGTCAATTTAAGTTGCATGTTAAGCCAACTCTCTGCAGAAGTATTTGTAGCTTTACTAATACGCAGTGCCATCTCCGGACTTAGCGAAGTCTTTTCATTTATAAATTCAGAAAGTGCTTTTCTGCTAACACCTAACATTTTGGCCGCGTCTGTTACTGATAAATTCAAGGGTTTCATTACATCTTCTAAAAACACCGATCCTGGGTGTGTTGGTTTACGTGTCATCTTGATGCTCCTTTCTTAATGATAATCCATATAATCTACAAGATAGGCATCCTGCCCTTCAAAGTAAAATGTCATTCGCCAGTTTCCATTTACTGTAACTGACCACATTTCTTTCATATCACCTTTTAGAGGATGTAGCCGATATCCAGGCAAATTCATATCTTGTGGACTAGTACTAGCATCCAATCTATCAAGCATTCTGGCTAATTTAGGTGCATGATCAGGCTGTATTCCTTTTTTTGATCCAGTTTCAAAGAACTCTTTTAGTCCTTTATGTGTAAATGATTTTATCATAATATAATTGTACCTTGTAACGTGTCAGGTGTCAATTCCAATCCTAACCTTAATAAATATTCACATGAATCATGCCACAAAATAATTATCAATATCAGTAGTAATTATTCCTTTATCCCCATACTCCTCTATTGCTGATACCGGAGACAAAACAACAGTATTATCCTCTGTTGTATCAGTGGATTCACTGCTGTTAATGCAACGCATAAAGTGAACAAGGTTCTTGCTGTAATATGACAGGATTTCAACATTTGATTGTTTTTTCTTATCATTGCAGCGCTCAACTACAACATCATTTGCTCTGCCATTTATGATTGCGTCTTTCAATTCAACTGAGTTCAGATACTTGCCATCAAGCTTATATACAGAGCACAAAGACGCATCAAACAAGATATATTTTCCAAATTCTTCCACATAGACCTCATTAACTATATGGCATTCTCTATCATCTGAATCCGCGCTAAATAAGCCCTCATAAAATGCCTTGATTCCATTAGCTCTAAGTACCCCTGCAAAAATTATCGACATGCCGCGACAGTTGGTGCATGAGCCAAACTCGTCTGCTTCTAACATTTTGGCAATTGTTCCTCTTTTCTTTGGGTTCAATACGCTCATTCCATTCTGTGTAAATAGTTCGCACATCTTAGTAAACAGCTTCCAAATAGACGAAAAAGATGAATCCTTAACTCTCTCAAAACCTCTTTTATCAAGTTCAGCAAGTACTTCAGGATTATTGAACTCATATTTATAATCTATAAGCTTCTCATCACTTGAATATTCATTGTTTGCCTTAAGAAAATCAACATTTTCTTCGGGAATTATGCTATATGATTCGCAAAAATCCGCTTCATCAGAAATTTTATCAAGTTCAAAATCAAATTTTAGTTCTTCGCTAAGCTCCATATGAATATTAAGCTTATCACCATTAAGCACCATTGCCACGTCATATGGAGTGCCACTATTGATCAGGACTACATTAGCTTCTTGATCAGTGATGTTCTTGATCTCATCAAAGTCGCCATGTATCTGTCCAATATCCAGAAGTGAAAACTGAACAAACTCTTCGCCATTTTCCTTTTCGCCAATATAGATTTCAGCCTTCGAAACCAGGAACGATCCTTTGTAAACTCCGTAAATACTTTTCTTCATGTTTTGTCTTCTCCTTGGTAGTCTAATTATTGATTTTTTCTTCGCATATCAATGTAATGCATCATCTCTAAGCTGAACGCTAATAGGCTCGCAGTTATTGACCTTAAAACTTAATGTTTCTTCTTCCGAAAGATTATTGAGAATTTTCACAATACATCTAATCACACAATGATGAGTAACAATAGCAACTTTCTTATAGTCCTTACTCGCTAATTCCTGTAAAAAGTCTCTAACTCTTTCGCAAACATCTCCATAGTTTTCGCCGCCAGGAGCCTTAACTGTAAAGCTATTTCTAAACTGCATAAACTCCGGATCTGTAAAATACTTTATATAACGAGGATCTTTTTTCACACTCTCTATGGTCAAACCTTCAAATTCGCCTAAAGATCTTTCCTGCAGCCGCTGATCTACAATTATATCTCTGTCAGTTATAGTCTTCGCGGTTTCGATTGTTCGTATCAAATTCGAAGAATACCAGGCATCTATGTTTTCAAGAATCGGGTTCCCAATGAGAGATTTCGCTTGCTGATACCCCCGCTCAGTCAAATTGCAGTCCCATCTTCCCGTATAAACAGCAGACTCACCTTTCAAAGCATTGCCCAAGCTTTCACCATGCCTGATTAATACTAATTCCATCATCATATCTCCAAAGAATATACAAGTAGCTCAATTCCTTTATAAGTGCAGCTTTCGACAAGCTTGCCACCACAATTAAGAATTACATGCTCACTGGCAGTGTTAGAAGGTTCACAAGCTATAGTAACTTCTGACATCCCTTGCTGTTTAAGCCATGCCAAAAGGTGCCTGAGCATCCACTTGGCATAGCCGTGCCCTCTATCGCAAGGCCTAACCGAATAACCTATCCGGAACTTCGGATCAGCTTCGTATCTGTACTGTATCATTCCGATAAGGTGATCATCAGACTTCCTTACGCACAAAAACTGCACGGCTTGCCCTCCAATCTTGGATGAAGCATCAGCTGCTGACCTCTGTCTGCAATTCTCAATGTACTCAAGCGGATTCTCATATTTTCTAAGAGACCCGCAACCATCCATGTGGTCTTCGCAGTCCAGAAATTCCTGTCTGTATGCGCTAATCTCATCGGCATATTTGTCCTCAGCTTCTACTAATTTAAGGTCTGCCTCAGGTCTTTTTACTCTGGTAAAAAAATCCTCGTCATCTTCATGATGGATATATGCGCCGTTCTTAAGCTGCGTTTTCAAAGAGGCAGGATTATCCTTATGAACCGACATATAGATCTCGTCTTCCGGAATGATCTCCCATGCCTTTTCTATAGTCAGGCGCAGGCCTTCGTTAGCATAGCCTCTGCCGCGGTATTCTTTTCTGATTCCATATCCTATGTGGCCGGCGCCATTGGCAAGCGCTTCGCACAGGTGATGCCTGATCCTGAAAAGTCCTACGATCGTATCGCCATCCCACAGGAAGTATTCTGTTCCGGGAACATGTCCGGGAGAAAGGTTTATTCCATTGGATTTATCTATATATCCCGGGAGGATCTTCTTTTCAAACTCTTCGTATGAGCAACCATAATCCTTATTGGTGAAGCCATTTTCGTCCTCTGGAAGCTGAGTAATAAACTCGTACTCCTTTTGCACATCTTCCATGTTTGCTTCTTTTAGATATACTTTTTTCATAGTTTTTATCCTTCTTTACTAGGGGCGTTTCTTTCAAGCCTGTATGTTATCAGTGTCATTTTATCATTCACAACCTCTTCGCGGCCGAATCTTACGAATCCGCATTTTTCGTATAAGTGGCAGTTTCTCGGCTCCTGAAGTATTGTTTCAAGTATCCATTCCTTAACTTCCGGGTACAGCTTAAATGCAGCCTGAATGGCTTTGTAACCAATCCCCTGGTCCTGGTACTGCGGCAATATGAATATGGGGCTGATAAAAGAAATATGTTTTTCTTCAGGATCATTGTGACCAAGGTTGATTGCTCCGACTTTATTGCCGTCCTTCATTATGAAATAATACTGCCTGTTAGGTATGGCTGCTCTTTTCTTAATTCTTTCAAGAGTTTCTATTGCAGGACTACACTCATCATGGTACTTCTCATATAGTGGCATGAAGCTTTCTACCTGCATTTTGTGTAGTAGTTCTAGTTCATTCTCTTTTACCGGAATAAGGTCTATTTTTCCCATTATTTTTTTCTCCCGATTACTCTGTACCAGTTATACTTGAATTATTTTTTCTTTTCCAAAACTGTCTATATTAGAGACACTTTTGAAAATATTTGGATTCTCTGCCATCTTCCTCAAAAGACTCTACCAAATCAAATCCAGATTTTTCCAACACTTTAATAGATGCCAGGTTATCAGAATAAGTAAATGCACCGATAGATTCCAAATTAAACTTATTCTTTATTTCTTCTAAAAATAGTAATGTTGTTCCTGTAATCTTTTCACCTATTAAATGCTTTCAACTTATATACCATAGGAATATACTTAATCCCATGCTTTTCTTGTTCCTCAGATATTCTTATGAATCTGAGGCTTGTATAAAATTTTTCACCATAAGGAGACGAGTTAACGGTGATTTCATAAATATCGTCATTGTTTGACCTTATATCATTGCATATATACTCAAACAGCCTCTTTCCAATACCTTGCCTTTGGTAATCCCTATCGACAAAAGCAAGCATAATATGTGAAGTCTTTCGCATGGTCATTACTGCAACAATTTTCTTACCATCAAAAGCTCCATACATTTTGAACCGCCCAGTTAGACAGCCTCTTCTAAAATCATCATTTTTAATTATGTCATTTACAAAAGAGTCAACGCCTTCTCCAGAGTAATCAGGAGCTTCAAACTCCATAAAGACACGTAGGATAAGGTCCAATGCATTGTCAATTTCATTTTCAGAAACAAGTTTAATATCCATCACACAGTTCCTCTAAATCTGCATCCTATAGAACAAACCTTCCCCTATAGGCGTTGTCTTTTTATGTGGTTCACCTATTATATGAAACCCCGCTTTTTCATAGCATTTCACTGCTCGAGTATTCCATGATCTAACTTCCATATAAATCGGTTTTTCTCCAAAAACAACTTTTGATAATTCAATGGCCAATTTTACTATAGTCTGCCCATATCCTTTACCACACATATCCGGATGAACACCAACTCCAAGTACTACATCAGATTCTTTCTCTTTCAGATTTATGTATCCTACCAAAGATGTTCCATCATAAAACGAGTAGTAGTTATTACATGGATTTCCAAATCCAGAATGGTTCGATAGTTGCTCTTCATAGGGAATACTATTATAGATTGAATAATCTCCAGCATATTTCCAGTCAGATATTATGCTCTTTTCTACGTCAGTAGTCACATGATATTCCAACATAACATTTCCTCATCAAAAGCAATCTCATTAAACTCAAGTACATACGGACTACCATCCCTCGGATCTGTTCTATCCTCATCATGAGAAAAAGAAAGGCCGCATTTCATCATAAGTTTATGAGATGCAACATTTTTCTTCCTGCATGATGCGACAAACTTATGTGCACCGCATTTTCTAGCCTCATCCATGAAAGCCGTCAGTATTTCCGTACCATATCCCTTCCCTACAAATTCAGGGCCTACAGCAATTCCGGTATCCTCATATACTCCCGGCTTAATCTCTTCCATACCTGCAAAACCAATAGCTTTACCGGATCTCTTTTCATATACGAAAAAAGCATACTTTTCGACCTGTTGGAACTTCACAGACTTTCTGAGTCTTTCTTTTGCTTTTTCTATACTATCAGTAACAGTCCAGAGCATATATCTTGTACTTTCCTCATGTCGCCATAAGTTGTTATATATGTCATCTAAATCTGACTCCGTAGCCTTTTTTAACATCAAATTCTTAGTTTCTATGGTAAAAGAGCTATAATCCGTCATTACCCTTCAGGCCTCCAATATAAATAACCTATTATTACATTTCCACCTTCACTAATTTCAGAGTCTCTCCATCAGTATCAACATTCTTACCTTTTGACTTCTCTACTTTTAAGGTTAAACCAGGAGCAAGTCCTACTGTCTCGCCGTCATGGAATGTTATATCATTATTAATGCAGTAATCAATGAGAAGAATCAGGTATGACTGTATCTCTTGAAAATCATATGGTTGATCAAACAGTTCCATTTCACTAAGGCCGAATTGCTTCATTCCGTTTGTCCATCCGTCAAATCCGTTCGGTGCCTTTCCAATTCCAGACCAAACCAAAAGAGGAAGTGGAAGATCATCTTTGTTTACTGCATTTTTCATTCCCAGTACCATTTTAGGTTCATAAACGACACCATTGGTATATACACCTATATTGCCATCTATCTGACATAGCGCCAATAAAACTTTAGAATAAAGCATTGCCCTTCTCTTTACAGTTGTATTACCCATTACTGTCACAATAAGATGTGCCTTGTGAGATGAAGTAACTGCTACAGCTTCTTTCCAATAGTAATTATATGTAGCATTGGTCTCTGCCTCGTTATTTGGGACTTTAGAGGGCATATATGCAAGTATTATACTATTGCCTTGTCCATCTGAATAAAATGCTTTATCTTCATTCAGTTCTTCATCTGATGTATCTCTATTAAGATTTTCGCCCCACAAATTCTGATAATTCTTTTCGAAAAGATCAGGTTCAAAGCGCAACTCAGACTTTAATACAAAAGCACAAAATGGTTTTGCTTCTGTCTGACGCTCTTTGCGCTCTTCGATATTCTGTGCTGTATTCTTCCAGTACTGTTTTAAATAATCAATGAGTTTTTGTGCCTGTTCAATATCGTGATCAGGATCATATTTTTCCTGTTCACTAAATATGCCTGAATCACTATAGATGATCAGACGCCACGGTGATAATAAACCGGCCTTGAATCTGAATATACCGCAATGTATACCTTCAGGATCATCAAATTCTTTTACAAATTCTATCTTTTTCGGCGCTTTTCCAAGTTCTGCCGGGTGCGCCAGCCATTTTGCTATTTCAAGTCTTGCTGTTAATGTATCCATATTAAAATCTCCCGTTTAGGCTACAATTCGTTCAGTATCCGCAAGTCGCAAACATAATCAACCTTTTATCTTGTTATCTATCTACGGATTAATTAACGAACAATTATAATCTATACTAATAATATAAAGGCATATACTCACGATTTTGCAAGCATATGCCTTATAATAACACAGTAAAAATGGCTATTCTACTGTCTTTCTAATATAATTAAAACTTTCGTTTATCTACGCATCCCTTCAATCTCATCTTGCAATTCTTTCAGAAACTGCAAAGCATTTTGGATATTATCACTTCTTTCAGTGCCCTCAGCAACCTTCGCAAGTACTCTTTCCCTTGATGAATACATAGATGGCAATGTGTTTGCGATCTTTATAGCTTCATTCTTTCTTCCCAGGTCATATAGACAGTAACATTTAGTCATTTTAGCCTGAGCTGTGCGGGATGTCTCGCCGCTATCAAGTCTGATCGTGCGGTCAGCATACATGATCGCTTCTTCCAACAGTTCCTGCTGTCTATTTGATTCTTTTTCCTGAGAAAGCTGATAAGAAGTAAAGCTCATCAGATGGTTCATTGATGCAGACAATGCCCATTTTCCCTTTGAATCTAATAATGTTTTGTAGGCATCTTCCAGCTGTCCTTGATCTGCCAGGGCATGGACTGATCCTGCAAGTTCCTTAATTTCTAACTTCTCCTGATTAGTATCATGGCGAAGGAGTGCGTCTACGGTGATTCCGAAGTAGTCTGCAAGAACGGGTAGCATTGAGATATCCGGCATGGAAATATTGTTTTCCCACTTACTTACTGTTTGAGGTGATACTGTCAGGCACTCTGCAAGTTCTTCCTGTGTTAGGTTTTTCTCTTTTCGAAGCTGCTTTAAATTGGTCCCAAAGTCCATCTTTACGTCCTTTCCAGCTATACTTATGCTGATTTATTTGTTTCTATCAGTATAAGTCTCTTGGCAGTTTCAAATGAATCAACTGCATAGCAACTTCATCCAACAGATAGTAGATTTTTTGTCTGTTATAAATACTTAAGACCCTTTTAATATGCAGCTTTACACATTCCAAGTCGCATATACACAGTTCTGTCCTTCAACTTTATCAAACCCCATTGATGTATACAAACGAATTGCCTGAACATTATCAACATCTACCATCAAAGACATGCCCTTAGGATTGTTCAGTTCTATGGCTTTTGCCAGAAGTTTTTTGCCATATCCTTTTCTGCGGTATTCATCTTTTACAAACACATCATAGGGCTCATTTTCTTCATAATTCTTTGTGAGATCCAAATAGCCAACGACGTTATTTTCTTCAGTAGCTACCAAAACATAGAATCTGTCCGGTTCTTCCAGTACTCTTTCCCCGGTCCAGTAATTCGATGTATCATGGATTGCAAGATAACCTCTGATATATTTATCATCTATCAATTCGATTCCAGATATATCATCAATTTCTGAAATTTGCTTCAAAACCATTTTTTGCTGTTCTTCGCGGAAAAGCGCCTTCTTTGTATTTAAAATATTCCTGAGAATTTCATTACATGGATTAAAGGAAAAATCAATCTGGTAACCGTTAAAGTACTGTGACAAATAGGCAAACAGCTCAATATAGGCACCTTGTGCCCCGGAGAGTCCCATAGTTACTTCTACATACTTTTCATCATCTATAACAAGAAGAACGAATAATCCGATTATTTTCTCTTTATCAAAAACTGCAAGTACACGATCATCCGTATTATGAACAGCCCTTTCAAGCTTCTCCTCTATCAAATCAGAATCCAAGAGAGGCTGTGAATAATCTTTGTCAGCGTTTATTTGACGTGCAAATGCTACATATTTTTCAATTTCCGATGTTACTGTTACTAAATGCTCCACTTCTCTTACCTTCATCTCTCTATCTTCTTAAAAAGCCTTGCGCTCCAGAAATTCATATTGAGTTCATCAATATAAAAATGAAATATAGCCTTCCAGTTTTTCGTAGCAGTGCTCAGAACCATATATTCTGCCTCTGTTTTGACAGCGTTCTCAGCAAATCTAAAAAGCTTCTCTCCAACTCCTTGGGAACGCTTCTCGGGAATTACATACAGTTCTTCTACTTCGAAGAATGGTGTACCCTCCGGCATAATGGATTTCATCTGCTTAGATCCACAAACTTTACCAAAAAGATACCCAACTATATCGCCATTGTCCTCTGCAAAAAATATTCTATTGCCTTCAATATCTGATCTGTCATTTTGGAGATATCCGTAGCAACTGTTCTCTGCTGCCCAGTCCTCTGAGAAACGGATCAGCTTAGCCAGAACTTCCTCGTTTAAATCTACTTCATGAATAAGCATAATATTATCCTTTACGCTTCTATAGAATCATTAATTCTATCTATCCACTTAACATCATCTGATTCCAAGCACTGTACAAGTTTGCTGAAATTGCTTGAGCCGTCAACATGATCGTCTGTAGGCAACTTGCCGATTCTTTCTTTCATATAAGTATAATTATCACTATCAATGCTCTTCATTACCTGATCAATCTGATCAGCCCTACCTTTGTAACCTTTAACACCTGTATATTTCTCTATAAGCGGTGCATTGACAGCCTTCGCAGGTCTTTTGATAAACTCATCAGTCCAGTGTTTAGATATAATCTGCATAGTGCATGGATTACCAAATATGATCACTTCTTCAGCAGCGTTATCGACACCATGGAAATCATTTATCTTTCGCTTAATATCTTCATATTGTTCATATGGTTTCTTTTCTGTATCACAGAATATAAGAACAATTTCATAAGCTCCATTTTGGTACCTATCCTGATACCGAGCAGGAATATTACCATTTCCCGCCGCATTAACAAGGGCTATTTCATAAACATCATTCCATACCTGTAAATTGTTCAAATGTTCCAGATACTTATATTCCTCATTACCTTCACAGATAATGCAGATTTTATGCTTGTCCGATATATCAGGAAGTCTATTCGCCATCTGCAACTGCTCCCTTCACAATTCCCTTTATACTTAACAGGGAATTTATCAGCTCAGGATCAGGCAGCGCCGCAAAAGCTCCTTTTCGATACTTTTCTATTATGTCAGATGTATCTCTCACACCATTTTCTGCGGTAAAGTCAGACAGTGAATAAACGTAAACGCCCTTTTCATCCTTATCTACAAACCAGATCTGTTCCTTTCTGAAAAGGCGTTTGCAATCCATAAGGTTAATATCGTGTACTGTGAAGATCATCTGTGCATCAGTATTGAGCTCATTATTGAACATAGCAACTGTGGCTCTGGTAAGTTTAAAATGAATACTGCTATCAAGCTCATCTACTACCAAGATTCGACCCTGTTCAAGCGCTTCAATAACATAACTTGCCATAGCCGCTATCTTTTTAGTTCCTGTAGAATCAAATAGCATACTTGGAACCTGAACGCCCTTATATGTAGAAACCAGCCTGATCTGATCCATTACACTATCAGGAACATCAAGTACTTTTTCTTCAGGCTTTTCATCAGCGCCACCAGACGAAAGCTTTACATTTCCCATTTCCACATATTCAAAATTGTCCATGTAAAGATCTGCATTTTTAATAAAATCAACAACTTTCTGCTGTAGCTGATTCTTGTTTTTCATAAGGTCAATGGTATGCTCCATAGGGATGTTATTCATATTGATAACATCTATCTTTTCAGCAAAACCAACCAGAACTTCCTTCATCTCATTGAGTGCCTTAAATTTAGTAGAATCAATAAGGTGAAAAATAACATTATTCTTTGCAACAACAGGCATCATTGTCAAAAGCTCTGTATCTATGCACTCATATTCTTCATTGAGAGTATCGCGTTTTAGCCAGCACACTTCTTTTTCGTTATTATACTGATCTTTCAACACCTCTATAAATGATTCAAAGACGTAAGCCTCTTTCTTGACATCGTACTTGAAATCATACGAGAACTTTCTTCCACCTGATAAAAAAGTGACCCCAAGCTCACAGATATCGTTGTCTGTAAAAATATTTGACATCAGGCCATTTTTCTTATTCAGTAAAACGCTTTTTATAGCTTTAATACACCTTATAAGGCAGGTTTTTCCTGCATTATTAGGGCCATAGATTCCAGCTGTCTTAAGGACATTAAAGTTATTTTCTTTATGTACATTTGAGGCAAATTTTTTATTACGCATATCAGCTTTCATTGAGAAAGCAATCTGTTCATCAAATGCGAAGCAGTTTTTTGCCCTAATCTCTATAATCATAGCCGTTCCTCCGTTAAGGATTTTTACTATTGTTCACTATGATTATAACATTATCATATTTTTCATGCAATTATTTTACATAAATAATATATAGACATTTCATAAATCAGTTTTACTGCGTTATAATTCTATAATCTGATCAAATCCTGTATCATCACTATCAATATGTGATATCTTAATGACTATTTTATCAGGATCACTCAACAGCTCTTTTTCCAAATCCTTAAGCAGTACCTTGGTTTCAACGTCCAGCCCGGCATCGATCTCATCCAGAATAACCAGCGATACATCGGAT
Organism: Butyrivibrio fibrisolvens; assembly: GCF_023206215.1. NCBI lineage: Bacteria > Bacillati > Bacillota > Clostridia > Lachnospirales > Lachnospiraceae > Butyrivibrio > Butyrivibrio fibrisolvens. Next base: position 2,943,676 of record NZ_CP065800.1, read on the forward strand.
TCCATCATGCACTTCATCATAAAGAGTTTCTTCTTTTCACCTCCGGAAAGGGTTGCTCCGTTTTCTTCTATAACATCAATCTCAGGATTCAGATTCAGCTTCTTACGCATTGCCTCTATTTCATCTTCACTGCAATCTGAATGAGTTACATATCTAAGATAATCTTCGACGCATTCATTAAGTATAAGTTCATCCTGCGAAACGTAGCATATTTCTTTATAAAAAGAGCATGAATCATACTCAGAAACTGGTGTATCATTGATGGATACCTGCCCGTTTGACGGCTTATATAAGCCTAGGATCATCTTAAGTATTGAACTTTTGCCGCTTCCATTTTCACCACGGATCAGGACATTATCGCCCTTATTTATATCAAAAGAAATATTGTTCATGATCTTCCTGTCATCGATTTCGAGCGTTACGTTTTCAAATCTGATATTCTCGATATCACTTATCTCTTTTCCGGAAATAATGGGAATATCCATAAGCTTTACAACATTGTCAAAGGCAGGAATATTCTTGATGATCACCTGGATCTGGCGCTGAACTCGCCCGCTGACAGCAAGAATAGTATTTGTTATAAAAAGGACTGTTACAAGCTTTCCTCCGCTTACATTCGATGTCAAAAGCAGCATACCGGCAACTATAATGTATATAAGGTCAGTAAAGCTTTTTTCTATTGTCTCAAAGAACGCAGATTTTCCTTCGGCTTTCTCAGAGAGTTTCATAAAACTATCATGTATTTTTTTATTCTTAGTCAGATAATAATCTTCTAAACCGTTTGTACGAGTAGCTTCAACCATATCCACCGTCTCGTATACCTGCGCAGTATCTTGTTCATGCGCTTTGTCACAAAGCTCATAATTACCTAATATGCCACGGCCTGTTATAAATGATGTTCCGAGTGTAAATGCAATCCCTAAGACTAACGTTATGCCTGCAGGAATGCTATACCAAAAGGCAATTATCAAAAAAGCTATAACCGTAAGCGTATTAACAAAGCCCCCGACAGAATATATCACTGCAATCGCAAACGCAGTATATGTCTGTCCTGACAGGACATATTTAAATTTGTCCTTGGACTTCTGGACATGCTCCATGTACTCGCTTCCCCAAAGTACTTTGTATATCTTACGTCTCATGTTCCATAAAAGATCATTGCCTATACGGATATACAGCCTGGTATTTAACCCTGATAAAAGAGATAAAAGAAAATAGCCGATAATGAACAGCAGCACAGCTATCACAAAGGTATACACCGCTTTATCCGTTTCCAGCATATCGATCATGGCATTTATACCAAGCGGTATTGCCATCTCAACTGCGATCAATGCCATCATTACTACAAAGGCACCAAATAGTAATCGCTTATTTGATGCAAACATCATTTTTACAATTTTAAAATAGCTTTTCATAAGTCCCGAATCCCCCTTTACTACTGCGGTCAGACTCTAAATCTACCATTCAAAATTGTAAAAAACAAGGCTTTAAATGCTGTATTTATCTATGGTATAATATATATAGAAAGAGTAATGGCGCCACGTTAAGTGACGCCACTTTTTATTCCTGTCTAATCTTCCCGTCCCCAATATACATCCGCTCTGTAGCAATCCTGTCCACAAACACCTTATCATGCGAAGTAAATACAAGTGTCCCCTCATATTCGATCAGCATTTTCTCCAAAGCCTCTACAGATGGTATATCCAGATAATTCGTCGGCTCATCCAGTATCAGCAAATTCACATTCGATACAAAGAGCATGGCAAAAGACAGCTTCATCCGCTCACCACCCGAAAGCTCTGATGCCTTTTTGTTCATATCTCTTTCTGATAGCAAAAGACGTGCCAGTACAATCCTTGAAAGACTCTCGCTCTGGATACTGACTCTGCGCACATTTTCAAGAACGGTTCGATCAAGGTCGATCTGGGACATGTTCTGCTTGGCATATCCTATTTTGGCTCCTGGGACTACGTATACTTTTTCTCTATTATTTATTAGTTCCAGTAAAGTAGTCTTGCCGGCTCCGTTACCGCCCAGTAGCGCAACCTTACTTCCATTCTTGATCATAAAATCTGCATCGTCGAATATAACGTGGTCATCATAGGCAAAAGAAATATGTTCTCCACGGATCACTATGGGATTTCTTGGCGGATTGGTCAGTCTGAAATCAGGTCTTACTGTAAGTTCTTCTTTGGGCTTTTCTTTAATCTCCATATGTTCAAGGCGTTTTAGGACATTTGTGGCACTTCTTTCTATTCCACGGGCTTTGTCCTCAGGTTTTCTATTTCCAATGAACGCTCTAACCTTTGCTTCACTTGCTGACATGTTCTTTGGCTTTTTATCTACAGTTTTGGCCTTAGCTTTTTTCTCAACGTAAACGCTTTGAAGCCTCTTTTTTTCAGCCTGATAGTTCTCATATTCGGCCTGCTGAGTCTTTCGCTGTTCTTCTTTTTGAACAACATATTCATCATAATTTCCGCTATAGTTCTGAAGTTTGCCAAAAGAAATCTCTACAATCCTGTCACATATTTCATTAAGAACGGACCTGTCATGGCTGATCACGACCAGTGTTTCTATTTCATTCAGTCTTTTTTTGAGCATTTCCACACCGTTATAATCCAGATTTGATGTGGGTTCGTCGAGAAATGCCACTGCATGTGGACTTGAAAAGAGCTGTGCAAGTCTTATCCTGGTATCTTCTCCGCCGCTAACATTTTCCTGCCAGATGTGGTCTGCAACTCCCATCTTGCCGGCTTCTGCATAGTCAGTTTCAAAGTATTCACTGTTTGAGCCAAACTGTTCGAAAAAAAACGGAATACAATTGCTCGAAACTGTTCCTTTGGTTGGTTCCAGCTCCCCTGCCAAAATTTTGAGAAGCGTGCTCTTGCCTGCGCCATTCATCCCAACAAGTCCAACTTTCTCGCCCTCATACAGATAGAACCTGTCGAAATCCAGTACGGTCTGTTCTCCATAGGAATGGACTATATTCTCTGCTTTTATCAATAAATGTCTCGCCATATAAGTCTCCCTTTTCAGCTAAAAAATAAGCCTATCCTGCGTACGCAAAATAGACTCACACAAAAAGACCTATATATAAATAAAGGCTTCGAATGCATGATAATCCAATTTAAGCGTACACATAATACCGCCGCCATAAGCAGCAGTCCTATCAATATGTTCACCTAAATCAAATTATCTAATAATCATTCGTTCACCCTTGCGACAAAATCGCCCTTTCTTTTATTCAACTGCATGATATCACATATATAGATCAAATACAATCATATATCCTATAACGATAAGGCAGGATAAGTCAGGAGTCTAAAACATGCATGCAACAATCCGGCAATTATAATACAATTATTATTATAAAAGTATTTCATATAACCACAGGAGGTAAATGTTGAAAACAATCATAAAAAACGAAATGAAAGTTGCATTCTTGCGTAAATTCTTCGCCCTTCTCGGATCACTTCTTTGGGTGGGATTTAGTGTATTTATGATCGTCTTAGACGTCAGGGATGGAGATATATCCGGCACAATAATAGAGGCCATTATACTTTTATTACTCGGCCTTTTATTTGTAAAACTGAGTAGTGAGTATATTTTATTCAATTTGATATGTGTTCCCATGCTGAGTCCTGAATATAGGAGCAAAGATCTTGGCAGGATGCTTAAAAATGAGACTTTTGCCCCCGTGTCATCCGGCTATTCCTTAGACAGCTCCGATAATAAGGTGGTAAAAGAGAGCCAGAACTGGATTGACATAGAAGGCTATCTTTATAATAAGGCTCTTATAGCCGCTGTAGCCAAAGATACGAAAGAGCCTAGAACCTTACTTATATCCTATATTGACGGCTGTACCGATATGCACACCTCAAAGAATCCTGAAAAAAGAGATCTCGCCTATGATTCACTCAGAAAGCTTGGTTTCAAGGATATTAGCGAATATCAGCTTGATCCCAAATTTGAAGACCTTGATGAGATGTTCTTTGATATCTTTGACCGCGCTGCTAATGAAAAAATGTTCTATGAGCTTACTGCAGACGGTTTGAGCTTTTGGGATATGAGAAAGTTATGGGATGATGAAATTGGCAGAAATAAATAACATTAAAATTCTTTAAAAACACTGACATCTGCATATATATTTATTTATAGCAAAAACCGTTTACCATTTTATAGTAAACGGGTTTTATGCATTTATAAATACCAATTTTTCAATTTATTTTCCAGTATATCCGATCTCTTCTGCCCTTTCAGCAAGCATTTCGTCTATCTCATCCTGTGTATAAGTTAAGACGCCTGCATCGCTGAATGCCTGTTTGATCTCACTGGAGTCTTCATAGTCGGCATCTGTTGAAATATCTTCAAAGTTGTCATCGAATATGTAGTAATGATAATATTTATCGCATGTCTTATAATCTGCATCAAAATAGTATTGTTCTACGCCGATGTGATCGACATCAAGTCCGTCAGTACAAACGTCTGCTTCATTAATTCCTGATGTATACAAATTGAAGTTATCCGCTAAACCAAGTGATACTCTACATCCATAATAAAAAACATATTCGCCGTCTCCATTTATGAAAGCATTCTCTGTATAATGAATATTTGCTGCACTGCTTCCTGATCCTTCAATAGTTCCATCAAAGCCAATTTCAAGTATATATCTATAGCCATATCCTTCATCATAGCAAAGAACAAGTTCTCCATCTATTTCTTTTATTATCATGGCAAGTGAATCCATAGCACTAAATTGAACATCAACAAGTAATTCCGGAATACAATCATCTCCGCAGTCTATTTCCGTATAAGTAATCGTAGGATTTCCATCTGCATTGTACCAACCAAGTTCCTTACAAGCTTCAATGATTTCATCCATAGAATAGAACTCGTCTTCTTCAAAAACCGGATCATTATACTCAGCATTGAAGAATAAGTCGCCATCTGATATCACATACTTAACTTTCGCTGTGCCATCTTCGAATTCTTTATATGCGGTTCTGCTATTAGCACCAATATCTGTATCATCCTCGCTAACATCAGCATCTTCGGTACTTTCAGTATTAGCATCTGACTCATCCTTGCCATCTTCACTATCTGAAGAATTGTCTGTAGAACCTGTGTTATTATCTTCTACCTTTTCATTTTCTTCATCATGTGATGATTCTTCCGAAGATACATCTTCTGCAACTTCATCTTTATCAAGATTGATATCTTCGCTAGTGCATCCTATAGCCGATGCAGCAATAATACCTGCCAGTCCTACTAGGCAGTATTTTTTAAGTAATGTAACTTTTTTCATAAATAGCTCCTTCTTTCCATTTCCTGCTTATATTTATTATTTGGTCAGGTCTTTTTTATAGATATAACTGTTTATTATCAGTTTTCATCATCACTATATATCTCATTTTCATCATCGTAAGGCCGTATTTTAAGTCCGGCTACAGATAACATTCCTTTATTGTAAAAATATTTTTTTAACTCTTCATAACCCGGACAGTCCTTATAAACTTTTAACCACCAAGAATAATTATCTATTATAATCTCAACCTTATATTCTGAAGTCCAATCTCTTATTCATCATAAGGGCTAATTTTCATGCCATCTATAGTTAGCATTCCTTTATTGCAAAAATACCTTTTTACCTCATCGTATCCCGGACAGTCTTTATAAACATTTATCCAAAAAACATGATCATATAGTGTGATAACAATCTTACGATTCTGTATATCCCTGGTTCTCTTTATCTTTACTTCCTTGATATCATTAAGGCTAAGAGAATGGTGATACTTAAACATTGATGTATATATTAGCCTGTCTTCAACTATTATTAGTTTTCTGTTTACCATGATCAAAAAGTCCCCAATTATCATACATATCCCCATGGTAATAAATGCTATAAGCATTACTACATCATCCATGTTAAATAGATCATTAGTTATCATGTAAATTCCAATAAATATTAAGAATCCCCCAAGAACCATCCCTATCATGCATGTCAAACAACAATAAGATACATTTATAGGATTCTCCTTAGTCTTATTATTTCTGGTATTTTGGTTCATTACTATATTATTCTCATACATCTGATTATTATCCTTCTTCATTTCACCTAAATTTAAAAACTTCTGCGATATACCGCTTAAACAGCATTGTACTACCTTGCACCTTATTTCTCTTCAAAATCCGACGAATTGCACAATTTTCAGGATGAGCGGCTTAAAATGCGTAAAAGCGAAGTCAGATGTGGATTAAATAGTCTATTTATAGTAAAATAAATAATATAGTTCTAATATCTTTTCAGTTCAAAAGTCATAAACAAAGGTGGAAAGTGCCGATGGATAACAATCAGAAAAGAAGTCCACTTTACAAGAGCTTTGGATATGCATTTGAAGGAATCTTTAATACTATCAAAGATGAGCGTAACATCAAGATCCATCTGGTAGTTACTACTCTGGTCATTATATTCGGCTTTATTCTTAAGATAAGTCTTAGCGAATGGTTTGTATGCATCTTGCTTTTTGCAATAATCATTCCTCTTGAGCTTGTAAATACGGCGATTGAAGCTGTTGTCGATCTTGCAAGCAAGGATTATAACCCTCTTGCCAAGAAAGCAAAAGATGCTGCAGCAGGTGCCGTTTTAGTAGCTGCTATACTGGCAGCTGTTATTGGCGGCATTATATTTTTTCCAAAACTATACCATTTTATATTTGATATATTCATTTGATATGTTTTTAGCACACTAATCAGATCATCTTAAAAAGATGTTTTGATAAATAAACTGAATTCGAAATACACTTATGATCCGTATTTCTGATTCCAAGTTACAAAAACACATGTATATAAGGAGGATTTCATCATGGCAGACAACAAAAACCCTATTACTGACGGTCTTAAGAAGCTTCTTCTGGCAAGTGTCGGCGCTGTTGCTCTTACAGCAGAGAAGGCTGACGAGCTGGTAGGAACCCTTGTTGAAAAGGGCGAACTTACTGTAGAACAGGGCAAAGAGCTCAACAAAGAGTTAAAGCGCACTTATAAAGAACATAAAGAAGGCTCTTCCGCTCCCAAAAACATGGAGGATTTTGTAGGATCTCTTTCTGAAGAAGAGCTCAAGAATTTAAAGGAAGCTTTAAAAGACAAATAAAGTCCATGTTTTTTCATCATGTATTATCACCGTGTATATTCATGGATCAGTATCTAACTGAATGTACATGGACAATACAAAAAGATAACCAAAAAAGTTATGCCCGAGGCTATGAGGAATATGACAGAAACCACTACCAAAAACACCAAAGACAACAGCTCCAGATTTAAAGAAATCCGCGAGGTCCTTATGCGCAATCACATAACCCGCGGCATATCTCCCGAAAAGCTTCGGACGATTCTCGAAGAATTAGGGCCCACTTATGTTAAGCTTGGGCAGATAATGTCCCTTCATTCGGACATCCTGCCCAAGCGTTATTGTGATGCTCTTATGGAGCTTACAACAGATGTAACTCCCATGCCTTTTGAAGAGGTCAAAGAGGTCCTTGAAAAGTCATGGATGTGCGATATAAAAGATATCCTATCTTCTATCGAAGAAAAGCCCCTTGGCTCAGCTTCTATAGCACAGGTTCATAAAGCTGTCTTATTAAACGGCGAAGAAGTTGTGATCAAAGTTCAAAGAAAAGGCATCTACGATATCATGGCCCGCGATATAGGTCTTCTACACCGCCTGGTATCGCTTATGCCCAAGATTGGCGATCTTAGGAACATGGTGGATCTTGACATGGTCCTTGATGAGATGTGGACTGTCGCCCAGCAGGAGATGGACTTTTTAAAGGAAGCTGCCAATATAACCGAATTTGCACATAATAACAAAGACGTGGCCTATATAGGTGTTCCGCAGCTATACAAAGAATATACTACAGACCGCGTTCTTGTTATGGAATATATAGATGGTATATCTATAACAGATATAAATAAGCTTGAAGAAATGGGCTATGACTGCCATGAGATCGGTCAGAAGCTTGTCAATAACTTCATCAAGCAGGTAATGGATGATGGCTTCTTCCATGCAGATCCTCATCCCGGCAATCTGTGTGTACGGGATGGCAAGATCATATGGCTTGATATGGGGATGATGGGAAGACTTACCGAGCAGCAGCGCCGCATCATGATGAGAGGCGTTGAAAGTATCGCTCTTAGAGATGTATCTATGCTGGAAAGCGCTGTCATGGACCTGTGCGATGAGTTCGGGCCTGTAGACAGAGCTTTACTGTATGAGAATCTTAGGGACTTTCTAAATAAATACGGGTCTCTTTCCATGGGTTCTATCAATATCCCGGAATCCATGCAGGATCTTATGGATATCATGAAGAGTAACTCTCTGGCACTGCCACACGGCGTTACTATGTTGGCAAGAGGCCTTGCACATATAGAGGGTGATCTTGTAGTTATCGCACCTGATATCAATATGTTCGACATAGCTGCATCAAGAGTTGGTGAGACATATCTTGAAGACGTGGATATAAAAACTGAGCTTAAGTCCAATCTTAAAAGACTCTACAGATCTGCAAGTAAGGGAATAGAACTTCCGGGTCTTGCAACAGATGCGTTAAAAGAATACCTAAAGGGAGAATCCAGAACCAATCTAAGGCTTCAGATTTCAGGTCCCTTTGCAGAGCTTGTCTATACGTCTGTACGAAATCTTGTTATTGGAATGTGTCTGACAGGTCTTCTTATCGGCTCTGCCATAATCTGCACTACCGACATGAAGCCACAGGTATTTGGAATTCCATTTCTTGGATTCATAGGATTTGCCATAGCTTCAACTTCTGCAGGTTTCCTGATCCTTAGGTTCATGATCATAAGATGGCTCAAAAAGCGCAGAATACGCAAGAAATAGATTATTCTATAGATAAATATACTCCGCCTTGTAGCATAGTTACCACAAGGCGGAGTAATTTTATTAGCAGATAGGTTCGATCATACAAACTATATGCATACATATTTCTTAATCTCACTTATCAGAAGCTTTGGATCAACAGGCTTCGACAGATGCGAATTCATCCCTGCATCTTTCGAAGCTTTTTTGTCATCCTCAAAGGCATTGGCAGATACAGCTATAATAGGTATGGTCTTTGAATCCTCTCTGCCTGAATTTCTTATGGCTCTGGCAGCAGTAAGGCCATCCATTACAGGCATTCTGATATCCATAAGTATTGCTGCAAGTGTTCCCTCCGGAAGGTTTGTATATGTATCAAGACCTTCTTTGCCGTTCCAGGCTTTTTCCACTTTGACATTCTCGCTTTCAAGGATAGCACATACTATATCCATATTAAGCTCATTGTCTTCGCAGTACAGAACAGTCTTACCTTCAAGGCTTTTTTGCTCATAATCTTCTTGCAGATCATCGAGCATGGCTCCTGCGCAGACATCAAATACAAAGACAAGAGTCACTATCGTTCCTATATTTTCTTTACTCTTAATATCAATTCTGCCATTCATCTTCTCGACGATAGATTTGACAACAGAAAGCCCTATTCCTGTCCCTGCATGATCTGTCATCTCACCTCTGTCTTCCTGCGTGTAAGCATCAAACATCGTCTTTTGAAAATCGCTGCTCATTCCGATTCCGTGATCCTGAACGCTTAAGGTATATTCGACCTTGCCATCGTCTATCATGCTGCTGGTCAGATCGATCTCGATAGTACCGCTTTTACGTGAGAACTTAACAGCATTGGAGATAACATTTAGTATCGCCTGTTCAAGTCTGCTATAATCGATCATTGTCGGAAGGTTTACTATTTCTTTTCTTCTTAATATAATTCGTATATCTCTTTCTTTTGCAAAGGTAAGTGCAACATTTTTAAGGCTGTCAAAGACCTGTCCGGGATCACACATCTGAGGATTTAGTTCTATCTCGACTCTTCCCAGATTACTCATTGCAAGTGAATCGTTGATAAGCAGCTCCAAATAATTGGCACTGTCTTCTATCTTGTACAGATAATCCAGATTGTTTACCGAATTTATACCATTTCGAATAACGCTTCTGGTAAGCCCCAGTATCCCGTTAAGAGGCGTCCTCATATCATGGCTCATATTACTGAAAAATCTCTTCTTGGCTTCAGACGCTTTCTTTTCTCCATCAAGCGCTGTAGACAGCTTCTGGTTAAGATCTTCAACCTTACGTCTGTTTCTTTTGCCAATATGATTTATGATCACCAAAAAGAAGATGACAAGACCTGAAACAATAACTACAAAGCCGTACATAGGGTTATCATATATGAAGGCTCTAAAGGTCTTCGGTGTGTAATTGTCAATATCATATCTGCTGATGATCTCAGCTCTTTTTTGCTGAGGAAAAGAGTTACATGCTTTATTAAAGATTCCTATAAGGAAATTGCCACAGCTACTGTTAACAGCCATGCAAAAGCGCAGATTTCTATAAGATATATCTTCAGCAACAAGTGCATTGGTCTCTTCTTGTCCGACAAGCACTACTGCGCTTTCCAAGGGCAGCATTGTACAGGCTTTGGGATGAGCTACAAGATAACGCCTTGTAGCTTCTAAAGAATCAAGGAATACAACATTATCAGTATCGCTTAGGCTTTGAAGTATACTATCATTAAAGATTCCGTCTCCATGTCTTTTTACGATCGTATCATAAGAATATTCTTTATCATTATGGACACTGGCAAGAGAGGTATCAAAATAGGAATCACACTCGTAATATCCTCCCATTTCGGACCGGCCAAAATCCGATATAAAGTCGATCACTATATCTGCTCTTTGCTCATTATAAGCATTTATATATTCAAATCTGTCAGATACTTCATAAAATTCATATGAAAGGCCTATACTGTCAAGTATAGAAGTTGTCATATCTACAAGGATACCTGATGGTTTACCGTTTTCATCGAGATAAGATAATGGACAGTTATCGGGATTGACCAAAAGAGTAAAGGTTCTGTTATTAGTTATAAGAGAATCAAGATAGAGTTTCTCTGTGGATGTGAATGTAATATTACTAGTGCCGTTGCCCTGATAATACTTGGACATAAGTGACTCTTTAAAGCCTGCATCAACAGTCTCTATCTGAGAAAGAGCATGATTAAGACTGTCCATGAGGTCACTATTATCAAGTCCTGTGGCAAAAAACAAATAGCTTGGATCAAACTGTGCCAAAATTGAAACTCCGGGAAAGTTATGGGAACTTCCGGAAACAAAGGCATCAATATCGCCGTTTTCAAGAGCAGCAATTAGATCTGCATCACTGTCATAATAATATCCCTTGTAGGTAAAATAATTCGATTCTGCAAAATCCCTGACTTTGTCAACATATGTAGTCCCTCTGACAATTCCAAGCCTTATGCCTCTCCATTTGGAATAATCGCCGGCAAGAAAAGTTGTATCGCCATTTTTTACAAATATGGTCGTATACTCCATAGCAATTGGCACATTGCAAAAGATGAGCTTATCAGCCCTTTCCTGTGTCCAGGTTATACCGCCTATAAGGTCGATCTCGCCCTCAACAGTCATCCTGTACAGATCAGAGAATGCTATATCTTCATCATCTCCTATATATTCATAATCCCACCCGGTATAGGTTCGGATCTTTTGAAGATAATCATAGCAATAACCGGAATATCCATAATTCTCATCATACATCTGAAAGCCGTCTATCATAAAATATCCAACTTTAACTGTCCTTGTCCCTATTTTTCCGTTTTTGTAATTAGCTATATCAGAAGATGGCGCTATATCTCCATAGAAATTCGCCTCTACCGGTTCATCATCAAGCTTTTCAGCTTCCGGAGGCGCAGCTTTGGAATATCTTATAGTTTGCGGCAATGCAAAAGAAACAGTCATGATAATAACTGTTATAAGACAAAGCATAGACTTTAAGATCTTAGACCTAAGACTATTATTTACTCTCATACTGTGCTAACTAAGCCAATCCTTAGTTCTGGGAGTTTCATAAAAATATTATGATCATATTAAGAACGATAAAAATCCTTTTACCGCCTACGTCATATAAATATATCGGAGAAAGAGTGAAAAAAGATTATTTTTTAACAATAACAAGTAAAAAACCGTCTGCATAAAGCAGACGGCAAGAATTTAAAGTACAGTGCAACTGGCTGCCATTTTACAGGCCCTATAGCTTTGCGTCATAAGCTTTCGCTTATTTTGCTAAAGATTATCTCGTGGATTCAACGTAGTAAAATATAACAGATTTTTTTAAATAAATCAACACCTTTTTTCAAAAAACGCGAAAATCCCGCATTTTTTTATTGTGTAATATTTACAAAAAATGACCACCGGTTTTCTTTAGTTTCCCAGGTCAGAATGTACAAAGCCTTATATTGTAGCACTAACAAAGGGTTAATTCGTCTTAACTATTGAATAAGTTTAGCAGCAAATAACAAGATAGATGTCAAAAACTATTAATCCTTCCATCTGTCCAAAGATATCAGTCAGTGCTGAAAAACACACAATTTCTTCCGGTTTTTTTGGCATGGTACAAAGCCTTATCCACCCTTTTATATAATTCCAGAATATTATCGTTTGGAGACATACCGGCTATACCTATAGATACAGTTAGTTCCGGAACCGGATCATAATCTTCATCACAGATATCTCTTCTGATACTCTCAGCAAGGTCAAGAGCCATGGTCTTGGTGATATTACGAGCTACGATCATGAACTCTTCACCGCCCCATCTTCCGGGAACACAATCATCATTCATGTAATTCTTAAGAATGCCTGCAACCTTTCTAAGAACAATATCTCCGGTGTCATGTCCATAAGTATCATTGACTTGCTTAAAATAATCTATATCCATAAGCAGGAAGAAAATCTGATCGCGGCTTTGACGACCTTCTTCAATAAAGCTCTCCATTATTTCTTCTATCCTGCGCCTGTTATATATTCGGGTCAGATCGTCAGTTAGTGCCTTTTGAGCAAGATTTTTGTTAAGTCTTTCGAGTTCTCCTGTTGTCGCCTGAATAAAGCTTACAAGGCGCTCAACCATGGATATTTCACCACTCATTTTCTTCTGGGTGAGCCTTGGAAGAGCCATTACAGGGATTCCTGCAGGAGCGTTCTCTCTCATACCAATTGAAATAAGAGTTGCATTATGGATATAGATTTTTTTGCCAATCCTTATGTATTCACCAAATGTATAGAATCCGGACGTGCGAGCGATCTTATCAAAGGGTGATATTTCGCAGTCAATATCATCTCCCCAGAAACTCATCCTCGTCATGCAGGAATAGATCCATATCGCCTGAGGCTGGAATAATCTGATCTTGTCCTGAGCTTCGTATACACTGTCCAGGATGGCTACAGGATCACCATAGCCAAGTCTTACTATATCACCGTTTCTTAGTTCTCCGCCAAGGTAGAGAGTTCCGTCACTGGCACATTTTAAAGAGATCCTGGCAACGTCAACACCATATTCACTATACATAAGCGGGAATTCCAGTGCATTTCTGGAAAAAGAACTGTCATTTTGAATTTTCAAATACTTTTTGTATACATTAAAAGCAGGCTCGCCGTCTAGTTCATATAGCTTCTCAGACTCGGCCTTAGTGACTGTCATCGAATGACCCAGTTCCTTCCAGCCAAGTGCATAAGCTGTACTGATATGAAAGTCCTCACCTGAATACAATACGCATACTATACCAAATAGGGATATTCCATCTTCATTAAATACAAAGGTATCACTTGTATCATCATACTTGGCAGCAGCTGCGCCGAATACAGCCACAGATTCATTACACTTTTCGAGAGCATCAAAAAATTTCTGAGCATGGAGTCCTGAATGAGTTGCAACAATTACTTCTACAGCTTTTGCATAAGGATCGCTGTCAACCATTTCTTGCATGAGAATGCCGTTATCAAACTCGCTCCTATCCCTGCAATCATATATAATTGTTTTAATCTTAGTCTTTTCAAAAAAAGATATGGATATCTGAATAGAACGATCTGTAAGATGCCCATCCTTGATCTCTCCACAAGAACTGGAACCGGCAATTTTGATTCCCGGGAAAAGAGATTTCAAATATGATACCATCTCCATTGTCTTATCAAGCTGAGCATATCCAAAATAAATATGAGCAAGAACCTGAAAATCCTCATGTTCCTTTGCATATCTTCTTGCTTCGTCAAAAGAGTTGTCCTTTTTGCTATTACTCACGATTTCATACAAAAACTGTTTCATAATGCCCCCGAAGCTTAATTGTGAATTTTTTCAATGGCCCTATTTGACTACTGAATCATTATCAGATCAGATTCATTCTTCGTTAAAATCTATATCTTCTATGTTATTGCCTGTCATGCGGATAGCTTCGATGATATCATCTTCTGTAAGGTCAGTTTCTGCAGCAAGTTCTTCTACTGTTACGCTTCTTCTAAGCTCTTTGGCAAGTTCTGCTGCTTTGTCAGCAACCTTCTGAACGTGTTTGACAGCCTTTTGGCCTCTGGCATCTTCATCAAGATTATCAGATATAAGCTCTTCCATCGCATCCATCATCATCTTGGTAAGGAAGCTTTCAGCTTCTTCAGGTTTCTCTATGGCATCAAGCATTGTGACACCGGATGTAAGTACCAGATTGCCCTCACCTATAAGATCTTCGATATATACGCCCTGTTCGGCATACATCTTGGCAACATCGGGAACTGTAGGAAGATAGATCTCTATAAGCCTGTTTTGTGCTGATTTATCTCCTGACATTGCAGATATTGTAATACCAATCTTCTCACTATCCGTTACTTCCGGAAGTTCTGATAAGGATTCGATATAATCTTTAAGATAGTTGTGTTCTTCTTCTGTAAGGAATTCTTCAGGGTCAGCCGGTGTTCCTATACCAATTCCATGTTTCTTAAGATAATCATATACAAGCGCAAGCTGATCATCAGATAGTGAAAGCTTATCAAAAGCTTCTTTTACCTGCTCCTTAGAAACAATACCTTTCTGCTGTCTTCCAAGATTAGTAACATCAGCAAGTAATGCGGCAAATTCTTTTTCTTTATCCATATATCAATATTTCCTATTCTGTGTATAATTAATTTTCTAACTCAAACTTTATATTTGAGCATGCAATATATTTGGTAAAAAGTCTTCGTTATCAGCTCAAAACGAAATATATCAGTAAATCGTGCAAATGTGATCATTTCTCAACATGAACATGAGTAAAGAGGTGATCCTGACAATACTCATAGGCTCCTTTACACTTGGAGCAGTATCTGAACTCAAGGTTTGGATCATCAATCTCTGTACGTCCGCATACGGCGCACTTATGATGTGCAGATCCTGGAGCTGTCATGCGCTGAGCCTTTTTAGCATTTTCAACATTATGTCTGAATTCTGTTCTTCTTCTTACTTCTGAAGGTCTGTATCTTCCGGCCTTTCTCCTAAGTCTGCTGGAACGGTCTCCAAAAAAGAAAATAACAAACGGAATGAGTGAAGCTATAAGCACTATGATACCTGCTATGATACCGCATCCGCCTATCCATCCTGTCATAAATCCATACTGCGCAAAAGCTCTTATCAAAGTTACAATAGACATTACAAATTTATATCCATAAAGAGCTGCATATGCAATTCCAAGCCACTTCATCTGGATTGGGATGATGAACATAAGAAGTACAGTCGCATCCGGGAATGTTGCAGCATATGCAAAAAAGATAGACATCGTAATATAATAAGGAATTGTGCAGCTTCCGACAGCTGTGCCTATAAGCTGCAGAATCTGAGAAAATGTCTCACTTTCTGCACCTAATGAAAGTCCATATAAAGCATATGCTCCATAGAGGACAAAACCTGCAATGATAGTGATAATAAATCCAAGGAACAGGTACAGATTGTATTTAAAATCTCCCCAGGCGCTTTCCATGGTTCTGCCGATTGGCATATAGAAAAGCAAGATAGAGATCGCATACAAAAGAAAATTATCCTGAAGTGGTATAAGGATCCATGTTACAAGTCTCCAGATCTGTCCATGAAGGATCATGTATGGATTGAAGCTGATATAATTATCAACAAATAACGGATCTGCCTGGCTTCCCATAAGACATACCATATATCCTATGGCATAAACGATCATAAGTTTGATCGTAAGATCTCTGATGGCATATCTGCCAAATTTTCTTTCAAGTTTATTGAACATAATGACCTCTTAAATATTCATGTATTTATCGCCAAAAATCCATAGAAAATACAAACTAAAAACAAGTGCTCATATTTACATATGCGCGATAATAAAACTTAATGTGGCAATATTAAGCGCAGTCGGTAAGTACTTACATCCCACTGCGCTTCTTCATCCTTGATTTTAGCATTTATTGTATTTTCTGTAAATGAATAGCGCAAATATTTCTCAAACACTTTATAGTTTTTTAACTTGGATTTTTTAACTATAGTAAAGTAGCACATTGAAAAAATACCGGTCATGTTTTATAATCACTAAGAATGTTTTTAGGGATTTCCTTTTAATAAGAAATTATAGTTGAATATGAAATTACAATTATGTGGCAGCATCAAGATTAACGCTAGTGTACTGACTAGGGACGCTGCCGCCGTTTTTTGTTAAGAGACGATGTGTAATATTACAGTTATCTTCGGCTTTTTGGTAATTTCATTCGGAGGTTTAGATGATTTCAAAAGACTACACACTTGGCATTGACGTTGGATCTACAACTGTAAAGGTTGCACTTCTTGATCCGGAACATGAACTGATTTTTGCTGATTATAAGAGACATTACGCCAATATACGTGAGACTCTTGCCGAGCTCGTCAAAGAGGCTCAGGCCAAAGTTGGCAACGTTACGATCCATCCTGTGATAACAGGTTCAGGCGGTCTTAATCTGGCCAAGCATCTTGAAGTTCCATTTGTCCAGGAAGTTGTTGCTGTATCTACAGCACTTAAAGAAATTGCTCCTAAAACTGATGTTGCTATAGAACTTGGCGGTGAAGATGCCAAGATCATATATTTTGAAGACGGCAATGTTGAACAGCGTATGAACGGTATCTGCGCAGGCGGTACAGGTTCATTTATAGACCAGATGGCATCTCTTCTTCAGACTGATGCGGCCGGTCTTAATGAGTATGCCAAAAATTACAATTCTCTGTATACCATCGCTGCAAGATGTGGTGTATTTGCAAAAACTGATATCCAGCCTCTTATCAATGACGGTGCTACCAAGGAAGACCTTGCTGCATCCATATACCAGGCAGTTGTCAATCAGACTATCTCAGGTCTTGCCTGCGGTAAGCCTATAAGAGGTCATGTTGCATTCCTTGGTGGTCCTCTTCACTTCCAGTCAGAACTAAAAAATGCTTTTATCAGGACTTTAAAGCTTGATGATGAGCATACTATAGATGTAGACAATTCTCACCTTTTTGCTGCTATGGGTAGTGCTATGAATGCCGAGGAAGCTATTTCTTATGATATGAATGAGATGGTTTCCAGACTTTCCAAAAAGATCCATATGGAGTTTGAAGTTGCCAGAATGGAGCCTCTTTTCCCTACTCAGGAAGATTATGATGCATTCAAGAAGCGTCAGGATCAGTACAAGGTCAAGACTTCACTTCTTGACAATTATAGGGGCAATGCATTCCTTGGAATAGATGCAGGATCTACAACTACCAAGTGTGCTCTTGTATCAGAAAACGGTGATCTTCTGTATTCATTCTATTCAAGCAATAACGGTTCTCCTTTGCAGACTGCCATTAACTCTTTGCAGGAGATATATAAGCTGATGCCGGAAGGCGTACGTATAGCCCGCTCCTGTTCTACAGGTTACGGCGAGTCTCTCATGAAGTCAGCATTCCAGCTTGATGATGGTGAAGTTGAGACTATCGCTCATTATAATGCAGCTGCATTCTTCGATCCCAAAGTCGATTGTATCCTTGATATCGGCGGTCAGGATATGAAATGCATCCGTATCAAGAACAAGGCTGTTGATTCAGTTCAGCTCAACGAAGCTTGTTCTTCAGGCTGCGGTTCATTTATCGAGACTTTTGCCAAGTCTCTTAATTACAGTGTTCAGGATTTTGCCAAGGAAGCTCTTTTTGCTAAGCATCCTATCGATCTTGGTACCCGCTGTACTGTATTTATGAACTCTAAAGTTAAGCAAGCCCAGAAGGAGGGTGCCGGTGTAGATGACATCTCTGCAGGTCTTGCATATTCTGTAATCAAGAATGCTCTTTTCAAGGTTATCAAGGTGTCTGATGCCAAGGAACTTGGAAGTAACATCGTAGTTCAGGGTGGAACCTTCTACAACGATGCGGTTCTTCGTGCATTCGAAAAGATAGCCGGAGCAGAGGTTATCCGTCCTGATATCGCAGGTATCATGGGCGCTTTTGGTGCTGCTCTTATCGCAAGAAACAGATTCATGCAGAATCCTTCTTACGAGACATCAATGCTCACAATAGATCAGATTAACAGCCTTGAGTACTCTACATCTATGGCTACCTGCCAGGGATGTACCAATCACTGCCGCCTTACAGTCAACAAGTTCACAGGAGGAAGGCAGCACATCTCAGGCAACCGCTGTGAGAGAGGTCTTGGCAAGGTCAAGAACGCTGATGGAGTTCCTAACCTTTTTGATTGGAAATATAAGAGAGTATTCGGCTACAAGCCACTTCCTGATAGCGAAGTAACAAGAGGTACTGTAGGAATCCCGAGAGTTCTTAACATGTATGAGAACTATCCTTTCTGGCATACCTTCTTTACTAAACTTGGCTACAAGGTAGTATTGTCTCCAAGATCATCACATCAGATCTATGAGATGGGTATAGAATCTATACCTTCAGAATCCGAGTGTTATCCTGCCAAGATCAGCCATGGTCATGTAGAATGGCTGATACACAAGGGAGTTGACTTCATCTTCTATCCGGGAATTTTCTATGAGCGAGAAGAAGTTAAGGGGGCTACCAACCACTACAACTGCCCTATTGTTACATCATATTCTGAGAATATTAAAAATAACGTTGAAGCTATCACATCAGGTAAAGCGCGCCTTCGCAATCCTTTCATGGCCTTTACCTCTCTTGATACTATACTTCATTCTCTTTATAAGGAATTCACAGAGATTCCTAAAAAAGAGCTTGCTGAAGCAGCAAAGCTTGCATGGGATGAGCTTTCAAAGTGCCGTGAAGATGTTAAGAAAAAAGGTGAAGAAACCCTTAAATGGATGGAAGAAAATCATCGCCATGGTATAGTCCTTGCCGGTCGTCCATATCATATAGATCCTGAGATCAACCATGGTATACCTGATATGATCTGTTCTTACGGAGTAGCCGTACTTACAGAAGATTCTATCTCACATCTTGGAGCTCCTGAAAGGCCTCTTATCGTATCAGACCAGTGGATGTATCACTCAAGACTTTATGCAGCAGCAGCTTACGTACGTACACGTGATGATCTCGACCTTATCCAGCTCAACTCATTTGGATGCGGTCTTGATGCTGTTACCACAGATCAGGTTGCAGATATCCTGAACGGATCTGACAAGATCTATACATGTCTTAAGATTGATGAAGTTAACAACCTCGGTGCTGCAAGGATCCGTGTAAGATCACTTCTTGCTGCTATCCGTGTACGTGAAGAAGAAGGCAAGCATGCTACAGTTCGTGACTGTGCTAACCACAGAGTTCTCTTCACCAAAGAGATGAAGGATGAAGGATATACTCTCCTGTGTCCTCAGATGTCACCTATACACTTCGATATATTAGAGAGCGCTCTTCGTGCCTGTGGTTATAACCTTATTGTCATGCAAAATGACAATATGCATGCCATAGATATGGGTCTTAAGTATGTTAATAATGATGCATGCTACCCTTCTCTTTGGGTTGTAGGTCAGATCATGGATGAACTTCATTCCGGCAAATATGATCTTAACAAGACAGCAGTTGTAATGTCTCAGACAGGCGGCGGATGCCGTGCAACCAACTATGTGGGATTCATCAGAAGAGCTCTGAAAAAAGCCGGAATGGAACAGATTCCTGTTATATCCTTCAACCTATCCAAGCTCGAATCCAATCCGGGATTCAAGATAGACTTTGAGATGCTCAAGCGTGCTGCATACGGTGCTGTATTCGGAGATATCATGATGAGATGTATCTACAGAATGCGTCCTTATGAGAAGGTCAAGGGTTCTGTTGAAAAAGTTCATCAAAAGTGGCTTACAAGATGCAGAGAATTTGTATCTAAAAAGAATATAAATGTTACAACTGATATGGTTAAATTCCAGAAGATGTGTCGTCTGATGGTTGAAGATTTTGATAACATCGAGATCACAGATGAAGTTAAGCCAAGGGTTGGTATCGTAGGTGAGATCCTTGTCAAGTTCGCTCCTGCTGCTAACAATCATCTTGTAGATCTTCTCGAAGCAGAAGGCGCAGAAGCTGTAGTTCCGGATCTTCTGGACTTCATGCTCTACTGTTTCTACAACCAGATATACAAGGCTGAATATCTTGGAACCAGTAAAAAGACTGCTAAGGCAATGAAAGTAGCCATCTGGGCTCTTGAAAAGCTTCGAGGCGGAGCAACAAAAGCACTTAAAGCTTCCAAACATTTTGAGGCTCCAACAAGTATCTACAAGCTTGTAGAATATGCTAAGCCTATCGTAGATATCGGTAATCAGACAGGTGAGGGATGGTTCCTTACAGGTGAGATGATCGAGCTTATCACAGAAGGCGTTGGCAATATCGTCTGCACACAGCCATTTGGATGTCTACCAAACCACGTTGTAGGTAAGGGCGTTATTAAAGAGCTTAGAAGACATTATCCGGGATCTAATATAGTTGCAATCGATTATGATCCGGGTGCTTCTGAAGTCAATCAGCTCAACAGGATCAAGCTCATGCTCTCTACTGCTAACAGGAAGCTTGCTGACAAGAAGACTAAGGAAAACAATACTGAACATGATGAGAAAGTCGCGATCTGATCATTAAACTGATCCGGTCACACATAACATCAATATAAAAAGGTTCTGCCGCATATAATAAGTAAGCGGTAGAACCTTTGTTATTGTAACCATATGTCAGCTAATTAAAATCCGCTATATTAGCTGCTCAGCCATTAGCACTATCTGACCTTTTTGATCAAGCTTTCTGGTTAAGTTTTTCAATATTATCAGCCTGACGCTCAATTGCAAAATCTGTAGAACGAAGCTGCATCTGAACCTTCAGTATCTGTTTATGTATATCATCACACTTATTGTAGAATTCCAAGATCTTTTCATCACTGACTTTAAGGTGTTTTTCTGCAATTGCACCAGGAAGTACAAACTTCTTGACCACTTTACCGAATTTGACTTCGATATATTTTCCGTCCTGAGAAGAAATTTTTCCTTCTCCAAACTTTTCATGCTCGACTTTTAAGCCCTTGGCGCTCATCTCACCAAGTTCTTCTGACTGTTTGTTAAGAGAATCAAGAACTTCTACATATTCATCGCGCCGTCTGTGAAGCTCTTTCATCTGGCGATCAGCCTCTTCTAAGAGCTCCCTTGTCTTTTTGGTTTTCTTTCTTGCTTTAACTTCCTTCTTTTCTACCTGTTCCTCCTCAAGATTGAGAGCCATAATATAATCTCCTTTCAGGGCCAGTTTGCGGGCTATGAAATATTATTTACTGAGTATCAAAAAGTACAAACACCATATATATATTTTAAAACTTTCATAGGCGTTTTTCAAATATATTTTTACGGTATTTCGATAACCCATTTAAAAAAGACTGCCTGCAAAGACAGTCTTTCTCATAACAACTATATATCTATTCTTATTTACCATTATCAGTTTTTTCTGTCAGTGCCTTTGATGCCTTGACAATGTTATCAGCATCGAGTATCTGTCCCCACTTATATGGAGTTGCCTGATATACGTAATAGTTAAGCCAGTTAGAATACAAGAGGTTGCAATGCGCTCTCCAAGTAAGCCTTGGTTTATTATTCGGATTATCATCCGGATAATAGTTTCTTGGAAGCGGAGTTCCAAGCCCCTTCTTGGCATCACGCTTATACTCACTATCAAGTGTGAAGCGGTCGTATTCTGCATGTCCGAAGCTGAAGATCTGTCTTCCATCCTTGGTCATGCAGAGCATTGCTCCTGCTTCATAAGACTCTGCCAGTACTACAAGCTTATTGCACTTGTGAATATCATCGATCGGTACTGAGGTATATCTGCTATGAGGAATGTAGAATACGTCATCAAATCCTCTAATAAGCGGAACCTTCCTGTTGAGCACTTTGTGAGCATAGATTCCAAATAGCTTTTGAGGAAGTTGTATCTTCTTAAGACCAAAGTGATAATAGCAGGCAGCCTGCGCACCCCAGCAGATATGAAAAGTTGATGTCACATGTTTCTTGGTCCATTCAAAAATCTGACACAGCTCATCCCAGTAATCAACCTCTTCAAACTCCATCTTCTCAACAGGTGCACCTGTTATGATCATTCCGTCATAATGGTTGTCCTTTAATTCATCAAAGGTATTATAAAAGCTGTTTAGATGTGTTGTAGAGGTGTGTCCGGCTTCGTGTGTACTTACTCTCATAAATGTAACATCTATCTGAAGAGGAGTATTAGAAAGAGCCCTAAGAAGCTGAAGCTCAGTATCTTCCTTAAGCGGCATAAGATTAAGAATACATATGGACAGGGGTCTGATATCCTGATGCATGGCCCTGTTCTCATCTACTACGAATATATTCTCTTTCTCAAGCTGCTCTCTGGCAGGAAGATCGTTCTGAATCTTAATAGGCATAACCTTATATCTCCATTCTGATATTACTTTTTATTTTAAAATGCTTATGACAGATCCTGTACCTTTTAAATTACTCCTTTAAAAAAGTGCTGCTTTAAAAAGTACTGTTTTAAAAAGTACTTCTTTAAAAAGCGCTATCTTCCTAAAGTACTGCTGTCTTAAGGCACTTTAGTAATAGTATTACAGCAATTATATATTAAAGTATTTAATACTGCATATATTTTTTTGCTATACCTTCATTAACTCTGAACTTTTGATAAAAACTCTTCTTCAGTTATGATCGGAATTCCAAGCTCTTTGGCCTTCTTGTTCTTGCCTGAATTAGAAGCAATATCATTATTGATAAGTGCGAAAGTTTTCTTGGATACGCTTCCAGATACGCTTCCACCATGGCTTTCGATAAATGCTACCATAGCATCTCTGTTGGCAAACTTTTCAAGACTTCCGGTTATAACATATGTCTGACCTGCAAGTTCACTTGAGGATTCTACAACTTCCATATCAAAAGTAAGACCATAATCTTTAAGTCTTTCAAGAAGTCTTATATTAGAATCTTTATGGAAAAAGTCATGGATGCAAAGTGCTGTAGTCTCTCCCACATCCTGAACTTCAACAAGCTGATCAACTCTTGCATGCATAAGGTCGTCTATACTGTTAAAAGCTTTCATTATTGTCTTAGACGATGTTTTTCCTACATTTGGTATAGAAAGTCCTGTAAGCAGTCTGAAAGGTTCATTGGACTTAGAAGCTTCTATCGCATTAAGAACGTTATCAGTGCCCTTTTCTTTGCCTATAAGACCTTTTTCAATAAGTTCCTGCCTATAGTCCTTGAGTAGATATATATCAGCTATATCATGAAGGTAGCCGTTCTCTATAAGGGTTCTGATATACTCTTCACCAAAACCTTTTATATCCATGGCGTCACGACCTACAAAGTTGATGATACGTCTTTCAAGCTTGGCAGGACAGTCATCATTAGTGCAGATCATATCCGCTGTATCAGGCTCTCTTACAACCTTGCCGCCGCATACAGGGCAGACATCAGGAATCTTGAATGTCACAGAATCAGCAGGATTTTTGGAAGCTACCACGCTTCTTATCTTAGGAATGATCTCGCCTGACTTATATACAAGAACTGTTCTTCCGATACCAATACCTAGATTGTCGATAAAGTCCTGGTTGTGAAGAGTAGCTCTTGAAACTGTAGTACCACAAAGTCTGACTTCAGAAAATACCGCTGTAGGATTAACTCTTCCTGTCATACCAACTGACAGCTCTATATCTTTGATAACAGCTTCCTTCTCTTCCGGAGGATACTTATATGCAATATGACCACTTGAATACTTGGAGCCTGCCGGAAAATCGTCTCTATAGGCTATCTGATCGATTTTAATTACAGCGCCGTCTATATCATACGGGAGAGATCCTCTTGACTCTCCTATAGCATCAATCTGTGCAAGGATCTCATCATCTGTTACGCAGACTGCAGATGGGACAACCGCCATCTTAAGAGCCTTCATCTTCTCAAGGCCTTCAGAATGAGAAGCTATCTGCGGATCAGATCTTTGTATATTAAAAATAAACATAGAAAGGCCACGTTCTCTTACCATTCCGCTATCAAGCTGTCTCAGAGTACCCGCAGCACAGTTTCTGGGATTAGCAAAAGTCTTCTTGCCATGAGCTTCCTGAATTCTGTTGGTCTTGTCGAAATCCTCATGACTCATATATACTTCGCCGCGCACTTCAAGCGAATTAAACTCAGAGGATATACTTCTTACAACATCCGGTATAACAAGTGCATTGGAAGTAACATCTTCACCAATAAGGCCATCTCCTCTGGTTTCTGCAAGTGTAAGCTTACCATTTTCATAACGGATACTCATAGAAAGTCCGTCTATCTTGTGCTCTACGCAAAAACGCACATCAGGGTGCATAGCTCTTACGTCGTGAACCCATTCAAGTACTTCTTCTTTGGAGAAGACATCCTGAATAGAGAGCATAGGAACATCATGCTCAACTGTAACACCTGCAGTTCTCTTGACAGAACCGCCTATGATCCTTGTAGGTGAATCCTTAGATATAAGCTCAGGATGCTCTTTTTCAACAGCTTTAAGCTGAAGCATAAGCTGATCATATTCATAATCGCTTATTTCCGGAGCATCCTGATTATAGTAACGATCCATGTGATACTTAATAGTCTCACACAGTTTATTGTATTCTTGTATTAAATTAGTCTCTCCCAACGGTTAGTCCTCTCTTATCTATATCCAATGAAATAAAGGCCCATATCCCTGACCAACATTCAATAAATATATCTTTTATCTATAATTTTGTACTGCATCTAACACAGGTTAATTAGATGCAGTATCTTTCCTAAGTCCGCACTTTGAATAAAGCGTTGTAAGCTCTCTTCCTGTAACTTCCCTAAGTTCTCCAGGCTTCATGCTGCCAAGCTCAATATTTAATACTCTGATACGCATAAGTTCTCTTACATTATAGCCAAGAGCCTTACACATACGTCTGATCTGTCTGTTAAGACCCTGAGTAAGGATGATCCTGAATGAATTTCTTCCGGTCTTAACGACCTTGCATCTTTTTGTAGTAACATCAAGATCTTCAATGTATACTCCACCGGCCATCTGACGCAGAAAAGCGCCATTAACTTCCTTATCAACCCTTACAACATATTCTTTCTCATGATTGTTGGATGACTTCATCATTCTATTGATGAGTTCTCCATCATTGGATAAAATAAGCAGTCCGCTTGAATTAGCATCCAATCGTCCTGCGTAGTTGACCTTAACAGGAGTTTTGATCTCTGTAGCAACTGTACGCTGCGCATGAGCATCACGCTGAGTACATACAACTCCTTCAGGCTTATAATATGCATATACCTTGGTATCTGTAACTAGCTTTATTCTCTTGCCATCAATTTTTACTACATCTCCGGGATTAACCTTGGTACCTGCCAGAGCAGGCTGACCATTAACAGATACTCGTCCCTCTTCAATGATCTTATCTGCATCTCTGCGAGAGCAAATTCCGCACTGTGCAATATATTTGTTAAGCCTTACCTGTTCGCTCTCGTCCTTGTGACTCATATAAATCTCCATTCAAAACTATTTTCAGTTTGAATCTAACAGATTCAAAAAATATACATGAGATTCAAACTGAATATTAAACTGTAAAGTTTCTGAGTGTATCAACCGCCTTGGTCTTAATGATAACCTCATAACTCTCTTCAACATTAGCAATATAGATCGGACTGCTTGTAATATATGTTCCGAACTCATAAGCCATAGTAAATACAGAAGCAAAGTGAACAACACTATCTGTACCCTTTTCAAAATGCATATAATACAGATCGTCCTTAAGATTCTTGTAAAGACTGGTCTGCATTCTGATCCTGCCTTTAATAAGGTGTGAAAACCTTATTACATCTGCCATATTCTTAAAAGAAAAGACAAAACCGGTTGATTCAAGCCTTCCAAGAGCAAAAGAATTACGTTTTCTTTTGCCTTCACGAATCTGTGATAATCTTCCACCGGCATTCTTGATATCAGATCCTTTTTTAGAATATGTATTATTTATAATATCATTCTTCTCATCATTTACTTCGTGAAGGTGCTGAAGATATTCATTGATACGCTCGATTCTCTCAGGCTCAGGAGCATCTCCCAGCTCTTCAAGGAAGTTCTTAGGGAATCTGATTCCTGCATCTTTAGTAAGCTTTTCAAGAAGATCCTGAATCGTACCATCCGGATCCTCGCTAAGAGTGATGGATATACGCTTATCAGGAGTTACTGTCACCTGCATAGGCATCATTGCACCATCAATAGGTTTAAAGTCAACCTCTTCTTCAGCTTTCTCTATAATCTCACGAAGAAAGTCCATAGCCTCTTTTTTCTTAGTAAGAAGATCTTGCAGGCCAATACCATATTCTTCAAGATCCTCCTCGGATATTATGCACTCAACACGTGTATCATCAACGCGATTAAACTTCATAAAATACCTGCCGTCCCCTGCGGCCTATAACCTTTCAATAATCTAACTTATAATGCTAATATAAATCAAAAACTTTTAAACAGTATATCATAACACACATCTTATTTGAACAAAGAAGTATTAATCTTCTATAAAGTTACTTGAAAGTATTACTTTATAAGCTAAATACATATCCTATCAAACCACATATTATAGCTGTATATATTATCAAAAAAGTTTCAATCTTCTCGAATATTACCAATAACCTTATATAAAAGTCTGTAAAGCTCCTTAGCTTCATCGGATGTAAGTCTAACACATGAGCCTATATTCTCAGGAATAAAAAGAGCCTCATCTCTAAGTTTCTCACCTGCAGGTGTTATAGTCACTTCAAGATTTCTCTCATCAGCAGCATTTCGCTCCCTGTTAATAAAACCTTTTGATTCAAGTTTTTTCAGTACAGGAGTAAGTGTACCGGAATCCAGGAAAAGACATTTTCCGAGAGTTTTAACATTAACTTTCTTCTTTTCCCACAGAACCATCATTGTAATGTATTGAGTATAAGTCAGATCAATCTTGTCCAAGAAAGGTTTATAAGACCTTACTATTTCCTTTGAGCAAGCATAAAGTGGAAAACATAACTGGTTTTCAAGTTTTAATGCTTCATATTTTTTTTCTTCAGACATTATTTTGACTTCCTTTTTCTATTTTTGAGTTTGTTTTCTATCCATTCACACAGCATTGTAAGGTAACGCATACACGGCTCTGTAGCAATTACAAAGAGTACAAAGAGCATTATGCACTCTTTAGAAACATACGTAATTGCGAACAGGTCACTAAATACAACCGCTGCAAATATCATACCTATAATACACCCTAATATGACTCTTGTGCGGAATTTATTCATAGGTGAACTGATATTAATAAGTATCATAAAACCGACAATCGTCATAACGAATGTAGCAGCTACCGAAATATCCTCTGTTGATACACCAAAAGTCTCACCGAATAAGACTAGAGCTGCTATTGCCAGAAAATCTGTAATCGCAGCAGGAAGTGCCTTCATAAGGACATGTACCATAAAAGATCCGGAGCTTTTCTTTGTATTATCTTCCAACGCAAAGAAGAAGGCAGGTATTCCTATGTTAAACATGCTAATAAATGTAACCTGAGATGCCTGAAGCGGATAAGTCATCAGGCTCACAATAGCAAATATCGATAATAATAACGAAAAGATATTCTTAACAAGGAACAATGTAGCGGATCTTGTAATATTATTGATATCTCTTCTGCCTTCAGATACAATCTGCTTCATATGAGAGAAGTCAGAGTCCAGAAGGACTACCTGAGCTGCCTGCATAGCTGCTTCGGAACCTGCCGCCATAGCTATAGAGCAGTCTGCATCTTTCATGGCTAGAATATCATTAACACCGTCACCTGTCATTGCCACCTTGTGTCCGGCCTTTTGAAGTGCCTTTACAAGTTTCTGCTTCTGTTCTGGCTGTACACGACCAAATACAGTGTACTTTACAGCCGCTTCACTAAGCTTCTCATCGTCA
The DNA here is from genome assembly GCF_023206215.1 of Butyrivibrio fibrisolvens. Classification (NCBI taxonomy): domain Bacteria; kingdom Bacillati; phylum Bacillota; class Clostridia; order Lachnospirales; family Lachnospiraceae; genus Butyrivibrio; species Butyrivibrio fibrisolvens. Next base: position 2,971,970 of record NZ_CP065800.1, read on the forward strand.
AGAGGTCGAACATCTACATATTTCTCGGCGCCCTGTATCCCGGCCTGTCTTGCAACTTCCGAGACTGTCACAGGATTATCACCAGATATAACTTTTACTTCTACGCTTTGCTTCTTAAAATAAGCAAAAGTTTCTGCAGCATTCTCACGAAGGGGATTCTGCAGTAGGACAAACATCACAGGAGTTACCTTGCCGCCGGCTGTACCATTTTCAGGAACAGGGACACTGCTTTCATTTTCACAATACTCAGCAAAAACAATTACGCGAAGTCCCTTGCAGGCATATTCATTTACAAGACCTTTGTATTTGTCATAATCTTTTTGAAGGATAATGTCAGGAGCACCAAGAACATATGTCTTATCATTGAACTGTACACCTGAATACTTCCTTACAGATGAAAAAGGCAGATTAGATACACAATCTCCTGAGCCCATAGACGGAAAATAGTCTGCCAGCGCCTTCATGGTCATATTATCATCAGGAAGCGCCTCTATGTACTCAGACATACGAATACGATCACCGGTCTGTTCCTGTTCACTTCTGCCCTCTGCAGGTATAATGTCACAGACAAGCATCGAGTTATCTGTAATAGTACCGGTTTTATCAACACAGAGAATATCTACTCTGGCAAGTGTCTCTGTACTCTTCATATCATGAAGCATAACCTGATTCATACCAAGTCTTACTGCACTCATGGCAAGAGCCAGACTCACAAGAAGGTACATACCCTCAGGGATCATTCCAATAACAGCAGCCACCATGGAAACTATACTTTCGCTAAAATCATTGCCTAGCGAAAGGCTCTGCCACACAAGTGTGATACCAACAGGAATAATGGCAATACCAGAAAAGATGACTATCCTGTTAATGGATTTGATCATCTCAGACTGCTCGCCGCCTTCCATCTTCTTGGCTTTCAAGGTCAGCTGTGAGATATAGGACTTCTCACCCACTCTGATAAGGCGGGCATAGCAAAGTCCGTTCACAACAAAGCTACCACTCATCAGCTCACTGTCAACTTTTTTGTTGATCTCATCAGCTTCACCGGTAAGCAGCGCCTCATTAACATTGACTTCTCCGGATATAACAACCGCATCAGCAGGAATCTGATTCCCACTTCTTAGTACGATAACATCATCTATTACAAGATTCTGTATCGGAACTGTGATCTCTTCACCATCTCTTATAACCTGGCATGTGGGAGCATTCAAGACAGAAAGGTTATCGAGAACCTTTTTAGCTTTAAGCTCCTGAAAAATACCGATCAGAGTATTGGCAATAACAACCGGCAAAAAAGTCAAAGACCTATACGAGCCGGCGATTATAAGTAAAACCGCCAGCACCGTAAAGATCAAGTTAAAGTATGTAAATATATTTTCTCTTAAGATATCCTTCGTAGACTTCTGAGCATTATCTATCTGTGTATTGCCATAGCCTCGAATATATCTGTCCTGCGCCTGTTGCGCAGTAAGTCCTGTCATAAATAGCCTTTCAGGCAAGTAAACTCCTTACTTTGCCGTATGATGAATATTTCGGATCGGAATATTAGCATATAATGCCGGTACACTGTTAGCTCCGGTTTCATCCGTCTCCATCTGAGTAATATGAATATCCAGCTGATCTTTATCTACCTCAGCATATTTGGAAAGTACTTCAAGGATATCGCTTTTAATACGCTCCATTATTTCAGGTGAGCAATTAGCACGATCAGAGACAAGAACCATTTTAAGCCTGTCTTTTGCTACGTCACCTGAACTTTTTCTTTTGAACAAATCTGACAGTTTCATTGTACGTCTCCCCTTCCACCTGGTAGTTTATTATTTGCTGAATAATCTGCTGAAAAATCCTTTTTTAGACTCAAGATCCAGGAAAGGAACCTGCTCTCCATTAAGGCGTCTGCAGATATTCATATATGCCTGACCTGCAAGTGATTTACCATTACCTGCAAGAGGAATACCTCTGTTAGTAGCAACTACTACGTCTTCGTCATCAGGAACGATTCCGAGAAGATTAACTGCAAGAACTTCTACGACGTCGTCAGCACTCATCATATCGCCACGCTTTACCATATCAGGTCTGAGTCTGTTAACGATAAGCTGAGAATCTTTCATCTCATTGGCCTCTAAAAGACCTATGATTCTGTCTGCATCACGTACAGCTGATACCTCAGGAGTTGTAACAACAACTGCCTTGTCAGCACCTGCAATGGCATTCTTGAATCCCTGTTCTATACCTGCAGGACAGTCAATGATAACATAATCAAACTGCTCTTTAAGCTCTGCTGTAAGCTTTTTCATCTGTTCTTCATTAACTGCATTTTTATCTCTCTGCTGTGCAGCTGCAATAAGATACAGATTTGAATTATCCTTATTTTTAATAAGAGCCTGTGCAAGTTTGCAATTGCCTTCAACAACATCAACAAGATTGTAAACAATACGGTTCTCAAGTCCAAGTACAACATCAAGGTTACGAAGACCTATATCTGTATCTACCAGAACTACCTTCTTGTTAAGTAGTGAAAGACCGGTTCCAAGATTGGCAGTAGTTGTGGTCTTACCTACGCCTCCCTTACCAGATGTAACAACTATAACTTCTCCCATTGTAGCCTTCCTCCAAAGAATAAATTTTATTAAAATCTATTGATCTGATCCATAAAGGACCAAATCAAGTAAAACAACCTAAAACATGTTATAGATCAGCAAATGTATCCTTGATACTTGCAAAATCCATAATTCTAAAACATCGATTGCATAAAATATCACTTAAAGAACTGATTGCTTCTAAGATATTTGCTATTAAATTCTGATCTTGCAATAGCTCCCTGATAAGTGTATGCAACCTCAGGACCTGATACTGTATTCTTGCCGGTTTTCCTTCTAAGAAGCCTTTTGGATTTAGAAACCGTCTCATCTTCAGATACAGCTATAGCATCAGCAATCCTAACCTGAAGAGGCTTAAAATCAGTAGCAACTACAAATGCGTTCTGATCGCCTGTTGCTCCGGCAAATGCATTGCCTTTTAAAGCCCCGAATACAAATATGCATCCTGCAGATACAATGCTTCCACCAGGATTAACATCGCCAAAGACGATTATAGAATGCTGAGATATGATCTCCTGTCCTGAACGAATATTACCAACATGAATTCTGGCATTAGCATCACCGATCTGCTCAAATGCTGCCTGATAAGCTTCATTATAAGCCTGGTCCATCAGCTGCTGTCTTTCTTCTCCTGACAGCTCAGGTCTTATAGCCTGTGGTTGAACCTGCTCTTTATAAGAATTCTCCGAAGATACAGCGCCCGATATCATCTTAGTAAAAGCTGCATCAAGCGGATGATCCTCATCAAGTATGCAGACAATGTTAAGCTGAGTAGTTCTTGAAATTATATCAAGGACCTCAGCCTCTTCTGCATCTGATAGTCTTCTCCCTCGTACTATAAGTCCCATACTGGAATGACCCAAGAAGGACGAAGCCTCTATAAACTTTTGTTCAATTAATTCTTTAAGCTGAATAAAAGGAATTGTTTCATCAAGTACCAGAATGATACCTGATTTTGTCCCCTTAATAGAAACTGGCTGTGCCATTTCTAAAACCTCATTTCAATACCATGCTGTCAGTATATAAAAACCACTGATGCACTTAATATTTTAACTCATTAATCAAATTCAGGCAATCGAGAATCCGATATATATTGACTTTATAATAATAATTATAGCTAAAGTTCAGTAAATTCGAGATACATTAATACCCAATAAGTCCCAAAACCGTCACAATACTATAAATACAGGCCTATGAGCCATCAAATATCTCTTGAAATAAAAAGGCTCCGGTTGTAACCGGAGCCCTGATAAACAAAGTTTTGATTATTTAAGTCCAGCCTGAGCCATAACTTCTTCTGCAAAGTTATCCTGCTTCTTCTCAATGCCTTCGCCTGTCTCAAAACGAACGAAGCTCTTGATAGTAAGATCAGCGCTGTTTGCCTTAGCAACCTGTGCGATATACTGAGCTACTGTCTGCTTGCCATCTTCAGCCTTTACATAAACCTGCTCGTTAAGGCAGATTTCTTTAAGCTCTTTGTTAAGACGACCAATAAGCATCTTCTCAAGGATCTGCTGAGGCTTTCTCTTCTCTTCAGGAAGTTCCTCATTTTCCTTTGTAGCCTGAGCAAGAAGGATCTCCTTCTCGTGCTCTTTGTATTCTTCAGGAACATCGTTCATATCTACATACTTAGGAGCAAGAGCTGCAACCTGCATAGCAACGTTGTGAAGAGCTTCCTTGATAGCATCGTTAACAACGTCTGTCTTAGCTTCTACAAGAACAGAGATACGTCCGCCACCGTGTACATAAGGTACAACGATACCTTCAGAAGCTGTGAGCTTCTGGAAACGACGGATATCAATCTTCTCAGAGATAACTGCTGTGATCTCTACGAGAGCTTCCTTAACAGTCTTGCTGGAATCCTCATTCCATGCCTCGTTCATGAAAGAATCAAGGTCTGCAGAATCAGAATTAACTGCCTGTGTAGCTACTGCATTAACGAATGCCTGGAACTTCTCATTCTTAGCAACGAAGTCTGTCTCAGAGTTAACTTCAACAACTGCTGCAGTCTTCTCATCCTTAACAGCTACTGCTGTAAGACCCTCAGCAGCGATACGGCTAGCCTTCTTCTCAGCCTTAGCCTGACCGTTCTTTCTGAGGAACTCAACTGCTGCATCCATATCTCCATCAGAAGCAGAAAGAGCCTTTTTGCACTCCATCATTCCTGCGCCTGTTGATTCACGTAATTCTTTTACCATTGCTGCTGTAATAGCTGCCATTGTTTTATTCTCCTTCTCTTCGATAATGAAATATTATTCAGCGTCCTGAGCTTCAACTTCCTCAGTTGCAGGTACTTCATTCTCAGCACCCTGCTTAGCTTCGATAACAGCATCAGCCATCTTACCAACAAGAAGCTTAACTGCACGGATAGCATCATCGTTACCAGGGATGATGTAATCAAGCTCTTCAGGATCGCAGTTTGTATCACAGATACCAACAAGTGTGATTCCAAGTGCGTGAGCTTCCTGGATGCAGATGTGTTCCTTCTTAGGGTCTACTACGAAGATTGCATCAGGGATTCTCTTCATATCACGGATACCGCCGATGTTTCTCTGAAGCTTATCAAGCTCCTTCTTAAGACCAGCAACTTCCTTCTTAGGAAGAACTTCGAATGTTCCATCAGCCTGCATTCTCTCGATGTCTTTCATGCGCTGAATTCTTGACTGTATTGTAGAGAAGTTTGTAAGCATACCGCCGAGCCATCTCTCGTTAACATAGTACATACCGCAACGAAGAGCTTCTTCCTTAACAGCATCCTGAGCCTGCTTCTTAGTACCTACGAAAAGAACTGTACCGCCCTGCTCAGCGATCTCGAAGATTGCCTTGTAAGCTTCGTCAACCTTGCCTACTGACTTCTGAAGATCGATAATGTGAATATTGTTTCTCTCTGTGAAGATGTAAGGAGCCATCTTAGGGTTCCATCTTCTTGTCTGGTGTCCGAAGTGTACACCTGCTTCAAGTAACTGTTTCATTGTAACAACGCTCATGATATTACCTCCATTTGGTTATTCTTCCGTACATCTTTACTCTAAGTTCCGTGGCGGCGTCGTGCCCCGGAGAGATCAGCTTCCAACTGCAATGCAGCACCCGAAAGCATAACAGACATACGTGATTGATTTGTTATAGTAGAAATCCATGAGGACATAAATATCCCATGAAATCTCCACAGCTCTATTACATTAACACAACCAAAGAGCTTATGCAAGGCTTTTTTGCATATTTAGGAGTAAAATAAGCAAAAAACATATGTTAAAACAAGATCATCGAGTAGGCTGACTCCTACTCGATTTCGCACACGAACATTCCGCACTTAGTGCTCCATGTTCTTACGACCGGCAAATGAATTTGTATGCAAGCATCCATTCGCTTGCCGGTCTTGTGCAACAAAAAAGCCCATCACCTCCCGGTGATGAGCTTTGCTATCTCTTCATATGAGGAACCTGCAGTAATATAGTAGGTTCCGGATCTTATATATCTGTCTATACCTCTCGATACAAGATATGCATCAAAAGCCGCCGCATCATCTATAGCGCCTGCATTTTGAAGCACTCTGCAAACAGATGCCGAGTCGCTTCCTCCAGGGATCTGGACTACCACAGACTGACCTGCCTGATCACTTCCTGAAGTATTCTGACTTGAAGCTGTAGTATCAGTACTGTTTGTTCCTGATTCTGTTGTATCAGAATCTCCCGTACTTGTCTGACCTTCGCTCAAACCGGCTGTATCTGTGCCCGCTACATCTGAATCTGTATTACCTGCTTTCGAAGTATCTGTTTTTGTAGTATCTGTTTTTGTAGTATCTGTTTTTGTAGTATCTGTTTTTGTATCATCTTTCTTAGAAGTATCAGCTTGACCATTGCCGGTAGCTGTATCACTATTCTTCTTACTATCGTCCGTTACAGCATAGGCTTCGCCGTCCTCGGTTTCAATCTCCTGTTCAGTATTTTTTGAAGTATCGCTTGATTTAGACTCTCCGGCCTGTTCATTAGTTTTGGCATCGCTTGATTTTGATAGTGCCTGTGATATTGCTTCTTCAGCTTCGCTATCTTCTTTCGAAATAGAGTCACTTGTCGAAGTGAGTTCATCGTCGATCGTTTTAGATACTTCTTTTCCTTCTTCAGATACTTCATTGCCCGCTTGCGAAGTGGAAGAAGCATCCAAAGGATACGCAGTAGCGTAAAGTGTCCCTTCGCTTTCTTTGCTTTCATCAGTTTCCTCCACCGGTGTCACAAGTACTGTAGCATTGTCTGAATCAGATTCAGACCCTTTTCCTATATCAACACCGCCGAATATCAAAAGTGCCAAAGCACCTATCAAAAGACCTATCCCAAGACCTCGCAAATATAATTTTAGTTTCATGCTCCTCCTTTCAAGCTAAGAGGCTATGTGCCGCAAGCTGTTCAAAAACGGACGAGTTTACCAATGCTAAATCTGTCTTTTTCTCTTATTCTTCTGAGCAAGTTCTATTACAAGACCTACTTCGCCAACTCCAAGTCCAAGCTCTCTTGCGATCGCAATGTTGGATTTTCCGGCTTCATGCATCTCCATGATCTTATTGTTCTGACGAGCCTGCTCACCGGCATCATCATCTTCTCTTACAGAGCGCTGAGCATCTGTTATCGGGATCACCTTGTCAGATACAGGATCTGTTGTAGCTGCAGCTATAGCCCTAACTGCTTCCATCTCATCTGTGAGCGCGCTATAGTCTTCTTCGTTATTATCAGTACTTCCAAATACTCTTGCAAACTGCTGATCAAGATCCTCACTGGACAGATGCTGCGTAGCTCCAAGAGGTGCAAACCCGGAACTCTTGGCATCTATTCCGTCGAATATGTTCTGATCTGCTCCGGGAGATGATTTACCGGCTCTTACATCGCCAAATACGGAGCTTCCTGCCTTTTTATTATTTCTATCAGTAGCAGCTCTGGCCTGTTGTATACCGCTTACAGTTCCATCAAGTTCATAGCCGTCAATTCCAAGATTTTCAAAAAAATTGGAAGCTGCAGCATTGTGAAAAGAAACAGGAGGTGTTGCCGCATCATAAAATCCTGCTGCAGAATTAGAATCAGGCGGCGCTATATTGGCTGATCCGGGATTTATGCCATGAGCCATCATGCTGACTTTAGTGGCCGCTTCTCTTGCCTGCCTGGCCGTTATCTCTGCATCAAGGACCGTCTGGTTGACCTTCTCCTGAGCCTTGGCTGCCTCATCTACTGTAGAAGTGAGATTTTTCTGCTTGTCATTCAACATATCATACATGAACATAACTTCATCATGATTCTTATGGATATCATTCATGACAGTATCAGCATACTCACTGATAGCACTCATCTTCTCATTGGTAATACGATCTAGTCCTCTCTCTGTCTTAATAAGAGATTCCTCAATCGTATCATCTATCTGCTGTTGAATTTTATCGTGGGATTTTTCGATCGTCTTATGAACAGCCTGCGCAACGGCAGACTCCATAGATTTTTGATCATCCTTCTCAAGCTCCTTGCCTATAGGAAGGATAAAACCAAGAACTATAGCAGCCACTCCGCCTACAAGTAAAATGATAACACCAATTCCCATCAAGTCCTCCTTACCTTTGTTTATGGAAAAACAAAGGCATAACCCAAGTCATAAAAAATATTACTAAATATTCAGTCAAGAGGCGCTACCCTTACGTCTCCTTCCTTTTCAACAAACTTGCTGTACTTAACGGCTTTATCTACAGTCATGGACAATTCCCCGATTGTTATGACTGTTCCTGCGTTGCATATTCCATTAACTGTTACATATGCATTATGAGTCTGTGATAGCGTATCCTGAAGCTCCATCAGATTCTCTGATTTTTCATTAATATCACTTTCAAGCTGAGCCTTCATAGCCATAAGCTTTTTGGCATAAGCTGCCTGATCAGGAGCAAGAACCGTTCCTGCCTGAAGTTTTTTTACAATTCCATCTATAGTAGGTCTGATCTGCTGCAGGTTCTTGTTCTCTTCACCTATCTCTTTCATAAGATCGCGGATCCTTACCTTGAGCGAAGGATCAACTCCAACGTCAATCCTTGTGGTGGTTCCCATCTCACCGCCTATAGTTATGACGTTTATTCTCTCTCCGGCTATCACATGGCCACCTACTATAAATCCCTTATTGCCGGTTACATTAACCTCAGTCCCTGCCTGCACATCAGAATGAAGGATGGATTCTGCGTTAACGCTTCCGCCTGCAACAACCTTTGCATTTTCTATGAACTTGGTGACAATATTGCCTCCGGCCTTTATGAGACCGCCTCCGGCTCCATTGACACCCCTTTCTAGGATTATATCAGCTCCGGCTTCCAGTACAGCACCTTCGATAGTGCCCTTGACCTCAATATTGCCACCAGCCTTAACACTGAATCCTGACGCAATATTACCGGCAACAGCCACGCTTCCGTCATAATCAATATTGCCTGTAGCAACATCCACATTCTTAAGGTTAAGGACATTGGACACAACAACCTTACCATCCTGAAGTGACACATGCCCGGACTTTTCAGCAGTAATTGTAAGCTTATCTTCCGAAAGCTTAACATTCTGTCCAAAATGAAGGCTCTTAACCTTAACACTCCTGGGCTTAACCTGATTGCCATAAACACTTGTCCCATAGTCCCCCATATCCGCAGGAGTCAGGACAGCAAGAAGATCACCCTCTTTGCAGTGATTTATGATATTAAGATTATGATAGTCAACCGATCCATCCTCATTGAGCGATGGACGAGGCTTTTTACTGGTTCCGAATTTATATTCTATAACAGCATCGCTGCCATCTCTTGGGAGCTTACCCCTTGCGATGACGATGTCCTTACAATATTCTCTATTAGAAAAAAATTATCAATAGCGTCCTTGTCGACGCCAAACCTGATCTTTTTAAGCACCAGATCGCCTATGACTTCTTTTGAATCAGTAAGCTGACCAGGCTCCCCGCCGCTAACATTTTCAGAAGGCGGATAAAAACGAACTGACACAGACATCTGATCTTGCGCTATAGTCATAACATACTGTTCTCTAACAGGATTCACCTTATTCTGAGTAAAATAAACAGGCTCAGCACCCTTTTTTTTGACAGCTTCATTAACAGCCAGAATATCATAGCCGATCCTGTTTCTATCCAGATATTCAGTTATCTCACCTGTAGTAACCTCCGCACAGCCGTCTGTTGCATCAAAAACCCTGACACCTGTACCGGATTTGCCTATAACAAGCTGAAAATATCCGTTCATAAGATCAATATATTCTCCTGAAATTCCAGTATATAAAACCGCCTCAAAAAGGCATATGTCAATACTATCGTCTGTGGATCTCGTTATCACGCTCTATCTGTCAGAATACCCATGTACTTACCCATCTTGCCTCGCATCTTCTGAAGAGCACGAGTATGAAGCTGAGATACTCTTGATTCCGAAACCTCTAAAATGTTGCTGATTTCTTTCAAAGTAAGCTCTTCATAATAATACAAAAGGATAACTTTTCGTTCTTTTTCTGTGAGCAATTCCAAGGCTTCTCCCAGCATTTTCTTGAGTTCTGCCTTCTCAATAACTTCCTCGGGCTTATCAAATCTGGCACCATGATTACGATCCTCAGGTACATCGGATCCCTGTTCCATAAACTCATTAAGGGATATGACACCTGTAACCTTCATCTGGCTCTGCCAATTAAGATATTCCTCTTCAGAGATATTCATCTTCTTGGCTATCTCGGCATCAGTCGCAACATGTCCGCTCTCTGCCTCAACCTCTTTGATGGCTATATCTATCTTTTTCTGACGATCCCTTATAGTACGAGGAATCCAGTCCATCTTCCTGATCTGATCGAGGATAGCTCCGCGGATACGAAGAGATGCATATGTCTCGAACTTGACATCCTTCAAAGTATCAAACTTGTCAATAGCATCGATAAGGCCGAATATGCCATAGCCTACAAGGTCATCATACTCGACATTAAACCCAAGATACATAGAAAGTCTGCCCGCAACCAGTTTTACAAGCGGAGCATATTCAAGTATCAGCTTTTCTCTTATTTCGGGAAGTTTTGAATTTTCATATTCTTTCCATAACTTGATTCTTGCTGCTTCATCCATGTAGCGCTTACCCCCATGTTCTAGTATTTATGAGCATAATCTTATATCTATAGAATGAATTAAATGAAAAAAATATACTAGAAAAAAGATCCTCTTCTTCTTTTGCCGCTGCCTTCGCCTGAGCAATCAAATCTTCTGCCTCTTTCCTTGCTCTTTCCTCATCTTTCAGGCGTTCCTGTTCCAGTCTTCTGTCGATCCAGCTCTTTACTGCCTCTTCTTCATATTTTTCCACCATATTCTGGAGTACTGCTCCAAAAAAAAGAAAAAGAACCATGGTAGCAAATACTACGATGTACCATCTGGCAGTGGGCATATTATCAAAGAATGTAAAAATAGCAATAACCGCAGACCCAAACAAAGTAACAAAAGGAGCTATCAGCTTTGTTTTAGGATCTATCAAAACTTTATAATTGACCTTGATGATCTCGTTTTTGTTCTTGGCTTTTTCATTTTTACGAATGACTCTTATGATATTCTCAACCCTGGGATCTTTCCACATCTCAGGATGATCATCTACTATCTCTTCTTCATCAGGGCCTTCGTCCATTGTCTCTTCGCCTTGAACATCGATATCTTCATCACTCATATGATCTTCTCCGGTTTACCGACAGCTCTGATGACATAGTCACCCGTTTCAGGATAGAAAATAACCGTTCTACCAAAGTTAAGACCTGTATCCTGCGATAATACTCTGATACCAAGTTCTTTGAGCGTCTTTAAAGAAGCTGCAACATTGCGATCACCCACATGCATACTGGCACTTGCAGATTGAAATGCAAACATTGTAGCTCCGCCGGCAACTTTGGCAACCATCCTACTTTTAGACGCACCAAGAGCTTCCATGCGCTTTACGAGTTCTCTGATACCTGTATCAGCGAACTTCGGAACATTATTATTGTTCCTGATCTCCGTCGAATCCGGAAGCATTATATGCGCAAGGCCTCCGATTTTGGTAACAGGATCTCGTATCGCTATACCGCAGCAAGAGCCAAGACCAAGGGTCGTAATACCATCCGGGGCTTTACAAGTATTCAGATCAGCCATCCCTACTTTTATTATTTCAGACATGCATAATCCTCATAAAATACTGTTTATATCCTCAATCAAACATGGAAACATCAATTCCAAGGGACCCAAGGATCTTCTTATAACCATCAATATCCGGTAGTAAAATAAAGTAACCGCTTATCTGAACATCATCTGAAAAACGGTTTTCTATAAGAAGAAGTTTATCTCCCATGAGTCCGAATTCGATAGCCGGAACTGACAGGATGGCACCTGCCATATCAACGGCAACATAAGGAACCGATGGAATCATCTTCAAATTTGTCATTGTAGCAAGGGAATTTAGATATGAACCGGTAATGATATTACCGATTTCCTTAAGAGCAGAAAGTTCCATTTCGTCAAATGGTTCATCTTCAGGCTTGTCCTGCATGATAAGTTTGTTGGCAAGATATCTGGCTTCCTTCTGTCCGGTAAGGAACATGATAGAGCCATCTACATCACCTTCCATGCGCAGATAAATGCCGGCCATGATCTGGTCCGCACCGCCCATACAGTCGCCTACATCTTTGAATTCAAGAAGTTTTACACTGGGAACTGACATATCAACCTTGGCACCCAGCATTTGTGCAAGGGCTGTTGTTGCATTGCCTGCACCGATATTGCCAAGTTCTTTGAGCACATCGTAATATTGCTCGGAAAGAGCATCAAGACTTAAATCAGCCAAATCGTACCCTCCTGATCTTTAAAAGCTTCCCGGAAAGGAATCATTGAATGGATGTACTTCCATGTATTATATAAAGAGAGAACTATTTGTTATTTTCGTTCTCTCTTTATATAGTATCACATTTTCATTTTAATTTTAATATTATATCGTTATTCTTTCTTTTCTTTTGCAGTTTCAGGATCGAGTGCGGTCAGATCAAGAATTGATACAAGTCCGCCTTCGTATTTACCTACTCCTGAGATGAACTTTCCATTGGTCTTCTTGGTCTTTTCATCAAATGAGAGCTTGTCAATGTTGCGAGAACCGATATTAAGAACCTGGTTGACCTGATCGACTATGATGCCAAGAAGTTCACCTTCATCTCCAATCTTAAGGATGATGATACGGCTCTTGTTGGTGATAACATCCTCTTCCATTCCCATGAGGATACGAATACTCATTACAGGAACGATAACGCCTCTGATATTGAGAACGCCCTTGAAATAGTCATCAACCTTAGGAACTCTTGTAATATTCTGCATTCTGACAATATTATCTATATACTTGATGTCGATACCATACTGCTCATCAGCAAGCTTGATGATAATATACTGAACAATTTCTCCTATATCTTGTGTATCTCTGAGTGCATCCATTATTATTATCCTCCAATCTGATTGGTATCAAGAATAAGTGCGATCTCACCATCACCAAGGATAGTAGCACCACTGATGAATCTGCACTTTGTCATGTACTTACCAAGAGGCTTGATAACGATTTCCAGCTGACCCTCAAGTTTATCGATAACAAGACCAACCTGCTGATCGCCGCGCTTAGTGATAACAACGATCATATCTTCATTAGGATCGTTGGTTGACTGATTCTCAAGAACTTCATTCATTCTGATGAGTCTTGTTACACTGCCTCTAAGGTTGATAACCTCTTTATTGGATACAAATTTGATATCCGATACAGGAACGTTCTCAATGGACTGAATAGAATCAAGCGGAATAGCATATTTCTCGCCGCCGACTTCAACCATAAGACCCTGGATAATAGCAAGTGTAAGAGGAAGTCTGATGATCCAGGTGGATCCTTCTCCGAGCTTGGTATTAACAGTAACTGTACCCGACAACGACTCAACCTTACTCTTAACAACGTCAAGACCTACACCTCTACCTGAAATCTCAGATACCTGCTTGGCAGTTGAGAATCCCGGGTGGAACAAAAGCTCTATTGCCTGCTGTTCTGTGAGAACGTCAGCTTCTTCACGGGTCATGATACCCTTTTCAACAGCTTTGTTTCTGACAACATTGGCATCGATACCATTACCGTCATCACCAACTTCGATGACAACAGAGTTACCATCCTGATAAGCATGAAGGAAAATCTGTCCTGTCTCATCCTTACCACGGGCAAGTCTTGTCTCTGCATCTTCGATACCATGGTCCGCACTGTTTCTAAGAAGGTGCATAAGAGGATCACCAATCTCATCAACAACGGTACGGTCCATTTCTGTCTCTTCACCGGTCATTGTCAGTTCCATCTTCTTACCAAGAGCCTTGGTAAGATCTCTGATCATACGAGGGAACTTCTGAAGTACTGATTCAATAGGAACCATTCGTACTTTCATGACTGATTCGTGAAGGTTGGTTGTTACTGATTCAAGATATTCTATCTGTTCAGTAACATTACTATTCTGAATTCCGGCCGATTCCGTAGCGGATATCAGCGAGTTCTTAGCAATGATAAGCTCTGATACCTGGTTCATAAGGGAATCGAGCTTCTCTGTATCAACACGGATAGTTCTTGATACAACAGGCTTACCTGCCGGCTTCTTGGCTTCAGCATTCTTATTGGCTTCTGCCGGCTTAGCTGCAGGCGCTGGAGCAGGAGCTGTGGCTGCAGGTGCAGGCGCAGGAGCTGCTGCAGGCGCAGCTGCTGCAGGTGCTTCAGCAGCAGGCGCTGCCGCAGCAGGTGCATCAGGATCAAACTCTCCTATATCAACAGACTCGATCTCAGATACGTTCTTAGCTATCTCAGCAACCTTCTCAGGATCATCTGTATCAGTTACAACAATAAGGGAGAATGTAAATTCAAACTTCTCATCTTCTATATCCTGATTGCTAGGATCAGATGCTACAACTTCACCTATATCTTCAAGACCTTTAACTACAAGGAATGCTCTTGCAGCCTTAAGAAGGCAAGTATCCTGGATCTTAACTGTAAGACCGAATACTCTGCGGCTGTCTGCAATGCCCTTCTTGATAGTATCTTTGGCAGTATCATCAAGAGGAATAAGATGCCAATCTCCATGAGGTACTGCAGGAGCAGCAGATGCTGCGGCCGGTGCGGCAGCGGCAGGTGCGCTTTCTGCAGGCGCAGCTGCTGCAGGGGCAGCTGCCGGAGCTGCATCTCCTCCGGACTTACCGGCTCTTATATCTGCAAGTGCCTTAATAAGGTCTGCATTTTCCTCGGTACCTTCATCCTGAGAAGACTCAATATTATCAACATATTCCTGAACAGCATCCAGACATTTGAACAAGGTATCTGTCATATACGTATCAACTTTGAGTGTGCCATTACGCACATCAGAGAATACGTCTTCCATATCATGAGTAAGCTGCTGCATGCGCTTATAGCCCATGGTACCAGCCATACCCTTCATGGAATGTGCCGCACGGAATATCTCGTTGACACAGTCTTCATTGGTAGGATCATCTTCCAGAGTCATAATAGCATCATTCAGAGTCTGGATATGTTCCTTAGCTTCATCAAGAAACACGCCTAGATATTGGGAAGTATCCATTTTTTATTACCCTCCTTGAAGAGTCATCAATGGAATGAAGGCGTGTTCCAAAGATACAGCCCTTAGGTCACACCAACATTCATTACTATTTCCTGTGCAATCTTATCCAGCGATACTACCTGATTAGAAAGTCCGGCAGTAGCTACAGCTCTTGGCATTCCGTAAACTGTACAGGATTCTTCATCCTGAGAGATAACATGCACTTTTTTACTTGCTTTAAGATTTTTAATGCCTTCAGTTCCATCAGCTCCCATGCCGGTCATGACTACGCATACAACTTCATCATAGGAAGAATTAGCAAGTGACTCGTACATGAAATTGGCACTTGGCTTAACACCTTCTCTTGTAGGTCCATCCTTAAAATGGATCACAAACTTGCCTGAAGCGTTCTTCTCAATATGCATATGTATACCGCCTTTGGCGATATATACGGTTCCTCTTTGCAGTTCATCGCCTTCTGCCGCCTCCTTGACATGGATCTCAGACAGAGAGTCAAGACGGGTGGCAAGTGAAGCTGTAAAGCCAACCGGCATATGCTGCACCAGAACAACAGGTGCTTTGAGATTTTTTGGAAGCTTAGGTATTACCGCCTGAAGAGCTCTTGGACCGCCTGTAGATGAAGCAATTGCGACGATCTTATTACCGGAAATACTTGAAGTGTTCTTCTGAACAGCCTGTATTATCTGCTTATCAATCTTTTTATCGGCGGGTTTGTCAGTTTTATTAACACTTACAATTGTGGGCAGTTTTGAAACGCTGACACTCCAAAGGGTTGTGAGGAATTCCTTGGTGAAATCCTCTCCCTTGCAGGCCGAAGCTCTATCCGGCTTATGAACGAAGTCTATCGCTCCAAGATCCAGCGCATCCATTGTGACCTTGGCGCCTTCTACAGTATCAGTGCTGGCCATCATAGTGCGAATTCTGATCTTTTCTTCGTTCAATTTCTTAAGAAGCTCGATGCCGTTCATCTTGGGCATGTTAACATCAAGAACCATGACATCATATGTATTCGACTTCTTCAGCATTTCAAGTGCCTCGACACCGTCTCTGGCAGTCGCTTCCACATGAAACTTCGAATCTGAATTAATGATATCACTGAGTACGCTTCTCATAAGTGCAGAGTCATCAACCAGAAAAATTTTTTTCATATTTTCGCCTACTTTCTGTCATCATTACGTTTATAGTTACCCGCCGTAACAAGGGAATGTATTCCCACGTTATAGGACATAACTGGTGAATGTCCAGAAGTACATGGATGTACTTCTATTCACATTCTACGCATCATTTTACGTTCTTCTTCGAAGATGTAATGAATTATATCTTCTCTATCATCCTCATCTATATTGGTATACTTCACTCTGTGTTCAAAACTCCCCTGCTTGTTCTCAAGTTCTCTTGTCTTAAGTATCTGTCCTATGATCCTGTAATCCTTAAGAACACCTTTTTGAGGAAGCTGATAACATATGTACAGCCTGGTATTCTCGTCCATCCTTTCAGATGCTATAAATCTGATACCACCGCCGCTTATATCAACGATCATACCCTTAGCCATAGGAAGGTCTCCATCTATTGAGAAAAAAGGACTGTCCTTAATAGCTTCATCCTCTTCTTCCGAAAGGCTCCTGAATTTAAAATTAATAGCACAACTGAATCTGTAATATTCTCTTCGCTGGAGCTTGGAAAGCGGACTTGTAAGTTCCAGTGTCAGAATATACATATTGTTGGACCTGTATCTGTCCTCAACTCTGCCAGTGCACTGAAACAGCCCCTTGTCTGAGTAGAACACGATGTTATAGATACCATCTACAGGAAGAAGCTGAAGCTGTCCCTTCTCCATAGGCATCATGACATCTATCCTCTCTTCGGATATGATATCGTATATCTTGCTGGCATAAGATTTTCTATCACCACTGTTGTCACTATAACCACTTGAATATGTCTGAAGTTCTATTCTGTTTCCCGGTATGATGTAATCAGATAGCATGTCATCCTTTCGTGCCGCTCACGGCCTCGGCTGTGGTAGATTCAAGTTTTCTGCTCTTAATGATATGTGAAAAGAAAGCTGCCATACCTCTTGGCTGTACCTCCGGCTCAGTGCCCAAAGCCCCGCTCAGATTTCTGGCAATACTTTCAAATGATCTAACCGACTTTGCATTCGGAAAAGCAATCGACACAGGCGATTGCTGCATAACAGCATTAGATAGCTGCTGGTCCTGCGGAATAGAGCCAAGATAAGTCAAAGGAAGCTTTAAGTACCTGTTGGAAACCGCACTAAGCTTATGGTAGAGCTGCTGGCCCTCTGCCTCGGATCCGACTCTGTTCGAGACCGTTTTGATAACAGTATCTTCCCTACTAAATCTGGGATGGTGATTAAGCGCTTTAAGAAGTGAGTAGGAATCAGTGATGGATGTTGGTTCCGGAGTAGTCACCAGTATAATCTCGCCGCTTGCAACCAGAAATTCCAGAACAGCATCAGAGATACCTGCTCCCGTATCTACAATTATTGTATCGGCTATTGCATCCAGTTCCGCAAGATTAACTATTATATAAACAAGATAATCTCTTGAAAGATTATACATACCCGATATCCCGGAACCTCCGGAGATAAAGCCTACGCCCATAGGTCCCCAGGTTATGATCTCTTTAATATTTTTGCCCTGATATATAAGATCGCACAGATTATGTTTAGGAACAGTCCCGAACATGATCTCGATATTGGCAAGCCCGAAATCTGCATCAAGGATTATGACCCTCTGTCCCATCTTTCGAAACTGAATGGCCAGATTGATAGCAACGTTACTCTTGCCAACACCGCCTTTGCCGCTGGTTACGGTTATAACCCTGGCAAGAGGCCTGTTGGATCTTGACGAATTTGCATTTTTTATAATATTCCTAAGCTGAGTAGCCTGATCCTGCATACACAATCCCCCAGATACCTGACCGCCTAAATCCTCATTTTATGATCACAGCGTGCCTTTGCCTCCCAGAAGGCTCTTAACAACCCTCTGCGCGTCAAATACCGCAATATCATCAGGAACATTCTGACCATTTGTGATATAAGACATGGGAGCACCGGTATGAAGCCTTATATTGTAGAGATTGCCAACCGCACCGGTTTCATCCATTTTGGTAAAAATAAGCTTGTAGTCAAAATCCTCTTTATACGCATCCACGATCTCTAAAAGATCACGGTACTTGGTAGATGCGCTCATAACAAGGAAGGTATCCGTATCCATCTTTTCTTTAAGTGCATCCACAAATTTGCCCACTTCACTCTTTTGCTCATCATTGTGAATAGAATGTCCTGCTGTATCCACCATGATATAATCCATATCCTGAAAATCATCAGCAGCCTTCCTTATATCCTCTACGCTATAGATGACTCTGAATGGAATCTCCAGAATAGAAGCATAGGTTCGAAGCTGCTCTGCAGCAGCAATCCTGTATGTATCAACTGTTATAAGTGCAACTTTCTTGTGAGCTGTTACAGACAGGTTAGATGCAAGCTTGGCAATAGTAGTAGTCTTGCCTACGCCTGTTGGTCCTATAAATATTTCAGCCTTGACGCCATTTTCAGAAGGAGTGATCTCTTCAGGCTTACCAAACTTAAGTATCATCTTCTGATACACATTGCTAAGAAAGTATTCAAGCGGTATACCCGGCCTTGCAAATCTGTGAGCTTCATCAGTAAGCTCATTAACATAGCGCTCGTCAACTTCATTCTCGATCATAGTGTTATATAAGAGCTTGATAAAAGACAAAGTCTCATCCGGAATAGGATCATCCTTGGAATTTACATTAGTACTATTGTTAGAAGACGCATTCGTGCTTTCTTTATGTTCCAAAGCGTCTTTAGAAGACCCGGCATCCTTTTGCGGACGCACAATATTCTGTTCAAGAAGTGAATGAAGAGAGTCAAGCTTTTCTTCAATAACTGAATTGGAAGATGGAACAGTGACTCCTGCCCTTTCAAGGACAACCGAAGAAGCCGTGGCATTCTCTGCTGCAACGGCATTGGAAGTAGCAAGTTTTAACGAATCGGCCCCAGCGACTTTAAGAGGCGGAAGTATACCAGACTGGGCTGCCTTGACAAGTTTTTTATTAATGTCTACAGGCTCTTCCACGGCTGCAGTATCCTTGTCCTTATCAGGCGTTATCTGACTCTTTTTAGGGCGCACTATCCTATCAGACAGATCGGGTTCTTCTTCAAGAGCAACCGTCACCTCTGTTTTGGGCTTTTGAAGAAAAGACCAAAAGCCAACTCTTCGCACAGGTCTGACATTCATCACTACTATCCCTGTACCAAGTTCATCTCTTGCCTGCTGCGTGGCATCTTCTTCTGTTTTACCAACAAACTTCTTGATGATCATAGGCCTCTTTTCCTAATGTCAATCATTTATAATCCCTGTATCCAAAGTTCTTAATTGTTGTTGAAAAAACTTATGCCGTTACCATTCCAACCGACTGAAGCTCAACATCACTCTCTACCTCGTTATAAGATATAACGATCAGATCTTTGTAAGCATCTTCAGTCATCTTCTTAAAATACATCCTTACGATAGGTGAAGTCATAACTATAGGACTTCTGCCATTGTCTTCTAGCTTCTTAGCCTGAGTTACAACACTCTTAAGTATCGCCCTTGTCCTTTCCGGATCAAGAGTCAGATAAGCACCAGTCTCTGTCTGTTTGACAGATCCCATGATCTCCTGCTCCACCTTGGGATCAAGAGTCACAACGCTTGTAGTCTCACCTGATATGAAATACTTATTGGATATAGCTCTCTTGAGGCTCTGACGTACATATTCAGTAAGTATGTCCGTATCATGAGTACTGGGTGCATAGTCTGCAAGTGTCTCAAAAATGGTTACAAGATCTCTTATTGATATACCTTCAGAAAGAAGATTCTGAAGTACCTTCTCTATCTCACCAAGGCTCATAAGCTTGGGTACAAGTTCATCAACAAGAGCAGAATTGTTCTCTTTAAGGTTATTGACAAGATTCTGTACATCCTGTCTTGTAAGAAGTTCTGCTATATGCTCTCTTATTACTTCAGTAAGGTGTGTTGCGATTATAGACGGCGGATCAACTACAGTGTAGCCCATTGATTCAGCCCTCTCTCTCTGGCTCTCAGTGATCCATATAGCAGGCAGATGGAAAGAAGGTTCGAAAGTGGGTATACCTGTGATCTCCTCTTCTACATGTCCCGGATTCATGGCCATATAATGATCGAACAGAATCTCGCCCTCACTTATCTGTATACCTTTTATTTTAATAATATACTGGTTAGGATTGAGCTGGATGTTATCACGAAGACGTATGATAGGAACTACAGTTCCAAGTTCAAGAGCTATCTGACGCCTTATCATAACAACTCTGTCTAAAAGGTCTCCGCCCTGATTGACATCAGCAAGGGGGATGATACCATAACCAAACTCAAGCTCAATAGGATCTACCTGAAGGAGCGAATTGACATTCTCAGGCTGCCTTATCTCTTCTGCCTCCGTCTCTTCCTCCTGAGCTGCAGCCTCTTCTGTAGATGCCTCCTCAACCCTTTGCTGCATCATCCTTGCACCGAATATATACACAGCGCCTATAGCCACATATATAACAGGTGGAAGTGGTGAAAAAAGTCCAAGGAATGCTACTACAGCGCCTACAAGGTACATAACCTTAGGAAGTCCGAAAACCTGTTTGATAAGAGTATGTCCAAAGTCAGACTCTCCGGCGCCCTTGGTTACAAGAACACCTGTTGCAAGGGATGTACAAAGTGAAGGGATTGAAGATACAAGACCATCACCTATAGTTAATATCGTGTACTTGTCAACAGCTTCATTCATGGGAAGCCCCTGTCTTAGAACTCCCATAAGGATACCACCTACGATGTTGACAGCTGTGATGATAAGGCCTGCAGCAGCATCTCCCTTTACGTACTTGGAAGCACCGTCCATGTTACCAAAAAAGGTAGCTTCCTGCTGTATATGATCACGTCTTCTCTTAGCTTCCTTGTCATCTATAACACCCGTATTAAGATCGGCGTCGATAGCCATCTGCTTACCGGGCATAGCATCAAGTGTAAATCTTGCAGTAACTTCAGATACACGTTCAGAACCTTTGTTGATAACTACGAACTGAACGATTATAAGGATAAAATATACGATAATACCAATAATAAGATCGCCGGCACCAACGAACTGACCGAATACTTCGATAACTTTGCCGGGATCACCTGTGGTAAGTATAAGTCTTGTAGATGAAACGTTAAGAGCTATTCTAAATACCGTGGTACATAGAAGCATCGTAGGGTAGAAACTCATATCCAGAGCTTCCTTGACATACATGGCATTAAACAAAATAGCAAATGCTATAGACAGATCGACTGCAAGGAGAAGATCCATAAGCCATGCGGGTATAGGGATGATGAGCATGATAAGAGCAGATACTACGTAAAGTGCAACGCCGTAGTCAAATACCAGCTCAGTGAACTTCTTACGATTCATAAGCATCCCCCTTTCCCTACCACTCTATAAGAAGGATATCCATCATAGAATGGTCGAAAAATGCACTAACCCTAACACCTTAATGATATTTTATCAAAGAATCTCCGTAATTTCATCACTTTTTATAAAAATATGTACGATTTTTTGTATAATTCTTGAGATTGAGCATCTTGTGCCAGCCAAACATATGTTTGGAAAGTTTGAGTTTACTATTATATTTTGCCCTGAAGCTTGTAGACATATGCCAGTACTTCCGCTACAGCCTTGTAGAGCTCCGGGGGGATGAATTCGCCTATCTCAACATTGGCATAGAGCATTCTCGCAAGGGGCTTATCTTCTACTATCTCAATATGGTTTTCTTTGGCAGCTTCTTTTATCTTCATAGCTACATAGTCGGCACCTTTGGCGATGACTTTGGGAGCAGGGTCCTCATCCTGATTATATACAAGAGCTACCGCATAATGAGTCGGGTTAGTGATGACAACGTCCGCTTTGGGTAGTTCTTTCATCATACGGCGCTGGGATGCTTCTCTCATCTTCTGCTTCTGTTTGGACTTGACCTGAGGATCACCTTCTGTATCCTTATACTCATCCTTAACTTCCTGCTTGGTCATCTTCATGTCTTCACGGAATTTATGCTTTTGGTATATAAAATCTGCCGCAGCGATAATGATATATACAAAAGCGCAGCGAAGTCCAAGATCTATGATTATATCTCCCATAAGGGCAATCCCCTGACGAAGAGGCATATCATAGAGCAGGAACAGTGACTCATTTCTCCCTGTCAAGGTCACATATACGACTATAGATATAAGACCTATCTTCATAAGGGATTTAACCAGATTAAACAATGACTGAACCGAGAAGATACGCTTGATACCGTTTAGAGGGTTGAGCTTACTGAACTTGGGTTTCATAGGCTCTGTTGTTATCTTGAAGCCGAACTGAACTATATTGCAGATAAGAGCAAGAACAAAGCCCGCGATAAGATACGGAAGCACCGTAATAAGAGCTATTATTATGATCTTAACAAAAAGGGAATCAAAGGTAGCTTTAGGAATATATCCATCCACCATCACGATAGTGTCTGGAATATTGCCATAGATATCATTAAAAAGGAATACAAAATTAGTTCCAAGATATTCTTTATAAATACTTAGTATGATAAAAAAGGCAAAAAGGTCCGCTGCGACGGTTATCTCCTGACTCTTGGCAACCTGACCTTTTTTTCTTGCATCATTTAATCGTTTACCGGTAGCTTCTTCAGTCTTCTCACCGCCAGGACCTTCTTTGGCAAAAAACTGAAGATCATATCTAAGGCGTAAGTCCATAAGCGAACTCCTGGATCAGTATTTTCATCTGATCGAATACAAAATCAGATGCAATCGATAACATAGAGCTTGTAAGAAACAAAATTCCAAGTCCCACTAATATCTTGAGCTGCATACCTACAGCGAACATGTTGAGCTGAGGTGATACCTTGGCAAGGATACCAAGGACTATATTCATGGTAAAAGATACTATAAACACAGGAAGTGTGATCCTAAAGCCTATGACCATGTAATCTTTCATGAATTCAAGCATAGTTCTTAAAAGGAAATGCATCTGGAAGTCGGCTCCGTTTACAGGGATTATGGTAAAAGAGTCTGCAAGTGCCTTTATAAGATATCTGTACATACCGCTTATTATAAGCATTATCATGAGCATCTGCTGGTACATCGCTCCTGTTATTGTCACGTTGGTATTGGTGGTAGGATCCATGATAGATACCATGGAAAGACCTGTCATCATGTCTATGATCTGTCCTGCAAAGCTTCCTATCTGCATACAGATAAGTGCCGCAAAGGCAAGTATTGCTCCTGACAAAACTTCTTTTATGACTATGAAGGCATAACCATATACTGTGGAATAATTAAGGCCTGCTCTTGGGGCTACGTCATAGAGGACTATGGCGATAAAGAGCGAAAAGGCAACTTTGTATCTTGCAGGGATTCCTCTTGCTGAGAAAAAAGGCGCAACAAATACAAACGCAGATACGCGCACGAGGATCAAAAGAAAATATTCAAGATCTCCATAAGTAAAGGTTACGTCTATCATGGGCTTTGAGTTATAAGTTTAAAGGTGATTGATTCATACTTGCCAAGGTACTTGAATCAATGATTCAAGGAGTGGCCGCGCTAATTAGTGAATATAAAGAGAGAAGTCAGACCAGAGTTTGGTCATAAAGTCTGATATTTGAGTACCCATGTAACTTCCTAGGAAAATCAAACAGCCAAAGGCAACTAGGAGTTTAGGCACGAAAGTCAGCGTCTGTTCTTGGATCGATGTAACCGTCTGGAATATTGAGATTATTAGACCCATGATAAGGGAAGCCAGGAGCATTGGGCCTCCGACTTTGATAACTAAGAATAGTGCATCTCTTATGATCTGATTAACAACTCCGGCATCCATAGGCGCCTCCGTGAATTTGCATCTGTAATAAAGCGTTTTCGTTCAAGAAAACATACATTTTTGAATCAAAGATTCAAAAATGCAGTAAATAGGCCAATTGAAAATGCCTTCGGCATTGGGCCTATTTACCAACCGATTCATTGAATCACGAAACACGCAGTAAATGCGTGTTTCTGTAATTTATGTTCAAGAAAACATACTAATAGAAAGTTTTAACCAGGCTTCCTATTATCAGGTTCCAGCCGTCGGCTAGGACGAATAGCAGGATTTTAAAAGGCATTGAGATCGTAGTTGGTGGCAGCATCATCATACCCATTGACATGAGTACTGAAGCTACTACCATATCTATCACTATAAATGGAATGTAGATAAGAAAGCCTATGATGAATCCTGTTCTTAATTCACTTATCATAAATGATGGAACCAGAACTGTTGTAGGTATGTCATCTAAGGTACCGTCCCATTCATCGCCGCTTATCTCCATGAACATGACTACGTCCTTACGCTGGGTCTGAGGATACATGAACTCTCTTATGGGTTTCATGGCACTGTCTAGTAGTTCCTGCTGTGTTAATTCGCCATTTTCAAAGGGGACGTATGCTTCATTATATACTCTTAGTATAGTCGGCTGCATGATAAAGAATGTCAGAAACAAAGCCAGTCCTATTATTACCATGTTAGGAGGGGCTGTCTGTGTATTAAGTGCTGTTCGGGTAAAGTGAAGAACCAGGATGATCCTCGTAAAAGAGGTCATCATGATGATAAAAGAAGGCAGCAGCGCAAGTAAAGTAAGTGTTATGAAAATGCGCAGTGCACCATTAATTTCGCCGTTACCGTTGTCATAAGTAACAGTGACATAGTTGGCTATATTAAGTTCCGATAGATCTTCTGCCGTTTGAGCCGTGCCGGGTTCTGTGATATTGGTACGTTCATCGTCAGTACCTGTAAGATGATAATCCGGTTCTATTGTAGGGTCAGTATCCGTGGTGTCGTCAACGTAAACCGTTCCGGCCTCGGTCGCATAAGATACTATTGGAATAGCAAAGAAAAGAAAGGCCACCATACCCGCAAATGCTACGGTGCTGATGACAGCCGTAGAATAAAGCCGGCGTATGTTGTCCTTTCCCTTAGGATTTCTCATATTCCGCTTATTCCCCCGCTATCGCGATATTATCGGCGATATATTATCGCTGCAAACCCTGTTTAATTTTGTCCATGACATCTCTGAAGGAATTCATAGAAGTCTCCTCCTGCGAAATCGCTTCCACGTCCTCGGATGAAAGCTCGCAGAGTTTTTCTATGGAATCCTTGCTCACAGCTATTGCCACATACTTTTGGCCAATACGTATTATCTGTACATATTGGCTCGGGCTAAGGCGCATAACTTCAACAGATTCAATGTTGGTATTCACAGAATGATTTTTCTGATATCCAGCAATAAATCTGGTGGTAAAATATGTCAGCACCAGTATAACTATGAATAGAAATATCACAGTCAAAAACTGAGCAAATGCTGTAAGATCCAACTTATCCTATAACCTTCTTGACAGCCTCGAGAACGCGGTCTGCCTGGAAAGGCTTAACAATAAAGTCACGAGCGCCTGACTGTATAGCTTCAACAACCATGGCCTGCTGACCCATTGCTGAACACATGATAACTACCGCCTTAGGATCACCTTCTTTGATCTTCTTCAAAGCCTGTATTCCATCCATCTCAGGCATAGTGATATCCATAAGCACAAGATCCGGATGAAGCTCGTTGTACTTCTCAACAGCCTTAGCTCCATTCTCTGCTTCGCCTGCGACATTGTAGCCATTTTTTGTAAGAATATCCTTGATCATCATTCTCATAAATGCTGCGTCATCACAAACTAACACATTTTTTGCCATCGCTCATTCTCCATTTCTTTACGTAAGTTTTTTGTTGTCAGTATTATGTTAATCGCAATCTGCGTTGAATATATCGGACAGATTTGCAAATAACTTTACATCTTTAATAAATGATACAAAACCCTTTTACTTAATTATCTCAGTGACTCTTACACCAAAGCTTTCATCGATTACAACTACTTCGCCTTTGGCTACGTACTTGCCGTTTACAAGTACGTCAACGGGTTCACCTGCGACTTTGTCAAGCTCTATGATCGTACCCGGTGCAAAATCAAGGATATCGGATATAGGTTTGTGAGTACGTCCAAGCTCTACTGTGACTTCCAAAGGAACATCTTTGATAAGCGTGATGTTCTCTCCGCCTGCGATAAGCTGCCCGTCCGGTGAGAAGTTTTGGAAGGATGCCGGCTGCACGTTCATGTTCTGCATAGGCATCATCTGCGGCTGCATCATCATCGGCTGCTGCATCATCATGGGTTGTCCCATCATAGGCTGACCCATCATTGGCTGTCCCATCATCTGGGACTGATCCATAGAAGGCGCTGCAGCTTCTGGTCCGGGTGCTGCCGGAGCCGGTGAAGGTGCCGGCGCAGGAGCCGGTTCTCCTGGTGGTGGGAGCTGATCCTCTTTAGTGCTTGTAATAAAAGTATCGTACAAACTCTTCGCAAAGTCAACGGGATACAGTTGCATAATTGACGAATCTACGAGATCACCAATCTGCATCTTAAAGGTAATCCTTACGAAAGTACCCCTTAAAAATTCAGCAATCTCACCGGGATCCGTATCCATTGCTGCAAGGAGTGTTGCCTGCGGAGGTGAGATATCAACTTTCTGGTCGATCATAGATGAAAGAGCGGTCGCAGCAGCACCCATCATCTGGTTCATAGCTTCAGAAATAGCGGACAGCTGCAACTCTCCGATCTCTCCATCCTGAATATTAGTACCGTCACCACCCATCATAAGATCTGTAATGACCATAACATCATGTTCTTTTAATATCATGATGTTACTTCCATCAAGACCTATAGTGTACTTGATCTGTACGAATACACATGGCCTTTCATAATCCGCCATGAGTCTGTCCCAGTTACAAAGTGTAACTCTGGGGGTTGTGATATTAACCTTCTGGTTAACGAGTGAGAACAGTGTTGTCGCGGAAGAACCCATACTGATATTGGCAACTTCACCAACCGCATCTTTCTCGACATCAGTAAGAAGGGATTCATCAATCTCACTACTCATAGCGCCACCTCCGGCCGGTGCACTGTCACCGGAATCCGCACCACCGGATGTATCCATCCCTTCCAAGAGGGCGTTGATCTCATCCTGAGAGAGTGTTCCGTCCATCTTTTATTCCTCCTCTCTTATCACCGACGTAACCCTAACCGCATACTTTTTTTCCGAAGTACCGGGAAGTGCCGTAAATTTATCAATATCTCCCACATATACATGCATTTCCTGAGTTACTTTGGAATCAAGTCTTATAATATCGCCAAGCTGCAACTGTACAAAGTCGCTGACAGATACCTGGCACTTTCCAAGTACAGCTTTGACAGGAACATCGATTCTCCTGACAAGTGATTCAAGGAATTCAGAATCATTCTCTTCATTATGCCTTTGCATACTGGAGAACCAGTACTTGGTATTGAGACGATCCATTACACTTTCCAGTGTAAAAAAAGGAAGACAGAAGTTCATAAGTCCTTCCACATCGCCTATTTTCATATTCAGTGTTACAATAGCGATCATATCAGTAGGTGATATGACCTGGGCAAACTGAGGATTGGTCTCTATTCTGTCAAGAATAGGATCGATATTAACAACGTTCTCCCATGGTTCAACAAGCTGCTGGACACAGATAGTTACCATCTTCTCTATAAGCGGCATCTCTATATCTGTAAAAGGCCTGGGTCTGTCAAGAGCAGTTCCCTCACCTCCCAGCATTCTGTCTATAAAAGCAAATCCGATATTGGACTGGACTTCTACTATTATCTGACCCTGCAGAGGATTAAAATTAACTATTCCAAGGATTACAGGGTTTGAAAGAGCATTGGAAAACTCGGAGAAAGTAACTGTTTCTGAGTTCTCTACTGTGATCTGTACATTTTTTCTAAGATAAAGAGGCATAGTTGTAGCAAGGAGTCTTCCGTAGTGCTCGAAGATGATCTCAAGAGTCCTAAGATGCTCTTTAGAGAACTTCGCAGGGCGTCTGAAATCATAGTCCTTGACCTTCTTCTCATCGGCCTTGGACATCTCCTCTACATCAAGTTCACCCGTTGACAGCGCCGCCAGCAGGTTATCTATCTCATTTTGGCTAAGGACATCACTCATATAATTCTCCCATAAGTCCCTATGTTACATCTTAACCGGCAAGAACGAACTAAAGCTTATGTCATAAATAAATGCTGAACCAAAATAATCCTGAACCTTATCAAGAATCTCTCTCTCTATGGCAGCCTGATTATCTGAGATATTGTCATAGTTGTACTGGGATACAACTTCGTTGGCTATAGATTTGATCTTGGATGTGGCACCTGCAAGGCTTTCACTGGATCCAAGAGTTGCATAATCAGAATTCACCGTATCCATGGATATGTTAAGAGAGCACTGAAGGATCGCAGCCTGACCGCTATCTGTCTTAGCAAGAGATATCTGAATGTCTGTGATCTCGAAGTTGGCTGTCTCTGCAGCTGTGATATCAGATGCCTGTCTTGCAAATCCGGAACTGGTACCGGCTCCGCCGCCAGCTTCAAGTTCAAGAGCTGCTGCAATATCTGATATTACTGTAGCTGTCTTCTGGTTGGTCTGCATAACTGACAGCATTACTATTCCGGTTAATACTGTATTGATCACAAGAAGAGCCAGAATAATGATCGCCAGCATATTCCTTTTCATATTTACCTCCAAACTCCTGGAAATAAGCTCTTAGCTACTAATGTTACAGGCTCTGGGGAAGTCATTTTTCAAAGAAAAATGACTTCTCGGATTTAAAATCCCCCTTGGGGATTTTAACATCCTAGTATTGAGCACTAAGTGGGTTGTAGATCCTTATCTCTACACGTCTGTTCTTGGCCCTGCCTTCTGCGGTGGTATTGTCCGCAACCGGCTGATACTCACCTCTTCCGGAGTGCTTGATATTGGCAGGATCAAGGTCTGTTACATCGATAATATAATAAAAAACGGCAAGTGCACGTGCATCCGACAATTCATCATTATTGGCAAACTGTGATGTATGAATAGGCACGTTATCTGTGTGACCTTCTATCTCTATAGTGCCGCCAGCGTAGCTTGAAAGCACGGCGCCAACTTTATCAAGAACAGGATATGCACTCTCCTGAACCTGTGCACTACCTGATGCAAAAAGGAGCGATCCATTAATAGTAAGCTGTACATACTGACTCGTATAATTTAGAACTACATCTGATATAACTTCCTCTTCTGTAAGCTCAGCCTTCTCGGAATCAGTCATTCCGGCCTGCAAAGCTTCTGTCACTTCCTTGGCAAGATTCTCTGAAGCTTCCATCTGAGCTGCTTCCAGCATAGCCTCTGCTTCAGATACATCGGGAGCTCCCACTGCGCTTTGATCTCCGGACGTGGCATCTGTCGGGTCCTGGGCATCACCTGATGCTGCTGCCCCCATAGAAGTAGTATATGCAGACAGAGAACTTAGCTGTGATACACCATCTCCTATCAGCGCTCCATCACCAAGAGCATTCTGGCCACCGGAGAAAATACCAAAAGCCGCACTAAAAGAAGCTGCAACTTCCTCATACTTGGCCGCATCCAAAGTTGACATTGAGAAAAGAAGCACGAAGAAACACAAAAGCAGATTCATAAGATCGCCAAATGTACCCTGCCAGGCAGGACATCCTTTTTTAGGCGGGGCTTCTTTTTTTGCTTTAGCCATTACTCACCTCCGCCACCGTTAGCTGCGTCGTAAGCTTCTCTTTCTGATGGAGTCATAAATGCCTTAAGCTTTTCTTCTGTAACTCTGGGGTTCTCGCCTGCCTGAATAGACAAGATTCCTTCTATCATAACCCCTTTATAAGTAAGTTCCTGATCATTATCGAATTTTAATTTTTCTGCTACAGGGAAACATATCCAGTTAGCAATTGCAGATCCGTAGAATGTAGTGATAAGAGCAACCGCCATGTTAGGCCCAAGTGATGATGCATCAGACATGTTATTGAGCATGTTAACAAGTCCTATAAGTGTACCGATCATACCCCAGGAAGGTCCCTGGCTGGCCCAGTCCTCAAAGAACTTGATATTCAGTTTATGTCTTGCATCAACCGCATCTATTTCTGCTTCCAGAATAGCTCTGACAAGTTCAGGCTCGGTACCGTCTGCTGTTAATAGGAGTCCCTTTTTAAGTAGAGGATCCTCGATACCGTTAGCCGCTTCTTCCAAAGCAAGAAGTCCTTCTTTTCTTGCAGTGTTGGACAAATCGACAATCTGTTTAACAAGACCTGACATATCAAGGCTTGGCATCTTGATAACGATTCCTACAGTCTTAAGTGCACCTATGGCACCAGGTAACGTATTGGTACCCAATGTAGCAAGAAGCGAACCTCCAATTGTAATAATTACTGATGGTATATCAATATAACTGGGAATTGTTTGAAGACCACCAGCAGTTGCAATTCCTATAAGAATGATAAATACACCGCCACCAAGCGCTGCTAATGTAGCTATATCCACGTTAAATCTCCTTTATCCAGGTTATTAACAATAGATAGACATGGTTCGTACAAACAACTGCTCGCAATAAATATTTATTATAAAAATATTATATCACGAAATATTGTACTTGTCTGTCAATTTTATACTAAAGATACAAATTTTTTTGCAATTTTTGGTACAATTTGAACCATTAGTCACTCGCTTTTCTCGCGACATTAGGTTAAAAATCTAATATACGGTCATTATCCTTTTTGAAAAAATACAAATGCCGGCAGATGCCGCCCTGGTAATAAGGGGCATCTGCTCGGTATAAATCTTATGATAAAAAACGAAATCTTATGATATAAATCGAAAACTTATGATATAAATCAAAATCTTATAATATAAATCAAAATCTTATGATATAAATCAAAATCTTATAATATAAATCAAAATCTTATGATATAAATCAAAATCTTATGACTTCATATCATCATCTCTTCAGATTGGTCAGCTCTTCAAGAAGTGTATCTGATACTGTAATGATACGTGAGTTGGCCTGGAAACCACGCTGTGCTGTGATCATGTTAGTGAACTCATTTGAAAGGTCTACGTTACTCATTTCCAGAACGCCTGTTGAAATTGAGCCGCCGCCTACTGTGATATCCTGAACTACAGGGTCACCGGAGTTGAGTGTTGCTGTGTAGAGGTTGTTACCAGCCTTCTCAAGACCTGATGCATTAGCAAATGTTGCAGATGCGATCTGACCTAGAAGAAGTGTCTGACCATTAGAGTATGACGCTGATATCTTACCATCCTTGGAGATGGAGATACCTGTCATAGCGCCCATCATACGGCCTGTATTATTGCCTGCAAGATCACCCTTAGAAGCCTGAAGTGTTGATGTACCTGATGAGTTATAGTTAGTTGTTGTACTAAGGTCAAGATATACGTCTGTCCAAGGGTTAACCGTATCATCCATATCAGGATTGAAGTTGAGCACGATCTTATCAGTTGTGATAGTTGAATATCCTATTCCATTCTCTGTTCCATCTGCCTGTTTGAATGTCGCACCTGTGTATGAACCATTGGCATGATCGTAGTTGAGTGTCATCTCATTACGGTTGTACTCTGTTGCTATTGTCTTATAAGAATTATCAGTAATAGTAAGATTAGCTTCGCCGTTGGCATCCATCTCTATTGTGTAAGTATCCAGAGGTTCGCTTGTATCATAATCTGCACTTGATATACCAAAAGCATTCTTAACAAGAGATGAAAGTTCTGTCATATTACCTGAAGTATTAACCTCTTCCGAAGTTGTAAGAGATACTGTAACAGTTGTACCTGCTACTGATGCTGAGTAACCGGATCCTGTATCAAGTGTATACTCACTGTCTTCATAGCTTGTAAGCTGAAGTCCTGAGTTGGATATAACATATGATGACTGTGAATATGATGATTTGGATATATAATTTGCTGCCTTGGTCTTATCAATTCCAAATGCTGCAAGAATAGCATCAGCATCTGTATTGGCCATGAGATCAGCAAGACTTCCTGTGGAGTTAAGCGTATATGTTGAGATACCGGACTTATCTGTATATACAGCAGTCTCTTTTCCTACACTTGCTGAAATGTTAGTAGTATCTGTTATGGAATAGGTATCAGTATTAGTTGATGGTGTTGTTTCTTTATATGTGATCGTAAGAGACATTGCATCGGTTGTCTCATCATATGTGATCTGATATGTAGGATTTTCCACCTTACGGTACTGAGCAAAATCTGCATCTGTCAGACCAAAATATTTAGCTAACAGCGCCTGCGCTGCATCGTCAACAGTACCGCTTTGATTGATCGTATAAGTAAGAGACGAATCTGCAGCATTTTCAATAGTAATGACAGCCGGATTCTGAGTAGTATCTACGCTGCTGAATTTATATGTGCTAGAAAGTGAAGCATCAGCTGTCTTAGTATCTGTTGTATCTACAGGATAAGATACTGTCAGTGTTCCATCTGATGAAAGCGAATATGTAGCTGTATCAGGATATGCAGCATACTTGGCATCTGTAAGATCTCCATAATATCCGCGTATTGTCTCTGGAAGGTTCTTGAGATTGCCTTTAACAGGAGTTGTATTCTTGATAGCAGCACCTGATGTCACTACTGCTGTACCGCTTGTAACAACTGCTTCATAGCCGCTTGCTACGCCAAGAGATGTTGTACTTGGAACTGTAAGTGTAAGTGAATTGCCATCTGTTGTGTGATAGGTTGTGGATGACGAAAGTCCTGTAGGAATCGCATAAGCTGTTTTTAACGCAGAGGATATACCTGTGTATTTGCCGCCATCAACATCAGATGTAAGAGTACCTGTTGAGGTTGTATAGTTTATAGTTGCTACTGCACCTGATACGGATACCTTATAGGATGATGTATTGGTATCATTTACAACGCCCTTCTTGGTTGTAAGAGATGTTGTGCCTGTATGAGAGATTGTCAGATTACCAAGGTGAT
Source organism: Butyrivibrio fibrisolvens (assembly GCF_023206215.1). Classification (NCBI taxonomy): domain Bacteria; kingdom Bacillati; phylum Bacillota; class Clostridia; order Lachnospirales; family Lachnospiraceae; genus Butyrivibrio; species Butyrivibrio fibrisolvens. The sequence goes on from NZ_CP065800.1 coordinate 3,005,205, forward strand.
CCATTGTATATGTATCATTGTCATAGAAATTCACGTCATCTATTACTATGTTGTACAGGTCATTAAGTACTCCTGCATCATCCAGATCAGAGAGCTTACCGCTTGTAGGAACTGCTGAGAACATTGTAGTATCTGTAGTATTAACATCACTGTCTGTTATAGCAAAATCTGCTGTTCCCTTAGCTGCGGAATAGTTATTTACATAATAGCCTGACTTCAAAACGCCGGGTACCTGATTGGTAACACCTGCCTGATTATCATTACCAAGGTGCACCATAGCAAGCTGCTCTGCTCCTACTGATACGCCGTCGCTGTCCATGATATCTGTAAGTGTCATGGTATATGTATTCTCGGCATCATCAACGTCCTTGATAGTGAACTCTGCTGTGTAGAGATATCCAAGATTATCATAGAACTCAAGAGCTATAGTCTTACCTGCAGATGATGTGATATTGGTATCCTTGGCATCGATGTTGCCGCTTACTACTGCCTGAGATGTTCCTTCAGGAGGGAATGTACTGGTCTCATCTGATATGATCTGGAGCTTAGTAAGACCGCCATTGGTATTGATAGATGTAACACCTGTATCTTCATCAGTAACTGCCATCCATCCCATGATATAGTAACCATCTGACTGAGTAGCAAGATTACCATTACCATCTACATAGAATGAACCATCTCTTGTGTATACATTCTGAGTTCCGTCATTGACGATAAAGAATGCATCACCGGATATCATAAGATCGTATGGATTGTTTGTAGTCTGAGTTGCGCCCTGAGTATCTATCGCTGTTGCTATAGAAGCTGACTGAGCACCAAGACCTATCTGACGGGCATTGACACCACCGGTTGTTTCGGTTGAGCCTGATGCGTGCTGTGTTGTCTGGTACATAAGATCTGCAAAGCTGATAGACTGTGATTTGAAAGATGTGGTGTTAACATTGGCGATGTTGTTACCAATAACGTCCATCTTGGTCTGATGAGTCTTGAGACCTGCAACACCTGAATACATTGATCTTAACATAGATAAAACCTCCTACTATAGAGCACCGGGAGATAATAATTGCTTTCTACAATAATAACTCTTGGGTACTGGTAGGAGCAGAATGCTTTAACTTTAAAATCCTTCTGTCAGTCGGGATTTTAAAAGACCTCTTTGTAGAAAAAACTTTCTCTTTTTCCTTAAGTCCGGCCTTATGCTATTACTGCTCCGTCGATATTTGTAAATACTTTGCTATCACTTGAATCTTCCTGATTCATGGCTGTCACCACTGTGTTATTGGGTATGTTGACTATAAATGCCAGTGAATCAACAAGTATAAGTGATTCGTTAATTCCTTTCTCTCCTGCCTGTATCTTTCCCTGGTTCAGGCGTTCAAGCTGATCTTTGGATATTTCGATATTTCTGTCATTGAGCCTTGCCGTAGCATGTTTTGAGAATTTAAGCGGCTCATTTCTTTTGGCCAGTTCCTGGGCTTTGTCAAGAATCGATGAGAATGACTCTTGTCCACTGTTTATCTTAGGACTACTATTAACTGTCTTTTCTTTGCCAAGGTACTGCCCCTGAACTTGATCTATGGAAAGAAAGGAGGGATTAAAACTATTCATTTGATATCCTTACTCCTTTCTATCTTCCGGAGATAATCACTTAGATAGGGCTTATCTCCGGAACGTCCTTTACCTTATCGTGTAGCTTATTTAGTAACTTGTTTTGATGACTTTACCGGTAACTTGTCCGGCAATCTGTCAGATGCCATATCAGGTGTCTTCTTTGTCTTCATTATTTAACGATTCTACAGGCTGCGAAGTGTTAGTATTCTCTGTCTCTTTAGCTGCCTGATCGATAAGTTCTGCGTACTTAAGCGCATATTGTGATATCTTGGAAAGCTCTGCTGTCGAGAAGAATTGTGATACATCGCCTGTCATTGCTGTCATTGTTTCATAATTAGCAAGCATTCTCTCAAGTCTGTCCTTGTCAGCATAGAGTGTTACATAATCTACGCCGGGAAGCTTATCAAGGTCTTTTCTTACGGACTCTGCAAGCTGAGTGTTGTCAAAATAGGTTCCGTCTACAACTGCTGTAACATCATCAAGCTTATACTTGTTGCCGTTAACGCTCACATAAGAAGTGCCGCTTTCGTAGGTCACAAAGTCAACCTTACCTTCAACTGTTAATTTGGTCTCGCCAGTCTCTTCATCTACCTGAGTGATCTGAACTGTCTTACCAACCATGTCTGCTGCTCTGTTAAGAGCTACCGTATTGGAGAGGTTCTGCATCTGCTCAACCTGTGTGAACTGCGCGTACTGTGAGATATACTCGGTGTTGGATGTAGGTTCCAGAGGATCCTGATATTTCATCTGTGCACACAGAAGCTGCATGAACTGTTCTTTATATTCGCCTAGTTTGGTGGTTGTAGTTGAGTCTTTTTTCTCAGAAGCTGCCTGACCGTTATTTACGATAACTCCATCTTTTACTATTGCATCTACTGCCATTTCTATTACCTCATTTCTCTAGCAGAAATAGATCTGCTACATGACTTTAATAGTGACTTTGTAATAAGCTTGTTTAAGCCATGTAATCAACGGTCTGTCCATTTGCTGCCATCATTTCGGCTGCCAGCCTTGTCTCTTCGTCGAGCTCCAAGGTATCCTCCTGCAATAGGTCCGGATCTCCAAGGTTGATTCTCCGTATTCTGCTCTGACGTTTTGTTTCCTGTTCTGAAGCGTTCTGCTGGTTGCCTTGTTCTAAGTTTTGTTCGAATGCATGTGCATCTACTGTAACTTCTACTGCATTTACTTTGATGCCCTGCTCGTCAAGCTGTTGTCTTAACTGCATCAGCTGTGTCTGAAGCGCTGCCCCTGCTTCCTGTGTTGATGCTGTAAACTTAGCTGTAACTCCGCCACCTTGTGCCTGCTCTACCATGACCTTTACTGTTCCAAGACTTGCGGGATGGAGCTGTATCTCCATTGATGTCATTTCCTCTTTGATGTTCACTTTCATATGCTCTGTGATCTGGTTTATGATGTCTATCTGACTTGTGGTAGTGCCTTTTGCTGTCTCTTTAGCTCCTGCTGCTTCACTAAATGCACTCTCTAAGTCTTTTACCATCTGCTGATAAGGATTCATCAAAGGAGTTTTAATTCCTTCATTTTGTGAAAAAAGATTCTTGCCTTCTTCGCTTCGTTCATCGCTCTGACTGTCTTTTTTCTCAGAACCCTTATTTACTGTCACCTGTTCATTAGTAGTTACTGCTTTGTCTTCTACTTTGATCTCGATCTTGTCTTCTAAGTCTTTGGGCTGCTTATCTTTTAGAACTTTGATAAACTCATTTTCCTGTCCTTGCGTTTGTCCTTTTTCTTCTAAGTCTTTGACCGTTTCAAGCATCTTACTTATCTCTTCGGGCTCTGTCTCGTAATCTGCTGCTATGTCCTCCATCATCTTACGAGCACTTTCAAGCAGGTTTTGAAGTGATGATGATAAGTCTTCATCCATCAGGACTTCTGCTACATCACCCGTGCCGGTGACTTCCATTACCACTTGTGTCAGATTCTCAGGATTAAAAAGATCTGTAAGTGTCATTCCAAGCTGATTTAGGATTTCTAATACTTCTTCATCTGTAACATCAAGTTCATCGGCGATCTGTGAGATAAGTTCTTTACCTGCTTCTTCGACGTCTTGAACTACTTTGTCTATCTGGTTTTCAAGGTCTGTGGTACTTATGTCTTCATTCCCGTTTATTTGGGTATCCTTGATGTCGATTTCCTTTGATTCATCTTTCTTTATGTCTACTTTTGAATCTTTGTTGTCATTATTCAGTTTTACTTTAGGACTCACCTTTTTGGGTGAAGTTCCCTGACCGGTGTTTTGCAGCGTCTTGTCTAATTGGTTAGTCTGATCCGAACCTGCTATGTTCGAAAGTCTTGCATCTGTGATAACACTGCCAAAATCATCGCCTTTTGCCTGTTGTACTTTACTTACTACCTTTGTAGCTGCAGTCGCCACCTGTGGCATCATCGAAAGTATAGAGGCATCGTACACTGTGTTACCCGGCATGTACGCTCGCTCCTTTCCTGCTACATCTGTGACGTCCTTGTCCTTGGATTTTGCATTTAGAGAGAGTTTGAATCTGTATGTTTCAAGCTCTTATAAAGACGCGCTTCCCTGCGCATATATTACTTGTCATCACATATATCGGAGCAAATTGCAAAAGGAATAACCTTTTCTGATAAAAACTTCCTTTTCATAAACATTGTAGTGACTTCCCATTTGAACAGGTCGGCATCTCCAAAGTCTTTGCCAGGGGTAGGCAGTATATAAATCATTACCACACTGTTAATCGTTTTATAATTCATAGCATGATATCTGGCGATTACCATTCTGGGGTCCAAACTCGCTTCGCTCAAACAGGTGGACCCCGGGCAGAATGGAAATCTCCATCTATCACGCTCATGAATTTTATAAAACGATTAAAAAGTGTGGTAATGATTTATATACTACCTACCCTGTAAAGACTTTGCAGATGCCGACCTGTTCAAATGGCAAGTTTGAGTGTAGTAACTATAAAAGTTATGCCGGTGATGTGAACTTCAGGGAGGCATAGTATGAGTTCTTGAACGTAAATTACAGAAACACGCATTTACTGCGCGTTTTGTGATTCAGTGAATCGGTTGGCAATAGAGCCTTCGACGAAGTCGAACTCAAATGGCTCTATTGCTACATTCTTGAACTTTATGTTCAAGAATGTATAAATTGTTGCCACGCTACAATTGTTTTATATAACAATTTAAATCATAAAAATAAGGAATAGCCTCAAAGGACTATTCCTTATCATGTTGTGTACTTTGAACTTTTACACAAAGCTTGTTTAAAACAGACGCTTCATTAAATCATGCGTCCAAACCAAAAGATTACTTTTAATCCTGCAGCGATGAGATAGAATCTACAAAATCGTTTACCTGATCTTGGAATGAGCTTATCTTTTCTTCAAAAGCTTCCACTATGCTTCTAAGGTTCGCTGACTGTGCGATCATCTCTTGAGACATTGACTTTCCAAGGTTCTTAGAAAAGTTCTTTACTGCTCCTGCATATCCTTTTAATGTTGCCTCATAACCCGGTATTTTGGCCTTCAATATTCCAAGCTGACCAACCATTTCTGTGATCTTGCCAAAGTCGCTTCTTTGCTTGAAATCGTCCTCATCCATGATATCATCAAGCTCATCTTCTGCATCGTCAAGCTCATCTTTGATGTCATCAAGGCGATCTTCAAGTTCATCCAGCATGTCCTCAAGTTCATCGCACTGCTGCTCGGCTTCTTCATAGAAAGACTCTTCAAGGCTTTCCCAGCACTCTTCGTCAATATCGCCGCCTGAATAAGTGATATTAAAAATATTATTACCCTTTTCAGGTTTGGAGCGCTTCCCGGTAAGCTTCTGTTTGATAGCCTGAGTGGAATACCTATCTCCTCCATACTGAGAGATTGACGGCCATCCGTCCTTGAAGACTAAGTTGTGCCTCTGTGGTCTGTAGTCTTCATACTCATCAGGCTCATCCTTAAGATCAAGATAAGCAGATGGTTCACGGGCTGGAAGTACAGCCATAGGAGCCTTGCCGGCCACAAAAGAGAATGTGACAGTTACACTATCCTGAACATCCGGCGTTACAAAAGGAAGTTCATAAAGCTCCCATCCCTTTTGATGTAGTAGCGGGTGAATAAAGTTCCTGTTAAGCTTATAGATCCTGCTGTTACCATCGTCACCCATAAAGGTAACTTTGAAAAGGCAGGTCTCATCACCTTTTTCATTCTCGCCGCCGTTAAGCCAGAATATAAAATGATATTCAGTTAGTGGGGAAAGTGTAAAGTCCTTAGATCTGGCAACCTTCTCGCGATCGTCCCAATTACCAAGCATCAAAGCTTCGGTAAGAGTTCCGTCCATCACGCTGGTCATATAGGAGATATCTGCATCGCGGCGAATCCATTCATCGCCATTAAAAGTAATATAATTCATGGATTTTTCCTCCGAAATAGTCATATTATCGGACGAAGCATCCAATGCAGACATTCGAATGGTCCCGCTGCCTACATAGCATGCTCGCCCATTCTTAACAAGACCCTTTGCCCTCTTAGGGTATGTGGTCCCAATAATGTCTCCGTTTGCATCTGTAACTGTAATGTTTTTTGTCATGGGTGTCTTCCCCTTTTAAAAGATGTTAACTTTAATGTAGATATAGATTTAGCATAAAATCACAGCCCTCGTTTTTTATTATGGGTATCGTCCCCAGACCAGATTTTATCTACATTTTATGCTAGCATCGCCATATATGAATGTCAACAGTATTCTTATCAATCTCCCCTATACTTTTTATATAAAAAATATACATAAAAACTACTGCACCCGCTTTCTATGCAGTAGTTTTTTATACAGTAAATTTACATATTTTTATTTACAGACTTCCCTAACCACTTTTGCCATTGGTCAGTTCCGGAAGTCCTTCAGGCTCTAAGAGCTCGGTTACTTTCTCTGCCACCTCAGTGTCGAGTTTACCCATGATCTTGGCTCTGTCATCACTTCCCATCTGCTGAAGGATCCTTGCAACAAGAGTTATGTTAGACATGTTGTTAAAAATCTCTGCTGCTTCCTTCGGCTTCATTGCAGAGAAAGTTGCCGCATAGACCTCAACCTCCTCATCCGAAACTTCGTTTGCAGCAATCTCTTCGTAGATCTTAGCAGCCTCCTCAGGAGCTATCATTGCATAATAGGACGCATATGCACTAGCATCGGGAGCATTGTCGTTGTAGATAATGTCCTGATAGAACTGCTGTCTTTGCTTATCGAACTCTGCCTGCTCTTCTTCAAAAGGCTCAAGCCTTGCAACTTCAGCGTTCAGCCTATCTATGGTTGATGCATAAGAAGCATTTAAGGCAAGCTGCCTTGAAAGTTCCTGTTCAAGAGATGCAACATAGTCAGAATTATCGGCTACGACCTGGCTTGAATCTTCGCCGCTATTATTCATCTGCACTGTTTGCGCCCCCGGGAGAAGATTCTTTATATAAGGAATGTCCTTAAGCGCAGGCGTAAGGGTATCGCCAAGTCCCAGGATGTTGAATTTGATCATAATGGCCATAAGAAGCAACCATACCAGTATTATGAGGAGTATCAGAAGAAAAGAACCAAGACCTCCATGGATATCTCCATTAAGCTCTGCTTCCGCTTCTTCCATTTCTTTTGCACGCAGTCTTGCCTCTTTAGCTGCAGCTTTCTGATCACTCCTAAGCTGCTTTCTATCAGCTTTAAGCTGTTTCATTGCCTCCTTGGGATCATCTGGCAATGTGTATGCCGGTCTTTCGGGCTCTTGTTCCTTTTTCTTCTTATCTGCCATAATAGTTCCTTCCTTACGTCTTTATATTGTGATCAGACATATCTCTCTTACTTACGCCTTTATATTGTGATCAGACATAGCTATCTTCCTTGCGTTTTTTATTGTGGTCAGACATAGCTATCTTCCTTGCGCATTGTTTTCTTTATTCTTTCTGTCACTGATCCTCTGACCATAGGTAAAACTGGTTCTCTGGTCGCTTTCCTTAAACTCAGCATCTTTTTCTTCCTGAAGATATTCCTGAAATGCTCTCTCACGAAGCGTCTCCTGCATCTTGCGCTCCTGCATATCTTTGGAGAGTTTGATCCTTGCTTCATCTACAACTTTTTCAGCCCGCTCTATATTGAGCTTTTGATCTTCTATCTGAGCTTTTACATTCTCAACCGCATTCCGGTTAAACAGAATCTCATTTACATCCAGTATACTTTTTTGAAGTTCCTCGCCCTGAAACAGATAATCTTCCAGCCGTCTTTGAAGCGCTTCCATTTTGTCCAATTCTTCATTAAGATGCATCTGCGCTACACCAAATTCCATCTTGGACTGATTCTCAGTCTTGATCTTTAGATTGAGTACGCTTTGCATGCTATAGACAAATTTTGCCATGTAAATCCTCTTTTGACCAGATTGGTCTGAGCCGCTCTGGATCTAGCTTTGCGACCAGTTTGGTCATTTTAAGGCGCTTTGCGCCTTGCTTTTAGCAAGGCATAACCCCTAAGAAAGCCTTTATTTCTTGGGTTCGTCAGGAAAAAGAGTCTCAAGCTGGTCTATGATCTCTTCGAAGGAAAACTTCTCATCCGTTGACTGGAGTAGAAAATCATTGACTGCATCTATCTTCTCGATGGCATAATCAATATTCTTGTTAGCACCCTTCCTGTAGGCCCCGATATTGATAAGATCTTCTGCATCATTGTAGGTTGCCATTACATTTTTGAACTTACCTGCAGACCTCTTTTGCTGAGGAGATGCTATGGCAGACATACATCTTGAGATACTTTGAAGTACATCTATTGCAGGATAATGGTTCTTTTGTGCCAACTTACGGTTTAAGACTATATGTCCGTCCAGGATCGATCTTGCTGTATCTGTGATAGGCTCATTGAAGTCATCACCATCTACAAGCACTGTATATAGGCCTGTTATAGATCCTTTCTGAGACTTGCCGGCTCTTTCCAAGAGTTTGGGCATCTCGGCATATACAGACGGCGGATAGCCTCTTGATACAGGAGGTTCGCCGCTGGCAAGCCCTATCTCTCTTTGCGCCATAGAAAAACGTGTCAGTGAGTCCATCATAAGAAGAACATCCTTGCCCTGATCTCTAAAATACTCTGCTATTGACGTTGCTGTCTTAGCTGCCTTGACACGTTCTAGGGCCGGCTTATCTGAAGTTGCTACTACTACTACAGATCTCTGGACGCCTTCTTCGCCAAGATCTCTTTCTATGAACTCTCTAACCTCTCTTCCACGCTCTCCGATCAGGGCTATTACGTTGATATCTGCCTTAGTATTACGCGCAAACATACCAAGGAGGGTGGATTTGCCGACTCCGGAACCTGCAAATATCCCTATACGCTGCCCCTTACCGACAGTCAGAAGTCCGTCAACAGCTTTAACGCCAAGCGGCAGTACTTCTGATATCGGATCTCTTGACATAGGGTCCGGAGGCTGGTTCTCAACAGAATAAGAGATTCCGTTTTCCAGGACATGTCCCTGACCATAGCTAGTTCCATCAATACGGCCAAGCCCATCAAGTGTCTGACCAAGAAGACCATCACCAACATTAACTCTAAGAGGCGACTCTGTATTTTCCACGATAGAGCCGCTTCCTATTCCGCTGGTATTCTCATATGGCATAAGCTGCACTCTTCCATTTGAAAAGCCTACAACTTCAGCCATAGTGGGCTTTCCGGAATATTTAACAGGAGATTCATCCCCTTTTTGTTTGGGATAGATATAGCAAATATCGCCCATCTTGGCATCGGGCCCTGCTGACTCGATTGTAAGACCGACGATATTTATGACCTTTCCCCTTGTTCTGTAAAAGGTCTGAGTTTCAAGTTTTCTATATCTGCCAAAATCTATAAGTCCACCTGACATAAGATCTCCTACTAATTCCTACGGTCAAAAGAAAGAAGCTTTATCTTTCTTCCGAGTTCTTCAAGCTCAACTCCAACACTACAGTCAAAGATTCCGCCATCAGTTTCGATAATGCACTCATTTTCTTTAAGTGTAGGATCTTCTACAAGTTCAAGTACCGTATCCGGGCTTACTACGTTTTGCATGAGCTGTTCCTTGGCATCTGTGATCATGTCATAATCATCAGGCGAAATGTGTATAAGAAGGCTTCCGCTTGACTCTATTCTTGAAAGAGCTGTCTGGAGAAGGTGAAGGATTATCTCCTTATCATCTTTAAAGGATACGTTGAACACATGCTCGTAGATCCTTGTCAGTGTATCAACCATCTCAGGTTCTACAGACTGGGTCATGCGCTCGTATCTTGCCTCAAGCTCTTTTTCTTTTTTCTGAAGGGTCTTCTCTATCTTATCTTCAGACTTACTCATGCCTTCCTGAAAACCTTCGTCGTAACCTTGGCGGTGGCCTTCTTCCCTTGCCTGACTCAGAATCTGATCAGCCTGAGCTCTGGCATCAGCAACTATCTGATTGGCCTGTACCTGAGCATCGTTTAATATCTGATCTATATCTTTTTGAATATTTGGAGGCATATCTCCCGAACCGCCATATGAAGGATCCTGCCCGCCGTATTCGTCGCCCGGCATCTGGCTCGGAGAATCCGGCATCATGCCGCTTTCGCCATCAAAATCAGACAGACTCATCTCAGAGGGCATTGCATCCATTCCATCCATACCCTCCTGATCTTCCATCAGTCTGTCAATCGGTTCTGCAGGAATTCCTTCGTTAAAAGAGGGTTCGTACATGTCATCCATGCCGTCCATGCCTTCTTCAGTCTGCATCTGGGCACTTTGCCTTGCACGGCGCCGCATCTCTTCCTCATAAGACTCCTGAATCTTGATATCAGACAGCTCATTATTATCGATGATTCTTGTATCTTCACTATCAAGAGTTACCCACATGCCTTTTACAAGATTAGACAACTATATCATCACCTCCGCCCCTGGAGATTACGATCTCGCCGGAATCTTCAAGCTTTCTGATAATGTTAACGATCTTCTGCTGAGCTTCTTCAACATCCTTCATACGAACAGGACCCATGAAGTCCATATCTTCCTTGATCATAACTGCAAGACGCTTTGAAAGGTTATTGAAGATTGCAGTCTGAACCTGCTCATTTGCACCTTTACAAGCAAGAGACAGATCTGAGTTATCAACATCGCGAAGTACTCTCTGGATCGAACGGTCATCCAGCATGAGGATATCTTCGAATACGAACATCTTCTTACGGATCTCATCAGCAAGCTCGGGCTCTTCGATCTCGAGAGTTTCCATGATATGCTTTTCTGTCTGACGATCAACTGTATTGAGAATCTCAACAACAGCATCGACACCGCCGATGATCGTGTAATCCTGGTTAACAAGAGACGACAGCTTGGTCTCAAGTACTTTTTCTACATCCTTGATAGTATCCGGACTCGTTCTATCCATAGTCGCTATCCTCTTGGCAACATCTGCCTGTCTGTCAGGAGTAAGGGCACCCAGGATCTGCGAGCTCTGCGCTGGTGACATGTAGGACAAAATAAGTGCGATCGTCTGAGGATGCTCATCCTGTATGAAAGTAAGTATCTGTGAAGGGTCAGTCTTTCTGATAAATTCAAAAGGCTTAACCTGCAAGGATGCAGTAAGTTTACTGATAACATCCATAGCCTTGTCTTCACCAAGTGCTTTTTCAAGGAGTTCCTTGGCATATGTGATACCGCCTTCAGCAATGTACTGCTGAGCAAGACATACGCCGTAGAAATCATTGATAACAGCCTCTTTTATCTCAGAGCTTACAGATCTTGTGTTGGCAATCTCCAGAGTGAGCTCCTCGATCTCCTCCTCTTTCAGGTATTTAAAGATAAGAGATGACTTCTCGGGTCCAAGCGCGATAAGAAGTATCGCTGCCTTCTGTGTGCCTGAAAGGTTGTCTGTCAAATTTGACGCAGGCGCCATGCCTTGCATTAAGCCTTCTTCTGACATACGTTTTCTCCCATTTTGTTATTGTTAAAACTATATTACGGATGCATTTCTATGTACCAATCACGGATGCAGGATGCATCTAGCACATGTCCAGAAATGCATGGATGCATTTCAATGTGCCAGTCGCGGAAGCAGGATTGCTTCCAAGACATGCTTCTGTCATGGATGCAGGATGCATCTAGCACATGTCTAGAAATGCATGGATGCATTTCTATGTGCCAGTCAAGCAAAATCATCATTAAGCCAGTTACGGAGCAGGTTCGCAGCTGCTTCCGGATTGGACTCAACAAATTCTTCGATAAGTTTCTTGGTTTCAGATCCTTCATCCATTTCGATGTTCTCAAGAGATTCAGCTTCTTCTGGCTGAGACTCAAGAAGCTGCTCAACAGACAGTTCTTCCGGCTCGTCCTCCACCTCTTCCTGGCGCTCGGAATGAAGACTTCTGATGATAACAAATGCAAGAAGTGCAAGTATCACGAGGATGAGGATTATCTGCAGCAGATCTGTAAGGCTCATATTAAAGCCTTCACTATCAAAATAGATATTCTGTTCAAAAAGACCTACGGTAACATTTTCTGTGCTGATGCCTGTTGCATTGGCTACAAGGTTCTGAAGCCTTGTAAGCGTTGCTGCATCTATTGTTTCAGTAACATCAACAGGCTGAGCATTTGCAACCTTATATTCTTTCCAGCTAAGACCCTCATGATCTTCTGCTTTGTAATCATCCTCATTAAGTATTACATAATTGATTGCTGATACAGATACAGTTGATGTAGTGTAATCAATCGCCCCTGGAGGGGTATTGGTAGTTGTGATCCTTTCGTTTGGAAGATAATGTGACTCTTCTTCCGTGACCGACTGGGAATAATTCTCATTGTCCTGAGTCACATAGGTTGTGCCATCGTTACTATCTGTCCCAGGCACCCCCGACTCACCTCCTGTAGAATCCGAGGAATAAGATCTGTGTTCACTTAAAACGCCCTGAGATCCGCCTTCAACAGGTGTGTATGTATGAATCGTGTCATCTATTGTGGAAAAAACCATATTCAGATTGGTACCAACTTCTACGTTGTCATACATGTTGGTTCCAAGTATTACATTTTTTACTGCCGTTCTTACTGCTGCTTCAGCCTGTTGTTTTAATGTGAGCTGAGAAGTAGCTATGCCCATTACAGTCTCATCTTCACCCGCATAGAGCATCATGCCTGTCGAATCCATGATAACTATACCTTCGGTAGTCTCATTTCCTAAAGCTGCGGATATTATCTTGGCAATATATGTTGCATTGTCTTTGGTAAAATGCTCCGGATCATTTAATTCAAGAAGTATACTTGCTGTAGAATCTTCCTGTGATGCAAGAAGAGTTCCATCATCTTCAGGAACATGAAGTGTGATCCTTGCCCAGTTTACTGATTCAATAGATGCAAGATCCTTCTCCAGCTTTTTTTCCATATATGTAACGTACTTCTTCTGTTTATCAGATTCTGTTGTGGTAAAAGAAGAATCAGTAACTTTATCAATTGTATAATCGTCAGCCTGCACGCCGTTGGACGCAAGAAGGAGTCTTGCATCCTGCTGGCTCTCTTCGCGGACCTTAAATACAAGAGCATCTTCCGACAGCTGATAATCTATGCTGTTTTCTTCAAGAAGATCTCTTATCTCAGCAGCCTGCTTGGTATCATCTGCTGTAACCAGCGTGATGTACTTAGGTTGTGAAAATATCATCACAAGAACTGCCAGGGTGACAAGCGCACCGGCAGCTACTGCGACTATCATAGTCTTTTGTTTAGTTGTAAAGCGGTTCCACCACTCTTTGGCGCGGTCGAGAATTGCTTTTAATCTATCGGGCATGCTTACCTCCCCTTCTGCGTACGAAGAATAAGATCCATACGGCCAACCCTAATTTGGAATCATCAGCCTCTCCCAGTTGCAAATAACATAGGCTGCATCCATAAAGCATGTAACACGAAGTCAATAACAAGAAGTCAGAAACCCGAAGTCAAGAATATGAAATGATGAGTTTGAAAATGTCCCATTTTCAAAAAGAAATTAAGACTATAATCCGATGTCTCCCATAATGATGATCATGGATGCATTTCCTGGCGCCCTGGATACAGGATGTATCTAAGCGTTTTCTCAGAAATGCATGGATGCATTTCTAAACGCCCGGATACAGGATGTATCTTGTGCCTGTATAGAAATGCATGGATGCATTTCTAGGCACCTTGGATACAGGATGTATCTAGCGTTTTCTCAGAAATGCATGGATGCATTTCTAAACGCCCTAGAATTGCATCTGCATTAGCTGGTTATAAGCAGTAAGCACTCTGTCTCTTACTGCTACTGTATATTGAAGTGCTGTTGAAGCTTTAGACATGGCAATCGTAAGATCATGGGTATTCTTGGACTGACCAAGTGCCCATTCTATCTCTGCATTCTCTGCATCTGACAGATAAGCATTGGTAGTATTGATATTATCGATAGTTGTAGCAAGGATTCTGGAAAAAGTGTTGCGATCATCCTCTGACTTGCCAACCGGATTACTAACCCGGCTGGTTCTTTTCTCGGCAGCTTTGACAGCGCCGGAAGATACATTTGTAAGATTAGATATATCAGCCATCAGCCCTCTCCTTTTTGGGTACACAAAACTTGTCCCATGAAATACCCTTCCCCTAAAGCTGCCTTAAATCTGCCCTGTGCATTAAGACATGAAGATCATACAGATCTTCACGAAAGGATACTCCCCGAACAAGTCTCCGCCCCGAACATTTGCCCCTAACAATAGTATTTACCCGAAATAAAACTTTCCGCCCTTTTAGCTACCTCACTTTCCCATTGTAAGTCCCATCTGCGCGATCTGCTTACTTGCGTTAAAAGCAGTCGCATTGGCCTGATAAGCATTTGCAGCATCGATGAGATTGGTCATCTCTGTTACGATGTTGACATTAGGATATGTAACATAGCCGTCTTCATCAGCATCCGGATGAGACGGATCATATACTATGTTCATCTGCGTCTCGGTGTCTTCCCGAACGGTTGTGACTTTCACACCTTTACCCGAGTACTGATCAAGTTTTTTATTAAATATTTTTGTAAAGGGGGTCTGTTCCCCTTTTTCCGCAAATGTTACAACCTTACGTACATAAGGATCTCCGTCTTCATCACGGGTCGTATTAGCATTGGCTATATTCTCAGAGATGATATCCATACGGAATCTCTGCGCTGTAAGACCGGATCCATTAATATCAAAAGAAGTAAATAAACCCATTTAAAGCTCCTTTCTAAGCTTTATCATGAAGGCGCTTTCATAGCCGTCTGAAGATTCTGGAACTCAGATGTAAGCCCTGCTATTACACCCTGATACTTGAGCTGGTTAGATACAAGCTCTATGTTCTCCTGCTCCGGATCGACATTGTTCTCATCAAGACGATAGGAATAATTAACGCTGTCTTTAAAGCTTCTTCCTTTAACTTTAGTTCCGCGAAGGTTAGCAACCTTTTCGTCTAGTGATTTATATTTCATATTACCAAGAGCTCGTCTTAGTTCATTTTCAAAATCTATATCTTCTCTTTTATATCCGGGAGTTGTCGCATTGGCAATGTTATTGGCAAGGATCTCATTCCTTACCCACGTAGCATCAGCCGTTGCATCTAGAACATTAATATAATCGAATGCGTTGGAATTAATCATACTTACTCCTATTTTCCGCCTATTCCGCGGCCCTAAACGTTATAATTTTGCAGCTTATTGCTCCTGCTTGATTATGCGCTTCTCCCATCCTTGGAATTAATTATCGCAAATAGAGTAAAATATTATCTGTTTATTCAATATTTATGATAAAACTTTTAATTGTAATATGCAAGCATCGTTAACGTATTATCGTATATTGCTGTAAAAATCTTTACTCTCTAACATTATTTCGGCTGAAAAATGCAGATTGTTTAGGGATTGCACAACTAGGGAGTATGCCAGCGAAGCTCATTATAAATTAGCCACCTTGACCAGAACGGTATAGAAAAAGCCAGGGAGCGGCATCTCCTGGCTTTTTTGTTTGCTTGTTATGAAATAATCGCATCATTTCATCGGCTATAATTACTATAACAAAACTTATAAATAGTCAAATATCGTATAACAAGCCACAAATTTCTTCAATCATTTAGCTTTCGTAGTAATCTCCTTGCTCTAATAGGATTTTCCAGCTTATTTTGACTCTTTTTTGAGTTTCTTAACTTCATCAAAAACCACATCGTTAAGAACTTTGATATAAGTTCCTTTCATGCCGGAACTTCTGGACTCGATAACACCGGCGCTTTCAAACTTACGAAGAGCATTGACTATAACTGAACGGGTGATTCCGTCTCTGTCAGCAATCTTGCTGGCTACAAGTACGCCCTCCATACCGTTGAGTTCGTCGAATATATGTACGATCGCTTCCATCTCTGAAAAAGATAAAGTGCTGATAGCCGACTTAACAACCGCTATCTTACGGTTTTCTTCTGCACTCTCTTCATTAACAGCACGAAGCATCTCAAGACCGACAACTGTAGTGCCATATTCGCACAAGATGATGTCGTCTATCTCGTAAGCCTGCTCAACCTTATATATAAACAGGGTTCCAAGCCTCTCTCCGGCTATATCTATAGGTGTGATGATTGCCTGATATCGGTCTGATTCTTCAGAATCAAAACCAAGAGTAGTCAGATTCACATTCTCCTTGGTAGAAAGGATTGTAAGAAGTCTCTCATTGAGCATAGGATCTACAAAACTTCCAACCTTACCAATAAGAAGATCGCTTATCTCCGGAATATCAGGCCTTGTTGAAGTTCCAAGGACTTTGCCTTTTCTGCTTATAACAAGAACATTTGAAAAAAGAATTTCTCCCAGAACATCACAGATATCATTAAATACTACCTTGCCGGAATTAACATTATGAAGAAGCTTACCAATCTTACGAGTCTTGTCAAGAAGCTGAACGCTGCTCATGATCAAATCCTTTCTGTAATTGCCAATAGAATACTATTTGCATCATTCAATTGATATTTATATTTGGGCACATAAAACATTTTTTATAATACCTATCTCATTATAAACACAAACAAGGCATAAATCAATCGAATAAAGCAAACAAATGCAACAATTTGCATTAATGTTCTGACAATTATCGATATTATGACAAATAAGCCCTTACCTCCGTCACTAGGGCTCTTTTCTGCAAAAAAGCTGCTGACTATCGCCAACAGCTTTATACATATCTTATTAGATTACTCTAGCATCCTCTGCAGTATTGTCTTTTAGAATATCTTCTGCAGCTTCGCTTGCATGTGTTTTCTTCTCATACGTAGAGTAAATAAGCCATGCACATATACCAAAGATGACAGGACCACTAAGTGACCATATTGTTGTTTTGATATCACCTTCCATTGCAGGCTGGATGATAGCAAATAAGTTCGCCAAAAACAATGTGATCGTTACTACATAGCCCCAGATAGTTGCTGACTTCTGGCTCTTGAATACAACAAAGCTGCGGTCTACATCCTTCATTTTCTTAAACTTAGGGAAAGCATATGATATGAACATGTAAGGAACTGTCATTCCAACATTAACCATTGCGGTAAGGATCAGGAAGAACTGCTGCATTGTATCGCCGCCAAAAGATATAAGTAGAATCATTACGCATACGATAGTGCACTGAATCCACATAGCATTCCCAGGCATGCCGTCCTTGTCAATCTCACCCATCTTACCTGGCCAGAGCTCTTTGGGAGTTCCCTCGATGATCTGCTTAAGTGGTGAATATACAAGTGTGAACATTGCTCCCATTAGTGCAAGAAGCATGATAAATGCATAAACGCGTGCAAAGCCGTGAGCAAGTGCCAGCTGTGCTGAATGACTAACGCCAAATGCTTTACCTATTTCTGCAGCAAAATTGGACATGATCACGTATGACACATTTCCAAGTGTGATCTCCTTGCTTCCAAGGATCTCACTATAGTTTGTAAATGAACCGACAAGCATGATAAGAAAAGCGTATCCTGCAACAATAACCATAGCTGCAGAAATTATTCCCTTAGGAAAGTTCTTCTCTGGATTTTCTGTCTTATCAACAAGGCCGCCTACAGCTTCAATTCCGCCATATGCAAAGAGTGCATATACGATGAATGAAAGAATAGCAATAGGGCTACCCTGATATGCTGCATTGAGCGGAGTCTTAAGTGACTCGAAGCCCTCAAATGGCTGCTGCAGCTGCCCGCCACGGACAATTATCATAACAATAGAGCCTACAACCACTAATATATTGATAGTAAGAACAGCTGTACCACCGATCGAAGTTACTTTGCTTATCTTATCAACGCCCTTGGCATCAAAGTATGTGATGAAGATAAAAAATGCTACAGCCATGATACCAAGTAGTCTTGAGCCTGACAAAAAGTCTGATCCAAATAATGACCAGGTAGCTGTCGTGTCTCTACCAAATAGAATATTAGATACCGGAACCCAGATACCAGATGAAACATTGACCATCCATAAAACATATGATGTATACCACATGAATGTACCAATGAATGCATACTTAGGTCCTACTGACTTGCACATCCACGAGTACATACCTCCTGATTCATGGCGAAATGCAGAGCCAAACTCAGCAACCATAAATGCAAATGGAATAAAGAATAAGATGCCTGCTATCACAAACCATGGAATTGCTGCATACCCCATTAGGTAATAAGAACGCGGGATGTTATTAAATCCGTAAACTGATGTAAAAATCATCAATATGAGGGACGTAAGTCCTAACTTTTTCTCTTTCATAGCTAACTTCTTTCCATAAAAATTTTAAGTTTAAATCTTTGCAAAGCAACGCCAACTAGTATACCATGAAATGTCATTTTTCTCTAGGTGAAAATGTCCAAAAACGTTGAATTTTCAGCACTTCAACGTTTTTAACTTCAAAAGTTTTAATCCCTAAATTATCTTTTTATCATCTATCAATGATTGATTTTTTCGCTTTTGTCTTTCTATAAACTCACATATACTCTAATAACATTCCTATACCTAAATGGTCCTTGCCTCAGTCCACAGCAGACACAAAAAAGAGCCATTTAGCATCTGCTAAACAGCTCTTTGAATTACAATCTATATGCTTTTGGAAAAGCTTTGTTCTTACTAAATCAGATCAGTCTTTATCATCTTCAGGCTTGTCCATTACATAGCCGCATTCCTGATTGGCACATGCAAGCTTGTTGCCCTTCTCAACCATGTATCCGCCGCATGTAGGACACTTGATCTTAGAAGGTCTTGCCCATGACATGAATTCACACTCCGGGAATCCAAGACAGCCATAATAGCGTCTTCCCTTCTTTGTCATCTTGATGACAACATCCTTGCCACACTCAGGGCACTCTACACCGATCTTCTCAAAGTAAGGCTTGGTGTTACGGCAATCAGGAAATCCCGGGCAAGCCAGGAACTTACCATGAGGACCGTACTTGATAACCATGTTACGACCACAGTTCTCGCAGATTACATCTGTCTCTTCATCAGCGACCGTTACTTTCTCAAGCTCCTCTTCCGCTTTCTTAACAGCCTCCTCAAGATCAGGATAAAAGTTCTCAATGATAGTCTTCCACTTAACCGTACCTTCTGCTACGCCATCAAGAAGTGTCTCAAGGTTAGCTGTAAAGTTAACATTAACGATCTGGCTGAACTGATCGTTCATTACTTTATTAACAGCAAGTCCCAAATCTGTTACAAACAGATTCTTGCCATCCTTGGAGATATAGTGACGAGCCAGAATAGTTCCTATTGTAGGAGCATATGTAGATGGACGTCCTATTCCAAGCTGCTCAAGGTCATGTACTAGGGATGCTTCTGTATAATGAGCCTTGGGCTGTGTGAAATGCTGCTGAGGATCGAAAGATTCGAACTTAAGAACAGACTTTTCATCTATTCCCTTCATGAGCGTATTCTTCTCGATCTTGTCTTCATCATCTGTATATACATTCATGAAACCATCAAATACAGTCTTGGACGCAGCAACAGTAAATCTGTGTGTTCCAGCATCTATACGAACTGATGTTGTCTCATACTTGGCAGGTGCCATACGTGATGCTATGAATCTGCGCCATATAAGCTGGTAGAGACGGAACTGCTCTCTTGAAAGATATTCCTTAACAACTACAGGTGTTCTGTTAACATCTGTAGGACGGATCGCTTCATGCGCATCCTGGATCTTCTGTGCATTCTTTGACTTAACTTCGCCTTCTGCAAGATATTCTTTACCGAAGTTAGCCTCTATATATCCTGCTGCAGCTGCCTGAGCTTCATCTGCTATACGTGTAGAGTCTGTACGAAGATAGGTGATAAGACCTACAGTACCGCTTCCCTTGATATCAATTCCTTCATAGAGCTGCTGCGCAACACGCATTGTCTTTTGTGTGCTGAAGTTAAGAGCCTTAGATGCTTCCTGCTGAAGTGTTGATGTTGTAAACGGAAGCGGAGCCTTCTTACTTCTTACGCTCTTCTTGATCTGTGTTATCTTATATTTCTCACCCTCAAGTGACTTTACAAGTTTTTCAAGCTCTTCCTTGGATTCAATCTCTTTTTTCTCATCACCCTCACCATAATAGTGAGCTACGAGAGGCTTCTTCTCACCTGATACTCCAAGATTTACATCAAGACTCCAGTATTCTTTTGGTATAAATGCATTGATCTCATCTTCTCTGTCGCAGATGATACGAAGCGCTACTGACTGTACACGTCCGGCAGAGAGACCTCTTTTGATCTTATTCCACAAAAGAGGACTGATGCTGTAACCTACGATACGGTCAAGAACACGTCTTGCCTGCTGAGCATCAACAAGGTTCATATCTATGTCTCTTGGATGCTTGAGCGCTTCCTTAACAGCATTCTTGGTGATCTCATTAAATGTAACACGAGATACCTTCTTGCCGCTGTCTGCAAGTTTTAAAGCTGCAATAAGATGCCAGCTTATAGCCTCACCCTCTCGGTCAGGGTCAGTTGCGAGATATATATGATCTGCTTTTTTTACCTTTTTGCGAAGATCCGCAAGCAAGTCTCCCTTGCCGCGAATTGTTATATATTTTGGCTCATAATCATGCTCAATATCTATTCCCATCTGTGATTTGGGAAGATCTCTTACATGTCCGTTGCTCGCCGCAACGTCATAACCGCTTCCAAGAAATTTTTTAATTGCCTTGACCTTGGTTGGTGACTCAACGATGAGTAATTTGTTTCCTGCCATTAAATAACCTTTCTGCAGCCTTGGGCCACATTTTTTATTTTTATCCAAATGCAAATTGAGTTTCTTCTAATTATATGTACTCATTTTTTTCGCTTTGTACAAGTCAGAACTATACTCTACTTTTTAGAATTTGGCAACTTTTATTAAAAAAATCTTCTAATATTACTTTTCTATAGGTACTTTTTACATGTTATTTCAAAAACCATAAAACCGCTTCAAATCAATATCTTTTGAAAAAAATATATTAAAGTGCCCAGATCTCCCTTAATAATTATCATTAAAACTGCACATTATCCTCAGAATGTAAGGTTGATGTATGAAAACCTACTGATACTTTAAATATATTTCTTTAAAGCTCCCCACCTGGAATGCATAGTATTTCTCTTAAAAGATTTTGGAAGTTATCATGCAAAAGCTATATTAGCATATTTTTTGCTTACATCTTAATTCCTGCATACAAACCATTTATAATTCTCTTCATAGAAAAGATGTATCTGCCGGCCACAGACCATGCATTCATACAAGATACCGCAACCACCGGCTGACAGACTGGCAGCCCTTTTGCAGTTTTGGACCTTATCTATCATATAACGAGTCCCGTCTTCCCATATGATCCAGACAGGTCTTAGGAACCCGTCTTTGGTAAAAGTGGCCTCGACTTCCACATATACTTTCCTGTCGCCTGAAACAGTACCTCTCTGGCTGGTCGTCCTTTTTACAAATACTTTGTTCTGATCCATATATAACCTCATATTGTGAGCCCCGGCATTGGCAGATAAGCACTTCCTGCTGTGTTCATGCGATGCAGATCTGCTATCAGCTTTATTATAGTCATAAAACCTGCTCTTATCTCTTGCCAAACATGTTACAATACTGTATCATAGTTTTAGCATTTCAACTTCATCATTTTTATTTTATGATGTTAATATGCTAATGTCAATATTTTAGCATTTGTATTACTATTTTCAGAGGATCTATATGTTCATTTCACGAATTTGCAGATTCTGAACTACAATCATCGGAAAGCTATATTTTACGCATTTTCCGAACCGGTAATTCAATATTCAAACTTAGCATTAACAATATAAGAGGACTAACTCAGAGGAGATCATTATGTCATTTGGACAGAAACTTAAATCAATCAGAAAAGAACGTAAAATATCCCAGACAGAACTTGCACAGGCATCGGGTGTAGCCCAGAGAACCATCTCATCCTACGAGACAGATCTCAGCATCCCACGTACCTCCAATCAGCTCCGCAAGATAGCTGACGTACTGGGCGTAACTCCTGCAGATCTTGTATCTGACGATGACAGATTCCTTATAAGTTCCGAGGAAGTTGAATATAAGGTCGAAGCCAAGCGTCTTGTAGCAGAGCTTACAAGCCTTTTTTCAGGCGGCAAGATGGATGAGGATGATATGGATGTTCTCATGCTCTCTATGCAGCAGGCTTATGTAGAAGCCAAGAAGAAGCACCATGACGATGCAAATGCCTAACGTATATACCAAAACAAAAATCAGAACATATTATGTACTACGATAATGATCATATAATTAAACAGGCACATAAACTTATAAGAGAAGCCGGAACTTCTGATCCGGCTTCTCTGGCTGATTATCTGGATATATCAGTTAAGCCTGTCCCTTTCAGAAAACAAAAAGGGGTATATCAGGTCATAGAAGATATACCTTTTATATTCATCAAGGAAGACCTTGCTCCCGAGATCTACAACATCGTAATCTTGCATGAAATAGGCCATGACCGTCTTCATAGAGACATAGCCAAGGCCTTTGCAGAATACGATCTTTTTGATATGCAGACAAGCCGTATGGAATATGAGGCCAATCTTTTTGCTGCAGAAATATCCCTTCCCGATGACGAAATCCTCGACTACATCTATCAGGGCATGGATGTATCACAGATAGCCCGCGCCATGTATTCAGACATCAATCTGGTAGCCCTGAAGGCTTCAGATATGATAAGACGCGGATACAACTTTAATCAGGTCGATCACAGGAATGACTTTTTAAAATAAAACAGCCCCAAATCATCTATACAAGTGATTTTGGGCTGTTTTATTTAACGTTTTCGGCAATTTTATTTGGTGTTTTTCGGCTGTTTTATTTGGCAAACATCTTCTCAATCTTAGGTGCAACATAGAGCCATGCTACAAATGTAAATATACCGGTAGTAAGCCATGCTGCCGGGTCGCAGGCGCTGGCAAGTTCATAGATCATGAGCTTCATTGACAAAACTGCCATGATAGCCCTTGATACCAGCTCTACTACTCCGCCCATCATAGGAAGGAACCCAAATCCGCAGCCCTGCATCATATTTCTAAAGATGAATATAGCAGAAAGAGGGATATAGCACATAGCACAGAATCTTATGTATGGAATAGCCCATGGAAGGTGAACTGCTACGTCCTGCGCCGAATCAAAGAACAGATGCATTGCAGGCTCTAAAAGTGATAATGAAAGAACAGCTGCAACAACAGAATATACAGTCATGATGATCATGGAATTCTTAATACCATCTTTTAATCTGTCGTACCTGCCAGCGCCAAAGTTCTGTCCGGCATAGGCAGCTATAGTCTGTCCCATGGAAGGCATACCCTGAGTTATAAGTCCCTGGATCTTACTTGCAGCAGTGAATGATGCAACAGCTGTAGATCCGAACAGATTGATGGCAGCCTGCATGATCATGGTTCCTGACGCAGTTATAGCGAACTGAAGGGCCATAGGTACGCCTACTCTTAGCTGATGGCTTGTATCCCTGGCTTCAAGGTGCCAGTCACTTCTTTCAGGCCACATAGACCTCTGTTTCTTATAGATATATACAAAGCATAAAACTGCTGATATTCCCTGAGATACAACGGTAGCAAGAGCTGCCCCGAAAGTCTTAAGATCAAATCCTACTATGCATACAAAATCAAGTCCCACATTAAGACATGCAGAGAAAATAAGGAAATAAAGCGGAACTTTACTATTGCCTACAGCTCTAAGTATTGATGCACCAAGATTATAAAAGACGCTGGCACATATACCATAAGATATAGTGATTATATAAGAATATGCATAATCGAATATATCATCCGGAGTATTCATCATACGAAGTATAGACTTCATACTGATAACACTTACCATAGTAGTTATAAGTGTCACGATAACTGCCAGTATCACAGCATTGGCAATACTATGACGAAGTCTTCTGTCATCATGAGCTCCGTAGCTCTGACTGGTAAGAACAGTAAATCCCGTAGCCAGACCGTTGGCAAAACCCAGGATCAGGAACATAATAGTACCCGTAGCACCAACTGCCGCAAGAGCATCTGTTCCAACATATCTACCAACTATAAGCGTATCCACCATATTATAAAACTGTTGAAATAGATTACCAATAAATAGTGGCAGCATAAATTTTATCAATATAGGGGCAATCGCTCCCTTAGTCATATCAGATTTCATATAAGTTCCTTTCAGTTTTCTATGTATACTTGCAAATCTGCAAAGTACACCACGACCGCATCTTCTCACGCATCATGCACGGTCACCGTGCCCTTGCCCGCATTCTTACTCTCATACAGGCCCACATCAGCCCTATCAATGGCAGCTTCTATTGTATCGCCATGGCGCACGCCAGTAACGCCGCCGCTGATCCTCACCGGCATCTTGGTCTCTGCATCATCAAGGTCCTTTTGAAGATGCCTTAGAAGATCCGCAGTTCTTTGAGAATTCATATACATGATACCTATGAACTCATCGCCGCCCCATCTTCCTACGATACCGCTATCTCCAACAGTCTGTAGTAGGAGTGTTGATACAAGTTTAAGAACACCATTGCCATACAGATGACCCATCTGATCATTGTACTTTTTAAAATCATCAACATCAATCATAAAAAGTGATATATTGTCACGATGTTTTCGAAGACTTTCAGTATATTTTTGCCTAAATATCCTATTATTAAAAAGGCCTGTCAGATCGTCTGTATTCTCATGTTCTATCGACATCCTGTTCATTTTGGTAAGAAAAACCGTAGCAGCAGTTATGAAGACTACAAGAACTGCTATAAGAAGCAGTATCGCATAAAATACGAACTTCTTGTATCCATTAAGAATCTGTGTGATATCCTTAACAACGATAACATTCCAGTTAAGGTCTGCATTGTGCTTGACCGTCATACAATGAATATTGTCAAGCCAGATATAATCCTCATTTCCAAGATCCGTTGAAGTGAGTACTATCTCAGGAATCCCCAAAATCTTAGAAGCTTCCGAAACATCCTTATAATGATCTGTACTTCCGCTAAAAGAATTCATGGCATTGCCATTGTTGACGATCATTATGTCTACGCCCATGGCATCCTGCATGCTAGTGATATATTCTTCAATCTCACCAATTTCCTGCGCAGTACCGGCAACTCCCAGAAGATTGCCCTTCTCGTCTTCAACACGGCAGTTTACAAAGAGGTTAACAGCATACCCCTGAGTTTCATCCCTGTCAATCTCAATATCATAAGGTTCATCAAGCTCTACAAAGTTGTAATACCAGCTGTCAAAATCATCCAAAGGAGAGATGATCTTATTAAGACCATCCTGATAATAATAATTGCCTGTTTCATCTGATACAAAGAATACCGTGTCATAGCCAAGTACATCCTTGTACTCTTTAAGGTAATCATATAGAACCTGTATATCCTTGTTGTCGTCAGGATTGGGTGTCTCAGTTTTGATCCACTGTTTCAAGAAAAGATCTGAAGCTATCATCTGAGAAGCTACTCTCTGGGTGGTAGATACATTTGAGATCTGGGAAGATACATCTACACCGGTTACAACTACCGCATTCTGGGCCTGTTCCCTCGTCTGCTGTCTATAGAAACTTACAAAGCCATACTCTATAGCGATGAAGCCTGCCACGACTACTACAATAATAAGGATATTGGTTATCAGAACTATATGTTTGCGCATAAAGATCCTTTCAAAGACCGCTATTGATCTTACATATGAACAGCGAAGCAAAAAATCGAAACAAAAAGCCGAAATAAATAGCTGAAATAAATAGCCAAAACAAAAAGTCAAAACAAAAAGTCAAAACAAAAAATCGAAATAAATAGCCAAATCAAAAAGTCAAAACAAAAAATCGAAATAAATAGCCAAATAAAAAAGCCGAAACAAAGAACGAGCATAATAATCCGTTCTTTATTTCGGCATATAAGATGGCAGTCTTAAGTAATTATAAAAACATTATAAGGTGTTTATAGCTAGAGCTAAAAGATCTTATCTAAACATCTATTAAGATCATTGTATCAGCTTGGTTCCAAGTATCTATCAAGATCATTGCATTAGCTTGGTTCTAAACATCTATCAAGATCATCGCATCCGCTTTGTTCTAAACATCTATCGGATACAAATGATCTTATATCATAGATTAAAGTGCAGCAAGGTTTTCTCTTACAGCGCCTTCTTTTTCGATAAGCTTCTTAAAGTTAGCTACTACAGTATCTGCAAGACCTACTTCTTCAAGATCTACAGCGAAGATCTCTTTTTTCTTAAGGATAGGAAGAAGAACAGCTTTGAGTTCATCACATGATCTTGTATCGCCAAGGCTGATAGTACGTGTGATAGCACTTACCTCTTCAAGAAGAGGATCTGAGCTGCATTCAAATTCTTCGCCCTTATCATCTATACCCATTGTATATCGAAGCCATCCTGCCAGTACGAAAGGAATAGCCTTAAGTGAGTGTACATCAAGATCATCTGCTGCGATGTAGCTCTTGATAGTCTCGCCAAAACGAATTGCAAGCTTCTGAGATGTATCTGTAGCGATTCTCTGAGGAGCATCAGGCATGAATGGGTTAGGAAGACGAACCTTTGTTACAGTATCGATGAAGTCCTTAGGATTGATAACGCCTGGATCTACTACAACAGGAAGTCCTTCTACATAACCAACTTGATTTATAAGCTTAACAAGGTCTGCATCCTTCATTTCTTCTGAGATTCTTGTATATCCAAGAAGACATCCGTATACAGCAAGTGCTGTGTGAAGAGGATTAAGGCATGTTGTAACCTTCATACGCTCTACGTTATTAACTGTATCTCTGTCTGTGAAAATAACACCAGCCTTTT
Source organism: Butyrivibrio fibrisolvens (assembly GCF_023206215.1). Lineage (NCBI taxonomy): Bacteria > Bacillati > Bacillota > Clostridia > Lachnospirales > Lachnospiraceae > Butyrivibrio > Butyrivibrio fibrisolvens. The sequence goes on from NZ_CP065800.1 coordinate 3,032,122, forward strand.
CAAGAGCAGGTCTTCCGTTAGGGAAGTCATCTTCTACTACAAGATATTCGCTCTCTTCTGCGTTTACAAAAGGAGCAACATATGTATGGAATCCTGTGATTACAGGCTCAAGACCTTCTACGCCGTCCTCTGCAAGCATAGCCTTAACGCTGTCATCAGGTCTTGGTGTGATCTTATCGATCATAGACCAAGGGAATGATACAAGGTTCTTATCATTTATATAGTCTACAAAACCTGCATCGATCTTGCCATTATCAGCCCATGCCTTAGCAAAATCATAGATTGCTGCATAGAGCTTCTCACCATTATGTGAGCAGTTATCTGTGCTGACCATAGCGATAGGAAGTTTACCATTTGAATATCTCTCAGCAAGAAGAGCTGCTACCTTACCGATATAGCTGTGAGGCTTGGAAGGACCTTCCTGCATATCTGCTGCAACAGCGTCCATATAGCTTCCGTCAGGCTTTCTGAGGTTGTAACCCTTCTCTGTGATTGTGAATGTGCAGAGCTTAAGGCTCTTATTTCTGAATACATTCTTAAGACCTTCAAATTCTGCATCTCTTTCAGAATCAAGGATGTATGACTTGGCGATAGAACCGATGACCTGCTTTTCAACAGATCCGTCAGACTTAAGGATTGCAAGGATAGACAGATCCTCGTATGTCTTATATGCCTTCTCAACGATCTCGTAGTCGAATCCTTCTGCAACTACGATACCTGTATTCATAAGTCCCTTTTCAATAAGGTTCTGTGCAAGAACTGCATGGAATGCACGGAAGATGTTACCAGCACCAAAGTGTACCCATTCAGGAGCTTCCTGTGTATTCTTTATAACCTGCTCTCTGTCATAAGCAGGAAGATGATATCCCTTGGACTCCCAAGCGTTTGTATCTTTAATTCCTTCTACTGTAAGTTTCATGACTAATCTCCAATTATTTAAGCTTTATAGTATTGGCTCCTGTTTTTCTCTGAAAAACAGGAATCTATACTTGTTATTTTATTTTTCAAAAGATTTATCATTATCCAATAAGATAATCGATTATCTTCTAGCTGCCTTGTCGATTGCTTCCCAAAGACCCTGGATGTAGCAAGCACCAAGAGCTCTATCATAAAGACCATAACCAGGCATAGCCTTCTCATCCCAGATCATACGGCCGTGGTCAGGACGGATAGGTCCGTCAAAGCCTGTCTCATAGAGAGCCTTAACAATCTCATACATATCAAAGCTTCCATCTGAAGAAAGGTGGCAAGCCTCTTCGAAATCAGCAGGGCCAACCGGAATCTTCTCTCCTGCCCAGCTTGTAACCTGACTTCCGTCCTCATGCTGGAATGTATTGAACTGAAGGTTACGTACGTGTGCGAAGTGGATACGTCCCTTAAGATTTCTGATCATCTGAGGAAGGTCGTTCTCAGGATTTGTACCATAAGAACCTGAGCAGAATGTAACACCATTATGTACATCATCAACAGCCTTCATCATACGCTGGATATTCTTCTCATTATTGATGATACGAGGAAGTCCGAATACGTTCCATGCAGGATCATCAGGATGGATAGCCATCTTGATATCATACTTGTTACATACAGGCATGATAGCTTTAAGGAAGTATACAAGGTTCTCAAAAAGCTTCTCTTCATCAATATCCTTGTACATCTCGAAGAGCTCCTTAACGCGAGCCATTCTCTCAGGTTCCCAGCCAGGCATAACTGTTCCGTTCATATCACCATTGATAGATGCGAACATATCTTCAGGATTGATCTTATCAACTGCTGTCTGGTTGTATGCAAGAACTGTAGCTCCATCTGCTCTTCTTCTTGCAAGCTCTGTTCTGGTCCAGTCAAATACAGGCATGAAGTTGTAACATACCATGTGGATGTCTTCTTTACCAAGGTTCTCTAAAGTCTTGATATAATTGTCGATATGCTCATCGCGCTTGCCGCCGCCGATCTTGATATCGTCAGAGATATTAACGGACTCGATACCTGAGATGTGCATATCAGCTTCTGCTACGTCAGCCTTAAGCTTCTTGATCTCATCCTGTGTCCAAAGGTCACCTGCTGCCTTATTATAAAGTGTTGTAATAACACCCTTAACACCAGGAATCTGTCTGATCTGCCACAGCTTAACAGTATCAAATTCCTTACCATACCAGCGAAGAGTCATTTCCATAATTCAAAATCTCCATTCTCTTATATAAATAAATTTTTTTAACGATCATCAATCTGCCGCAGTCTCCCGGCAGATACTACATCTATCACCCGATCTGCATCTTTAAACTATAGGCCCCATAAAGGGGCCGTCTGCAAAAAGTATCAGCAAATTGCAGTGAAAACGTTTACAATACCTATTTTCGTGCTTTTATGCCATAATTACAATTGATAAAAAAGTTGCGTAGTTTGCAAATTTGGCATTAAAATATAGGTATTATGAGAAGAGAACTTAGAAGTGATTTTACAACCAGACAGACCATGCTTTCAGACCTATTCGAGCTTTATTATTACAGCGATACTGTGATAAAGCCCGTAGAGATGCATTCGCATGACTATTATGAATTCTATCTTTTTTTAGAAGGCGATATAGACATGCAGATTGAAAATGTGGCAGATACAATAAAGCTAACTCCGGGAGATATCGTTGTATTTCCTCCCGGACTTTTTCACCATGCCATAAAAAGAACTTATGACAAAGCTCACACTATAGATGATCAGCCCCAAAAGCCCTATCGCCGCTTTGTATTCTGGATAAGTGATATGTATCTCAAAGAGCTTTTTGCCATGTCTTCAGACTATTCATATCTCATAGATGAAGCTGACAAAGGAAGGTATGTGCACCATCTTGAGAATGCCCTCTTTTATCAGGTACAATCCCGTGCCATTACTGTCCTTGAAGAGATCAGTACTGTGCACTACGGCCATGATGCTTTTCTTAGGATATATTCATCAGAACTACTCCTTACGCTTACAAGATATGTCTACGAATCCGAGAACAAGATAAGCGTACCTGAGAACACAGATATGATGGGAAGACTTATAACATATATTGATGAACATCTAACCGACACTTTGTCTCTTGACGTACTTGCAGAAAAGCTCTATGTCAGTAAGTCCTATATCGTACATGAGTTCAAGAACAGGCTAGGCCTATCTGTTCACCAATATATAGTCAAAAAGCGCCTCGCCGGGTGCCGCGACCTGATGCTGGGCGGCACGCCTATAAGCGAAGCATATATCACGTATGGCTTTAACGACTATTCAAATTTCTACAAAGCTTTCCGCAAGGAGTATGGCTACTCTCCAAGAGAATACGTGGACATCCATACAATGCCCGAATGATATAACTCATCAGCCCTTCTGACCATTTATCATAGAGAGGGCTCCATAGAGTATGGAGTCGTCTCCAAGGGCTGCTTTTTTAAGCTCAACCGTACTTCTTATGGACGGCATACAGTATCTGTCAACTTCTGCAAGGATCTTCTCCATGAAGATATCTCCTACAGCTTCCATAACTCCGCCGCCATATACTATGATATCGGGACTTATGGTATTTATCATATTGCCGGATGCGATGGCAAGAAAGTGGCAAGCTCTGTCAACAGCTTCCATGGCAACCTTATCTTCTTTTTCCAGAGCCTTTTTAAGAATCTTACTCTTAAATACGCCACCTTCAACGGCTTCAGCCATCTCACTCTTGCGGCCTCTTGATACCTGCTGTCTTATGTAAGAAGACATACCCTGCTTACTGGAAAAAGCTTCAAGGCATCCTCTCTGACCACAGTTGCATAAGGGGCCTTCGGGATCCAATATCATATGGCCGTACTCGGCAGCTTTGAACTCATTGCCTGTAAAGAGCTTGCCATTAAGTATAAGACCGCCGCCCATACCTGTTCCTACGAAGAAGCCTGCGACATTCTTATAGCCTTTGGCAGCGCCGTACTTGTACTCACCAAGGACTCCTACATTGACATCATTGCCAATATAGAAGGGCACACCGAATTTTTTCTTAATCGGAGACTTGATATCATAGTTCTTCCATGGCAGATTCGGGGAAAAGAGTATGATACCGTCTTTTTGGTTTATAACGCCCGGAGCCCCTGCTGCTATAGCATTTATATCTTTTTTATCGATTCCGGATTCCTTTATAAGCTCGTCAACAACACTGATTATGACTTCTTCTACATTGCCGGCGCTCTCTCCGCCTTCTTTGGTCTTCTTCTTGAGCCTGTAAGTGATATTTTCTTTTTTGTCAAAGATTGCTCCCAGAATCTTGGTTCCGCCGATATCAAGGCATATGTTGTACTTGTCACCCATGCTTTTTCCTCCTCTTTATGGCCTCCTGATCATATTTTTAGTATACCTTCTTGGTATCAAGTGTTTCTTCACTTTCAAGGACATAGTTGATAGTAGATGATATCGAGAATTCTTCGCCCTTGCCTGCTGAAGAAGTAAGTACTACAGGTATGATCCTGTGAACCTTGAATGCAGCATCCTTCTTAACAGGATCTGTCATCTTATTCATGATATACTCATTAAGTTCACGCTCTGTTGTAAATGTCTGAGATTTTACAATTATCATATATTTACCCCGCTTTCCGCGCCTTGGCGCAATATGCTTTAAGTTATCATGACATGAAGTCTCTTGCCTTCTCTTGTCCTTGCAAATCTGATATGACACATACACTTACTTTCACTTCCATCATATTGCCTGAAGTTAACTGCCATCTTGATAGTCTGACCGGTATAGTTGTCAAAACCGCTATAGATAGTATCTATTACTCCATCTCTGTCTTCCTTGGCTACAAGATTTATTATATGTCCGTCGCAGAAATTATGAAGCTGCGTTACAGAACTGCATTTAAAGAATCTTGTAAATTCGCTGTTAACAAGAAGAATAGGATTATTGGCTGATACCTCACATACAGCATATGCAGCAGGCAATGTCTCTAAGATCTCATCTGTTGTAAGTTCAATCTTAATGATCTTTTCTTCATTCTCATTATGAGAATACATGCAAAATCGAGCTTTACCGCTATGCTTGGCTGAGTACATTGCCTTGTCAGCCATTTCATACAGATGATGATATTCCTTGCCCTGTGACGGATACATTGCATAACCTGCTGACATGGAGCATTTTACTATATTGCCGTCATATTCTATCGTTACAGGTTTAGCAAGAAGTTCTGCCAAAAACTCATCCACAAAGTCCTTGGACTTATTGGTTATAAGACCCAGGAACTCATCTCCGCCAAGTCTGCATACTATACCATATAACTCAAATTTGTCCTTTAGCTTGGCTGCAACAGCCTTGAGCATCTCATCACCACAGCCGTGACCATAAGTATCATTAACAAACTTAAAATCATCAAGGTCCATCATGATAAGTGCAGACGAGCTCTCAGGATTATTAAACAGATAATCACGCATAACAGGAACAGCACTATATCTGTTCAAGAGCCCTGTAAGGAAATCTGTCTCTACAGCTTTTTTCTCTTTAAGGAGCTTCCTATTATATTCATCAACATCGTAGTTTAAGAAGTAAGCAAAAAGCTCTCCTGTCTCCTGCGACTTAACAACCTGATATGTACAGTGCAGCCATGCCATCTTGCCCTTGGCATAAGAACGAAATTCCAAAGAGCCGATCTCATTGCCTGCCTGATACTCTCTTATGATATTGATCCTGTCAAAAAACAGCGAAGCAGCTTCTATATCCTGTATATCTACCTGGGTGTTGATCATATCCCGAACAACACCTTCATAGTCATTGAATCTGTCTTTATAGACACTACTCTTGACTTCACCGATATCGCTAAGGTGCATATCGATGATGGTATTCTGAGTCAGATTAACTTCAAAGTAGAAGGATCCGTCCAGGAAGTCATTGTAGGACTTATAACCCAGGATCTTGGAGAAATCGCGGCTTGAAAGCCACATAAATGCAGGATTACGCGGAACTTCCTGTAACTTCTCATCCATATCCCGGAGCATCCTTACACGGCTAAAGTCAATATCACTTATACATATCATGAACATTGGCTTTTTTTTGATTTCTATGAAGATAACGTCAAATTTCTGCCATCTGTAATAACCGTCTTTATTCTTGATCCTGAAGTATTCTGTTATGTATTCTTTATTGGTATTAGATATCTTGCCTATTATCTCTTCTTTGGAAAAAAAGTTAACGAACCTGTCTCTGTCAAGTTCATGTACGCTTTCATTTATAAACTGCTGACTATACTCATCACTTGACATGATATGATCAGCGATTGTATATTCAGAACTATTAATATATATGTTCTCCACAGTCAGCTTCTCAGGATCCAGAACATCAATCTTGTTGTACTGAGTATAGATGAACTTAAGAAGAGCCTGCTGCTTCTCAGATCTTGCAGCCTGCTTATATACAGACATATTAAGGCTCGTTATAAGATAAGCAGATCTGTTTCTGTAAGTTGTGATATGCCTTGCCTGAAAAGTACAATTCTGTCCGTTTAGTATATAGTCACAGGATTCCTGCTTGCCCGAGTTCTTACACCTTATAACAGCATTAACAAATATAGATGGGAGTTTCCTCTTGCCCTGGTTTAGGAACTCCTCGGCTTCATCAAGACTGCTTAGATTCAACTCTTCCAGATGTTTAAGATAAGCAGGATTGCAGCTAAGGTAGATGAGTCTGTCTCTTCTCATCTCCATAATAGCCATGGGAAGACCCTCTTCATCAACATTGCCGCCGCTTAGATCAAGCGGATTTGCTGAGAACAGGTTAACCTTACCAATTCTGGTGTAATATTTCCTCATACCCTCAGATTCTCTCTTAAGCTGAGAATTAAAGGTAACTTCTATCTTTTCAGGACGCGAATACAAAAATCCCTGAATATTCTCACAACCTATTTTCCTAAGATAATCAGCAGCCTTCTGGGTCTCAACGCCTTCGGCAACTGTTTGTATCCCGAGATTTTTGGCCATGTTGATCATAGACTGAAGGATGACTCTGGTCTCGTGGTTTTCTTCAAAACCGCGCATGAAGATCATATCAAGCTTGATACAGTCAAACTTGTAATCTTTGAGCATATTAAGAGATGAATAACCGCTTCCAAAATCGTCAAGCCATACCTGATAGCCCAGTTTTCTGAATCTTTCAATACAGTCTCCGACTTTGCCGGGCTCTGTGGCAAAGATAGATTCCGTAACTTCCATATGGAACAGATCGCTGGATATTCCGTATTTCTTGATAGTATCATCAACTTCCGTTACGATGTCACCGCCAAGAAAGTCCTGCTGGGACAGGTTGATAGACACAGGAACAACTACTGCGCCCAAGTCCAGCTTCTCTTTTATATCAATACATACAGATTCAAAGATGAACAGGTCAAGTTTTCTGATCATCTGGTATTTTTCAAGTATAGGAACAAAATCTCCGGGAGATATCTTGCCTATCTCAGGATCATCCCATCTTGCAAGAGCTTCATAACCGCTCACTTCACCGGTCATAACACGAATCACAGCCTGATAGTAAGGAGTAATATGCCTTTGCTTTATAGCATTATCCAGTTTATCTATTATGAAACGCTCTCTTTGATACCTCTCATCTATAGCAGAATCATAATAGCCGAACATTGAGTCATACTTTTTCCTAATGCTGTCACAGGCAACCTTGGCCTTATTAAGACAAGAATGGGCATCGAAGTCCTTATCTGTAGGAAAATAGATACCTGCTCTCATCTGTAGATGGGTATCCATCCTGAAGGGAAGCATCTCATCACATACACCAACGATTTTGAATTCAAGATCAGCCTTGTCTGTCAGAACCCCAAAATGGTCAGACGCAATACGCCCGCACAGCTCCTGTGGAAAGAAAGCCTCAATAGTTCTTGCAACAGTAACAAGACAGTCATTGCCGGCTGCAAGTCCATATGCTTCATTATATGATCTGAAATTTTCCAGATTAAAATAGACGAACGCAATATCCTTACGTTCGGTAGGATCATTGAGAACATGCTGAGCCATAGCGATAAAAGTGGCAAAATTAGGTAGTCCTGTCAGCTCATCTATTGTATTTCGCGGCTCGAGTTCACTCACAGACTTATTCTTCCTTTCCAAGTGTATTACTACAGATGATAAAAAGGTTTCCAAATAAGTATATCGGCATAAATAGATTATTTTTTAGAAATATACATACCAATATTATACCATAAATGACCCCCTGGATAAGGAGATAAGGGATCATCTGACTAGTGTACTGACTCATTCATATTTAATCAAATTACTTGTCTATGAATTTATCTACTGCGTCATAAAATCTTGACAATGATTAGATTCACTTCCGCGCGGCTTTCCTCATACGCTTATTCTCATACATGAGGTTGTCGGCCCTTTTCATGACATCTATAGTTGTCTTATCCCTTGTTTTATCATATACTGCAAATCCCTTGGATATCCATACCTGCTCCCAAGGCTTATCAGCCTTTTCATTGATCGTTTTGACTTTATCATCAAACTGCTCTAGCAATACCTGCATATTACTAAGGTCTTCTTTTTGCAGGATAACATTAAATTCATCTCCGCCCATTCTAAATACAGGGCTATGTTTAAACACATCACTTATAGCAAAACAGGCTGTCTTTAAGAATATATCTCCCTTGTCATGTCCGTATCTGTCGTTTATAAGCTTAAGATTGTCGCAGTCAAATGTTCCTATAGCAAATTCTACGCTGTCAGGATCTATATCAATCTCTTTTTGGATCTGCTCAAGGGTATTGGTCAATGCCCCTTTATTCTTGACATGGGTAAGTGAATCCACAAACACCTGTGAACTTAGATCGCTAATATGCTCTTTGACATTATCAGATAGATTCTGGAAAGCTCTTGTAAGTCTTCCAAGTTCATCATCTTTATCATAAGTCAAAGTAAAGTCATATTCTCCCTTCTCAACCTTCTCAGCCGCTTTAGTAAGCTGTTCTAAGGGGCTTGTAAGCCTTTTGGTATATATCATCATAAAAATACTGGCAAGAATCAGAACTTCGACAGAGCATATAGCGATATTAAGAACAAGCCTCTTAGATGTTGCCTGAGTCTGAGCTATCGGAATCGATACATTAAACCGCATCCCGTTACTTAGAGGGAGCCAGACAGCTTTTTTGTCTACCCCTTCATATGAATACCGAACTACATTGTCATCATCAATAGCAGTATTGTACGGTATCTCAAATGCAGTTCCGGCTTCAAGCTTTGTCACATCTATGAAGGGATGATAAAAAAGATATCCGTTTTCATCACTAAGGAATGCATAACCTTTATTTGGAAGTCTTATAACATCAACTTCCTGCGCCATAGTAGAATAGTCAACCTCTATACCAACAACCCCGATAAACCTGTCTTTATAGTAAACAGGCGCATCATAGGATATAACATATGCATCAAGATTCTCAGTGATATAAGGAGGTAACCAGATGGCTTTACCTTCATGTTTGGGAACTGTGAACCAGACAAGTTTGGAAGTATCCTCAACATCGTAAAGGGTGATATCAGTAACTTCATGTTCCTTGAATCCTTCTCCCTCAACATTCACATACCAAAATCCCTTGACATCAGTAGAAACTGATGGATCTATACGATAATAATAGGTCAGAACGCCCTTGGTCTTTGATGCCATCATGTCAAAATAATCGCAGACAATCTCCATATGAGCCTCAAGGTCATCCTTGCCCAGGCCTTCAAGATGATTCTCAGCGTAATCAGTGACCTTGATCACAGTATCCTCAACACTGTCAAAATAATAATCAAGACTTCGAACTCCCGCTTCGCACATGTTCATAAGAATCTCTTCGGATTCGCGGCTCTCGGTCCTCTGAATATAGACCGCACTAAGAAAAGTGACGAGCATAAGCGCCCCACAGACAATCAAAAGCATGGTTACCGTGATCCTTGTTCTTAATGAACGCATAGAACTCTCTCTTTTAGTATGCAGGCATGTTCATATTTGATCAAACATGAATGAACCAGTAAATTAGTCCAAAAACTCATTTCCTTTTCTTATATCGGGTAAAACAGCTCATATACTGAGATAATATTAGGATCTATTTGCGAAAAAATAGGCTGCGCAATAATCATTTAATGCGACAGCCTATTTAAAATCAATTATATTTGATCATCGATCAATCCTGTTTTCTGAAAGTAAGTCCCTTATCTTCATCCATGGCATCCACGATAGCAAGTGATGTTACATCATATCCCTCACCGCGAAGTCTCTTACCACCATCCTGGAAGCCCTTCTCTATTGCGATGCCGATACCCTCAACCTTGGCTCCAGCCTGATTGCAGATATCAATAAGACCATTCATGGCTTTACCTACAGCAAGGAAGTCATCCACCAGAAGGACCTTATCATTAGATGAAAGAAATTTCTTGGCAAGAGTTACATTGTAATCCTTGTCATAAGTAAAAGAATGAACTACTGATGTATAAAGATCTCCATCAAGATTTCTACTCTTGGCTTTCTTGGCAAAAACAACAGGAACACCGAAGTATCTTGCTGTCATACAGGCGATAGCAATACCTGACGCCTCAACTGTAAGGACTTTATTGATCCCCTTGTCCTTATATTTGTCATAAAATGCCTGTCCGATCTTATCAAGAAGATCTACGTCCAGCTGATGATTCAAAAAGCTGTCTACTTTTAAAATGTTTCCTGCCCTAACCTGTCCGTCTCTGGCAATACGTTCTTCCAGAAAATTCATGTCTGTTCTCCTTGCTGGGTATATCTTTTATAGTTTTGGTATACCGATATTATTATTATCTCAAACTTCTTGAGTTATTATTTTTCTTATTTCATATACGGCTTAACCGTATTTAAAATAAGCTGTCTGCTCAAGGCAAAATACTCTGTCATGTCAATTTTATTCTCATCTATGAGATACTGAATCGTAAATCCCTCAAGCATTGATACATACTGAGCCGGAAGGATCTCTTTGAGATTATCCGGAAGATCCGGTACGTATTTTACAAGAACATCTCTGATCTCCTGTCTCCACAGGTCATACGACTGTGAAAAACGTGTTCTGGTATCCTCATCAGTTCTGCTCTGTACCCAGAAATCCATCTCTGCATGGTTGTATTCAGGGAAGTTCTTGAGAAGATTCTCTTCATTTTTAGAAAAAACTTCAAGAGCTGATTCAAGTGTATCCTCAGTATTATCACGTAGCTCCTCTCGAAGCTTTGGAAAAATATCCAGGATTCTCTTTTGCATGGCAACAAGGATCTCTTCCTTGGTTTTGTAATAGTATAAAACATTGGACTGGAGCATATCAGCTTCTTTGGCAATAAGACTGATCCTGGTTCCGCTTATTGTATGAGATTCGATTACGCGAAGTGTTGCGTCCAGTATTTTCTCTTCATTGTTCTTTTCGATATTCTTCATTTAGTCTCCTCATCTGTCTTCGCGGAAGTATGACCTTCCAAGTGCTGACGGTGGTTGATTCTCAGGCTTATTACGCTTACTTGTGATGACCAGTACTACGATTGTTACAACATATGGAAGCATCTTAACAAGCTCTGATGTAGCTCTTGTAAGACCCGGAATGTATATATAAAGAACATAAAGCGCTCCAAATACAAGCGATCCCCAGATAGCATTGTTGGGATTCCATAAAGCCAGGATAACAAGGGCTATAGCAAGCCATCCTCTGTCACCAAATCCGTTATTGGACCATGTTCCGTGGAGATATTCCATTACGAAATAGAGTCCTCCAAGTCCTGCGATCATAGCGCCTATAACTGTAGAATAATACTTATTTTTCTTAACATCGATTCCTGCTGCATCTGCAACTGCAGGATTCTCACCTACTGCTATTAGGTTAAGGCCTTTTCTTGTTTTAGTTAAAAACCAGGTAATAATAACGGCTATAACAATAGAAAGATATGTAAGGAAGCCATATGAAAACAATAATTTGCCTACAACAGGTATATTCTGAAGTGCCTTAGGAAGAAATGCGCCAAAGCCTTCTGCTGTGTGAGCTACGGATATCTGTCCTACACCACCTGCGAGTTTTGAAAGTGATCCTCCAAAGAAATTACCAAATCCTACGCCAAAAGTGGTAAGTGCAAGGCCTACAACATTCTGATTAGAACGTAGTGATACAGTAAGTACACTGTACAAAAGACCGCCAAGTCCGCTTGCAATAAGACTGCAAAGTATAGCTATAAGAACTCCTACCACTTTAGAAGGATCATCCGTATTATTTTCATAAAGAAAGGCTCCCATAAGGCCTGAAATACCGCCCATGTACATTATACCCGGGATTCCAAGATTCAGGTTACCTGATTTTTCTGTAATGATCTCACCAGTTGCGCCGAACAAAAGAGGTACAGCCTGCCCTATTGCCGCAACCAAAAATGTAAGAAGAAGTGTCATGCTGCATCCTCCTTTTTCTTCTCAACTCGTACCCTATATTTGATGAAAAATTCACATCCAATAAGGAAGAATATGATGATACCTGTGATGATGTCAGATGCATTCTCGTTAAGTCCGTACTGAGAAGCTATCTGAATAGCACCCTGCTGCATGAATACAAGAAATGCTGATACAAGGAGCATTCCAAGAGGATTAAGATTAGCCATCCAGGCTACTATGATTGCTGTAAAACCTCTTCCACCTGCTGTAGAGGTAGATATCGTATGGCTTGCGCCGCTTACGATGACTGCGCCTGCAAGGCCGCAGATTCCGGAAGAAATAAGCATAGTACGGATCACTACCTTCTTAACATTGATACCGGCATAGTTAGCTGTATTGTGGCTTTCACCTACAACTGCGATCTCATAACCGTGCTTGGTATATTTCATGTATATAGCCATCATAATAGTTACAACTAATACTATGATTATATTAAGAGTATAGTCTGAGTTTAGTATCTTAGGAAACCAACCGCCTTTATTGGCAGAATTGATGATACCCACAGAGTTAGATCCTGACGGATTCTCCCAGAATACTATCAAAAAGGTTATTATCTGCATTGCGACATAATTGAGCATCAGTGTAAACAAAGATTCATTGGTATTAAAATGTGCCTTGAAAAATGCAGGTAAAAATCCCCATATGATACCTGCGCATGCTGATGCTATAAGTATAAGGATTATAAGAAGCACACTAGGAAGGCTTCCCTGATATATCATAAGTGCTGCTGTAGCAGCTCCTCCCATAAGGATCTGGCCTTCTGCTCCAAGATTCCAGAATCTCATTTTAAATGCAGGCATAAGTCCCACACCTATAAGCAGTAGTACTACAGTCTCTCTGACTGTCACCCAGATACGGCGCCTTGAACCTACTGCTCCGTCTATGATACCCGAATATACGTTAAGCGGATTCTGACCTGTTATTCCTACGATTACGATCGCACATACGACAAGAGCTATAAGAACAGCGGTAAGTCTGATCCCCCATGCCTTCCAGACAGATATGGTATCACGCTTTGAAAGATGAACTGACATACGTGATGATGTTTTTGTACTTATCTTACTCATTAAACTCCTGCCTTTCTGGCACCTGTCATGTACATACCGATTTCTTCTTTGGTTGTAAGCTTGGCATTAACTATGCAGCTAATCCTGCCTTCACACAGTACCAGTATTCTGTCGCACAACTGCAGTAGTACATCAAGATCTTCTCCGACGCACATAACTGCAACACCTTTTTCTTTCTGCTCATTAAGAAGGTTATAGATTGTGTATGAAGATGTAATATCAAGACCTCTTACAGGATATGCAACCATAAGAACATCAGGATTAAGTGCGATCTCACGTCCTACCAATATCTTCTGTACATTACCACCTGAAAGTCTTCTGACAGGTGTATCAATATCGGGAGTTGCAACTTCGAGCTTATCTACAATCCTTTTCGCAAGCTTCTGAGGTGTCTTTCTGTCGGTAAAAAATCTGCTCTTACCTGATCTGTAACTTCTGATCATCATATTGTCAGTAAGGTCCATAGAGCCTACAAGACCCATTCCAAGTCTGTCTTCAGGTACGAAAGAAAGGCTTATCTTAAGATTCTGGATCTCCCTGACAGTTTTTTCAGAAAGTTTCTCAACATTTGCTCCGTTTGGAGGATAATAAAGGATCTCTCCGCTGTCTATTTTCTGTATGCCGGCTATTGCTTCAAGAAGCTCTTTTTGTCCATTGCCGGATATACCAGCAATGCCGAGTATCTCTCCGCTTTTTGCAACAAATGAGATATCCTTGAGTATAGAAAGGCCTTCACTGTTTCTAACTGTTACGCCTCTCATCTCGATACGTTTCTCGGGCTTTTGAGGATCACTTCTTTGGATATTGAGTTCTACCTTTTCTCCTACCATAAGCTCAGTCAGAGAAGCAGCTGTAGCATCCTTGGTCTCAACTACGCCCTCGCACTTACCCTTTCGAAGGACAGCTACACGGTCTGATATCTCAAGAACCTCATTAAGTTTATGAGTGATTATTATGATAGACTTACCAAGAAGCTTCATCTTCTTAAGAACTGTAAAAAGACGCTGCGTCTCCTGAGGTGTCAGAACTGCAGTCGGCTCATCGAAGATAAGGATATCAGCTCCGCGGTACAGAACTTTAACGATCTCTACGATCTGTTTCTGGGAAACAGACATGTTGTAGATCTTCTCTGCAGGAGTAAGGTCAAAACCATACTTACTCACAAGAGCATCTATCTCCTGATTAACCTTCTTCATATCAAGCTTCATAGCGCCATCAAGCCCTAGAATTATATTCTGGGCTGCTGTCAGTATATCTATAAGCTTGAAATGCTGGTGGATCATACCAATTCCAAGATCAAAGGCATCTTTGGGGCAGTTGATGGATACCTCTTTACCATTTATGAGTATCTGACCCTCGTCCGGATAATAGATTCCGGAGAGCATATTCATAAGGGTTGTCTTACCGCTTCCATTTTCGCCAAGAATAGAGAGAATCTCGCCCTTTTTAAGGGCGAGATCTACCTGATTATTGGCAACTACACTACCAAAGCGCTTTGTAACACCTTTAAGTTCTATCGCGTAATTTTCCATAATAATCCTACTTTTTAACTTTAATTAGTTCGCATTCATTTGCATTAAGTGCTCTTGTCTGCACTTACAATCTCTATTTTGTATCACTATGCATTAGTTTGCATTAGTTTGCATTATTTTGCATTAGAAGTGATGCCGTCGATGATGATATCAAATGCAGGTGCAGATGCAAGCTCTGATTCGTGGAAATATCCGTCTTTTACATAATCAGCATACTTGGCATAATCTCCGCCTTCTGCGATAGCATCTTCAAGTGACTTACCGCCAACTGTGAACTTGCTGGTATCGAATACGTGAAGAGTTCCGTCTGCAAGAGCCTTCTCAACTTCTGCAACCTTATCAGCTGTTCCCTCTGCTACTGCTGTATCATTTAAAGCTGTGATAGCAACAGCGCCGTCGTTGTAACCTGCTGTCCAGTCTGTAGGCATTGCCTCTCCGTTAAGAACAGCCTGTACTGCATATGTGTAGTAAACACCCCAGTTGTTAGTAGCTGATGTAAGAGCGCATGTAGGAGCAACTGTTGTCATATCTACGTTATAACCTACACAAGGAACGCCTGCAGATTCACATGCTGTAGGAGCACCTGTTGTATCAGCATGCTGGCTCATAAGTACGCATCCATCAGCGATAAGTGATGTAGCAACTTCACCTTCTGCTGTCATATCAGCCCAGCTGTTAGTATACTGAACTTCCATAGTAGCTGAAGGGCATACAGATGTAACACCAAGATAGAAAGATGTGAAACCAGAAACAACTTCTGCATAAGGATAAGCGCCTACATAACCAACCTTGGCAGCATCTTCTGTGATCTTGCCGTCAGCGATCATCTCATTGAGCTTAAGTCCTGCAACAACACCTGAAACATATCTTGCTTCGTAGATGTTGTCAAAATAGTTGTGGAAGTTAGAAAGACCTGAAGAAGCAGCCTGATAACCTGTTGCATGGCAGAACTGAATCTCAGGATATTCTGCAGCAACCTGCATAAGATAAGACTCGTGACCGAAGCTTGTTGCAAAGATAATATTACATCCCTGATCTACCATGTCTTCAGCAGCATCTGTACAGGACTCATCTTCAGGAACAAGTGTCTTCTCGATGATCTGATCATCAGAGATACCAAGAGCAGCCTGCATCTGATCGATACCTTCCATGTGAGCTGCTGTATATCCTTCGTTCTCATCACCGATGTAGATAACACCGATCTTGATGTCAGAAGCAGAGAGTGCCTCGCCGCCTTCAGCTTCTGCAGTGTTTTCTGCAGTGTTTTCTGCAGTATTGTCAGCACCCTTGTCTGTGCCGGCGCCATCTGATGATCCGCATCCTGCAAGCATAGATACACATGTAGCTGCTGCAAGAACAGTGCTTAAAAGTTTCTTCTTCATAATGATCTCCCTTTCCTGGCCCTCTTAAAGCCGTGAGTTTAAAATATTATCTTAAACTCCGTTTGATTATATTTCGATGAAATCAAAATCCCCTTAAAAAACATATTAATCGAGAAGGACATCACCTACTCGATCAAAAAATTAAGAGGTATTTATTACGTTATCAAATATAAGTTCTCCGGCTACTAATGTCAATGGATTTTTGAACGACTGTTCAAACAAATTTCAAAGACAAAAAGATGTATTTTTATTAATTTTGAACAGAAGGTCAAAAAAATCCCCCACATCAAGATCGAGGTGACCGGATGTAGGGGACTATTCTATTTTTTTAGGATCATTTTTATGAAAAGAAATCTCTCATTACAGAAGGATCGCTACTTGTATTCTCCATATACAGCTTTACATCCTTGGGATTACCTTTTCGTTCTATCCTGCTACCCTCGAAGATACGCTTGGATACTGAACCTGAGCCTAGTGCAAGGATGCTCTGTGTCTCTTCCATGGTGATTATGTTATACAGGCACATCTTGTCCCCGCGCCCATATCCTGTATTTTCAAAATTGCCGCTTATATTCTTCTGCCTGTAGAGATAATACGGGCCAAGTCCCATACTTCTGGCACCGTCTTCTGCCACTTTCATCATGGCGGATGTGGTATCCATACCTGCAAGGCCGTGATCTGCTACGTAGTCATAGAGTCTTGATGCTCTCTTAATGGCAAGCGAATGAACTGTAAGTTCATCAGGACGAAGCTTAGCTATCTCATCCATTGTGTACTGAACATCACTAAGCTCTTCTCCCGGAAGTCCAAGGATTATATCCATATTGATGTGATCAAATCCCGCTTCTCTGGCCATATAGAAAGAGTCTATGGTCTGCTGTACGCTGTGGTGACGGCCTATAAGTTCAAGCGTTCTGTCTCTCATGGTCTGAGGGTTAACAGATATCCTTGTAACTCCGCCCTTTTTCATTACTTTAAGCTTATCCATAGTAATAGAGTCAGGACGGCCTGATTCTATGGTGAATTCTCTTGAATAAGAGGTATCATAAGAGTCCTTGATCCAGCCTATAAGCTTTTCAAGCTGATAAGGTTCAAGTGTAGTAGGAGTTCCCCCGCCTATATATATGCTGTCAAGTCGCTTATCTTTAAACAAAGGAGCAGTCTCATCTATCTCTTTCTTGATGCAGTCAAGATAGTCATCAACTTTCCCCTTCCAAAGGCCTATAGGCGATGACATGAAGGAACAGTAAGCACATCTTGTCGGGCAAAAAGGTATATTCACATAAAGGCTGTATCCTTTGCCATCCGTTGTGCCTTCAAGAAGCCTGTTCTCTCTGTGCGCTATCTCGATGCTAAGATCAGTCTTTTCATCAGAGCAGATATAGGTCTTCTTCATATAATCGCGGATCTGTATGTCGCTGTCACCACCAAGGAGCCTGTGCATAGCAATCTTAACAGGTCTTATACCTGTAAGAGTCCCCCATGGAAGATCTTTCCCGGTCTCTTCATTAAGCGCTGTATACAAAAGGCGCTTTAAGACATTCTTTGGAGAATCCGTCATATCTGCGCTGCAGGCTTCCGATTCTCTTATACATTCCATGGAAAAAGACTTAGCTGCTCTTCCATCCCAGATAAAATCAGCATCGATATGTCCTTCATCCCAGGACAGAGTCATATCTATAGTAAGTATGATATTGGCATCTTCGGGGATCTGCCTACTTCCCTTTACAAAAACAAGGACATCCTCCTCCGGATAGAAACTTTTGACCAGAGAATGGATGTCATAAAAGTATTTCTCTTTATCTGTATATACTATAATCATAGAACTCACCTTAAAAACGGATTGTAGAGCTTCTCATCTCCAATTGTAGTAGCACCGCCGTGCCCCGGATATACAATAGTATCATCAGGAAGATCAAAAAGCTTCTCGTGTACAGATCTAACCAGAGCCTGAGAACTTCCTCCGGGGAAATCCGTACGTCCAACAGATCCTTCAAATAGAGTATCTCCGCTTATAAGGATCTTATCATCATCAAAACTGTAGCAGCAGGAACCAACTGTATGTCCCGGTGTTCCAAGGAGCCTGCATTTAAGACCGGCAGCTTCGATTATCTCTTCATCTCTTAAAAATCTGTCAGGTTTAATCGTTATACTTTTTCCAATAAAATCATACGAAAGGTTTACTTCGGGATCTTCGCATACCGATGACTCTTTTTCCCAGCACCATATAGGAGCTCCTGAGAGCCTTTTAAGATCTGCAGCTCCGGCCATATGATCGAAGTGGCCGTGAGTTAGGAGTATGAGCTCAACCTTAAAATTCTTCTCTGTAAGCTTTTCATACAGATACTCTCCGGCGTCCGCAGGATCGAAGAAGATGCAGGGTATTGGCTCATTACTAGCACTTCTATCTTCTGTATCTTTAAAAACAAAATAACAATTGGTCTGTACGGGGCCAAGTGTTACCTGGCCAACTTTAATATTACTGTCCATTAGAATGCTGATCCAATCTTTGGTATGATGCACAGCCATGCCGACATTATATAAATAATGCCGGCATGCTGATATTAATTCTTAAACTATTAAAATGCTTGTCAATAGGTACTGATGCCGATATAACAGCCTGTTCTTATCAGTCTATTATAATCAGCCTGTTATTATAAGACTATTCTTATAAAACTATTCTTATCAGACCATTCTTATCAGACTATTTTTATCAGACTATTCTTATCAGAATGTTTGTATCAGCCTGTACTTCTCTCAATATCGATGACGCTATCGATCTGTCTTAGCTTATCTGTAACTGTTACAAGCTCTTCACGGCTTGAAACCTGGAATGAAACATCCATGGTAGCAAGGCCCTGCTTACTGGTTCTTGTATTAAGAGACAGGATGCTGATGTTGTTCTCAGTAAGAATTCTTGAAACATCTGCAAGAAGGCCTCGTCTGTCGTTAGCAAAGATCTTGATGTCAGCAGTATATTTCTCAGAGCCAATAATACCATCGCTCTCCCAGCGGGCTTCTATGAGCCTGCTCTTATCTTCCATAGTCATCTCTGCAACATTGACGCAGTCACGTCTATGAATAGATACGCCTCTGCCTCTTGTTACAAAGCCAACGATATCATCTCCCGGAACAGGATTACAACATCTTGAAAATCTTACTGCAACGTCATGAACGCCTTTAACGATAATGGCATTACCACTTCCGTTGATCCTTGCAGGTGAGTTTGAAACATTAGCTGCTGCAAGAACTTCTTCATCAGTAAGATCCTTCTTGTGATCTCTCTCATAGAGCTCACAGAGCTTGTTGACAATACCGCCTTCTTTTAAGGCTCCAAGACCTACTGCACAAAGTACAGCATCCCAGTCGTGGAAACCATACTTGCGGATGATGATATTGATATACTCAGTTTTGGTTATATCAGAGATCTCAATACCCTTGCTCTTACAATAGTCAGCGATAAGCTCTTTACCGTGGTTAACATTCTCTTCTTTTTGCTGAGACCTGAACCACTGGTTGATCTTGTTCTTGGTAGATGTGGACTTGGCAATTGCAAGCCAGTCACGTGATGGTCCCTTGGAATTCTGAGAAGTAAGGATCTCAATACGATCACCATTTTGGATCACATAATCAATAGGAACCAGCTTACCATTAACCTTGGCACCGATCATCTTGTTACCAACAGCTGAATGAATGCTGTATGCAAAGTCGATTGGGGTAGATCCGTTCTGAAGATTCTTGACATCACCCTGAGGAGTGAAGCAATATACATCTTCTGAAAAAAGATTCAGATCGCTCTTTAAAAGGTTCATGAACTCTCTGTTGTCGCTCATGTCCCTCTGCCACTCAAGAATCTGGCGAAGCCATACCAGCTTCTCCTCTTCCTGAGTTTCAATCTTCTTGCCATCAGATGCTTCTTTATATTTCCAGTGAGCAGCAATACCGTATTCTGCTGCTCTGTGCATATCAAAAGTTCTGATCTGTATCTCGAATGGCGCACCGTTAGGTCCTATCAGTGTCGTATGAAGAGACTGATACATATTGACCTTGGGCATAGCTATATAGTCCTTGAACCTTCCGGGGATAGGCTTGTACATCTCATGGATTATACCAAGAGCTGCATAGCAGTCCTTGACTGATTCAACGATTATCCTGACAGCGAACAGATCATAGATCTGATCAAGAGTCTTGCCCTGATTGTGCATCTTCTTGTAAATACTGAAGAAATGCTTAACTCTTCCGTTGACTTCACCCTTGATGCCGGCTTCTTTTATAGCAGCTTCAACATCTTTGGCAATCTTCTCAACGTAGGCTTCACGCTCTTCCTTTTTCTCAGATACCTTTTCCTTAAGATCCTTATAGATATCAGGTTTGAGGTACTTAAGAGACAGATCGTCAAGCTCTACCTTGATCTTACTGATACCAAGACGCCCTGCTATAGGAGAATAGATGTCCAGCGTCTCCTGAGCTATCCTGTGCTGCTTCTCAGGCGGCATATGAGCAAGTGTTCTCATATTGTGGAGTCTGTCGGCAAGCTTTATAAGGATGACACGGATATCCTTGGCCATAGCCAGGAACATCTTCCTGAGGTTCTCCGCCTGCATTTCAAGCTGCTCTGCAGTCTTGTCCTTATAGTCGGCAGGAAGCTGCAGACTCTGCAACTTGGTAACACCATCTACAAGAAGTGCTACATCAGATCCAAACTGCTCATCTATCTCGTCTTTGGTGAGAATAGTGTCTTCTACGACATCATGCAAAAGCCCTGCTGCAATAGTCTCCTTATCCAGCTCCAGATCTGCAAGGATAATGGACACACACAAAGGGTGAATAATATACGGCTCTCCGGATTTGCGAAGCTGATCTTTGTGAGCTTCGCGCGCTATATTATAAGCCTTCTCGATCATGGTGATATCATCAGATGGATGATACTTCTGTACCCTGGCGATCAGACCTTCATAAAGCCTTTCCGGTGGCTGAAACTCTTCAATTGATTCAATTTTACCGTCATCAAATCTTTGTTCTAACATTTTCCCTCTTGCGCCAATCTTTTAGTTTTATAGAAAATGCATATACTTAGATCAATATCTATGAAAATGATATTAATCTCTCGAAGTTAATCACAAAATATAAATGATTAATCTCTCGGAGTTAATCTTATGATTAATCTTCCAATTACTTGCCCTCGTATACGACAGCAGAATCAAGTCTGTAACCGGCGATCTTCTGTCTTCCGTTAAGTCCTGCAAGCTCCATCATTACAAGGACACCTGCAACTTCTCCGCCGAGAGACTCAACAAGCTTGATCATAGCTTCTGTTGTTCCGCCTGTAGCGATAAGGTCATCTACGATGAGAACCTTCTGACCAGGCTTAACAGAATCCTTGTGCATCTCAAGAGTAGCCTTGCCATACTCAAGATCATAATCAATAGATACTGTCTCTGCAGGAAGCTTACCCTTCTTACGGATAAGTACAAATGGTTTGTGGAGATTATATGCAATAGGTGTTCCAAAAATGAATCCTCTAGACTCTGCTCCTACTACTACATCAAAATCAAGATCCTTAACAAGGTCCTGCATTGTATCAATAGCAAGCTTGAGTCCATCCGGATCCTGCATTACTGTAGTGATATCCCTGAACATAATTCCTTCTTCAGGGAAGTTAGGTATTGTACGTACATAGTCTTTTAATTCTTTCATTATTCCTCTTTTCCATAATCAATGAATGATTATTATAAAATGATGATAGTTTATAAAGGTGAAGGATCAAATCCTTATAATATACCTTTTAGTTAACATCATTATTTAACATATTATAGATTGTGCAATAACGTCATAATGCGCTTTCAAGAACGTGTAATTTTCAAAATCCTTGACTTATAATGCACTTCTAATGATCACCAGTCTAAATGTTATCGCTTTTAAATAATTATTATAACATTTTACTGATTATACTAGACATATATTGGTAATTTTACCAAGAAAACGCTTGTAAAGCAAGATACTACGCATTTTTATTATGATCACCTCATCAAAACTGCATAATATAGGGCAAAAAATGCACCACGATCATATCGTATTGATATAGTCGTGGTGCAAAATATATCTTAACTTATATGAAGTCTCCTGCCATTTCTATGAATGTTCAAGGTCTTCTTAAAAACTAAGAGCTTCCGCCATCAGTTAATTAATACATTCCTGGCTGAGGAGCTGGAGCTGCCGGTACAGGCTCTTTGATTGTTGCTACAGCAGCTTCTGTTGTAAGGAATGAAGAAGCAACTGATGTAGCATTCTGAAGAGCTGATCTTGTAACCTTAGCAGGATCAAGGATACCATCCTTAACCATATCTACATACTCTTCCTTATATGCATTGAAACCAACTCCAACTTCAGACTCTTTTACCTTATTTACGATAACGGATCCATCAAGACCTGCGTTAGTTGCGATGCGGAAAAGAGGAGCTTCAAGAGCTTTAAGAACGATCTTAGCACCTGTCTTCTCATCACCTTCAAGGTTCTCAAGAGACTTAGCAGCTTCCTTAGAAGCGTGGATGTATGCGCTACCACCGCCGAAGATGATACCTTCCTCTACAGCTGCACGTGTAGCATTGAGAGCATCTTCCATTCTGTACTTAGCTTCCTTCATCTCTGTCTCTGTAGCAGCACCTACGCGGATAACTGCAACACCGCCAGCGAGCTTAGCAAGTCTTTCCTGAAGCTTCTCTCTATCAAAATCAGATGTTGTATCTTCGATCTGCTTCTTGATCTGAGCAACTCTTGAATCGATGTCAGCCTTGTCGCCTTCACCATCAACGATTGTTGTCTTCTCCTTAGTAACCTTAACACTCTTAGCACGTCCAAGGTCATCAAGTGTTGTATCCTTAAGTTCAAGACCAAGGTCAGATGAGATAACCTTACCACCTGTGAGGATTGCGATATCCTGAAGCATCTCTTTACGTCTGTCGCCATAGCCAGGAGCCTTAACTGCAACTACATTGAATGTTCCACGGAGTTTGTTAACAATAAGTGTTGTAAGAGCTTCACCTTCAACGTCTTCAGCGATGATGAGGAGCTTCTGGCCTGTCTTAACAACCTGCTCAAGAAGAGGAAGGATGTCGTTGATGTTAGAGATCTTCTTATCTGTGATAAGGATTGCAGGCTCTTCAAGGTTAGCTTCCATCTTGTCCATGTCTGTTGCCATGTAAGCTGAGATGTAACCTCTGTCAAATTCCATACCTTCAACAAGGTCAAGCTCTGTCTGCATTGTCTTGGACTCTTCGATTGTGATAACGCCGTCGTTAGAAACCTTTTCCATAGCGTCAGCGATCATCTTACCAACTTCATCATCACCTGATGAAACTGCTGCTACTCTTTCGATCTGCTCCTTGCCGCTTACCTTTGTAGCCATCTTCTTAACAGCTTCTACTGTAGCGTCTGTAGCCTTCTTCATACCTTTACGAAGGACGATCGGGTTAGCACCTGCAGCAAGGTTCTTCATACCTTCGTTGATCATTGCCTGAGCAAGAACTGTAGCTGTTGTTGTACCGTCACCTGCTACATCATTAGTCTTTGTAGCAACTTCCTTAACAAGCTGAGCACCCATGTTTTCATATGGATCTTCAAGTTCGATCTCCTTAGCGATAGTAACACCATCGTTTGTGATTGTAGGAGCACCGTAAGACTTGTCTATTACAACGTTTCTTCCCTTAGGTCCGATTGTTACACCTACTGTATCTGCAAGCTTGTTAACGCCTGCAACCATTGCCATACGAGCATCATCACCTGATTTAATTGTCTTTGCCATGATACATGACCTCCATAATATATTATCTAGTTTGCAGGATATGATCCTGCTTCATATAAAGACTGTTTATCATCTGTATTCCAGATCTTCTTTTTATCCGAAAACAAATAGACAAAATCTTCTTTGCAATTTTTGATTTAGTCAACTGTTGCAAGAATGTCGTTCTGCTTTACAATGATGAATGTCTCTTCATCAAGCTTAACTTCTGTTCCTGCATATTTAGAATAAATGACCTTCTGTCCGACTTTAACTTCCATCTTGACTTCTTTGCCATCAACAACTCCGCCAGGTCCAACAGCTATAACTTCAGCCTGCTGAGGTTTCTCTTTTTCCTTTCCAGGAAGAACGATTCCTGATGCTGTTGTCTCCTCTGCTTCAAGCTGCTTTAATACAACTCTGTCTCCAAGTGGTGTTAATTTCATGATAAAGCCTCCTTTATATAGATATATAATTTGCTTTTTTAAAGATTAACAATCATATCTGTGCTTGTTAACTTTAGACTAAAACTTAAGTCTTATAGAATTGTTAGCACTCAAACTCCCTGAGTGCTAACCACAAAATATATAATAATGTTGCGGCTTTTATGTTGCAAATTGATTTACAGGTGGATATTGTAGTCTTTTCTCGTAATATCTCTTATATTCTCTCGTTTTCTCTCATTTGCTTCTTGACCTTTTGTCATCAAAAAAGGACACCCCTTCAAACGCGCTTCCAGAGCGGCTTTGAAGATTGTGTCCTTCTTTTATAATCCTTTGTTTATTCTTTTTTTATTTTTGACAGGCCTTGTTATTACAAAGCTTCGAGCTCTTTATTATCTGATTTACTTGCAGACTTCCCACTTACCAGACAGACTCCTACCCTTGAATCTGCGTCTGGCTTTTGTGGGAAGTTTAAAAATCTACCTATGAGGTATATCTTTTCCATGCATATCTATATAGTTCTCTTTAAGGGCGAGAGCCCAGTACCTCTCAGGGATATCCGGCCAACGGGCTTCTCCTCTTTCCTGCTCGCACAGCTGAGTTGCTCTCATAAGGATTGTCTGATTAAGATCCACACCTGTTCTTATAGTATGCATTGTAACTGCTGCCCAGGCAGGCGCCATCTCCATAAGGCCTGATGACATAAACTCAGACAGAATCTCTTTTCTGTCATAATCAAGCTGAAAGTATTCTTCTTCCCATCTGTCTCCTTCATCATGAATTATGGCAAACTGTGTCTTGCCGCCATAGTTCCAGGGAATGCCTATAGAGCCCGGATTGACAGCTTTCTTGTCTCTATAGGTGTAAGTCTCCTGCTCATGATGATGACCATGCAGGATAAAATCAGACCTTAGCTGAGCCACAATACGCCTTGTAGTACGGCTCTTACCCATCATGAATTCCCTTGAAGAATTGGGCGATCCGTGGCATAGCTCAAAAGAAGGCATACCCTTCTGCTTCCACATCGAATATATAGGAAGTGAGTCAAAAAAGTTAAAGTCCCTGTCTGTCATATTATTATAAGTATACAAAAGCGTACCGCTGGCAGAACCCTTCTTCCATCCTGACTCGCCCTTTTTCCTATAATCAAGAAGATACTCTTCGCGGTTACCTCTCACAATCCAGACGTTAAAAAACTTCTGCATCATGTATATCATTTCCATAGTTTTCTGAGGATTGGGACAGTCCGTTACATAATCTCCCAGAAGTACGAAATTGGTAATTCCCTTCTCACAGGCCTTGTCAAAACAAGCCTGAAAGGCGCTGTGATTGGCATGTATATCGCTAAAAACCGCAATGTCCATCTATGTCCCCCACCATGTTCCTGCAAGTACCGGTCCATTTATATAAGAAAAATAATCAGTCTATGAAAAAACATATATCGTCATAAAGTCTCGACAAATCCGGTATATTCACGCTTTCTTATCAATCAGATATCCGATTACTGTCCCTATTATTATTCCAGAAAAAGTTCCAACCCAGAGATTAGATATAGTGATTCCAATGATCAAACCTGCAACAAGACCTAATATCATGTAAAGGCCTGTCCAGGATGTCTTCTGTTTTGTGATCGAATAAAAGTCACGTCCATCCCTGTTCTTGCGCCTTACATAACCAGCCTTTTCAAGGCTATGTACAAGATCATCATCCTCATGCCTGCAAGACGTTCTGACTACCTTAAGTTCCTGGAATTTAAACACAAAACTTGCTATAGCAGAGTATATTTCAGCACCAAGAGAGGGCTTTTGGTATGCAGGTTCAATATCCAGTAAAAGCGTTACTTCCCCATCAATTCCGGCCTCTTCAAAATGAAATCTCCCTACCTTCTTATCAGCATCATCTCTAAGGGTAACTGACCATTCTTCTTCCCAGAGTTTATCAACACTCTGAGGCTGTATCAAAAAATGCCTCGTAACAAGCGGCAATAACTTATCTCCCATAAATACCTCCAAGTAATACAATTAGTATGCATAATATCTCGCACTATCATTATATCATTATGATTAATTTACTTCATCCGGAAATAATTCTTAGATAAGTTAATTTCTATATACTGCTTGCCCTTGTAAAAGCTTTGAGGATGTTGGTCCGTCCAAGTGGGAAGTTTTAGTAATTATATATTTTTAGTCTGATCAGTATCGCCTTTACAAAGCTTTTATTCAGTGTTATCATACCTGTTGCTATACGAGTGTTAAATCCTTCCCACTCGCAAAATCGGCACATAGCCGTACACTAAAGGAGAAAGAAAATGAAGAAATCAAAAACTCTGTACATCGTACAGGCAGGCGCCATCGGCGCTTTGTATGTAGTATTAACAATGTTCGCGCAGGGATTCGACCTTGCAAGCGGAGCAATCCAGTGTAGATTCTCAGAAGCTCTGACAATCCTCCCATTTTTCACACCGGCTGCTATTCCCGGAGTTACAATAGGATGTCTTTTGTCTAATATCCTGATGCAAAGTGCACTTCCGGATGTAATATTTGGAACCTTAGCAACACTTATTGGATGTATTGGAACATATGCTCTTAGAAAACACAGGATTCTTTGCTCACTTCCGCCTGTAATAAGCAATGCGCTTATCATTCCGTTCGTACTAAAATATGCTTATGGCATGACAGACCTGATTCCTTTTATGATGCTTACAGTAGGAGCCGGCGAAGTTATTACCTGTGTGATATTCGGTGAGATACTTCTCAATGCTCTCTTCCCTGTAAGAGGAATATTATTTGCTGACGATCATACTGCTAAAAAGATCTGATAAGCACGATCAAAAGCTGAAGAAGAAAATCAAGAAGAACTGAAGTACATAATAAGAAGGATAAATATAAAGAACTGTGAAAAATGAGATGATCACTTTTTCACAGTTCTTTTTTATTCATTACATTATAGGCTTTACTTATTAATTCCACGTTTCTCGGGAAGCTTCGTTCTCTATCCCACAGTTTCTTATATTTCTTGGTTATCTCCGGGAGGTATTTGACCTTGGAAACAATCCTATCGACATCATTAAAGCCTTGATTGGGAAGAACAATACTTATTCCTGTATTCCATTATCTGCTAATAGTTTTTTTAATCTATTGATTTCTTCAGCTTGAGTAGCAATTGTCTCGGCCTGAGCTTCGAGCTTTTCAGCCACTAGCTTTTCATGTATTATGGCATCTTCTCTTATACGACAACGCTCTCTGATCTCAAAGTCAGAATTAGAGAGATAAATTGATTCTGCAGTAGAATTCATAGATGGATTATCTTTAGTTATCATCTTTATTTCCTCCCAGGTAGTTGCTTTGAAGAGTTTTGCCCACGTATCGATACCACTGGTTCTGTCTTCATCAGTTGCCAGTTCTGTATGATTTAAGTCTACCACATATAAATTAAACTTGTCAGTATAGAGATATTTATCTTTTGAGTTCCTCATCTGATATTTTCCAAAGAATTCAGGATGATCTTCAAATAGAGTAAAATCCAGAAAGCCCACATGATATACAGGCTTAACAGTTATATAATCTTTGCCTTTGGACACATTATCAAAACGTCTGCATAGGTATGAAAGGGAACGTTCCGGCCAGTTCTTATAGTTTACAATCTGCATCTCAAGATTGATATAGCTGTCGTTGTTAAGAGAAACATGAATGTCTAACTGGTATTCTTTACTGGTAACATCTGCTCCCATGTCAATTGCATTTTCTATCCTGACACTAAGAACGCTTTCTCTCTGGAGTTTAAGGATAGAGCAGATCAGACCAATAAGTGTCTCTTCATCCCTTTGTAATACCATTCGGAACATGTAATCGTTGGTCATGTTGTATTCAAGCTTTCCAGTAGCTTGAAGATAGCTGTATTCAGTTGTTTCTTGCATTAATAGTCTCCTTCTTGTTTGCTTTTTTCCTTTGAGCAATAAAAGAAAGAGCATCTACAACATCTAATACTGCTCAAAATAAAAATTGGAATTCAAGGCGATTTGCCAGGAATCAATCTGTTTTGGATTGCGATTTATGATGTACCGCTGAAAACCAAACAAGAAATATGCTATCATGGAAAATGGATGAGCGCAAGTTAATTTATTTGAAATACGGGAAAAGTTCAGTCATACATTTTATAAATCAGTTGATATTTTCCTATGCAAACTTCATAATTAAGGAATAAAAACAAAATTAGATGCATGGCTTACCTTCCTGGGATGCGATGAGCCAGAGTATATTATGGAGCTTATCAGTAAATATCCGGAGTTTGAACCCATGTATTCCCACCTGTACGATATGTGCAGGAATATCGAAGGAGTGATGAATATGTTCTCTAAAGAACTGCAGATCATGGATCACAATACAGCTACATATATGATTGATGAACTTCAGGAAGAACTCGATACTACTAAAGAACTGCTTGATACTACTAAAGAACAGCTTGATACCACTAAGGAACAGCTGGATACTACTAAAGAACAGCTTGATATCGCTAATTCGATGAATCTTAAGAAAGATGATACTATTTCTTCTCAGGCAGAAGAAATCATAAGGTTAAAGCAGCTTTTAGCTGATAAAGGCGTAGAAGCATAAAAATAATCAAGTCCTACCTAGCAGCTATCTCTTTTGCTAAGTAGGACTTTTTTTATGGCTATGAATTTAGCATTAATTGGAACGTGATATTAAAAAGATGTTTTATTTTCTATTGAGTTTGAATCCGACAACTGCGCCGATGATACCGCCTATAACATGTGACATATTCGAGATATCATCCGTAAGGACTACGCCCTCGTACACCTGCTGCCCCAAGAATACCACCGCTACCAGTATGAATGTAAGCGGTATCTCACCATTTCTAAAGCTGGTAAAAGATGTAAGAAGTATAAATGCAAATACTACGCCGCTTGCGCCGCACAAAGCAACATTTGGGAACAGGAAATAGTTCACAACTCCCGTTACAAAGGCTGTTATAAGGATGACCTGCATTATCCTTTTCGAACCATACTTTTCTTCAAGCATTGGTCCAAGCAGCAGGATAAAAGAAGCATTGCCTATATAATGATCCCATCCGCTGTGACCAAGTACATGAGTAAAGAATCTTATGTAAGTTAGAGGATTGGTAAGCGATGAGTGATAAGTCATAAACAAAACCTCGTTGCTTACACCTAGCGTTGCAAAGCCAAGCAGCAATACTGCAAGACTTATAAAGATAAAACCAAGAACTACAGGTGAATTAAATGTGATCTTAAACTTTTTCATTGAAGCTAAATCCCCCATTCCTGTGATACAATTATTTTAGAAGCTATTATCAGAATGCAGAAAGTAATCAGTAAATGTCTAAGGTAATCAGTATGGAAAAACGTCTAAAAGAGTATCTATCCTATATGGCAGATTTCATCACCACTGACCACAGCGGCGAAGAATACCTAAGAGCATACAAAGATCTCATGACTCAGATAGCCTTCTTCCAGCACGAAAGGCTCATCCATCTTATTGTCACGGTCACATTTGCAATCCTTACTCTCATGGGAGTAATTGCATATGTAATGACATCCATGATCCTATTACTCGCCCTGACATTCCTATTTATTATACTCCTCATTCCATACATCAGGCACTACTATATTTTAGAAAACGGAGTCCAAAAGCTCTACACTTACTACGATTCAATCAAAGTGTATATTCCGACTTCTAATTCTCATTATCCTTTTACTTGAATTCCACACCTCTACGTAGCAGCATTCTCAGAATCTTTGCAATGGCGGACTGTATATGAATCATTGCCACGCTTTTTAATTGTTTTATAAAATTCATGAGTATGATAGATTGAGTTTTTATTCTGCCCGGGGTTCACATGTCTGAGCGCAGCGAGTTTGAACCCCAGAATAAAAGACTCAAGATATCATGCCATGAATTTATAAAACAATTAACAGCATGGCAATGATTCATATACAGTCCGCCATTGCAAAGATTTTGAGAATGCCAATAAGCAGAGGTGTGGATGCACTTCTTATATCACTTCTCCTTGATAAGGCCGTTCTTGTATGCTTCCATTAGTTCCTTGAGATCATCTATCTGCTTCTTAAGTTCTCGTCCGACATCAGTATCCCTTACCATAACTCTCTTCTCAAACTCCTCAGTGCTTACTATCTTGGGCGTATATTCCTGCCCGGGTGTGAAGCTCCTGTGAACAGCAAGGGCAAGGTGATGAGAGTTGCAGATAAGTGTATACCC
Organism: Butyrivibrio fibrisolvens; assembly: GCF_023206215.1. Taxonomy (NCBI): domain Bacteria; kingdom Bacillati; phylum Bacillota; class Clostridia; order Lachnospirales; family Lachnospiraceae; genus Butyrivibrio; species Butyrivibrio fibrisolvens. The sequence continues at coordinate 3,063,019 of NZ_CP065800.1, forward strand.
TGCTATTCCTGTCTTTTCATGATATGCCTTGGACAATCCTCCATCTATGACATAGAGCTTTCCATCAGCTTTGACAGGGCTCTCTCCATTCTTAACTTCAACAGGAACATGTCCGTTGATTATATGAGATCCTGCGCAGCCCAGACCAAACTCACTCAATATCTTTTCAACATATTCTTTATTATCAGTATATGAATAATATGCATTAAAAGTCTCTTTACAAGCTGCCTTATCATCGACAAAATAGTGCTCGAATGTTGTTATCTTGTCTTTGCCAAAAAGAGGCGAATTCTTGCCGCACCACAGATACCACATAAGGTCTACTGCTTTTCTTTTCCTGACAGGATCTGTAACCTCATCCAGAAAATATGCGTCAATGCACATCTGGTTCAGATAATCCATAAGGCTTCTGCCGGAGAATGATCCGTCTGCATTACTGATCTCAACAAACGATCCGTCATTATTCATAGGAATGCAGCCGTGGTAAAGGAGGTTATTGTTGCATATCTTGTACATAGCTCCGTGGGAGTATATAAATCGTATATGCTTATGCAGAAGCGGCGAATGAATAAAGCTCATCTTAAGGGTATGGATGAGTTCACCCTCTTCAATCGTCAGATTATAAGGGTGGAGCGGATCAACTGTAGGGAAGTTCCAGTCCTTAAGCTTATAAGTTGCGCCATCTATTGTAACTGTATGCTTGTCATAGTCGATGTTATTAAGAAGGAGCCTGTCTTCCATCTCGTATTCCGGATGCTGCATTATAAGCTGTCCTTCAAGCTTGAACTGTATGATAGAGATAGCCTTACACATCTTGGCAGCAAGCTCGGGCTCTACAGAGTCGTACTTGTTCTCATCAAGCTGATGTATCTTGAAATTATCACATGGATCATCCGCATATGTGCTTGCAGCAAACATAGAAAGAGGACGAAGGTTGATACCATAACCATCCTCAAGTACGTCAAAAGAGTTATAGCTGGTCGCAATCCTAAGTACATTGGCTATGCAGGCTGTATTGCCGCAGGCAGCGCCCATCCAGCTAACGTCATGATTGCCCCACTGGATATCAACGTCGTGGAAATTCATAAGCTCGTTCATGATAACATCAGCATGAGGTCCTCTGTCGAATATATCACCGATTATATGAAGTGAATCTATAGTCAGGTTCTGAATAAGACCGCACAGGGCTGTGATGAACTCATCTCCTGCATCCACGTCTATGATACCGTTTATGATCTCCTGATAATACTGCTTCTTGTCAACATCCTTGGCATCATTGTGCAAAAGTTCATCTATAGCATAGGCATAATCCTCAGGCATCTTCTTACGAACCTTGGACCTTGTATACTTTCTACCAACACATTTTACTATCTGAACGAGCCTAAATATGGTAATCTTCTGCCACTCAGCATTATCTACGCCCGTCTGTCTGGCATTTGAAATAATTCTATCAGGATAATATATAAGGTTAGCTAGATAAAGCTGCTCCTGACTAGATAACATATCTCCAAAGGTCTCTGTGATCTTGGCCCGTATGATACCTGATGAGCTCCTAAGAAGGTGCACGAAGCTCCTATCCTCTCCATGAAGATCTGAGAAAAAATATTCTGTTCCCTTTGGAAGTGCACAGATCGCACGAAGATTGATGATTTCTGCACCAGCCTTTCTTGAATTTGGATATTTCTGGCTTAAAAGCTTAAGATAGTCAAGATCTCGCATAAAAATGTCTCCCCATATAAATGTAAGTGTTTACATAACAATAATACAACTTCTTTAAGTTTACACGCAAGCACACTTTTACCTGCACATAAAAAGCAGTAGACACGGTACACCCCCTATCTACTGCTTTTGTGGTTTTATAATTTCAGTTTATTTCTAAAAATATTATCTACTCAAACTTCCCGCTTGGAAGTTTCAGTTATTTTTTTTTCAGCTCGCTTTTTCGCTCGCTTTGCTCTTAGACACTTTTTTATTGATCCAATCCTTACCATCAGTAAATCTTGCAACGATGAAGCTAACTACATAATCCCCTGCTGCATTGACCATAGTTGCAGGAGGATCGATGAGATTGCCAAGCGCAAGAGCTATAGGATATGCAATTGCCATCTGATCAGGGAAGAACATGGTTACAAGGACAAGTTCTCCTACTCCGCCGCCTCCCGGGATTCCTGACATAGCTACTGATGAGAACACAGCTATTATGATAGCAAGGACAGCTCTGCCACCGGTAAAGTCCATACCGAATATTCCAAAGAGGAAAGCAACCTTGAGGATTGCAGACATTGATGAGCCATCCATATGCATTGTAGCGCCCATAGGAAGGACTATATCCGTTACATCCTTAGGCACACCGGATTCCTGCGCAACTTCCATATTGGTAGGGATGGTTGCAACAGATGAGCATGTTCCAAATGCTGTAACTGCAGGTCTGAACAGGTGCGAGAACATAACTGATATACCCTTTTTGCCGCCGCCAAACCATGCATACAGAGGGAATGAAACAAACATGTATACGAAACAAAATACATAATAAGTAATAAGCGCTCTTGAATAGTCACCGATAAGGTCAGGTCCGTATGTAGCTACAAGACTTGCAAAGAATCCAAAGAATCCGATAGGTGCATAGTAAGTGATAAGCTTAACGATGCGCATGATAACTTCAGTCATGTTAGAGAAGAACTTGCCTACAATAGACTGTGATCCGCCGCATCCCTGAATTCCAAAGCCCGTAAATACAGATGCTACGATAAGAGGCAGCATCGCTCTTCTTGAAAAAAGAGCTGTGAAGTCTTCAACTGTAAAGAAGTTAATGATCATCTGCGGAATCGAAATAGTATCACCAATCTCGCCTTCAGTAAGATCATATGTATGTGTAACAGGCGGGATCACCATCATGACTATATAAAATAAAACTGCAGCAATAAGACCTGTTACAAAGAATGTCGCAATAGTGGTTCCAAGTATCTTGCCTGCCCTTTTGGGACTTTGCATATTACCAATGGCACTTGATATTGAGAAAAATACCATAGGCACAACTACGCAGAACATAAGGTTTATAAACAGCTTACCTAGTGGTTCAAGAACAGTGGCACCGCTTGATATAGTGCTGCCATCCTCCCCTGTTACAACAGGCCATATCCATCCGACAATGCAGCCTGCAACGATAGCTATCAGCATAGCCATAATGAAACCATAACTTTTTAGAAAATTCTTCCTACCCATAGTCCTCCTTCCGGCTCCAACGAGCCAAGGTCCAACGATTCTAAAAAATAAAAAGGCAGCGCCTTGAGAGTCTATAAGCTCTTCATCGCGCTGCTCTTTAATATTATCTCATTGCTATATATGCGTAGTCAATTACAATACGTATACATTCGCACGTTTTACCATCTAAATGCAAACTGTACCTCTGTTCGTTCCATCCCCTTACAGATCAAGAGATTTTATATCCTGGTCCATGCTGCATCATCTAACTTATTATCTTCTATGGTTAAGTCCCTTTTACCTTGAATACGCACTCATGTCATTAGCCCACTTATCTGCTCCTATTATGGACTGGGCAAAAGCTACTGCATTATCAGAACCGCCAGTGTTCATATCCCTGAAGTAGGCATATGCAACTTTTTGATTGCCGCTTGAATCGAGGATTCCGAAGTACAGGTTCTGCGCTATCTCTTCGCCGCTTTCTTCAAGATTTTTGATAAATATACCTTTTATATACTGGTTCCGGATAACTCTGTTGTAGGCATATATGATTCCCGCAGCCTGCGAGTTCTGATCACCGTATACCGCTGAGCTATAGCCACATTCTGTCAGATATACAGGTCTTACCTGACCTTTATTATTAAGATAAGCTGACTGACACAGATAATCCGTGAGAACTTCTATATTCTCCATTGTAAGCATATCTGTGCCTGCATCATGACTTATAAGTGACCCATAATATGGCGTCATCGGAGTCCAGAATGGTGTCCAGTACAAGGGAGTATTGTACGGATGCTGTGCAAGTCCCCAGTTAATGTTACCTTCTGACTTAATATAAGCATTGACATTGTCAAGAACATCTCTTCCATCGTAGAAAGTCGGATCAGAAGTTCTGTTTCTGTCCCACATCTGGTCGATACACATGCAGACATTGGCGTTTTTGTTCTCACTCATGATAGCGTTGTAGCAGATCCTAAGACTATCAGCATATATTCTTGAGTAGGTTGCAACATCAGTATATGGCAGATAGTTCCATGACAGATACGCATTAACTTCATTGCCTATAACCCAGTTATCGATCTGGCCATGTCCAGTACTTCCGTTATAGCGGTTACTGATATAAGACATCAGAGCTTCAAGCTTCTCAAGACCTCTTTGATCAGCAGTATTGAGCATATAATAAGGACAGGATCCGCCGCCATCCCTTGCCGTAGGATAGACAAACTCCGCATCCTTATAGCCATTTAGAACCACCATCGTTACTGCAAGGCCTTGATTGTTATACTTTTTCATCAGCTCGTCATAGCCTGAGAAGTTACCTGTGATAGACCAGGTCTTGCCATTATAATTCCAGTTGCCGCTGGAAGATTCGCTTATGCTGAACTGGTGGATATTAAAGTTATAGGCAGTCTGACCTGCATTAAGACCTCCAAGGTTATTGCCCCAGATTCCCTTTTTGTTGGATTCGTTTTTCCTTGAAGACGTATTGGTTGCCAGAGCTTCCGGGTTAGTTATGTAATGGAAGTTACTAACTATTGTGTAGCTGCCACTATTTAAGGTAGCAACTGCAAACTTGTCATACAGATGAGAACTTGCAGTTCCCTTATTCAGGGCAAAAGAAAATGTCGCACTAGTACCTGCAGCTGCACTTGCAACAGGAGTTCCCGACGGCGAAGCTTCGTACATCTTAAGCGCAAACAAATGGTACAATCCGTCATCGCTTGAAAGTACAGATGACGCAGACGCCTTGACTATTACATTACTTCCTTCAATCTGAGCCGAAGTAATACTTACAGTTCCAGCAGCTCTTGCAGGAAGCTTAGACGGAGCCAGAAATACAAACAAGGCAACAAGTGCCAGAAATATAGCAGAAATCTTTTTCTTTTGATTCATAGATAACCTCTCTTTATACCTGAAAACTCCATATAAAGTCTTAGTACCAAACTAAAGCAATGGCTTTAATACCACCTCTTTAAATTGATATTGTAAACAAACATTCAGATATATGTATATCGGAGGATCGCACTAATTCCTGAATATTTCTTCTGGCTTTCTTTTGCCAGCTACTCTTTCCTCTCGAGTATTCACTGGCAGTTATCAGCAAATACATTTATATTGCTCAAACTTCGCATCTGCCAAACATACGCCACCCTCTGAGGCAGATGCGAAGTTCCAGTTATATTATTCTATTTACTTTTCTTATTGATGATATATATTCCAAGACTTACAAGCACAAGCGCTATAAGAGTATAGATACTAAGTGCCTCCGCGCCTTCATGAAGGAATATCGCAGATAATATAACTCCCATCACAGGATTGACGAAACCCAGTACTGTAACAGTACTAACAGGATTATATTTAAGGAGTACTCCCCATAATGTATATGCACCAGCAGATATGAATGCCATATAGACAAGAAGCGGTATACTTCCTGCAGACACGATGGTTAGATTCCCGCCCATAAGCTTTCCGACTATGCTCATGACGATCCCACCTATGAAGAACTGATAGCCTGACAATATCACAGGATTCTCTTTTTGGGAAAAGAGCTTAATAAAACATCCCGCAACAGCACTTGCAAATGCTGCAATAAGCATCGCTCCCTCGCCCTGAATAGAGAACCCTCCTTCAAGGAAGGATGCGCTACCACCTGTAACGCAGAGAAATACTCCGGCAAAACCTATAAGCATACCTGCAGCCTTACGGACAGAGAGCTTTTCAAATCTAAAAGCATATACAGCAAGAAGTATACTAAAAAAGCTGCCTGCTGCATTAATGATGGACCCTCTAACACCTGATGTAAAAGCAAGTGCCATATAGAAGAAAATGTACTGAAGTATAGTCTGGAAGCAGGCAAGTACCAGGATGTATCCAATAGATGATCTCTTTGGGATCAGTACCTTTTTCTGAAGAATGCTTCCAAAGATGATGACCATAATACCTGCGATTATGAATCTGGTTCCTGCAAAAAGGATCCTTGATGGTGTATCACCTGCTGCTATAGCGAATAGTTCATATCCTATCTTGATAGCAGGCGAAGCGCTTCCCCATAAAGTGCAGCAAAAGATTGCTGTAAGGATCACGATAGGAAGCTTTGTCCATATAGGCTTCTTGTATGAATATGAATCTGCATTTGGATTTTTACTTGTTTCTGAGACATTTACAGTAGATGAAGTTGATTTTATAGAAGTGTCATTGCCGGATTTCATTGTTGTCCTCTTATTTTTATTTATTATAGTCATATTCCATGAATTATAGCACAAAAATCTTTCACCTAAACCTGGTTTTGGTTAAGATGAAAGATTTTTGTTTTATAGATCAAAAATGTATGAAACGAGTTAAAAGTCTCGCCTTGGTGTTATTTTATCGGATGCATTTCCAAGTCATATTACAGGATGTAATTCAGACTTTTCCGGAAATGCATGGATGTATTTCCAAGTCATAGAACCCTCTTCGCAAACTCTTCTGCAGCTGCGATATTAGAATCAACAGCCTTACTCTTAAGGTAGAAGGTTTCAGATACTACCTCAATGCCCTTTTCCTTGAGCCCTTTTGCAATAAGATCAAGTGCATGCTTGGAAAGCCATGAAGTAGAGAATACAACTGCTCTTCCAATTTTAGATGCATCGATACCTGCAATGTATTCTTTTAATACATTGTCAATTCCATACGCATATAAAGCGCCGCCTATAAATAATGTATCAACTCTTTCAGTGATCTTAGCACCTTCCTGATCAACAGATATAGCATCAACTCCTGCAACTCTAGCAAAAGCCTCAGCCACTTTCTTTGTATTTCCTGATTTTGATAAATATCGAACTGCTACTGACATAATAAACCTCCAATCGAAATATTTGATTGTGTACAATTTATTATGACGTCACTTTACATTTTTATCAAGTATACAACAATAAAAAATCTATAAATAATCAATTATCATCCAAGCAGATCTTCTCTTACAAAATTGGTCCATGCATGCTGCTCTTTCTTGGGAAGTCCAAACTTCTCTTTGCCAAGGGCTATACTCTTCATAAGAAAAGACATATTTCTTGCAAGAGCTCTCATGTCAAAAAGGCCCTCTGCATCGCCTCTTGCTTCGCCGTCAGCGCCGCCGTGGACACTGTTCCAGTAATAGCTTGAAGCTACCGGCATACCTGATATAGTAAAGTACTTATTGATCTCATCAAAAGTTGCTGACAATCCGCCTCTTCTAGCCACAACTACGCTGGCACCGACTTTCATGGTCCAGTCAAAATGTGAGCTATAGAAAAGTCTGTCCAGAAATGCTATAAGCGTAGCATTGGCTGAGGCATAGTATACAGGTGATGCAAATACAACACCGTCAGCCTCTTCAAACAGGTGCACGGATTCATTGACAATATCATCAAATGTGCATCTTCCAAGTTCAGCGCATCTGCCACATGCGATACATCCTCTTATATCCTTCATACCGATATTAAGAATCTGAGTTTCTATCCCCTCATTTTCAAATTCTTTTACCATCTCATTTAGAGCAACAGCCACATTGCCCTTAACATGCGGTGAGCCGTTAACAAGTACCACTTTCATAGTCTGCCTAGCCTCCTACTTTCTTATAAATGCTGCATCCTTATCAGGCATGTTATCATCCGATACATACCTCTCAACTGTCATATGAAGATCATATTTATCACGAAGTTCTGCAATAGTCTTCATCATAGGCGATGCATGGTGAGCATCAATAGCTGCCTGATTCTCCCAGCTGTCTATGAGAAGGATAGTCTCAGGATTGTCCATAGAGATATAGTATTCATATCTTAGATTTCCTTCTTCGGCTCTGATAGCAGCAACTGTCCCGCTTCCTATCATTTCTTCTGCAAATTTGGCTGCAGATTCATTCTTGCCTGTATATCTAAGGTTAACAGTAATACTCATGAAAGCACCTCCTTTTGCAAAAAATCGTACAGATTAACTATAACATATATTTAATCCCTAAAAATGTCAAAAAGATTACGCAATCATGAACTTGTTTACATATGCATTCTTGAACATAAAATTCAAGAATGTACCAAATAGGTCAATTTCAAGGTAAAGATATTATCTCACGAAATCCGTAGCCGGTATTGACTTGATAAGATTCTTTCAAGACAACATTATAAATTGCCGACACACTTATAACTGCCATCTTCAAGGACTTTAAGCATAACATCTGCATCTGATGATCTGTCCAGAACTGTTCTTACATTGTACATATCGCTATAGTCAACGAAGTGCTCTGCTTCACTTCTTCCCTTGCCACTCATAATCTTCCTGTCTATAAGGCGTGCATGGAGCATATCTGTATCAGCTGTAACACTGATAGTCATGTCTGCATAATCCTTGAGCCTGTTCCAGCCTTCATCTTTAAGCAGTAGATAATTACCTTCAAGTATTACAATATTACTATCTACAATAGTGGCATCTTCCTGCGGATTGTGAGTCATCCTGTTATAATCAGGCCACGAGCATCTATCTCCATCTGCTACATGCTTTACTTTATCAAGAAGCATATCAAGATCGAAGGTCTCCGGTGCACCCTTTACATCTATCATAGGAATCTTATGTCCATCCCTTATGATAGAATGCGTCTTAAGATAATCCTGATACCTATGAAAACCGTCCATACCTATTACCGTCACCGGAGTAAGACCGTCTGTGTTTTCTGATAGATATTTTAGAAAAGACAAAAGAGTGCTCTTCCCACATCCAGGAGGAGCCGCAAGCATCACAAGTACTCTTTTTCCTTTTTGGTCATGCAGATCTTTCATTTTCTGCAGCAAAGGAATAAAGATATTGTCTATATTATCTTCAGAATACGTTGCCTTAACTTCAATTCCATTTATATCAAAAGTAATATTCAAGTCTCACCCTCCGAAATACTCTTTATGAACTATCGCATTCATAATTATCTTTACAAGTTTATAAGTGTACCTGCCACATATAATTCTCTTTGCAAGTATATAAATGTATCTGCCATATTATATGCCATCATGTGACTTATGATAAACTCTTCGCCACAAATTATAACATCAAAAAAGTCCAAGCAGGGAATGCCCACCCGGACTTTTTTACACTGACATATATCAAGCGTCCAACTTGTATTTGATATATAAGTGGAACGCCTGATTATAAAACGATATTCGAAGCACCAAATCAACTTTATTCGCAGTAACTAACCACTTTATTCGTAGTACTTAAACAACATTATTCACAATACTTAAACAACGTTATTCGCAGTACTTAAGCATTGCTTCCATAACCTCGGGATATGCAAGTGTACCGTCGTCACGGTTTATGAAACCAAAAAGTTCTCCGTTACCTGCAAATGCACCATTGTCCCAGATTGTAACAGTAAGGCCGCAAGATCTTGCCTTAGCTGTATAATATGCTGCCCAGTCAACTCTGTCCTGAAGATTACCATTCTTATCAACTGCTCCGCACTCTCCGATAAGAACAGGGATACCCTGACTTATATACTTTGAGTATATTTTATCCATAAAATAGTCAATATCTTTTCTGCTATCGTATGAGCTTGCATCAAAATTATCAATACCGGGGCTTTCAAGAGCAAAGCTATATGGTGTATATGCATGGATAGATAAGATTATCTTATTATCCGCACTGTCAGTAGGAATCACAAATCCATCATTAAGAACTCCGTCAGGACTTGCGCAGTATCCGGGGCACATAAGATAGCGGTTTTCGTTATTACTGCCGGATGCTCTTACAACATCTACAAACTTCTGATTAAGTTCATTGATTATGGCAATAGCCTCTTTACAGTCTTCGTTATTTGGATCGATCCACCATTCATTAGTGTGACCTACAAGTCTGGGCTCATTAAGAGCTTCAAATACAAGCTTATCATCATAATCCTTGAATCTGTCAGCAACCTGTGTCCAGATAGACTCTACATACTTAAGAGACTGCTCTTTATGATCCTCGTCAGGATAGAAGCCATTTGCTTCAAGGTGATTATCATGATGTATATTGATAATAACATACATATCTTCTTCTATTGCATAGTCTACAACTTCCTGAACGCGGTCAAGCCATGCCTCATTGATCTGAAGATTTTCATCAACATGATTGTGCCAGCTTATAGGAATCCTTACAGTATTAAAACCATTATCATGTATAGCTTTTATATAATCTTTAGTAACTTTGTCATTGCCCCAGGCTGTCTCTATAGTAAGGTCATCTTTGACACCATTGTCAACAAAAGCATCAAAAGTATTTCCAATATTGTATCCAAGCTTCATATTCTGAACGAACTTAAGACCATCATTATCAGGAATATCTTTTTGAGCTATATCTAATTCCGGAATTTCAATCTCAGTAGCCATCTCTTGGGCCTCCTTATCTGAATCTAAAGTACTTGCATCTGCATTAGTATCACCTGTCAAGCTCTCGCTAGTATCGTCAGTACTGCCGGTATTATTATCAGCACTATCGCCAGTTTCTGATGCATCTGCACTTGCACTGTCATTAGTAACTGCTCCACTAGCAGCTTTATCATCCACTGATCCATTACCATTATCATTCCCTGATACGCCGCACCCAACAAGTAATAGTGCCAGCAATACGCTAACTACCTTCTTTTTCATATAATCTCCTTGAGCAATATACTATCTATATCATTTTACTTATAAATCTATATTACTAATATATCTATCTGCATTATTTATACTCAAACTTCCAACTTGGGCGGCGCCGTGTCTGAGAAGGTTTTGCATGGGCAGACAGAATATGAATCTTTGCTACGTTTTTTAATTGTTTTATAAAATTCATGAGCATGATAGATGAATTTTTTATTCTGCCCGGGGTCCACATGTTTGAGCGAAGCGAGTTTGGACCCCAGAATAAAAGAATTCATCTATCATGCCATGAATTATAAAACAATTAACAACGTGGCAAAGATTCATATTCTGTCTGCCCATGCAAGATCTTCTCAGACACAGCGCCGCCCAAGTTGGAAGTTTAGACATAAAACCTATAAAATACATCATATCCATTTTCTAAAAAGAGGCGATGCATCATGCACCGCCTCTTAAGTTTTATGCTCTTATACTATTTTTAATAGAAGTTTATTATTAGTATAAAAGCGCTCTCTACTTTGAATCAATGATCCAAAATTATTTGTTAGCTTCGTCGATATAAGCCTTCCATGTATCAGCAATTGCTTCTGTAAGAGCTGCAACGTCTGCGTTAGGTCCGATGCTCCATACAAGCTCCTCACCAAGCTTAAGGTTAGGAATCATGTCGTGGTAAGCAACTGTACCGTGCTCAGGCTCAGACATCATTGTGATTGTCTCTGTTACTGCTCTTTCATCGAATACACCCTGACGAGCTGTTGAAAGGAATCCGTTGTAATCTTCGTATCCTTCAGGAGCTTCTGTGTAGAGGTTGTAAGCGAATGCGATCTTCCAAGCTCTGTCTGCATCATAGCATCCAGGAATAGCTGCTGGGTTGTTGCTCCATACGTTTACATAAGTGTCCATCTTAGGTCCCTTAGGGAACATTACGAAACCAACTTCATCTTCCATATCAGCAAGGAATGCACCAGGTCCGCCAGCATACTCATCTTCTACCATGAATGCAGCGTGTCCCTGAACGAACTCTTCCTTGTAGTAATCCCATTCAGCACCTTCTGGATCGTGGTTGTCGAACTTGTTATACATATCTACGCACCACTCAAGAGCTTCCTGAGTCTCAGGAGCTTCAAGGTTGTATACATACTTACCGTCAGCATCCTTAGCTACATAAGATCCGCCGTTAGAGAATACAGCTTCAGTTGTCATAACACCTTCGTTAAGTGTAAGACCATATACATCATTGACACCATCGTTATCTGTATCTCTCTGACACTTAGCCATAAGCTCTTCGAACTTATCCCATGTCCATGTGCCATCTGCCTGCATATCATAGATGCTTTCAGGATCGATACCTGCTTCTGTAAGAAGTCTCTTGTTGAAGTAAACACCTGTACGAGGCTCAGCGATACCAGCTGACATAGCATAGATGGAATCGCCCTTAGAATACTGCTCGTGGATAAGGTTTGATGTGAACTTATCCTGTGTGAAGTCAAGGCAGTCAAGAGTTGCAAGGTCATACATAAGACCATTGTTCATAGCTGAAACGATAGCTGCATCACCTCTTAAGATGAATACATAGTTATTATCGTCGCCGCCTGTTGTAACATAGTCTACGAAATCCTGAGGTGTTGTTCCCCAATCGGAAATAGCAACCTGCTTAATCTTGAAGTTGTATGTCTCCTGGATCCACTCACGATACTCGTCAAGAGATTCCTCATAGTCGTTTGAAGGCTCAGCCGGCTCTTCAGGAGACCACCAGTCACGAACTATGATTTCCATTCCGCCAAGATCGATAGGATTACCATTCTCATCTGTGATAATCTTTGGACCCTCTTCCTCAGCTTCTGTAGCTTCATTTGATGCCTGATCTGTTGTGCCTTCATTAGCTGTTGAATCAGTAGCTGAATCTCCCTGATTTCCAGCATTACCTGCATCACCTGAACCGCCACAAGCAACAAGACCTGCTGACATAGCTGTGATTGTTGCTACAGCAATTGCTTTGTTTGCTAACTGCTTTTTCATATTTTTCCTCCTTCATAAGAAAAAATTGTTTTATCGATAACCACTGATAGTGGAAATCTTCCTTCTCAAAATTTGATCCCCTATAAAGTATACCTAAACTAGTAATTAAATACCATAAGTAAACTTTAAATTATATCATTATTTTGGTTTCCTGTGGAGCCTGAACACCAGACCCCACAAGGTGGACTGTTTACAGTTCAGGAGTTAAAATTGCCAAAGGCAATTCTAACATCCCACGGATTGTTTACAATCCAGGAATTAAAATTGCCAAAGGCAATTTTAATCTCCCAATTACATCTTAATACCTGTAGCACTTATACTCTCTACGAATGCTCTCTGTGCGAAGAGATAGATAACAATAAGTGGCAGAATGATCATAAGTGTACCTGTTGATAAGATACAGTTGGAATAAGCAACTGAGATAGTTGTCTTGATTCCAGATATTCTCTGAATATATGCACCAAGTGAATCAACGATTCTTGCAAGTGATGTACTTACAAGAGGTGTTGTTCCAAGGAACATCTTGGAGTAGAATCCATCAGTCCACTGCCATACAAATGCGAACAGGAAGCAGGATGAAAGGATTGGCTTACTCTGTGGAAGCATGATCCTTGCAAATGTCCTTAGCATGCCGCATCCGTCAACATATGCAGCCTCTTCCATATCACCGGGGATGTTTCTGAAGAACTGTCTTATCATATAGATATAAAGACCATTCTTAAGTCCCATCGCTGTAGCACTCATAAGATAATATGGAAGCTTGGAACCTCTAAGGTTTATAGTCTCACCTGTTATGAGTTTAATGATTCCAAAAATATCAAAGAATCTGAAGTGCAGATACAGTGAACTTACGATTGTCTGCGGAGGGATGAGGATTACAAGGATTACACAAGCAAACCACATATTCTTAAGCGGGAACTTGAATCTTGCAAAACCATATCCAACAAGTGTACATACAGTAATCTGTAAAAGAGCTATCGTAAATGATATAACGATTGAATTTACAAGAGCCTTAGGATAAGACATTACATCTGATGCCATCTTGTAATTGGCTGTTGTAAAGTGCTCCGGGATATTAGTAACAATCGGGTTATACAGATCCTGCTCTGTCATGAAGCTGACAGAGATCTTATTCAGAATAGGCTGAAGTATAAGGAAGCACATTCCGAACAAAAGGATGAATCTGCAGATACTTACAGCTATCTCTATGATCTTCTTTCTAAGGAGATATCCGCCTGAACGCCTGTTTCTCTCCCAGAATCCGAGCTTTTCGATATTCTTTGCTTTAGTCATAGTAGTAAACCTCCTTAGAGATCAGGAATGATGAGATTCCTATAAATGCCAGGACAACTATGAAGTATACCCAGGACATCGCTGAAGCTCTGCCGTACTGCATCTGATCGATCATTACAGCCTGAATCTTCTTAATAACCTCGTTATCAGATCTCATGCAGAAGTCAACTACTGTATAAATCCAGTTAACAAGGAACATTGAGCTTATCATAGGGAATGTGATCTTCCAAAGACTTTCCCACTTAGTACATCCTTCGATATCAGCTGCTTCATACATACTGCTTGAGATTGTCTGAAGACCTGACAGGAAGATGATGATCTGAATACCTGATGCTATAGCAACATCATAGATATTATCAATAACTTCGAAGACCTTCTCAAAAGCTCTTACACCAACTCCGGAAGTTCTTAAGATCTCTTCCAGAGCTGCTGTGATGCTAACACCGCTTGTTGTATCTTCGATCTGAGCTGCAAGTGTAGCCATAAGCTGGTTATTGGTTTCAAGTCCTAAGATAACACCGGATGAAAGGATAACCGGAAGGAAGAATATTGCACGTACAAGTGCTCTTCCCTTGAACTTCTGATTAAGTATAAGTGCTACGAAGAATGAAAATACTATGATAGCCAGTGAGTAGACAACCATTCTTCCAAGCTCTTCTACAAGAAGTCTTGTATACTCAGGATCAACTCTGAATGCATATTTTAGGTTCTCGAGTTTGTTAAATGTAAGTGTGAAGTTACCGGATCCAAGACTTACTTCAGAAAAGCTCATGTGCAGTGACTGTAAGAGTGGCTTAACCATAAAGGCAAGGAATCCAATAATAAATGGCGATATAAACAAATATCCGGCAATGGCTTTTCTCTTTTGAAGACCCGCCAGTTTATTCTTTTGCTTCTTCATCATTAAATCCTTTCCGCTTATGATCTCACTACCAGATAATCTCTGGCAGGAATTGTCTGACCGTCTGCTGTTACATCTTCAAAATCATAGTTGACATATACCTTGGTTCCATCAGCATAAGTAGTTACAGAAAGTGTACCTGACAGGTTCTGATGATCTACCATTTCCTGATTGAATACATGTCCAAGCTGTTCATTGTATCTTGTGTAGTACTCTACCATTCTGTCGCGCCATGCATCATAGTCTGATCCATAGTACTCTGTGTAAAGTGTCTTCTGAAGTGCGAATGAAGATTCTTTCATAACTGTGAATGAAAGACCTGCACCATACTCTGCGCTATAGAGAAGCTGCTGTACATCATCTCCGCAGATGTTAAGAGGATAACCTGTGTAGTTTACATATCCGTGTATAGCCAGCTGATAGAAAGGAACACATTCATCAAGGATTGTGTAATCATTTCCTCTAAGATCCATATTAGTAACCATGCTTGCATATGGAACTACATAGTCGTTACCCATATTGACCATAATGTTCTGGCCAGAATCATTAACTGCCTGGAATCTTGCAACCTGAGAATTAAGAACTGATTCTCTGGAGTGAGTATCCTTAACATAATAGTCAGCAGAAAGATCTTTACCGTCATCTTCGAATGATACGCCTGCGCCGTAGCCAGCTGCTGCATTTACAAGATTGTCAGACATCTGTCCGGCAAGTGTTGAATGAAGAAGGTAGAATGTCTTAGCGCCTTCTCTCTGAGCATATGTTACAGCACTGTACTGATAGAGCTCTGCTCTTTCCTTGTTGATGAACTTAGCTGCATCTGTGTATGAGAAGAAACCATCGAAGATATTTGAGTTGTACTCATACTGTGTTACACCGTTAAGATACAGGTTAATGTTCTGCTGCTTAGCATAATCACTAAGAGCTGTAAGATCCTTCTTGCCGCCAAGACCGCCTACAAGGTTAACATTCTCAAGGAGCTTCTGGCTTACACCACCATTGCACCAGCCTGACATCTTAACTGACATATTGTTAAAGCCGTTTGCATTAAGATCTTCAAGTATGCCCTGTGCTTCTGCATATGTTGTAAGAGGAAGAGGCCTTGATACAGGAACACCGACAATCTGCTTAACCTTGTCAACTGCACCTACGATCTCAACTTCTACAGGAGCTTCTGCATCAGTGTTAAGTGCCATGTAATCTCCATATTTATTCTGGAGATAAGAGCCATAACCCTTAGCCATATCTACATAGCTGCCTGAATCTACGAATTTGTATCTCTGAGACAGATTCTCATCAGGAAGTTCTTCGAGATATTTGTAGATCTCGGAATTAGCGATATCTGCAACTTCATACTGCTCTCTCTGACAGATGCTGTATACAGCATTTACATAGTTATAATTGTTGTTCTTGCCGGATATATCAGCCTGAACGGAAGCATATGACTTACCATCTTCAAGCATACAGATGAATGAATCATCACCCTGAGATATTCCGTATACACCAAATGATGCTCTTGTGTTATGAACCAGGGCCTTACGTGAAAGGCACATATCCCATCCATAAACGTTTGCATAATAACTGTTCTGTGAAGTCTTACCATTATTGAAGTTGATGATAGCACCGCCGCCTTCAGGAACCATCATGAATCCCTGATCATCTTTGCCACCTGCTCCAAAATATGGAAGAACTGAAAGTGTGTAGATCGGATAATCTGATTTGTACTCAAGCTCTTTAAGAGGAACCTCTACAACAAGCTCATCGCCTTCAAGTCTGTAGATAACATTTACATTGAAGATAGGTTTGTCATTGACTGTCTCTGAAAGATCGAGTTCTTTGTCAGCAAGATACTGTTCATATGTGTATCCGGCTTCTTCAAAATACTTCTGAATTGTCTTTTTAACATTATCCTTAGTACCGGGACGAAGAACATATATAACGTTTGTCTCTAATATAGGATAGTTAGCAAGAAGTTCTTCTTTATTATCCTTTTTACCAAGATCATTAATATCATACTTTTTGTAATACTCGCCTATGATATTAAGACCTTCCTTGGTCATAGCTCCGGTCCACTTCTCATAATCCTCTGCTGTACATACCGGAGGAATTACGAATTCTTTCTGAACCTGTCCAAGTGAATATTTAACTTCAATCTGGTCTTCACCGGGTATTACTTCATAGATCTTATTCTTTACAGAATAGTTGAATGAATCATATGTGGTTTCAAGACCTGCCTCTGTGTTAAAAGACATAACAAGAGTTGACTGAAGTTTTGCCTTCTCCTCAGGAAGTGCGATGGGATCATCTTCACTTCCATCAGGGCATGATTTCCATACTTTACCGCTTGACTTTACAAGCAGTTCGAACTGTGTGGTCTCAGGATCCATAGTAAGCTTTAATGAATCATTTTCGATAACCACAGGTCCTTCGATTTCCGTATACGCGTTTGGTTCGATAATCTCAGGTGGGACTTCCGCATTCTGATAAGTAACGACCGCAAATACAATTGCTCCGATTATAGCCAGGAATATCACAGGAGCAATCATACTCTTGAGAGTTTCTTTTATAGCGTTTCGTCTCTCTACCTGTCTTTCTGTCAATTCTTTTTTCATATAAGCTCCCATTACAACCTAAATAGAAATTCTCTACCTAAAGAGATAAAGTAAGCGACACCCTGTGAGATCATACTGAAGAATATCATTAAGATAAAGATCATTACCAGCATCGCAAAAAGTGTAAATACTGTGAATAAAATGTTCTTACCAAATGAAAACTCATGTATCTGTCCCATGGCTGTTACTATCAGTATTCCTGCGTAGACAAGTGTGAGTCCGCTAAGTACTGTATAGAACTCCTGCTCATCTACTGTTACATAATTACTGAAGATCATCAGAGGAAGCTGTACAAGCGGATAAGGAGTAAGGCCGTAACATGTTGCCATGTATACCTGGCCAAGTCTTCCTTTACCATCAAATAGTGTTGTAAGTCCCCAGTTACCAATAACCCACAATGCAAGTGGGAAAAGAATACTTGCAATGTATAAGAAAATATTTAAGTCTTCCCAGTAAACCGTTAAGAATATAAAGCTTGTGAAGCGAAGCTTCAAAACACGAATCAAAACTGTTGCAAATAGAATCGTGTTGGCTGCAGCCATTGTTCCTCGTTTTTCATGAGTGAGATCCCAGAAACCATCAAGAGGATGTGACATGCAGTACAAGGCAAACTTTAACGAATCCAGGTATTTAGTCCTTTTATCCTTTTGTGTTAAAACTTGAAGCATATCATCCTCCGTTACGTTTCATATCATCAATTTCAGCCTTTTCTATTTCCCACTTGATCTTCTTGTATCTCTCAATGCCAAGCGGAATGAGGAATATAGCCAAGATAACAATAACTATTATTACGATATGATCTTCTACCCATTGTTTTCTGTACTGTTTATAAGCTTTGGAGTAGTTATCTGCGTCATACTTAAGTTCGAAATAATCCATCGCACCCTTGTAATCTTTCTGACGAAGAAGTGCTCTACCAATTCCTATATAAGCAAGATCATAGTTGCCATCAAGTGCCATAACCTGGCGCCATGACTGCTCTGACTCTTCATAAAAGCCCTTATCGAACTGATCGATAGCTTCGTAGATCTGTTGACCGAACTCAGTAGGTGTGAAAAGAGTGATAGCACAGTCAAGTTCATCAAGTACGAACAGATCGTAGTCCATATGATCGATAGCAGAAGGTCTTCTGAAGTAACCATCCATGTTACCGTTACCACCAAATGCGATCACCATGTTGCCCTGATCATCATAAGCAAAGAGTCTGCCTCTGTTCTTATCAAGGCATACATAGATATCATTATCAAAGCAGGTAACATCTGTAAAATAGGATGCGCCTTCATAACCACCGCCGTTACCCATGTAGAGGTCACCTATAACAGGCCATTCACCGTTTCTTACAAGGATGTCATTACCCATAAGGTTAAGCTTTCTGATAACATCTACGCTTCCGCTCTTGATTTCTTCTGCTTCACCGGAACCTGTAACAGCATATATGAATCCTTCATGATCCATATAGAGGTTATCATACTGAGTAGGTACGAAGTTCTGCATGAGAGCTCTCTGCTCCTGTGTTGCGAACTTCTTCCAGATATAATCTGTCCAGTTGTAGGTAACAGGTGTAGCTCCTACGAAACCGGCAAATGTTCCATCTGATTCATACTTGACAAGACCCTTGTTGATACCTGATGCTACACAGTAAACACGCTCTGCGGAGTCAACGGATACCTTTGTAGGCTGGAATACAAGTGCCGGATCAAGTGTTTTATCATTGGGCTTATTGAATTCCATTATGTAGTTAAGGTCTTTATCAAGCTTTAAGATTCTGGCATTACCGCTATCAGCGATAAAGAAATTGCCATCATCTGACACCTGAACATCTGTAGGTGCTGCAAAAGTGCTGTTGTCAGCGCCTTTAAACGAATCGATTATCCTCTCAACTTCAAGTGTCTGAGGTGTAGGTCTGTTAAGCTCTATGATCCTGTTATTACCTGTATCACATACATACAGCTTATTGCCTACTACTGTAAGTCCCTGTGGAGATTTGAGCTTTACATCAAGTCCAAGTTCTGATGATGTAAAAACCTTGCTACAGGTATATGCATTAGGTGCATCCTGTACATCTCCCCAATAGTCATAAATATATGAGTAGCTTCTCTCGGCAGCTACTGCTGATAGCGGAGCAAGAACTGCTACCGCTACCGCACATGCCCCGGCGAGGATTCTCTTAATTGTCGCTTTTTTCATGTCCCCTCCTTAATCCTTCAAACCAGAACTAGCCATTGTTTCAAGAATCTGGCTTTCTGAAAGAACGAATATAATGATAGGTACAATCATTACAACAACGAGAACCGCTGCACCCTGACCTGTTCTTGCAATACCACCTGCCTGAATCTGCTGAAGTGCATATACAAGTGTCTTACGCTCTTCTGAGTAGATATATGTAGATGCTCTGTTGTTCCAAAGCCCCTGCACTGAGAAGATGATAAGTGTCATCCATGCAGGCTTAACATTAGGCATTACAATTGTCCAGAATACTCTCCACTCATTGGCACCGTCGATCTTGGCAGCTTCAATAAGTGATGTAGGAAGACCTTCCATGAACTGCTTCATAAGGAAGAGTCCCATAGGTGATGCGAACGCAGGAATTATGATTGCCCAATATGTATCAATCCATCCAAGCTTGTTCAAGATCAGGTAGTTAGGAATCTGTGTAACATAACCTGTGAACATCATCGCAACTGTTATAATCTTGAAGAATGTCTGTCCACCCGGGAAATCATACTTAGCAAGTACGAAAGCTGCCATAGAAGCTATGATCAGATGTCCAAATGTACCTGCAAATGTGATCCATACAGTATTGAACAGATATCTTGAGAATGTAACCCAGCTCTTACCCATTGTTACAAACAGATCCGAGAAGTTATCCAATGTCGGATTCTGAGGGAATATACGCGGCGGGAACTTAAAGAGTTCATCCAGAGGCTTTAAGGCACTGCTGACCGCATATATGATTGGGAAAGCCATTACTATTGCTATAAATAATAAAAACAGATATAAGAATATGTCGCCGATAATGGAACGGTTAGGCTTCCTTCTTTTCACTAAGGGCTTACGATATTCTTTTTCTTTTACGACTTTTTCCTTTTTCTTCATTTTACGTACCAACTCTTCTCAACAGATTTTGAATTAACTTGTTACAAAGGATCATCATAAGGAACAGAATTGTTGCTATTGCACACGCATAGCCCATTTCAAATCTCTGTGAACCATAGTCTATAAGGTGAGTAACGATTGTGCTGGCTGCATAGTCAGTACTTGGATTACCACAAAGGGCCATAGTTACATCAGCTACGCCGAATGCCTGAGTGATACTCATAACGGCACCGAACATAAGCATTGGTTTCATGTTAGGAAGTGTGATGTACCACAGTTCCTGCCATCTGTTCTTAACGCCATCCATGTAACCTGCTTCAAACTGTGCCTTATCGACACCCTGAAGACCTGCTACGAAGGAAAGGAAGCCTGTTCCCAAACTCATCCACAGGATAACCAGCATACATATAGGAAGCATATACTGTGGATTTACGAACCAAAGAATAGGTGAATCAATTATTCCAAGGTTAATAAGTGCTGCATTAACGTATCCATATGCATCTCCTCTGAAGAATACAGAGAAGATTACATAACAGTTACCTGCTATAGATGGTGCATAGAATACGATAACCGCAATGGATCTGACCCATCTTGGAAGCTCATTGATAAGCCATGCAAAAAGGAATGACATGATATATCCAAGAGGTCCTGTGATAACCGCTATCATAAGCGTATTCTTGACACTGGTAAGGAAGACATCATCCTCAAGTATCAATGAAACATAGTTCTGCAATCCCAAAAACCTCGGTGGCTGCAATATATTGTAGTAAGTAAAACTAAAATATATTGAAGCTACAACCGGGAAGACAAAAAACATTGCGAAAAGAATTGCATATGGTGCAAGGAATGCGTAGCACATCTTGGATACTTTGGCCTTTTTGACCATTATCTGGGCTTCACGCTTCCTCAGCTTAATATACTTACTGAAAAAATCTTTCATACCTTCTTCTCTCATTCCCCATAAACCGGCAGACCAAATTCTTTTCTCTTCTTGGTTAACTCATCATCAATCTTGATGGAGTAGTCGATTATGGTTTCTCGTGAATCTACCTTTTCGTTAAATACTTTACGTATTGCATTGGATAAATGTCTTCCTGTGTAATATCCACCAGGAACTTCTCTGATACCTACTGTCTGATCCCACTGAGCATTGAGTACTTCGATATCATCTGAACTCCATGACAGATTGGAAAATGCTACTCTGTTAGCTGTTGCATATCTTGCAGATGCACCCAGAAGAGCTTCTATCTCACGACCGAATGTAACCTGAGTTTCAGGCTTAGCCCACCACTTCATGAATTCCCATGAGTTCTGGCGAAGCTGTTCATCTTCAGTCTTGATCATCATAGTTGCCGCACCTGATATAAAGTCTGAGCGGTCAATATAAGTAGTACCATCTTCATTTGTACGAACAGTTCCAGGAATGAGTGTAAAGTCCCAAAGACCTCTTATCTCAGGAGCTGAAACCATCAGAGTGTTGTAAGTTGAGTATGGTGCAATACCAATTGGCATCTCACCGGAACGGAACTGTGAAACAAAGTCATAAACTGTAGGTATGCCATAATCATTGAAATACCTTACATAATCTTCAAAAGCTCTGATTCCAGCTTCTGTATCAACTGTTGTCTTATTACCGGCTTCGTTATATACATCTCCTCCATACTGGAAAAGAAGTGAAAAGTACATAGACAGATCGGCTGATGCTGACATAATACTTGTTGAAGCCTGAGCAGATGAAGATGAACCTGCTGCACTAGGTATACCAACTGAAAGGTTTTTACCCTGAATAGTAGGCATTTCTGCAATGAGCTCGTCCCATGTATCCGGAATTTTAAGACCAAGTTCTTCCATAACGTCTTTTCTATAGAACATTACGTTGAAGGTCTGTGTCTCAGGAACACCATAGATATGTCCGTCAAGACTTATCTGTTCATATGAGCTTTCAGAATAGTTAGCTAGAACTTCCTGATAATCAGGGAACTGAGTGATATCTTCTGCAGATCCACGAAGTGCATAGTTTACAGGCTGATCAGCACCTATTGAAAGAACTACATTAGGTCCTCTTCCTGCTATTACGGCACTTTGAAGTGCGCCTGCATCAACGATCTCTACATTAACTTTGATTCCTGTATTTGTAGTAAAGTCTTCATCGATCATGGACTTAAGGATTGTACCCTGATCTCTACCAGTAAGAACCCAAACCTTAACTACATCTTCGTCATCGCCATATACATCACCGACAGCGTTGTAATCAACAAGGAAAGAAGCTATGAATGACTTGATCTCATGTCCAATCTTGTCAAGAGCGCTTTCCGTATCCTTTTTGGGCGCAGTTCCTGCTGCTGTTACTTCGATATAGTCGATGTCCAGCTTGGTCATACTAAGATTAAGAGTTGATGTACCAAGAGCTGTAATATTATCTTTGAAAGTACCAAATTCTGTAGTTATCTTATTGGGCTGCTTGCAGAATCTTTCAAGCTGCTGTGCAAGAGTCTGAGCTGTTGCAATTGAGTCGCCCTTCTGACCTGAATAGTCAACCATGTCATCAACTATCTTATAAAGTCTCTTGGACTCAAGGTCCATAGCTTCCATAACTTCAGGATATGTTGTCTCGATATGATAGTCTCTGTACTGGTCAGGTGAAGCTCCTGTATAAACGAGAATCTTACGATACATCTGATTCAGTCTGTATGTTGAATCTTCAATCTCTTCAAGGATAGTACCAAGCCCTCCAAGTGAAGCTTCAAGTCTGATCGTGTGTGTACCCTTTGTAAGATAGAAATTATAAGGATTACCATTCTCATCAGAGAGTGTTATAAGATCCCAGTTGTTTGCATAAGGGAAGGAGATCTCTTCTACTTCTTTGAATGGAATCTCTCCATCAATATAGAGCGTTCTATTAGAAACATTACCTCTTGAATAGTTCTGTCTTCCTTTTACAGTGAGGTTATAAAAACCATCCTCTTCAACTGTTACATCCCATTCAATCCACTGTCCGTTTGTGCTCCATGCTTCTCCACCAACATAGTTAAGAACTGTATGCATAAGTGACATTGGCTGAGTGGATGGTGAAGATCTGTCATACTTAGCATAAAGTGATGACTCTGATCTTCTTGCTGATTCTTCGCCCTGAACAACCTGTGTATAACCATCTTTCTGGTTGGCACTGTTATCAGAGTTAGCAGCAGTGTACTCTTCGTATGTTGCAAGTTCGAATACACTTGTGAACTTCAGGCTCTTGATTGCCATCGGCTCATTGACTGCTTCAAGTGTTACTTCGTTCTCGCCTTTGTTAAGGAAGAACTTGTATGGTTCTGAGATGTAACCAAGCTTATCTCTGAAATAAGCATTCTGCCAGCAGTACTCTTCAGCCTGTCTTGGTCTTATTTCATTGCCCTGGTTATCAACTCTCTTCTCTCCACCATCAACCCATACTCTTGAAAAAGAAATATTGATGGCATCATCGAACGGAAGTTCTCCGTTGATGTATACTGCTCTTTCAGCAGCAACACCTCTTGACTCTGGGAGATAATACTCAAGGTATAGATTATAAAAGCCTTCTTCCGGAGCATTAACTTTGAAGGTTACTTTTGAATCAAGTTCTGTATACAGAACATTGCTTTCGCCTTCATAGCTTGTCTCGAACTTGACATCGCCTTCAGCATCATATGTGGAAAGATCAATATCAATGTCCTTGTCGGAATTCTTGGCTCCCTCATGTTCAAGAAGGTATCCGGTATAGCCGCCTGTACGTTCCATACCTTCAACTTCTTTGGTGAGGTCTACCCCTTCGTACTTGTCCCTAAAGTTTTCGACCCTTTTTGTCAGAAACAATGCAGCGATGCCTACTATTGCCAGAACCGCTACAGCCCCGATTGCCAGGCCTTTTTTCCAACTTTTCATATACCTATCTCCTGCATTAGATTTCATAATTTAATTATACGTTTCGCAAGTTTCGTAAACTTCCTATATATTGCGACTACTTGTTCACCAGTTGCTATTCTTTGCTATCATCCACAAATGTGCATAGTTTTAGGTGCTTTGTATTGGTCATTTTGACCAATCATTTTTCAATTATTGCTTTAGGACCAAGAAAACCTTTGTGCCATTTGCTCTTCACATTCTTAACAAGAATTCTCTGAAGAACTATACCTTCATCAATGAAATCTACATTCAGACTGCCTTTTCCGGCTTTGCAATTAAGAACAAGGCTTTCTTTGTGCTCTCCTGCAAATATATCTTTTGACCAAAGGTAGTTGGAATTATCACCTCCAACAAAATCCTTACCTATAAGATTAAGCTCATGTCTTTCGCCGTTCCAGGTAACTGCGATTCTCAGGCTATTGTCCTTGGTGATAGGATTAGATGGAGCAATGATAAAGGTAAATTCATACTCGCCTTCTTCTATAGTATTTATAGAATAAGTAACATCTGTATTATCACCCTTTCTTCTTCCAAGTGCTTTGACACCGCTCCTGTACTTGCCTATAGGACTTATTACCTTAAGATCTCTATCCTTATCATCACTGATACTCTCATATTCATCAGCTTCGATAACGAGTCCTACCGAGTCTCCGGTATTAGCAGGCTCTCTTACTTCTGCAAATGCTGTCGGATAATCAAAAGCATTGATAAATCTCACCCATTCATCCGGAACAACTGGAACCATGTGCTCTTTGGAGATCTCCTCGCCATAGCATGCAGCAAGGACTACAAGTGTTACCTTCTTATTGCCGGAGCTTACAAGAATGCTTCCGCTTATATAATAAGTATTGTTTCTCCTTACGATGTTAACCTTCTTGCCGTTTCTATCAAAAACTTCTTTATTAATAGTAGTTTTTTCGCTACTATCGGTATTCTTGTCATCAGCATCTATAATAGAAGAAACATCTCCGATCAGCTCAGCGATCTTGTCTCTATCTATTGTTACAGTGATCTCTTTCTCGCTTATGATCTCATCAATCTGTTCAAATGGAGGGATCTTGCCTTCTGTTTCGCTAAGACTGATCCAGTCATCACCTGATTCAATCTTATAATCAACATCTACGTTGCCGCCATTTTCGATAAGGAAAGTCTGGGAGCTTACTTCAGGTTTTATATATTCATATAAGAAGAGATTCTTTCTGGTCCAATCTCCGCCCATAGAATACTGACCTGTAAGAGGAACGGTAACTATCATCCTGTGTTTATCCGCAGGCCATATATATGATCTTACAGGATACATATTCTCTTCTTCATTCCAGAATCTAAAGCCTGTATGCTGTGAGAGCATCATTCCATCCCACTTGCCGCTTTCGATAGAATGATATGTGCTGATGAGATTCTTCTCAATCCTATGGCACTTCTCAACTTCCTCTGCATAGAAGTTGGCTGTGACTCTTCCCTGAGCCGCGCATACTCTGTTCTTTTCTGCCGCAATCATCATCTCATAATGATTAGCTATTACTCTTGCAGGGAAAACTACAAGTTCAAACAAAGCAGAGTCAATCTCTTTAAGCCTGTTACCTAAGATGAACATCTCAAGTTCGTCGCAGCTTCGTCTTATATCCTTGGCTTTAGCATATATGCGATCAGCTTCACCATAGTTAAAGTTATGAAGTGTTCCCGGATACAGACTTTCAGGCTTTCTGATGCTGCTAAGATATGTATATTCATCAAGAAGCTCTTTGAGTCTTCCAAGTTCTGAATCAGGAAGGAAGTTCTTAAACTGCTGATTTACAAAATAATCAAGGAATCTAAGATATGGCTTCTCAGAATGGATGCTCCACTTCTCATAGTCATATGCAAGTTCGAAGAAATATGTAAGAGGGAATTCCTGAGGCTTAAGATCTCCAACATTAACGATCCAGATATCTCTTACTCCCTTGTCATATGCTTCACTCATCTGCTCACATACTTTTGGTATATATGTGCTGTTAACCCATTCATAAGAAACCGGGTCTCCGTGATAATCAAAATGATAGTACATTCCGAATCCGCCGTTGTGTTCTTCGCCGTATTCAGGAAGTCTTCTCATATTGCCCTGATTGTCTTCACACAGCATAAGTGTTACGCCATCAAGACCATCCCAGCTTCTAAGCCCCTCTGTATTCTCATCTCCGAAGTAGTACTTCTCTACTTCCTTATATATAGCAAGCATCATAGGAACTTCCTGTGCTTTGTCACCATATACTTCTTGTATGAGATCTCTTTGAGTCAGTATAACTTCCTTAAGGTAGTCGATGTTCTCTTTAAGAGTTGCTTCTCTTCCAAGGACCTCACTATCTCTCTCACCTCTCATACCTACTGTGATGATATTTTCAAAAGGTGCATTTCTCTTAAGACCATCTCTCCAGTAGTTGGTAAGACCTTCTTTGTTCTTGTCAAAATTCCAGGCATTGCCATATTTGGAATCTTCACCTCTTACAAGGTCCCACTCTTCAGAATGTCTTGAGCAAGGCTCATGGTGAGAGTTACTCATTACGATTCCGTATTCATCTGCAAGTTCTGCACTTGCAAGACCAGGGCCATCAAGTGAAAAGTTTGATGTCCACATTGCAGGCCAGAGATAGTTGCCCTTAAGACGGAGGATAAGCTCGAAGACATTGTCGTACATCTTAGCTGTAAATCCGCCGTAATGCTTCATGGTCCAGTTACCAAAAGATGGCCACTCATCATTGATGAAAAGACCTCTATACTTAACAGAAGGCTGTCTTGAGATGAGTGTATCTTCATCTGTTATAGTAACTTCGTCCTTCTTAGCAGGTCTTACATCTGCAAAGTTGACCCAGGGTGACACCCCCAGAAGCTCAGACAGGTGGAACAGACCGTAAATAGCACCTCTTTTGTCACTTCCTACTATTACAAGGATAGGCTCTTCAACACCGGGAATCGTCTTAAGAAGAAATGCATAAGCCTCTCTTCTTCCACGCAGAGTTTCAAGTTCGTCCCCTGTAAGAGGGGAGGTATTGCCGCCATCAAGTGTTGCAACATATATACCTTTTATATCTTTACTATCAGAATCAGTACATATATCTTCAAAGGACTCAACTAAAAGCTCCTCAGGAGTTATACCTAAAACCTTGTTGATATCCTCTGATACCTTGCCGATAACACGGCGTACGCCTTTACAAGTTCCTGCCTGATAATAAAAAACCAGTCTGTTTTCGTTCTTAATAATGTAATTCATTCTAAACCTCATTTATTGTATTAATCTCATACCAAAGGCATATTACAGATGGTCTGATAACAGATAAGATATGTGCCCCGTATATCAGGCCTCATATCTAAAGTCTGTAAATACTGCGCTGTTTGTAAGATCGCTTCCTGTATTATCAGAAGCATATATTCCTACTGTACATCCTACAAATCCGCCTGCTATCTCAGTTGAAAGGGCTCTTATGTCTACTTCATCAAACATAACTTCCTTATCGCCTTCAACTATTTCAGCCTGGCCCTTAAGTCCATCGCCCTTTATTACAAATGTGACAGATCCGTCCTTAACTTCTGTCTGACCTATGATCTTGTCAGCGCCGTCTTGTCTAAGCAGAGCAGATGCCTTATTTTCGCTGACTTCTACTCTTAAAGAGAAGCCTTCATTCTGCATAAGCACAAGGCCTTTTGTAAGATTATCTGACTCTGTAGTGTTAACTGTTGCATATGCCTTAAAAGCATGATTCTGAACTCTTAAGCCAAGATATGAAGGATTGGACTCCTGTGTGATAGGAAGCTTTGAAGCCTTCATGACAAGACCTTCTTTAGAAAGAGTGTATCTTCCTTCCTGCTCGTTTCTTAATGTAACAAATTCAGGTCCTATCTTGTCCATGGAAGAGAATCTGTAGTCTCTGTTATTTTTGACATCATCATCCCACTTAACTTCTTCAAGACCGGTATCTACTGTCTGTGTAAGCTTGGCTATTCCGGGATTTACAACCGGCCAGCCGTCTTCCCATGTCACCTTGGCAAGGAAGGTCTCTCTACCTATAGTTGTGTAGCCTTCAGTACGCCTTACACCCAGCATTACCATGAACCACTCTCCATCAGGAGTTTCTACAAGATCAGCATGACCTACATACTGGATAGGATACTCTTTACCCATATCCCTGTGAGTGATAATGGGGTTATTCATATTATTTTCATAAGGTCCGAAAAGAGATTTACTTCTGCAGATTGCTTCGCAGTGGTTAGGTCCTGTGCCGCCTTCTGCGTGCATGATGTAGTAATAATCGTCCTTCTTGTAAAGGTGAGGTCCTTCAGGCCAGATGATATTCTTCATAGAGCCGTTCCATACATCTACTTTGTCCCCGCAGAACTGGAAAGTCTCAGTATCCAGCTCACCGATATAGATGTGGTAATTGCCGCTGTATCTCTCTCCTTCCGGATTGGGATGAGTTCCGATATAGTAGCACTTTCCGTCCTCATCAAAGAAGATACTCGGGTCTATTCCGTCAGCACCCTTGATGCATACAGGCTCAGACCAGGGGCCGTTTATATCATCTGCTGTTACGATGAAATTGCCTCCATGTGAGATATTGGTGCATACAACATAGAATCTTCCCTCATGATACCTTATGGTAGGAGCGAAAAGTCCCTGTGAAAGTCTGGTATTCTCAAGCGGAAGAGACTTATCATCACACAGCACATTACCGATCTGATGCCAATTGGCAAGATCTTTGCTGTGCATTATCGGAAGACCGGGAAAATACGCAAAAGATGAATTCAGAATGTAATAATCATCCCCCGCCCTGACAATAGATGGATCAGGATAAAAGCCCGAAAGAATCGGGTTTGTAGCAACTGCTTTCATAATAATTCCTCTCTTTTCGAAATAAGCAAATCACCTTTTTGCCCAAAAATGTAATATATAAAGGCTTATTTTTGTGCAGATGATTTATCAATTATTGCTATTTTTAGCCAAAACAGCTATTTTTCTAGCTTTATCAATAATTATAAATTCCATGATAAGTCTTAACTTGCCAGATATTGCGCTATCGTATTCAGAATTTGCTTACTTTAAAAAGCAATTATTTTATTGATATTTCGCGTCAAAAGTGTCATAGTTTTTCTTATAAAATACAATAATTTTTCCTGTATTTTTTTATTTTTTGCATGGTAATATTTTTGTGACCGATAAATCGCAAATTTTAAGCAGGCATTTTTTGCTATTGTTTTAGGGTTAGAGGGGGATTTTAATGGCTTTGGCAGCTCAAAAGTTAAATTCTGAAATTAACATAATCAATAAAGATTTTGCAGGCACCAGAAAACTTAAACAGAATCAGGAAATAGTTCAATATCTTAACGATTCGACACTCCGGATCTGGTACAATGACCAGGATGAGGATTACGAAACTCACTGGCACAATGCAATTGAGATCATAATGCCCGTTGAAGAGTGGTATGAAGTTACTATCTCTGAAGAGAAATTCCATATAACTCCGGGAGAGATCCTTATCATCCCGTCCAGTTCTCTTCATTCATTGCATGCACCAAGCAAAGGAGCTCGTTTTATATTCCTTTTCGATCTTCACTTCCTTGAAAAGCTTAGCGGATTCACATCCATAAGCACTATCCTTGGAAAGCCTATTGTGATCAAAAAAGAGACCTTCCTGCCTGTCTATGATGATATCTATGACCTTCTCATCCAGATGAGAACAGAATACTTCTCAGACAGTGATTTTGCAGATATCATGATATACTCTCATCTTCTGGAGCTCTTCTCCCTTATTGGAAGATACAGGATCTCCGAGATGAAGCTGTCCAATACCAGGATCTATAAGCAGAAAGAATACATCGATAAATTCAATGAAGTACTTGAATATATTGATGAGCATTATATGGAGAATCTGTGCCTTGAGTCAATTGCTTATAAGGCAGGATTTAGTAAGTTCCACTTCTCAAGACTGTTCAAACAGTATACTAATTTTACTTTTAACGAATATCTTACTCACAGAAGGATCAAGGCAGCATCTGATCTTCTGGCAATGCCTGATCTGTCTATCACGGAGGTATCTCTTGCTGTAGGATTTGCCAGCATCTCAACTTTTAACAGGATATTCAGGCAGGTCAACAAGTGTACACCAAGTGAATACAGAAGAAAGCACAATCCGCTTCATAGATTATAAAAGAAAACGCCCACTCCGAAATGGAAGGGGCGCTTCTTATTTACAGACTTCCCACCTGTAAAAAACATCACTTTGAGTCTTTTTACAGGTGCAAGTTACTTAGATGAAACTCTTCTATCAAGCTCAGCCTGCATCTCATCCAGAAAATCCTGTGGATTGCAGCGTTCGTATGCTTTCATATATTTCTTCCACATAGCTTCAAAATCATCTGCCATTACCAACTGGGGAAGGTATTCGTGTTTGACCTGGCCCATCAGGTTCCAGGCAAGGCCTCCGGGGGTTGCATTGGTCATGCTGTTGGAGTATGAATACATTGGATACCAGGGGCCTGGAGCTTCATTACTTCCAAGCATGTCCACATAGGTCTTAACTCCATAGGCATCGAAGCACTCTTTGATGCTATCGCTAAGCCCGTCATAATATTCTCCCGGCTGGTCTTCTGGAAGAAGTGAATTGATACCGTCGTCGCTTGTGCCTCTGTAACGGGGAAAATATGGATAGTAGCACATATGAGACATCTTATAGTTTGTATTTAAGAGTTTTTCCCTTTGCTCTGGAGTTCTGTAGAATACTCCATTGTCATCAACCTGATAATCTACTCCTTCCTGTCCCCAGAACCTTAAGTTATGTATATCTTCACTTAGAAGGTCATTAATAAATCCAAGAGCAGCATCAACGTCGCTGCAATCAACTGTAACAGCGATTCCTCCCGATACATTGAGCTGATCTCCTGAGCTATGCCACTGATTATGTACGTCTTCAGAGATAGTAACCGGCACAGGTACATATTCACAGCCCTGCTCATCAAGACCAGCCTGCTTGATAGAATCAAGAGCAAAGCTTGCAAAGTCCCACCACTGATCTACCATTCCCAGAACTCTTCCTGTGGATAGCTTAGCTATATACTCTTCATATGTCTGAGTAAATGACTGAGGATCGACTATACCTTTATGAAACTCCTCATTGAGCTTCATAAAATATGCCTTGGCAGTAGGCGTAGTATTATAATCTATTACTTTCAAAGTCTCAGGATCTACAATAACAGATCCGTCATTTGGATATCCATCCAAAAACTGCGGTGCATTCTCAAGGCAGAAATATCTCCAGTCTTCGCACAGTATAGTATAAGGGATGATCTCTGATCCATCTTCCATAGTAGGATTGGCTTCATAGTAAGATTCTATCAGATCAAAATACTGATCCAGTGTTCTAACCTCGGGATATCCTGCCCACTTTAAAACCCTTGTCTGAATCCAGAATGCCTCATCATTGTGAGTACAGGAAGTATCTTTGCCCTTATAATTACTAAACTGTGGAATCCAGTATATATGTCCGTCGGATTGTCTTAATCTGTCCCATTCTTCATCAGAATAGTAAGCCTTGATATTGGGATACTTGTCTATATAATCATCAAGGGCTATAAGCGCTCCGGCTTCATAGAGCTGCTTAGAAGCATCTCCGCCATCTATAAAATCAGGATATTCTCCTGATGCTATGAGCATGGCAACAGCATCCTGAGCGGTCTGACCATGAAGCCAGGTTTCTGTGACCATAACGCCGGTCTTACTTGCTATGATATTTTTTATTTCATTGTCCTTATTCAGCTCTATTCCGGGAGCCGCATAAAAGGCTGTGAATTCTATGATCTTTTTGTTATTCCCAAATAATAGCCTATTACCCAGGATCAATATAAAAACTGATACAGCCACAAGAACTACAGCTATTATCTTTTTTCTGTTCATATAAAACCTCGTATATATGGCATTAAGTGCCATTTTACTCTAATTGTCTTTACTACCATTTTACTTTAATTGTCTTTCTTCTCCTGTTTTCTGAACTTGGCAGGGGTACATCCCTTTACTGCGATGAACTTGTTGACAAAGTAGTCTACATCCCTGTAACCAACTGCAGCAGCTATCTCATAGATCTTCATATCTGTTGTAAGTAGAAGTGATATAGCCTTTTCAATCCTGTAATTATGCAGATAATCCCTAAAAGAGCAGCCGTATCTTTTATGAAAAAGCTGACCAAGATAAGCGCTGTTAACATAATATTTGTCACCAAGACCCTTCAACGTAAGATTGCTCATATAATTATCTCTTACTTCCCTTTCTATATCGGCAAGAGCGCCTGTGGAGACGTTCTTACGAAGCTGAGAGAGGTAATCGGCATATTCCAGAGCAAACTGTTTAAAATGCTCTTTACTGCCTCTTAAAACGCCTTTTTCAAAGGTCTTCTCACTGATTATCCTGAGTATCTCTTCCTGGTTTATATCATCATCAAGCTTGGCTGCAAGATTGATAAGCTGGAAAACTATATAATTGATATTAATATCAATAAAGCTGCTGGCGCCTGACTCTCTTACATCTGTGTAGAGCTTTTCTACGGTTTCTAATATTCTGTCTTTGTCATAATCTTCGACAGCTCGGATGAAATCGTCAATAGAATCTTTTAAGATCAGTACTTTTTCATTACTGTTTTTTATATCATTATCATCGTAGTTGTATATGCTCTGCTTTTCTCTAAAGCCTTTTAAGAATCTAAGCCGGAGGGCTGTTCCGTAGGACTTTGTTGTATTCCTGAGCCCTTTGACGCTTTTACCAACAAAAAGATTTATATCAAAATTGGTATAGTCGCGTATATAATCGTGAAGCTTAATAAAATAGTCCTCTTCACTACATCCCATATTTACAGAAAGGGATCTTGTATATATAAATCCCACATCATAAATGTTATCATGGCCTGATGGATCAAATACAGCATTAAATTCATTATCCGAAAGAAATGCCTTGGCAGCTTCGTATATCTTCCTTTGCATGGCGATCTTGTCAGATTCATCCCTGTCTTCGTCAGGAAGGAAGGCTTCTTCTGCCTGTATCTCTATATATCTTACGATATCATCATCACTTATCTTATTAAGAACTCTTCCCAGCATGACATCATCGAATTTGCCTCTTATAACGCCTATAAGATCACGCTCAAAATATGCATCTTCCATCTCCTTGGATATAGGAGCCTTGTCCTGAGTGTGATTTCTTTGCTTAACTTCACCAAGGATTTCTAATAAAACCTCTTTATCAACAGGTTTTAATATATATCTCTTACAATCATACTTGATAGCAGTCTGGGCATAGGAGAAATCGGCAAAGCCGCTGCTGATAACAAAATCTGCATCGCTTACACCGCTTTTTCGTATCTCTTTCAACAGGTCAAGACCGGTCATAACCGGCATCTTGATATCTGCTATTATAAGATCAACCCTGTTATCCTTAAGATAGTCAAGAGCATCCTGACCGTTTGAGAATGTCGCAGCGATCTCGTAGCCCTCGCTATTCCAGTCTATAAGAGCTTTAAGTCCCTGTAATATATGTGGTTCATCATCTACTAACAGTACCCTGAGCATTTTTACTATCCTTATCTTAATTTAGTATTCTTATCAGCAGGAATCTTAATAGTTATAAGAGTTCCTACCCCTTTTTCTGAAGATATGTCAAAATAAGTCCCCTCGCCCGCATACATTTTAAGTCGCAGGCATGCATTGATAATTCCCACTCTGCCACTGGTTTTGAGCATATCTATACTTGCATTATTCATCTTATCTGAAAGAGACAAGACATCTTCATCATCCATTCCAATTCCGGTATCTTCTATCTCTATATACATATTATCATCTTTGATATATGCTCTTACGAAGATCCAACCCTTTGACGCTTTGGGTTCTATAGCATGAATACAGGCATTTTCCACAAAAGTTACCATGGACAGCTTTGGAATATCGTATTCCAGGGCTTCGTCGTCTATATCAATAGAATACGAAAGCCTGTCGCCAAATCTATAGCTTTGAAGATCAAGATAAGCGGATACAAAGTTCATCTCATCTTTGATCTTGACCATATCACTTCCCCATTCGACATATTGTCTTTGGATTATGGCAAGATTCTCTATCATCCTGGCAGTTTCCTGTTCCCTTTTGATGACACTGTGCATCCTGATACTCTCAAGAGCATTAAAGAGAAAATGAGGATTGATCTGGCTTTGAAGTGCTAAAAGCTCCGCTTTTTGCCTTGCCATGATGGATTTACTTTCTCTAAGTTTTTGTTTATAGACAGTATCTATAAGATAATTGATGCGCTCTGCCATAGTATTATAGTTTCTGGCAAGAAGTGCTATCTCATCATCGCCTTCTGTATCAGTTGCAAGCTCTAAGTGTTCGTCATTATATCTCTTAACCGTACTACTTAGTCTTAGCAGCCTGTTCAGAAAAAGCGTCCTGAAGTAAGTCAGTCCAAAAAGCGGCATAATAAAACTTATAGCAACAAGAATAAGGACAATAGTAATATATTTATTTACTGCCCTTTTAACATAGTTTTCTCTTTTTAATACATTAATATCGATATCGCAGCCATAGAGCTTAGCTTTTATAGAATAGTCAATACTCTTTTCATCAGCTTTGATCCTGAAATCATCATAAGTTGTATCTGAGATATCATTAGAAAGAACTACACGGTCTTTCTGAGTAACTTCAAACAAAACGCCTTCGTTAATACCTGAAAGCTCTGTAAGTTCCTTAGTAAGGTAATCGTAGCTAAGTTCAAATACGAGTATTTTTTCTTTAGAAGGCTCCGGATAATAATCCAAAGCCTGAATCAGATATATATGCTTGGAATTTTCTATATTTCTGGTCTCATCCTTGTAATAACCAAACCATAAGAGCTTGTTACTGCCACAGGCTTTAAAATCCTTATACCATAGAGTATCCTTGATACTGTCTATAGTCTGAATTCCGCCACCACCGACAAGTGTAGAGTTGTCCGCATAAAAATTAAAACTACAATGCTCAAGGCTTGCAAGCTCCCATAAGGTCGAGGTCTTGCGCAGATTGCCATAAGCAATGTAGTAGTCATATTCCGAAGCATATTTTGTATTTAGAAAATCATATATTCCACTATTGAGATATACCGATGTAGTCATCTCATCGATCATCCCAAAATCAGAACCAAGAGTAAACTCAATAGAAGAGGCAACGCCTTTATTTAAGGTCTGCCTCTCCGTTTTTTCTGCATTCCAAATAATACCTGCTATAATACCGTCTACAACAAATAAGGGTATTATAACGAATATCAAGTAGAATATTATTATTTTTTGTGTGATGCTCATTGAATAGAGCTTTTTTATAATACTGTTTTTATAAATATTATTTGTATTAATGCTATTTTTCATTTACAAAACCCGGGTGACAGTAATCATCCTAAGCTTCGTATTCAAAGTCGTTGAAAATAGCTTTTCCACCGGGCTGCTTGGTAGCAAAATTAAATAGTCCGAATCTGCATCCGGTAAAATGATCAAGACCAAAATGAAGCTTATGATTAATTCCTGTATCAATCATTCCGTCGCCCGCATCATAATAAAAATATGCAGTATCCTTACCTCCGGTAAAGTCAGCACAAATCTTGAGCGTAACGACGTCTGTATCTATTATACGCGAAAATACGACATTACCGGGCAGATAATCTATTCTTTTGTCAAATCTGTCAACTTCCTCTTTCTTCCTGACCATAACGACAAGTTCTTTCTGGAAGGACTGATTTCTGACACCCACAAGGCCATAGCATCCCTGCATAGCGCAGATTCCTGCTACATCTCCGTCTTTAAGACCGCTTACATCAACTGTAACCTGAGCGCAGCACTTTGGCATCATCATGCGCTGGGTGAGCATATTTTTGGCATGAACAAGGTTAGTTGCTATCTTGGTATTCTTGATCTCAAGACCGCCTTCATGCTTGATCTTCCAGCCTGAATCACAGGGAAGGTGATTCCACTGCCACTGCTTTTTAAGATCAGGATGAGATGTTTTGGTCACATCGTATTTAAAATCGTCCGAAGTGTATAGTTTATCATATTTATGATCTTTAGCCAAATTTTGAGTATCAAGAAACTTCTTTATCTCTTTTTCAGAAGGAATCTTAAGATCATCACTTACATATGGGAAGCCGTCCTTGAAAGTAAGAGGAACTATTACAGGTACTCTTCCTACAGCTCCGCAGTCCTGGAACAAATATGCAACCCATTTTCCGTCAGGAGTATCAACGATTCCGCCCTGTGCTACGCCTCTTCCGGGATTGCCGATATCATCGATCACAAGGTCTCTTCTTTCGAATTCGCCGTTTAGATCGCTTGCTCTATATACGACCTGTGTTCTCATTCCGGCGCTCTTGGGCCAATGTATAAGGAAGATGTAATAATAGCCGTCAATCTTATAGATATGAGAGCCTTCGTATCTAAGATATACATCATCTGTATCCTTTATTATGATCTTGGAAAGGCCTCCTTCTTTGATAGCAGAAAGGTCAGGCTCAAGCTCTGTGATCCAGATATCTCCATTGCCATAAGTTACATATACCCTTCCGTCATCGTCAAAAAGAAGTGATAAGTCATGGAAGAAACCGTCCATATAGTGTTTCTCCCACTTGCCGTTCTCAATATCATCTGTGGTAAAAAAGTAAGTCTTTTTGATATCAACAGATGAAAAAGCTATATAGTATATTCCGTTATGGAATCTGAGGGTCGGAGCCCACATTCCATGTCCGTATATGCTTTCTTCTCTCTCGAGGTTCTCAGCAGAGCTATCCTCCAGTTTGTCAAAAACATAATTAACTATCTCCCAGTTAACAAGATCATAAGATCTTAAAATAGCGCATCCCGGGAAAAAATACATAGTTGTGCTCACCATATAATAAGCATTACCAACTCTTATAACATCCGGATCCGGATAATCAGTTTTCATAATAGGATTCAAACTCTGCATCGGTCTATTCCTCGTAATAATTTTCTATATTTTTCTCAAGATTCGTAATCTTCTATTATTGCATAGTAAGCATCTTTTTTCTTAAGATCCTTATCAAAAAGGAGCGGATCTTCACCGCTTCTCCAGGTATGTGCATCGTCGATGCCCCATACTGTGATGCTAGTTACGTTATAGCCTTGATTCTTAAGTTCAAGCATTCCTTCAAAATATGCCTTATACAAATCTGCCTGCTTCTGAAATTCAGCATTAGTACTTGACTTAACGCCTATATCAAGCTCTGTTCCCTGAACTTCATATCCAGCATCAAGAAAGGACTTGGCTGTTTCAAGGAACTTATCAATATCATCACTGGTTGAAAGATGTGACTGCATTCCGATTCCGTCTATCCAGCCATTTTCTTTGACTTCAGAGAGGTTCTCAAGGATAAGATCACCCTTCCACATACATGAATAGTCATTGTAGAAAAGAGAATAATCATCAGATGTATATTTACTTGCATATTCAAATGCTCTTACGTAATAGTCAGGCCCCACAACCTCATACCAGAGATTGTTCTTCTGTCTGATTCCGTTCTCATCTCCGTCGCCTACGTCAAAGGCTTCGTTAACAACATCTACTGCATAGATAAGACCAGGATGCTCTTTGTCAAAATATGTAAGAACTGACTTTATATAGCTCTCCATTCGCCTTAGCATAGTCTCTCTGTCAACAAGATCGCCGTCATCTGTGTAATCTTCTGTAAAGAACCATCTTGGAGTCTGATTGTGCCATACAAGAGTATGAAGTCTCATCTGGATGCCGTTTTCTTCGCAGTAATTGATACTAGGCTGACAGTTATCAAAATGAACAGCCGGTTCATAATATGAATCCGGAAGACCACTTGCAGATGCTTCTTTGTCAAGAAGCGACTCAGGCTTCATCTCATTTTCACAAGTGATACTGTTGAAGTTATCCTTAACTGCAGTATCAAAATCAGTCATACTATTAAATACATTATTAGGAAGAGCAACGCCTAGCTTAAATGAATCTTTGTACACATCAAGCATTGTAGTTCCGGCAAGTTCAGAAGCAGCTGCCTTAGCACTTCTATCCTGAGTAAGGTTCATCTCTTCATCAGAATAAGCTATTGCAAGGATTGTGAACTTCTTGTCTTCACTTCCCTCTGCCATTTTGATCTCAAGCTTGTGAGAGGAAACTTTAGAATCATCAAATGCAATCTCTACATTATTATTGTTCCAGCCATCAGCTCTATTAGCATCGATAGTAAGCATCAGCTCGCCATCTACATATACTTCTGCTTCTCCATATTCTGAGTTATTAGCTGCTTTGTAGTCAAGAAGGATGTTCTTGCAATTGGCTTCCAAAACAAAAGGCTCGTTACCGCTGACGTCTCGTGACCAGTTATCAGGGAATGTTACTTCGTCGCTCCTGACACTCTGATGAACCTCAGTATCCGTAAGAGTAAAGCTTCCGGTACTAACCTTGGCTCCATTTGAGTCCTTACTTGTAACCAGCTTCATGTTAAGGAAATCCGGTGAATAATAGTAAGTCTCAGGAACAGGAGCAATCTTATCAGTTGCTGTTTTGGTCTTGATCTTAGAGTCTATCTCATTTATGAGATTCATCATTGTATCAGCCATGATCTTGTGACCAAGAGCTGTTGGATGATACTCATCACTAAAGTAAAGGCTGTCTGAAAGATCTCCTGACTCAAATGCTGCAGCTGTACCGTCTTTTACACTTACCATTGGAAGTCCGTACAAATTACCTACAGGAATGTAAAGATCTTCAAGATTCCACTTGGACTTAAAGACTGCAAACATCAGCATTACTGCTGTCTCATCGTCTTCTTCCAGTATCTGCCTTACAAGACTTTCATAGGCTCTTCCTTCGGTAGGCTCTTCATAATCGTTAACTGCAAACTCTACAACTACAAGATCAGGAGTTTCGCTGCAAAGCGATGTAACGTCTTTGTCATAGCGCATGATACCAAGCGCAGAAGGTGTACCGCCAACACCGGCGTTTACATATTCAATCTCTGCATCAGGATACTGCTCCCCTAGCATTGTAATGAACTGATCGCAATAAGACTTTGTAGTATCCTTAACTCCGCCGCCCTCTGTAATTGACCCGCCGATCATAGCGATGGTGACTTTTTCACCATTTCGAAGCTTATTGACAAAATTCTCTAATCTTCCGTTTGTACCGGTTGAGAGAAGTCCGGACTTTATAGCTTCCTTGTACCACTCCTTTTCATATATTGAAGTGTTGTCAGCTGACTGTGTAGAAGCTGCAGCGCTTGAGTCTGATGCGTTTGCAGATGAATCCGCTGATGCTTCAAGCGCTGCCTGCTGCGTGCTTTCTCCCTGAGCTAAGGATCCTTGACCACCACTGTTTGCGGCGGTGCAGCCTGCCAAACATACCATATTTAAAGCAAGTAATAACCCAACTATTCTTCTTTTCATTGTCATAACCTCTAGTCAATACTTTATAGTTTTATACCCGTTTTTATAAATAAATCAAAAGACCAATCGCAGAAGACTTATCTTACAATTCCAAATCCAAGAATCGTAAAACTCTTTTCTTCGCTTCCCTTAGCCATCTTAACTTCTACTCTTCTCTTTTTGCACTCTCTATCATTAAGGATTATCAGAGGATTGCAGTGTACCCAGCCGTTATCCAAAGGATTGATGCTTCTAACGTATTCCCCATCAACGTATACATCAGCTACTCCTTCAAGAGGGCTTCCTGAATCCTTGTTTATGATAACAAGGCGCTTTGCTTCAACTTCCATTGTGAATGGCTTTGAAAATGAACCGTGCTTTTTGGCATCAAATCTCCAGTTATTTGGAAACTGCTTAGTACCCTTAATATCCATGTTCATCTCAACAGCCTGAAGCTCTGTATCTGTGCTGTCAAAATCACCTTCGTCGATAAGAGCTTCTACAGGCTTATCTTTTTTGTCAAAAAGAACAACTGTTTCAAAGTCAGTACCGATAGGTGATACCACCTTGTCAAAATCTGTATCTACTTCGCTCTTATTATCGAGCATGTCTTTCATTACCTGCTCAAGGCACATAGCCATTACGCTGTGGCCTGTGTTAGTCGGATGAAATACATCGTAGAAATACTGTGCCTTAGTAATAAGTCTTCCTGTATCCTTGGTCTTATAGAACTGGTCTGTAACACAGGCTTTAAGACTTACCATCGGAAGATCGTAGGCTTTACCTACAGGGCTGAGTCTATCCTCAAGATTGTAATCGTTAGCAAAAACTGAGAAAAGGATTATAACTGCAGGCTGACTCTTGCCATTCCAGATCTTTCTGACAAGACTTTCAAAGCAGACACCCTTGGTCTCATCGCCTTCATCATTAACAGCGAATTCAACGATAACTACATCCGGTTCAACCTCGCCGTCTCTTCTTACATCTCTATCATAGCGGAGCATTCCAAGCTCTGAAGGAGTTCCGCCTACACCGGCCTTTACGTAATGGATGTTTTCATCCATTCCTGTGAGCTTTTTGAAAGCTTCGTATGTCTTATATGCATAACATTCTGTGTTGATCGGAACAGCACCGGCGCCCTGTGTTATGGAACCGCCGATAAATGCGATCGTTGTATCTTCTCCGCGTCTTGCCTTTTCTACAGCCTTGTTGAATCTGTAGGAGTTACCAACCTGAAGGACGCTGTCCCTTACATGTGCTGCAAATTCTGCGCTTTCAAGATCTACTGGTGCATCCTCTTCCTGAACAGGTGCATCAAATCCGTCATTAAGATAAAGCTTAACTGTCACATTGGCAGTAAAGTCATTAGCGCCATATTCAAAGCGGCACTGACCAACTTCCTTATCTTCATCAGTAAGATCGATAGCAGAAAGATCAAGAAGGTGCTCTGCTCCGTTACAAGCTACAGGCATCTCAAGAAGTGTTCCGCCTCCAAGGAGGTCATTCTTGCCATAGAACTGGAATACGAACTTACACTCTGTATCCTTGTCACAGCCATCAACTATTACTCCGATACTATGAACGAGCTTTTTAAAGCCCTGCGCTGTTTTCAGCATATCTATAAGATTTTCATCAGAAAGATTACCAACGAACTTACTTGCTTCTATAAGTCTTCCGCCATCGAGATAGATGGGAGTGATTCCCTTTCCATCAGGTGTTGGAAAGGCAAATACATTCTTATCCTTCATCAGAAAGTAAAACTGTCTCTTTTTCTCCGGATCTCTTGGAGCAACCGGTCCACGCATTTTAAATTCCTCTTTTCCAAATGGCATATCGCAGGATACGATATGCCACTTTTGACTTTACTTTTTAAATATTTTTTTCTAACAAAATCCTGATATACGATTTTTATATCGAATTATTTAGTTAATCAGATCAAAACTCAATGCTGACATGTGCAGCTGCTGTTCCTGTAAGCTCAGCACTTCTCTTGTCAGGTCCTGCAAATCCTACATATATATCAGCCTTGGAGCCTTCGAAGACTCTCTCGCCTTCTTCGTTTACAACCATAAGTGACTTCTTAGGTACTGTGAATGCCACTGTCTTGGTCTCGCCTTTTTTAAGTTCAACTCTTTCGAAGTCTACAAGGTGAGCATTAGG
The DNA here is from genome assembly GCF_023206215.1 of Butyrivibrio fibrisolvens. Taxonomy (NCBI): domain Bacteria; kingdom Bacillati; phylum Bacillota; class Clostridia; order Lachnospirales; family Lachnospiraceae; genus Butyrivibrio; species Butyrivibrio fibrisolvens. The sequence goes on from NZ_CP065800.1 coordinate 3,105,266, forward strand.
AACTTCAAGTGCTGAGTCAGCAACCTTAAGATAGAGCTGAAGTACATCACTTACATCAGCATCGCCTGTATTAGATACAGTAACTTCTACCTGTGCATCTCCATCTGCGAAGTCCTTAACAACCTTAAGATCTTTAGCGCTAGTCTTGGAATAAGTAAGACCATATCCAAACGGGAAGAGAACCTTGTTGTAATCTTCGATGAATCTGTAGGTTCTGCCCTTCATGCTGTAATCTGTGAACTCAGGAAGATCCTCGAGGCTGTTATAGATAGTAATAGGGAGCTTACCTGAAGGTGATACCTTACCAAAGAGGATATCAGCGATGCTCTTACCACCCTGTCCGCCCGGATACCATGTCTGAAGGACTGCAGCGCAGTGCTCGTTGGCAAATCTAAGATCCATAGCACTTCCTGTCATAACAAGAAGGATGATAGGCTTACCTGTCTTAACAAGTGCATCGAAGAGTACTTCCTGGCTTTCAGGGAACTCAAGAGTGTTCTTGTCTCCTGAAGCATAGGAGTTACCTGTATCTCCCTCTTCTCCTTCAAGTGTCTCATCAAGTCCAAGGCACAGAACTGTAAGATCTGTATTCTCAGCTGCGATAACAGCTTCTGTAACTCTGTCAAAAGGCTTGGCAAGGTTCTCTTCCTTGTCCATGAAGAGGTGAGCACCCTTAGCGTAATGTACGCTTATGTCATCTCCTGCTTCGTCCATGATTCCTTCAAGGACAGTCACATGTCTTCCCGGTGTTCCGTGATAGTTACCTATAAGAGCAGCTCTGGAATCAGCATTAGGTCCTATTACAGCGATGCTTCCGATCTTCTTTTTATCAAGAGGAAGGATGCCGTCATTCTTAAGAAGTACAACGCTTTCAAGAGCAGCCTTGTCAGCAAGCTGTCTGTGCTCCTTGGTATCGATATCCTTAAATCCAAGGCTATCCCATTCATTCTCTTCAAACATTCCAAGCATGAAACGTGTTGTGAAAAGTCTGATAGCAGACTCTCTTACAGTCTTCTCATCAATAAGTCCTTTTCTCTTAGCAGAGAGGATCTTCTGATATGTGCAGCCGCAGTTAACATCACATCCTGCTTCAAGAGCAAGCTTGACACTTCTTTCAGGAGTAGCTGTAACCTTGTGATTCTCATGGAAGTCTCTGATAGCCCAACAGTCAGATACGAAGTGGCCCTTGAATCCCCACTTGCCACGAAGGACTTCTTTCATAAGATAGTTGTGTCCGCAGCATGGCTCGCCGTTAGTTCTGTTGTAAGCGCCCATGACAGCTTCAACTTCGCCTTCTTTGACACAAGCTTCGAAAGCGGGAAGATATGTCTCATACATCTCCTTAAGGCTTACTCTTGCATCAAATGAATGACGCAAAGCTTCAGGTCCTGAATGTACTGCAAAGTGCTTAGCACAGGCTGCAGCAAGCATAGTCTTCTTTTTGCCCTGAATACCCTTGATAAAAGGAATTGCCATCTTGGAGATGTGTACCGGATCTTCGCCGTATGTCTCCTGTCCTCTTCCCCAACGAGGATCTCTGAAGAGGTTAACATTGGGTGACCAGATTGTAAGTCCCTTGTAGATATCTCTGTCGCCTCTCTTGGAAGATTCATTATATCTGGCTCTTGCTTCTGTACCGATGCAGTTACCGATCTCTTCCATGAGCTCTTTATCGAATGTTGCTCCAAGTCCTATAGACTGAGGAAATACAGTCGCGGTTCCACTGCGGGCAAGTCCGTGAAGTCCTTCATTCCACCAGTTGTATTCCGGAACTCCGAGTCTTTCAATCGCCGGAGAATCGTAACGCAGCTGTGATGCCACTTCTTCAAAGGTCATCTTTTTTACAAGCTCTTCGGCTTTTTTTCTTGCTTCTTCTCTGTTCATTGGTTAAAGTACCTCTCATCTTATTAACAGCTATAAATAGCTTCTGAAAATTCATGTATATAGGGTTGCCCTAGTCTTAGCCGATTCCTGGGAATCCCCAAAGTTTTAGCATTCCCTATATGTATGATTTTCAGTTTGTTATAGCTTTATTCTTAAATTGCTTTTTATTGCACAGGTTACAACATCTACACCTGTAACATGATATTTAGAATTATATTTATTAATTGCAAAGTCTTCTATTCAGATATACACAATTACTTCTCATATATTGCGATATAAAAGCGAAAATAAATTTCCGCGATAAATAACGCAAAAGCGAGCATCATCTATCGTAAAACGCCAGATGATGCTCGCTTTTTAGTTATATACAATGATATATAGCTATTCAATTGGTTTTGCAAATAGCAAAAGTCTGATCATTAATCTCCCGGCCAAAAGACACGAGTTCTGTAGACGCATTAAGACTATGAAGATATTCCTCCGCTACAGAAAGCATTCCTCCAGTACCACAAGCAGGATCATATTTTGGCCTCTACCACTAAATCCTCAAAAAAGTCTTGGTAAATAGTAAAACAAAAGAACGATCAGTACTCCTATAAGTAAATATTTTAGTCTTTCCCTATCCACCTTACTTGGATTATGTAGCTTTTCATCACTTACAACATACCCAGGATAGTTATTGGGCTTTTCTTCAGGAATGAAGTCAGCTTCAACAGCTTTGCCATACCAGGTAGTTCCGGCATTTTCAGATATATACTTTTTGTATTTCTCAGCATTTTCAATATCACCAAGCTTTTTGGCTGTAAGATACAGATAGTACTGCCTTGCAACTTCATCCAAAGGTCTTTCCTGAGGAGTGCCAAGTACGGTATATATCTTTTCATAGTCATTATTTATGCAGCAATAAGCATAGTCTCTGTACAGCTGCAAGTCTTTGTATATCTTAAAATTCCATATAGAATGCCTAGCCTTAGGGTAAAGCTTGCATCCCTCGTCCGCACAGGATTTAACTGTATTATAGTCATTGTAGTAAAGCGCTATAAGCTGCTTTAAATGCAAAGCTATCAGCATATTGTCGGCTGTTGCGGATGCTTCCTGCATAAAGCCAAGACATTTAGACGCTTTATCTATTTTTCCAAGTCTATACAAAATGTTTCCGAAATTATACTGAGTAACACTCCACAACATCTGCTTGTTCAGGGTTGTCGGAACAAAGGAAAGGTACCTTGAAAGGCCTTTATCCGGGCGGCATTCTCTGAAGGCATATCTGTTAAGTTCGCGGTGAAGAACTCTTTTTGCTTAAGATATAATATTTCTGTAAGTAAAATAGCTACTACAATGAGCCTAAGCCAGGTACTATCATGCGGAATAAGCCTTCCACCTTGAAAGATATAAAAGGCACTTCCAAATACAACAATATAAAAAATAGTTCTTAAGAAATTGAACTTTCTTACACAATTGCCTTTAAATTCCTTATCTTCGTCGCATGCATCATCCCCGATTATCTGCAAAATTCTGTTCCACTCTTCTTTGTTACTCATGTTACTTATTCTCCCTCTAAAACTCTTACTCCACAGCCAGGTCGTTAAGTACCTTGTAAAGCTCAGGCTGTTCGTCTTTCATACGTATAGGCCTTCCTTCTCTGTCTAAAAATGCATGAGAAGATGTAGCTTTACATACAGTCTTACCCGCCTCGTTCTTCATCTCATATGCAAGATGGAGCTTAACGCCTTTGAACTCTTTGACCTTGACACTTATCTGAACATGGTCCGAGAACGTAGTACTGATCTTATAGTCGCAGTTCACATTCAAAACCGGTGATATTATCCCCATTTCTTCAAGCTTTGCATAGTCCCATCCAATCTGAGACAGAAAATCTATCCTGGCTTCTTCCATCCACCTGATATAATTTGAATGATGCGTTATTCCCATCCTGTCGGTTTCGTAATACTGAACGATGTGTGTGTATTCCATGTTATAAACCTCTTTTATCAAAAAATCTTTAATCTCAAATTATTAAACTATGTACTACTATAACAAAAAATGAACCGAATGACAGATTTTTTGTCATCCGGCTTATTTCACTGCGTGTTATTCAACCAATTTATTCATCTTTTTCATCTTTTCCATCTTCTTCATCTACCAAAGCTTCGCTTGTGTTCTTATCTTCTTTGGCGTCATTAAATGGGTGCAATTTCTTAAGGGGACTGTCTAAAACTGCGTCCGTTTTTTAGAATCTGCCGCATCTGCTTTTTCTTCAATCTCAGAATTGCCGGTATCTTCAATGGCACTTTTATTGTCTTTTTAAATTGTCATTGCCCTGATCTGTACAGGCAGTTACTAATCCTAGGCATATAATAGTTATCGTAAACAATTTATTTTTTCTCATTCTTTTTTCCAAACAACCTCTCAAAAAAGCCAGGCTTTCTTTCTTTTTGAGCTTTAACCCAAAGAGGTATACCATTTTCATCAAGCTCTTCCGGAGCCAGAAGGTTAACAGCATCCTTGGTATATAAGTCAAGATTTACAGGTGTAACTTTGGTCTTTACAGACGGTTTCCTTGCAGTATCATCACTGTAAGGATAAGTGCTGCAGTACACCTCATAGTCAAAGGCATCTTTATGTTCATCCAGATATTTTTTCAGATAATGAGCTCTTAATGGACATAGCTCAGGATCCTCATTTTCAGGCGTATCCTCATAGCCAGTTGCAAGGAACAATTTGCCTTCTTTTATAATCATGGTACAAACATTAATATCTTCGATTGTTATATCCAAGTCCTGCGATAGTGCACATATGTGATCATATAATTCTCTGACTTTCATTTTAACCTTTCTCCTTCTGGATTGTTAGCAGGAATACATCTGATTCGAAAGTTGCACTTCCATCATTTTTGGTATATGACGAACTGTGGTCGTACACCATCCCAAGTTTCTCCATGACTCTTCTGCTTCCTATGTTCTCCTTTGCGCACTCACCCTCAAATGTGCGTGCCCCATAGACCTTTGCTGCATGCATCATTAGTGCATTCATTCCTTCTACGGTATAGCCTTTGCCCCAGTCATCGTATCTGTTGACATAAGATAAAGTCCACACATCTCTGTCCACATCATGGTTAAGAGCGTAGATTCCAACTGCATGTCCATCCTCTTTATCAGACACCAGCATGAGTATATTGATCTTGGAAGTGGGGTCTTTCTTAGGCAGCCATGCAAGTGGCTCTTCAGGAGACTTACATGCAGAGCCAAGCAAATACTTAAAAACTCTCTCATCCATATCCCAGGCAGTCATTACCTTATAGTCTTCAGGCATAAGGCGCCTCATTATTAGTCTTTTAGATTCTACAATTTCTTGATTGTTCATTTCATTTTTCCTATACAGTAACTACAACCAGATTCTATTTAATCATAAACAGATCAATCTTCTTCTGAACTGTTTTCTAATTCAAGGTATTCCTCATATTCCCTTAAGTATGGACGCTTGTTTTTTAGTACAGACATATTTCTTTTTAATACATCAATACTATTGCTCGGATTCTGAATATAAAAACGACATATTTCATGAAGCCTGTTTTTGCAGTCTTCTATTCTATAATCCGACTGAGAAATTAGAGCTATACAGTAATAATAGCCTATTATATCAAATCCAAAATCAGCACTGGTATGTTGTTCAGAAGGATGATATGTTTCAAGTGTTTTTAATACAGTATCTACAATACATTCTTCCTGAGCAAATGAAGTCATTCGCACATATTCATTTAGCTTTATCGGGGCATGTGAGAACTGAGCGAATTTCTTACATAATTTCCATATTTTTTCAGGATCAGCATTAATTTGCTCACATGCTGACATCAACGGTAATGTTAATTTGCGCTTCATTGCAATTTCTTCAATGCTAGAGCCTCTTATTACATGATTATCCCTACTAGCGTTCTCAAACGCTTCTAAGTAATTCTTTATTTCTTCTACAGATGGTATTTTCCCCATAACGCTCCCCTCTGTTCAACACTCTTTTCTATATTCTTCAAGAAATACTTCCATGAACGCATGGCGCTCACTGGCTATATCAGCTGCTGCCTCAGTATTCATCAAATCTTTCAGAAGTAAAAGCTTATCATCAAAATGTTTTAATGAATCTTCCAAAGACCTGTCATGCTTTCCGCCATACGCAAATGTTCTTGCTATTCCTATAGCTCCAATTGCATCGAGCCTGTCCGCATCCTGTACTATTTTCCCTTCCAGTGTCTCAGGCACCTTGTCCTTATTATGACTAAAGGATACTCCATTTATAATATCCACTATCCATTCTATGGTTTCAACCTGAATATCCTGACCTTCCAAAAAAGTTCTCGCATTCTGATTGTTCTTGGTATTAAAAAGTTTGTGATCATCGACATCATGAAGAATAGCTGCCAAAGAGATCACAAACAAGTCCGCTTCCTGATACTTAGAACTAATAGAAAGGGCATTGTGATAAACCCTTAGAGAATGGTCTGTATCATGTCCGTCCGAATTATTATCGAATACTTTCTGTATATATTTAATTGCATTGCTAATAATCGTTTTTTTAGCATCGTCACTCAACATTTACTTCTCCACGAAAGATTACTGATACATGAGTAATCTTGTTGTCCGGATACGGATATTCTTTCTCAAAATGCATTCCAATAGATTCTGCAGTCTTATAAGAACCGATATTTGTATAATTGCAATATGAATAGATTGCAGGATAATCCGTGTTAGCAAAAGCCCAGTCTCGTACAGCAGCAGCTGCTTCCTTAGCATAACCTTTACGCTGATGATCTGCGCGAATGTGATAACCAATCTCAGGGAGCATCTCTCCCTCAATATTCTGAAGTGTCAATCCACAATCGCCAATCATCTCTCTAGTATCTTTCAAACACACAGCCCACAGTCCAAAACCGTTATCATGATATCGGTTCATATTTCTTTCAATCCAATCTCTGACTTTTTTCTCATCAAAAGTATATGGATAATGCTGCATGATGTCCCTATCAGCGAGGACTTTGTATAATGCATCAAAATCATCAATATTCATTTCTCTAAGAAGCAATCTGTCTGTTTCCAATATAATTCTTTGTTCCATTTTAGTCTCTTCTACATCATATTATTTATCCAAACTGGAAATTGTTAGTGTATATATATCTGATTCAAAGGTAGCACTACCATCATTCTTGGTATATGAGGAACTGTGATCATACACCATACCCAGCTTCTCCATAACCTTTCTGCTGCCTATGTTTTCTTTTGCGCACTCACCTTCAAAGGTGTGTGCTCCATATACTTTTACAGCATGTTCCATTAGTGCGCTCATGCCTTCTACTGTATATCCTTTTCCCCAGCCAGCTCTGTTAAGTCTCTTATGCTTCATTATTCTCTCCCTAAAAATCCGTCTGATTTATTTTACTAAAACCATACATTCATTAGAATAGATAAATCCACACTTAGCGTATAAAGCACGTCCATCTTCTGTAGCATCCAAACTTATTTCTGTTACGCCTTTATTCCAGGCTTCATCTATAAGCATGGACACCATCTTCATACCGATTCCCTGCCTGCGATAATCCTTTGCAGTATAAACATTCATCAAATGGGCACGTTTACCCGTTGCGTGTGAAAAGGTTGGCATGAGCGTGATATAACATATAGTTGCACAACCCGCAACCCTGTCTCCATCTAAAGCAAGGACTGTCGTCTGCTGTCCATCAAGAAAAAAGCTTCTACTGTTTTCAACAAAGCTTTGGGAGTACTGGTAGTCCGGATCAAGGGAGTTGACCTCCTTAAGCATCTCCAGCCTGCTACTCATCATGTATTCAATATCGTCATTAGTCGCTATTCTTATTTCCATGTTCCTCGCCTAACCACTTAGCAATTTCAGGATCCGCTGCGTTAGTTAATACAAAACTTATGACATCCTTTTTGCTAAGCATCTTTTTAAGTAATTCCTCGTCCAGCTTATCAAGTAGCTCCAAAAAGCTTATCTGTGAATCAGCCTTTTCATTAAAATAATCCTCTACAAAAAGTATATTTAGAAATAATGTTCCATCAAACGATCTACCCATTCAGGGACAGCCGCATCTTTCTTATCATATACAGGGTAATACGGTTTTATATCCAAAACAGGAGTGCCATCTATGGCATCAAGTCCCTTAACAACCAGTGTATCCTCAGAAACAGAAAACACTTTGACGGAAGTCATTCCGATGCGGTTAGGTCTATCTTTTCCTCTCTGGGAAAAAATACCGACAAGTGGCATATCTTCTCTGTTCTGCGGTCTTCTTTGCAGATGTTTATCTTTTTCATACTTTGCTTTATCAAGATGATAAAGAATGATAACATGAGAAAAATCTTCGAGTCCCTTCAATCCTGAAATGTATTGGGAATCCAGAACTATAGAAGAAGTATCCTCACCCCAGGAAACATCTTTTCTGTCCTTAACTTCATTTCTAACATAGCCAATTGGTTCCATTTCAATCTTCATAGCTGTCCTCCTCAAGTAAAGCTCATGTTAATCCAAATCTTCTGTCTTTAAATCATCAACATCAAAAAACATTTTTTCATCCCTGCCCAAATTAGTAATAATTATGCCAAGTCTCACTCAACTACTGGATGGAAAACGTTAAAATTTGTAAAGCTATGATGGTATAGGTATAAGCACACTTCCCCATCCGAAGTTGCCAGGTGAAAGCCATTACTTTCAGCTAAAGAAATGATTTCGTCTAACATTTGCTGCTTTTCAGAATCTGTATAATTATCTGATGAATTTTCTTTTATTCGTATAGAATCCATATCCAATACTATCGCACCGTCTCCATACTTAAAATCCGCTTCAACTACGTCGTTGTAGCAAAAATAATACTGATCAAGAACAACCTTATCATTAGTATCATTATCAACATAAGACCCCCACCACGGAACATCATTATATCTATAGGGTGGAACCGTGTCATATACTCGTCCTAAAGAGGTAGCCTCAAAATGGTCCCAGTCATGGGCAAACCACATTTGGGAATTCGAACCTGACAGGTTAATGCCATTTTTTTCAGCTAAGATCATGATTTCGTCTAACATATACTGCTTTTGAGAATCTGAATAAAGATCTGATGAATTCTCTTTTATTCGTATAGAATCCATATCCAATATTATAGTTCTGCCTCTAACCTTAAAATCTGCTTCAACTACGTCGTTGTAACAAAAATAATGCTGATCAAGAACAACCCTATCATTACTATATATACCAACATAAGTTGCCGACCACGAACCATCAAAATAATGCCAGTAGTTTTTTAGCAAAATGGAAATTGTGATGATCATAAAACAGGTCAGCAATACCATTACAATACTTTTGCAACGAATGCCCAAGGTAACACTTAATTGTTTCCTTTTTAAACACCATCCTATTAGATAAAAAACAGGTACAGATAAAACTGCATCCAGGAAAATAACTAACAAAACATAACTTAAGAACATTTCTTGTGAGTCGCCTCCAAGAAATCTAAAATCCAAAAATTTCACCCAAGCAAGCAATAATAATATCCTGAATAAAGTGAAAGCCACTTTCTCTTTTCGCGATGGAGACTGAATGATCATATAAAACAAAATGCTGCACAAAAACGGAAGCAGGATAAGAAGTATATGGAAAATAGACATAAATCCGAATTCGGCCGATAAAATTGATATAAGGAAAATTAAATCTGTTATTATGGATACCATGATTATTTCTATGGTTCTAATATATTTATTCACTGTATTCCATACTCCCTTGCCTAGATGAATATCTTTAGTTGTTGTTTTACAACTCTCTATTCTCCAAACTTTCTATTTCTTACATAAATACCAATGCTGTGATAGAAAATGTGCCAATCAGAATAGTATTCATAATAATCCACTCATTTTGCTTATTTAAGCAGTTTATCCAGCTCGCAAAGAAGCTTTGCTTTCATCTCCTCAAGTTCTTCGGTGCCGGGTCTATTACTATCAGCATACATTTCTTCCATAGGATACCACCAAACTGGTCCCTTTCCGTTGTTGCCATAGTTCTCTATATCTCCTGCTCTTCTAGGGAAAAGATGCCAGTGTATATGTGCACCACCTTCGCCGTTACCAAGGCATTCATAATTCATCTTTTCGGCTCCAAAAGCGTTTTTGACAGCTTCTGCAACAAGAGTCATCTCCTGCAAATGCTTAGCTCTTGTTTCCTTATCAAGATCAAACAGTTCCACAACATGATCCTTATAAAGAAAAAGAGTATATCCTTTAAAATGTTGAAAATCTCCAATAACCACAAATCCCGTTTCAAGTTCCTTAACAAGAAAGGGATTTTTTCCTTCTTTTGTCTCTTTTATTCTTTCGCATATTCCGCACATTTTCATTCTCCATAAACCGTAATATTAGCGCCACACATTATTATACCTTCTCTATCTCGTGATCGATCAGCTTGTAGATCCAGCTCTCTTCTAATTCAGAAATAACTGTCTGCACTGTTTCTTCTACAGATAATTCTTCCCTTGTAGCAAACTTATACTCCATTTTCGTCTACTCCTGTGCAAATCCCAATGCAAGCTTTTACAGCTTCTTCATCAACTAGTACGCATCCATATAAGTATAGCCTGCTGAACTTTCAAAAGGCTTTGCTTAAATTCATACCCTACAAAAAAGTCTGATTCAATAATTATTTCTGAAGCTTCATTTTCAGGAGAGAAACATAATCATCTTCCAGCATTTTTTCTCCTGTAAAATCAAATCCGTTGCGTTTATAAAAAGCTATTCCTCTTTCGTTTTGCTCAAGAACCCAAAGCCAGTCCGCTTTCTTTTCTTTGGTAGCAAAGTTAAGGAGCTTTGCACCAATCTTCTGGCTCTGGAACTGCGGCTCTACAAACAATTTTATGATCTGCCTGTCATCAAGCCTTATCATGCCTTTTACTACACCATCATCAAAAACATAGGTATTATTCAGAATATCCGGATTATCCAAATATTCTTTCGCTGTATCAAGAACATTTAACTCGCCAAAATAGAATGCATCGTACTTAAAGATCGGATAAAAATTAGTACGATAATTTGTAACTATCAGCTCTGCTATGCGAGATACATCTGAAATTGTTGCTTGTCTTATTGCCATATCATTTCCTTACATCATATAGATACTTATTATGCTATTTGTATACTTTTATTTTTTTGCATACAATCTTTTCTATCAGCTCATTCTGAAGAGTCATGCTCCTGGAAGTCGGTTTGAATCATCAAGAGCACTCTTATTTAAACCTATCTAATAGTTCACTTGGTATTTCTTCATTCGCTTCGATATCGGAACGATTATCCTCGACTATCTTCTTAAGGGAATCTAATTCTTCCTGATTATCTGTCCAATCCCTGTCATCAAGGCTAAGTAACGCCAGAAGAAGGTCTCCTTCAAAATGTGTCACGCACACAAGCGGTTCATTCGCTAACATCTCTATCGCTATTGGAAGAAGGTATTTAAGTCCGATCTTTTGTCCGATCAAACATCTGATCTCTTCATCCGACAAGCTTTCAATGGGCTTTTGCCTGGCTTCATGACAAGTAACAATAATGTACGTATCATGTGTGGGCTCGCCCCAGTAATCATTTTCCAGTTCTTCAATTGATTTACTTAAATCTACCATTTACTGCTCCTACTTGTTGTCTTTTTCTTCTATGAGTTCTGAGATTTTGGTATTGTCATAGTTCCTTAATAATAGTAAATGGCTTAAGGAAATGCACTTTGCCAATCATCAAATGTCCTATATGACAGCATTAGATAACTGGCATAAGGCATTTCTAAAGTCGTTTACTATAGGCTACAATACGCAATATATATCAAAATCATAGTTTCATTATTCTACCACATATCATGGTAATAATATATCAGAAATGCAGAATTAGTATGGATTTTTCATCTATATATTAGTTGTATAAATACTACCCTTGTAGTTATAGACAGTGCAACAAAAATGCCCTGCGCACACTTTGTACGCAAGGCAAATGTAAAAAATCAAATCAAACAGTTCCTTCAAATAGAACTTTATCCCCTATCTGAACTCTTTCAACACCTTGTTTCTTCTTTTGATTGAAGTTGAAACTCAGCATATATCCAGTATTCAGATTCCAATAAGTTACTTATTCCGGGTTTTGTCATTTATTACGTATATATTACTTTTCTAAGGGCAGGTCCACAGTTCTCGTGTGGAAGGATCTTGAATCCCTGTTTTACATAAAACTGCTCTTTGTCTTGCGCAGCTATGAGCTGAATGCTAAGCCTTGCGCCTTTGGGAGCTTCTGCCTGTATAATCTCTACAATCCTGTTCACGATAGTAGATCCGATCTTCTGTCCCTGATACTCAGGTCTTACTACTACATCAACTATGGTAAAATACATTCCGTCTCCAACAACTCTTCCCATGGCTACAGGAAGATCGCCATCTTTGGCTAATATAAAATAAACGCTGTTATTGATCGCTTTTTCTGACTGCTCGGGGCAGAAGTTGTTCCAATCTACCGACTTCCTTAAATCATAATATGTCTGCAAGTCCGGGATCTGCTGTGAATAAGTAATTGCCATAACATTAAAGTCTCCTTCTACTTCTTTTGTTCAATGCATTCCAACTGTTCCGATGACCATAGCACAAATCAGAAAAGATGCAATTATTCTTTTACTCTTCATCATTTATCGCCTTTGTCTTAAATATTCATCCAAATTCCCTGATCATGGATAGCTGCATCTTCTACGGAATTATAGAATCTCTGTGTCTCGCCATTGCTAGCCATTAGAGCTATTAACTGCGATACATTTTTAGACTTCAGATCTTCGCGAAGAGTTTTCATAAGAGCCTGCGCAACCTTATTATGTCTTTCGTTCTTAAGAACACATATCCAGTCAAGATAAGCGCTGCAACATGCTCCATCATTCCTGCTGGCAATAAGAGTCGAATCAATTCTGCCAATTACCTTGTCTTTTCTTACAGCGATAAATGATATTGCTGTATTAAATCTAGGATCTGAAAAAGAGCTGACTACGGCCTTTTTGTACTCTTCATCTGGTTCCCAGAAGTAGGTGTCCGGTTCCTGCTTGCGAAGCTCTTTTTCGAAATCTATTACCATATCTATATGTTTTTCTTCAAATGGTATTACCTTAAAATCTCCCATTTTATTATTCTTTCCTTCTGTCATTACTAATTCGATATTCAAACCATAGGTCATCTGCCCGTTTAGCACTGTGTGCAGAAAGACTGTAACGCGTATTACCATTTTGTACGCATTACAGTCTTAATGTCAATTACTCTTTTTTATTCCCTTTAACCTGGCAATTTCTCTGACATATCTGTCAACCTGCTCACCTTCGGTCACGTCATAATCTTCCTTGAGGTTTTCAATCAGTCTCTGATAATCCTTGATAGCCTTATCGTATTCCTTGTGTGATTCATGTAGCTGTGCCATTGAGCAAAGACCCTCTGCAATTCTGGGCTTTTCCTGCATATCAAAAGACTTTTCGTAAGCTTCCAAGGCCTTATCATACATTCCGAGTTTGGCGTATCCATCCCCTAAATCGCAAAATGCCTGCCACTCATTGGGAAACTCTTTAATCATTTTTTCCCAGATCTCTTTTGCCTCTTCCAAGCGGCCTTTACCAAATGCCACATCACCTGTATACAAAAGATATTGATGATTATTTCCGGCTTTCTTCATCTGTTCAATATACGGAATCGCATCATCATACCTGCCATCTGCAATCATATTTTCCAAAAGAGCATATAGACAGCGGTAATTCCCCGGATATTTATCCAACAATTCTGTAAAGAAACGAATCACGTGAAAATGGTTATCATACCACTCATCGCCGCAGACGCCTCCATTAGCTTCGAGGAAGTCAGCCCATCCACCCTTGTCATCCGGATCCATCTCTAATACTTTCTGTGCATAGTCTGAAGCCAGTTCGTGATCACTATGTGCTCTGTGGTTGTATATACTTGCAAGGTTTCCAAGAGCACGTATATCCTTTGGATCCTGTTTAAGCCTATCTTCCAAAAAGCTGATTGCCTGTCTGAATGTATCAGGATGAATTCTTCTCTCGTTAAAGATCATGTTCTCGATGCGCTGCATCTGTTCCTCATAGGGAAGCTCAAAAAGCTCATCGATACTTACCCCAAAGAATATTGCAAGCCTTGGAAGAAGTGATATATCCGGGTCACTGGCGCCTGTCTCCCACTTGGAAACCGCCTGATATGATACCCCCAGGTACTCAGCCAATTCTTCCTGCTTTGCCTGTTTCTGTAATCTAAAATACTTAATCTGTTTACCTATCATATAAAGCCCTTTCTCAACTAAACGTTGATTTTTTCTATAAAGAAATGGCCATCTCTTTTCTATAATCAGATTATAGGTACAGATTGTATACGAATCAATCGAGAGTATTTTTAGTTGATTCTATCTTTGGTTGAGCCTGTATTTGACGTCAAGTTGGCACAACGTACATTTGTCTGGACAATTATTATCTGTTCTTCATCATATGCTGTTCTATCCTGTCAGGTAATTCTTCAAGGATACTTCCTGCAATTTTATAGATTTCTTTATCCTTTGATTCAACTGTAAAACTCGACATTGTCTCTTTCTCCATTCGTTTCTTAAGAGCTTTTTTTGTCTTTCAACGCCTTTACCGCTTTTCCCATACCTATACTCTTCAATTATTGATCAATCTTTTTACTAAACATCACAAATCCGGCTACGCCGATCACACCCATAGTACATCCTGTCAGAATGAAGCTAAGCGAAATCCCTGCTCTTGAAACATAAGCCGATGCGAAGAGAAATATGATCTCCACCAGGTTCACGCCCATGTTGTAGATAGACAGGACCTCGGCTCTGTAGTTCTCAAGGCCGTTTGCATCTATGACTTTATTCTCTATTTCATCAAAAATGTATTCCGGCACTATCACAGCAAGTGGTAACAGCAACATGATAGGAATCACTATCAGCACATGATCTGACATGCCGAATACTATCATCATCATACCAACTGTGAGGAAGCCAAGCATAAAGGTTAACAGATATTTCTTTTCACTGATCATCTTAAGAAGCTTTTCTGATATCATCTGAATGAGGGAATAGCCAAGGATTATGGCACTCATCCACTCTTCTGATATTCCGAGATTTTCAAGCTTATCAACATAGAAGAAATTGATCAGAATAAAAGTAATGCTGACGCAGGCAAGGATCACCACGATCATCGTGTTCTCCAGGTTGAATGCCAGCTTCTTTACCTTCTTTTCCGTAACTTCTTTTTCCTTAAGATGCTTTTCCTTCTCAATCCCAAAGCTTGCAACTAGTCCCAATGCACTGGAAATAACTGTTGCCACAAGCAAGCCTTCCAGTCCAAAAAAGTGATAGAGTCCGGCATAAATTATTGCACTTACGATAAATCCGGCCGTTCCACAGTTGCCAATCCTGGCATTCTTTACAACATACTCATCTGATTCATATTGCTGATAAAGATAGGCACTTAAAGTTCCTGAAGAAAAACTGATGGCAATACCTTCAACAACTGCCTCTATCATAAATACCGCAAAGTTTCCACTGAAAAATGAAAGCATCAAAAGAATCCTTGCCAGAAGCCACATTCCCTGTGACAAAACCAGCGTTTTCTTATATCCTACTCTGTCTGTGATCTTACCGGTTGGAATCTCAAATACGAATATCATTATTGATAAAAAGGCCTGCAGGACAAAGAACTGTTCCAGCGATAGTCCTGCCTTTGTCCTTATAAGCAATGATACCGGTGAAAAGAAAACCAGGCCATCCATAAAGGCCATAATTTCGAGGTTGTCTATATGTAATTTGTTTTTCATGATTTTATTCTCCGTTAATTATTTTTACTAAAAGTTTTTACGCGCAAAAAGACTGTAGTGCGCACATTTAAAATGGTACGCATTACAGTCTTGATTCATCACAAATAACCCCTATTTAGATAAGGCACCTGTAAAATGTAATCATCTGACTTGAAGCGTACACAAACAAACCCGTAAAACAGGTTATCTCATTGTCTCCTATACACTTTTAGTCAAATAATTAACGTCTCACGTTCTCAACCTCGCATATTTAAGCTATTTATTACACTATCACATTGATAAAGCGGCGTCAATACTGCTCTACACCCGGATTAGCGCCTTCAGCTTATCAACTCTCGGCATACCTTCGATATGGAGGTCATTGATCTTCTGCTCCGCTCAAGACTCAGCTGTTTCCGATTCTTCGTCACTTTTATAGAGAAGCGGGAAGCTTTTCTTATCCAATACATTTAATACAACAAGTAATGTTATGGCAACAAATCCAACAGCCGCCACCAGGATCCATGCATGCTTGTAGCCGTATACATCTACCATTTTACCGATATAGATATTGCCAATAGATGTAACTGCGCTGCAGACGATGTTGATAGCGGAGTTAACCCTGCCCCAATGAGTTGACGGAACACGCCTAGTCATATATGGTGCGCTGGCTATGGTGCAGAATATCTCACCCAAGGTAAAAACAGTCATCAGCACAAAGTAAAGAGAAATTATCCTGCCCGAAAAGGTATAGCTCACAAGCCCTGTTACTATCAGCACTTCTCCTATAAGAAACTTTCTGACATCTATGATCTTACTAAGGAATGTAGTAATAAGCGGAGTTCCAACTACGACAACTATGGCATTGGTACTTGTCAGAAGTCCAAATATTGTCGCCCCCTTGGCTGCATACAGATTCTCTATATGAAGCGGCAGAAGATAATTGAACTCTGAATATACCAGAGCACAAAAGCCGGATACAGCCATGTACAGGATCAGTATTTTTCTCTCACGAAGGATCTCAAATATTCCCACGCCTTCTTTCTTTTCCTCATATTCGCTGACATGCTTTTTTTCAACACTGAGCTTTTTTATGAAAATAAGGATCAGAAGGGTTGAAGAGAATGTTGCAACTGATGTTACTATAAACGCCAGCCACAGATAGTTTTCAAATAATAATCCGCCAAGTGTTGGTGCAAGTACAAGTCCAAGGTTCATGCCAAGATACTGAAGGCTATACGCCTGCTCTCTGTTATCTGAATCGCTAAGATCTGCTACAAGTGCATCGTAGGACGGCCCTTCAATTGTCGCAAAGAGGCCTGCGATGTAGAATAGCGCAACGCTGATAAAAGACAGAGGAATAAGTCCGCTGATAAAATAGCAGATAACTGTAACCATATCGCAGCAGACAATTATCTTCTTCCTGTTGACGCTGTCAGCAAGCTTTCCTCCAACCATGACGAGTGGAAGCTGGATTATCGCAAGGACCATATCAATCGTTGCGATAGTCGTTGCGCTGTATCCGAGCTTGTTTTTCAGTATCAATGTCATGATAGGCCAGATAAGAGACCCCATACTTGTAACTATTCGCCCAAAGAACAGGACATATATTTCTTTACTTAGATTTTTGTATTGTTTTAAAAACTTCATGTCAATATTCCTTTAATTCTGATTTTATTTTAAGTCTTTTTAATTTAAGTCTTCTTTGGAAATCTCAATTCCCGGATAATGTTCAAGTGTTGTCAGATCAGTATCCATGGGCACTTCGTAAGCCATATAGAAATTATCAGGATGTGCCTTCTGAAGATCTCCCAGCTTACTGTCAATTTTTTCTTTATCATTAGAGACGTAGACAACCGAGACCACGCCTACGTTGTCGTGAGGCTCAGAAGTGCTTTCTTCAACGCTTCCACATAGTATCAAAAATAATGTATCCATATCTTTCCCCCTGCAAAACTATTTGGTTGATTCATCTAACGAAATGCAAATATTACACTTGCTAATATTTAAGTCAGAGCAATAAAAATGCCCTGCGCACAATTTGTACGCAAGGCAGAATAAACCATGATTAATAAACCTGTCTTAGAATGAAGGTTATAAGCATTTGGTTATCTATCTTGAGCGTACAAAAATAAAGCCTGGGTATCAGGCGATTCTTATATTTGTTTGCTTAGATTAGAAAACCTTTATACTCATAAAATTCATTTACCTCTTTTTTCAAACTCAAAACGATAGTAGCATATCTGCATTTGTGATGCAAGATAAAAAAAAGACTAATGCATAAAGTATAGCTTACGCATCAGTCTTTTTTATTACAATTATTCTTAATTCATAGCTACGCCATCTACATAAAGTGTGTATCCATTAGTATTTACACTTGAAATATCTCCGTCAAAAGAGCTGATGTAGGTATCAGCTGTAAGTGTCCAGGTGCTGTCACTGTCTATAGATACAGATACTGTTCCGACTTCTGTAGAAACTGTCTCGCCGCTTGCATTGGATATCTCACCGCTGATAGTACCTGTGAAGCTTGATCCATTGGTAAGATTAAGTGTCAGCTCAGAATCATCTCCAACAAGGATTGTTCCTTCTAAGGTCTGGCTACTTGCATTAACTGTAGCTGTGTTGTTATCACCGGTCCAACCATCTGCGCATACAGAAAGAAGGATATTGTCTGAATCTTCGTTAACTATCTCTACATCTTCAAGGTTGATCACAGCTGTTGTGTTAGTCACATGGAATACATGACCATTCTTACTTGTAAGTGATCCGCCGTTCATAGTGAATGTTGATGTACCGCTGTCAGCGTCTCCTGACATTGACTGGTAGATCATTATAGAGTCATAGAATGTAGCATTGCCGTTAGTATCTGTGTTATTGGCTGTGAGATCGCAGTCATTTAATGTGATCGAATTGATGCCTTCGATGCAGACTCCTTCAGAGAGATTGGATACGAGAGTCGCATCTGAAACAGTGATATCAGCTGTCGAATATATAGCAGGTGACCCAAGTCCATTAGTAGTATATGTTCCTCCATCTACTGTAACTGTTCCGCCGCCTCTGTCTGTTCTGATGGCAGCTGATGATCTTCCGCTTGTTTCTACAGTAAGGTTAGAGGCTTTTGTAATACCACCGCCTGTTGTCATGATACCGCCGGATCCGTCACCTGTGGTTGTGATAGTACTGTCTGAAATAATAACTGTTGTTCCATCGCCTTCTGCTCCGTTCTGACCGCCATTGCCGCCATATGAGAATACGCCGTTAGCTCCGTCTGCATCAGATGTGATGGTCGCCCCTGTAATAGTGGTTGTTGATCCGTCTTTGACCAGAACTGCTGCATTAAGGCCGTAGAAATTGCAGTTGTCTCCGCCATCTGAATCACCTGTCTTGGTTACTGTGCCATTAGAGATCGTCACGTCATCACTTGTTGTGATAAGAAGTGCGCTTTCATCAGCAGTATCACTTTCATATGTCTCTCCATCTTGAGAATCAGCGCTTATTATAGTTGTAGCTCCTGTGTAGTCTATGTCGGCGCTACTGTTTCCGCCGCCTCCAAAACCTCCGCCTTCACCATCGGGAGGGTTTCCGGGAGCTTCTCCATCAGGCATTTCTCCAGGTTGCCCATCAGGTGCTTCTCCTTCAGGCATCTCGCCATCAGCTACGTCCTTGGCTTCAGCCTCCTGATCCTGACCTGATGTTTCATTCTCCTGTGCCTCTACTTCCTGTGTGATTGATGTTTCTTCTGAACTTGAAGCCGAGCTTGTCTGACTGCTACATGCAGTAACAGCTGTACACATGATAGTTATCATTGCTATTGATAATATTCTTTTTAACTCTTTTAGTTTCATGATTAGCTCCTTTTTCTGATTCCGAGTGTGTTTCCTTTGTTCTTCTCGGAATTATTTGTTTGTTGTTAATATGGAGTATGAGACACAAAACTAAATTTAAGTTAAAAGAGTTTGGAATTAATGGAAGTTTATAAACAATTTAGAAATAAACGGGCTACTGAGTAAGGCGCTCCGGCTGTCTTAATATTACAATAACAGACATTGCAAGTATTATGCCCATGACTACAAAGTATCCGTAATTGTCCAGTATTGTCATAAGATCACTCGGCGTCCACTCTTTAATAAGATTGGTAGAGTTTATGACTACATCTGTAAGGAAATGAAGGAGCATCGCTGCAAGAATGTTATGAGAATACAGGTAGACAGCAGCGAATGCAAATCCCCATACCGTCTCCATACAAAATCTTATAGCTGCGCTATTAAGCGTCGTAGCTGTAGCTGCATGTGCAAGGCCAAAGGTAACAGCTGACACTAATGCATACTCAATGCGCTTAACACTTGTTTTATCATCTTCAAGAAAATATCCTTCGCATACAAAAACTCTAAAGGAGAACTCTTCAAATATAGAAGCTGCTAACTGCTCAAGGACAAGATACGACAGTACAATTGGTATAGTCGTATTTGCAAAGGCCGGCTTACCAACTACAAAATAAGTGACTATCACAAAAGGGATATACAAAAATATGGCAAATCCAGCTTTTATGCCTTTAAGAAAGTCTTTGGTATAGATAATCTCGCCGGCGGATTCCTTGCCGTAGAATCTTAGATATACAAATAGTTCTACCACGAAGAAAAGGATCATCAGGGCGCTTTTTATGACATGGTAGATAACTCCGCCAAAATAAATGCCCATGATAGAATCTGCAAGTATGAACATGATGGCAAATGCAATGCATATCACGATTCCCGAATACTTCCTACCACTTAAAGCTTTACTATCTCCCATAGCTTCTCCTTAACCTTTTTATGTGCAGGCGTCCACTATAAAGGTACTTCGTTCGCAAAACCTTTGCAGATATATAATGCCGTCCAAGTGAGTTATTTAATGTTAACTATCTTCTTGTACCAGTCGAGGGCCTCGAGATATGCATCATAGACTACATTCCTACCAATCTTGTTAAGAAGCATAAGTCTCAGCGTCTCGTTCCAGTCTGCATCCTCATAGGCAAGTATAAATTCCAGTACAGGGTATATACGTCCCTTATGATCCAGCAGTGCCTGTCTTATATCAGTTGAGATCTTGACCATCTCAAGACACTCTTTCATAGGCTTTTCAAGGATCTGATCAAGTACTGAGAAAAGGCCCATAAGGAAAATCTCCGCGCTAAAAGGCTCCAGTTCAAAATACTTGGACAGATTCTCTGCAAATCTTGCCCTTATCATGGACATTCTGGTGATCTCACTGGGTCTATCCGAACACAGTTCCTTGGTAACAGCGGTTGTGATCCACTTCTTAAGCTCTTTTTGCCCAAGAAGAGCTGCTGCATGTCTTACAGAGGATACACCTCTATTGGATGTCATATGATTGACCATCTCAAGAAGTCTTACAACAAGTGCAGCATCCTGTCCTATAACATTGGCTGCATCTGTAAGTTCAAAGTCTGATTCGTTTACTACATTTAAGAGCTGAAGATAGGTAACCTTAAAAGGCGCAAGCTCTTTTTGCTGCTTGGTGATAGGTGTTCTGAAAAACTCACCTTCATAAAGGTCATAGCTTGCATTACCTGAGAGCTCATCGTACTCTTCTCTTGTATTAACATTGACTGCGCACAGCTTCATATCCTTGTACATATGCGAGAAATAGGTATGAGCCTTGTCTATATCGATATTCTTGTGATCAAGAAGTATATAACTGCACTTCTCCAAGACAGGGCGATAATTCTCAAAGTCAATGGGCTTAAGCTTCTTCATTGCAAACTTAAAGCCTTCCTTTGCAATCTCGTCCATTCTGTTAATATAGTTTTCTTCCGGTTTAATAGAAGGATCTATAAGAAGCACGACCTTATCATGAGGAGCAAAGCACTGCCCTGCTATATCTGAAAAAATAGCAATATTGTTTATCTCTATAAATACAACATGATCATCTGCTATCGTTTCTAGGCCTATTTTGTCTACTATCTCAAATCCTGCAATATTGCTGGCACCATCGAAGACGCTTGTTGATAAGGCCAGCGGATTCATATATGTATCTGCTTTCTGGGCAAAAATAGAGTAGGCACGAACTTCCATATTGTCGCCAAATAGTGGCATCAAAGTAGCTAGCATATAAGAGCCTCCTTTTAAGGGCTTTAGATCAGTATCAAAACTTACAAATCTCTTCCTGCTGCGCTTCTAAACATTCTAGATATAAATATTGTAAAAGAAAATAAAAAAGAAATCTTCTCCGCAATTATATATCGGTCATTTTGGCCAAATCATAAGCAATATATTAACCAAAATTAGCTCCCAACTATTATTGTTATATGACAAAAAAGATAATGCTAAAAACATAAGTAAATACTGCATCTGTACCGATATATAAAATGAAAGTGAGGATACTTTCTATGTAGTACGTTATATGTTGTAACAGTAAGATGCAAAAAACGCATGAATGTGTTTCTACATTCGTTGTTACAAGATGTAAATGCTGCATATCCAGGAATACAGGGATGTATTTCTGAAGGTGACAAGGACGTTTTATTTTTTATTTTACAAGGAATACACTATGGGCGGCTTTGTCATACAACATAATTTCTCTGCAATGAATGCACAAAGGCAGTACGGCCTGGTTGCAGAGCGCAATTCCAAATCAGCTGAAAAGCTCGCATCAGGATATAAAGTAAACCGGGCAGCAGATGATGCTGCAGGTCTTGCAATCTCTGAGAAAATGCGTCGTCAGATAAGGGGCCTTCGTCAGGCCGAGGACAATATACAGGACGGAATTAGTTTCGTTCAGGTAGCAGACGGCGCTCTTAATGAAACCCATGATCTTCTTCAAAGAATGAATGAACTGTGCGTAAAGGGTGCAAATGACACTCTTACTGATTCAGACCGTTCTTATATCAACATGGAAGTCCAGGCAATCAAGGAGGAGTCTGACAGAATCTTTGCTACAACATCCTTTAACGATAGATATATATGGAATGTAGATATCCCTAATCCCGTACTTATAGGATATGCTCCTACGCAAGCTCTTAATGTAAGTAATCAGAGATATGGAAACTATCCAATCACCGGTTCCAACAAGGATTATATGCCAATTCCAAGTACCTGCAAGGTTTCGGCAGATGATACTAACGGAATAAAAGTTAGCTGGACAGGTTTTGACGGAAACACTTATACGACTGACTATATAAGCTGGGATGATCTTGAAGCTTCAAACTATGACTTTAGTATAGCTGATCATCTGCCAGCAAGTTATACCGATGCTGTCAGATCAGGAATACAAAGCTTTTTTAGTGGAACTATTAATATGAACGTTATATCAGATCCTGCAACAATTGCAGATTATGTAACTGCGCTTAATAATGCGGGCATAAGCATTAATTATTCAGATAAAGCTTCTGGTAATTTTGATGTTCCTACCGATACGAACGGGATTACTGTTAGTGCCAATATTAATATATATGCAAAAGAAAAATCATCAACTGCCGGAACTGATGACGCATATGATTTTGCCTCAAGCACAAATGATGATTTCATAGAACCTGCGCTGACAAGCAGTTCAAACCTGACACAAATATCAGGAAACAATACTTCTGATATAGATGTAGCTAAAACAAGCACCACCCCTTGGATATTTAAATTTAACATGTCCGGTGTTGGCGGTGTTACCGCAACTTCAGCCAGTGTTTCTTTTTATTCATATGATGAGCGTCCTGAAAAAGAAAATATCTGGTGGAGTTATAACTATCAGCATCAAAAAGTTCCCTTTTCTCATTCACAATCAGGAAATCTTGCCGGAGTAATGAAATCGCTAACGGGTTCTCTTGGTGTATTAACCGAGGAAAATCAAGGAGACACAAATACAAACGGAAACATTACTATTAACTTTGATCTGGTTAGTGATACACCTTTTAGCTATAACGGTGTAGATAGATCCAATATCGGAAATATGTATATTAATATTCCTGTAAGCACCACGGATACAGAATCTACCATTCTGGCAAAGGTCAATTCTGTGCTTAAATCAGATACTGTCCTTGACTTAAGCCAAAATAGTTCAGACTATATGTACTGGTATTCTCCTTCAGAAAAAACCAGTACAGTTGATGTACCTATATATGGCGGACAAATCAGCATGATCATTCAAAGCGGCGCTGACCCAGACGACAATATACCGATCAGTTATGAAAAGCTCAATAACGGCGTTATTGGAATAAGAGATCTGGAAATTACTACATCAGCTTCTGCACGTTTAGGAATTGATACTATCAAGAATGCGCTTAATATCATATCCGAGCAGCGTTCAAACTTTGGTGCCCAGCAGAACAAATTGGCACATGCATACTTAAACGATAATAATACTCGTATAAATACACAAGATGCAGAGTCCAAGATAAGAGACACTAACATGGCTTCTGAAATGGTAAAGTACTCACTTACCAATATCTTAAAGCAGGCAGGTCAGTCCATGATGGCCCAGGCCAACCAGACCAATCAAGGCGTAATGTCACTACTGCAGTAAAAAGTCTGCCGCATATACACGCGACAGACTTATATTTTTTACAAAAAAAACGTATCAGCCTGAATACAGTATGTTGGACTTGATATAAGAAGCTGCTCCGTCGCCAAGATAATACTTAACAATCGCAAGAGCAAACGGAATCGCAGTACCCATAGCACGGCTTGTGATGATATTGCCTGATACTACAACCTGCTCCCTTGATACAACAGCGCCTTCTGATTCGATCTCAGCTTCCTTGGAAGGATTGCAGCAAGCCTTAACACCTATAAGGATACCAAGCTCTGCAAGAACAGAAGGAGCTGCGCATATAGCTGCTATACCCTTGCCAAAGCCTGCGAAGGTGATGATCTCCTTGCAAAGGATATCACAGGAGCGAAGGTTAGGTGTTCCGGGCATTCCTCCGGGAAGGATTATCATGTCATACTCTTCAAAGTTGACCTTATCAATTGTGGTATCACATTTAATAACAACTTCATGAGATGACTTTACAAACTCATCAGCATTTATAGAAACCTTAGTGCAGGGAATACCTGCTCTGTACAGAATATCATAGGTTGTGAGAGCTTCTACTTCTTCACATCCATCAGCAAAAATTAAAGCAGTTTTCTTGTCGGTCTTGGCATTGAACATAACAGTGTCTCCCTTCACATTAGTAGTTCAGGACTAGCGGCTTTCTCATTCATATTAGATTTTCATAAACAAGAAAACGCACCAGTACCCCATAATTTTTAAGATCTGATAAATAAGATAAATAGCGCTTCTCAAAACTAGGGAAGCCTTTATCACACTACTAATTCTAACACTTTGATAACTATAATAATACCCTTCTAATAAAAAAATGCTAATTTAGCAAGCTTTAGAAAAAAGTAGTTTATCTCTGACTTTAGATATATAGATATAATCGGCTCAGATTCTCTTCGGGATCACATACTCTGTCTTAGTGCCAAGGCCTTCCATCTCTCTGGCAAATTCCTGAGGATCCGCCGTGTTACCTTTGACCATGTCAAAATGCATAGGATATACAAGTGATACCTTAAGTTCGTTTGCAAGAAGTGCAGCTTCTCTGGGTGAGAGATTCCCTATTATGCCGCGAGCTTCTCTTTCATCATCTCTTCCATTGATAGGTGCAAAGAGGGCATCTATATGTCCAAGTTTTTTTAGGCTCTTAACCAGTCTGTCTGTACGATAGGTATCGCCCAGATGCACATATCTGTGACCATTCCAAAGAATTGAATAAAGAAGATTGCGGTCAAGGCCGTCGCTGTCCAGATGATGATCGGGATGAGCTGTAGAATAGGCTGTTACTTCTATACTATTTTCATGAAGACTTTTAGATGTATCTTTGATAGCGAATACCTCGCCGCCTCTAGCTATAACCTTGCTCTCTCCATCATCAAATGTAATAATACGTGCATTATCTATGCCACGCTCTTTTAATATCTTCCTGCAACCTGAAGGTATCACGAAGATAGTCTTGTCATTGGTCGTAGCAAGCCCGCAGACAGTATTTATATCAAGATGATCTATGTGATCATGCGTGCAGAAGCAAAAGTCAGGTGCTATGTCACCGGGCTTCA
Source organism: Butyrivibrio fibrisolvens (assembly GCF_023206215.1). Taxonomy (NCBI): domain Bacteria; kingdom Bacillati; phylum Bacillota; class Clostridia; order Lachnospirales; family Lachnospiraceae; genus Butyrivibrio; species Butyrivibrio fibrisolvens. The sequence continues at coordinate 3,131,099 of NZ_CP065800.1, forward strand.
TCACCGGCGGATAGTTCATGATCGACTGACCGTTCTCATGAAGGTCAGAAAGAACCGGATCTATCACAATACTCAAATCCTCATCTTCTAAATAAAAACCGCACTGCCCCAGAAATTTAATCTCCATATCTGCATCCTCCATGTTGCAATGATAATTTTAGATTACAGGACGTAACAGGGAATATTATTTTATTTAATATACATATAGCTGCTTGTCTACAATATCATCGCCTTTATAAGATAGCTTAATTGAAAAGAGCTTATCGCTTGTCAGCATGATATCCAGAAAGATCCTGTCGCCGTCCCATAGATTTAAGTCCATGATCTTGTCCTTATCTATCCATGCAAGCTCGCCTTCATTGCATTCTGTGATATGTCCTGAAAATTTATCAGATGTATATACGAATATATACTCATCTTCCCAGCCTTCAGATGCAAAAGTCATAACGCCTCTCATTTTAAGACTTTCAAGTTTTATTCCCGTCTCTTCAAAAGTCTCGCGGATCACGCACTCTTCAGGGCTTTCGCCCTTTTCACATTTACCGCCAACTCCTATCCATTTACCTTCATTAACGTCTTTCTCTTTTTTGTTACGAAGGAGCATGAGATACTTATTGTCTTTTTCCAAATAACAAAGTGTTGAAACTACCATATTGTCCCCTTTTACTTGTATATTAACAGTATAATTCCTGCTTCAGAATAATATGAGGTAGGTGTCAAAAGTTCCTTTTGACACCTTATGACTAACGGATTGTTCCGTTTCTACGAAACTCTCACAATCCTAAAACATTCGCAAATCCGCACTACGTGCTACTTTGCTCATGTTTTGCGGGTCATAAATTCATATTCGATTTCGAGCAAGCTCGAATCGAAATGACTTTTGACCCTTACGTCATAATATTGGCAACTAACTATAATTGCACTTGTCTAAACATATGTAATTCGTCATATTTTTTTGTCATTCCATCCAAAACAAATGACAGTATACAACTCATGTTATATATTGAATCTGATAATCGTGTTACAGATTCATGATCCCTAATTCAAAATCATCCACAGTATGAGGTATATTATGAACGAAAATAAAATCGCTATTCTCGAAGAACAAGTAAGAAATCTTACATCTGAAATCAATAATTTAAAAGATCAGATGCAATATGTCCAGAATAAGCTTAGCATTTCCAATAACAAAACAGTTAGTGATAATGCAAATATCAATATGTTCACGACTCCTATCAGTTCTTATGCCAATACCTCTCCTAATACTACCACAAATGCACCTTATGAACATAGACAAACAGTGCCACAACATGTAATCAAAACAAGAACAACTGATTTTGAGAATATTCTTGGCAAAAGACTCATGGGTATATTCGCTTGTGTTCTTATATTCATAGCAGCGATACTCCTTGCATCTCTTATACTTCCAAATCTTAATGATACTGCCAAGACCATTCTTATGTTCATTGCCAGCTTTTCTTTTCTTATACCGGGACTTTTATTAATGAAAAAATCTCCTCAAAACAAGTTCTATATAGCACTGACCGGGTGTGGATATGGGCTTATATTCGTTTCATTATTTATCACCTATATAGTCTTTGGTTTTATAAATCCTTATATACTGTATGCACTGATATTCATCTGGGTAGGCAGTATATATCTTTCAAAGGTTAATAATACAATATTTAGGACTATAGCACAGATAGGCATCTTCATGTCTGTTACATTGTCGATTTTTGATAGCAATGAGACCTTATCATTCCTTATTATCAGCTATATCATTACTACACAGATCCTTCTTTTAGCATATGAACAGATCTTTTACAAAAAGATATATGTTACAGAACTTATAGGCGGTATTGCTTGTCTACTGACATTCATTCCTATTTTTTATCAGATAGATGAAGTCCTGGTTCTGGTAGCCATGTGCATCATTACGATATATTGCATCTATCATATATCCTGCACTCTGCAATGCGGAACACTTGGCAATATGCAAGCAGTTGCTGTTCAAGGCATATTGCCCATCATCCTATATGTATACCTGCTTCATATAAATATAGTGTCATCTATTATCAGATCTTCCTGGTATCTGGACGGAATACTGGGAAATGAAGTATTCGTCAGGATCTTATTCCAGATCATAACCTATGTCGCTATCGGAGCATTCATGATAACAACTCTGATCGTAGAAGACAGAAGGAAGATCAATCTGTTCATCCCGCAGATCATCTCATATTTGATGTATCTGTATATTACTGCTACCACGAAAGACATAATGATATGGGAATACCTGTATATGGCTATTCCTCTTGCCCTATATTATGTATGTTACTATGTTCTAAATATAAAAAAGCTAAAAGCTGTCATTGGAAGCCATGTCGTACTTGTATATCTGGTTGGATCATTCCTGTTTAGAATGTGCTATATCTCGCCGGATTCAGCATATCATGATGCACTTGCATTGGAAGGATATGCATATCTTCTGATGATGCTCATATGCGGCGGAGTCAACTATTTATTCAAACTAAGGCATGAAAATATCAAAGAAGCCCGGATAACTTCCTACATCATCAATGTACTGATAATGCTCCACGCATATTGGTACCTTACTACAGGTCAGATGGAAGATCTGTCTATCATAGGTCAAAATGAAGTAATGCTGACTATATTCAAAATAATATATGTCGTGCTGATCTCAGCTATCTTTACTATTAATTCCAAAGAGCTTCTGGATAGACACACGATCTGCTGGGATTTCTATATAGGGTTTAAATATCTGCTGCTTATTATTGCATGCCTGCACACATTCGATGCTGATGCTGTTATAGTATCCATCATCCTTCTTATCATGGCTATCATATGCATCATGACAGGCTTCATGAATGATTATAAAGGTCTTAGAATCTTCGGCCTGCTCCTAGCTATGATATGCGTTTTCAAGCTTATATTTGTAGATATATCTGCAAGCTCTACTGTAGGTAAAGTCATCAGCTTCTTTATAAGCGGTATGTTGTGCTTTGTAATAAATATGATCTACAACGCTGTTGATAAAAAAATCCATTCGAACAATCCAGATCAAAAATCATAATTCATAAGATAGAAAAACGGCAAAAAGCTCCCAAGAGGCCTTGGGGGCTTTTTGCGTTGGAGTTATTCTGCCCTGCGGTCTATTTACTTGATGATCTCAACCTTAAATCTGCCTGAAAGTGCGCCATCAGCCAGTACTTTATTCTGAGAGTCTATGTACTCGATCTTTGTAATAGTATAGTCTCCTTTTTCGTAGCCGTAGCCATCACCTTCATCTTCGTACAAGGAAAAGAAGGCATCAGCTCCGCCGAATATATGAAGTGTTATATCTCCTGTCTGCTCCTGTGTTGATCTTTCAAAAGCTGTCACCGGGATAATAGTACCTTCTTTGACAAATACAGGAATTGTATCAAGTAAAGCTTCTACCTTAATGTACTGGCCTCCTTCGTATTTATCTCCTGTATTATAGTTATACCAGTTACAACCTTCCGGAAGGTATACTCTTCGCATAAATGATCTGCTCGCATCTATATCATTTGTATTAATACTGATACAATTGCCATCCTCATCATGATCAAAGTACATAGGCTTTGTAACGGGGCATACCATCATGTTCTTACCAAACATATACTGATCCATGATATCCCAGGTCTTCTTATCTTCAGTAAACTCGAATGACAGCGGCCTTATGATCACATCATCGTCATGCCATACAGCACCTGCAAGGCTGTAGATATATGGCATAAGTTCATAGCGCATATGATTTGCTCTTACAAGAGCATCATAGAAGGATGCTGCTTTAAGTCCGTCTGCATCCTGTGACGGATCTTTATCAAGTATGAACTGCCAGAGTTCTCTTCTAAAGTCTGTTCCATGGCCTCTGAATATTGGAAGGAATGCTCCCCACTGATACCATCTAGTGAACAGTTCGCAGTAAGCAGGGTCTTTTGGCCCAAGATCATACTCTCCGTTCCAGAACCAGGACAATCCGTTCTTGACAAAAAAGGCTCCGATGTCGGTAGTCCAGTATGGAAGTCCGCTTACGCTAAAGTGAAGTCCTGCTGCTATCTGCCTTTTAAATGTATCCCAGCTTGCGGATATATCACCAGACCACAGGATAGTACCAAAGCGCTGCTGCCCGATATAACCGCTTCTTGTAAGATTAACAACACGCTTTTCTTCTATATCCTGATCCTTCTTAGCATACTGCCCGCGCTGACCCTCATAGATTCCCATAGCATGATATAGTCCGAAGGAATTGGTCATCTCAGCAGGTATATGCATAGGAAGCTGATTGCAGTATTCATCATATATCTTGGAGCTTTCAGGCTTAACTGCATAGTTCCACTCAGGAGCTATCGGCTCAGAGTTATCACACCACCATGCATCAATTCCATGGGAGAAAAGTCCCTCATAAGCCTGCTTCCAATAGATATCTCTTGCCTTCTTGCTAAGAGCATTATAAATATTGATGCCCGGAAGAAGCTCGCCGGCATCCTTGAATTCATTATAGTTGTCTGTGCCTTCATTAACATTGGGCCAGATGGATATCATAAAATGAACATTGTCCTTATGAAGTTCACTGGTCATGGCGTCAGGATCAGGGAATCTTTCAGGATCGAAGCTCTTCTGTCCCCACTGTCCATCCTTCCAGGAGCACCAATCGAGTACTATGCAGTCAAGGCCTATATTACGGTCTCTGTATTCTTTTGATATACTAAGGATCTCATCGGAAGTTTCATATCTTTCCTGAGACTGGATATAGCCATATGCCCATTTGGGAAGCATTGCAGCCTTACCTGTGATCTTCCTGTACTGTCTTATGACACCGTCCATCTTCTCATCAGATCCATTCAGGAAAAAGAAATCCATCTCACTGTCGGCTTCTGTATAAAAATATGTTCCGTCTTCTGCATCATTAAAGATAGAAGGACTGTAGGTATTAACAAGGATTCCGTAGCCCTTGGTTGATATGAACATAGGAATTGCGATCTTACGGTTGCCCTGATTTAAGAAGATTCTCTTTCCTCTAAGACTGTGATAACCCTCTTCGTGCTGACCAAGGCCGTAGATAGCTTCATTATCATCGAATTCAAAAGAAAGACGTGTTCTATACGCATCCCTTATCTTGATCTTATCAGCTTTTCTTACAACTTCTTTACGACCATCAGCTGTATCTATATATTCTTTTTGAATATCTTTTTCACTTATAGCATATACAGGTACTGTATCAAGTTCCTTGCTTCTGGCTTTGCGCTCTTTAAGAAGGAGGTTGCCTTCTTCATCATAGTAGGTATAAGAAGCTCCATTTTTCTTAATGACTACCTTAAGTTTTGGCAGCTTTATGACAACTTCCTTGTCACTTTCTTCAAAGGTCCAGTCAGAATATGGCTCAAGATCTATGATACCGGGCTTATTATTGATATTTTCTTCATTAATACTGTCATCTTTGGTATAGATAACTCTTATGCTCCTGTCGCTGACAGGGATGATGCGCTGGATACCCTGCGCAAGCTTAAGTGTCAGAAAATCTTTTTCTCTTTTTACATCAGCTATTTTTAATATAGGATATGTTTCGCAGTAAAGCATTGGTGTAGTCTCCTTATAGGTTTTTCTCATCATTTACTCGAACTTCACAGTCTAAGTTGGAAGCTTTGAGCTTATTACAAATGTAGTATTTCTATAAGTTGATATTACACTCCGGGATTTATAAATAATACTCATTCGTTGCGGTAAAAAGAACAATTATTATGATATTATGCAGTCCGCACCGATGCAGCCTCACACTGTGACATAAGCTCCTGTATCAGGTCGTGCACAGGTACTATCTCTTTAACCCTGCCCACATTACTTCCGCAGAAGATAAGGCCTTCATCAAGGTTCCCTTTGACAGCATTTATTAGTGCCTTGGTGATGCAATAAGGCGCATCCTTGACATTGCAGGTCTTAATGCACTGATAACACTTGGTTATAGAGAGTTTATGGTCTTCTTTACTTTTTATAAACTCGTTGCGGATGGCTCTTCCGGGCATACCGACAGGACTGTCTATTATCTGTATATCTTCTTCAGATGCTTTAACATAAGCATTCTTAAATGCATCTGATGCATCGCATTCATCAGTTGCAACAAACCTTGTAGCCATCTGAACTCCGTCTGCGCCAAGTGATAAGAACTTTTGTATATCTCTTCCGTCAAAAACTCCGCCTGCTGCGATTACCGGGATTTCTTTGCCGGTTTCTTTTTCCAGATCTCTGACAAAAGATACTATCTCTGACGTGATAGTCTCAAGCGAAGGCTTCTTATCATCCTGGGCAAAAAGTTCATCTCTCTTAAAGCCAAGGTGGCCGCCTGCCTTGGGTCCTTCTATCACAATCATGTCAGGGACGTAGTTGTACTTCCTGCGCCAGGTCTTGACTATAAGCTGACAGCAGCGAAGCGAGGATACTATGGGTGCGATCTTGGTCTTACTGCCTTCTATGAACTCCGGCAGATTAAGGGGGAGTCCCGCGCCTGATATGATAAGGTCTATGCCTTGCTTTACAAATTCCTTAACAAGCCCTGCATAGTCTGTCATAGCGACCATGATGTTAGCTGCGATTATCTTATCAGGTCCTGCGATTTTCCTTGCCTTCTCTATCTCTGTCTTAATTGCGCGCATGTTAGCTTCTTTGGGATTTGTCTCAAAGTCAGGCTCAAGGTAGCCTATATCAGCTGCTGATAATACTCCGATTCCGCCTTCTCTACTAACTGTTCCTGCAAGTCTGTGAAGGGATACGCCTACTCCCATGCCTCCCTGAATGATGGGATACTTGCTACTTTTATCTCCAATTTTAAGTCCTTTGATCATATCCTACCTCCATTGTATTTCGAAACTATTTCATGTAGTTTTTATTACTACGTATAAAGGTATTATAAATCCGCGCAAAATATAATGCAATGTTTTTAATTAAATATTTTTATATATCACATCTGGCAAATTGAGTTTGTCTTTAGGAATAAAGAACTTCAGATATCATACCTTGACTCTATAATAATTTAAAGACATGACAATATTTAATAAACCATCCATGTTAGCGCAGCTCCAAGAGATGAAGTCTGTTTTGTAAGTGGGAATTTTGATTTAGAATTTATAAAAACAATTATTTACTATCGTTTTATCCCTTTATCTTATTTTTGCTATCTGCTATATTAGATAAAGAAGTTCAAAAATGTTCTATTTTCAATTCCGAAAATGATATGCCCACATTTTATTTACGATACTCTTTTAAGCCTAAATATTATAGATTGAAACTATTCTTGTATATGAATACAAAATGGAGGTGACAAGATTGAAAAAAATCATTTCTTCAACACTAATTATCATGATGTTATGCATTGCATGTAGTTGTGCGCCTTTACATGTTTATGCCAAAAGCAAAAACACCTTTCAAGATACCGTTAATAACGCAGTTTTAGTTCCCAAAACCCTATCTCCTACTGCTGATAGTATTTTATACAGAGTGGATGGTTGTATACTTTGTGGCGACCTGATGACAACTATGTCTCAGAATGACTTGAATACAACTGTGCAAGCATATCTCGCAGGTATAGTCACTGCTGATATGACGAACTATCAGAAACTCCTGGCTGTCTACAATTGGATCATTACAAATTTTGAGTATGGAAATTATTCAGATGTATTTGGATATATGGATTGCTATGGATATACACGTGCATTTGTCTACCTTAGCAGAGGATTGGGTTTTCCGTCATACTTTGTCCACGGAGATGTCCGCACTACAAGCGGTGACTTCACAAATCACGCATGGGCAATTATTAAAGTAAGCGGAACTGAATATCTTTTTGATCCCAATATAGAGGATACAATTCAACGAAGAAGTAGCTCTTCCACATTGCAACGTTTTGCTGTTACATATTCTTCTATGAATGGCAGATACGTGCCATGCCTATCTTCCTGTGAATCAGATCTGTGGTCAAGAGTGGATGCTACAGGTTTTATCACACATATCACTGCTGCTCAGGCAGCTGCAAGATTTGCATCATTTGTGCCATCTACAACAATTGAAAGCTTAGATTCTGCCTCTTCTAATGCAGATGTAAATTCACTTTTAACATCTCCTTTGAATAACAATGAGTTTAATGCATACATTTATTACACCAGATATCCAGATCTTCAACAAGCTATCGGACCTAATGCTGAAATGCTCTATTATCACTATATCAATATAGGTAAAAACGAAGGAAGAACTGCAATATAATTCCCGATCTGTTTTATACTTTGTATAAAAGTAAAGGTCATTCTCTCGCGATCGACCTAATGCAATAATCCCGCCTGCAATACATGCATCATCTTTTGTATGTACTGCAGGCGGGATTTTTAACTATGTGTTTTAATGATTGAAACTTCGCACTTAGACTTGTTTCAGTGCCCTTATCATCGCATCAACATTTTGTTTCATGCGTTCTACGCTCCTTGTGCTGACAACAGCATACACATTCATATCCTGCCCATATATCCAGGAAAAGGCAACTTGTGATACAGACAGACCGGTTTCTTTGGCAATATCTTCACAGACTTTAAGACAAGCCATGTTCTCTTCGCTTACATAGGTCTTGTAATTGTCAGATGACATGACTTTTTTGGCCCCTTTATAATCTTCACTTTTAAATCTGCCGCTAAAAAAGCCTGCTGCCATGGCGGAATATGCTATGACAGGCATCTGATTGTCTATATACCACTTCCTTGCATCTTCATTGTCATCACCTGCAATAGTGATGCATCCCGGCCAAGGCTCTCTTGTTGGAACAGCCATACTAAAGCATGGGCTTGATACAGCAAAAGGTATAAGGCCGTGGTCACTTGCATACCTGTTGGCTTCTTCTATTCTCTCATGAGTCCAGTTGGATCCGCCAAAACTTTTTATCTTGCCTTCATTATAAAGATCATTTAGAAGTTCAACGATTTCGCCTACAGGAACTTCCGGATCGTCTCTATGTAATAAGTATATATCAACATAATCTGTACATAGCTTATCAAGGGATGTTTTCAGATCTTTCCTAATCTCCTTCTCCCTAAGGCGGCTCCTCCAGAGCATGTCAGGATGTCCACCTTTGGTCAAAAGAGTAACACGCTCTCTGTTATTACCAATCCTTATCCATCTGCCTACAGATTCCTCAGCGCCGCCATATACTCTGGCTGTATCTATAGCATTAACACCAATATTCACCATCTGCTCGATAAGGTCTGTCCCATCGCCACCTGACTGAAAAGGTTCAGCGGCTGTTCCGTAGAAAATTCTTGATACTTCTGTATCCTTACCTGCGATTTTGATCATATGGGCCTCCTACTCTTTTTTCTATCATGAAACTTCGCATTTTCCAAACATATATCACTCCTTGTAAATGTTTGACAAATGCGAAGTTTCTATTTTTAATATTCAAAAAACACTTTTGGTAACACCTGGAAGATTTGACTTGGCCAGGCTTTATATGTTTATCTGTATTTTTTTAGATGCTCTTTATGCTCATCTGTCACGCGGAAGCTTTCCACGGCTTTCTGGATAGCTTTCTTGTGAATCCAGTCATCTAGCTTCCTGCCTTCAATGTATTTAACGCTCTCATCATATTTTTTGGCAAGAGCTGTGGCAAAATACCAGGCAACCATCATCTTAAGGTAGTAGTCATCACCTTTCTTGGATGCAACAAGTTCAAGATACTCGTCCTTAAAATCATCATCAAGGAATTCATTCATGAGCATGCGTATTCCAAAACGCGCAGTATAGACATGGTCTGACGCTATCCAGTTCTTTATATATGGAAGAAGCTTTGCATGATTTTTCTTAAAAGTTTTGGGAGTTGCCTGATCGGACACAGGCCAGCAGTCAACGTATGGAAGGAACTCCTCAACCTTTTCAATACACTCGTCAAAGTCCTTGATCATAGCTATTATGAAAAAATGTACGAGATTTTCTTCATAATACTTATGAGGAAGCTCTTTTAAAAACTCATCCTTTTCAGGACTGTTAAAAACTTCCTTGGCAATCTTCCTCATATCAGGAGTCCTAACGCCTATGATGGTATCAGGCGATACATTTGGAACAAGCTTTACTTGAAAATCTCTGTACTTATCGTCTTTTGCTTCTAATAGCATTTCGTATACGCTCATCTGGTCCCCCTTCTGATCATTAAGCTCCGTCAATTTGGTCCATTAGCCATTCGCTTTATTTTAAAATCCTATAAACGTTCCCTATAAACTTATCTTCAGGAAGAAAACTCCTATAAAATGCCTCATATAGCTCCCAAGTCTTATCTACGCTTTCTATAGAGTTTGCGCCCATTTCAAGGATTATGAACTTGGCTCCGAAGCAGGAAACTCGTAGTCCTGTGTCGCGGCATCCATTCCTTTTATAAAATCCTATCCTCCTTGTCTGGAGATCTGCCAAAGCGCCATCATCAGTATACTTAGGATCTTCTACTTCTACTATGATACTATCTGCATCATCAAGGTGCTCTGCAAGAAGCGATAAAAGATTAGATCCCTTACCATCATTACGATACTCTGGAAAAATAGCTATATAGTCAACCAGATAACTATTATCTATCCTGACTATAAAAACATATCCTGTTAACAGATCACCATCGTACAGCCCCATTGCCTCGTATCTGTTTTCTTCAATAAGCTTCAGGATCATATCAAGTGGCTTTAACTCTTCCTTTGGAAAGTCTATAACCATATGCTCTTTATATATTTTTGTAACTAATACTATATCAAGCTGCTTTAACTTCATTTTAAAACTTAACCTCATATCACTAGAATTCACTTGGAACTTGGCCGTACCCAGCATCAAATACGTACTTGGTCAGATTACTCCCACTTCTTCCATACATCAGGCTGATAGCCTATTGTAGAAAGCTTACCGTTTCTAACGATTGGAGTTTTGATTATATGCTGATTTTCAAGAAGCTTCTCAAGCTTGTCTTCATCAGCTATATATTTAAAAAGGTTAACGGCGTCCTGATCTTTGGCATTTGGATTGACCATCTCTGATAAGCCTCCGTTAACAGCTGCTACAGATGACAGCTCGCCCTTACTCATACCCTTCTCATTCATATCAACAAACTGAAACTTAATGCCACGCTCTTTGAAAAAACGCTGCGCTTTCTTGGTATCATTACATTTCTTGGTTCCAAATATCTGTATATTCACGTTCTGCTCCTTTTTCTATAATAAATATATCAATCGATAATCCCCAGTTTTTTTAGTGCATTATATATGGATGGTTCGTCGTTACTTCCTATCACGCATTCAAACTCTTTTTGCATATCTTTAGGTGCATTGCCCATTAGAAAGGGCATCCCAACGGCTCTTAGCATCTGCGCATCATTATAATGATCCCCAAAAGCTGCCGCGCTTTCAAGAGGGATACTAAGATCTGTGCACACACGCTCTATACCGCTTGCCTTAGTGATCCCTCTTCCCATAACTTCGAGAAGTATATCCGAAGACTTAACTATAGACAGCTTGGGGAACCTTTTTTTAAGCTCCTCCTCGATATGGCATATAGCTTCCGGTTCGCACATACATAAGAGTTTTCCGACTATAGCGCCTTCCGGAAGTAGATCTATACTTCCCTCCTGTGCATCCACCTCTACTATCTCCTCTTCTATGCGGATGCGCTTATCGCTTCTGTCGTTAACAATCCACAGCTCTTCCGAATAGATGTTCCAAGTACAGTCAAAACCGCTCTCTTCAATATATGAGATTATACTCCTTGCATCTTCTGCGTCAAAGCCTTCAGAATGCACAATCCTGTCATTCTCATCAATAATAAGCGCACCACTATAACATATCATAGGGCAGACGAAACCGTATCTTTTGAAGATAGGCCTAACGCCTGAAGGGCCTCTTGCTGTTACTATTACAAAAGGTATACCGGCCTTTTGCAGATCCATTATAGCCTTATGCGTACTATCAAGCATCCTGTGCCTGCTGTTTAAAAGAGTTCCGTCTATATCTGAAAAGACAATCTTTACATCCCTCACTTCAATCTATATCTCCGATCTTTTCTAAAAATACTATCTATAACTACTCACTTGGACAGTCACCATTATAATATATCTTAGTCTGTTATTCTATGTTATTCCAACTCAACCTCCATCTTAATCGGGCCAGATAAGAGTTCTAAGTAAAAAGGCAAGCATCCACTATATATTTTTAGTTCAAAACAAATTACAATAGATTGTAGCTGTCCACCACTATTTACAAGGAGAGATTTGATTCATGGAAGTTGATTTTGAGTATTATTTGGTGATGATAATTTTTGGAGGCGTTGGAATTTTATTTTTCGTATATCCCTTTTCAGAATATATAAAACCCTTCAAGATCAATGGCACTACCCTCTTATACTGGGGCGTAGGAGCTTTTTTTACCGGCTTAGCATTAGCAATGTTATTCCAAAACGGAGTATTGGTAGAGATCATGATAGCCTTACTCCTTGGAACTATGCTGGTATGGATGGGATTGTCAGAGGTCATAGGCGTCATCACCCACAATATCCCCACGGACGCAGTTCTAACTGACATAGAAAAGCACCGTTCAAGACGCGGATACCACTATGAACTTACCTTCAGGATCCCCGGCAAAAAAGATTTATATGAAATTGATTATGTATCATCTGCCAAAAAATTCAAAGTTGGAGAAAGCTATACAATCCACATCGCCAAAAAAGGCAATAAAGCATTTATCCATAGACCTTTTTGGTTTATATTCGGCATATTTGTTACCTTGTTCGGTCTTTTGGTCTACTCACTGATCTTTTCATTATTGCCATGATATAATTCTGCACCTTTTCGAATACTTAGAGGATGCTCATCCCAAAAGTTTTCGTGGGTACGCCGGTCCGTCCAAGTGCGAAGTCAGTTATTAATCTTTTTTGACTTCTTGGATTATTCACAAAAACGAACTAAAATAGATATTGTGATGTATTTCACCAAGAGGGAGATTCAGAATGATTAACGGCAAAAAGATCATTGCTTTATGTACATACAGAATATACGAGCCTCAGGAATTTGCTTTTCTTTCTGAACTTAACAAAAAGCTAAAAAGTGCTAACTGTCAGCTTTTCATCTATGCTATGAATTCAGAGATCGGTATTACCAACCGTACTTCTCCTGAAACAGAAGTCTTTGGTCTTATTCCATATGATAAGATTGATGCCGTCATAATCATGAACGAGAAGATCAAAGTTCGTGAATTAGCCCAAAGTATCATCGACAAAGCTTCTTCCTATAATGTACCTGTGATCGTAGCTGACGGTCAGTACGACAATGTCAGTATGGTCAACTATGATTATGTCAAGGGCTTTGAAAAAGTCGTAAGGCACATCATCGAAGATCACAAAGTAAAAAGGCCTCATTTTATGGCCGGTCATGTCAATAATCCATTCTCAGAAGACAGGCTTAATGTTTTTAAGAAAGTGATCAGTGAAAATGGAATTTCTTTTGACGAAAGTATGGTCAGCTATGGTGAGTTCTGGGCCATGCCCTGCAGAGAAGAGACTTATAAGCTACTGCAAAGAGATACTCTCCCTGATGCTATAATCTGTGCCAATGATATTATGGCTATAAATGTATGCGATGTTTTAAATGAAAATGGTATACGTGTTCCGGAGGATGTCCTTGTATCCGGATTTGACGGGATTGATGAAGCCTTTCTTTCTACTCCGGGTATTACTACTGCTGTATGTGATAATAATAAACTCGCTCACAGTGTATATGACGCTGTTGTAGATATTCTCTCAGGCAAGCCCCTTTCTACCAGATTGGTTGTACCTGAATTTGTAGCAAGTGAATCCTGCGGATGTCCACGGACAGATCTTCATATCAAGACAACTGTCAGCGAGCTCAACAACCTTTTTTACCATCATGAGGACGAGATACATGTCTACCAGAATATTATCTCCCAGATAATGATGGACAAGGATGTACTTGGTAATATTAAATTCCTTAAGGGCAAATATGCTGAGCATGCTATTGTTATTATAGAAAAATCCTGTTTCGATCTTGAGAAAAACTTCTTCTATGACGATGTCTCAAAAGGTTCTCAGGTAGTAGTCTTCGATCCTTATAACGACGATTATGCTCCGTATCCTTATGAACCAGGCGAAGTAGTACCTCATCTTGATAAGATAATGGAACCGGGGGAGCCTATTATATTCAACAGCCTTGTATATATGGATAAATGCTGCGGATTTATATGCTTTTCCTATCCAAGAACTATGCTGATAGATTATAGTCAGACTCCTAACCTTACCAACTGTTTCGAAATGAGTATAGGCGGATATGTCCTTACCAAGCACCAGAATTATCTTAGAGATAGGCTAAGGCAGATGTATCAAAAAGATGCCCTGACAGGCCTTTATAACAGGCTGGCATTTCTGTCAAAGTTAAACGAACGTTTCACTGAAGTCAATATAGCAGGTAAAACCGTCAATGTCCTGATGCTGGATCTTAACGACCTCAAAAAGATAAATGATAATCTGGGACATATGGCAGGGGATAAGGCAATAAAAGCTGTTGCAACTTCGCTTAAGGAAGCTGTTCCTGAAGGTTCTGTGTGTACCAGAGCCGGCGGCGATGAGATGATCGCCATTATCATAGGCGAATACAATTTGGATAAGATTGTATCAGATATAGAAAGAAAACTCGTAGAGTTCAGCAATAAGCTTGATTTTAAAGTATCTGCAAGTATAGGTACATCAACAGTTAAGTATGAAGGCGGCAAGGATATAATCAGTAAAGCAATAGGCCTTGCCGATGAGCGTATGTATGCTAAAAAAAGAAGCATGAAAACAGCTCAGTAACTAAAGCGTCCCAAATCCTCAAGGATACTGCAAGGATTTGGGACGTTTGTGTTACATGTAGGTCATCAGATTACCAGCGCTTTAATGCAAAGATTTTATCGTTAACTTTATTTACAACTTCAGGTTTAAAGCCCATGTAGAAAAGTGTGGGAAGGGTTCCCAGAGTAAGATTACCCATTTCCTTGTCTTTCTTTTCAATAGCTTCATATGCCTGCGGAAGGTCTTTTTTCAAAAGATCCAGTACTTCCTTATCTCCTGCAAGTTCTGATAATCTGGTATTTTCTGAATATATGCATCTATAGTCATGACAAGGCATATATGAAATCTCATAGGTGCCTGCATCAAGTGTTACCTTTCCATCATCATTTATGATAGAAGCATCAAATCCTGATACTGACAGCTTTTCTTTAGAGAATCTTGGAAGTGTTACATTGGCTTTGGCATTGAATGGAACTTCTATGTTAAGAGTAAGTGTTCCATCTTCTGCTATCTTCCAGTTTGATACATATCTGCCTGATGCGGTGGTCATACATGTATTAAAATGCCTGAATCTCATTGATGGCTGAGGGCATATGTCAGCTACCCTGAATCCGGCTTCATGTGGTGTGATGCCGCCTATATATTCATACATAAACTGTACGATGGTTCCGTATGAATAGTGGTTTAGTGAGTTCATGCCAGTACCTGAGATAGAGCCGTCCTCAAGGAGCGAATTCCATCTCTCCCAGATGGTTGTAGCGCCAAGGTTGACGCAGTAGAGCCAGCTTGGGAAGTTCTCGCTAAGAAGGAAGTGATATGCAAGATCAATGCGTCCGCACTTAGCAAGTGTAGTACACAAAAGAGGTGCTCCTACAAAGCCGCATTTGATCTGATAGCAGTCCTTGCTAAGTCTTGCTATGAACTGATCTATGAGCTTATCTCTGTCTACATAGATATCAAAGGCAAGAGCAACTATATATGCTGCCTGAGTATCACAGGCAAGTCTTCCTGTCTGTGAGAAATATTCATTTAGTATAGCACTCCTTATCTTGTCAGCAAGATCATCGTATTCCTTCATGTCAGTTTCAAAGCCAAGGCGCTCTGCCATCCTTGCTGTGATCACTGTAGATCTGTAATAATATACAGATCCAAGATAGCCATCATCAGTTCCCCCCTTGACGCTCTGCTCTGTAATACCATCAAGTCCAAGCCAGTCTCCAAACTGGAATGGAAGTATGAAAAGGCCCTTATCGCCATGCTCCTTATCATAGCGGTGCATGTACTCAACCCAGCCCTTCATAAGGTCATAATGCTCTCTCACATCATCAAGGCTTCCAAATGTATTGTAGAGAACGTTTGGAACAAATGTTCCTACATCGCCCCATACGCTGGAAATTGCCGCATGACTAAGACCTGCATTAGAAGGAAGGAAGCTTGCTACAGCCCCGTCGTGACGCTTTGCATCATAATAAAGGTCCTTCAGGTATTTATTATAGAAAGCTCTTGTATCCATGTTGTAGCTTGCTGTCTGAGAGAATACCTGGGCATCACCTGTCCAGCCAAGACGCTCATTGCGCTGAGGGCAGTCTGTAGGCATGTCAAGGAAATTGGACTTCTGCCCCCAGATGCAGTTCTCATAGAGTCTGTTAATCTTGGGATTGCTGGTCTCAATATAGCCTGTTCGCTCCATATCTGAGTACAGGACATTGGAGCGGACCTTATCTAACGTAAGTTCATTATCTTCAGGCCATCCCTGGATCCTTATATATCTGTATCCAAAGAAAGTGAATCTTGGATGAACAGTCTCTTTTCTTCCATCTGAGGTATATACAAATCTTGATCTTGCGCTTCGATAGTTATCTCTGTAGAAATTGCCCTTCTGAAGGACTTCACCACAGTCGATAGTGATAACTGTCCCTTTAGGGAAGTCTGCATCAAACTCCATAACACCAGCGTGGTTCTGACCAAAGTCAATAACTGTCTCACCTGCGGGAGTATGGATGATCTCTTTGGCAGGCAGAACTTCCTTGACGATAACAGGGATACTGTACCTGTCAAGAAGCTTCCTTGTTGCAGGAACTTCTATAGCCTTACCCTTTTCTACGATACCTGCAGATCTGTCGAGGTCTTCGCCGTAGTAGATTCCTGACTCTTTGACATCAGACTCTGCAACGTCCCAGCTTGCATCTGTGCCGATAACTTCGCTCGTTCCATCTTCATATGTCACATGAAGCTCTGCTATAGCTTCCATCCTGTCGCCAAAGTTGACTCCATTATCAAGACCGAAGTTTGACATATACCATCCCTTGGCAACCTGTATGCTAAGTGTGCAGCCGCTCCTTAGATCATCTGTCACATCAAAGGTGATGATCTGCATGCCTGTCTCATAATCATTGATGTATGGAGTCAGTATCTCATTTCCTATCTTCTTATCATCAATATAGGCTTCAAATACGCCAAGGCAGCTGACATACAGTCTTGCAGCCGTAACCTTCTTTTCAAGATCTATCTTTTTAGAAAAAATAGGATGATAGTCGCCGTCAGCCGCAATCCACTTACCACTCCAGTCTTCGTCCATCTTACCTGTTTCAAAATACTGAATGTCTGATACAGCGCTGTCGCCCTTATCACCAGTCACAGTAACTCTCCAGTAATAACGGGTTCTTGGACTTAGGGTTATATCAATCTTCTCTCCTGTCTGATCTAGGTATTCTGATTCTTTATTAAATATGATATCGGTAAATGCCTTATCTTTTGCAACTTCAAGCTTGCCGGCTTTAAGGATCTTACTATCCGTATCTTCTACGTTCCAGGATGCGATAAGCTTATTAAATTCATAGCCGATGGGATTAACTATTCCATTTAGTTTAGTTCTTGTAATCTTCATATGTATGTCCTCGCAATACTTTATGTTTTGCACCTGACTTATAATCATGAATATCCAGCATAATTATCTAGAATGATTATCCAACGTAATATCTATCGTGATTACAAGTCTGACTGCATATTACTGCTTTTTTTACTCTTGCCAGTAGTACTCCGTAGCCGTAGTATTAAAAGCTTATGTTGCCAATATACCACGTATATACAAAATAATCACGTACCTGTATGCGACTTTATTTATGGCATAATACGACATATTTTAAGATGTGCCCCCGTCACTGCAAATCCCTTGATGATACTGCACCGTCCAAGCGAGAAGTTTGAATTAATTAACTATATAAAGGCTTACTCAAGCCTCTCTGAACATAGCTCTTACTGTGAAGCACATGGTGATAAAGCAAGCAAGTCCTCCCACCACATTGCTGATAGGCTCTGCTGCAAAAACTCCGTTTGTTCCCATTTTAAACAGATAAGGAAGCATGTAGGTAAGTGGCACTACTATGACAACTTTTCTAAAAAGTGAGAAGAATATAGCCTTGCCTTTAAGTCCCAGTGACTTAAAGGTTACCTGACCTGTATGCTGGAATGTCATAAAAATAAATGTCGAGAAATACAGATTAAAGGCAGGGATTGCATCAGAAAGGATAGTCTTATCATCACTGAATATACCGATTATATAGGCCGGGAAGAATCTGATGATCAGCCATATGGATACAGAATAGATCATATCAAGGATGAACATTATCACGATCGCATGCTTTATCCTGCCTGGCCTTTTGGCACCGTAGTTATAACTTATGATAGGTGATGCACCTTCTGTAATAGCAAGGATAGGTGTCTCCATCATCTGCCTTGCACTATTGACTATTGTCATAATAGATACGTAGATGTCTCCGCCTACAGCTGACAGCACGTTGTTACAGGATATCTGGACTACAGCGTTGGTAAACTGCATTATAAAAGCTGCTGTACCAAGTCCTATGATGTTTCTGGCTCTTTTGCCGCACTTTTTGATCTCATCTATGGTCAGGAAGTGAAGTCTGTACTTACTGTCTTTTCTTAACAGGAACTTCATAACATAAGCTGCGGACAATGCCTGTGAGATGATAGTCGCAAGCGCAGCGCCTCTTATTCCCATGCCCAAAAAGAATATGAACACCGGATCAAGGATGATATTGGTAACAGCTCCGACAACGACTGTCGTCATGCCTATCACAGAGAAGCCCTGGGCTGTGATGAAGGGGTTCATCCCTGTTGCCACCATTGAGAAGATGGTTCCAAGAAGATATATACGAAGGTATGGAAGTGCATATGCCATGTTCGACTCTGACGTTCCGAAGACGCTTAATATCGGCTGCCCGAACAGCTCTCCGACTGCGATAAGCACAGCTCCTGTCACCACCAAAAGAAAGAATGACGTATTCTGAAGAGCAGCTGCTTCCTTATCATCTTTTTTGCCCCTTGCTATAGAAAAAAGTGGTGCGCCGCCGCTTCCATACATGTTGGTAAAACCGGTGATCAGGATGACTATAGGAAAACAAAGTCCTACTGCTCCAAGAGCTTTCGTTCCTATAATCGGTATTCTTGCAATATATATCCTGTCTACTATGTTGTAGAGCAGGTTCAAGATCTGCGCAACCATCATAGGCAGCGCTGTCGCAAGTATGTTATTTAAAGTTCTTCCTTTTTCAAAATCAATCTGTTTCATAACTACTTCCTGTTAAAGAATTTTTTCAAATTTCTCACTTGCTAAACATACGCTACCCTCTGAGACAGAGCCGATACGACCCGTTTATAATACATTTTCGTATCAGCTCTGCCGTAGCGCGTGTTTGGCAAGTACAAAGTTTGAGTATGTTATTCAGTAATGTACTCTTTCATATTCTCAAATACTACTTCATATGCATCTGACCACATATGGATTCCGTCTATAGAATATTCTTCTTTGGTCTGACCATCATCTCCTGTAAGACCCTTATTAACATCTATATAGCTGTATCCAAATTCCTGTGCAAGCTCACTTACTGCTTTGTTACTCTCATCAAGTCTTTCAAGTCGCAGCTTTGCAGCCTTGTCAGCATCAGGCCAGGGCTGCCTTGCAGCGACCTGTACATTTACAGGATAGTAGGCCATCATATAGACCTTAGCTTGGGGCAGTCTGTCTTTTATCTGAGTCAGCACCTTGCGATAATCTGATATAAGCTGCTCTTTAGTCTCTTCTGGCCTGCTGATATCATTGGTCCCTATGTTGATGAAGATCTTGGATGGTTCTAATTCAAATATCTGCTCTTCCATAGATTCTAGCATCTCAGGAATTGTATATCCGCCTATTCCGCGGTTATAGATAACTGTGTTCATGCCATGATTTTGCAGGATCTCATTTATAGGAAACTGCTCCATAAGAGATGATCCTGTAAACAGGATCTGCCCCTTCTTAACGAACCTGTTAAGATGCCGATACCTAACAACCTTATTCCTCTTCTCATTTTGAAAAAAATCACTTATAACTTCTTCTGCTTTCATTGTACACCCTCCCGGTTTTCCAAACTTTCCACTTGTTAAGCTGACGCCCCGCCGGATTTGATGGCACTGGCAGTTTATAAGTGTTATTCGCATCTTGATAGTTTTAGTAATTCAAGGCATGATATCTGAATCTTTATATTCCAGGGTCCAAACTCGCTTCGCTCAGACAGGTGGACCCTATGCGGAATATAAAGATTCATCTATCAAGCTCTTGAATTAACTAAAACTCTCAAAGCTGCTAATAACACTTGTAAACTGCCAGTGCCATCAAATCCGGCTGAGTGAAAGATATAGAAAAGTGGAAAGTTTATATATGATATGTATTCTAGCATTCAGCTCTGCTTCAAAGCGCATACAAACCGTCTGCATATAATCTATTTTACATACCGTTGCCTTATTAGTGAAATTACTTATAATTATAAATATATAAGTTACACTAATATAGTCAATACCAACCATACAATAACTCAGACTTCCCACTTGGACGGCGGCGTATCAGCCGAAGGCATTTTTAGATGCAGAGATACGTGGAGCTCAGACGGGCAGTATATAATTCATTGCCACGCTTTTTAATCGTTTTATAAAATTCATGAGCGTGATAGATGGAGTATTTTATTCTGCCCGGGGTCCACATGTCTGAGCTAAGCGAGTTTGGACCCCAGAATAAAATGCTACAGATATCATGCCATGAATTTATAAAACGATTAACAGCGCGGCAATGAATTATATACTGCCCGTCTGAGCTCCACGTACCTCTGCATCAAAAAATGTCTTCGCTGATACGCCGCCGTCCAAGTGGGAAGTCGCCCAACACTACACCCTATGAGGAGTGGACTATGATTTCAAACTTGGATTATTATAAGGCGTTTTTTTATGTTGCGACTTATTCGTCTTTTTCTGATGCGGCGAAGGCTTTGTATATATCACAATCTGCAGTTAGTCAGACTATCAAGAAGCTGGAAGAAGAGCTTGGCACTACTTTGTTTGTAAGAAGCGGGTCACGGATTGTTCTAACGCCTTCAGGCGAGCTTCTTTTTGCCAGGGTCAAGACTGCTTTTAACGAATTTCAAAAAGCCGAGATTGAGATCCAAAACTTTGAATCTATAGTGCAAAATAATATCTCCGTAGGCATTACAGAGACAAGCCTTCGCTACGGCTTTTTTGACTGCCTTGAGAAGTTCAAGAACCGCCATCCTGACGTACATCTGTCCATATCAGGTAACACAACTCCTGAAATGGTCTCATTTTTAAGAGATGGCAAGATCGACTTTGCACTTATGATAATCTCTGATTCTCTGGCAGCTAGATTTCAGGATCTCAAGATGCGACGATGCTTCCGGATACAGGATATATTTATAGCTTCCAGTAAGATGGATATTGATTTTGATAGAGAATATGACCTCAAAGATCTGCTAAGCTACCCGACAATATCTGTATCACAGATCAGTAATTTCAGGGAAAACATTGATACTTTTTTCCAAGAGAACGGGCTACTGTTTCAGCCAACTTATATCCTTGAAAATATGACTCAGGTTCTTAATTTCACCAAAAGAAAATTTGGCATAGGTGTTTTGCCTTACGCCTATGCCAAAGATGATATCAAAAAAGGAACTATTAGAATCGTAAATACAAAGCCTATTCCCAAAAGGACGGTCTATCTGGTAAGTCTTAAGGATAAGGCCTTATCCGGATTGGGTCTTGAGCTGTACAATGATTTCAAGGATCTGCCTCGAATGGTATAAATATTAGATATATCCGATCTTTAAACTATAGCCCCACATAACCGCATGCTTCTATCATTGTCTGACCCTCATCAGAGAGCAGCCAGTTTACTAGCTTTATGACATTTTCATTGGTATTATCTTTTCTATATATCACATAGAAATTTGCAGATATAGGGTAAGATCCATTTCTGATGCTCTCAGCACTTGGATATATACCATTTATAGACAGCATCTTAACGTTATCATTGGCTACCATGCCTGACAGATAATACCTGAATGAATAGCCGATTGCCCCTCCAAATATCGAAAGAGGATCTCGGCTATGTATCATGTCACCTTCCATGAATGACTCCATCATGGTCTGGCTTCCTGATCCTTCGATCCTAAGAAGCGGATTGATAAGGCGGTCAGGTCCGCCGACTTCATCCCAGTTCCTAATGGTGCCTCTGTATATTTCTCTTATCTGGTCTATTGTAAGATTCTCAGTTGGGTTATCTTTACTTACAAAAAACACAAATGCTTCAAGACCTATTGGCACTATCTCAAGCTCTGCGCCCATATCACTGGCATTCTCAAGCTGCTCTCTTGATGGATAAGCTGTAAAGAAGAGATCAACAGAGCCTTCTAACATGGCATTATATCCCCTGATAGTGTTCTGGAACTGCATAGCACTGCCACTTGCGAAGTTCTCTCCATACTTGTTGTCATCAGAAAACTCGCCGCCTTCATAAGTCACGCATCCCTCAGGATAGATATTATCAATAACTGAAGCATATACAGGAACAAGCGCTGCTGCCCCGTCCAGAACGGGAAGATCATCATCTTCTTTTAAATAAAATGAAGATCCTGTTCTTGCAAGGTTCGACTCCTCTTCAAAGGGAAGAAAACTGCCCACATCTACCATTTTGTTCTTGGTAGCATCACTATAGTTATTACCAAGTCGCCTTGTGATCGTCATATACATAAACAGATTGATCAGAAGGAAAAACATGGCTGTGAGTATAATGATAACCTTCTTCAAAACCATATCTCCTTTGATATAAAATAAATGATCGATGAATTAGTATATGCATAATAGATATACACAGCGTGAGCTATCGTAAGAAGAAGTCCTGCTACAGATATTAATAACAAGATCTTTATAAATGTCTTATTACTCATATCACATGTTCCTCATTATAGCTATGGTAAGAAGCATAAGTAAGACGACCATCGATATCGCTGTAAGAAGTAAAGTGCTGCTAATAATAAGCCAGATCAAAAACCTTGCTTTTCTATCTCTTTTTTCTTCTTTGGCACTTCGCTCTTCTCTTATAAAACACAATAGTGATACTACAAAATTAACGATTATAGCAAATCCTATTAATTCAATTGCAAACATAGTTTCCCCCAATCTTTAAAGACAGTCTATAACAACCTTTTCTCCCATAATAAAATTCCTTTGTTATATATGTTCTGTCTATTTGCTTTCTTCTTATTAAAAAGTCTATTCTCTTTTAACTTTTTCGCTTCTCCCTGATCATATTATGGAAATGTTCGTCAGATAAGATTTCCGCTAAAGTGCTGGATCTCGTGCTGAATGATCTGCGCTGTGAAGTCCTTGTATACGCCGTGCTGCGGCTTAAAATCCTGATCCAGATAATCAACTTCGATTTCCTTATATCTAACACAGGGACGAACTCCATCCAAAGACAGGCAACTTTCAGATGTCTCATATTTGCCACTTCTTGACGTGATCACAGGATTGATCATCGGAAAGATAAAAGGGCCTGCAGCTACTACGATGATCTGTTTCTTTACACCTATCATGTTAGCAGCCATGCCAACGCATCTATCCATATTAGCTTTTAATGTATCTATAAGATCCGTAACAACCTGAGCATCTGCCTTAGTTGCAGGCTCAGATTTTTGTTGTAGAAATAATGGATCTTTTACTACTTGTTTAACCATTTCTCACCTCACGTGACGAATATCTTATATTTACATTGGCAGAGCTAGCGTACTGACTCGTTCATATTAAATCAAATTACTTGGCTATGAATTTATCTACATCGTCATAAAATCATATGCCTTGTACGCTTCTCGTACCTTATCAGCCAGTTCGAACCTGGCATCACCTGCATACATTGCAGCTCCTTCAAAACACTTTCTTGCCTCGTCTTCTTTACCAAGGCCTTTTTTGGCTAAGCCCAGATCATAGTATAGGCTCATCTTAGAGATTCTGTCTTTGCGACCTATAAGCCTTTGACTAAAAAGTGCTTCGGCCTTTTCATAATCTTCTTCTTTTAATGCAATAAGACCGGTAAGCCCTATAACTATATCACGTGAATTCTTATTTCCTTTGCCCTTATTTATATCTTTAACCAGATCATTTATCTTCTCAAGACACTTCTTTGCCTTGTCTATATCATTTTCGCCAATTGCTATCGCGCCTTCATAATACTCAAATGCTGCTAACCTGATTTTTTTTCTCTTATTCTTATCTCGCAATACTTCAAGCTTATCAAGTGCTTTGCTATACTCTGTAATATATATGCAGGAAGCTACATAATAATTTGACAGAAAGAAATGCTTTCCGGTCTTTCCTCGAAGGAATCTTCGATTATCTTCCAGCTGTTCATACATTTCGCAATATCTGTAAGGATCACAATCTTCTGAGAGAACCCTTGATATATTCAGAAAGAACTTTGTTGCCCTGTAAATATATAAAACCACAGCTTGAAAAATAATATAATAAACGCATATAAGCATAAAGTGAAAATTCTGATCATTTCCAAGTAGTATGATTCCCGGAATATAAAGAAACAATCCTACAAAACTAAGTAGTATCAGCACTATAAATTCAATTATAGCAAAAGCTAATGTAAGAAAATACTTTATCTTTAACCTGTTCCAATATTTTATAAAAAAGTTCGCTGTTTCATTTGCATTAAATTTCTTGGTATCAACCTTAAAATCAGATTCTGTAATGATCACACAGGCAAGAATGATACAATACATGCTGCTTAGAATACTACAGATAGGCAGAACATAAGGCGACATCTGTGCTCCGGTATTAATAAGAGCATGAGTCATCACGCATAGCCACAGGCTGCCGGACTTTATATATATAACTGATAATATAAAACAGTTAGTAAGAAGCCCTATCAGGAAAAATACTATATCTGAAGCAGAATAAAAATATATGCTTCCATCAATGCAAAAATATAAGATATGCCATAGGCTCCAGGCAATAAAGGTTATGATGGTAGAAGCTACATATGGAAACCTTTTTTCCATCTCAGGCTGGAAAGTATATCTCCATCCGATTTCTTCTATCCCGCCAAAAAGTATTGCCTTAAGGAATATAAGTAAAGGCATGGCAGGACTTTCGATCACAAAGCCCTCTCCTGTTATCACTGCGGCAAAATCAATTATAAGAAATAATACTATAAGTATATAAAACTTTACCGGCTGTTTGATTTTAAAAAAATCCGTTACTATATCTTTAATAGTTTTATTATTGTATTTGTATTGGAATCGGGCGCCAAAAAAGGCTGTTGAAATGCCTCCTACTGCTATGAGAAGTAGTCCTATTGGAGATGTATAGCCGATCAAAACGTCAACAGCATTAAGAATTACAGCAATGATCGCAACTATCAGAGCCTGTACAAGTGACGGTATCAGGAATGCTGTATATATTTTTTTATTATCATAGTTCATTATTACATTGTCCTTTTTATTGATTCAGCCGTCCAAGTGGGAAGGTTGAATTATTCAGTAATCTCAATCTGATTGCCTTCGATTATGGCAATGCAGCTTTCATAATAGCCATCACCTGTTGTCCTTGGGCCACTTACCACTTCAAAGCCGTCCTCTTTTAATCTATCAGTAAGAGTATCAACAGCCTCTTTACTTCCAACAGAAAAAGCTATATGGATATAACCCGTACGATTTAGCGGCTTCTCCAAGTCCGCCAATTCCGGCCTGGTCATAAGTTCAAGTCTTGCTCCATCATCAAAGCTTATAAAATACGATTGAAAATCAGTAGTATTATTATGATATCCATCATTAGACGTACCGCCAAGATATTTTACAAAGAACTCTTTGGCAGCCTCTATATCTTTTACATACATTGCAATGTGCTCTATCTTCATATTCTCTCCTATTCACTATTCTATAAACTTGAAGTTGTTTATCTCAAATCCAAACTCATAACATCAAAATCGACATACTCGCTATCAATTTTAAAGAACGCTGGTATCGTACCAGTCTTATTGAATCCATATTTCTCATATAAATGAATAGCAGCTGCATTATCACTACGAACTTCCAAATTGATAATCTCTATTCCATTATCATTCGCATATTCAACAAGGTGGCTCATTAACATTGCGCCTACTCCATTATTCCATTCATCCTTAAGAACAGAAATTCCCATCTCTGCTCTATGTGACATTCTTCTAGGCAGCCCACTTAAATTAGCAGTTCCAACTAACTCAGTATCTTTCCATGCACAGTAAAAAACACTGTGTGGATCATTTGCTACTATCCCAAGAAATTCAGCCTCTTTCTCAATCGGAATACTTACTCCTTCAGCGCCATATGTCAAATTATCAGTCTCCCCACCAATTCTTTTCATATAATTCAAAATCTTCTCCGCATCTCCTGGCTGTGCTTCTTTAATAATTATGTCACCCATCTTGGCTTCTCCCTTACAAACTGCGAATTTGCCTACATCTTCAATAAATTCATGACCAATGTTGTCATGATATCTTTTTCTTCTGGATTTGATTCTGCAATCATAAGTGTAATAGCAACGAGAGCTCCATCGCTAATGACTTTTTGCCCATCCCGAATTAATGCATCGTTTTTGTCTAAAAACTCTAGAAAAAGAGATGCAGCTATTCTTTTACAACCATCAGCAAATGGATGATCCTTTATCATAAAGTACAAAAGATTTGCAGCCTTTTCTTCTAATGATGGATATACCTCACCGCCAAATACATCTTGATATACTGCTGCAAGAATTCCCTCTACTTTTCCAGTTTCTTTTTCAACACCAAATACATCTGAGCTAAAACTGTCCTCCATATGATTAATCATATTTCTACAATCTTCATATGTGATTCGATAAACAGGCTTATTGCCTTCTGGTTTACTCAGTGACTGATGATCATACTGATCCAAGAGAACCAGCGCGTCTGTATAAAGTTTTACCGCTCGAAGAACCTCTGCTTCTTCAATCTCTAGCGTATTCGCAATAATCTTTGATTGAATCTCAACCGTCTTATTCAAGGCTGCAAGTCTCTTTTCATTGATTGCATAGCCTTTCATGATATATTGCTTAAGAACATTATTTGCCCAACGCCTAAATGCAATACCTCTCTTTGAATTAACTCTGTATCCAACAGATAGAATCATGTCCAAATTATAAATCTTCGGTTTTCTACCTCCAGAACTTTTGTCGGAAAAACCGACAGAAGTCTCATCAAGCTCTCCAGAAGAAAGAATATTGTTAATATGTTCACTTATTGTTGCATGCTTTACATCAAACAATTCTTCCATTTGCTTCTGTGTAAGCCACACTGTTTCCTTATCTGGACTTACTTGAACTTCAATATTCTTTTCACCATCTGTAAATAATACTATTTCATTTTTCAAATCTTCACCTCTATAAATTCTTGAATTTATCTTTTTATCTTGCATTTGTCTCTATGAAACCTTCTAATTGCAACTATAGGTTCAATCATAAATACTATCAATAAAACAATAAATACAAGCCAAATAATAATAAGATTAAAAGCCTTATTTCACAATCCTCTAACGTCTTTCAAAATCTTTACGACTTCGTGTTTCTTAAGTACTTTACCATAAGATACAACCTTACCATCTACAACCAATGCAGGTGTTGTCATAACTCCATAGGCGGCTATTTTTTCATACTCTTTTACATGTTCGATGATCGTATCCATACCAAGTTCCGTTAGTGCCTCAATAACTGCTGCTTCTAGCTCATTACACTTTGCACAGCCTCCGCCAAGGATCTTTACTCCTTTTAGACTTTTTTCTTCTTCCGCAGCCTGCATGTTTTCCGTAGTACAATTGCATGCGCAGCAACATGAAGTCTTTTTCTCCTCTTCTTTTTTCTTACCAAAACTAAATAAAACCATTTTCTTTTCCTCCTACAAAATCATTCCTTGCATTAGATTAAACAGATATCCTACTATTACAATTCCAACTACACATATGGTAATGAAAACAACCAGAAGCTTTGTTTTGATCGCTTTCTTTAGCATGATTAGTGACGGAAGAGAAAGCGTAGTCACACCTAACATAAATGCAAGCACAGTTCCAAGCTGAGCCCCCTTATATAGTAATGCCTCAGCAATAGATATAGTTCCGAAAGTATCAGCATACAGCGGAATACCAACTATGGTAGCCAGCATCACACCAAATGAATTCTTTCTTCCAAGTATTCCTTCGACAAAGCTTTGTGGTATCCAGTTATGTATTACAGCTCCAATTCCTACACCTATGACAATATATGGAAAAACTTTTTTTAAAGTCTCAAGCACCTGATCCTTTGCATAGATAAGGCGTTCCTTCTGTGTAAGGGATGGTGAATCAATGTCTACAGCAGATGCCTTTCGAATAAACTCTTCTACCTGATCTTCCATGTGAAGCTTCTCTATTAAAGTCCCTCCAATTACTGCGACCACAAGTCCCAGCATAACATAGATAATCGCCACCTTTGTACCAAAGATGCTCATAAGAAGAATCAGACTTCCAACATCTACCATAGGCGAAGATATCAGAAACGAAAAAGTCACACCAAGAGGGAGTCCAGCACTGGTAAATCCAATGAACAGCGGAATTGAGGAGCACGAGCAAAAAGGTGTCACGGTTCCCAAAAGTGCTGCAATACAGTTTGCCCAAATACCATGAAAATGCCCTAAGATCTTCTTACTTCTTTCCGGTGGGAAATAGCTTTGAATATAAGAAATCAAGTAGATAAGAACACACAAGAGAATTGTTATCTTTATTACATCATATAAAAAGAACTGTATTCCGCCTCCCAGTCTTGATTCTAAATCAGCTCCTATTAACGAAAGGAAATCACCTATCAGTTCATTTAGCCACTTCATTCCAAGTATCTGTTTCATGAAAAAATCGCCTATCACTTTCAACACCTACCACTTTCTTCACCTTATGAAGCTCTATACTCCATCAAGGTTGTATTCTGCCATTCTCCAAATCTGTCCTTCGCAATTCTTTCTCTATATCCGATTTCTCTAAAACCACACTTCTTATGTAATGCGATACTTGCCTTGTTAATAGAGATTATTGCTGAATATATACTCCAAAATCCTGCCTTTTCTGACCTTTTAATTAACTCATTTACAAGTGCAGTTCCAACGCCATGTCCTCGGTATTCTTGATCAACGTAGATGCTCATTTCAACGCAGCCCTTATAAACGCATCTGCTTGATGTGGGACTGATTGCAACCCAGCCGATTACCTTACCATCTTCTTCATATACAAATCTGCAATCCTTAATATGTCCCTTATCCCATTCCTCGAAACTAGGACACTCTGTATTAAAAGTTGCTGTACCGCCTTCCATCCCCTGCTTGTAAATCTCTGATACTCTTTCCCAGTCATTATCAATCATTGGTCTAATCACAACATTTGTCCTCCACTTTATCGCATGCTTCGTTATATATTCTTAATGCTTCAAGAACCTGGTCTTGCTTATCTTTTGGAATTCTTGAGAACACTTCTTTAAACTTATCATACATATCATTCTCAATCTTATTGAAACGAGCTTCTCCCTCTTTGGTCAGAGTAAGAACAACACATCTACGATCTGTTTTAGAAGGTTCTCTAGTGACAAAACCTTTTTGCACAAGTTCTTCTACAGATCTACTTACTGCACTTTTATCAAGTTTAAGTACTTTTGCCAATTCTTTTACACAGATGCCGGGACTACGTCCAATCTCAACTACAAGAAAGCACTGAGAAGTGGTAACAAGGCACTTACAACAATCCGTAGTATTCATATTATCAAGATTACGCTCCAGTTCTCTGGTATATTCTCGAAACACTTTTACTTTATCCATAGTCAAACCTCCTTTTGATTATAAATGATAATTACAATTGTTGCTATTGTCAACTATTATATTTAAAAATAGACCAGTACAATCTGGGTGACCCCAGTGTACTGGCCTATGTCTAATTATATAAGCGTATAACCTCTGAACCCGCGCACGGAATAGTACGAATCCGCCCCGTTATGGAATGTGAAAACCCTTCCGTAACGTCGTTCGCAGAACAATGCACCGCCCTTGTCGCGAATATCATCCGGCGTAGTGATCCAACTTGACGTTTTCAAATCAAATTCCCCGAGACTTTGCAGTCGGCGATAGAGTTCCTCCGTCATGATCAAAACGCCGATTTCTTTTGCTTTCCATTCGGCGCTGCCTGACGGCGGGTTTTTAGTACGCCCCTGTAATGCCTTTTCGTCATAGCACAGGCTTCTGCGCCCAGAAGGAGACTCCTTTGCGCAGTCGCAGAAAATTAGCTTTCCCGTCTTTTCGTCATAGCCGATGGTATCCGGTTCTCCGCCGCTCTCCTCCATCCTTCTCAAAACGTCCATGGAGCCCGGATGCTCAAGCAAACGTTTCTCCACGTCAAGCCAACTCAGTCCCATATGAAGATTCTTATTATCCTGAAACCTCGCTTTTAATATTTCTAACATGTTTTCCCCTCCAATCCCTCGATTTAACATGCTTCAAGCAAGCGACAATTCAATTCATACAATGCTGTTTTGTGAGGTTCCTATAGCTCCTGTTAGACTACTGCGCGATCCCAAAATCATACCTCAAATAATCCGGCAGCTCAGTCTTCATCGGTATATCATACAGATACGTCACATTATTTTTCCCGGTCTTAGAGTCAAGCTTCTCCTGCTTCCTCTCATTGGAGAACTGACCCTCACCAGCGTATATAAAGGGCTGCGTAATCCCATGCTCATCCTTGGTCTTACGTATAAACAGGTGCACATACTTACATAGCCTAAGTGCCTGCAGATCCCTACTAGATATGTTGTTCTCGCATTCCCATTGAAACATATCCGGTGCCAGGAACTTATCCTTGTATGCAAGTCGCTCTTCTATTGAAGCTTCTTTCTTAAGAGAAGCAAACACAATAGCCTCATCTCCGTAGAAATATGTACCCTTCTGATTGTGGTCAGGATCCTTGAGCATCTTGAGCTGAACCTGATCCATACGATAGCTATGCCATAGCAAGAACTTCTCCGAATTCTTATAAGTGATCTCATATTGCGTTAGTCCATAGGATACCAGATCGCTTATATATTCACGGAGCTGATCATCCATGCTTGCATTCAATGAGTATACGTCATCCTTTAATGCAAGACCTCCCTTTTTAAGCATAAAGCGAAGGGTATGAGCTATCTGATCCTCCGTGCATCCGGGCACTGCTAGCACTATAGTTAACAATTCGTAGTATTATTCTCACCACGCCAAAAGCGCCACATTCCAGTTGCTATCACCTGAAATGTGGCAACATTTCAAACTGTAGTCTACATTTCTCTTTCATCTGCTTTAACGTATTTACAAACTATCTCCAGTCCGCCCATAGGAACACAGAACTTCTCATCCCTTGGTGGCTGGCATGCCTGATATACTTCCTCTAGGTCGAACCACTCTACACTGTCCAGCTCTTCCTTTTGGATGGTAAGGTTATCAATTCCTACCTCCTCGTCATAGACATAGACGAATGCGATTTCATTATCCTTAAAAGGCTTGCCATGGAATTCCTTTTCATACTGAATTGGAAATGTTCCTGCGAAATGCAAATCATCTGGACTTGCCTGAATACCAAGCTCCTCCGACAATTCTCTAATAGCAGATTCTAATGGTTCATCACCAGCCTGAATATGCCCAGCTGATGAAGTATCATATCTGCCTGGAAAAGAATCCTTATTCATAGCTCGCTTCTGTAAAAGAACCTCTGTCTTATCACCATTTTTACGAACCACCCATATGTGAGCTGTTCTATGCCTGATGCCTTCAGCGTGCGCCTTTGATCTGGTCACTGTCTCGCCCGTAGGCTGCCCATTTTCATCTACGATGTCAAAAATCTCTTCTGCCATGTTGCTCCCTTTTATCCTCATTCTTTTGCAAGAATCTTAAGTCCTGCAATTCCAACTACAATAAGAATAACACATATTACCTGTGGAACCGATAGCTTTTCATGAAAAAGAAATACACCAAGCAGCGTCGTTCCAAGTATTCCCATTCCAGTCCACATAGCATAGGCAGTACCTAAAGGCAACTGTCTAAGTGCAATTGCTAAAAACACTGCACTTGCTATGTAGCCCACTCCGGTAACAATCGATGGAACTAGTACCGTAAATCCGTTAGACATTTTCATTGCCACAGCCCATGTGATTTCCAACGCTCCG
Source organism: Butyrivibrio fibrisolvens (assembly GCF_023206215.1). Taxonomy (NCBI): domain Bacteria; kingdom Bacillati; phylum Bacillota; class Clostridia; order Lachnospirales; family Lachnospiraceae; genus Butyrivibrio; species Butyrivibrio fibrisolvens. The sequence continues at coordinate 3,163,571 of NZ_CP065800.1, forward strand.
GCAATCAATAGATAAATCCACTTCATATAAAGAACCTCCAAATATTAAAATACGCCATTCCTCTACCTGCTAAGACCTAACGATAAAGGAATGACGTGAATCCCACTACTCGGTAGCAATGGGCGTCTGTTTGTTTTATTGTCTTTTGGTGCGAAAACATAGAAGTCACCACTAACTCTCTCAACTAATACAATAGGGAGCCCTTTCGGGCTCCCTACCAACTGTTTTATCTCCACCATAAGCGCAGATAAAACAACAACTTTTTAGATTAGTTCTGCTCAGCGATAGCTGCCTGTGCTGCTGCAAGTCTTGCGATCGGCACACGGAAAGGTGAGCAAGATACATAGTTAAGACCGATCTTGTGGCAGAACTCAACTGATGAAGGATCTCCACCGTGCTCACCACAGATACCAACGTGAAGGTTAGGATTAACAGGCTTACCAAGCTTGATAGCTGTCTCCATGAGCTTACCAACACCTGTCTGGTCAAGCTTAGCAAATGGATCGTTCTCGAAGATCTTTGTATCATAGTAAGCGTTAAGGAACTTACCAGCATCATCACGAGAGAAACCATATGTCATCTGTGTAAGGTCGTTAGTACCGAAGCAGAAGAAATCAGCTTCCTTAGCGATCTCATCAGCTGTAAGAGCAGCTCTTGGGATCTCGATCATAGTACCAACTTCGTACTTAAGGTCAGCACCAGCAGCCTTGATCTCAGCATCAGCTGTCTCAACAACTACCTGCTTAACGAACTTAAGCTCTTTAACATCACATACAAGAGGAATCATGATTTCAGGAACAACTTTCCAGTCAGCATGCTTCTTCTGTACGTTGAGAGCTGCACGGATAACAGCCTTTGTCTGCATCTTAGCAATTTCAGGATATGTAACTGCAAGACGGCATCCTCTGTGACCCATCATAGGGTTGAACTCGTGAAGAGAATTGATCATAGCTTTGATCTCTTCTACGCTCTTGTTCTTAGCATCAGCAAGCTTCTTGATATCAGCTTCTTCTGTAGGAACGAACTCGTGAAGCGGAGGATCAAGGAATCTGATAGTAACCGGGTTACCTTCAAGTGCCTCGAAGAGTCCTTCGAAGTCGTTCTGCTGGTAAGGAAGGATCTTCTCAAGAGCAGCTTCTCTCTCTTCTACTGTATCTGAGCAGATCATCTCACGGAAAGCTGCGATTCTGTCAGCTTCGAAGAACATGTGCTCTGTACGGCAAAGACCGATACCTTCTGCACCAAGCTCTCTAGCCTTCTTAGCGTCAGCAGGTGTATCAGCGTTTGTTCTAACCTTAAGCTTTCTATACTTGTCAGCCCAAGCCATGATACGGCCGAACTCACCAGCGATAGTAGCATCAACTGTAGGGATAATACCCTGGTAGATGTTACCTGTTGTACCATCGATAGAGATTGTATCACCTTCGTGGAACTCTACGCCACCAAGTGTGAACTTCTTGTTCTCTTCGTCCATGTTGATGTCGCCGCAACCGGATACGCAGCACTCACCCATACCACGAGCAACAACTGCTGCGTGAGATGTCATACCACCACGAACTGTGAGGATACCCTGAGCAGCCTTCATACCTGTGATATCTTCAGGAGATGTCTCAAGACGTACAAGAACTACCTTCTCGCCTCTTGCAGCCCAAGCTTCTGCATCGTCAGCTGTGAATACAACCTTACCAGCAGCAGCTCCAGGTGAAGCGCCAAGACCCTTTCCAAGTGGTGTTGCAGCCTTAAGAGCAGCAGCATCAAACTGAGGGTGAAGGAGTGTATCAAGGTTACGAGGCTCGATCATAGCAACAGCCTCTGCCTCTGTCTTGTGTCCCTCATCAACGAGGTCGCAAGCGATCTTAAGAGCAGCCTGAGCTGTTCTCTTACCATTACGGCACTGAAGCATGTAGAGCTTCTTGTTCTCTACTGTGAACTCCATGTCCTGCATGTCGTGGTAGTGATTCTCAAGAGTCTCACAAACCTTAAGGAAGTCAGCGTATGCTTCAGGGAACTCTTTCTCCATCTGTGCGATTGGCATAGGAGTACGAACACCTGCAACAACGTCTTCACCCTGTGCATTGATGAGGAACTCACCCATAAGCTTGTTCTCACCTGTAGCAGGATCACGTGTGAATGCAACACCTGTACCGGACTGGTTGTTAAGGTTACCGAATACCATAGGCATTACGTTAACAGCTGTTCCCCATGAATAAGGGATGTCGTTGTCACGACGATATACGTTAGCACGAGGGTTATCCCATGAACGGAATACAGCCTCGATAGCAAGCTTTAACTGCTCAACAGGATCTGAAGGGAAATCTGTACCGAGCTGGTTCTTGTACTCTGCCTTGAACTGCTCAGCAAGTTCTTTAAGATCAGCAGCTGTAAGGTCTACGTCATACTTAACGCCCTTCTCTTCTTTCATCTTGTCGATGAGCTGCTCAAAATACTTCTTACCAACTTCCATAACTACGTCAGAGAACATCTGGATGAAACGTCTGTAAGAGTCATATACGAAACGCTCGAATGCAGGATCAGGATTGCCCTTGATCATTGCTGCAACAACTTCGTCATTAAGACCAAGGTTGAGGATTGTATCCATCATACCAGGCATAGATGCACGAGCACCTGAACGAACAGAAACAAGAAGAGGATTCTCAAGGTCTCCGAACTTCTTTCCGTTCTCTTTTTCCATCCAAGCAACACCTTCCATTGCCTGTGCCATGATTTCGTCGTTGATCTTACGACCATCCTCGTAGTACTGAGTACAAGCCTCAGTTGTGATTGTGAAACCCTGTGGAACCGGAAGTCCGATCTCAGTCATTTCAGCAAGGTTAGCGCCCTTTCCACCAAGGAGATTGCGCATGGACATGTTACCTTCTTTGAAGGTATAAACCCACTTATTAGCCATTTTCTTCCCTTTCTTTGCAGCTTTTTGTAAAACTGCAATTTCCCTATACATTTTTTATAATCATCTGCATAATTTAAGACCCTGTCCAGAAACGAATGGACGAAACAAAATACGAACTTAAATTCTCTTTTATCTCATTTAGTTCCTGAACAGAACCTTAATCATACAGACATTATCAAGAATAATTAAAGCTGCGTGTATTCACGCGTGCCCTCTTCAATAAACTGATCAGCTTTTTCTTTCATATTCTCCGCCTTCTCTTTCATGTCGGGGATAAAGCTGTCAAATATAAATATATCAAACTTGCCTCTGGCCTTGTCCAAAGCTTCCTGATCCTTGATAGTCCAGGCAGCTGCCGTATTGCGATAGAGCCTGTGAACAATACGCCTTGACATGTTTCTTTCGTGTTTGTAATTATAAGCCACAAAATCAGGTCTTGTTATGAAGTTAAGAAGAAGATTCGAAGGCACCTTCCATATCTTAGAGTGAAACTCATCCTTCTCATCCTTAAGGAACTCTTCTGCAAGCTGTCCTCTCATAACCTCCGGATGATGCTTCCTGTACCAGATAAGACCAAGCGGGTTGAAGGATTCTATACAGTAATCTCCCTTATAACTTCTAAGAAGACCGTCCGCTACAGGACATACGCCTGTATCAAAGGCTTCTATCTTGAGCTCAATGATAAGCGGAACCTTCCCATCGACCATCTTAAGAAAATCCTCAAATTTAGGAATCTTCTCATCAGAATCAAGCAGGTGAAAATGCTGTAATTCTTCGTAAGAATAGTCACCGACCTTACCTCTTACGCCAAGACTGCCATCAAGATTATGTATTGGATAATGTGATTCAAATCCCTTATCATATCTTGCTACCCTGGCCAGAGTAAAATCATGGAAGATCACCGGTATACCATCTCTTGTGAGCTGAACATCACACTCAATGCCATATCCGGCTTCTACAGCCTTTTTAAAAGCGGCCATTGAGTTCTCCGGCGCATTGGAATTGTTATCATGAAGTCCTCGATGAGCATATAACTTGCCAACGAAAGGCTTTTTTGAAGGTTTTTTGATTATTCTCGGCATAACAGCAGCCAGATAAAGTCCCCCCAAGGCAGCCGGTATAGATGCTAATGTCAGCAGTATTTTCTTAGAACCCATATTACAATTTACCAACCTCTTCAGAATTTGTGAAAAAACTCACAAACACCACCATGATATTTTAATACATAGCTGTTTTTATAGCAAGAGTTTGTTTCAAAAACAATACTCAATTTTTGCTAAGTTTTTGTGAATTTTCATCATAAAAAGGTTTGGGTTTGAAAAAAGTCTTGTACAAACCCAAACCTTTAGATCAAAAAAGCCCTATTTCTTGTCTATTTCTATCATATAGGCATCGCCAGATAAGCCTTCATGATCATAACTTATAATGCCTTGGTAACTTAGGCCTGTCTTTCAGAATCGCCATGTCTTACCATAAGCATTGTAACAAAAGCCAGTGTCGAAAATATGAACGCATACGGAAAAAGTGTTCTGTATGAGACCTGTTCAAGGAGAATACCGGAAGCAATAGGTGTAAATACCTGCGCAGCCATGCTGAATGTATAGTAATATCCGGTGTACTTGCCTATATCTGATGCGCTGGACATCTGAACTACCATAGGATATGAGTTTACATTGATAGAAGCCCATCCAAATCCTATTATTACGAACATAAAAACTATAGCATTTGAATATCCCGTAGCAAAAGCTCCAGCAAGATAGCATATACTCATAAGTGCAACGCCCATAAGTATAGTCTTCTTGCGCCCTATCTTGGATGATATCCATCCTATAGGAAGATATGATATAACAGCTGCAATAGTAGCTATCATGAGACAATTGGCATATGCCCCATTCTTAAGCCCCCAGACTTCTTCTACATATCTGGAAAAAGCTGTTGTCACAGCATTATAAGCAGTAAACCACAAAAGAACTGATATCAGAAGAAAAATAAGACTTCTCTTTACTGCAGCAGGCATAGCAGCGCTACCTGCAGACTCTTCATCGGCACTTGCAGCCTTTTTGGATGCTTCATCATCAGCATCATCCATAGAAAGGCCGGCAGCTGTGACTTCTTTGGTAACCTTATCTCGTATACTATTTTCATGGATTGTTATAAATAGTATAACAACGCACACTACCATGGCTATACTTATTGCAAGTGCAAGGGGTGTATAGTTAGTCCTTGACTGATCATCAGCATCTTTAAGCAGAAGTGATATCATGGCAAGTGTATATACAGCTCCCACTGTACCCATGAGATTGATTATGGCATTGGCGCGTGAGCGAAGCGGAGGCGGTGTAAGATCAGGCATCATAGCTACAGCCGGTGATCTGTAGATTCCCATTGATACTAATAGAAGCAAAAGTATTATTATAAATATAGCAATTCTTCCCGGAACATTTGCAAAGTTAATAAGGATCTGGAAAAGAATGGTTGATGCAACTGTTCCTATAAGGATAAAAGGCATCCTTTTACCAATCTTGGTATTAGTACGGTCTGAAAGTGTTCCAAAAAGTGGAAGAAGGAAAAGTGCAAATACATTATCAAGAGCCATGATAAAGCCCGTAATACCCTCTCCAAGGCCAAATGTATATTTTAAGATCCTGGGAATTTCGTTGTCATAGAACTGCCAGAAGATGCAGATAGACATGAAGGCAAATCCAATAAGTATAGTTCTCCCATAGTTTAGCTTGAGTTTCATAAAAGACTCCCCCTGTTAGATTATTAGATATTTCTATAATTTAGAAAATGAAAATATGAAATGAAGCTATAAACCTTATTTATATAATATCACATAAAACTAAACTGTTGGGCATGACTAATATTACTAATCTGACGCGTCAATATTCACGTAAAATACGCCGCCCCTATAACCAAATACAATAGGGACGGCGTATATCTATACCAATGTTATAAATACATAAAATGTCAGCTTATATCAATTCTAATAATATGTGTATCAGATCCAGCTATAATCTCCGCCTGTAACAGCCAGAGACAAAAGTGTATCCATGCGCTCAACTTCCTCTTCTCCAGAAATAACCTCTAAGAGCTTTGCTGTCTCAACTGCTTCCGGCATCTTCTCATCAGGGCCTATCTCCATATCAGGTTCCTTACCACAATATGGGCATACAAGACTAGGTCCTACCTTAACTGATAAAAATCTGCTGGCACACTCACTACATTCATAAAAGCCTGCAACTTTAGTTCCATCCGGTACATAGTACATTTTAAACTCTCCTTTTTTACAAAAAGACCAGTGCCAAGAAGCACCGGTCTTGTAGATATCAGTCGTCCTGCTCGTCTTCTTCAGTTGTCTGATATACAGTTCTCTTACGAGCCATCTCATCGCTTTCAAGATATTCATCGTAAGTTGTAACCTTATCGATAAGTGATCCATCAGGAAGGAATTCCATGATTCTGTTGGCTGTAGTCTGTACAACCTGGTGGTCACGGCAAGCGAAGAGCTCAACGCCCTTGAACTTGATCATACCTTCGTTAAGTGCTGTGATGGACTCCATATCAAGGTGGTTAGTAGGCTCATCAAAAAGAAGGACATTAGCACCGGAGATCATCATCTTGGAAAGAAGGCATCTAACCTTCTCACCACCGGAGAGAACCTTAACCTTCTTGACACCGTCTTCACCTGCAAAGAGCATACGTCCAAGATATCCTCTTACGTATGTAGCATCCTTGATCTCAGAATACTGTGTAAGCCAGTCAGCGATTGTATAATCGTTGTCGAATTCCTTGGTATTGTCCTTAGGGAAATAAGCCTGGGATGTTGTTACGCCCCACTTATATGTACCTTCATCAGGTTCGATCTCGCCCATAAGGATCTGGAAGAGAGTTGTCTTGGCAAGCTCTGTTCCGCCTACAAATGCAACCTTGTCATCATGATGTATTACGAATGATACATCGTCGATAACCTTAACTCCGTTGATAGTCTTGGAAAGGTGCTCAACTGTAAGAACTTCGTTACCGATCTCACGATTAGGTCTAAAGTCAATATAAGGATACTTACGGCTTGAAGGTCTGATATCGTCAAGCTCGATCTTCTCAAGGGCTCTCTTTCTTGATGTAGCCTGCTTGGACTTAGACGCATTAGCAGAGAATCTTGCTATGAATTCCTTGAGCTCTTTGATCTGCTCTTCCTTCTTCTTGTTAGCTTCCTTCATCTGGCGGATCATGAGCTGTGAAGACTCATACCAGAAGTCATAGTTACCTGCATAGAGCTGGATCTTGCCATAGTCGATATCTGCGATATATGTGCAGACCTTATTAAGGAAGTAACGGTCATGGGATACAACAATGACTGTGTTCTCAAAGTTTATAAGGAACTCTTCAAGCCAAGCGATAGCATCCAGATCAAGGTGGTTGGTAGGCTCATCCAAAAGAAGGATATCAGGATTACCAAAAAGAGCTCTTGCAAGGAGAACCTTAACCTTCTGTGCACCATTAAGTTCCTTCATAAGCTTAGTATGAAGCTCAGTCTCGATTCCAAGACCATTAAGAAGGGATTCTGCATTAGCTTCTGCTTCCCATCCGTCCATTTCTGCGAACTCAGCTTCAAGCTCTGAAGCCTTGATACCATCTTCATCTGTGAAGTCTTCCTTGGCGTAGATGGCATCTTTCTCCTCCATTACCTCAAGGAGACGAGCATTACCGCCAATTACAGTGTTAAGAACCTGATTGTCATCATACTTGAACTGATCCTGTTCAAGGAATGAAAGACGCTGACCGGGTGTCATAGAGACCTCACCGTTAGTGGTCTCGATCTTGCCTGAAAGGATCTTAAGGAAGGTTGACTTACCTGCACCATTAGCTCCGATGATACCGTAGCAGTTACCCTCTGTGAACTTGATGTTAACATCTTCGAAAAGAGCCTTCTTGCCGACTCTAAGTGTTACTCCATTTGCCTGAATCATAATTTACCTCATAGATATCTAATAGATATGATATACGAACTATAAGAAGCAATAATGCGTTTTGATAGTTCTATAAAAATAATATTAAAAAATTGCACCATTTCGTATTGTACACAAAAAAGGGCACTGTGTAAAGCATAGTAAACAACTTGCCTGTTTTGTCAGTTTAAAGATTCCTTGATCTTCTCAAGTGCTGTCTCAGGTACAAAGAGCTTGCCATATCCTACTGCAAGGTCTATATCCTGCTTGTTGGCGCCATGAAAATCAGATCCTCCGCTTATAAGAAGGTCATAATCCTTCGCAATCTCCATTATCTGGCGCTCATCAGAAGCTGTATAAGTAGTATAGATCGCTTCTATACCTTTAAGTCCAGCTTCCTTCAGCTCTCCAACAAGTTTTCTAAGCCTTGCATCAGACATTCCGTAAAGGATTGGATGAGCGAGGATCGGAACGCCGCCTGCATCAAGGACCATCTTAACAGCCATATCGGGAGTGATCTTCTCTCTTGGAACAAAACACTCGCAGTTATCTCCTATATATCTGTCAAAAGCTTCCTGTCTTGATTTGATATAGCCCTTTTCAAGCATATATGCTGCATAATGAGCTCTTGTAATAACAGAATCAGGAAACGCAGCCTGAAGATCATCAAAATCCATAGGTACGCCGTGCTCAGTCAAAAGTCTGCACATCTTCCTGTTACGGGATACCCTAGAATCTACAAACTCCTGAAGTCTTCTCTGGATCTCAGGGTCATCATAATGCATGTACAGACCGACTATATGGATATCTTTTCCTTCATAATCAGTACTAAACTCAATTCCGGGGATAACTTCAAGATCGTCATATCTCCTACCCGCTTCCATAGCCTCTGCAAGACCCTTAGTAGTATCATGATCAGTAAGAGCTATAGCAGCAAGGCCTTTTTCATGAGCATAATCTATAAGCTGCGTGGGAGTATAGGTTCCGTCTGATGCAGTTGAATGTGTATGTAAATCTACAGGTCTCATAATTATATTTTCCTCATCTTTCTATAACCAATTCCGTTATTTCCGTTTTTTCATGTTCAAATCCAATTAACACGTCTATCAGTATAACACATGATTCTTTTAAAGAGATTGACTAAATCCGCATTTAAGTTCATTATGTTAACCATGAGTAAAAAAATATTTTTCTTTGACCTTGATGGTACATTATTAAACAGTAAAAAAGAGATCACATCAAAAACAATGGAGGCGCTAAAGCGTTTTACAGATGCCGGCAATCACTTTGCCATAAGTACAGGACGTGCCATAGATTCTGCCATGGATGTACAAAAGGAACTGGGGCTCTTTTTCCCGGGAACATTCCTTGTAGGTTACAATGGCGGGCAGATCTATGACTGCGATAATAAAGAGCTGGTTTACAGAGCGCAGATTCCTTTGGATCTTGTGAAAAAGTGTTTTGATCTGGCTAAAGAGCATAATATTCACATCCATACCTACAATGATGATCACATCCTGACACCGGATGACGGCGAATGCATAGACTATTATAGAAGAGTTATAAAAACTCCTTACATTGTTACAGACGATGTTACTAAAGAGCTCGAATATGGTCCGTCCAAGTGCATTGCCATAGAGCTTCATGATCATGAAAAGATGGAGAGATTCAGAGAAGAAGTCTTAAAGATAGCACCAGATAAGCTTTCTGTCATGTATTCAAATCCCTACTATCTTGAGATCTTCCCTAGTGAAGCCGGTAAGGGTTCTGCAGTAGTTCGTCTGTGCGACTATCTTGATATACCTATTGAAAACTCTTTTGCTGCAGGAGATGAACAGAATGATATCAGTATGATCAAAGCTGCAGGCACAGGCATCGCTATGCTCAATGCTACTGATATGGTCAAGGATAATGCTGATGTTATCACAGAATCAGACAATGATCATGACGGCCTTGCTCCTTTTATTGAAAAGGCTATCTGATTGTTATAAGTCTTAAAGCAAAAACCGCAGCGGAGCAATCAGCACGCTGCGGTTTATCTGTTTCATAATCTGCCGGACAGGTTATAGATCTTACCATATCCGGGTATAGGATAATCTCCCTCAAAAGAAAACTTATCCTTCTACGATGAGAAAACGACCGTCTCCTATATCGAAAACCTCAGAAGCTTCCATGATACTGTCTGCATCAAAGTCTACACCCGCGTCTTCGAAGTATTCGATAACTTCATCAACAGACTCGACTACTACAGCGCAGCAGTCCTCAAGGAAAGCTTCTGCTTCTTCACGGGAAGATGCTACATCTTCAGGAAAAAGCTGTCCCTGATTCTCAATAAAATAATCCAGTACGTCATCATCAAAATCATGCATAGTCTACTCCTTTCGGGCATCAGATCGCCCCTGATTATGCACAACATTACACTAAATTGTAATTCATAAGTGCCTGATAAAGTCTGGCGATCGGAAGTCCGACTACATTATTGTAATCTCCGTGTATACCTTTTACATACACTCCGAACATACCTTGTATTCCATAAGCGCCGGCCTTATCATAAGGCTCATCTGTTGAGATATAGCCTTCAATCTGTTCATCCGTCATAGGATATACAAAAACTAGCGTTTCTTCTGCAAAGACAAGAGAATGAACTTTGTCATCCTGCTTCCACAAAACTGTGACTCCGGTATATACTTCATGCTTATCGCCTTGAATACCGGATATCATATTACGTGCATCATCTTTATCTTTGGGTTTACCAAGTATCTTCTGCTTATATGATACAACGGTATCAGCGCCTATTACAACAGGACTTTGAATATCTCCTTCCGAAAAATTCCCAAACTTATCGGATGATTTTTTGTCAAAATTGCCATTTACAGAAAGCTCTTGCAGTATTTTATCACTTAAAAATATGATTTCATCTCGCTTCACCTTGCTGCCGGTCTCTTTTGCAAAGATTTCTGCTGCCTTCTGAAAAGAAAGTTCTTTGACTACCTCCTGGGGTATATTACTTGTTATTATTTCTTCACCTGTAGCAGGTTTTACCTCAAACGAAAGGCCTGCCTGCTGCATTAGTTCCCTTCTTCTGGGGCTTCCTGATGCTAAAACTATTTTTGTTGCCATTAAATCAACTATCTCTTTCTATTTTTTCCTGTCAGCTAAGCTTAGGACTTCTCTCGGGTGTAAAAACTCTTGAATCTCGAACATCCCCCATTGCCTGACTTGCATACTCATATGCTTCCTTACCAAATACAAGCTGTGAATTAAGGGCTTCCTTGCCTCTCTTGTCTATCTTAACATATTCACCGTCTTCATTCATTATGCTGGCTTTTAGTGTATCACGAAGCTCCACATCAAGGATATGCCATATCTTCTTTTGAAGATCAGGATCTTCTACCGGGAAGAGTATCTCTACTCTTCTTTCAAGGTTTCTTGGCATCCAGTCGGCACTTGAGCAATAATATTCAGGCTTTCCGGCGTTTTCAAAATAAAAGATGCGGCTATGCTCCAGATAATTGCCAACTATGGATCTTACTGTAATATTCTCTGATACGCCTTTGATTCCGGTACGAAGGCAACATATTCCTCTTACTATAAGGTCTATTCTAACACCTGCGCTGCTGGCTTTATAAAGGGCTGCTATTACATCCTTGTGACAGATGGAATTCATCTTGGCTATGATCCTTGCAGGTTCTCCCTTTTTTGCATTTTCAGTTTCTCTTTCGATCATGTAAAGTATACGGTCCTTGAGCCATAAAGGAGCTATCGACAGACGGTTCCAGGCAAGAGGTTCACTATATCCTGACAGCATATTAAATACCGCTGTTGCATCTTCACCATAAGAATCCTTACAGGTGAACATGCCTACGTCTGTATACTGACGGGCTGTCGAATCATTATAGTTACCTGTTGCAAGATGAACATAACGTCTTATGCCGTCATCTTCTCTTCTGACCACAAGTGTTATCTTACAGTGAGTCTTAAGTCCCACTAGTCCGTAGATAACGTGACATCCTGCCTGCTCCAGCATCTTGGCCCACACGATGTTATTTTCCTCATCAAAACGGGCCTTAAGTTCTACCAGAACTGTTACCTGTTTGCCATTGTCTGCTGCCTTGGCAAGGGCTGCGATAATAGGCGAATTGCCGCTGACACGGTAAAGTGTCTGCTTGATGGCAAGGACTTTAGGATCCTGCGCTGCATCTGATATAAACCTTACAACCGGGTCGAAGGTCTGATATGGATGATGCATCAGTATATCTTTTTTCCTGATGGAGGCAAATATATTCTCATCGCTTCTAAACTCAGGTACAGGCTGAGGTTCACGGTAGCTGTGTTCCTTGAACTTATCAAAGCCCTGTATCTTGTATATCTTCATAAGGAAGGTGAGATCGAGCGGTCCGTCTATATTATAGATCTCATTTTCTGTTACATGCATTTCTGCAACTATAAGGTCCATAAGGCGCTTGTCGATCTTCTTGTCAACTTCAAGTCTTATTGCTTCGCCCCACTGGCGCTGCTTGACCTGTTTCTCTATCTCTTTAAGAAGATCTTCTGCCTCATCCTCATCTATGGACAAGTCGGCATTTCTCTCAACTCTGAAAGTATATGCACATTCTATATTGTAATTTAGAAACAGCATATCCATATTTCTAAGGATGATCTGCTCAAGAAGAATAACTCTGTGCTCATCCTTATCGCCTATAGGAAGTTCAAGGATTCGCGGAAGGACATCCGGAACCTGAACAAGGGCAAAGTCATATGCTTTCTTGGCAGCTTTTTTGCCTTCAGAGTTCTTGCCTTCATCCATGTGACGGTATTCCTGCTTCTTGGCTTTAATCAAAGCTCCTATGTTAAGAGACTTGTTCCTTATAAGAGGAAAAGGTCTTGAGGAGTCAACTGCCATTGGGGTCAGAACAGGATATACGAACTCTCTAAAATACCTGTCTGCATACTCGCACTCTTTGTCTGTCATCTCAGTGTGACTTCTTAGGATAAAGAGTTTGTTTTCTTCAAGTAAAGGTGTCAGCATCCTGTTAAGAGTATCATACTGAAGGTCTACAAATTCATGAAGCGCTTCTGATACCCGTTCAAGCTGTTTGGTTGCAGACAAGCCTGCTATATCAGGCTTGGTATAGCCTGCGTGGATCATATCCTTTAAAGATGCTACTCTGACCATGAAAAATTCATCAAGGTTAGAAGCTGTGATCGACAGGAATTTTAATCTTTCGAATAATGGTGTATTCTTGTCTCTTGCTTCATTCAAGCACCTTTTGTTGAACTGGATCCATGAAAGTTCCCTGTTTATATAATATTTAGAGTCTTCAAAATCTATTTTGGATGAAGATGCCATATGACGGTCTCCTTTTTGATAATGAAGTATTATTTAAAAAATAAATAATAAATAATCAGTAATCTTATAGATATATATGTATTTTGGAACCTGATAGTTACAAGCTCGTAAAAAGCAAACTTAAGGAACTATACTAAAATAGTCTCTTCTGTCTGATCACAGGCTTTACTCCGAATATCTCTTCAAAGAAAGAGGCTCTGTTGTTGATAAGACCCTTTTCTATTGTAATATCAGAAGTCGTATCCAACAGGATCTGTACTTCATCGTCTTTGACAGTAACCGATACGTCCTTGAACTTATGATTGTGTGTTCTGTCGAGGGCATTGGCAACTCTTAGAATCGCTGTGAGCTTGGCTATAGTCAGATAATCTTTTCTGGTAAGCCCCTTGTAACAGTCAGGCGAATCATCAAAGTATAAAAAATCTTCATGATTGAATCTTACTACATTGGCCACTATAGAGCGCTCTCTGTGGGAGAGGCCTATGATCTCCGTTGACATTATTATGTTATAGCAGCAAAAGCCCATGTTCATAAGGCTTATATACTTGCCACAATCATGTAGTATAGTAGACAATTCCAAAAGGAGTCTTTCTCTATGCCCTAGTCCATGAAGTTTTTTGGTCTTGTCAAATATAGGAAGTGCGATGGATTCAAGAGTCCTTGCCCTTGATTTACTTCCGCCGTAGCGCTTGGCTATAGACATTCCGCAGGCTATGATATCGGCTTCAAAGTCATGAATTGGTGTTATATACTTTTTCTTTTCTGCATATTCATATGCTATACCATCACACAGAGTGACGCCGGGTGCCCAGAGAAGCTGTGACATAAGGGCTACAGTTATCCTTTTAACAAGGATTCCGGATATATAAGCAAGTGTTACATATTCAGTTGATATACTTAACTCTTTGGCAATATAGTCATTGGACATCCTTGAAAATCTTTCAAGCATCTTATCAAAGTCAGAGCTTGTGATAAAACCCTTGTCATAACCAGGTGATGATATCTTCTGAAAAACAGGAGACATGTAATCGTCTATTATAACCAGATTCTTGTAGGTTCTGTCATTTAGATAGAATTTGGACAAAACATGAAGCTGTGAATCCACCAGTTCTGCAATAAGTTCAGGGTACCTGTCCTTACCTTCCGCAAGGTGCTCAAGTGTCTGGCGAAGGCGAAGTACACCAAGCTTCATATTCTGAGTTGTTACAAGTTTATCCTTATCAAAAAGAGATACCTGAATAGAACCTCCACCTATATCTATGATAGCAGTGGGTTCTTCAATAAGTTCTGTGAATTTGGTGGACTGAAGCGCTATTGATTTGTAATCAAGGAATCTTTGTTCTGAATTGGACAGAATATCAACCTTGATCCCGGTCCTTTGCTCTAGCTGGGCGCAGACTATGTTGATATTGTGAGTCTCTCTAAGAGCACTGGTTCCATAAGCCTGTACGTTTGTAACACCGTAGCTTTTCATGATCTCAGAGAACTCTTTTAATACTCTTGTAAGCTCCAGCATATGTCTGCTTGAAATAGTCCCCGTTGCATAAGTCTCCGATCCAAGATCTATGCGGTGTCTGATATGATCGAGACATTTCAGCCCGTTTTTTCTTGAGATTTCGAAGATCTTCATTGTAAGTTCATATGATCCTACATGAACTGCTGCAAAAGTATCACTCATACAAATCCTTTCATTATAAAAAGAATTTACTGCATGTTTAAAAAAGTTCTTTTGAAGCTCAAGTTTCAAGGTCACAGGTTCTGTCCAAGAAGATAATCCACAAACTGCTGCGCACATCTTCCGGACAAGCCTCCATGATTAAGTTCCCACTGGCCGGCCTTTCTTAGAAGCTCTTCCTCCGGCATATCTATTCCATTCCTGTCAGCAAGCCCTTTTACTATAAGCTTAAATTCCTTGGGATCTGGCTTACCAAAATAGATAGATACACCAAATCTAGCCGACAAGGATATCTTCTCCTGAACTGTGTCACTTGAATGGATATCGCCATCATCAGACAGGCTCTTTTTATCCTTGAAGCTTTCTTTGATAAGATGTCTTCTATTGGATGTAGCATAGATCAGGACGTTCTCAGGTTTTTTCTCAAGACCGCCCTCAATTACAGCTTTTAAGTATTTGTACTCAGTTTCAAAGTCTTCAAATGACAGATCATCCATATATATTATGAAGCGATAGTTCCTGCCTTTGACCATCGCTATCACATCATTTAAGTCTTTGAACTGATGCTTGTATATCTCTATGATACGAAGCCCCTTGTCAAAATAGGTATTGGCAAGAGCTTTGATACATGTAGATTTGCCGGTTCCTGCATCGCCGTATAAGAGGCAGTTATTGGCAGGTCGTCCCGCAAGAAAAGCTTCTGTGTTGTCTATCAGCTTATTCTTGGCATTATCATATCCTATAAGGTCATCAAACTTAACATGTCTTATATTCTTGATAGGCTCAATTGTGACACGGTTATTGTATGATGGTACAGGCCTTGCATATGCTCTGTCATCTGACAAGTCACCTATCTCATCATCCATATGGCGACTCACGCGAAATGCCTTATGAAGTCCAATTTTACCTACTCCATACTCTTTATAGAACGATGTAAGGCAGTCCTTCATAGCTGCTGCACCGTCTGCCAGACTAAGATCCCTTGCAAGAATACATATACGGTCTCTTATCCTTTTGTTATATATCTTTGAGCCTTCACCTACAGGCTTATAATCTAAAAGTTTATAGAACTGCTTGTCTCCAAGGTTATCCAAAAGCGTCTTAAAATCGTAATGGAAGAATTTTTCAAAAACTTCCATGTCATGAATGACAATGTCATTGATCGTACCATCTACCTGGCCTTTCATCTCACAGGCAAGCGAATAGGTATTTTCATTATTAACAAGAAGTGATGTAAGATAGTCATGCCACAGATTGCCATAAAATCCGCCTTCTCCAGCAAATCTTATAAGTTCTGACATACTATTATATAAAAGCGCTTTGTCATGACTACTCACAGTCACAAAACTTCCCTGAGTGGTCTGGTCTATAAGCTCAGAAACCATCATCAATAGCTTGTCATTTTCAAAATTCCTGTAGCAGATCAGTTCTTCTATCATTATACCATCTCCATAATTTATTCAAAATAAGTAATTCATGTATGTTTATCTTCTTGTAATCCTGTTAGCAAAGCAGACATTTACTTTGTGTTTTATAAAAATATCAGTAATTACCAAGTACTCTTAAGGCTTTGGCTTCTTCTCTAAGGCCTCTTAGAGCGTTCTTAACAGAGCTGTCTGCAAGATTGCCTTCAAAGTCGATGAAGAACCTGTATTCCCAATTTCTATCACCAATAGGGCGGGATTCTATTCTTGAAAGGTTAACATGATTGTAATGAAAATGAGACAGGATGTGATATAAAGCGCCTACCTCATTTCCTATTTCAAGCATGATACTAATCTTATTTGCCTTTTTGAGGAAAACTTTCTGATTGGTAACAATTATAAATCTTGTAGAATTGGTATCAGATTTATTAATGCCTTTTTTTAGTATATTCATACCATAGTACTCAGCTGCATACTCACTTGCGATAGCAGCCTGTGAGATATCACCGTCACTTGCTATCTTCTGAACTCCGAAGGCGTTGTTTTTCATGCTGATCTGTTGCCAGGCAGGGTGGTCTGACAGAAATCTGCTACTTTGCATTAGGGACTGCGCATGAGAATACACTGTCTTTATATCACTTATCTTAGCTCCGGGAAGACCTATAAGGCAGTGCTCTATCTTGATGATCTGCTCCCCTATTATGTAGTTCTCGTACTCTGTCAGAAGGTCATAGATCTCTGATACTATTCCTGCTGTAGAATTCTCGATTGGAAGTACTGCATAGTCAGCAGCACCTTCTTCTATAGCGATCATTGCATCTCTAAAGGTATCTACATGGAAGTTGTTGACTTTTTTGCCAAAAAACTTGAACATGGCAGCCTGAGAATATGCGCCTTCTGCTCCCTGAAATACTACTCGGCAGGATTTTTTGTCAATAGAATCTATGGATATAAAAGGAAGTCTTCCAAGCGATCCGGCCTGTGTAAGCTTCTGATACTGAAGCTTTCTGCTCATGGCCATTATCTGCTCGAAGAGTTCCTCTACTCCTGTGCGGTTGAAATCGTTGTGTGTAAGACTTTTTACTGTGTCTATCTTTTCTTTTTCCCTGGCAGGATCAAATACTTTCTTGCCTGTACCTATTTTGTAATCCGCAACCTGTGAGCAGATTTCCATTCGCTGCTCATACAGTTCGACAATTTTAGGGTCAATTTCATCGAGCTTTGCTCTAAGATCTTTTAAATCCATTAATACCTCCAGAATGCATTTATATTACTTTTAATATGGTCGTAGACCTATACTTTCAACTTTGGTGATACTGCATCATACAAGTGGAAAGTTTTAGTTAAAACATTATAAGCTTGCACTTTTATGCCGATAACTATTAAGAGATATCGGTAATGCTGCGTATAATAGTTTGATTTTTTAACTGATACTATAAGTTTCATAGTCTTATCTTTGCGTTAAAAAAATAATACCGCGTATTGATAGATGGCGCAAGAAAGGAAAATTAAGCAATTATGAGTAGAATAAGAAATATTATAATTGCCATCCTTGTTACAGTAATAATTGGAGCTGCAGTTGTTTTCTACTTTTATATCAATATGATCCCTGACAACGATCCTACCTATGCAGGTAACACTGTCGGAAATCTCTATAATGGTGGGTATTTCTGCGAACTGGACGGCCATGTTTACTTTCGTAACAATTATGACAACGGATGTCTTTACAGTATGACTGTTGATGAACAGGACATTAAGCCTCTGACTACTATGAACGTATATTTTGTAAGCGGAGCAGGCAATTATCTGTATTATTATATGGATTCCCAGCACTTGTCCTACTCTACAAGCGGTATCGGAACTACAGTCAAGTACTACGGTGTATATCAGTCAAGAACGGACGGAACTAAGCAAAAGTGCCTGTATCGCGGCAGGACTGCTGCTCAGCAGCTTTGCGGCAATTATATATACTTTCAGATCAAAGAAGCCGATGGCGGACAGCTTGCCAAGATCAAGACCGATAAGACCAATCTGTCCATAGTATCCGAAGAGTACATTGATCCTTGCGGATTCTATGATGGAAAGATCTATTTTACCGGTGTTACTAATGATCATAATCTATATATGATGGATACTCAAAACAATGATAAGATAACCAAGATTGCAGACGGATATATCTTCTATCCTATCTACCACGACGGGTATATATATTACATGGATGCTGTGGACAATTATCATTTAAAGCGCATGGAACTTTCAACCAATAGAGTAGAGGAACTTACCTCTAATCGTGTGGACTGCTTTAATCTTAATGACAACTACATCTTCTATTCTGTTTCAGAAGCGCTGATACCTGCCCTTCATGTCATGACTCTTGACGGCTCAAGTGATGTGCCGGTTCTGCAGGGAGTATATTTTCACATAAGTCTTACTTCCAAATATGTGTACTTCACGGCCTTCAATGATGACATGCGCATATATCATATGCCTATAGACGGATCTGAAGCTCCGAGTCTTTTTAATCCTCTTGAATGATCGAATAACTCAAACTGTATTTTTTCAGCATCTAAAGCTTCGCACTTGCTAAACATACAACACTCCTTACGTTATCTGCGTTATCTACCTTATAAAAAACTGTTGAACTTATCAGTCCGGCATGTTATTATACCCTAGATAATAAAACTATTACAAATAAGGAGAGAGTATGCGCATTACTAAGTCTACAACCGGTACAATACCCATGTGTCTGCAGCCGCTCTTTTCTGCTTTGTATTTTTCATTTTTTATTGTTATTTCTAATCATTATTTTAATAAACATCAATTATGAAGGGATATTTATTTTTTAAAATAAATATCTCTTTTATTATGCATACAATGGAGGAATATTATGAATTCAATGCGTCATTTAATGAGTCCTATGGACTTTACTGTTCAGGAATTAGAAGACCTGTTTGATGTTGCCAATGACATCGAACGCAATATGGACAAGTACTCACATAAATGTGATGGCAAGATTCTTGCAACCTGCTTCTATGAGCCTAGTACAAGAACCCGTCTTTCTTTTGAAACTGCAATGCTTCGACTCGGCGGCAAGACATTGGGTTTTGCAGATGCTTCTAACTCTTCTGCTTCCAAGGGAGAGAGCGTAGCTGATACAATCCGTGTTATAAGCTGCTTCGCTGATATATGCGCTATGCGTCATCCCAAAGAAGGTGCTCCTATGGTAGCTGCTTCCAAATCTCTTATTCCTGTTATCAATGCAGGTGACGGTGGTCATCAGCATCCGACTCAGACTCTTACAGATCTTCTTACTATAAGATCACTTCATGGCAGTCTTAACAACTTCACCATCGGTCTTTGCGGCGATCTTAAGTTCGGTCGTACTGTCCACTCTCTTATCAATGCTCTTACCAGATACGAAGGTATCAACTTCATCTTCATCTCACCTCAGGAACTGAGAGTCCCTGATTATATCACAGAGATGCTGAATTCCAAGAATATCCCCTACCGCGAAGTGATCAAACTTGAAGATGTCATCGCTGATCTTGACTTCCTCTACATGACAAGAGTTCAGAAGGAGCGTTTCTTCAACGAGGAAGACTATATAAGACTTAAAGATTTCTATATCCTTGATAAGAAAAAGCTCGATATGGCAAAGTCCACCATGCAGGTACTCCATCCGCTTCCACGTGTTAACGAGATATCTGTAGAAGTCGATGATGATCCAAGAGCCGCCTACTTCAAACAGGTTCAGTATGGACTTTATGTCAGAATGGCTCTAATACTCACTCTTCTTAACATGACAGATGCTCATATCAATGATGGACTTCTAAGAAAATTCTGATCCTGATACCAAGGATTTATTGGATTGAACCGCTTTTATCTATCCATACAGAATGCTATTCAATTCAATTGGTATAGAAATAGTTCCTGATTCACATATCAAGATTTATACATACGGAGGAATACACAATGCTTAATGTTGGTAAAATAGACGAAGGCTTCGTTCTAGATCATATTCAGGCCGGTAAGGCAATGTCAATCTATCATCACCTGGGTCTTAACCGCCTTGATTGCACAGTTGCCATTATCAAGAATGCCCGCTCAGGCAAAATGGGCCGTAAGGATATCCTGAAAGTTGAATGCGATATCGATTCTATGGATCTTAACATCCTTGCTTTCATCGATCATAACATCACTGTTAATGTTATAAAGGATGGAGAAATCATTGAAAAAAGAGCTCTCGTTCTTCCAAAAGAGATCAAGCAGGTTCTTAGATGCCACAATCCTCGCTGCATCACTTCTATCGAGCAGGGACTTCCTCATATCTTCTACCTTGCGGATGAAGCCAATGAGATATATCGCTGCAAATACTGTGATGAGAAATACACAGAGAACGACGCAGACTTTGACGCAGGTCATTGCTTATAATATACATAAGCCGCGAAAACAAGCATAATGGTTTCGCGGCTTTTCTTTATTTGCACAAAAAGATTTCCGATTCTTATATACAAGATATCGGAAATCTTTTTATATACCAGCTTTCCATTCGATGCATAAATAATCTCAAATGAAAAAGTTTTGAATACTTATTGTATAAACTTATTTATGACTGTGACATCCGCCGTGGCAGGATGTACAATCCCCCGTGCAGGAATACGGATTACCCTTTCCGCTTTTAAATCCTTTGATCATATTATATAGAAGATATGCGCAATATCCGAATATCAAAGCGGCAATTATAATTGTTGCTACCAAAGTGCCTCCTTCCTACAGCTATAAAGCTTACGGGTATATCAAAACTACTTCTTTTTCTTAGTTCTCAGAAACAGCTCTGCGGCTCTCAATCTGAGCATCCTTGTATGGGTTAGGACGAACAAGAAGATATACCATTCCGATTACAAGGGCTGCTGCTACTATTGTACCAATTCCAAAGCTTACCTGTCCAATGATAAGTCCGCCGATCTGATAGATGATGAGGCCTACTACATAAGCAAGTACGCACTGATATCCGATTGCGAACATTGTCCACTTACCATTGTTCATCTCTCTCTTGATAGCACCCATAGCTGCAAAGCAAGGAGCACACAGAAGGTTGAATACAAGATAAGCATATGCTGCTATAGGAACGATGTGAGCCTGAATGATATCCCAGTACTCCGCACCATCTTCTGCAACTTCTGCAAATCCGAAGAGCATACCGATTGTTGCTACAACGTTTTCCTTAGCGATAAGGCCAGATACAGCAGCGACTGTCATCTGCCATGTTCCAAATCCAAGAGGAGCAAAGATAGGAGCAAGGAAACCACCTATCTTGGCAAGAATTGATTCTTCCTGTGCTACGATCAGAGCTTCACCTTCAAGATCGCCAAAGTCAAGCATTCCAAATCCGTTTTCTGTGAATCCGAAGTTCATAAGGAACCAGAGAACGATTGTTGAAAGAAGGATAACTGTACCTGCCTTCTTGATGAATGACCAACCACGCTCCCACATGCTGCGAAGGATACTTCCAACAGTAGGCATATGATAAGCAGGAAGCTCCATAACGAATGGTGCAGGATCACCTGCAAATACCTTAGTCTTCTTAAGTACGATACCTGTAAAGATGACAGCTGCAATTCCGATAAAGTATGAACTCCATGCTACCCATCCACTATTTCCAAAGAAAGCACCTGCAATAAGAGCGATGATAGGAAGCTTAGCTCCGCAAGGGATGAAAGTTGTTGTCATGATAGTCATACGGCGGTCTTTCTCAGTATCAATTGTACGAGAAGCCATTACGCCGGGAACTCCGCATCCTGATGCGATGAGCATAGGAATGAAGGATTTACCTGAAAGACCGAATTTACGGAAGATTCTGTCCATGATGAATGCTACACGAGCCATATATCCGCAGTACTCAAGGAATGCAAGGAATATAAACAGGATAAGCATCTGAGGTACGAAACCAAGTACAGCACCAACACCTGCAACAATACCATCAAGGATAAGGCTCTTAAGCCAACCGGCAACACCAATTGCATCAAGTCCGGACTCTACAAGTGGAGGAATTATATCTCCAAAAAGCACATCATTGGTCCAGTCTGTAACAATTGTACCTATTGTTGTAACGGATACATAGTATACAATGAACATAACAAGTGCAAAAATAGGAAGTGCAAGAATTCTGTTAGTTACGATCCTGTCAATCTTATCAGAAACTGAAAGTCCTGAATTTGCCTTTGATACAGACTTCTTCACAACATCTGTGATCACTTCATATCTTGCATTTGTGATAACGCTTTCTGTATCATCATCATTTGCAACTTCAAGCTCTGTTCTTACTTTATCAAGCTCTTTCATACTCTGATCAGTAATTGTGAGCTTTTCAAGAACCTTTGAATCTTTCTCAAGAAGTTTTATATCAAACCATCTGCGCTGCTCAGACTTGCAAGCATTCTGAGGAAGAATAGTATCTGCTGCAGCAATTGCTTTTTCTGTATTATCATCAAATCTAACAGGTGTAGCAGCCTTGCCTGACTTAGCAGCTGCAACAGCTTTGGATATAAGCTTATCAAGACCTTCAGATTTAAGAGCAGATATCTCAACTACTTCTACTCCAAGTTCTGATGAAAGCTTCTTGGAATCAATCTTATCTCCGTTCTTACGTACAACATCCATCATGTTAAGAGCGATAACAACAGGGATTCCAAGTTCTACAACCTGAGTTGTAAGATACAGATTACGTTCAATATTGGTCGCATCCACCATATTTATAATAGCATCAGGAGTTTCTTCCAGAAGATACTTACGAGATACTACTTCTTCGAGTGTATATGGTGAAAGAGAATAGATACCGGGAAGGTCAGTTACTACTACATCCTTCTGTCCCTTTAATTTACCCTCTTTTTTCTCAACTGTAACACCCGGCCAGTTACCTACATACTGATTGGAACCGGTAAGTGCATTAAACAGAGTTGTTTTACCGCAGTTCGGATTACCTGCCAGTGCAATTTTAAGTGCCATGATCTTCTCCTCTAACGTTATATGTTATTTTAATTAAAAATCAACCAGTTTTAATGATATCTGTTATGATAATCATTTTCATTTAACAAGTAAAAAAAAAATAATTATTCTACTTCAACTATCTGAGCATCTTCTTTTCTAAGAGAAAGCTCATAACCACGAACTGTGATCTCTACAGGATCCCCTAAAGGAGCAACCTTTCTGATGTATACAGAACTACCCTTTGTGATCCCCATGTCCATTACTCTTCTTTTCAGTGCAGAATCAGCTCCGTCAAGCTTCTTGACAGTTACTGTCTCTCCAACCTGAACGTCTCTTAATGTTTTCATTAGTCTCCTCTCCTTTAGACCATTATTTTTTTGGCCATATCCATATTTATTGCTACTCTGGCATCTCTGATCTTAACGATCATATTGCCATCCATAGTACTCACTGCTGTTACCTCTGCGCCTTCAGTAAAACCGAGGTTTTCAAGGAATCTTCTTGTATCCTCCAATCCGCCAACTTTGCGGACAGTTGCTACATTGCCGGGTGCTAATAATGTAAGTGGCATCATTCAAACTCCTTTACTTTCTATATTTCCTGAATCAGTATTATCTTAACAAGCTTCGATTCAGCATTTCCGGGATGTATAACCCGGAAAACATTTATTTTTGCGCATAACAAAGAAGTTACCCGCAGCTAACATTATAATACAGTTGAAGATTTTGAAAGTCAATATCATTTTGGCTATTTCCACGAAATTATAAAAAAAACATTAAATTGTACACGATGTTTTCAAAATAAGCACTAATCATCCGGATATAGTCATCTTATTTTTGGATATTTTGTACATCAAACAAATTGCCAACAAATAAAAGATATTCCTTAATGACATTTTCATCTTATATACACAAAAAAAAATCTTCCTACCCTAAAACAGATAGGAAGATTTTTGATATTCATATATTTAATCTTTAGTATCCGAACTCCTGAGCCCAATACCAGGATCCATTATCCGTCTGGTATATTGCCATTCCTACTGTAACAAAGGAACCATCCATGATATTAGCTCTATGTGTTGGAGAATTCATCCATGCATCTACTACAGAAGACGAGCTCTGATATAGCTTTGCAAGGTTCTCTCCATATTGAAGCGTACTGTTTACAGTCCACCAATTCGATCCGTCAGGACGAGTATGTGAGAACAAAGTTGTAATCTCATGAGCACGAACAGCAGCTGCGTCAGCAAGCCCATCACTCCATACAAGTGCAGATAGTCCTGCAGCGGCTCTTTGCGCATTTACAAGTGCCAGCGCATCAGAAAGAGCTGCATTGATTTCTTCAGTAGATTTAAACTCACCAGAAAGGATTATAGCATTGTTATCAATATAAAACTCTCCGGCTCCCTCGCCCGCAGCACGATATGCAGCATCTCCGATCTCTGCATTTCTTGAACCACACGCTGCAGCTCCTAGCACGAACAGCGCAGTGATAATAACCGATACCGTTTTCTTAATACTCTTAAATTTCCTCATAATGATTTCCTCCATGGTCTCATTACTCATGTTTATACTATCATATTTGTGATTATTTTTCAAGTATTAGCATGTTTTTATGATTGTTATTTTGCTTCTGCTCTTTTTTATTTATCGGTAATAAAACAAAAAACAAGAACCTTGTTTCCAAGATTCTTGTTTTTTATTTTTTATGTATTTTCCATTGTCCCTACTTTAACTGCGTGTATAACGAATCTTTTTGAAGATCCATGCGGACCGGAGCAAGTTGATAGATTCAGTATCTCTGGTCTATCCTCAAAGGATATATCTATAGGGCAATTGTAATTGTTCAGGTTCTTAAGTCTTGATACATATGAGTCATATCCGGCATCATCTTCTATGACCGCATAAACAGTATCATCGCCGTTGGTGGTACTTTCAAATTCATATACCACATATTTAAAAACTGCATCTTTGGTATAGATGTAAAAATACATAGGTTCTTCACTAAGTTCTTCTCTATTTGGCATTTTATAAAGGCTGTCCAAAGATCCAAACATAGATCCGTTACGCATATTATGACCAAAAAGGAAATCACTGTATCCCATAAAATTCTCGTTAGAAAATTCGTCAAGGAATATGCATCCAGAAGAGTTCTTCTCACCTGTAAACGTAACATGCAGATACTGATTAGCATAATGCTCTTTGACTATAGGATAGTTCAAAGTAAAGTCGAACTTATCATCTTCAACATCAAAGTCCCAGTAAAGCCATCCTATAAAATCACTATTCTGGGAGGATAGAAGGTCATAATCAATAACAAGCTCCGGTATTCCGGTTTCTTCATCTATTGCAACACTTTCCTCTCCTGTTTCAGGGTCCTTTTTAGGATTGGTCGAAACTGCGCTACTTGCAATATCGTCATACTCCTTGACAGCCACTTCTCTTTCATGGACTTCTTTGTAAATATCATAGCCTTCGTACCCGATAACAACTACCAGTATCACAATTAGAATCTTGGCAAGCCATGGATTGATCCTGAATGTTTTTCTTTTTCCTTTGTTTTCAGCACTCATAAATAACCTCATGTCGCGAGCAAAGCAAGTGACATATGGTTCAAATTGGTGAAGCTCGCGACACCAATTTGGGTTTGAAAATGGAACATTTCCAAACTTAACCTCATGTCCTGCACTAAGTCAAGAGATCATGTGAGCTTAAGAAAATTCTTAAGTATATCCATTCCTAGAGGAGTCATTATGGATTCCGGATGAAACTGAACTCCAAACACATTGTACTGTTTGTGCTGAACTGCCATAATCTCACCATCATCCGCCCTTGCAACTACTTTAAGGCAATCCGGAAGTGTATCCTCTTTAAGGGAAAGAGAATGATATCTTGCTACTTTTATTATAGCAGGCATTTCCTTAAAAAGGGGAGATGTTGTATCTATTTGTGTATCAGACTGTTTGCCATGCATAAGCTTTTTGGCATGATCTACAGTTCCGCCATAATATTCACATATAGCCTGGTGTCCAAGGCATACTCCAAGTATCGGGATCTTATCCCCAAGCTGGCCTACAACCTCTTCACAGATTCCTGCATCTTTGGGCTTTCCGGGACCTGGAGAGAGGATTATTGCTTTGGGACATAGCTTTCTAATCTCTTCTATAGTAATTTTATCATTTCTTACTGCTTTGATATCAGGATCGAGAGTTCCAAAATACTGATACAGGTTATAAGTAAAGCTATCATAATTGTCGATGAGTAGTATCATTTATTCTTCCTCCGCTTCCTTGATCGCAAGAACTACGGCTTTGGCCTTATTGATGCATTCCTGATATTCGTTCTCTGCTATAGAATCAGCAACAATACCAGCTCCGCTTCTGACAAATACTTTGCCACCTTTTTTGTATGCAAGTCGTATAGCTATGCAGGTATCA
Source organism: Butyrivibrio fibrisolvens (assembly GCF_023206215.1). Lineage (NCBI taxonomy): Bacteria > Bacillati > Bacillota > Clostridia > Lachnospirales > Lachnospiraceae > Butyrivibrio > Butyrivibrio fibrisolvens. Next base: position 3,190,300 of record NZ_CP065800.1, read on the forward strand.
AGATTGCCTGTAAAGTCTACATATCCGATAGCTCCACCATATATTCCTCTGCGGCTGTCTTCAAGTTCATCTATGATCTCACAGGCTCTTATTTTAGGAGCTCCGGATAGTGTTCCGGCAGGAAGAACAGAATCTATCGCTTCAACTTGTGATCGTTCATCACTAAGTATTCCTTTTACTTCAGATCCGATATGCATTACATGTGAGTATCTTTCTACTTCCATGTATTTTTCTACTTCTACAGATCCAAACTTGCACAATCTTCCAAGATCGTTTCGCCCCAGATCAACCAGCATATTATGCTCAGCTTTTTCTTTTTCATCAGCCAGAAGCTCTTTTTCCAAAGCCTGATCCTCTTCGTATGTGGCGCCTCTTGGCCTGGTACCTGCAAGAGGAAATGTTCTTATGGTCCTGTCTGTAACTTTGACAAGTGTCTCAGGTGATGCACCGGCGATCTCCATATCACCATAAAAATAGAACATATATGGACTTGGATTTGTAGTTCTAAGTACTCTGTAAATATTGAGAAGTGATCCTTCAAATTCTGCTTCCATTGGATTAGATAAAACGAGCTGGAATATATCGCCCTCTGTGATGTGATACTTTACCTTTTCTATCTTCTCACAGAACTCTTCTTTACTAAACTTTGGTTTGAGTTCTGTCTTTAATATTCCCTTCATCACAGGTTTCTGGAGTCCTCCTCTTATAAGATGCTCCATTTCATCTATTCCGGATACAGCTTCCTTATATGATGCTTCTATATCATCAGTTCCCACATTAGCTATTAGAAGGATCTTCTGCTTTAAGTTATCATAGCAGATGATCTTTCTAAAAAGCATCAGATCCATATCGTCAAAATCATTTTCGTTTTGGGATTTAAAATGAAGAGAAGGTTCCCCGTATTGCATATATTCATAACTAAAATAGCCTACAAGACCTCCGGTAAAAGTCGGAAATCCCGGAATACTCGGAGCTTTATTATCTTCGACTATTTTTTTGATATACTCTCCGGGATTATCGCATTTGCTTGTGTTAGTTCCATTTGAAGTCACTACAGTAAGTTCATGATCCTTAACTGTAATAGTCATATCAGGAGCATAGCCTAGAAAACTATATCTGCCCCACTGTCTGTTATCTTCACAACTTTCAAGAAGAAAACAGTGATTACTTACATTCTGAAGCGCTCTAAGTGTTTCAAGCGGTGTTCTTATATCAGAAAAGATCTCTCTTTTGACAGGTATTAGTTTATAATCCCCTGATGCTGCAATCTTTCTGACTTCGTCCAAAGATGTCTGTTTCATGCCAAATCCTCCCACGCTCCCAATTGCCGGATTTTATTATATTAAAAAAATCAGAAAGCCGTAAAAAGCTTTCTGATTCAAAATTTTAAAGATTTTATATATAAAAAACAATGATATAAAATAATTTTATCTTTTTAATTATTTATGCTACACATTTAGAAATGTCCGCCATGACCGCCGTGTGTGTTGCCGGAAGACGAACGATGTGTTGTAGAACCGCCTCCGGATCTATTCTCAGTCTCCTTGCGGGTTCTGTTAACACTCTTTCTTATAAATCTATCATGTCTTCCTGTGATTCGGACATTATTTTTCTGCTCATACTCTGCAGCGCTGTTATTTTGTTTGATATTTTTCATGCCACTTGCCATGACGCCAACTGTGATACCTCCAAACAAGAGTCCAAGAAGGAGGCATACAAACCATTTCCAAGCAGGTATCTTATCTCTGTTTTCATATGCTGTGCAGTAGCTGTCAACTCCATCTGCAAACTTATCAAATGCTCTGGCATAATCACCGCTTGAAAGATAAGGAGTATACTTATCTTCAAGAGAATACAGATTATTATCTGTAAAGATCTGAATAGCTTCTCCTCTGGTACTTGCATAAAACTCTCTTGTATCCATGCATACTGCAAGAAGGATACCTGCATCATTATTGCCTTTAGCCATGCCAAGTTCACCACTATCCATCATATCATCCGCATACTCTTCAATAGTATACTGAGAATATGAATCTGTAGTAACTACAGCAATCTGAACATCATGTGCACTTCCAACTTCTTCAAGCTTATCCTGAAGATCTTTTTCCTCTTCGTCAGTAAGAAGGTCACCATCATCATATACAAAGCCATATTCGCCGGATCTAACCTGCGCATTTTGGGCATATACTTCATTGCACAACGGAGCCGACATAAATATAGCAGCTGCCATTCCTGCGCAAAGCGTAATTATTCTTTTATTTTTAAATAAGCCTTTCATCGTCCATCCCCCAGTCTCAAATACGGAATATCAGTTCCAGTACTGCAAAAAGCACAGTAAACAAAACTGAACTAAGCGCAAAATATTTAAAAGCTGCGCCCTTATCAACAGGCAGGTTTCCGACAAATTTACCGGTCTGTCCGTTCATCGCAAATAAGAAATTTTGTCCATTCCAGGTCGTAGACAAAAGCCATACGGGATAAAGAGCATATTTACAGGCTTCTGATGTAGTAGCTACATTTTGGTTACGTACCATTACAGAGCTATAACCCTGAACACTGTTTTTGATCTCATTAACAGCACTATTTGTCATACGCTGCTTAGCACGAGGTCTTGACTTTTCTTCATCAACATCATACTGATTGGCAACATATCCTGCAAAATACGCATCGTCATATTTTTTAAGTCCTTTGTCATCATAGGGCTCTATTGATTCTGTCAGATCATCAGGCATCTTGCTGGATCCATCTACGGGGACTTTACTAAAAGGCACATCACCTTCACGATATACGTCATAAAAGCTTGTCTCTGTATATCTATAATCCCTGTCACTCCAGGTTCTTACCTTGGTTGCTTCGCAGTTAAGAGACACATGCATATTGGCATCAAAAAGCCAGTATGGAATGTATACCCCTTTGATCTCATCTATATGATTTTCTGTGGAAAAAGCTTTGGGAAGAAGTTTTCTTCCCTTGATATAATCCTTATATTTCTGCTTAGCCTGTTCCTTGGTAAGCTGAAATGGGATTACATAGTCAGGTCTTCGACCATTAGTAAAGACCTCTTTAAAAGTTACATTATTGCCACAAAACGGGCACTGGGTAGCCCCCTGAGTCTTGTCTGCTATGATTTCGCCGCCACAAGACTTACAGATATATACGTTTTTGTCTTTGCCAAATCCATAGTTTTCAGCCTCTTCATCAGACAATCTGTCAGACTTCTCTTCTGAATCAGCTGTTTTCTCTGCTTTACCTTTAGAAACCATCTTATGATACTCATCTACAGATATTGTAGTATCACAGTATAAGCATTTAAGCTTCTGCGAAGGAGCATCAAACTCCATAACTCCTCCACACGCAGGGCATTCATATTCCTGAGTTGCCATTTTTATAATCCTCCAAAACAAAACTTACTTACATGTAGTTTTATTCTACCATATATCAGAATGTTTCCCACCCATTAATTGAAGTATTATAAGCATCTAATGCCTTAATAATCCGGTAATAAAGCAAAGCGACTCGATTTTCCCACTAGTAGGAAGATTTGTATTAATACTTTTACTTTTATTTTTACTTTATAAAGCCTTTAGAAACTATCCAAATTTAGGACACAAATTCGTTGTAATATAATAACCATCAGAAACAGTCAATTGTTTCTGACTCCCCAACAAAACTTTTTTCATACCGGACGGATTGATCCCCATCAGTCCGTCCCTCCTCCCTAAAATTACAGTTATTCTGTTTTATAGTACTCGGCACAAAGAAAGCGTCGGCTCACTAATACATGAGTCGACGCTTTCTTAATATCAAATATCTTATTCACCACTTCCGGATATCTGCTCGCTCGGGTCAGTTGACTCCGGTACCGCCAAAGATTCATCTGTGGAAGTATCCGGTGTCGGAACATTTGAAGATGCATCTGTAGCATCCGGTGTGCCTGTGTTTTCAGGAGCGACCGGAGCCTGCGAATTTCCATCACCTGCCGCAGAATCTCCATCGTCAGTATTATCAGTATTTCCTTCTTCTGATTTATCCTTATTTTTCAAATAGTCTTTGGCCTGACTTGGTTGTATGCCGCCATAGACTATAACCGCTTCACCCTTTTCTACATGCTCGAATATGACTGCAGCAGCATCAGGTGGAAGATTAATACATCCATGTGATCCGTTAGTAACATAAATATCAGAGCCAAAAGATGATCTCCAACTTGCATCATGGAGTCCAACATTACCATAAAAAGGCATCCAATATTTTACATCAGATGAATAGTTCTGTCCTGTAAGAGTTGCATCTCTTTCTTTATAAGTGATTCCAAAAGTACCTGTTGGCGTCACTCTGTCATTGGTAGCCTTACCAGATACGCAGTCAGTATCTATTACCAGGGATCCATTCTCATATACATAAACATGCTGATGATCAAGATCCACTTCAACATAACTAGTACCATAATCCTGAGAGCCGTACTGAGCTGCCGTTCCGAAATAAACCGGTGTCATATCGCATATACTTGTAGACTCGATTGCAGTCACAAGTTCGCTCAAAGTCGTATCCCTATCCATCCACCAGCCGTAATCACCGCCGGATACAGTAATAGTCTGGCCGAGAGATGTTGTAAATGTCCTGTCACGCCCGAAGGTATCATATGTCCTTCCCAGCGTATTAACAAACTCATTGACCTTATCTGTATCAAGCGTTGTTGTTGTACCATCATAGCTGATCCAGTCTTTGATATAATTGCCATCAACTGTGATCACATCATCACCAAACGTATATGTGATCTTGGCTGAAGCATACTTATTAAGACTCTGACATTCGTCTGTAAGAGCTTTATTGTCAGACAAGATCTTGGGTTCTTCATAGACTCCGGCCTTGTCAAGCGACAATGTCATCTGCATAGTAGACAGCGCTTCTACAACAGCCTCATAAAAGGCATCTCTATCTGCCTTGCTGCCATAATCTTCCGGAACTATAGTATATTCAGCCAGAGTTTCATCGAATACAAGCTGAGCATCTACCGGTGATATCATGTTCTCTTCTTTGAAAAAAGACATACTGTTTATTTTTGATTTAAGCAGCTCTTCATCAAAAGAAGCCATATCTTCATTGGTAAATGATCGGTGGGAAAGGACATAAACCGGCCATTTAAGACCATTCACAAATCCCAGATTGTCATTAAGACTTTCGTTAAAATCAGGCTTCCAGGAGATATCACTTGCTGTAATCTTCTCATCAAGACCACTTCTTCCAACAATATCAAGAACATAGCTCGATGCCTTTGAATCAACAAGATCTCTAACCTGGCTGATAGTCATCCAGGAAATATCCTGACCATTAAGTTTGGATCCGGGACAGAAATGAAATGAGAAAAATGTAGCTGCCCCTAAATAAATAGCTGCCACAGTCGTAGCAGCTATAATAAGAATCAGATTTTTTTTCTTCACGCTTCCCCCTCAATAAGACATAGCCCTCTTATCTGAGCATTAATCTGGCAACATCATATGCTATATCAGGAATAAAAAGATATGCAGATACTATAATCTGAGCTGTTAATGTTATATACATATTTTTGGTTTTAAGATATACAAGTACTATCGGAATAGCAACTACTGCATACGAAAGGATTCCGTAGAATCCATGAGCATAAAACAAACCTCTTACAAAAAGACCTGCTATAGCCAGAACAAATAGCGCAATCTTATTCTTGCCTGATAAAAGTCCCTTACATATAAGAAGGTTCTCAGCAAGCGGCAGAATAATGATCATAGTAATAGCATAAAAAACTACTCCTATATAGTTCTCCTTCTGCCAGATCTGTATAATGCCTGAGTTCTGTCCTACAAACATGGTCCAGAGCATGTATTTCTTGAGCTGATCAGCTCCAATCAAAAGAGCCACAGAAACAGCTGTCCATACCCAGAACTGCCATCCGCTTATAAAATTTCTTCCATACTTTTTTATGGAAAAGCCCTTGTGAAACAGAATTATGAGTCCTGCGCCAAGCGCAAAGAACATAAATATATCCGGCTTTGTAACAACTTCAGTAAGTACAGTAAAACCTACTATAAGAGCTACTGCTACGATCCACTTGACTATTGTAAGCTTATTTATCTTATGAACAGCCTTGGAAGAAGTACGAGTTCTCTTCTTAACCGCTGTCCTACTAGCATATACTGTTGTATCCATATCTGAAAACCTCTTGTAATTATCCACAAAATTCGCACGAGTCCTTAATAATAATATACCAATAAAGCTTTACAATCAATGTAAAATGTCATAACTTACAGTTATGAAACTCTGTTTTTTTGGTTATTGCGCACAAAAGCGAAGATGTAATTTTAATTTATTGTAACTAAAAAGATATATTTTGGTATTAAATCAGACAACAAAATTCGGTCTGAACCCATTTTACGATACCACGAATTCAGACCGAATACAAGTTTTTGCCATATATACTTAATCTATAAATTAATAGGAATTAGCTCTCCTATTGTATTGACTTGCTTTCCTTGATTTTCTGACTTTGCTCTTTTTTTTCATGAAGCGCAGTTTGAACCTATGAGCTCTGAAACTGACGATCTTCTTATTTTTCTCAGTTTCTTTCTCTACTATTTTGTTCTCTATACTATAGTTAAGACAACATACAAAGATTCCGACAATAACCAGAAAAATACCGGCAAAAATCACTTCCATGCGAATCATCCCTTTCGAATATCTAATACCAGTAACAACTTTTGTATAGATTACATCGACTGAAAAAGGGATTTTCTTAAGATAATACATGGGATATTATTCAGTATATTTTCGATTTTGTATTTTTTTATTTTTTATGCTTGACTTTTCCAACCCTTTATGTATAATAGCATAAGTGGATTGATACACGGGTTTTTCACAGGGTAATAAGGTATTTAGCAATGAGTATTTCAAAGAGCAACAAACAGATACATTCAATTGATGTTCTTAATAAGATTTACCATCAAGAATATGAGCTCAAAGATACCGAGAACGGTTATCGGATGATCCCTAGATCCAAGCGTTATACATTTAATGCAGAATCTAAAAAGAAAACATATTCATCATCTGCTAATGTCAATCTGATATAATTGTTATATCTCGATTTTCATTATATATTCAATGGGCTATCGCCAAGCGGTAAGGCAACGGACTCTGACTCCGTCACTTCGCAGGTTCGAATCCTGCTAGCCCAGTTTCCTCTATTTATTTTAATCAAATAGTTTTGAATCTCCCATCCTGCAGAGTAATGCTCTGCAGGATATTATATTGTCCCAATTTGTTTTTCTTACAGGAACCATTGCTCTATCCTGAATAGTAACGTAAGGATAGAATTCATACATTCCTTCTTTGATCTTTGCATCTGAAATGCCTGTGATCTGAGCAAAACGATGAATATATCTCTCCTCTTCCTTGGTATAAGCAAATACAAAAATACCTGAACTCACATAATCGAATGCACTTCTAAGTCTGAGATCCTTACGAGGTTTATGATGCGGAACCGCTTTGAAAAATCTCTCATCATATGCTTCATCAAATCCGCTGGGAAGTGGTTTATCAGGAAGAAAAGAAGCTCCAGCCCTTCCAGGTACTTCATCAAGCATTCTGGCACAATGCTCCTCTACAAAACGATAAAAAAGCTCTATATAAGGAGAATCGCATCCAAGTCCTACAAAATAATAATTGTTCTGGCGAGCGTTATATAAGACTGCATTACCTGTTGTTGTAACTCCACCATCTGCATGATGAAGAACAATACGAAGGTTATCTGCAACAGAAGACTGATTATTATCCTCCCCGGGATGTTCTATCATGTATGAAAGCGCATCGAGAATGGCCTCAAGATTTCTTTTCTTTCTGACACCACTACGACTCTTTACTCCCACACTTTCTATACCGATCTGTACAGCTCCGTTCCCATCTGAATATGCAGCAAGTACAAATCCATTATCAACAATAACTGATCCTGAACTGGCAGTAATCAATTCTATATAACTTTTCACTTTTTTCTCACCCTCTGCTTCTCTTAAGTGGAAGCATCCCCTCTTTTATGGCTAGTCATAAATCACATAGCCTTAACTACTACATAATGTATCACATTATGCACAAAAAAGATAGACTTTTTTTATCCTTTTTGTTTATTATTATTAATCATTCAATCAGTAATAATCTCCCCTAACCGAAAAAACCACTTATTATCACATAATGTCTGCGTATGCATATATTCCATATGTCATATCGCTGGCATCAATCGGTTGAACAATATATGTACCTGTATCATCGCCATCCTTACTTATACGATAAAATCTTCCTTCCTGATTCTTGACTTCTTCCTGTATCACCGCAATTCCGTCCTCGAACTCACACCAAAGGTCAAAGGTATTCTCTCCGCTATATCCAATTCCTATGAACTCGACATCACCTGTCCATACGCCATTTTTGACTGTGCCTTTGATATATGTATGATCATCTGTAGCACTATCTCTGATAACTTCCATCTGTCCATTGGGCATATCATCCTTCCATTGACCATATGCTGCATAACATTCTATCGTTCCGTGGATAAAATCACTTACATCACTTGCGATAATGCAGCCAAATCCGCTCCTTATGCTGTCTTCAAAATCGCCTACATATACATAACATCTATCTTCGCTATCCAGATAAAAACCGACTTTACCATACATAGTCTCACATATTATAGGGAATTCCAATCCAAGCTCATTTGCATCTTCTATTTGATCATTAATCAAAAAGTCTCTCATATACTCCGAAGCTTCCATGTACTCTTCGTCCATGACATATCTTCCGAGTTCTTCAGATATAAAATACAATTTGGACATAGCTGACCCAAAGGCCGCTTCCTCATTATCCGGGTCATCCTGCAGTACCAGTTCATACCTTGTAGCTGCGGTCATATAATCCTTTTCTTCATACAACTTGTTAGCAAGTTCCAGCATGTCCACAGGTTCAGGATCAGTTTTTTTATTATCTCTTATTATCATTACAGCAAGAAAAGCCAGGCTGACGGCCAAAAGGCCGCCAAATATGCCTAGCATGATCTTTAGAATCCTATTTGATTTTTTCTTTTTTAGATCCGAATCCGGATCTGCACTTATATTCCACTCTTTTTGTGGCAACACGCGTCCACAAAAATAGCAATACAATGCGTTATCATCATTCTCAACTCCGCAGTTAGGACACTTCATGATCACCATATCCTCTCTTTGCCTTTATCATTCTGTCCGCCTTCACTTCCATAAGTGTAGTTGTCCCAGTATTCCTGACTTTCTTTATTCTTTTGAGACTGTTTCTGGTCATCTTCTCTTTCCTGTCTTGCGTCTTGTTCTTTTTCTTTCATTTTTTCTTTGATGTCATCTTCGCGATCATCATCTACATCGTCAGGCTTAGAATTATTGTTATTCTGGTCCTGTTTATTATCCTGATTTTGTTTATCATCAGAGTTTTTCTGTTCATTCTGCTTGTCCTGATCCTGCTGATTCTGGTCTTGATCCTTATTCTGCTGCTTTTCTTCATCGATCTTTTTCTGGATCTCTTCCTTCATCTTTTCAAGCTCTTCGATCTTATCATCGATATCTTTTTTCAGAGTCTCAGCCTCTTTGCTATGGCCATTATCATCCTCTGCCCCAGCACAGTTTTTCTCAGTAAGGATCACTCTGTCAGCCTTGAGCTGATCTATAACACCGTCTATCTTTTTTATAAGAGCTTCTTTATCAACTTCTTCATCGTTTTTGAATGCCTCATATCCTGTATCTACTGTATTAAAGTCAATCTGCATGATCTTTGTCATTGTGAGATTGATGCGTACAGAACACTCTTTCTGTTTTGGAAGTTCGAACTCAAGACATTTTTCGTAATAGATCTGAGCTTTGGAATAATCTTTATTCTTATAATTGGCATTACCAAGATTATAGTTCATAACATAGGCATCATATGGAAGCATCTCCAGAACCTTCTGTTCCATATTCATGTAACGATCCCTGTCTTCCATATCTTCCATCAAGATATAATATTTCCCTGAATCAACCATTTTTGCAAACACATGGTTTAATCCGACTCTGCCAAAAACTATTACAGCCAGAATCGCAATGACAAATGCCGCAGCCAAAAAGCCAAACTTTACCTTTTTCATTAAAAACCTCACATTTACCTATTCAAGGTCACTTTCTGAACATCATAAGTTCTGATACAAGCAGTATCATAAGAATTGGAAGAACATAATAATATGTGTCCTCTTTGTTCTCAACGTCATCTCTTAATTCTGCCTCATAAGTAGCATCTTCTATGACATGATCTACTATATCTTCCAGATCATCAACATCCTCCATATGGACATACTCCAATCCCACTTTAGATGCAATGCTCTCAAGGCTTTCTTCTCCTATACATGAAACTGCAAGATCACCGGTTTCAGGATCATATATATCATTGCCATCGCCGTCTTTCATGGTAGTTCCATCTTCAGAACCTACGCCAACTATAGCTCCTCCGTCAACGAGGCCTATAAGCCTTGCATAAGATGCATAACTATTTTCTGATGACTCATCATCTTGTTCATCTCCGGACTCATCATCTTTAGAGTCATCCTTACCAGACTCTTTTGAACTATCGAAGGTTTCTTCTCCGTCAGAGAAAAAGAATACAATTGTCTCTCTGTTCTCATATTTATCCTTCATATGAGTTAGTATCCTGCTCATCTCATCTACAGGGCTGTTCATATCACTACCCTTAGCAACATACATGCTGGGCTCATAGATATATTCAAGTGCATCTGTTATAGACTCCCTATCAGGAGTAAGCGGTATCTTGACCTTTGCTTCATGATCAAAAGTGATCAGTGCAAAAGAGCTGCCATTGAACTCATCCATTATATAGTTACAAGCCTCTATCGCTCCATCCATACGAGAGTTATCACCGTCATAATCCTCAGCCCACATACTGATCGTAGAATCCATGACAAAAAGAACATTAAGACTTGGAACCTTAACAGTTGCCTGGCTTGAAGGTAACATGATTCTCAAATTGATAACATATATACAAATACATATAAGCACTGTAACAACTGTTTCTATAACCTTTTTGAACATTCCGGCATGAGACCTTACAGTCCCGATAAAAAGTCCTATAAAAACCAAAACTATTACAGGTATTATAACTATTAAAGGAAATATAGGATTGGTAATCAACATGCACCTCCTGCTCTTGCTAAAGCCAGTGCAAGAATTCCAACTACCACAAATATAAAAGGTGTTTTGGGCATATCATAAGTTCTCGTCTCTTTTATTTCATCAACCTGCATAGCTTCATGCGACTGTATCTCACTGACTATACCTTTTGTATCAAAATCATCATCAGCTATATAAAATGCTCCACCAGTCTTGACGGAAGAATCTTCAAGTTCTTCACTTAGCTCATCAAAGTCATAACCATAGTTCATTTCATTAAACTTGTCCTCAGGCGGGAAGACACTGAATAGTACTACATCATTTTTTGCACATAGATCTGCTGCTTCAGGAAGTCTTACAAAAGGCTTCTTGAATGCATTTTCTGCATTATCTGTTACCAGAAGGATTATTCTGGTCCTCTCAGAGTCTTCAAGTGAAGGAAAATCATATAAGCAGGTTGCCAGACCTTCACCAATAAGTGAACTTCCAAGATTATCACTGTTCACAACGGTTCCCGCTTCAAAATCCAGAAGCCAATCTATAAGATCATAGAACTCTTCTTCCTCTTCATCTGTAATATCATCATAATATTTTTCATACAATTCATAATATCTTTTCTGATTGATGAAGTACTGTTCAAGCTCATCAAGCTTTTCACAGGCGAACTCTTTGTCATCTGTAAGCGGCATATAAAGGACTGATGAAGTATTAAAAATAGAAATACCTATTCTATCTCCATCAAGCCCCTTTACAACAGTCTTAAGATTCTCTACAAAGTCATAATTAAGAGCATACAGTGAATATGAAACATCCAGACACAGGAATATATCTCGTCTCTGAACACCTGTTGTTACTTCCTCAGTATATGAAGGTCTTCCGACAAGATATGCCGAAGACACTATACTAAGTGAAATGCCAAGGATTCCTATAACATTAAGCACCTTGTGAATAAGACTTCTGATCCTGTAGCTTTTCATGCTACCTACCATCCACATTGCGCCATAGCCCATATATTTGCTCATTTCATCTTTAGAAAGAGCTTTTCTTTTCTTATATTCTCTAAATCCAAGTATCCCGGCAATCACAAGTGCTGCACCTATCGCGACACAAATTGCCAGCTCTTTATTTCTAAGTACTATCTCCATGCTGCCACCAGTTTTTTAGCATCTCGTAAGAAATTAGCTGCATCCTTTGCTGAATATTTTGAAAACTCTGCGCCGTACAGGCATCCGATGAGTTTTGTAAGGTCTTTACTGTTCCACTTATTCATTTCGGTAAGTGTACTACAATCCATCTCTTTGCCAGTAGCATATGTAAGAAATTCTCTTACTGTGATACTGATAATCGTACTAGTCTCTCTGACTCCGATTTCTTTTCTCTTGTATCTCACATCAAGATCATTAAGTCTTGTCAGAGTCTCAATACGTTTTTTCTCTATCATCTCATTCGTCTTGTTGGGAGCATTCTTAACAACTGCTGCCACAGGCTTTTCTATCCTTATCAGGCAGAAAGTCACAAAACATATTGCTGCTGCCATCGCCAGGGATATGAGCACGATATAGAGATATTTGTCATCAAAAAAGGCATTCTGAAGAGAAATTGAAAATTCCATTAGCCCACTCCTCTATTTAATACTTTAATTATAGATTCTGTAATATCCTGAGTACTTCTGACTATATCATAAGAAGCACCACAGGCGCGCAGATTTCTCATTGCTTTGGTCAAAAGAGCAGCCTTCTTGTCGCTGATCTCATTGGCCATTCTGGAAGAATATGACAGATACTCTGAGACAGCAACGCCTGTCTGTGCATTATATATATGGCTGCTTCCCCAGTCTGCGTCTTCCATAAGAAGCACGTACAAGTCTCTGACTGAGCATATACTCCTTATAAGCCTGTCATCAAGAGTAAGGACTCCGTACAAGTCTGTTATCAAAAAAAGTGACACGCTCCTCATAGGAGTTGATGTGATACGTCTAAGCTGCATGTTGAATTCATCAGAAAGTAAAGCTTTCTTTCTTCCTGCAAGCTTTACGCTCATACTGTAGCATCCTTCAAGACGTCTTAAGGAAGCCTCCAAAAAACCGGGGCCACACGAATATCTCTCCTGCCGTCCTGCTTCCATGCTTCCCAGGATCTGGTATTCCGCTCCTGCCCTTGTGCACATGTAAGCTGCACTTGCTGCAGTAATGATACCTGCAGCAGTCTTAGAATGTCCATCCGGCATAGCACCCAGCATGTTCTTGCCAGTATCCACTACAAACATGAATCTTCTTTTCTTATCTGCAACATAGTTTCTGACAAGAATCTCTCCTGTTCTGGATGAAGATTTCCAGTCAATATCACGAAGGTTGTCACCTGCGACATATTCCCGCAGATCCTCAAGCTCCATACTCCTTCCTCTGAAAACAGATCTAAAAGCTCCGTCTGAACGTCCCACTGTCTTAGAGAACCCGTTAAAATGTATTTGAGCTGACGGCAGATTAAGCGCCTCGTAATCCGGACGAAGTCTTAATGTACCGGTATTATGCTTTTTCCCCATCATATGGTTTTATTCCTTTCACGGAGTTCTGATGGCTCTAACGATACCATCAACGATCATATCCTCATTGATTCCATCTGCTGCTGCCAGATAGCGAAGAGATATACGATGTCTCAAAACCTGTCTTGAGATGCTCTTAATATCATCAGGAGTCACAAAAAGTCTTCCCTGCATAAGCGCAAGTGCCTTACCCATCTTAAGAAAAGCAATAGTTGCCCTAGGGCTGGCTCCAAGACTCACATAACCCTTGAGATTATTGGGAAGGTACTGATCCGCGCATCTTGTTGCAGCAACAATAGCTGCAATGTAGTTCTTAACTGTAGGATCACAATAAATAGATGCCACGATTTTCTGAAGTCTGGCAATCTCTTCAATAGTAAGAACTGCAGGCAGCTTCTCCTGTTTTACATTATTATCTATAGCTTCCATCATATTAAGGATAGAAACCTCTTCCTGAATAGACGGATAGGAAATCTTCTCTTTTATAAGAAAACGGTCAGCCTGTGCCTCTGATAAAGGATATGTACCTTCCTGTTCAATAGGGTTCTGTGTTGCAATTACAAAGAAAGTATCTTTAGGCATATGATAAGAGTTACCACCTATAGTAACCTGCTTCTCCTGCATGGCCTCAAGCATTGCACTTTGAGTTTTTGCACTTGATCTGTTGATCTCATCAAGAAGTACTATATTAGCAAATACCGGTCCAAGGACTGTTTCAAACTTACCGGAATCCTGCCTGTATATCTGTGTACCAACTATATCACCTGGCAAAAGATCCGGTGTACACTGTATCCTTGAAAATTTACCACCGACCGCATCTGCCAAAGCTCTTGCTGCTGTAGTCTTAGCAAGCCCCGGAACTGACTCTACAAGTACATGCCCATTACCAAGAAGTGCTGCTATCATTGATCTTTCCAGGAGCTTTTGTCCTACAACATTCTGCTCAAAATATCTTGAAAGTTTACCTATAGCCTGCTGTGACCAGGCAAAATCCTCATTACTTATCTGAACATTCATTATCTCACCTCAATATATTATTTTGATAATTATAATTTAACACTGTTTTATAGAATATCACATAATTCTGATAAAACGTCATAAATATAGGATGAAATGCAAATTCTCTTGACATTTGGTTGTTTCCTTAAAATAATTAATATCGTCACTAAATTTCTTCTTTATTTTTATAGAAAATATGTTATACTTTATATCGGCACTTTAAAGCGCCAAAGTACAAAAGTATTTAGTGGTAAATGCTTGTCTTTTACCACCTTTGAAAGGAGCACCATGTCATTCGAATACATTCAGAAGGTTCCTACACCTCAGGAGATACAGGAAGAATTCCCTGTTGCAGCATCACTTAAAGAGATCAAAAAAGAAAGAGATAAGGCCATTGCAGACGTTTTTACAGGAAAAAGCGATAAATTCCTGGTTATAGTCGGACCATGTTCTGCTGACAATGAAGAAGCTGTTATCGATTATGTATCACGCCTTGCAAAAGTCAACGACAAAGTCAAGGATAAACTTATCATTATTCCAAGAATCTATACCAATAAGCCACGTACTACAGGTGAAGGCTATAAAGGCATCACATCACAGCCTGATCCTGAAGGAAAGCCAGATTTCAGACAGGGTCTTATAGCCATGAGACATATGCACATACGTGCGATCGAAGAATCCGGCCTTACATCTGCTGATGAGATGCTCTACCCTGAAAACTGGGGTTATGTAGAAGATATTCTTTCCTACGTAGCTATAGGAGCCCGTTCTGTAGAAGATCAGCAGCACCGAATGACAGCAAGCGGATTCGATGTTCCTGCCGGAATGAAAAATCCCACAAGCGGATATCTTACTGTCATGCTCAATTCAATATACGCAGCCCAGCATCCTCATTCATTCCTGTACAGGGGCTATGAAGTCACAACATCCGGTAACCCCCTTGCACACTGCGTACTGCGCGGATCTCAGAACAAGAACGGACGTAATATACCTAACTACCATTATGAGGATCTTAGTCTTGTTAACCAGCTCTACAAAGAGCACGACATCCAAAACCCTGCAGTTATCGTTGATTCCAACCATAATAACTCAGGCAAGAAGTACCGTGAACAGGTAAGGATTGTCAAGGAAGTGCTTCACAGCCGCCAGCACTCTGACGAAATTCATAAACTTGTAAAGGGTGTAATGATAGAAAGTTACATTGAAGAAGGTGCTCAGAAGATTGGAGAAGGCATCTACGGCAAGTCTATTACCGATCCATGTCTTGGATGGGATGCTACAGAAAGACTCCTTTATGATATTGCTGAACTTAGCTGATATAATTTTTATACATTAAGAACGATCAACCTAGACGATGTTATATCCTCAAAGACATTTCATGGGAACGCATTTATAGGCATATAGATGATAAATTTTGCCACGTACCCACGAAAAAAGTCTTTATGGATACAACATCGTTTTATTATGTAATCGTATTTAGGCTTATAGTCATTACTTATTCCGGTTAGTATAGGTCTAACAGTACTGCTTACCTTGGCTGAGTTCTTTGATATATCTCTCTTATATAATTATGTTTATTGTCAGCATAGCGCTGCGTAGAAGCTATATCTGTATGTCCCAGCATTTCCTGCACCACCTGTATATCAGCGCCATTTTCAATCATATGAGAAGCAAATGTATGCCTTATGGAAAAAGGTGTTATATCTGCCTTTATTCCAGCCATCTTCCCGTATTTCTTGATCATCTTCCACACACCTTGCCTGCTCATGGCTTTGCCACCAGTTGCTGACAAAAAAAGAATCCCCTCATCAACGGTATCTCCAAGAAGGTTCAACCTTCCCCCTTTTAGATAATCCATGATAGCGCTTCTTGCATGCTGTCCAAAAGGAACTATTCTGTCTTGACCAAAGTTTTTAAAATCAATACAGTTTAGTCTAAATTCTATATCATCAATCCGCAATCTTGTAATCTCACTTGCACGTATACCAGTAGCGAAAAGAAGTTCAAGCATAGCTTTATCTCTTTTTCCCTTAGGAGTATTAATATCCGGCTGTTCCAAAAGCATAGCTATCTCACGTTCAGTAAGAATTTTAGGAAGAGACTTTTCTATGTGGGGCGCTTTAAGTCCTTCTGTAATATCATTTTCAAGCTCTCCGCTCTCAACCATAAAGTGCCAGAATGACCGAATTGTAGAGATATGTCTTGATATAGTGGTGTCAGCCATAAGCTTCTCATTCATGCTTCTTACATATGAATAAAGCTGGTCCTCAGTAACCTCCGACCAGCTGTTTATACTCTCTTTGCGCATAAAAAATAAAAGGCGCATAAGATCCCGCCTATATGATACCAGCGAATTTTCTTTGGCTTCTTTGACAAAGCTTAAATACCTTATAAATTCGTCAATGGCTTCTTCCATGGATTTCACCTGTTATGATAGCTCATGGCAGTTTTAAAAAGCGGCAATTAAGATAAAAGATTACCCACTACCCGTAAGGAGCAGTGGGATCTTCATATATTTATTATATAATTTTAAAACAATAATTCAATAAGCTTAATTCATAGTTGAAAGGAGCTTTTCAGCACTAACATATTTTACACAAAGTGTAAAAAGAGTTGCTGCTGTCTTAAGATCTGCAAGTGATGGATATGTCGGAGCAATACGGATGTTGCTATCTGTAGGATCCTTGTGATATGGATATGTTGATCCTGCGCCTGTCAGCTTAACGCCTGCCTTCTTGCAATAGGCAACAATACTCTTAGCACATCCAGGCAAAGAATCAAAGCTAATGAAATATCCTCCCTTGGGATTGGTCCACTGTCCTATTCCAAGGCCGCCAAGATTCTCTTCGAATATATTCTCAACTGCTTCAAATTTAGGTCTTAAGATGTCAGCCTGCTTCTTCATATGCTCTACCATACCATGAATATCCTTAAAATATCTGACATGACGAAGCTGATTAACCTTGTCGTGACCTATTGTCTGGAAGTTCATCTGCTTGACTATATCCTCCATATTATTAGGGCTTGTAGCCATTGCAGCAATTCCTGATCCGGGGAAAGTGATCTTGGATGTAGAAGCGAATTTGTATACAAGATCCGGATTACCAGCCTTCTTGCATTCTGCAAGGATCTCGATAAGATAATCCTGTTCCTTGTCATACAGGTGATGTATACCATAAGCATTGTCCCAGTAGATTCTAAAGTCATGTGCTGCAGGCTTAAGATTAGCAAATCGTCTTACAGTAACATCAGAATATGAATAGCCCTGAGGATTAGAATACTTCGGAACACACCAGATACCCTTAATGCTTTCATCTTCAGAAACAAGCTTCTCGATCATATCCATATCAGGTCCCTCAGGTGACATCGGAACCGTGATCATCTCGATACCAAAATACTCTGTTATCGCAAAATGTCTGTCATATCCGGGAGCAGGACAAAGCCACTTAACCTTGTCAAGCTTGCACCAAGGAGTATTGCCCATAACTCCGTGTGTGAAAGAACGGCTGATACAATCATACATAACATTAAGAGAAGAATTACCGAAAATGATGATATTATCAGGATTGTTCTCCATCATATCTGAAAGAAGCTCCTTAGCTTCATCAATACCTGTAAGAACACCATAATTACGACAATCTGTGCCATCTTCGCAGGCAAGATCAGAATCAGAACTAAGAACATCCATCATTCCCATGGAAAGATCAAGCTGCTCTTTGCAAGGCTTACCGCGACTCATATCAAGAGTCATCTCCATAGCCTGATATCTCTCATACTCCTTTTTCAATGAAACGAGCTCCTGTTTAAGCTCATCCTTGGACATCTCTGTGTACTTCTTTACATTATTCTTTGAACTCATTGCCTTTATTTCTCCACCTTCCAAATATTATCATAGGCAGTTTATTGCCTGTTAATACTTTATATACCTTGTATACCTTTAATTCCCGTAATGCTCTTAATTGCAATTAACAAAAGACTCAATTTCCACCTGACTCTTCAATAGCCTCTTCAATAGCATCAAATACAGGGAGCTCATCAAATGTAGCAAAATAATCTCTCATAGTCTGAGCTCTTCTGATGCATTTTACGCTTCCGTCTTCTTTGAGCAAAAGCTCACTGCTCCATAAACGGCCGTTATAATTGTAACCCATCGCAAAACCATGAGCACCTGCATCATGAATATAGAGAAGATCACCCATATCAATCTTAGGAAGTTTTCTGTCTATAGCAAACTTGTCATTATTCTCACAAAGAGAACCTGTAACATCATATGTATGATCACAAGGCTCATTCTCTTTGCCAAGGACTGTTATGTGATGATAAGAGCCATACATAGCAGGACGCATAAGATTGGCTGCACATGCATCAACTCCTATATACTCTTTGTATATATGTTTCTCATGGATTGCTCTTGTTACAAGGCTTCCATAAGGTCCCATCATGAATCTTCCCATTTCTGTAAATATGGCTACATCAGAAAGACCTGCAGGAACCATGATCTCGTCAAACTTTTTATGAACACCTTCTCCGATGACAGCAATATCGTTTGGAGTCTGATCCGGAGTATAAGGAATACCTACTCCGCCTGAAAGATTGATAAACTTAATGTCTGCTCCGGTAGCTTTCTTTAGCCTTATTGCAAGCTCAAAAAGCTGGCCTGCAAGCTGTGGATAATACTCATTGGTTACTGTGTTACTAGCCAGGAAAGCGTGAATTCCAAAATGCTTGACACCTCTTTCCATCATTCTGGTAAACGCAGTAGCCATCTGCTCTTCACTCATTCCGTACTTGGAATCTCCGGGATTGTCCATGATCCCATTACTCATCTTGAATACTCCACCCGGATTAAATCTACAGCACATTGTCTCCTGAAAAGGAATGTTATTGTCTATAAAATAGTCAACATGTGTAAGATCATCAAGATTAATGATAGAACCAAGCTCATCAGCATAGAAAAACTCTTCTAAAGGAGTATCATTGGAGGAAAACATAATGTCCTTCCCCTTGGCCCCAACAGCTTTTGATAGTACAAGTTCTGCCATGGATGAACAATCAAAACCACATCCTTCTTCAAACAGGATCTTAAGGATCTCAGGATTGGGAGTTGCCTTGACTGCAAAATATTCACGGAAACCTTTATTCCATGAAAATGCCTTGTTAACCGCACGGGCATTCTCTCTTATAGCCTTTTCATCATAAATATAAAAAGGGGTTGGGTACTCTTTTGCAATTGCTTCTGCCTGTTCTTTGCTGATAAAAGCTCTTTTCATATTACAATTTATGCCTTTCTTTTTGTGTAATTGTATCTTTGTATACAATTTGAACGTTTACTCTAGTAAAAGTACCATAAATCATGCCACTTGTACAGAGTTTAAAATAAGTTTTTTAAATTGGTTAAAATCGCAGTGGGCTTAGTCTATCCCAGCTTCCTGCTTTTAGATATCAGCTTTATCAGGAATCTGCCAGTCAATAGGAGCAATGCCGTTTTTTTCCAAAAACTCATTACACTTACTAAAATGCCTACAGCCAAAAAATCCCCTGTATGCTGACAATGGGCTTGGATGTGGAGCTTTTAAAATAAGATGCTTGGGATTGTCCAGCATTTGTGCCTTCTTCTGAGCAGGGCTTCCCCATAACATGTAGACGATAGGTCTGTCTTCTTTATTAACAGCCCTTATGATCGCATCTGTGAAGTTCTCCCACCCTTTACCTTTATGAGAAAAAGCCTGATGAGCTCTAACAGTAAGAAGCGTGTTCAAAAGAAGCACTCCCTGCTCGGCCCAATGAACAAGATATCCGTTATCCGGGATCTTACATCCAAGATCATCATGAAGCTCTTTATAGATATTCACAAGTGACGGCGGAATATCAACCTCCGGTCTCACCGAGAAGCATAGGCCATGAGCCTGTCCCGGTTCGTGATATGGATCCTGGCCCAATATGACAACCTTTATATCTTTAAGATCTGTCAGATGAAGAGCATTAAATATGTCTTCAGATGGCGGATATACAACGTGCGAACTGTATTCCTCTTTTATAAATTTGTATAAATTGGCATAGTATGGTTTTCTGAACTCTTCTTTAAGAGCATCAGCCCATTTTCCTTCAATTGCTCCCATTTTATCCTCTTTAACGCATATCGATAATCATATCAATGATCGTTTATTCCTCTTTAAGTCTATATTTCTATAATTCTATATTTATATAATTCTATATTTATATATTTGATTAGAAAATGTAACATTTTCAAAATATTACCTTTTATAATCTCACAGGAACGCCCTTACTTCTTAAGTATTCCTTGACTTCCAGAATCTCCAGTTCCTTGTAATGAAACAACGATGCCGCAAGTGCTGCATCTGCGCCGCCCTTGGTAAGTGCCTCGTAGAAATGTTCTTTAGTGCCGGCTCCGCCGGATGCTATAACCGGAATTCCAACCTGATCAGCGATTGCCCTTGTCAGTTCTATATCATAACCGGCTTTAGTTCCATCTCCATCCATGCTGGTAAGAAGTATCTCGCCCGCTCCGAGTTCATATGCTTTCCTTGCCCACTCTACCGCATCAAGCCCGGTATCAATACGACCACCGTTTTTGAACACGTTCCATCCTGATCCGTCTTCTCTTTTTCTTGCATCTATTGCTACTACTACGCACTGACTTCCAAATTTGTCAGCGCCTTCTGATATGAGCTCAGGTCTGTTTATGGCGGCAGAGTTGACTGCACACTTATCAGCACCTTCTCTTAATATAGCTTTCATGTCATCGACAGTTCGAATTCCACCGCCAACTGTAAACGGGATAAAAACTCGCTCAGCAACTTTTCTGACCATATCCACAACAGTCTGCCTGGCATCAGATGTAGCAGTAATATCCAAAAAAACAAGCTCATCGGCACCTGCTTTGCTGTAAGCTTCTCCTACAGAAACCGGATCGCCTGCATCTCTAAGCTCTACAAAATTAATTCCTTTAACAACTCTTCCGTCTTTAACATCAAGACAAGGTATTATTCTTTTAGTAAGCATTTTTAACCTCATGTCGCGAGTGAAACGAGTGACTAATGGTTCAAATTGGTGTTGCTCGCGACACCAATTTGGGTTTGAAAGTGGAACACTTTCAAACTTATACCTCCAGAAAATTCTTCAAAATCTGCATTCCTACTTCTGAGCTTTTCTCCGGATGAAACTGACATGCAAATACATTGTTTTTTTCTACAGAAGCTTCTACGCACACGCCGTAATCAGTAGTTGCTGTTACTATAGTCTTGTCCATAGCATCAAGATAATATGAATGAACAAAATACACGTAAGAATGTTCCGGAATATTCTTAAAAAGACGTCCCTGCCTGGGAAAAGAAAGATCATTCCATCCAATCTGCGGAACTTTAAGACCATGTACCTGCGGGATTTTCTTGATTGTTCCACGAAAAATACCCAGGCCGTCAACTCCCTCCGATTCTTCACTTGAATCGAACATGAGTTGCTGGCCCAGGCATATTCCTAAAAAGGGGATGTCAGACGATACAGTCTTTTTGATAACATCCACAAGTCCGTATTCATTTAATCTGCCCATGGCATCGCCAAAAGCACCAACACCAGGTAACACAACATGATCAGCTCTGGCTATTTCCTTCTCATCTCGTGTTGTAACTACATCTGTTCCAAGAAACTTAAATGCCTTTTCAACGCTCTTTATATTACCGGCATCATAATCCAATATAGCGACCAAAAAACTCTCCTCCCTTTTTGCATATACAATAGCTACTCAGGCGCTGCTCTAAGGCCACATATTATCTGAAGCTGCTTGGTATAATCAACTTCCTCTTCTATGATGATGAGTTCCTTAACAT
Source organism: Butyrivibrio fibrisolvens (assembly GCF_023206215.1). Taxonomy (NCBI): domain Bacteria; kingdom Bacillati; phylum Bacillota; class Clostridia; order Lachnospirales; family Lachnospiraceae; genus Butyrivibrio; species Butyrivibrio fibrisolvens. Next base: position 3,212,879 of record NZ_CP065800.1, read on the forward strand.
CATCAATTGAAAGGCCATATTCAGTTTCTAGCGCCGATTGTATATTATAGTACGCTATATTGACTTCAGTTTCAACTAAAGAATCAGGTGTAGCACCGGGGTTATATTCAAGTTCCAGTTCTTTTAGTCTCTCATTGTCCTCCAGGATCTCTTCATACTGTTCAACGCCTTTTACAAGTGCGTTCAAAGCTTCGACATTCAGTCCTATAGAAGCAAATACTTCATACTGCTTGTAATAGTGCCTCATCTGGGCTATATATCTTGCTTTCCAATACAGGATCTGATCATCTTCAGAGAGTTTTCCTGCCCTGTATAAGCTGTAATAATCTCTGTATGCACCTTCATAATCACCGTTAAGAAAGGCCATCTGCGCTTCTTCATGAATAGCCTTCTCTGGAACAGTGTATGCCGGAAGTGCACATAATATTCCAATAGGTATAACCAAAAGAAATGCAAGTATGAATTTCCTTGGCGGAATAGGCTTAGGCGGCGGCCCCTCCGGAACCTTCGGTTTCTTTTCTTTCTTGGGTTTCGGCTCCTTTGGCGGCTTTGGCTTTTTTTCTTTCTTCTTTGCAGGCTTCTTCTCTTTCTTTGGCTTTGGCTCTTTTTCCTTCTTTTCCTTCTTTTTCTTCTTGTCGCCTTCTATTTCATTGAGAACAGCCTGATTCTCATCTGTCAGTGATGCAAGCTCGTTATTCTCTACATTGCCGCTTCCATCTTCTTCATCATCTTCTTTGAAAAGTGCTGCAAGTATCTTGGCAAAAAATCCTTTCTTTTCGCCGTCATCTTCCTTGCCTTTCTTTTCTTTTGCAGGTTTCTTGCTGCCTTTTTTGCCTTTAGAAGACTTCTTCTCAAGTTCGATGTCATCAAGCTCATCATTGGAAACAGCAGACTCCTCATCTTCTGATTCTTCACCTGATGCACCGCCTTCAGAAAGCGACATAAGATCATCTCCGTCGTCATCAAGATTTAGATCTTCTCCGCCCTCTACCGGCTCTTCAAGGCTTAATTCATCACCCTCAGAAGAAGGCTCTTCTATATTCAGCTCATCTTTTGGTACTTCTGATGGCTCTTCTATATTAAGTTCGTCAGATGCGCCTTCGCCAGAATCACCACTTGCCCCTTCATTCTCAAGAAGATCCATGTCGTCACTTCCAAGCGAATCCATCAAGGAGTCAAGGTCTTCTGACGCTTCATCTGACTCATCATTAGAAGCGTCTTGAGTAGCTTCAGAAGCAGATGCTTCTTCTGTAGCATCACCTTGCGACGATTCTTCTGATGATGCAGCTTCTTCTACTCTATTTTCATCTTTACTTTCTTCCGAATTACTATCTTCAGAGTTACTGTCATCAGAATTATTCTCTTCTTCAGCAGCACCTTCTGCCGATTCACCGCTTTCATCTGCAGCAGGTGTTTCTTCCTGAATATCATCTAATGACAGTTCATCAACACCGGCATCTTCCGATGATTCTTCTGCTTCATTAGCACTATCTGCAGTATCATCTGAAGTTCCACTGACTTCTTCTGCACTACTGTCTCCGGCAGCATCATCTCCTCCACCGGCTGCAGCAAACATAGCTTCTATTTCTTCAGGACTAAGTGCCCTGTTAGGATCATCATCTGCCGGCTGCATAGATTTTAAAATATCGTCCGGAGAAGGAGTATCATCATCTCCCTTACCTGCATCCTCTGAAGGTGTCTGTTCCGGCTCAGGCTCCGGTTCACTATCCCCGCCTCCGGCCGCAGCAAACATAGCCGCTATCTCTTCAGGAGACAGCTTCTTGTTAGGATCATCCCCGGGATCAGGTGCTGCAGGTGCCGGTTCTGGCTCAGGCTCCGGTTCATTGTCTCCGCCTCCGGCCGCAGCAAACATAGCCGCTATCTCTTCAGGAGACAACTTCTTGTTGGGATCATCCCCTGGACCAGGTGCTGCAGGTGCCGGTTCTGGCTCTGGCTCAGGCTCCGGTTCACTGTCTCCGCCTCCGGCCGCAGCAAACATAGCCGCTATCTCTTCAGGAGATAACTGCTTGTTGGGATCATCTGATGCAGTTGGCACTTCAGGTACATTGTTATCAGCCACGTTTGCACCTTTCTCCAATTCAGGAGTATCTGATTCGTTGATATCTATTGATAAGTCTTCCTGTTTTATTTCCTTATCAGCTGTTATAGATTCTACTTGTTCAGGCTCATTAACATCTTTTATCGGAACTTCCTGTGAAGTTTCTTCTGTAGCTACTACAGAGTCTGCTATTTCAGGCTCATTAACATCTTTTACCGGAATTTCCTGCAAAGCTTCTTCTGTAGCTTCGACAGGTTCTTCCTGTTCAGACTCGTTATCATCAGAATTTAGATCATCTTGTGCAAGTCCACTGTTAGCATCAGGATCCTCCAACCTATGCATAGCCTCTTCAGCTTGAGCTATAGCCTTATCAAGATCCTGCTCTTCTTCATCATCATCAAAAAAATCAGGTGATTCATCTCCAACTGTATAATGCGGTATACCTTCACTAGCAGCTTCAGCAGCCTTATAACTTCTAGCTACCTGAGCAAGTTCAGGGTCAATTATCTCTCCACTATCAACTTTACTGAGAAGATTATTGATTTCTTTCAGGTCTTCATTGTCTACATCGATCTCGTTTTGTGCATCAGAAGATGCGACGGGCACTTTGCCTGCCAATCTTGATAATGAATCAATTTCATTTGTCTTATCGATCGATGCCATAATGTCCTCATACTTGTTTTATGTAATCCATCGAATTACCTTGTACAGATACCGCCTTCTTACTAATTTGCTCAGTCAGCTGATACAATTTTTCATGTACACGAATCATATAAGCTTTATTATTGATATATGCTATCTTTTCAAAAGGGAATCGAATAACAGTCGGATATTCCAGCCCTACTCCAAGTTCCAGAATCAGTAGATCCTCCGACAAAGTCCCTGATAGCCATCTTTGATAATTGTTCCATTGCGCAAGATAAGCACTCTCATTGTACTGTGCCTTGCTCCATTCACGCCTTTTCTGATTGAATATGAGCTCATCATTGCCATATATTACTCTTTTTATTTCGGAGAGTTCCCCATTATTTTTTAGTGCTTTGTCAATTTGTTGCATCAGCTGTGCGAAATCTTCCGATTCTTCTACCGAGATGAGTTCGCCGTCTCTACTTTGCTTCTGCTGCAGATATTCAATATTACCGCATGGAAAAACCATCCTTGAAGAATCAAAAAGATTATCTTTATTACTAAAATCATATATAGTTGAAACGATAAAATAATCTTTATCCTTAATAAGATCTGCGAGCTTAGTAAAAGCCCTGGTCCTTGAATCATCATGATTTTTCATATAATGGTACTGAATAAAGGGAATAAGCCATTCGTGATCAAGACAAGCCTTTTCCAGAAGATTTTTATAATCTATATCATTTGAAATGTTTTTATAATCATAAAACCATTCTTCTCCAAGTCCTATAAGAACCTTCTTTGTCTGACTAAGTGCAGGTACAAGTATATTATCCATAATAACCTCGTTATAAATTTTTATTATTTATTAAATAGTAAAAAAACTTGAAGATTATATCCAAGCATAATTCCTATTTTAATGCATAAGTATTATAAAACAATGACTTTTATGGCTGCAACAGCATTAATAACTGACTTCGCACTTGGACGGTGCAGTATCACCCAAGTGCGAAGTTTGAATTAATACATAAAAACTCCCTTCATAGGATACGAAGTAGTCATCCTACCTGCACCTGTAAAGGGAGTTTATAAGCTTTATATATTGTCAGCCTTCTGTATCCTGAACCTGTACAAGTTCATCAATCACGGATACAAGGTTACCAATCTCAGGCTTTGATAGCTGTCTGTCAGCACCAAGAGCTTCACCTTTTCTTCTCATTTCCTCATTAACCAGTGATGAGAAGATGATAAGAGGAATATCCTTAGTTGCTTCATCTGTCTTAACAAGTTTAGTAAGACGATGACCATCCATGATAGGCATTTCTACATCAGTAATTATACATTTAACCTGATCAAGCTTTTCTCTCTTCTTAAGCTCCTGAATATAATCATATGCAAGCTTACCATTTTCAAAATGTCTTACATTAGAATATCCAGCCTTGTTAAGAGCATCAACAATGAGCTTATTAAGAAGCTGTGAGTCTTCTGCAAGGACAATCGGTACATCTGTCCTTGTTCTTGGACCGATATCCTTTATCTGATCCATATTAAGACCAGTATTAGGATTAATATCAGATACAATCTTTTCAAAATCAAGGATGATGATAAGACGATCTTCAAATTTTATGATACCTGTGGAAATACTTTGTTCAGCTGTGGATATAGTAGCATTGGGCTTGATTATATCAGCCCAGGACACACGATGAATACCAATAACGGAATCAACATGGAATGCAATATCGAGCTTATTGAAATTAGTAACTATAAAAAGTCCGCCGGGTTTCGATGTTCCTCTTTGAAGACAATTGCGAAGATCGATTGCAGTGATCATCATATCACGTGGCATAAATATGCCTTCGATACTAGGATGTGCATTAGGAACAGGCGTTACTTCCTGATAAGTAATTATTTCTTTTATCTTAGCAACGTTTATTCCATAACAGTGATCGTCAATTTTAAATTCCAAAACCTCCAGCTCATTAGTACCGTTTTCCAACAGAATTTTACTTTCCATCTTATCACCTCGCAATGAAATAAATAATGGCTCACTTATTATATCGGCTTAGAGCCTGGTAACTTAAGGTTTAAAATAAATATTTTTTGACAGTATTGCATAAGAGATATCGGATGATACTGGTAAATATATTAGTAGTATATTTTGTACCAATAAAAAAGCTCCATGCAATGCATAGAGCCTTGATCATTCCTTCAAAACCGAACACTGAATCTCCAAACTTTTCTTGACTTTTTGGTTAAGTCCTCGACCTATTAGTACACATCAGCTGAGAATGTTACCACTCTTACACCTTGTGCCTATCAACCTCGTACTCTCCAAGGGGTCTTACCACTTGCGTGGGGATATCTCATCTTGAGGGGGGCTTCACGCTTAGATGCCTTCAGCGTTTATCCCTGCCAGACTTGGCTACCCTGCCTTATGCGATTGCCTTCGCAGCAGATACACCAGCGGTCCGTCCATCCCGGTCCTCTCGTACTAAGGACAGCTCCTCTCAGATATCCTACGCCCGCGCCGGATAGGGACCGAACTGTCTCACGACGTTCTGAACCCAGCTCGCGTACCACTTTAATGGGCGAACAGCCCAACCCTTGGGACCTGCTACAGCCCCAGGATGTGATGAGCCGACATCGAGGTGCCAAACCACTCCGTCGATGTGAACTCTTGGGAGTGATAAGCCTGTTATCCCCAGGGTAGCTTTTATCCGTTGAGCGATGGCAATCCCACGTTCTGCCACCGGATCACTAAGTCCTACTTTCGTACCTGTTCCACCCGTCGGTGTCACAGTCAGGCTCCCTTATGCCTTTGCACTCTTCGGATGGTTTCCGTCCATCCTGAAGGAACCTTTGAGCGCCTCCGATACTCTTTCGGAGGCGACCGCCCCAGTCAAACTCCCCGCCAGACATTGTCCCCGGACCGGTTTCACGGTCCATGGTTAGAAATCCAGTACGGTAAGGGTGGTATCCCAACAGCGGCTCCTTTGCAGCTGACGCCACAATCTCTTAGCCTCCCACCTATCCTGTACATACAATACCGGATCCCAGTATCAAGCTGGAGTAAAGCTCCATGGGGTCTTTCCGTCCTGGCGCGGGTAGCCAGCATCTTCACTGGCACTTCAATTTCACCGGATGCATTGCCGAGACAGTACTCAAATCATTACGCCTTTCGTGCGGGTCGGAACTTACCCGACAAGGAATTTCGCTACCTTAGGACCGTTATAGTTACGGCCGCCGTTTACTGGGGCTTAAATTCAAAGCTTCGATTGCTCTAACCTCTCCTCTTAACCTTCCAGCACCGGGCAGGCGTCAGCCCATATACTTCACCTTTCGGTTTCGCATAGACCTGTGTTTTTGCTAAACAGTTGCTTGAGCCTCTTCTCTGCGGCCCTCATATACTCATACATGAGGGCTACCCTTATCCCGAAGTTACGGGTACATTTTGCCGAGTTCCTTAGCAATGCTTCTTCCGTCGGCCTTAGGATTCTCTCCTCATCCACCTGTGTCGGTTTACGGTACGGGCAGATATCACACTATAGCGGCTTTTCTCGACAGGTCCTCCGGACACTTCACTACTTTATTTCGCTCCGCATCACACAGCTCGATCCTGAAAGGGGTTTTCTCCCTTTCCTCTTGCCATGCTTGCCCCGGGCTGCTCTCCCGGGCTGTCCTTATTACCTGTGTCCCCACAGTTCTGATGATATCTGGTGCAGGAATATCAACCTGCTGTCCATCGGCTACGCCTTTCGGCCTCGTCTTAGGTCCCGACTTCCCCAGGGCAGATCAGCTTTACCCTGGAATCCTTGGATATTCGGCCTGAGGGATTCTCACCCTCATCTCGCTACTCATTCCGGCATTCTCTCTTCATAACGCTCCGCTGCTCCTTATCGGTACAGTTTCTACGCTCTTATGAATGCTCCCCTACCGATCACTTATACCCGTAGATACAAGCAATCCCTAGGCTTCGGTGTCGTGTTTTAGCCCCGGTAATTTTCGGCGCAGGACCTCTCGGCTAGTGAGCTATTACGCACTCTTTGAATGGGTGGCTGCTTCTGAGCCAACATCCTAGCTGTCTATGAAATCCCACATCCTTTTCCACTTAACACGTACTTTGGGACCTTAGCCGTAGATCTGGGCTGTTTCCCTTTTGACTGCCCAACTTATCTCGTGCAGTCTGACTCCTGTGCTTAACCTGACTGGCATTCGCAGTTTGATAATCTTTGGTAAGCGGTGAAGCCCCGCGGATATTCAGTGCTCTACCTCCAACAGGCACGCTACAAGGCTAGCCCTAAAGCTATTTCGGGGAGAACCAGCTATCTCCGAGTTCGATTGGAATTTCTCCCCTATCCACAGCTCATCGCCACCCTTTTCAACGGATGTGCGTTCGGACCTCCACAGCCTTTTACGGCCGCTTCATCCTGTCCATGGATAGATCACCCGGTTTCGGGTCTATGTATACTGACTATTCGCACTATTCACACTTGGTTTCCCTTCGGCTTACGTGTCTTAAACACTTAACCTTGCCGGTATACATAACTCGCCGGACCGTTCTACAAAAAGTACGCGATCACTCGTATATAGAGCTTTCGCAGCTTGCAGGCACAGGGTTTCAGGTTCTCTTTCACTCCCCTCCCGGGGTCCTTTTCACCTTTCCCTCACGGTACTATGCGCTATCGGTCACTAAGTAGTATTTAGCCTTACGGGGTGGTCCCCGCTCTTTCAGACAAGGTTTCACGTGTCTCGTCCTACTCTGGATTCTGCCTCGTCTCTTCCACTTTCACATACACGGCTTTCACGTTCTCTGGCAGGTCTTTCCAGGACCTTTCTGTTAGCAGATTTGAATCGATCATGCAGTCCGAACCCCGGAAAGCAAGCTCTCCGGTTTGGGCTCTTCCGCGTTCGCTCGCCGCTACTTACGGAATCACTTTTGTTTTCTCTTCCTCCGGCTACTTAGATGTTTCAGTTCACCGGGTTCCCGGCCTTAACCTATGGATTCAGTTAAGGTCAACCAGGGTCTCCCTGGTTAGGTTGCCCCATTCAGATATCTGCGGATCTTGAAGTATTTGCCTCTCCCGCAGCTTTTCGCAGCTTATCACGTCTTTCATCGGCTCTTAGTGCCAAGGCATCCGCCCTGCGCCCTACATAACTTAACCTGTTATGCAGGAATCAGTCCTGATCTTTCGATCATCTGGATTCTCTTCTTATCTTTCTCACAGCGATATGAGTCAGATAAGGCCCATTTCTTTCGAAATGGTCTTGATGAATTTCTTCATCATTTTTTGATGTCTTGATTTTGGTTTGGACATAGAACATATCTTTGATCTTTTTGGATCTTGATATAATCTATATTTCAGTATTCGGTTTTCAAGGAACAATTACCTTATTCATGATCTTCGATCACGATCTAAGTCTGACTGTTTGAACAGTCATCAGAAATCGGAAGACTTTTGTTTTCTGATCTCTCATCATCATTCAAACTTTTTTTATAAATCTGGCAGCCACCTATCCTCCCATACCGTCACCAGTATAGTACTTTCGGCCGCTTAGGTCTTAACCGTCGTGTTCGAGATGGGAACGGGTGTTTCCCCCAAGCGCATCGCCACCAGAAATGTTTTGTTGTTAATGTTCAGCGCTTTGATATCTTACTCTGCAGTTTTTCGCCTGTCAAGCTCGATTTTTCAAAGACTTTTCTTTGCTTTTTAGTTAATAAATAACCTTAACAACTAAACAGTAATGCAACTCCCTACTTCTTCCTTCTTTATTTTCCTTAGAAAGGAGGTGATCCAGCCGCAGGTTCTCCTACGGCTACCTTGTTACGACTTCACCCCAGTTATCCGACCTGCCTTAGGCAGCTCCCTCCTTACGGTTAGGCCACTGACTTTGGGCATTTCCGACTCCCATGGTGTGACGGGCGGTGTGTACAAGACCCGGGAACGTATTCACCGCAGCATTCTGATCTGCGATTACTAGCGATTCCAGCTTCGTGCAGGCGGGTTGCAGCCTACAGTCCGAACTGGGTCGTTATTTTTGGGATTTGCTCACCTTCGCAGGGTTGCTTCCCTTTGTTACGACATTGTAGCACGTGTGTGGCCCAGATCATAAGGGGCATGATGATTTGACGTCATCCCCACCTTCCTCCAGGTTATCCCTGGCAGTCTCCATAGAGTGCCCATCTTACTGCTGGCTACTATGGACAAGGGTTGCGCTCGTTGCGGGACTTGACCCAACATCTCACGACACGAGCTGACGACAACCATGCACCACCTGTCTCAGATGTCCCGAAGGTCTTATGGCATTACCCATAATTCATCTGGATCTCAAGATCTGGTAAGGTTCTTCGCGTTGCTTCGAATTAAACCACATGCTCCACCGCTTGTGCGGGTCCCCGTCAATTCCTTTGAGTTTCATTCTTGCGAACGTACTCCCCAGGTGGAATACTTATTGCGTTAGCGCCGGCACTGAAAGACTATGTCTCCCAACACCTAGTATTCATCGTTTACTGCGTGGACTACCAGGGTATCTAATCCTGTTTGCTCCCCACGCCTTCGAGCCTCAACGTCAGTTGCTGTCCCGTAAGCCGCCTTCGCCACTGATGTTCTTCCTGATATCTACGCATTTCACTACTACACCAGGAATTCCGCTTACCTCTCCAGTACTCTAGTCTACCAGTTTCCAAAGCAAGCCCACGGTTGAGCCGTGGGGTTTCACTTCAGACTTGATACACCGTCTACGCTCCCTTTACACCCAGTAAATCCGGATAACGCTTGCCCCCTACGTATTACCGCGGCTGCTGGCACGTAGTTAGCCGGGGCTTCTTACTCAGGTACCGTCATCTCCTCTTTCGAGGCCTTTCTTCCCTGCTGATAGAGCTTTACATACCGAAATACTTCTTCACTCACGCGGCGTCGCTGCATCAGGCTTTCGCCCATTGTGCAATATCCCCCACTGCTGCCTCCCGTAGGAGTTTGGGCCGTGTCTCAGTCCCAATGTGGCCGTCCGCCCTCTCAGGCCGGCTACTGATCGTCGCCTTGGTGGGCCGTTACCTCACCAACTAGCTAATCAGACGCGGGTCCATCTCATACCTATAAATATTTTCACACTAGATCATGCGATCCTGTGCGCTTATGCGGTGTTATCAGTCGTTTCCAACTGCTATCCCCCTGTATGAGGCAGGTTACCCACGCGTTACTCACCCGTCCGCCACTAAGTTTAACAAGAATCTGCCGAAGCTTCATCAGCGCTAAACTCCGTTCGACTTGCATGTGTTAGGCACGCCGCCAGCGTTCATCCTGAGCCAGGATCGAACTCTCACTTTAAAATGCGACAAAAATCATAAATGATCTTCTTACGCTTGGAATCACTTCGTGATTCCGAGTTCGCCGGTTCAGACTTATGCTGACTTAATCAGAATAATTCTGCTCCACTGTTATTTCTAACAGCTTGATGGTGGCTAAACCATCAAAAATTTACTTTTGGTTTTTGTTCTTCTGAACATTCTGTTCTTCTTTAAAAGAAGAACTGGAATTTTCAGGGTTGCATTACTGTTAAGTTGTCAAAGTGCTTTTGCATTAAATCTATTCGATTTTTGCACGTTCCGTTTTTTGCGGAACATTTATTATTTTACTCTCTCGCTTTTTTTTTGTCAACTGCTTTTTTTATTTCATATCAGCTCATTCAAGGATGGCTCGATACTATTTATTAAAGCAATCTGCTCGTTATTACACGAGCTCTTTGCGACAGCGAAATTGATTATATGACAGTAATACTCTAACGTCAACAATTATTTTTACGTTTATTTTATATCACAAAAGAGGAAACTATTCATGATCAGCTTCCTCTTTTCACAAATATCACCACTGCATATTATCACTATCATTTATTCTGGTTAAATAATTCAAACTTCGCACTTGCCAAACATACGCCACCCTTTGAGACAGTGCCGATGCTGATAGTTTATAATGCATTTTCATATCTTTTGAAGGTGTTATAAAATTCAGGAGCATGAGATATGAATTTTTATATTCTTCTTAGGGTCTGCATGTCTGAGCGAAGTGAGTTTCAGACCCTAGAATATAAAAATCCAGATATCATGCCCTGAATTATAACACCTTCAAGATATGAAAATGCATTATAAACTATCAGCATCGGCACTGTCTCAAAGGGTGGCGTATGTTTGGCAAGTGCGAAGTTTCAGTCAAATTATTTTTTACTCCAGTTTTATTATACCAATCTCATTATTCCAGCTTTATTGTATAAGTCTTACCATTGATAGCCGCAGTTACTGTTATGTCGCTTATGGATGAGGCCTGTGATGATGGAATCACAACCAGAAGCACAAGCTGTTCTTCCGATCCGGATGATACTGTTCCTACATAGCTGCTAAGGTCATTTATAAGCATTGTAACTTTTGTGTATCCTACATTCTGCCCGTTTACACTTACTTTAAAAGTCGCATTTCTGTTGAGTATATTAAGTGATATCGCTGATGAAGTAGGATTACTAAGCCCAAAGTTAAGAACTAGTATTTTTTCTCCATCTCCTGCTACTACACCGCCTTGTGCACTCGATGAAGGATAGGCATTCATAACCGAATAACCGTTAAATGAAAGTTTAAGACCACCAAGTTCAGAATCCAGATCAGATAGGTCATCATCCGCAGCCGCTGTTTCTACTGTATTTTGCAGATCAGACCCGCTGTCATCCTGGTCCGTTCCTTTGTCAGATCCGTCATCATTTCCCTGACCACCAGATACATCTATAGAAACATCTGTACTGCTGTCTGTATCAGTATTATCGTCTTCTATACCTGCAACAATGTTATCATCTCCTGATTCAGGAACATCAATATCACTTCCTGTCTGGTCAATATTATCAGCATCAGGATCATCCGCTTCTGTATTACCTGCATCAACCACTTCTGTAGTCTGCCCTTCACCAGCCTCAATCGCCATGTCGGCAAAAGCATTGGTAGTATCCACTGTCTTTTTTTCATCATAGTAAGGACCTTTATCAGAATTCTTGATAGCCACATAAGTCAGATCATCCACTACATTGTACGAATACTTCATAAGAAGCTCTGCTGCATAGGTTGTCACTTGATCGTATTCCTCTTTGTTCTCTTCTTTTGAGATGGGAATCGTATCATCTGTTGCGCATGCAGACATAAACAGAGAAACCGATGGAATTATTATGATCAATGATATTTTGGACAATAATCTCTTCATTTTCTTGTTCCTACTTTCATGAGCTATCACAACTTTTGTTCAGGTACCAATGTTTTCAGTAATGCCAAATCTTATGGTTAATATTTCATACTGCCTTCTGTAGTGTCTTACTCATATCTGATCAAATCATGAACATGTCTAGCAGGTCTCAAGCTCAAACCAGAATTCAACACCTTTTTCGCAATTCACAACTCCATATCTTTGTCCCATTGAGTCCATGATAGCTTTCACTATCGACAGACCCACGCCGCTTCCGCCGTATTCTCTGGTTCTTGCTTTATCAACTTTATAAAACTTCTCCCAGAGATGTTCAATACTATCTTGAGGAATTGGATCTCCAGTATTATAGACGGACACCCTAACTACTCCGTCACCTTTTTTGAATTTTATCTTTATTATCCTGTCTCCATCTATATGGTTTAGAGCATTGCTGTAATAGTTCTGAAGTACCTCCTCTACCTTGAATTCATCTGCCCAGACATATATCGGTTCAGAATCCTCTATCTGCACAGTGACATCTTTCTGCTTCGCTAATATATCGGCTGATTTGAGATAATTCTGAATAACCGCTACTATATCAAAGCGTTCAAGATTATAATTGTTCTTGCCAAATTCCAGCTCATTGAGCGTCATAAGCTGTTTGACCATCTTATTCATCTTGCCCGCTTCATCTACAATTACATCGCAGTAAAACTCCCTGCTTTCAGGATCATCATCTGCTATTCCATCCTGCAGTCCTTCTGCATATCCTTGGATCAGTGCAATAGGAGTCTTGAGCTCGTGAGAAACATTTGCAAGAAATTCACTCCTCATCTTGTCTATCTTTTCTTTGGTTTCAATATCTTTTTTCAGTTCCAGGTTAGCTGTCTTCAATTCACGTATCGTTTTTTCAAGCGTTTCCGAAAGTTCGTTTATATTTTCTCCCAGAAGATCAAGCTCATTTTTATGTTTGCTCGTATATTTTGCATCGAAATCCAGTTCCTTCATCCTATTTGAGATTTCAGTAAGTTTACTGATTGGTTTAGTGATCCTTCTTGCCAGAAAAAAAGATAATAACGCCCCGATCAAAAGAATTCCTATCGCTACATAAGTCATAAAAGTATTGGAAATTCGTACACTGTCTTTAATTCCTTCCAGCGCACTTCTTATCATGAATACATTTCCATTATCCAAAAAGCCGAACATTTCCATATAATCAGTATCTGTTCTTGCATCTGTGTCTATTTGGAGAATATAATCGTCTTTTTGAATCAGTATCGTCGGATTATCACTATATTCAGATAACCCCAGCATGTTAGCCCATAGTTTTTTCTGAAGATAAAAATAATCAGGAGATGACGATTTTACGATGTTCGAATTTTCGTCCGCAACGATAACATCAATGTTATAGCGTTCACATATCCTCATCAGTTCTATGTTAAAAGAATCCGAGGTAATGTCCCCTGAATTCATCGCATCATTGACGCTTTCATAAGCTATAGTTATTACATTAGCTTTATCATTTATATAATATTTTTCAAGTAATATATTATTAAAAAGCAAAACGCCGCCCACCATGCCTATTAAAAGTACTGCAAAGATAAGCATGAAGTCACGGCGAAGCGGTCTTTTTATTTTGTTTTTGTTATTATCACTCATAATAACTATACCTCAAACTTATATCCCATCCCCCAAATAGTCTTTATCATGTCACCTTTATCTCCTAGTTTTGCTCTTAGTTTTTTTACATGAGTATCTATGGTTCTTGCATCACCGAAGTAGTCATAATTCCAAACATTATTCAGAATATTTTCTCTCGAAAGTGCGATTCCTTTATTCTCAAGGAAATAAGTAAGCAGTTCAAACTCCTTAAAAGATAGTTCAATAGGGGTACCATCGATAGAAGCAATATGAGCAGATTTATTGATAACGATACCGCCTTCTTCGATAGAATCTTCATTAGACGTCTGAGAGCTTCTTCTAAGTATAGCCGAAACTCTGGCAACGAGAATCTTAGGGCTAAATGGTTTAGATATATATTCATCCACTCCAAGTTCAAATCCCTGAAGCTCATCTCTTTCATCAGACCTTGCAGTCAGCATTATTATCGGGACTTTGCTGTACCTTCTTATCTCGCGACATACTTCCCATCCGTCCATCTTAGGCATCATCACATCAAGTATTATCAAAGATATACTCTTATCAGCAAAAAACTTGTCTATAGCTTCCATTCCATCACCGGCCTCTTCCACTTCATACCCGGCTTTTATCAGGAAATCACTGACAAGTTTTCTCATTCTGCTTTCATCATCTACTACTAAAATCTTAAGTTTATCCATTCCCTTAGTCAGACCTCTTTTACGGGTCTTCGCCTCCTTTGTATACTATACAGGGCTCACAACGACCATATATATAGTATACCCTTTATATGTCTTTTTTGTGAAAAGATAAAAATCCTCCCTCAAACGTTTATATACAAATCACTCCTCTTCAGAAGAGCTTCTAAAATCCTTCTTTGATTCAATTCCAAGTTCTTTCTCTTTTTCCTTCACTGCCTTCTCTCTCTCAGCAAGCTCCTCTTCCCAGGCTTCATACTCATCGGTTATAGTTTCTTTATAATTAAGCACAGTAGTTGAACTGTTACTAGCAGCTATGAGGAACATCGCAATTACAAGGATTATCAGGAATATATTTAGAAAAAGAGAATACTGCAAAAATTTGGGGCTTTTCTTTTTCTCCGGTTTTTCTTTAACAATTTCCTTCGGAACATAATCATCAGGAGAAGTTGTATGTGTATAGATATGCTTTAGTTCTATAGATGGCATATCAGACAGATCCCCTCCCTGGAGCATGACCTGACGACGCAAAAAAGACAGAAAGCTCCATCCAAGAGGCGTTCCAAATACTTTGTTCTGTATAGATTTAGTATAGACTGTTTTAATATTGGCAAGACTGTTCAGTTTGACATGGGACTCCAGATACTCTATTTTTCTGGCATCGACTCTTGCTTTGTCTGCGTCTTCTTTGGTCTTAAACAAAAAGCCGCCAACATCAAGTGCATCATCAGTCTCTACAGGATCATTCTTAGCAGGCTCAGTATTTTTATCTGGAATTATATTGTCTCGCAAATCTGCCATTGCAGCCTCCTGAAGATACACAATAACCCATTTTTCGCAAAATCATTATCCCCTCAGCAGCTAATTTTTTTGGGGGGATGTATTTCCATGTACAAATACAGGATGTATTTAGTACATGTATGGAAATACATGGATGTATTTCCATGTACTTCACTCTTCTATTTCGGCAGAAAATCCAATAATATCAAGATTTTATTTTGTTTTATCCAGGATTTGCTTCAAACATACAATAAATAAGTTCTTGTTATCTGACTCAAACTTCGCACTTGCCAAACATACGCCACCCTCTGAGGCAGCGCCGATGCGGGTAGTTTATAATGCATTTTCATATCTTTTGAAGGTGTTATAAAATTCAGGAGCATGAGAGATGGATTTTTATATTCTTCTTAGGGTCTGCATGTCTGAGCGAAGCGAGTTTCAGACCCTAGAATATAAAAATCCAGATATCATGCCCTGAATTATAACACCTTCAAGATATGAAAATGCATTATAAACTATCCGCATCGGCGTTGCCTCAGAGGGTGGCGTATGTTTGGCAAGTGCGAAGTTTCTGTTATCTGAGTGTAATCAAGTCAATAAAACAAAAAAGATTTTATTGCCGGATCAAAGTCCAGACAATAAAATCCTTTTTATTTTTATAAATACTTATTTCAAATCTACCACTTCGGCAGTGAAATATCCTCAAAGAAGCTTTTTAACTTGCTCTCATCCCTGATCACGAATAATCTGTCGGGAAATTACCAACAAATACACTTACGCTTCGTGCTTTCAATATCCATCCCTCATCTGTCAGCGGTACAGGCCTATTATAAAAGAACTTGCCATCCGTAGCTCCTGTATTTATAGCAAGAGCCCAATATCCACCTCCGGGAAGCCCGGGAAGTTTTATAGCTATATCTTCCCAGAAAACATTGATCGCAATATATACTACATCATCATGACCTTTTTCTCTGGAAAAGCCTGCAAAACGGATACCAATCATTCTGCTATCCTTAGTTATATTACCATTATAAGGATCTTCTACATGGCAACTTTCATAAGGAAGGCCGCATCTAGCAGGTTGTAAATCTTTTCTGATCGCAGGATGCCTTTTCCTAAACTGTATAGCATTTCTATAAAAATCATAGAAATCGTGGTTTTTATTAATAAGATCCCAGTTAAGCCAGGATATCTCATTATCCTGACAATAAGCATTATTGTTACCAAACTGGGTATTGGCAAACTCATCACCGGCAAGCAGCATTGGTGTACCTCTGGAGCACATAAGGATCGTAATGGCATTGCGCATCATCCTAAAGCGCAGCTTTAAAATCTCAGGATCATCAGTCTCTCCTTCTTGGCCGCAGTTCCAGCTTCTGTTATCATCTGTTCCGTCAGTATTGTTCCATCCGTTAGCTTCATTATGCTTGCCATTATATGAATACAGATCATATAGAGGAAAACCATCATGACAGGTTATAAAATTGATCGATGAATTATAACCAACATACTCACCACCATAAAGGTCCATGGAACCTGTGATCCTCTTTATTGCTTCCGGCGCAGACCAGTACTCACCCTTAAGATATGAACGAATGTCGTCACGGTATTTGCCGTTCCATTCAGCCCATCTGTTCCATGCAGGAAAACTCCCTACCTGATACATTCCACCTGCATCCCAGGCTTCTGCGATTAGTTTACAGTTGCCAAGGATAGGATCATAAGCAAGTCTCTGAATAAGAGGTGGCCTGTCCATTGGAGTACCATCCTCATTTCTACCAAGAATGCTCGCAAGATCAAAGCGGAATCCATCCACTCTATAATCCTCAACCCAGTAGCGCAGGCAATTGACTATCATCTCCTGAACCAGTGGATTGTTACAGTTCACAGTATTGCCACACCCTGAGAAATTGTAATATTTGCCGTCAGGTGTCAGCATATAGTAGATATTATTATCAAAACCTTTAAAAGAAATAAAGGGACCGTTCTCATTACCTTCAGCTGTATGATTGAATACAACATCAAGGATTACTTCTATTCCATTATCCTTAAATTCTTTTATAAGATTTTTGAGTTCAAGACCTTCGTAATTGTACTCGCCAACAGAAGCATAAGCTGTGTTTGGTGCAAAAAAACTGACCGTGTTATATCCCCAGTAATCAAGCAAGGTTCGCCCGTTAACTTCTCTTTTATCCCTAGTCTCATCAAACTCGAAAATAGGCATCAGCTCTACTGCTGTTATTCCAAGATGCTTAAGGTAAGGCACCTTCTCCTTAAGTCCTTCAAAAGTTCCGGGATACCTTACACCGGAAGACGGGTCTTTGGTGAACCCTCTAACATGAAGCTCGTATATGATAGAGTCTTCCATGGGAGTTTCAAGCTGCCTTGTAGCATTCCACTCAAAGTTATTCCTTACTATTCTGGCTCTGTATATGCCATTTCTATTATCATTCTGTCCCCAGATGCGTTGCCCGCTTACAGCCTTGGCATACGGATCCAGAAGCATATGCTTTTTATCAAAAAGAAGCCCTCTTGACGGATCCCAGGGACCATCAACAGAATATGCATATTCAATATTCTCTATATCCAGTCCGAATACGATCATTGAATATGTCTTACCGATTTTATAAGATTCAGGAAAAGGGATTGTTCCAAAAGGAGCAGAATCGCCTCTGTGGAATAACAATAATGTTATAGACTTGGCTCCTTTAGAATAGCATGTAAAATTAACACCATCAGGGATGACAGTGGCTCCGTTCATTTCATAATAACCAGGCCTGATACGAAAACCATTGATCTCATCAAGTGCCAGCATCTGGCGGTTTAGATCCATCTTTCTGAATTCTACACCGCGGTGCTCTCTGAGTACTTTTCTTTCTACTCTGCGTCTTCTGAACTCTTGCATAAAAAACCTTCCGCCTTTGTAAATGTTTTTAAACGCAAAACCTCATTTATAGTTTAACATAAAAAAACACCCCGGAAAACCAATTTGGTAAATCCGAGGTGTTATGTTTTTGGAATTATAAAAATATAGTAATAGTATACACTATATTCTCAACTAAAGCTCCTATTAAGCAGGATATGCTCCGTTCTTAGTATCAGCCTTAGCAAGATCTACTCCGCTCTTCTGAGCTTCACGATACTTGAAGAAGTCTGTAGCAACCTGAGGGAATAATGCGTATGAAAGAACATCTTCATCGCATGTAGCCCACTGCTTGCACTCTTCTCTGAACTTGTCCATCTGAGGCTCGATAAGATCTGCAGGACGGCATGTGATACGCTCTTCGTCGCCGATGCACTTCTTAACAACTTCAGGATCCATAGGCTTGATAGTCTGACCGTATTTACCTCTTACAAGGTCCTTGGTCTGCTCAGGAACGATCTTATATCTCTCGCCCATAAGGACGTTCATAACTGCCTGAGTACCAACGATCTGTGATGAAGGTGTAACGAGCGGTGGCTCACCAAGGTCTTTACGAACTCTCGGTACTTCTTCAAGAACTGCTTCAAGCTTATCAAGCTTGCCCTGATCAGAGAGCTGCTTAGTAAGGTTAGAAAGCATACCACCAGGTACCTGATACATAAGAGTCTTGATATTAACACCAAGAACCTTAGTAGACATAAGTCCTGACTCAAGGCACTCTTCTCTGTATGGACGGAAGTGATCAGCAATCTTAGAAAGGATCTTCTGATCATAACCTGTATCGTATGGTGTTCCCTTAAGGGCTTCAACCATAACTTCTGTAGCAGGCTGTGATGTACCAAGAGCAAATGGGCTGATTGCGCAGTCGATGATATCAACACCGGCTTCAATAGCCTTCATGTATGTCATGCTGGCTACACCTGATGTGTAGTGAGTATGAAGTTCGATCGGGATCTTAGTACCGCTCTTTAATGCTCTGACAAGCTTATCTGCTTCGTAAGGAAGAAGAAGTCCTGCCATATCCTTGATACAGAGTGAATCAGCACCAAGTGACTCGATCTCACCAGCAATTCTCTTCCAGTATTCATCATCATAAGCACCGCCAAGTGTGTAGGAAAGAGCGATCTGAGCTTTTCCGCCATACTTCTTGCAGGCCTTTACAGATGTCTCAAGGTTACGAAGGTCATTAAGACAGTCGAAGATACGGATGATATCAATACCGTTCTCGATTGACTTAGCAACGAAAGCTTCTACTACGTCATCAGCATAGTGGCTGTATCCAAGAAGGTTCTGACCACGAAGAAGCATCTGAAGAGGTGTATTTTTGAAGCCTTCTTTAAGTTTACGAAGTCTTACCCATGGATCCTCTTTAAGGAAACGAAGGCATGAATCAAATGTAGCACCACCCCAGCACTCTACTGCGGCATATCCTACTTTGTCCATTGTATCAACAATAGGAAGCATCTGCTCTATTGGCATTCTGGTAGCGATCAGAGACTGATGTGCATCACGAAGGACTGTCTCGGTGATCTTTACCGGTTTTCTTTCAATATCAGACATAGATTTTCTCCTTTATAAATTTAGATTCCGAATATCGCCATAAATGTACCGGCAACAACTGCTGTTCCGATTACACCTGCAACGTTAGGTCCCATAGCATGCATTAGAAGGAAGTTGGTAGGATCTGTTTCAGCACCAACCTTCTGAGATACACGTGCAGCCATAGGAACGGCTGATACACCGGCTGAACCGATAAGCGGATTGATGCTTCCACCACTGAAAAGATTCATCAGCTTACCGAACAGTACACCTGCGGCTGTTCCTACTGCAAACGCAATAAGACCAAGAGCTACGATCTTAAGTGTAGCAACATTAAGGAATGCTTCTGCACTTGTAGAAGCTCCAACTGATGTACCAAGAAGGATAACTACAATGTACATAAGTGCATTAGATGCTGTCTCCTGAAGCTGGTGTACTACACCACACTCACGGAAGAGGTTACCAAGCATCAGCATACCAATAAGCGGAGCTGTTGTAGGAAGGATCATGCAGACAACGACTGTAACAACAATAGGGAAGAGAATCTTCTCAAGCTGTGATACAGGACGAAGCTGAAGCATGCGAATCTTACGTTCCTTCTCTGTTGTGAAAAGCTTCATGATCGGAGGCTGGATGATCGGTACAAGTGACATGTACGAATATGCAGCAACGGCAATAGGTCCAAGAAGAGTTGTGCAACCAAGCTTTGTAGCAAGGAAGATAGATGTAGGACCATCAGCACCACCGATTATAGAGATAGAAGCAGCTTCTGTTCCGGAGAATCCCATAAAGATAGCCATAAAGTAAGCTGAGAAAATACCGAACTGTGCTGCTGCACCAAGCAGGAATGACTTAGGGTTGGCAATAAGCGGACCAAAGTCGGTCATCGCACCTACACCCATGAATATGAGTGAAGGAAGGATAGACCATTCATCCAGCTTGTAGAAATATGTGAATAATCCACCGCCGCTTCCGTCTTCGGATATCTCGTGCATAATATCAGGATAGATATTAACAAGAAGCATACCAAATGCGATCGGAACAAGAAGCAGAGGTTCAAAATCATGGGCTATAGCCAAATAAAGAAATACGAACGCTACAAGAATCATAACATAATTGCCCCAGTAAAGGTTCTGGAAAGCTGTCTGATTCCATAGATTCGAAAAGGTTTCAACGATTTTTTCCATTATTGTTCCTCCAGTAGAATACGTAACTATTAGTTAAGTGTCGCAAGAACTGCTCCTGCTTCTACTGAATCACCTACTGCGCAGTCAATGCTTGCAACAGTTCCGTCTGAAGGAGCAACCATAGGAATCTCCATCTTCATAGACTCGATTGTAACAACAGCGTCACCCTTCTTAACAGCCTGTCCTACGTTAGCGTTAACCTTAACAACCTTTCCGGCTGCACCGGCTTCAACCTTGATTGAACCAGCACCAGCGGATGCCTTCTTAGCTGCAGGAGCTTTCTTAGGAGCTGCCTTTGGAGCTGCTGCAGGAGCTGCGCCGCCTGCACCTTCTTCTACTGTAACATCATATACGTTGCCATTTACGGTAATAGTATAGTTTTTCATGTTTATCCCTTCCTGCCGTATGTATAACGGCTTCGAAATTTTATGTGAATCCTGTAAATTCTTATCTTGTGTTGCCGTGAGGCATCAGTTATGCTCTGGCTCCGGAACGTCTCTTTCTAATAGAACGAACAACAAATCCATCACCGGATGCAGAAGCGTTACTTCCCTCATAAGCTGCGATAGCTGCTGCAATTACAGCAACAAGCTCATCATCATCAGAAAGATCCTCTTCTTCTACAACCTCAGGAGCTGCTGCAGGCTTGTTTGCAGGAGCTGGAGCAGGCTGTTTCTTACCGATCTTTCCGATCATAGGGAAAAGAGAAATGATCAGACTGATAAGAATAAGTACTGCAAATGCAGTTCCCATTCCAAGCAGTGTATTAATACCCGCATCAGCAAGAGCGTCAGCCATTGAAGTAGTTCCAGTTGCTTCAAGAGCTATAGGAAGATAAGATAAAGAACTTGTAAAAAATTCCATCATCATTTACCTCCTTATTTCGTTACATGCTTCTTTGCAGGTTTAGCTTCTCTCTTTGTAAAAAGCATTTCTAATGCACCGATAACATATTTTCTTGTATCTGCAGGCTCGATGATCTCGTCAACATAGCCTCTTCTTGCAGCACTTACAGCGCTGTTCTGAAGCTTAGCATACTCAGCTGCGATCTCATTAACCTCTTCTGCGCTCTTACCATCACCGATGATCTTGGCAGCCATATCTGCTTCCATAGTTCCGATCTGGGAATCAGGCCAGCATACATTGATATCTGCCTTAGAGTTCATGATAACGAATGCGCTACCAAGAGCCTTACCTGTAACAACGTTAACCTTCGGAACAGAAGCATTACCAAGTGCAGAAACAAGTGATGCTGCATTCTTGGCAAGTCTTCTCTCCTCACATGTTGTTGCAAGGAATCCCTTTACGTTAGTGAATGTAACGATAGGAAGATCGAATGCATCGCAGAAACGTACAAAATCAGCAGCCTTCTCAAGACCGTTTGCTGTAAGAACTGCATCGAACTTCTCTTTTTCTTTACCATTTTCATCAAATACTACGCTGCGGTTTGCAACAGCACCTACTGTAGCACCGTTAAGCTTGATGAATCCTGTAACCATCTCTTTAGCGTACTCTCTCTTTGTTTCAAAGAAAACGCCGTTATCTGAAAGAATTGAAAGTGCAAGTGCAGGATCTGCAACTGCTCCGTCAAAATTCTCAAGTGATCTGTTAAGATCATCAGCACACTCTTCATAGAAGTCGCTGTCTTCGTTATTGGAAGGAAGAAGACTTACAAGCTGACGAATCTCGTTGTAGATTGTCTCTTCATCACCAGCTACATCTACGATTCCAGTCTTAGAGCTCTGGAAATCAGCAGCTGCTGTGTCACACTTCTCTTCATAATTGCCTTTAATGGAATTTGGAGAATTAACGAAAAGCTTTCCGTTCTTGGTCTCCATGAATGTAAAATCAGAAAGTGCCGGTACAAGTGCCAGACCACCACCACAGCCACCGAATACAGCTGTGATCTGAGGAACAACTCCTGAAGCCTCAACCTCTTTAGCGTAGATCTCGCCAAAAGCTGAAAGAGCATCTGTTGCCTCCTGAAGACGCATACCTGTAGAATCAATAAGACCAATTACAGGTGCTCCCATCTTGACTGCCATATCGTAGATACGTGCAATCTTCTTTGCATGCATTTCACCAACGGAACCGCCTAGTACACTTGCGTCCTGGCTGTATACATACACAAGGTTACCATCGATGACACCATATCCCGTAACAACACCATCGGATGGAGTCTCTGACTGTTTCAGACCGAAGTCAGTGCTCCTTGCTGTAACCATAGCACCAATTTCGACGAAACTGTTCTCATCGAGTAAAGCATTAATTCTTTGACTCGCCTGTGAAGTACTACTCATTTACTTACCTCCGTATAATATATGTTGACGTTAAAGCACTCGCAAGTAGAAACATATTGATTTGTTTGTGAAATGAAATCTCTTACATGTCCTAAAACTTGATAATGCCAAACTTTTCACAAATATTATTGTAACATAAACAAATCGGAAATAGTACAGTATTTATAAGGATTTTTATATAATAACGCTTAAAAAATTTAATTGTATACACAATTAAATCTGTAATTGTGATATTGAAAGTATTCTTTTACTTTTTCCAATATCAAAATTACAGATTTTATATTAGTAAACATGAAGATATGGTCAGATATCCAATTTGACATCTATCTCTTTTTCAGCCTCTTTTTTGAACTCTTCTGCATGATCTATATCAATTGAAGGCAGATCATCGACAGATCTTACTCCAAAAGATCTAAGGAACTGTTCTGTAGTTCCGAACAAGATAGGTCTTCCGGGAGCATCCATACGGCCCAGCTCCTTTACAAGCTCGAATTCTACAAGCCTGTTAACAGCATGATCTGAATTGACTCCGCGGATACGCTCTACTTCAGCTTTGGTAACAGGCTGCTTGTAAGCAATGATCGAAAGAGTCTCAAGAAGAGAATCCGTAAGAATGTACTTCTTTGGTGAACTCGCAACCTTGATAAGCTGAGGATAAAAATCCTTCTTGGTGCTAAGCTGCAGTGAATCTTCCAGTTCCAGCAGATTTATTCCGCTGTCATTTTTTTTATATTTATCTTTAAGATACTCTATCTGTTCTTTTACTTCTTCTATACTTTCTTCAAGAGCATCTGCAAGCTTGGACACTTCAACAGAATCTCCCATTGTAAAAAGAATAGCCTCAATAGCTGCTGCTCCTTCTTTCTTTTTCATATCAGCTCTGCTCCTTTTCTAATTCCATAGCTGTCTTAACCGCCTCTTCCTCGTCCATCTCTTCACCAAACTTATTTGAAGTTATGGTTATATCCGCAAAAGTGTCATCCTGAGTCACAGTAACTTCTCCAAGTTTGATCTCTTCTAAGATTACAAGAAACGCAACAATGATCTCAGCCTTAGTTGCTTGTTCCTGCAAGAGTTTTCTAAAGCTGAAGCTCTTATGTTTTCTGACATAAGCTTTAATAAAAAGAGTCTTCTCATCAATATCAACAGACTCTCGTTCAATTCGTCCGAACGTACTTCTAACAGGATCGATCTTATCTTCCTGCCTTCGAATCAATTCCTGGAATATCTCGTTTAGTTTCTGAAGATTGTTATCACCAACAAGCTCCGCGTAATCTATAGGAGGTTCATAAGACGTAACTTCTGAAGGAAGGTTCTGCTTACGATAAAAATACATATCGCCGCCATCGAATCTCTGCGCCAGCTCTCCCGACAGATACTTGAACATCTTGTGCTCAAGGAGTTTTTCAACAAGTTCTGCTCTTGGATCCTCCTCTTCGCCTTCTTCATTGACTTCGCGAGGAAGCAGCATCTTGCACTTTATATCCATAAGTTCAGCCGCCATGACCAGAAATTCACTGGTAACATCCATGTCCTCTTTCTCCATAAGGCTAAGGTATTCAAGATACTGAGCTGTGATAGTGGAGATCGGAATATCATAAATCTCAACTTTATTTTTATCTATAAGATGAAGCAGAAGGTCCAAAGGTCCTTCAAATGCCTCAAGCTTAACTTCAAGTGACATTACTGTGCCTCCCCATTATCAGCTTCAAGGTCGATCACCACAAGTTCTCCGGGATTAAATACCCTGATAGGAATAGTATGTGTCCAAAGCCCTCTGGACAGAACCATGGTATGACCACCTATCTTAAACAATCCGCCATCATATTTTGGAAAAAGAATAAGTGCCGGAGATATTACACCTCCAAGCAAAGGAAGTTTTATGATACCTCCGTGAATATGGCCTGACAAAACAAGGTCTGCTCCCCACTTTGCATATTTAGGAAAATACTGGGGATTGTGTGCTATAAGAAGATTAAATCTATCTTCATCAGGTTTGCCTATCATGCTATCAAGATAATCATCCTTCATTCGGCGTATGATAACTTTCCTGAAATATTCATGAGGAAGCTCAAGACCTGTTATCCTGATACCATATTCATCAAGAAACATCTTATCATTGTTCAAAAGATTCACGCCAAAACTGCTCATATCATTGATATATGTATCATAAAATTGCCCAAAGCCTTCATAATACCAGTTAAGCTCACTTTCGTGATTGCCATTTGCTGCATACACAGGATATCTGGATGCAAGCTCTCTGACAAGTCCCTTCTCTAAAGGCCATGTCTTACGAGGCGAAGAGCCTGTAAGAATGTCTCCTGAAAAGACAATGATATCAGGATTTAGTTCATCTATAGCTTTGATAAGGTTCTTGTTATCATCGCCATACTGCCAGCCGTGAATATCAGATAAATGGCATATTCGAAGACTTTTTTTAAGCTTAGAACTCTTTACGTTATATTTTCTAATAACAAATCTTTTTGAATTATATATACTGTTACAGATACCTATAACAGCGCAGACAATGATCAGTATGATCAGAATTTCCAATATTTTAATCAGCAAATTAAAACCCAACTTTCGTGAAATGTATTGCTACTATGTAATCTATTGCAAATATAAAACATAATTGCAATCATAAAGCTACCATGATAAAAGAAAAGCCCTTGATTTTATATAAAAACCAAGGGCTGTATTTCTTTAGTTGTATTTACGCTTTCTAGCAGCTTCAGACTTCTTCTTACGCTTTACGCTAGGCTTCTCGTAATGTTCTCTCTTACGAATCTCCTGCTGGATACCAGCCTTAGCACAACTTCTCTTAAAACGACGAAGTGCGGAGTCAAGTGTTTCATTCTCTTTTACTATAACTGTTGACATATATTCTCTACCCTCCCTTCAGTCCCGTTACATTATTGAACTGATCGGGTTATTTACTTAAGTTAAATCAATTTAACTCACAGCATTTAAAATTATATACTGTTTTATTTCGATAGTCAAGGGGGTCTTTGACATCTTTTTTACTGGATCTGACCGGCAAGCACTTCAGCAGCCTTCTTGAGGGCATCTTCGATACCTGCAGGATTCTTACCACCAGCCTGAGCCATGTTAGGACGACCGCCACCGCCGCCTCCTACCATAGGAGCTATCTCTTTAACAAGATTGCCGGCATGTGCACCCTTCTTAACAGCTGAGTCAGAAGCCATTGTCATGATGCTGACCTTGCCACCATTATCACTCATAAGAACTACAACGCAGTCTCCAAGCTTCTCTTTAAGAGAATCTCCAAGTTCACGAAGTCCGTTCATATCTACATCCTTAAGTGACTTAGCTACAAGCTTAAGACCCTTAACATCTACAGCATCATCAGCTGCATTACCAAGAGCTTCCTTGGCAGCGCTGCTCTTTAAGGACTCGTTCTCGCTCTTAACAGCTTTAAGTTCTTCCTGAAGCTTCTTGATGTGATCATACAAAGTATCTGGTGTAGCCTTGAGAAGAGCTGCTGCATCCTTGGCATTTTGCTCAAGCTCTTTGTAATACTCTGTTACATTGCTGCCTGTGATAGCTTCAATACGTCTAACGCCTGCAGCAACACCGGACTCAGAAAGGATCTTGAACTGGCCGATCTGTCTTGTATTTGATACATGTGTACCACCACAAAGCTCTATAGACCAGTCACCCATGTTAACAACTCTTACGCTGTCACCGTACTTTTCTCCGAACAGAGCCATAGCACCTGACTTCTTAGCTTCTTCAAGAGTCATAACCTGTGTATTAACATCAAGTTCAGCTGCAATCTTCTCATTTACAAGCTCTTCAACCTTCTGGATCTCAGCAGGTGTCATTGCCTTAAAGTGAGAGAAGTCGAATCTTGTACGATCTGCATCCTGATATGATCCAGCCTGCTCTACGTGTGTACCAAGCACCTCACGAAGTGCCTTCTGCATAAGGTGAGTTGCAGAATGATTACGGCATGTAGCCATACGACCATGCTTGCAAACCTTAAGTGTAACCTTATCTCCTGTCTTGAACATACCCTTAACAACGCGGCCTATCATAGCGATCTTAGATCCGGCAACATGCTCTGTACTCTCAACCTTGAATACAGCAACCGCCTTATCATTGCAGCTATCGCAGCCAAGTGCATCATGCTCAGCGCTGTCAACATCAGCAGGATACAGGAAAATCTTACCATGATCTCCTACCTGACCACCCATTGTTCCATAGAAAGGTGTCTGGGAAGTTATGATCGCACCTGTCATTCCATCTGTAAGAGCATCAGCAACAGCATTCTCTGCATCTTCATCAGCAGCATGCAGCTCAGCCATAGCTACGATAGTAGAATCAGCTACAAGCTTATCATAGCCGATAAACTCTGAATTGATACTAGGATCAATATCTTCGTATACAGTTGCATCAGCGCCCATGTAGTTACTTACTTTACGAGCAGCTCTAGCTGTATCACGCTGATTCTTCATAGCCTTTTCGAATCCTTCTGCATCTACTAAGAATCCGTTCTCAGCAAGGATCTCTTCTGTAGAATCAAGAGGGAATCCGTATGTATCATATAATTTGAATGCATCTTCACCTGACAATGTATTCTTGCCGGCAGCCTTAAGCTCTTCCTGCATATTTGCAAGGATCTCAAGACCCTGTTCGAACGTCTTCTCGAATTTATCCTCTTCCTGACGGATAACATTAAGGATGAAGTCCTTCTTCTCCTCAAGCTCAGGATA
Organism: Butyrivibrio fibrisolvens; assembly: GCF_023206215.1. NCBI lineage: Bacteria > Bacillati > Bacillota > Clostridia > Lachnospirales > Lachnospiraceae > Butyrivibrio > Butyrivibrio fibrisolvens. The sequence goes on from NZ_CP065800.1 coordinate 3,240,575, forward strand.
ACCATCCTTAGAACCTGCAATTACAGAAAGTGCAAGCTCAGGAAGGAATGAACCGCTTATTCCAAGCTTTCTTCCATGTCTTACAGCGCGGCGGATGATTCTTCTAAGAACATATCCTCTTCCTTCGTTGCTAGGCATGATACCGTCTGAGATCATGAAAGTAGTAGAACGGATATGATCTGTTACGATACGAACAGATACATCGCTTTCTTCTGTTCCTTCTGCTTCATACTGTACGCCGCCTGCCATCTCGCAGATCTTATCACGAAGAGCTTTAATTGTATCTACATCAAAGATTGATCCAACATCCTGAACTGCAACAGCAAGTCTTTCAAGACCCATACCTGTATCAATGTTCTTCTGTACAAGGTCTGTGTAGTTGCCATGTCCATCATTGTTGAACTGAGAGAATACAACGTTCCATACTTCCATGAAACGATCGCCTTCTCCGCCCAGTACATCCTCAGGACCTGTACCGTATTTCTCACCGCGATCATAGTAGATCTCTGTACAAGGACCGCAAGGGCCTGAACCATGCTCCCAGAAGTTATCTTCCTTACCAAGCTTTATGATACGCTCAGCAGGAATATGCATCTTATCAGTCCAAATCTTGAAAGCCTCATCATCATCCACATATACAGAAGGATACAGACGCTCTGCATCAAGACCTACAACCTCTGTAAGGAATTCCCATGCCCACGGAATAGCTTCTTCTTTGAAGTAGTCTCCAAAAGAGAAGTTACCAAGCATTTCAAAGAATGTACCGTGGCGAGCTGTCTTACCAACATTCTCAAGGTCACCTGTACGGATACACTTCTGACAAGTAGTAACTCTGCGCTTTGGCGGAACCTCCTGGCCTGTGAAGTAAGGCTTAAGTGGTGCCATACCTGAGTTAATGATAAGAAGTGAATTATCATTATGTGGTACAAGTGAAAAACTATTCATACGAAGATGATCTTTGCTCTCAAAGAACTTAAGATACATCTCACGAAGTTCATTAACACTATATTTCTTCATGACTGTTCCTTTCAAAAGGCTTTGTTTATACAAAGTCTCAATAATATTATCTCAAAATAATATTTGCGTAAGATCCGCATCTATTGCAGATCTTACGTCAAATATCTTCAAATCCTGCATTTATCAAAAAGCAAACTTCTCTTCAAAGAACTTATCAAGCTCTGCGATAGGCCATCTTACATTGCCTTCAGAGTACTCGATCTGCTTCATGGTATCACGCTCACGAATTGTTACGCAGTGATCTTCTTCAGAATCAAAGTCATAAGCTATGCAGAAAGGAGTTCCGATCTCATCCTGTCTTCTGTATCTCTTACCGATAGATCCGCGATCGTCATACTCGCAGTTCCACTTCTTGGAAAGCTGGTCAAATACCTTCTCAGCATTCTCTGAAAGCTTCTTGGAGATAGGAAGAACAGCGATCTTAACAGGAGCAAGAACAGGATGAAAGTGCATAACTGTTCTTACATCGCCGCCCTCAATTTCCTCTTCATCATATGCTGCGCACAGGAATGCAAGAGCAACACGGTCTGCACCAAGTGAAGGCTCGATAACATAAGGGATATAACGCTCTTTTTTCTCTTCATCAAAATATGTAAGATCCTGAGCTGATGTTGTCTGGTGCTGACTAAGGTCATAATCAGTTCTGTCAGCGATACCCCAAAGTTCACCCCAGCCAAATGGGAACTTGAACTCGATATCTGTTGTTCCCTTTGAATAGAATGCAAGCTCTTCAGGATCATGCTCACGAAGACGCATCTCATCTTCCTTCATACCAAGCTCAACAAGGAAGTCTCTGCAGAAATTCTTCCAATACTCATACCACTCAAGATCAGTTCCGGGCTCGCAGAAGAACTCAAGCTCCATCTGCTCGAACTCACGTGTTCTGAATGTGAAGTTACCAGGTGTGATCTCGTTACGGAAGCTCTTACCGATCTGACCGATACCAAAAGGAAGCTTCTTACGAGTTGTACGCTGTACATTCTTGAAGTTTACGAATATACCCTGTGCTGTCTCAGGACGAAGGTATACAGTATTCTTAGCATCCTCAGTTACACCCTGGAATGTCTTGAACATAAGGTTGAACTGACGGATATCAGTAAAATTGTGCTTGCCACATGAAGGGCAAGGAACATTATTATCGTTAATGAAATCCATCATCTGCTGCTGGCTCCAGCCGTCAACTGATGACTCAAGTGTGATATTGTTCTCAGCAGCAAAATCCTCAATGATCTTATCTGCTCTAAAACGCTCATGGCACTCCTTACAGTCCATCAAAGGATCAGAGAAGCCGGCAAGATGTCCTGATGCAACCCAAGTCTGAGGGTTCATAAGAATCGCGCAATCAACACCTACATTGTATTTGTTCTCCTGAACGAATTTCTTCCACCATGCCTTCTTGACATTATTTTTGAATTCAACACCAAGTGGACCGTAATCCCAAGTATTTGCAAGACCTCCGTAAATCTCAGAACCGGGGAAAATAAATCCTCTGCCCTTAGCCAGTGCAATTACTTTGTCCATTGTCTTCTCTTCTGCTTTCATTTCCTTAATCTCCTGTATCTTTATTCGTTAATCTGCTTTCAGTACAATATAACACAAATCGTCCTTAGTTGCAGATAAATCTACGTTTTTACTACCATTAAAAGAGCTCCCTTCAGGAGCATAAGCTATTTTGCCATAGGAATAGAATCCTATCTTCTCATTCATGACAATAACTGTCTGATCCTCTGAGATAAGCTTAACATCTATCTTCTGACCCTTAGAATCAACCAGTGTAGACGGAAGGCTGTATCCAAGTGCCTTCATATCTTTATAAGAGCCATAGAAAAGAGTAACCTGATTAAAATCCGCATAAGAAGCCGTATCCTTATATGTCATTGTGACACGTACATTCTTATCTTCAGTTACGGCATCCTGAAAAGTAATAAGATCCTTACCTTTGGTTGAATTGTACTCATTGACTTGACTTTCAATATCAGTTTTCAATTCACCCAGATCATAGTAAGGTGCCGAGAAATCCTCGACTATAGTACTTATTACCTGTCCGTCCTTGCCCACATATACGGCAGTGCTATCAGACTTAGTAACATCCATACTCTTACCGCATCCGGTCAGTGCAACTGCCATAAACACGGCTGCACAGATTATCTTACGTATATGAAGTTTATAACTATTATCCGCACAATTAACCATACTTAACCTCATGTCGCGATCATAGCGAGTTACTATTGGCTGAAATTGGTGGAGCTCGCGGCACCAATTCGCTATGCCTGCTGTCTTTCCTAATGATGAATAAACTCTAAAAGTCCGTAATATGGCCCTTAGCTCTTCTTTTATATATTCACAGCGCCAAAAATGCGCGCAGAATGCGCACTTATGTAATATCTTCATGTGAATACATACATTACATGATTATAATAGAGCCATGACCTTTTTTCAACTTTTTTAAAGTTTAGTCATGGTCATATAAGTTCACGTTCCACGGTGCTTAATATTTCAAGGCTTTTGAGCTGCCTGTCAACAAAATGTTCCCGATACATCCTTGTTATATCTATCAGCTCTTTAAGTGCCTGATCGCTTAGTCTGAATGTAAAAAGACTTTTTAGATCAGAACCGCTTATATGCTGCATTGCAAGCTTTACTGCATCGCTATAGCCTCTGTTTTCAGGAACTCCCGGATATTGACCATCAATAACAAGTGCCCGAAGTTCAAATATACATCTGACAAGCCTCTTATCAAAAGCATCTTTGGTAAGAGCAGTAAGTGAAAGATATAAAAGCTTTAATAGCTCAGTCTCATCGCTGTTTTCCGTCGCATAATAATCCGCCAGTTCCAGAAGATAAGTTCCATAGCAGGTATCTTCCAGATTCCGGCGGAAAGGTTCGAAATAATTGATGATATCTGTTTCAATTATATTGTAGGAACTTTTCCCTTCGTATAAAGTAAAAGTTCCATAGCAAAATGGTTCGACATTGCCGGAAAGCTTGCCTCCCGGCTTTCTTGCGCCTCTTGCAAAAGCACTGATCTTGCCACGCTCCATAGTAATGATCGTAACAGTAAAATCATATTCACCAACAGGCCTGTGCTTTATGACAATGCCGTTTACAGTAAGTCTGTTGTCCTGATCAAATGTCTCTTTCATCATAGCCAAAATGCTTCATCTGCGAACTGTCATCTCTCCAGTTCTTACGAACTTTAACCCACAGTTTCAAATTAACCTTGCACTGAGTCATATCTTCAATATCAACTCTGGCCTGGCTTCCAATCTTTTTGAGCATAGCACCGCCCTTACCTATGACTATTCCTTTATGAGAATCCCTTTCACAGATAATGGTAGCGTCTATATCCAGAAGCGGCAGACCGTCGTCAGACAGATAGCCTTCTCTTTCTCTCATTCTCTCAATAGTAACAGCGATTCCATGCGGAACTTCATCCTGAAGGAGTCTAAGAGCCTTTTCACGGATTATCTCAGCTGCAATATCACGCTCAGGTTCCTCTGTTACAGTATCCTCATCATAAAGAGCAGGACCATATGGAAGATATTTGCATATAACATCCATAAGGGTATCGAGATTCTCTTTTTTCCTAGCTGAAACAGGAACTATATCAGAAAAGTTCAGCTCACTTTTGTAAGCATCTATGAACTTTGGCAACTGGTCCTTTTTGACTGTATCAATCTTATTGATAACAAGAACTACAGGCTGTTTGCATCTTTTGAGCTGCTTAATGATATATTTTTCACCTTGTCCTATGAAATCTGTCGGCTCTACAAGCCACAGAATCATATCAGCATCTTCCAGAGTCTTCTGAGCTATGTGAAGCATATAAGATCCAAGCTTATTCTTGGTCTCATGTATACCCGGCGTATCAACGAAGATCATCTGACAGCGATCATCCGTATATACTGTTTGAATACGTCCTCTGGTAGTCTGGGGCTTATTGGAGGTGATGGCTATCTTCTGGCCTATCATATTGTTCATAAGAGTGGACTTACCAACATTAGGACGCCCAACCAGTGCTATAAATCCTGTTTTAAAACTATTACTATCCATAAACACACTTTCCTGTTATCAGAGTTCTTCGACTTTGTCAAAAAGATCTCTGTGCTGATTAATCTTTTCACTTGTACCAACTACGCAGATACTGTTATCTTCTTCAAAAGCATCTACATAATCTGCAAGCTTCCTGATATCCTCTACAGTTACATCAAGTATCTGGTCACGATGCTCCTGAAGCTTATCAATATCTACATGGCACATGTAAGCCATAAGGCCATAAGAGCCTTTTGCGCTAGGTGTCTTAGGTGTATCAAGCTCTCCTATCGCACCTATAACAAATCCTGTAAGTGTACGCTCATCTGCTTCATAATTCCTTACAAAATCAGAAACCTGACGGAACACATCAAGACTTCTCTTAAGATGAGGATCTCTATAAGTTACAAAATATGAGTCTCCATTAGGAGAAGCTCCGCCCATAACGCCGTATGCTCCACCCTTTACACGGATATTGTTCCACAAAAAGTCATATCCCATCATAACCTGAAGGACACGAAGCGCTCCTGTATACTCAAGTCCGTTCTTTCTAAAGTTGCCCGCAAGCGCAGTATACTGAACCTGCCCCGGAGTCTTGAACGCATCATTGCTCTTTACAGGTACAAATTCAAGTCGGCCCTTCTGACAATCCTGAGTATAAAGGTTATCAGCAAATTCAGCCACCTTCGCTTCTATCTGGCCGTAGTTCTTCTTATCTGTAGTAAAGCTTACAAGAAGATTCTCTTTACGGAAAAGAGTCTTCATAAGCTCAGAAAGCTTTTCAACAAGCTCTTTGTGAGCAGCCTCATCATAATGCTTAGCATACTTTTGAACAAGGCGATATCCTGTTATACCGGACAGATTCTCAGAAACATTGCCTGTCTTAGAGAATCCCGCTGCAGCATGAAGAGCAGCAGCACGATGTCCTGCCGTCTGAAGATCTGCTTCCATATGTGACATCTTCTCATCAAGGATCTCCTTCATACGCTTCATATCATCGATTTTTGAAGTCCTTATGATCTCAGTTGCAAGATCAAATGCATGATCTATATTTGAAGGAAGGACCTTGACTGCAATTTCAAAAGTTGTAGCGAATTTTGACAGATCACGTCTGTCAGAGTAAGTACCGATACTTGCTGTGAATCCGCCTGTTTTCATGTTGATCTCATTATAAAGATCTCCATAAGAATAATTCTTGGTATCTACAAGTCCAAGTACAGACTTAAGGATTCCTGAATATTTAAACAGTTCATAAGGAACATCTTCCATTCGAAATACGAAGTTAAGATAATCTATACCATTTGTAAAAATATCATGGAATAAGAGTATATTATCCCCAACCTTCTTTTCCTCATAGATGAAAGGCTCTACGTTTCTTCTAAGATCCTTTCTTGTAAGCATAGGAATCTTCTTGAGATTCTCTTCCAAGTCAGGAGCTTCCTGATATTCCTTAAGCTCGGCAGTTTCGCGAACGATTCTGTCTATATCTTCCTTAGTAAGGCTTTCCTTATACTTTTGAAGCTCTGCAGATTTTGCAGCTTCTTTTTCTTCATTAAGGCCCTTTACAGGATTCATGATAAACATACTTGAATGAGTATTATCTAGAAGATATTCCTGTATAAGTCTTTCGAAGTAATCGCCTTCTATCTCATCTCTAAGTGCTTTATAGGTATCTCCTGCTTCGATATGAATAAAAGGCTTCATGTCGTCATAGAGCCAGCTGTCAAGGACCTGAAGTCCATATAAAAGTCCCTTAGGGAATCTTCCAAAGTCCGCTTCTCTGTACTTAAACTCATCTACGTTGATGGCAGCTTCAAGAGCCTTCTTATCAAGGCCTTCCTTAACTGTCTTTTCAAGGCACTCAATGATTGTCTGTTTGAAAAGATCTGCCTGATCAGCATTTGCATTCTTGGCAATTACAGAGAAAAATGGCTGAAGTACACCATTTTCATATTCGCTGTAGACATCTTTACCAATACCCTTATCAATAAGAGCCTTCTTAAGAACAGCGCCGGGTGCAGAAACAAGACAATAATCAAGAACATCAAATGCCACATAGAGCTTTCTGTCAAGGCTTGTTCCAACAGACCAGTTCATAGTCAGATATGTATTATCTTTAAGATCATCTGTCTTAAGAATGGAATAGTCCTTGTGAACAACAGACTGCTTCTCAAAAGGCTTCTGCATCTTGATACTTGAATCAATATCAAGATGATCAAAATGTGACAGATAATTCTCGTCTATATAAGTAAGCTTCGATACCATATCCATATTTCCATACAGATAGATATAGCTGTTGGACGGATGATAATATCTTCTGTGGAAATCAAGATACTGCTCATATGTCAAAGAAGGAATAACGTCCGGATCACCGCCTGACTCAATATTATAAGTATTGTCAGGATAAAGAGAGTTCATGATACCCTTATCAAGAATATCATCCGGTGATGAATAAGCGCCCTTCATCTCGTTATATACAACGCCGTTGATTTTAAGATCATCATCAGCGCTTTCCATCTCATAGTGCCAGCCTTCCTGCTTGAATATCTTATCTGTTTTATAAATATTGGGATAAAAAACAGCATCAAGATATACATGCATAAGATTCTGGAAGTCAGCATCATTGCAACTTGCTACAGGATATACAGTCTTATCCGGATATGTCATTGCATTAAGGAATGTATTAAGTGAACCCTTGGCAAGTTCGATAAAAGGATCCTTAACAGGAAAATCCCTTGATCCGCACAAAACTGTATGCTCAATGATATGCGCAACACCTGTAGAATCTGTCGGAGGTGTACGGAAACCTATATAGAAAACCTTGTTTTCATCATCATTTGGTAAAAGAACTACACGAGCCCCTGTCTTTTTATGCTTTAAGATATAACTATCTGTTCCAAGGTCATCTATTCTTCTATGCTCTAAGACCTCGTAAGCAGTCAATTCATTAACTGTCATAAATACTATAATTCCCTTCTTTTTGTTCTCATATCATTATCTCCTCCCAAAGGAAAAGACTATATTAACTAATCATTGTCATTGATCATGTGGCGCTTAAGTTATTTCCAAAATATAATCAGATCAAAAACATATAAACCAATATACGCTCGATCAGAAAAGATCAAAATCATCTCCTGCAGAGACTTCAACATCAAATTCTCTGTTAGTGATGACTTTACGTCCAACCTTCAGTTTGCCTGAAGGATTGTGCATCTTGGACATAGTGCGTCGCCTTTCAAGAAGCTCCTGTTTTCCAAGCCTTGGAAGCTCATCTTCTTCTGTATCCATAGGAACCACCATTCCTTCCGGAACAAAACGTGTGATCTTCTCATCATCAAATGAAGGATCCAAAGTACCTTTCAGTGATAAATCCAGGTCATCTGGCTTGTTAGCATCTGCTACTTTAATATCTGTAGTATTGTCTAATAAATCAGCGCCATTTTCAAGTACCTTAAGCGAATTGGGATCGTCTGACTGAATATCTTCAAGTTTCTGCCCTTTTACTATATTTTCTTTTTTCTGGTTATCCTCAGGTTCTCCTGCATTTTTATTCGAAGTATCTTTTTCAGCATCCTCTATAGTATGTTCTTCTTCAGTTTTTTCTATAGACTGCTCATCTTCGGATTCTTCTGCAGTCTGTTTGATTTCCGATTTCTCTTTAGCCTGCTCGTCTTCAGATTTGCCTACAGTCTGCTTATCTTCAGATCTTTCTATGGACTGCTCATCTTCGGATCCTTCTGCAGTCTGTTTGATTTCCGATTTCTCTTTAGCCTGCTCGTCTTCAGATTTGCCTACAGTCTGCTTATCTTCAGATCTTTCTGTGGACTGCTCAACTTCGGATCCTTCTGCAGTCTGCTGATCTTCAGATTTCTCTTCGTCGCCCTCAGCTTTGAGTGAATCATCCGCGCCTTCATCTAAAGGCTCGAACACAACTACATCTTCTTCATTTTCAGATGCATCATCAAAATCATCATTACCAAACAACAGTTCAAAATCAGAAGTATCATACGAAGTAAACATGCAGGCAAGTCCTCCTCCGATCACTATAATGCACATAAGTGTCATCATTCTGAGTGTATTAACGCCAGTCTCCCCCATCACAGGAGATACAATGCATACCAATAGTGCCGGAAGCATAACAGGCGCAAGACGTGTAGTCTTTTTATGGAAAAGAAAAGCAAATGACGAACAAAGCATGATTATAGCAAGTATAAGATACAAAACTGCGTAAACCGATGAGCTCGATTCGCCAATAACTTCAAAACTCTCTATCGAAAGAACATCTGCAAAATACTTGGAAGACCATCTGTAAAGTGCAGGTCCTATAACATCATATCCGTCCCACACTATCAAAGTCAGCATAAAGCCACAAACAGCTCCGGGGATAATACATGCAAAGCTCTTAAGCACCTCTTTTATCTTCTTAAATACAAAAAGAAGAAGCAGCATAGGGCTCCAGAACAGGATGGTTCCGGCATCTATATAGAATAATGCACCAAGTCCGATTCCAAGTAAAAAATATAGTAAAAACCTGACTGCAGACTGACTTTTCTTTGCTCTTGTCATGTTTTTAAAATATATTGCCAAAAAGATAAGCTCAAGAGCAACGAAAATCTCAAAGAAAGAAGCTGCATCAAGTATATGAACCGTGATAAATGGCGGAAGGAACATAAGAAGAGACAGGACAATTATAGACGCAACCCGTCCGGTCATTATCCTCACTGCCACCCCTATAAGGATAAAAAAGATCATCCTTACAACTATCTGATATACTATGGCTGCTATCACGATATCTCCAGTGAAATACAGCACCGTTCTCATGATGACCAGATAAAAAAGCTTCCAGATAGAATCAGCTGTGATGATCCCTCCTTTTGTAACAGAAGCCGTTTCAAACAGCATTATGCCTGTCTTTATGTAAACTCCATCGTTATAGAGAATAACGCTTCTAAGAACTATCCCTCCAATAAGGACAAGTGCAAATAATATCAAGTAAATAAGATTAGAATTTAATTTTTTCCCCTGCATAAAGTAAACCGAAAGTCTGTCAATTAAAAAGGATACAACAAGACACGTGCCTGTCACCAGGGCTGTGAACAGCCCGGTAAAAAGCATCGTTTCAGTTGTATCCGAAGTAGGAAAGAGACCGGAATATAACCCAAATACAGCAATCAGTAATACATTAAATGTAGCAAATAAAGCCCAGATAACATACGAAGATACATCCTTCTTCAGTATCATTTCCGATCCCCCATTTTTTGAATTTTAAGTCCCTAAACCCTTATTAAAGTAATCAGTCCTCGTCTGGCTCATCCCAGTTGTGATATACGTTCTGTACATCATCATCTTCATCAAGCATGTCAAGAATCCTTCTAAGGCACTTAACGTTCTCCTCGTCTGTAACCTGAACATAGTTCTGAGGAATCATAGTAACCTCTGCAGAAACAGTCTCAACCTTAGCATTGTTAAGAGCTTCAACTACAGCCTGGAATGCATCAGGAGCTGTAAGGATCTCATAAGAATCCTCTTCTTCCTTGAAATCATCAGCGCCGGCATCAAGTACTGCCATCATAAGGTCATCAGCTGACATTGCGCACTCTTCCTTATCAATGATGATCTGACCCTTCTTATCGAACATGAAAGATACGCAACCAGGTGTTCCCATAGAACCCTTACCCTTTGTGAATGCGCTCTTTACATTAGCAGCTGTACGGTTTGTATTATCTGTAAGAGTCTCAACTATGATAGCTGTTCCGCCAGGACCGTATCCTTCATAAGTGAACGCCTTATAATCAACGCCTCCGTTCTCACCGGAAGCCTTCTTGATACCTCTTTCGATTGTATCGTTAGGAACGTTGTTGGCCTTAGCCTTTGCGATTACTGTAGCAAGTTTGAAATTGTTAGACGGATCCGGACCGCCTTCCTTAACAGCAACTGCAATCTCACGTCCGATAACTGTGAAGATCTTACCCTTAGCAGCGTCGTTCTTCTCTTTCTTATGCTTGATGTTTGCAAATTTTGAATGTCCTGACATCTTTATAACCTTTCCTTTTCCTAAAATAAATATTATTACGAAGCTTTCAGCCTCGTGATTTAAACAATAATTTTTTTGACACCAACACTGGTGATCATATGATTCTGAACTTCCAAGATACTGAAGTTGTAACCATCTATCGTAACATCGTATTTCTCATCCTCTTCAGGTATCCTGTCCATCTTCGAAATCAGAAGACCATTCAGAGTTTCAAACTCATCCTCATGAAGATCTATTCCGAAGCGCTTCTCAACTGTCTCAATAGGAGTCCTTCCAAGAGCCACAAACTCTCCGGGTTTGCCGGAAGGTGTGATAAAACTCTCATCTTCGTCATATTCATCCATGATATTGCCGACGATCTCTTCAAGGATATCTTCCATAGAAACAAGACCTGCTGTCTGGCCATACTCATCAATAACTATCGCTATCTGAGTCTTTGTAGACTGCATACTGTGGAACAATGACTCTATATTCCTTGTCTCAGGCACATACATAGGCTGACGCATAAGTCCCTTGATCTGCCTTATTTCCTTTTTCTCATTGCCGGATTCAGAGTCCTTCTGAACCGCATCTCTTATATGAACTATACCGATTATATGATCGATATTATCAAGGAATACAGGAAATCTTGAATTATTGCCCTGAAGCATGAATGAAATCGCATCTTCAAGGCTCATAGTTCCTTCGATTCCGCATATATCATTACGATGGGTCATGATATCCCTAACTTCCTTGTCAGAAAATTCAAATATATTGGTTATCATGTCGGCTTCAGAATCCTGAAGCACTCCCTGCTCCTGACCTTCGGAAACCATCGACTTTATCTCTTCTTCTGTAACATCTGTATCATCATCAAAATCTCTGATACCGCACAGATACATGATTCCATGCACAGTTACTTCGATAATACTTGTAAATGGCCTCAAAACCGCCATAAGTATCTTGATAAACGGGCTTAGAATCATGGCCCAGACTTTAGGATGTCTTCTGGCAAGCTTCTTGGGAAGCAGCACTCCGATTGAAAGAAATACATACAAAAGCAGAAATGCTACTACTGCCTGGCCCAAAACAGATGCTACGAGTTCATTGAGTGAAAAGATAAATCCTCCAACAACGATCCCGAAACGTTCTACATAGAAGCGTCCGATTATGATATTCAGTATAAAAACAAAAAGCTGTACAGTATTAACATATTCTGTCGGATTATTCATAAGTTCCGACAAAAAGATGCCACTTTTGCTGCGAATCTTTTCGTTTTGGTCTTCGGATGGTTCTTCACCTTCCTCTTCAGACTCGCTAAAGAGGTCTTCTGCTTTTAGATTATGCAGAGCTGCGCCAAAACCGTACACGATCACGTCCAGCACGAGTAATACGAGCAGTCCGATAAAATAATAGGCAGAGGGTCCGCCATCATCCATATAAATTCATCTCCTTTTTGGTCAAAAAAATTGTTTGATACATAACAGTTTGCGTGCCTCTGCACACAAAACGTCAACTTAAACTATAACATTGTGATACTTACTAGTCAAGGTCGAGGCTTTGCCGCCTTGTCGCATTATCGCCTTTATTTGTATTTGCCCATAGCCTCTTTATATTGGCGGTTTATTTCGGTTATTGCTGAAGAGTCGCCTTCGAAGTTGTCCGGGTGGTAGAGTTTAGCGAGGGAATGGTATTTCTTGACTATGCCGTCGCGGGATTTACAGCCTGCAAAGAAGTCGAAGGTTGAATAGTTTCCGGAAGGTCTTTTAGGATCAGACGAACTTCTGCTATCAGATTTCTGATAGTATGACTGATTTTGTTTCTGCTTTTGATGATCATAGCTACTTTCAGATTTATAACTACCATATCTATTATAACGGTCATCGTCATCTATACGTTCGTAACGATCCTCATCCTTATCCTGATCATAATCATCATAGTTATCGTCATCGTCATCATCATAATAGTCATCATAACGTCCGCTACTATATCTTTTATTCCATCTTCCTCTGCGGAATCTGTCGTCCTCTTCGTCCTTTTCTTCCAGGTCTTCTAATCTGTCATAATAGTCTTCATAGTAGTCATCATAATTTTGCTGACGTTTTTTTATTTTCTCAAGCCTTCTTATTTCTTTTCTTGATAAACGTTTACCTTCGTAATCCGCATATCCCATTCTGTCGTAATCTTCTTCGTCATATGCCTCATCATATTCTGCTTTGTCTGTTCCGAAGGTGTCATTTTCGAATTCGTCGTGATGGCGTTTTAGCCAGTCCTGATAGGAGTCTTCGTATTTAGGATCATAAAAGGGTTTGGTATGAAAAAGAAAACAATATCTTCTTCTAAATTGTCTGAATGGAGTAGTCATTCCGAAGACGCTTCTGAATATATAGATAGCAAGGTCTACTATTATCGCTATTCCCAAAAAGTTAACGCCGCTTGCTGCTGCCGATAATAGTAATAGTCCGAGGAAAATAGGTATTCCTATTAGTATAGTTATTGCCCAGGCTATGATGCTGTAAGCTTTCTGCTCGCTTTTTTCCAGTATTCCTTCCCACCAGGAAGTAACTGCTTCAAGGAGTGTCTGAGTTACTTTCTCGGATATATCATTTACGCCATTTTCTATATTTTGCTGTAGGCCATTTGCTATATTATTGGAAATCTCTCCTGAAAGGTTATCTGCTATACTATTGGCAATGTCTCCGGATACGCCATACGAGCTGTCAGCCTTAGCCACCAGGTTTTCATCCTGAAGGTACTCTATATCACAGGCATGAACATAGCTTTCTACATACTCTTTGGCCTGTCCTATATAATCATTGCCGGTAAAATAACCTGCGCATTCAAATACAACAAGAGCTGCCAGTACGATACCGGCAGCCGGGAATAGACACAAAAACAGTTTATAAACATTCCAAATAAGCCTAAACATCTGTTTAAGCAGCCATGCGTATGCTTTTAGTATAGTCATGAAAATAGTAACAAGTACACTGGTAAAAAGCATAAGTAGGTAACCTCAAAAATTATTATGAAATACACGGATGTATTTCCATGTGCGGATACAGGATGTATCCAGTACATGCCCGGAAATACATGGATGTATTTCCATGTACCGGATACAGGATGTATCTAGTACATGTCCGGAAATACACGGATGTATTTCCATGTACGATTATCCCTTAATATACAACCTTGGGATTCTTGGATTAAGATCGCAGGCAAGCTCGTAATTAAAGCGTCCGCTCAAGTTTCCAAGTTCTTCAATTGATATATGCTGATCGCCGCTCCATCCTATAATAGTGACTTCATCATTTTCCAAAGCTTCAGGGATTCTACTTATATCAACCATGAACTGATCCATGCATACACGTCCAAGGATAGGTGCTTTATGACCGTGGATAAGGACATAGCCTTTATTAGAAAGGCTTCTTGGATATCCGTCGCCGTATCCAACAGGGATAGTAGCAATCCTTGTGGGCTTATCTGTAATATAGGTTCCGCCATAGCTAACAGCAACACCCGCAGGTACATCCTTAATATAAGCGATGTGGCTATACAGTCCAAGTGCAGGCGTGATCTTCACTTTGTCTGTAGGAACATCCTCAGAAGGCTTCATTCCATACATTGTAACTCCGGCTCTTACCATATCCATCTGAGCCTGCGGGATACTTATGATGCTGGCAGAATTCGCGCAGTGATGTAGAGGAATCCTAACGCCGTTTTCTTTTTCTACTCTTTCTATAAAAGCTGTGAATATATCTTTTTCTCTATAGCATCTGTAAGGTCTTTCTCATCAGCTCTGGCAAAATGAGTGAAGATTCCCTCAACTTCGATGTGCTTCATGGAGAGCGCCTTCTTAACAAAGAGAGCACCCTCATCATTAGGACGAACACCTATTCTGGACATAGATGTATCAACCGCAATATGAACCTTAACTTTGCAAGTCTCAGACCTCTTTGCAGCTCTTTCTTCAAGCTGCTCAAGCTGATCATATCTGAACACCGCCGGTCTTATATCATTTTCAATAAGGGAATCGTAAGAGAAAGGAAATGTATATCCCAGGATCAGTATAGGTTTTCTGATTCCATTGTCCCTAAGCTCCATCGCCTCTTCGCAGGTTGCACAGGCGTATCCCCAAATATAGTCCTCTGATTCAAGTAGTTTTGCAATTGGTACTGCTCCAAAACCGTAACCATCAGTTTTGATAACTGCGATCATCTTGGTTTCAGGCTTTAAATTGTCATGCATTGAATGCATATTTGAAAGAATTGCATCAAGATCAACTGCAGCACATACCCTCGGGTATTTTAATGCCATCTCCTTAGAAAGATTCTGTCTGCTAACTATTTCATGTGAGTTCATTTTATAAATACGCTTTCTATCTTAATGAATTCAGAGATTGCCCAATGACCATATCTTTTAATAATCCGAGAAAACAGCTCCTATAATCCAAAGACAGTTTCTACGATCAAAAAATATTTTCTATGATCCAAAAACAATTTCTTAATTCTATTATTATTTTTCCGGAAGAACATTTGCAAGTTCCTTTATTATATCACTTGCTGTCATATAATACTCTCCCACTCTGGAAGCCGCACGATTGCCGGCAAGACCGTGTATGAAGGTTCCAATGCAGGCAGTCTGGAAGGCTCCAAGCTTCCTTGAGCTCAAAGCTCCGATTATCCCTGCAAGCACATCGCCTGATCCTGCAGTTGCCATGCCACTGTTACCTGATATATTAACATACATCTGCCTCTTACCGGCTCCCGCCACGACAGACCTTGCATCCTTACATATTACTACACAGTTATAATACTCCGAAAGTGCCAAAGGCCACTTCAGCATATTTTCCTTAACATCATAGACCGTAACAGGCTCAGGACGTTCATCGCCAAATGCAGCATTGTAAAGCCTTGCAAACTCTGCAACATGAGGAGTTATCACAAGCTGCTTGTCTTTAGAGTCAGAATAGGCTCTTGCAAGCTCACTTATATGTCTATCTTGTGCTATCAGAGTAATAGCATCTGCATCCGCAACAAGGAACTTGTCATAGTGTTCTAGTACGATGCTAAGGATGGCCTTAGCAACCATTCCTGTTCCAATCCCTGGGCCTATAACTATAGCGGACGCCCACTTCATGTTTTCAATAAGTATATCTCTGATCTTGTCTATATTGCTGTCAGTCTCAATATTGGCATATGAATCAAACATTGCCTCAGGAATACTGCTCTTAATAGCTTCTACATTAGCAGGTGTCGTAAATACTTTGACCATACCGGCGCCTGTATGGAACGCTGACTTGGAACACAGAAGGCATGCGCCCGTAACCTTATCGCTTCCGGCAATGACTAAAACCTTGCCGAATGTTCCCTTATTACCATAGCCAACTCTCCTTGGAAGAAGGTCTTCGGGACCCTCATCAAAGAAAAAATATTCAGGAAGATTCCCAAGAAAACCGTCCACTGTAATACCGACATCTTCTACAAATAACTGCCCGCAGTACTCAGTGCCGGGGTACAGCAGCTGTCCCATCTTGGCAAAATTAAATGTAACAGTAAGGTCCGCCTTAACAGCAAGAAGATGAACACTTCCCGTATCAGTATCTATGCCGGATGGAATATCAACAGCAACAACAAGTGTAGACTCGTCCTTGAGCTTCTTGCATTCATTGATATACATTATAGCTTCGACATATTCGCCTTCTACATCTTTGGTACATCCGATTCCAAGGACAGCATCTACTATGATATCCCATTCCATTTGTGATTTGGTGGCTCGTACATTGGAAAAAGTGTCCATTGGAATATTGTACGCCTCTGCGCATTTCTTCTGGGATGCAGTATCAGGGTTAGAGTCCTTGTCATCAACAAGAGCTATCTGCACTCTGTAGCCATGCTGATACAAAATCCTTCCGATAGCTATCCCGTCACCGCCATTGCCGCCGTGTCCTGCAACGATCAGAACATTAAAAGCTCTGGAAGTGTGCATAGCTCTCTTCCACTCACCGATTCTGGCAGCAACAGCCAGAGCAGCTCTTTCCATAAGCACGATGGATGGAACCCCAAAGTGCTCTGAAGTATTACGATCGCATGTTTTCATTTCTTTGGCTGTTACTAAATACTGCATATGTCCCCTTTTTGCTTATTATGAATGAGTCAGTACTAATTATTGACCAATTACGAATAAGCCAGTACATTACGTCTGTATGGATCCTGACCCCGGAGTTCTGATCCTGTGATTTCTCTCGGGATCATATTCCATATCGAATATATCTATAACTTCAGGTCCGAAGATATCATGCATATATGAATACAGGTTGAAATTCTCCATCTCACCTTCCTGAAGTCTAATGACCTGTTTCTTGAGCTCTTTTCTCGTATTGGATAGCCACTCATCGATCTCGTTGATCTCATCTGTATTGCGATGAAGTCTTTCGTAGCATACAGACATGGATGCAACCATAACCTTATAATTGAGCTGATATATCTCTCTGGGAAGCCCCAAAAGCTGATCTTCAAGCTCTTCGATCTGGGAATTGCAATCTCCTATAAGTCTCTTCCTGTCATCAAGTTCCTTACCCGCGGACTTATCGCCCTTATTAAGCCTGTCAGATATGCCTATTACTTCATCAAGAAGTGTCTTCTTAAGGCGCTTTATATCCTTGATCTTTTGCTTGAACCTAGCCTGCTCATCCACAAGCTTATTAAGCTCATCGGCAAGAGTCTGCAGCTCATCACTAACACCCTCTTCACCAAAGAGCATCTTCCACTTCTCATCAGTTGTTACAATTGGTATATTCTTGCCAAGTAGAGCCGGCATATAGACATCTTCTTCTCTGGACATAGCATCCTTCCTCTTAGGCACGACTATATCTCAAACAACGAAAACCTGCATTTAGTATTTCGGATAATCCCCCGATTTAATTTAGAATATACTAAAACTCTTCACTTCGACGGACCGGTATATCCAAAGTCTTTAGAGAAAGCTCTATACTTATTATACTATATTTCATCAATATAAATGACAGGCCGCCGGAATCACCTAAGTCCCGGCACAGCCTGCCAATCACTATCGATTTATATATTGCCCAAAATCACTTCTTACCGCCATGGAATCTTTCATAACGGTTAATGTTGTATGACAGCTTCATAAGGCTGTCTGAAAGATGAACATTCTCAACCTGAACATTCTCCGGAACATCAAGATCCACATGAGCAAAGTTCCATATTGCCTTGATGCCTGCCTTAATAAGTCTGTCGGCCATTGGGACTGCCTGCTCCTTGGGAATTGTGAGAACTGCGATATCGATATTGTTCTTCTTGATAAAATCCTCGATCTCTTCTATCGGACGTATCTCAACATCGCCAATCATCTTGCCTTGAAGAGCCGGGTCACGGTCAAATGCACCCTTGAAAACAAATCCTCTTGTTGAAAAATTGGTATAACCCGCCAGAGCTGTACCAAGATTACCCGTTCCTATAATGATGAGCTGGTGCTTCTTATCAATGCCAAGTATCTTACTGATCTCATCATACAGATACTCTACATTATAGCCATAGCCCTGTTGTCCAAATCCACCGAAATTGTTGAAATCCTGCCTTATCTGTGAGGCTGTAACCTTCATTATGTCAGAAAGTTCCTGAGATGAAATCCTCTCTACTCCGCTAGCCTTAAGCTCACCAAGATATCTGAAATAACGGGGCAGGCGGCTGACTACTGCCTGGGATATTTCTTTATCCATGCGCCTTCCTCCTGATCTGTTATTATTGTTAATTTTGTATCACTCTATAATTGTAGCGAATCGTTAAACTTTAGTCAATTGAAATTATATCCTAATCAGTGTAATATATTGCTGTTATGAATAAAATACAAGGCCAGCCATTTCAAGACTGAGCCTGCATTTCAAAGCACAAATGATGCGAGGTATATCATGTTACTTTCATGTCACAATATATGTAAATCTTTCGACGGTAAAGACATCTTAAAAGGTGTTTCTTTTCACATAGAAGCAAATGAAAAAGCAGCTATCGTCGGTATTAACGGAGCCGGCAAGACTACACTTTTAAAGATAATAACAGGGCAGCTGTCACCTGACGAAGGCGAAGTTGTTTTTGCCAAGGATACAAGTTTTGGATACCTGGCACAGAACCAGAACATAGATTCAGGCAATACGATCTATGATGAACTTAAGCTTGTCAAAAAAGATACGATAGAGCTTGAAGAGAAGATCCGCGAAGCTGAAGAACAGATGAAGGTCCTTACAGGAGACGACCTTACAAAGCTCATGAATGACTACACCGCAATGACTCACCACTTCCAGCTTATCGACGGATACGCCTGGCAGAGCGAAGTCGCCGGAGTAGCCAGAGGTCTTGGCTTTACAGATGAAGAGTTCGGAAAGTCCATCAGTACCCTCTCCGGAGGCCAGAAGACAAGAGTTGCCCTTGGTAAGCTCCTTCTCCAAAAGCCTGACCTTATCATCCTTGACGAGCCCACCAACCATCTTGATATGAATTCCATACAGTGGCTTGAGACCTATCTTCTCAACTACAAGGGCGCCGTACTGATCGTATCCCACGATCGTTACTTCCTTGATAAGATAGCAGG
Source organism: Butyrivibrio fibrisolvens (assembly GCF_023206215.1). Classification (NCBI taxonomy): domain Bacteria; kingdom Bacillati; phylum Bacillota; class Clostridia; order Lachnospirales; family Lachnospiraceae; genus Butyrivibrio; species Butyrivibrio fibrisolvens. Next base: position 3,260,241 of record NZ_CP065800.1, read on the forward strand.
CAAGATCGTCGAGATCGACCAGACAAAGGCCGGCATCTACAACGGCAACTACTCTTTCTATGCTACAGAAAAAGAAAAGCGCCGCGCTATAGCATGGCACGCCTACATCAATCAGCAGCAGGAGATCAAGCACCAGCAGGAAGTAATCGATAAGCTTAAGAGCTTCAACCGTGAGAAATCCATAAAGCGTGCTGAGAGCAGGGAAAAGATGCTTGAGAAGATCGAGCGTATCGAAAAGCCTACAGAAGTTGATGATGAGATGAAGATAAAGCTCACACCATCCTGCGTATCAGGTAATGACGTACTAAATGTAGAAGGCATCTCCAAATCCTTTGAAAATGCCCACCTTTTTGAGAATATATCATTCGAAATAAAAAGAGGCGAGCGCGTAGCGATCATCGGCGATAACGGAACCGGTAAGACCACAATGCTCAAGATCATCAACGGTCTTCTTCCTCCTGATGCAGGCAAGATAACCCTTGGCGTCAAAGTTCACCCTGGTTACTACGATCAGGAACACCACGTGCTTCATGATGAAAAGACTCTTTTTGAAGAAATTTCAGATGAGTATCCAACTCTTAATAATACAGAGATAAGAAATACGCTTGCTGCCTTCCTCTTTACTGGCGAAGACGTATTTAAGCGTGTCGGCGACCTCTCCGGTGGTGAAAAGGGTCGTATGTCACTTGCAAAGCTTATGCTCTCTGAAGCTAATCTCTTGCTTCTCGATGAGCCTACAAACCACCTTGATATTACAAGTAAGGAAGTTCTTGAAAGTGCTCTTAACGGCTATGAGGGAACTGTCCTGTACGTAAGCCACGACAGATACTTCATCAACAAGACTGCTACCAGGATCCTGGATCTTACAAACGGCGTACTTGTTAACTATCTTGGTAACTACGACTATTATCTCGAGCACCATGATGAGCGTATGGCTCAGATCCTTGCAGGTAATCAGTCTGCTACTGCTACCGCTGCTGCAAGCGGAGTACTTCTTGGAGGCCAGAGCGTTTCTAGCTTAGGAAGTACAAATACTTCATCTGCTTCAGGTTCGATCAAAGCTAACAGCTTCCAGTATGCAGGTGACAGTGCCGATGCTACAGACGGCAAGGCCGACTGGAAAGCCCAGAAAGCCGCTGCTGCCCAGCAGAAGAAGAAGGAAAAAGAGCTTAAAGCCTGCGAAGAAGAAATCGCAAAACTTGAAGAGCGTAACGAAGTCCTGAATGAAGAAATGTCCAGACCTGAGATCGCAACAGACCTTGCAGAACTTCGTAAGCGCACGGACGAGCAGGAAGACATAACAGCAAAACTCGAAGTACTGTATGATAAGTGGGCAATGCTTTCTGAGTAATACAGGTTATAGATTGTTATAAAACTAATAAAAAGAGGGTGTTATCTTCTATTCCAGAAGATTCACCCTCTTTAAGTATCACTCAATTTCTTCTATTGTCAGGTCAGGAAAGAGCCTGTCGCTCTTGATCTCGCTGCCGTTATTCTTTGAGCAGAAAGCCACTCCTTTATACTCAATTGTTTCGCCAGCTTTAATGGTAATGACTTCCTTATCAATAAAGTTCAGCGAGTGCGGGATCATCAAATTCAATCTCTTCTTCAGTTGAATATGGTACGCCGTCTTTCACACCCTGAACCAATCTGCATGGACCATCAAGATAATATGCTTCAATCTCGTAATCCACTGGATCTGCCTCTATTATGTAATCTGCTAAAGCTCTGGCTGCCTTTTCTGTGCTTTCATCTCCGGAATTTCCGCCAATAGCAGGGCCTGTAGGGCCACAATAAGCATATAGATAAAACTTCTCGCCATTTTCAGCTTCTGCACAGAGATTATAACTGTACATATTCTCAAAATTTTTGGTTAAATATGAAGGCTCCCCAAATCTAGCCTTTAGCTGTCCAAATGCAAGTGGAATTTTAGATTCCATTTCTTTTGCATACTTAAAGAAATCGTAAATAGCGCAAATATGTGCGCCTCCATTAAACTCCTTTTGTTCTTCCTCTGTCTGAACTCTGAATTTGTATTCCATAGCCTTTTCCTCCTAGTAGTAGTTTTTATGCGACAAATCAATTGTACTATCGATTATTATTCGATTCTTCTAAATCCGACGAAACGACATTTTTATATTACGAAATGCATCAAAACATTTTATTCATCCTTGCGTTTGAAATCCAATTCGAAATCCATATCAAATCCGTCCGGAGCCCAGTTAATAGTACCAGGTTCAATAAACTCAATGTTTATGAACCTCCGCAATCAGAAGTGCAAAATATATGCTACCGAGCTGCTGACAACAGAGGCAACAAAGATCATGAATGATTTCTACAAGCTATTTAAGATCTCCTGCCCTGCAGAGGTGTCGTTGAAACGTGGTTAGAAAAGTTGGTCGGGAACTATAGTTTAAGACTTGCTCTTATCATAGGCGATCTGCTTGAAGAGATTGAAAAGACCGCTCTTGATAGCATTATTATCATGATCTGCGCCTGTAATCTCGTACCAGATGTGGTCAGCGCCGTTAGCTTCTAAAAGCTCATGATACTGCTTTGGATATGTTCCAACTACTGAATCCCTGCTGCCGCAGCAGACAATGAATACATCAGGCTCTACTGCGCCATCTGCAAATTTCATCTCGCTCTCTTCGATCATTCCCTCGTGAGTCATGAATTTATCTGTTGTAGGAACGATTCCCGGTGCTGCAGAGATTGCACATACATAACCAAAGAGCTCAGGTCTTTGAAGCGTGATATAGATTGTCTCTCTGCCGCCCATTGAAAAGCCTGCAAGATAAGTATTTTCTCTACCTGTAAGAATTGAATATTCGCTCTCAATGTGAGGCATCAGGTCATTAACAAGATCGTTGATGAAATTGTCGTAAGGAAGAACGCTCTCGCTATCAAAACCAGGCTGCTGGTAAGGATCAGATGTTGCGTACATGTTAGGACATACAACGATTGTCTCTTCGATGAGTTCATCAGCCGCCATATTACCTACGATCTCTTTGATCCTGTTCTCTCCATCTGAGGAAAAAGAGTACTCGTTTCCAAAGATACCATGTAAAAGATACAAAACCGGATACTTCTTATCTTCGCTATAATCTGCAGGAAGAAGAATACTGTAACCCCTCTCCAGTCCACAGGTTTCAGAATAATAAGTTGCATGTGTGAACTCGCCGTATTCTACATCACCGCGCTTTGACTCGATCATTAATGGACATCTTTCATCAATCTCATCATTAAGAACGAACTCTGTGTCAGCACCTTCTGAGTCATCCTCTGTCTTTATTCCTGAAGCAAAAGAGCTTAAGTCTTCACTGCTGTTATCTGTAGCTACGCTACTCTCCCCGGTGCTATTTGCTACTTCCATGCTTATTTCTTCGTTACTGTTTTCTGCTCCCATACCGTTGTCCCCCTGTGAATTTGCACCACATGCACATAGTGCCGTTATAGCTAATGCCAATATAATTGATATACTTTTCTTTTTCATAACCAGCCCCTTTGAACTGAAAGAATAAACAGTCACAACTAGTACTACTATTATCAAATCATTTGCATGATTTATCATTATAATCATGTAAAAAGCCGCTCACAAGCCATATATTGCTATAATCATGCTATTGGCATTCATTAATTCGAGTTATATCTTTCAAGCTCCTTTTTAATTTCCAAATACTCATCAACTTGTTTTTGGATCTCTTCATCATCATAAGGAAAAAGAGCCAGCCCCTCTGGACTGACCCTCATAAACTTTGGCAAACCCTCACCAATGTTGATTATCCGGGAAAACATACGTATATGAATGTGTTTGGGGAGCAGTAGTTTCAATACTTGATCGTAAAGACCATATCAAAAGCGAAAGCATCAAAAACAATGCGATTACAAATAGACTATACCCAGCATAGAATTTATATTTTCTCCAGTTGATATCTGATTGGATTTCATGGACTCCTTCCGGATCATATATATAAACAACGATATTAGCTCCAGGTTTTAGACCTTTTTCACTGGTGCATACTTCTCCTTCCAGCGTCTTGCCTTTATAATCATAGCTAACATTATATGTCTCATATATCTCACCACACCTACTATTTATCTTAACAATCTCTGTCCCTTTACTATCAATGACCTTTCCTCTAAACTTTTAGATTTCTTATATCTTATTCCTAAAATCAAATTTATAATTGCCCAAAAAATAAATACCGATATAAAAAAACCTATTCCTAAATAACCACCCAATGCTCTCAAAAAACTTCCTCCTTGAAAAAACTATCATTAAATGTCTCTTTATTATTCTCAATAAATTATTTGTTATATTCATAAGAATTATAATAGCTACCAACAGTTACTTTATTTTTATATTGGCTATCATAATTCATTTGGTCCATGCCCCATAAAAAAGCAAAAACATCAATAATATAACTATAATTCCCACAGCACACGCAGCAAATATTTGAAATTTCCTCCATCCGATATCTGATTGAATTTCATGAAGATTATCCGGATCATATACATAAACATCTATCTTATCTCCACGTCTTAACCCTGTTTCATCTGTGCAAACCTCGCCTCGAAGTGTCTGGCCATTATATTCGTAACAAACATCATATGTTTCATATATTTCACCACAGCGGCGACCAAAATAAACTATCTCTGTGTCTATACTATCAATAACTCTTCCTTTAAACTTTTTGGATTTCTTATATTTAATTCCAGAAATCATATCCACCATTACCAAGAGTAATACAAATGGTAAAAATGCTAATCCCCAACAACTTGAACTTGTCATCATATTAACCTTTCTATATTCAAAACAAAAATACAATTGATATATGAGGCCTGCATATATCATAACGATACATAGCTTACCATATAGTATCTTTGTAAATAAATAATAATCGCAGCAAAAAAAGACGTATAATTCATGTACTCACAGGCTATACGTCTTTTTAATACTGCTGTTATTCTTTTACTAAATCATTCAGTTCAGACGGATCCTGTATCTTTCAAGATCTACCTGATCACATTCTAAAAATACTGTTTCGATATACTCTCCGCCATTTGCAAGAATTGTCTTTTTACTGGCTTCATTTGAAGGAATACAGCTTACTCCTATTTCATCAAATCCAAAGCTCTTAAGAAAATCCAGCGCTTTAGCAAGCATTCTCTTTGCATATCCTTTCCTTCTCTCTGAAGGTCTGACTGAATAACCAACATGTCCTGTGAACTCTTTCATTCTCTCTTAGAGAACTTTTTCACTGCCTTAAGTGCCTTGTTTTGGGCATTTCTAGGGCGAGTTGCTGTTTACCTGCTGCGTACGGTAGAAAGCTCAGGGCTACTGTATGCTGCTGGCGGCAACTTTAATAACCGCGATCAAAAATAATACTCTGATTTTATTCTCTACTCATTAAATCTTTGTCTGTCTTTTGTAAGATTATCTTCCGGAATAACGTTCCACCATCCATCCCGATAATTGAGATGTTTTCTGTCTCATTTTGCTTTCTTTGGTTTCTTATCCGGAAGTTCAGCATACATACCATTCAACAGTTCCAAAATCAAAGCCTTGTCATCAAAACTATCAAATACATGCATCAGAGTCTTTGAACCTTCATACGGATAACGCAGTTCAGACTCCGCAAGCATTCTGTCCGATGTCGGCGTTCTCTTTAGAAACAGTTCATTATCGCAAATGTCACCTATCAGTTTTCCATTGAGGTATACAAGATACCCGCCCATCATAGATTTTATGACAATATCACCGGCTGCAGATAAAGCCTCACGAACATATTCATTATATTCACTCACCATAGTTTTCCCCCATCAAACTGCTGATTAGTCGCTCTACATTGTATTCCGGTAAAATTGACCAAAGACCTTTATAAACAGCAAATATTTATGCATGTTTTATGCAAATATCTTGTTTTCCATATGAGTTCTCTCCCATTATGGCCCCCTCATGGCTGTGTCATAAGAATCTTAATCAGTTCTGCAAAGCTGACTATTTCCTGTACAGTTGTGTATTCTTCAGTTGTATGTATGTTATGCATGGGACCATATATATTAAGGCCATCCATCCCGTGTTTTATCAGTGAATTAATGTCACTTCCTCCAAAGGATTTCTTTGCTGCGGCTCTCTTTCCCTGTTTCTCTAAGGCTCTTTTATAACTGTCTAAAGCACTTCCAGACCTGGCATTGACGTCTATCTTGTAAACGGTGATTCTCTCTTTTTTATCTACCCAGAGCTCTGCACCCGCTCCTACCGCATCCTCTGAATAAATACTTTCTACATGATCCATTGTCCGATACGCATCTACATGTACGCCACTTCTTATCTCGCCTTTTATAATGCATCTTTCCGGTACAGCATACGGTCAGTTAATATTAAGTTGAACAATTATTACCTGATTGGATATGTTCATCTATATGAATCACTCGTATATTAAAGATCAGATATGATCCTCCACCCAGTCCATAATGATCTCCGAGCCGGTCGCATAGCCACCCATCTGGGTATGGCACTGCGCAGTGCTGTCATCATCAAACAGAATATAATCCTTGTTCCTTGCATTCGGTAGAGCGTCATAAAGTTCCTTAGCAGCTCCGAATGTCATCTCAGCCGTACCATCAAGGATTAAAACTTCACACTCCACCTTGTCCAGTATTTTTGTGTTATCATACTTTTTCAATTCATCTACGACTGATTCCTCCGGCACTCCATGCTTCCATGCATAATCTTCCAGCATAACACTCATGAACTTTGGGCGCATCTTTGACGGCATCTTTTGCAGCATTGCCAGTCTCTCTCCAATTCCTTTCCCCCAACTGATATTTCCGGGATCTGCAATGATCAACTTTATTCTTTTGTCAAACGCTGCTACTCTCGGCATCAGGAAACCACCAAATGAAAATCCCATACATGCTATGCGAGACATATCAACACAATCCATCGTTTCAGCATAATCAAGAACAGGTCCCATAACCTTTTCCCAGTCCGGGCGGAACTTCAAATTCTGAAATCGAAGGGCATACCCCTGTCCTGGTCCATCGTAGGTAAGACAGTGTATTCCACGTTTTAATGCAGCATCAAACATCCATCTGGTATCTACAGCCCAGGTATCCCTGCCTGGAGTAAGCACCAGAAGCGGAGCCTTATCCCTTTTTGCATAAGGAGATTGGTAGAAATGACCCGGAAGATAAGTCCCCTCATATGGGATCTCCACATATTTCCCTGGATACCCTGACAGCGCCAGCGATTTCTCATAACAGTCAAAGCTATGCCTTGTATATTCTTCCATCTTAGGAGAATGCACATCCTCCATATACATGGTTGCCATACGGTAATATGTTGACGCACGAAGATACGCAGTAGATGCGCTAATCTTCTTTTCATTTTTCTCAGAGTTCTGTGCCCTCGTTTTAAGTTTTGATGCAAGATCAGCCCACGTATTCTCCCAACTGTCGGTTTCCTTGTCATTCAAACGGCTTACAACCTCGAACGCTTCTCCGGCATCCGCCATGCCAAGATAGCAGAGACCCATCACATGCTTCATAATGGCATCCGTCATGATCCCGTCCGTAAACTTAAGCTCAGACCAATGATTGCCTGAGATTGACTGTATGCTCGGTCCTTTTGACATTGAACCGTTGTTTTTCTTTAAAATACTCATTGAGGTACCTCCTTATTCATTTGACTTGTCAACTGTGTTTTTGAATAAAAACCGGCAGTCGCATTCTGTGTCTGCCGGCCTTATTTCATTCCCACGCAAAATTATCTTTTCCTGCTCCAAGCTCAAAATGGTATTTCACAAGGCCAGTATCCACCCCGGTAAAGATTCCATTATCACAGGAAATGGAAACCTTGCTTTCTTTTCCGCTTATAGTAAATGCCTGCTTTGCCAACGCCGTAGGTGCCAGAAGTGCTGCATCCACACCATTCTTAAACCACTCGGGCACTTCTCCGTCATAAGTACTGACATCGGATGCCTTCTTAGACTTATGCGGCACCCCCTGTGTCTGACCATAACCTACAGCAATGATCCCCACCGGTTTTGCTCCCTCTGCCTTCTCCTGTGCTCCCTTCCTGTTAAAGGTTCCACCGACCCACCATGTATTCAGCCCCAGTGTCTGCGCATACAGCATAAGGTCTGCGCCGCAATAGCCACATAGTTCATCAGCACCTTCCGGACCCGCCATAATGAAAAAATTGTTCACGCCCTTGGCCAGGATCAGCTTAATCACGCCCGGAACCGCAGTATTATCATTTGTCATGAGCTTAATGGATAGTCCAAACTGCTCATTATTTTTTCTTACGCGGTCATTCAGTTTCGTCACGACATCCTCCGGGATAGCTTTATCCGTGTATTTACGCACCATATGCCGTTCTAACATTGCCTGTTTCATATCCATATAAAATCCCTCCATTTACTGATTGATTTCCTTTGCCCGCTGCGACATCTTCTTTAACTGAGCAGCAAAGACTTCTGCTTCCTTTTGCGTCATGTCCTGTGTAATAAAATCCACCCATTTCTTCTGAAGCTCACGGATCCGCGGCTCTGCGTTCTTCGCCTTATCAGTCAGATACACCCTTTTTGCCCGGTAATTTTCTTCATGCGCTTCCCTGCGGACAAGCCCTTTCTTCTCCATTCCCTGGATAGTTCTTGTCGTTGCCGCCTTATCTACGGTAATCACAGCTGCCATCTCCTCTTGGGTAAGTCCGTCTCTATTATACAGCTGTGAAAGGTACATCAGCTCCGATGCTGTAATCTCAACATCAGATAGTTCATGACCAAAGAACAAATTCAGCTGACGCATCAACACAGATATATATGTTCCTGCTTTTAACATTTTAATTCCTCCATCTCAGTTGACAAGTCAATTGTACTAAAATTGTATTGACTTGTCAACTGAAAATTCAAAAAAAGCCAGCTGACAGACAAAACTCCATCAGCCGCAATTATTACACTCTCTGGCAGAAATCCAAACTCAGCCAGCCAATCCCGCTTTTCAGTTTCCCCCAAAGAGAAGCCCACGCACCACTGGAAGTAGTCACAATGGTATAAATACCCAGAGGACAGAACTGAACCCTATCATAGTTGGTTCCCGGACCTTTCTTGATATTCAGATCACTGATCTTCACCTGTACCAGAAACGGCACCTTCACCGCAGGCTCCGCCGTTTTAGGCTCATACACCACCTTGCCGTCAGCATCGAACACCTTATATCCAGGATTCTGATCTGCACACTTCTTCGCATTGGCAAGAACCTTGTAAGTGCCCTTCTGACTCTTACTATCCGCCCATGTCTTCCTGACACGGTACCACTTGACCGTCTCGCCGCCAGAATCCTCCGCGTCATACGGCGTCAGCTTCCGCTTCTCGATATACATTGATGAATGACGGGGAAGCAAGCAGAGTTTTTGTGGGTGACGATGCAGAAATACTTAACACCCCTTCATGGGTTGATGTGCAGATTAAGCAGATTAAACTGAAAGTTAATCTATTCAGAAATACTTAAATTTTTACTTTGTAGCAACTGTTTATAATTATACCTATATCTACCATCCTGTTCAATATTATGTGCATAAAACAAGGGCGTTTTCACGCCCCTGCCTATTGCACTATCAGTTATTCATCTCTCAGGTCTTTGATTATTCCTATTAAGATTAGGGACTTGTTGCTCTTTTCTCTGATCAACTATCGCCTGGCTTTCTCTTAGCTTTTGCAAAATGCTTGTTTTAGCCTTTTCAGCTACCTCAGGCTTCTTGGTCTTATCCCACCATTCCTTGAATGTTCTGAAGGCTTTCGAGACTAGTTTTCCCAGTGTGGTCTTAGGATTTTCGAGTGTTGCGTATCTCATGAATTCCTTTTTCATTTCTGTATTTACCACTGAGTCCACATATTGGTTAACTGTGCTTTCAATGTCCTCCTTCATTTCTTTAGCCGTTCCGTCCAGAGCTTCAATCTGTGTCTCCTTCTCCTGGCACTTATCTTCCAGCTTTTCATATTCTTGCTGCTTTAGCCTTAAGTAGAATTCTTTTGAGAAGTCGCTATTCCTTCCTTTTTCCTTTGGCTTTAAGGTTTCATCTCCAAAGATCTCCGGGTGGTCTATCATCTGATGCTCTACAAAATCGTGCATTAGATCTTGTATTTTTTCTAGTCTCTCCTGATCAAACACTTTTGTTTTTGCCACCTGTTTGCTTAGTCCTCGTTTGTATCCTGTTGCTACCGGAACTCCTACTACGTGCATATGAGGTGAATCCTCATCCAAGTGTGTTACCGCCGATGCGATTTTGAATTCCGGAACTATCTCTTTTACATATTCAAGCTGATCTCTCAAGAGTGGCTTCATTGCATTCCACTGCTCTCTCGTCTTATCTGCCCAGAATTCCTTATCCCCTACTTGGAGAATTACCTCCGTAGCCACATCATTCTTTTTTTACTTTCGGATACATACTCCAGATAGTCAGGAATCTGTCTGTCACTTCTTTTACCTTTGTTGTATTCCGCAAGTGCCTCAGAGAATTCCCTTTCATAAATCTCTTTTACATCATCGAGAACATTTACTTCACTCCCGACTTCCACTTCGATCATTTCTTCGTTATACTCTTCGCTTTGAAATAATCGAAGATTGTGTTTGCTCACCGAAACCACATCTCGCGTTTTAGTGAGCGAATGCTTCTTACATGAAATGTGAAATGTCACTGTTATCATAAACAAACTCCTTTCGTAATATTTTTTGCCGCCGGCAGGCCCCTCGAGAGCCCCCGGATAATGATGTGTAATGTCATTATCCATAGAGGGTTACCCATAACGACACGTTATGGGAAGCTCGCTCCGCTCGCCTGCCAAGCCATTCATTCCTTGGCTGATTATTACCGGAGCGTGTCACGCTCCCGTTCAATCCATCAAGGGAAATCACCATCTAAAATCCCTGTGCATTCCCACCATATCGAGGTAGTCCTGACGAGCTTTTTCCTTCTCCTCTTCTGTGGGTGCTGTCTTGAACTTTGAATAGATTTCATGCCTCACTAGTTTTTCCATCTTGTCTTCAAGTTCTTTTTTGATCAGATCAGTATCTTCATCAAACTCAAAGACCAGTAATCGTACCAGCCTTATAAATAATTCCTGTGATATCTGTACGTTTTTCATTCGTCCCTTTCTTCTAGTCCGCAACAATGCAGTGTCTTTATCTTTTTACAACCTTGCAATCTTAAGAGTGTAACTTCAGATACCTTACATTGTTGCGGTCTTGATTATCATTCGTTCTCTTTCAATATCCAGTACCAGGTATTGTTGATTCTCCTGGCTTTTATCCCAAGTTCATTTTTGGCTATCTCCAGAGTTCTTTTTGATATATCCTCTTCTTTAGCCAGTTCTACTGCCTCGTTACTTGGGATCATATTATGGTCTTCAGCCAATTCTCTCAGAAGAGCTATCGCCTTTTCCTGCTTATTCGCTTTCGGTGCAATTCCTCCGAGAACTTCGTCTGCGGTTATTTCATAATCTCCAATCCACTCGAATCCCTTTTCTGATAATCTGAAGGCCTTTGAATGTCCAAATGCTGCTAAGTTGTTCTTTATTTGGACTATTGCCCTTAGTTCCGGTTCTCCTTCTATCCTTCCTACCAGCAGGACACTTCTTGCTACTGCGTAGAAGTCAATTGATCCCATCCCTCTATAGGCTGCCTTGTTTCCGGAAGCCTTGTTCATGTGTCCGATTAGGATGATTGCACATTTGTACTTCTCCGCCAGAGCTCCCAGCTTCTTAGTCATATCTCTTGCTTCGTTAGCTCTATTCATATCCATTCCGCCTCCGAGATATGCCTGTAGTGGATCCAGAATCAAGAGTTTTGCTCCAGTCCTTATGATTGCCTGTTCAACTCTCTCATCTACCATTGATAGCGATTTATCACTCTCATCTATCACATGGATTTTGGAGCAGTCAGCCCCGGCACCTTCAAGTCTTGGCTTTACTGTATCAGCCAGTCCGTCTTCTGCTGTCTGATATATGATGTTTATTGGTTCCTCACTCTGCAGACCTGTATCTAACGAAATTCCTTTTGATAACTTCGCTGCTGCATTTAGTACAAAAGTTGTTTTTCCATCTCCGGGATCTCCCTGAATGATGGTAAGCTTTCCATATGGTATAAACGGATACCATAGCCAGGAAACTTCTTCAGCTTCTACATCTGACATCTGGATAAGCTTTAATTCTGGTTTGCTTGTTTCCATTTTGATTCCTCCAATCTTACTTTTTTGTTGAACTTGGCCGGAACCCTTGCTATACTTTATTTAATCGAATTTACAAAAGCTCCGGCTTTTCATTCACTCTCTTGTTACCAGCAAGAGAGTTTTTTCATTTTAGACTGCTTCTGGACTAAAGTATCCAATCTCTTCCCATACCTTTCTGTCTGGACAATAGTAGTTGTATTCACTAGAATTCTCTTTCTTCATGGCATATCCAAATTTGAATATCCCCTGCTGGATTCCAATTCTTACGAACTGTGCATCCTTGTGCATTGCCTCGGCAACCTCAGTTATAGGAACATTTCTACCGGTAAATCTTGGTAGTTCTACATATAACTTTTTGTCTTCCATACTTTTCACCTCCCTTCTTTCAAAATACGAATTATCAGTTCGTATTTTGATAATACGTCTTAGTAATTCATTTGTCAACACAAAATATGTATTTATAATTCGTATTACGTTCTTGCAATTCGTATTACTACATGTTACAATTCACACAAGGAGGTCAGTATGATGAATAATAGATCTGATATTGGAAATAGAATTAAAGAAGCCAGAAAAGCTCAGCACCTCAGTCAGACTGAACTGGCTAACAGACTAGGTAAAACTATGCGTACCGTACAGAAATATGAAAGCGGTGAAATAGAGCCTTCAATAGGTGTACTGAATGAGATCGCAAGTATTCTTAACATCTCTCCGGCAGAACTTATTGGATATCAGAAGAAGAACATCACTTTAGATACACTCTCAGATGTCCTCTATGTTCTAAACGAATTAAATAAAAAGCAGGTCTTCACTTTAATATAGACGTAAATCGCCCGCCAAAAACTGAAGAGTGGAGCTGTAGCCTTAAATTCATAGGAAACGATGAAGCAGCAGAAAACAACGCAGATCTCTGCCTTTTTCTGGAAAGATACGCAGATGAACGAGAAAGCCTTGAACAAGGCCTATCAAATGAAGATAGATTTAATCACTGGTTTGAAACAGAACTTGCATACTACGCAAATGTAGCATTGCCCGATAAGAAAGGTGATTAAGGGACTATCCCCTTTTTCATAAATTACCTGAGCATCAAAGGAGGTCGATATTATTTGAAATTACCAAACGGATATGGAAGTGTTATGAAAATGTCCGGGAAACGCAGAAAGCCCTATATGGTAAGAGTAACCACCGGATGGACCATTGATCCGGAAAAAGGTACCAAAAAGCAGACGTACAATGTCATAGGATATGCTGAAACCAAGCAGGAAGGCTTGCAAATGCTATCAGATTATCATCAGAATCCATTTGATACAAAAGCAGCCAAAATGACATTCTCAGACGTATATAACGCCTGGTCTGAAGCAAAATATCCTACAATCTCTAAATCCAATGTGCATGGGTATACAGCCTCATATAACGTATGTGGCACCCTTTACAACAAAACTTTTAGAGATATAAGGCTGGCAGAGCTTCAGAATGTCATTGATACCTGCGGAAAGAATTATCCTACACTCCGTAAGATCAAAGTCCTTTTCAATCAGCTTTACGATTATGCCCTTAAGAACGATATCTGTAACAAGGACTATTCCGAATTTGTAGATATCCTCAAGTATAAGGACAAAAATCCAAATAAGGTTGAGAGAGATATCTTTTCAAAAGCTGAGATTGACAGGCTATGGGAACTCAAGGATGATCCGTTCTACCAGACAGTACTGATGCTGATTTACAACGGCTGTAGAATATCTGAACTACTGGATTTGGAAAAGAAAAATGTTCATCTTGAAGAACAGTATTTCGATGTGATACTAAGTAAGACTGAAAATGGTATCAGAAAGGTTCCTATAGCAGATAAGGTTCTACCATTCTACAAAGCCTGGTATGAATCCTCTGACTGTGAATACCTTCTTCACACAGATGACAACAAAAAATTCACCTACAGGAACTATAAAGACAGCTACTGGACACCACTAATAGAAAACCTTGGTATGGAGCACAATCCTCATGATACTAGGCATACCTGCATATCAATGCTGGCGGAAGCTCATGTGGATCCTACAATGATCAAGAAAATCGTAGGACACTCCGGAGCAATGTCTCTGACAGAGAAAGTGTACACACACCTTGATATCCAGTCTCTGGTAGAAGCAATTAACAAAATCTAAGGCTTGAGAATTTTGCTGTCTACCTGCTGTTTACTCGCTGTTTACGGTACAAAATTTTCTGCGTTTCACCACAACTGAATACAATTATAGATAAAAGAAAAACCCCAGAAACACTGAGTTTCTGAGGTTTGAAATTTCTTTTGTATTCTCTCGAATAATAAATAATTATCTCAGTGAGAACGTTGTGGACCTGCATGCAGCCTACCATTTTCATATCTGATTTTCTAAAGACCATAAGGACATTGCCCCAGGCGCCGTGCTCATCTGCTTCTCTGCTTGGATTCGCCCAGCCTATACAATGATCGACATACTCCTTCATATCAGACATTCTTTTCATAGAAAAGCATCCATCAAAGCTTGAATCCGCATCAAGCATCTCCTGCCTGTAAGCAGCAATCTCATCTGCAAAATCCATAGAAGGCTCTAAAAATAAAAGCTCATCTTCGTCTTCATCAGCCTGACCTGCCACATATTCAAGTGAGAACTTTTCACAGATAACTCTGGACTCTTCTGTAAATTCTATTCCGTATTCCTCTGCCTCTTCTTCAAAAAACTCTTTATGAACTTCTCTCCAGTATTCTAGAGATCTGTCACCCTCTCCTTCAGAATATGCATGATATGGAGGCACTTCATTAAACTTTCTAATGTATACATCATAATCTCTTATAACGCACATTGCTTCATCTTTGCTGTTTAATAAAACGCTGTATTCACCAGCTTCCGGAATCTCGTCAAGCTCTCCTTCAGCTTCATATGCATCGTAGAGACTTGCTGTTCCAAACTTCTTACCTTCAAGTACAAGCTGTAAGAGCTTATCGCCTTCCTCATCTTCACCAAACCCCCATGCTTCATAGGGGGTATTTATATTTATTCCTTTTTTAGTACAAAATTCTTCCCATAACTGTTCTGCTGTCATATATGTCTCCTGGATTGTCCAATATATGAGAAATGCTAATATAATAATCAGCTAAATATATAGAGGACAATCATACCTCTTTCTTGTGTAGTTTCATTAGTTTTAGTCATTGTAAATTTCATAATTATCCTCCTTTCTGCTCACCGTGAGCTTAAACCTATATTTATAGCAACAAATTCATTGTACATATATAAGAACACATGTCAACCACTATCTCCGCACACGCAAAGTGGCTCAATGCCATAGCAGTCCTGAGGCTGGCAGCTGATAAATGATTTTGGGGTCTCTGAAAATTATATTAAATTCAAGAGCGTGATAGATGGATATTTATATTCTTCTCAGGGTCCGCATGCCACCGCGAAGCGAGTTTCGGACCCTAGAATATAAATATCCAGATATCATGCCTTGAATTTTATATAATTTTCACGACCCCAAAATCATTTATCAGCTGCCAGCCTCAGGACTACTATGGCATTGAGCCACGTCCCCTCACATTACTACAACTGATTAATAGTACCAGGTTCAATAAACTTTTTCTCAGGGACGACATTCCATCTTTTACAGCTATCTAAGTATTCCTGATAAAAGCTTCTTGCATATCCCGAAGGATCATTTTTAGTAACACGCAGTACACATCCTGTATCTTTGCGATTCTCAAGAGCTTTTTCTATACACTCATCCCAAGTCATTGAATCAGTTCTTTGTGTTACTGAAGCTCCCATGAACTGAACATCTTTGAAGTTTCCGCCACCAGCCAGTATAATTGCATCCTCATATGCTCTTATGTTTATAGGTGAAACGGGTTCATCGACACATATTAGCACCGATTTTTTTATAAAAAGATGTTTTTTGCATACATATTTATGGTACATCCACGAAAAAAGCTGCTCCGTACAAACATAATCAATTATCTCTCCACGCATTATTGGCGCAACAAGCTTAAGATCAGGATTCGTACCATCAAAACTTAGACATTCATTTCCCAATGCCACAAGCTTTTCAGCTTTTGAATTGTATATAACCAGCCCTTTCTCCTCATGAGTTTCACCTGTCTTGGGATTTAATATTCTGATATCTGCACATTCATCCAGTGCCTTTTTTATACTATTGCTATACACGTTTGACTCCTAAATATCTTTTAAAAACAACTTTGAAAATGAGGACATTAAAAAATTATTGTTCAACTTCGGGCTTGAAATCCAATTCGAAAACCATTTCAAATACTTCCGGGGCCCAGTCTCCCTTAAGCTCACCATTATCAAAAGTCAAAGTCACACCGTCGCCACAGAAATCTTTAAGAGTGATCTTATCTCCACTGGTCTTGATATCTCCTGACTCGTCAATATTAAAAGGGTAAAGATAAGAGCGTTGCATAATATCATTGACATAGGCATTTTCTGATTGATAACCGCCAACCTTCCAGTAGCCTGAATTTTCTTTAGTAAATTCTCTGAGGATTTCTTCAGCTTCTTTTTTATCAACAATAATAGTATATTCACCATCAGAAATCTCAAGCTCATAAGGAACAATAACAGAGCCTTTATAATCATACTTATAGTTTTTGTTACCGTAATGCGCTTCATTCATGACGTCAATCCAAAGTTCTGTAAGATCAACATCTGCGGTGTATTTCCCATCATAATTTCTGCCACAACCAATCAGTGAAAGAGCCATGGTTGCTGTAATTAAGAGTGCTGTGATTTTTTTCTTCATTTTTCCTCCAAATAAAACTTAATTCCTCAATCATTGATACGTTTTTTATACTATCAACAGCTGTGCCTGTTACTCTAAACAAGTCATCTGATTTGATTAATCATAGGTATTGGCAGCTTCTATCATAGCTGCTTTTCGCCAGTAGATAAGCATACCACAAGAATCATTAGTTCCCATACCATTTTTAAATATCTGTGGAAAGCCATTTGCTAAGTTTTTGGCTTCTTAGGCATTATACCAATCATCAGTTTTTAAAACTTCAATATCTGACGGAAAGACATTTTAATACGACGAAATGCATTTTCCAGAAAAAAACTACAACTCAATGATAAAAACCATTAAGTTGTAGCCCATTGATTTAGTATTTATTTGTATTAGTATTCTTGCCAATATTTAGATTCTGGCAACACCAGTTTCTCTGGCTGCTTTAGCTGTTGCAGTTGCAACGGCTTCTTTTACCCTAGGATCGAATGCCTTTGGAAGGATGTAGTCTGCGCAGAGTTCTTCGTCGGATACGAGGGATGCGATAGCTTTAGCTGCTGCGATCTTCATCTCGTCGTTGATCTCAGATGCTCTAACATCGAGGGCTCCGCGGAAGATTCCAGGGAAGCAGAGTACATTGTTGATCTGGTTAGGATAGTCGCTTCTTCCTGTTGATACTACTGCTGCGCCTGCTGCCTTGGCTTCGTCAGGGAAGATTTCAGGAGTAGGGTTAGCGCATGCAAAGATGATAGGATCTTTAGCCATAGAGCGAACCATGTCCTGAGTAAGTGTTCCGGGAGCAGATACTCCGATGAATACATCTGCGCCCTTTATTACATCTGCAAGTGTTCCCTTTTCCTTATCGAAGTTAGTGATCTTGGCCATCTCTTCTTTGATAGGGTTAAGGCCTTCTCTGCCTTCATATATAGCGCCCTTACGGTCTGTCATGATGACATGCTTAAGTCCCATAGCCATAAGGAGCCTTATGATAGCGATTCCTGCTGCGCCTGCACCGCTTGTTACGATCTTGATATCTTCAATGTTCTTGCCAACAACTTTAAGGGCATTCATAAGTCCTGCAAGTGTGATAACTGCTGTGCCGTGCTGATCATCATGGAAGATCGGGATGTCACTTACTTTTTTGAGCTTCTCTTCGATCTCGAAACATCTTGGAGCTGAGATATCCTCAAGGTTGATACCGCCAAATGAACCAAGAAGGAGGGATATAGTCTTAACGATCTCGTCAACATCCTTACTTCTTACGCAAAGCGGAAATGCATCAACATCGCCAAATGCTTTAAAGAGTGCACATTTACCTTCCATAACAGGCATACCTGCTTCTGGTCCGATGTCACCAAGTCCAAGAACTGCTGTTCCGTCAGTTACAACTGCAACTGTATTCCAGCGTCTTGTAAGCTCGTAGCTCTTATTTATATCCTTCTGAATCTCAAGACAAGGCTGTGCAACACCCGGAGTGTATGCAAGGCTCAGGGCTTCTGATGAATCAACAGGAGCACGGAGCGCAACCTCAATCTTTCCCTTCCATTCGTAGTGCTTATCAAGTGATACCTTTGCGTAATCCATTTTAGATCCTTTCTAGAATAACTATTATCTTTTGTCTGGCCAATACTATTGGCTGACAAGTTATCATTTGTCTTTTAGTTATCTCTTTTTAAGATTGTGTCATGTTGATATTTATATTTTGGCTTCATTTTAACCTCATGTAATGAGCATAGCGAGTGACTAATGGTTCAAATTAGTGGAGCTCGCAACGTCAATTTAGGTTTGAAAACGGAATATTTTCATTTTTGATCAAACAGTCAAAAAACAAGCCTAAACAATAATAACACAAAATCCGCAACAAGTGCGGATTTTTATCATTAACAACAGTAAACGACTTTAGAAAATGTTTTATGCCTGTTATCCAATGCTGACATACAGGGCATTTGATAACTTACAAAGTGCATTCTCTTAAGTCGTTTACTATACCTACTTGCAAAAAAGGTCACATATTCTCAAGTGTCTCTTTGATTGCAAGAATGAAATCTTCTGTATTCAGTTTCTGTGTATTCTCAAGAGTTGTCATAAGCTGAAGATCACCTGTCATCTTGCCGCTTTCGATAGTAGACAGAGTAGCCTTCTCAAGCTTGTCTGCAAACTCCATAAGCTCTTTATTACCATCAAGCTCTCCGCGCTTTCTAAGAGCGCCTGTCCATGCGAATATAGTAGCAACAGGGTTAGTAGATGTCTCCTCGCCCTTAAGATGCTTGTAATAGTGTCTTTGAACTGTTCCGTGTGCAGCTTCGTATTCATATACTCCGCTTGGAGATACCAGAACAGAAGTCATCATAGCAAGTGAACCAAAAGCTGATGATACCATATCACTCATAACATCACCATCGTAGTTCTTACATGCCCAGATGAATCCGCCCTTAGACTTCATTACTCTAGCTACAGCATCATCGATAAGTGTGTAGAAATATGTTATGCCTGCTTTATCAAATTTATCTTTATAATCTTTTTCGTAAACCTGATCAAAGATAGCTCTAAAGTCTGCATCATAGGTCTTACTGATAGTATCCTTGGTTGCAAACCATACATCCATCTTAGTATCAAGTGCGTACTGGAAGCAGCTATGTGCAAAGCTTTCTATGGACTTGTCCTTGTTATGTATTCCCTGGATGATTCCGGGACCGTCAAATTCCTGGATTGTCTCACGGATTTCTTTGCCATCAGCGCCTGTAAATACAAGCTCAGCTTTACCAGGTCCCGGAACCTTGATCTCTACGTTCTTGTATACATCGCCGTAAGCATGACGGGCAAGTGTTATAGGCTTTTCCCAAGTACGAACATTAGGATCGATGCCCTTGACCATGATAGGTGTACGGAATACTGTACCATCCAGGATCGCACGGATAGTACCGTTAGGGGACTTGTACATTTTCTTAAGATCATATTCCTTAACTCTGTCAGCGTTAGGTGTGATAGTTGCACACTTAACTGCTACGCCGTATTTAGCTGTAGCATTGGCAGAATCGATTGTTACCTGATCGTCAGTCTCGTCTCTGTGCTTAAGACCAAGATCATAATACTCTGTTTTAAGATCAATATAAGGTGTAAGAAGGTGCTCCTTGATAAGTGCCCAGATTATCCTGGTCATCTCATCTCCGTCCATCTCAACAATTGGTGTAGTCATCTGGATTTTAGCCATTAAATCTTCTCCTGTCATGAATAAAAAACAATAGTTACATTTAAATTTAGTTCTTTTTTCAAAAATGATCAGAACTTTTCTAATATCATTAATTGTTTAGTCTTAATATGCATTACTTCTTTTCAGAATCTTCTCTATCATCACTATAAAGATCATACAATCCGTATTTGACCATATTGGAATACGCATTGATCATATGCTGGTTAGCAAGCTGCTCGGCAAGATCTGCATTCTTGTCCTTGATAGCAAGCATGATCTGTTCATGTTCCTTGTTGGATACAGGCCCTCTGTTGGTAGACAGGGTCTTCTGCCTGATCCTAAGTACATACTGATGGAAATCCTTAAGCGTATGCTCTAACATCTTGGAATGACATGATTCATACAAAATTGTATGGAATCGGTTATCAAGCTCCGCAAGCTGATCCATATGTCCCTTGGCTGCATGGAATTCTGAAAGGTATACTACCTCTTCCATCTCTTCCATCTGCTCCTTGGAGATATTCTCGCAGGCCCATCTTGCGCACAGACCCTCAAGTTTAGAGCGGATCATGTATATATCTTTTACATCATTTGCATGTATTCCGGTAACATATGCTCCTCTATTGGGGATGATCTTAATAAGACCTTCCAGTTCAAGCTGTCTGAATGCTTCACGAACAGGAGTTCTTGAAACTCCAAGTTCCTTGCCTATAGCTACTTCTTTTAACTCTTCATTGTCCTTGTACTTACCGCTTAGAATATCTTCGCGAATCTTGTGGAACACTCTGCCCCGTAAGGAGTACTTATCCATCTCTTCGGGATTCAATTCTTTATTTGCCATATTCAACCTCATTATACCGAGTGATTGGCTTCACTCTTATACTTCATTTAAGACATTTTCCATGCCCAGCTCTTTTTGAACATTCCCGATTTCAGTAACAAGTTCTTCGTCAGTTAATACAGTAACTCTTCCATCTGCATACTGCTTGTCTACCCACTCTTTGATCTTTATAACAAGTGGAGACTTTTTATCCATAGCATTATCATCCTTGAGATGATAATGAATGTTGATCCAGTGTGCTATGCCCGCAAGGCCGGAAGTATTGCTTACAGCACTTATCGGAGGTCTTCTGAGGAACTTCTCTGTATCGAAGATATTGTAGATTTCTTCGTTCTTAAGAAGACCGTCAGCATGGATACCTGCCCTTGTAACATTGAAATTCTTGCCTACAAAAGGAGTCTGTGGCGGAATATGGAATCCGATCTCTTTCTCATAATACTCTGCAAGGTCAGTTATCACCTGAGTATTCATGCCGTTAAGGCTGCCCTTAAGCTGGGCATATTCAAATACCATAGCTTCAAGAGGTGTATTACCTGTACGCTCTCCAATTCCAAACAAAGAGCAGTTAACACCGCTGCAACCATAGATCCAGGCAGTAGTTGAGTTGGTAACAGCCTTGTAGAAGTCGTTGTGACCATGCCACTCCATAAGCTCTGATGGAACGCCACCATTAGTATTAAGTGCATATATGATACCCTGTACACTTCTTGGAATAACAGCACCTGAGAAATTGACGCCATATCCCATTGTATCACATGCGCGGACTTTTATCGGTATATTATATTCTTCTTTTAACTTCATAAGCTCGATACAGAAAGGAACCACGAATCCGTAGATATCTGCACGGGTTATGTCTTCAAGATGGCACCTGGGGCTTATACCCTCATCAAGGCAGGAGCGGATGACAGAAAGGTAATGCTCCATAGCCTGTCTTCTGGTCATCTTGAGCTTTAAGAAAATATGATAATCTGAACATGATACCAGAATGCCTGTCTCTTTTAGACCTATCTCTTTGACCAGCTTAAAGTCTTCCTGACTTGCACGGATCCAGCTTGTAACCTCAGGGAACTTGTAGCCCTTCTCAAGACATTTATAAACCGCATCCCTGTCTTTCTTACTATACAAAAAGAATTCTGACGCCCTTATCATTCCATTAGGTCCGCCGAGCTCATGTAGCATATCATAGATTCTTACTATCTGCTCTGTAGTATACGGCGCACGTGACTGCTGACCATCACGAAAAGTTGTATCTGTGATCCATATATCCCTTGGCATATTGTGGGGAACGATACGATCATTGAATGGAATCTTAGGAATTTCCTCATAAGGGAACATGTTTCTGAAAACGTTCGGCTTCTGGACATCGTCTAAGATATACATGTGCTCTTCAATCTGAAGAAGATTGTTCTTAGAATTCATCGATACCGGACGATTCTGGAATGCGTTATTATCCTGCCTCATTGCAGCTGCCTCCCTGATAGTAATAATGAAAATAAACGTAGATTTTTAAGTGGAATTTTATTTGTGCATAATTGTATACAATCATACGATTTGTGTCAAGGCAGTAAATTTCACGTCTTTGGATCATTACAAAATTAATTATGTATTCCATATGTTTTGTTCCGATATATAATTTAGAGTAAACGATCAAAAAAGGATACTGTGTATGTCTAATAACGCAAATAAGAGCTATTCTGAATTTTTGTCTTACATATTTATTATTACAGGTGCACTGATGGCAAGCTTCTCTGTTGCCTGTATACTTCTGCCCAATGACGCACTCGACTACGGAACTGCCGGCCTTGGCATCATCGCAAGTAAGCTGACCGGTTTAAACTTGTCTGCATGCGTATTTGCTGCTTTTCTCCCATTTATAATCGCTGGCTTTTTTGCGCTTGGAACACATTTTACTATCAAGGCTCTTATAGGATCTGCCGTTTATACCATAGGCCTTGAAATTTTTGAGAATATCCCCTTCACCCTTGATACTGAGCATTTTATAGCAGTAGCTTTTGGCGGTGCTATTCTGGGCGGAGGATTATCTATGATCCTGAGATTTGGAGGCTGCATAGACGGCTCTGAGATCCTTGCCAACATTGTAGTAGACAAGGTATCTGAGAAGACAGGCAAGAATATCAGTATGACCTCTATACTGGTATCCTTCAACATCATGGTATACGCCCTTGCTTTTTTCCTTCTAAACCAAAACAGCGCCCTTCTAGGTCTCCTTGTATATATAGTTGCTTCCTCCATAATCGATCACTTCACAGATCACTTCGAGTCAATTAAGCGAGTCACCATCATTACCAAAAATCCTGACGCCATGATCGATAAGATAAGAAATGATATGAAGAAGACCTGCACTGTAATGAACTCCTACGGAGCCATAGCAGGCAAGAACAAGACTGTCATCTGCTACGTGACTTATTTTGAGCTGAGAAAACTAAGAGATATAATAGATTCATTTGAAGAAAAAGCCTTTATAACAGTATCTACAATAGATGAGATCCATATCAAGAGTTAGGATAGCAAGATACTTATCAAATAGTTTTAATGATTAACTTCCCACTTGGACGGACCGGCATCCCCCAAGTGGGAAGTTTGAGTGAATAATAAAACAGAAGGTTTGATGCCCCCCAGCGCCAAACCTTCTGTTTTTTGTTTTTTGCAGTCAGCACCCCCAGTGCTTATCTGCAACTTAGATAACCTTTTTACCTTCTCTAAAAAAGTTAATCATCTGACTCGCTATCTGCTGCAACCTTAGCTGCTCTAGCCTCAACCTCTTTGGCCTGAACATCTGAAGGGCACTGCTCGTAGCGGGCAAATTCATATTCGAAATCTCCTGCACCACCAGTAATAGAACGAAGCTGTGTGCAGTATCCGTACAATTCCATCTGAGGAACATCGGCTGATATAACCTGCTTGCCACCGCCTATAGGATCCATACCTGTTACGCGGCCGCGGCGCTTGTTGAGATCGCCCATAACATCACCTGTGAAGTTATCCGGAACTGTAACCTTCAAAGTTACGATAGGCTCAAGGAGAACAGGTGTTGCCTTCATGAATGCGTCCTTGAATGCCTGTCTTGCTGCAACCTTGAATGCCATTTCTGAAGAATCTACAGGATGATAAGATCCGTCATAAAGTGTAGCCTTAACGCCTACAACAGGATATGCTGCAAGAGGACCTCTTTGAACAGACTCTGCAAGACCCTTTTCAACTGCAGGGAAGTAGTTCTTAGGAACTGCACCGCCGACAACTTCTTCTGCAAACTCATAAGACTTAGTCACATCTCCAAGAGGCTCAAAGCGCATCTTAACGTGACCATACTGGCCATGTCCGCCTGTCTGCTTCTTATATTTGGATTCAACATCAGCATTCTTACGGATAGTCTCGCGGAATGCAACCTTCGGCTTTGTAAGGTCTATCGCAACCTTATACTCATTGAGGAGTTTAGACGCGATTACATCTATATGCATATCACCCATACCATAGATAAGTGACTGATGATTCTCAGCATCATTGACTACTCTCATGGTAGGATCTTCTGCCTGGAGCTTAGCAAGAGACTGTGCGATCTTATCAATATCACTCTTGTTCTGAGCATGATATCTCTGACAGGTATATGGTGTGGAGATATTCATCTTAGCATACTGTACAGGTGTAGCCTTGGTAGCAAGAGAATCGCCTGTGCTGATATCGAGCTTCTGAAGAGCACACAGATCACCTGCATGAACCTCAGATATCTCAGCAGTCTTGTTACCTCTAAGGAGGTAGAGTTTGCCGATCTTGACTTCTTCATCCTTATTAGGATCATACAGCACATCATCTGTCTTAAGAACACCTGAACGAACCTTGATAAGTGAATACTTACCAATAAATGGATCGATGATGGTCTTAAATACAAATGCTGTCTTAGGCTTTGAGAAATCGAAGTTAGCTTCGAATATCTCATTAGTCTTAGTATTGATACCGCTCATCTTACGGTTCTCAGGACTTGGCATGTACTTAACGATATCATCAAGAAGTGTATATACACCTTCACAATATATAGATGAGCCCTGCTCTACAGGTACTATGCTACCATCACATACATTGGTTCTAAGCGCTGATCTGATCTCATTCTCAGAGAATGTCTCTCCGTTAAAATAACGTTCCATGAGATCTTCACTTGTTTCTGCAACTGCTTCCATAAGAGTATCTCTATAGGAAGCAAGGTATTCTTTACTATAATCCGGAACATCCATAGGAGTTGCTTCTTTATTTTCCCAACGGAAAGCCTTCTCCTGAATTACATTAACGTATCCTATAAGCTTCTCATCTTCACGAATAGGAAGATTGAAAGGCGCTATCTTCTTACCGAATTTATCTACTAAATCCTGGACGACCTGACGATATGAAACTTCATCGATATCCATATCTGAAACATAGATCATACGAGGAATATTGTATTCTTCGCACAGATCCCATGCCTTCTGAGTTCCAACTTCTATGCCGCTCTTACCTGATACAACGATGATAGCTGCATCGGCTACGCTTATAGCTTCCTCAACTTCTCCAACGAAATCGAAGAAACCGGGAGTATCAAGAATATTGATCTTACAGCCATCCCATTCGATCGGGATAGTAGATGTACTGATGGAAATCTTACGCTTTTGTTCTTCTTTGTCATAATCGCTGACGGTATTGCCATCATCGATAGAACCAAGTCTTGATGTAACGCCGGCAAGATAACACATAGCTTCCGCCAGAGTTGACTTACCACAGCTTCCATGTCCAAGCAACACAACGTTACGAATCTTGTCAGTGGTGTAAACGTTCATATCCTGTCCTCCAGTATGTAATTATTTTGGGTAAAATGCAGATAAAACTAGATTCTCCTCCCACATGTCCCATGTATATATTTTACAAACTTTTGCCTTGTATGGCAAGAAAAATGTGCATTTGCAATAAAACGTTTTTTCAAATACTAGTGTTTTCTTATATATAATTATGATAAAATCTTAAATAAGTGAATAATAGTCAAATTACATCAATATACTTTTAATATTTTTAATAATAAAAATATGACTTACTCAATATCGTACATAATTGTTATTGACCGATATTTACTGCAATAGTCATCACAGAAATATCTATTTTACAGTTGTCTTTCGCAGTTTAAAGTGTTATAGTATTAAAAATGTCATTTAATAAAAATCTTTGAATAATATCTGGACTTAATATGGAAAACTTAACTTGTGGATTTATAGGACTTGGCCTTATCGGCGGATCTATGGCCAAGGCTCTCAAAAACGGCAACAAAAATCTTACTATAATAGCTTATGATGTAAACCTTGAAACCCTGGAGATGTCCCGCGCAGACGGCATCACAGACGAGATATGCACTGAAATAGATGAACGTTTTCTAAAATGTGACTATGTCTTTTTGTGTGCACCTGTAAAGGTCAATATAGCCAATATTGATAAGATATGTAAATACTTAAAAGAAGATGCTATCCTGACTGACATAGGATCTGTAAAGACGAAGATCCATGAACGCATCCATGAACTTTCCCTTGATGATAAGTTCATAGGCGGTCATCCTATGGCAGGAACAGAGCGAATAGGGTATATCAATTCTAAACCTATAATACTTGAAAATGCTTATTATATCCTTACCAAGACTCCAAAAACTTCTGATAAGAAGCTGAACGCATTCTACGATCTTGTCAAGAGTATGGGTGCCATTCCTCTTGTAATGGATCACAAGCAACATGACTATATCGTAGCTGCCATATCACATGTTCCTCATGTGATCTCAGCTTCACTTGTGAATCTTGTCAGGAATTCCGATTCTGAGAACGGCCTTATGAAGCTAACTGCAGCAGGCGGTTTTAAGGATATAACAAGGATCTCCTCTTCATCTCCTGTCATGTGGCAACAGATATGTCTTACCAATACTGAGAATATTTCAAGCCTTTTGGGAAAATATATAGATTCTCTTCAGGATATCAAAGATAAGATCGACAAGGGTGATGGAGACAGCATTATAAGTTTTTTCAAAGATGCAAGAGAATACCGCGAATCCTTCATCGACTCTTCAGGCGGACCTATCAAAAAGGTATATACCATTCATATTGATATTGCCGATCAGCCCGGCGTCCTTGCCACAGTTGCTACGCTCCTTGCTGTTCACAATATCAACATCAAGAATATTGGCATTATTCATAACCGCGAGTACCAAAGCGGAAGTCTGCAGATAGAGTTTGGAGATGAGCACGATCAGCTCGAATCTATCGCACTTCTTAAGTCACATGGCTATATCGTTAACTGATAATTGTACTATCTCGTTTATATTCATCCAATATAACAGATATACAAAGTTATAGATATACAAGCTTACAGCTAAAGCCATCTTGATTATGATAAGTTCAGACCAAACATACCTATATACTTATAGGTGTATATCATGACTATTAAATCAATGCAATAAATATAATCTCACAATAAGGCAGGTTACTATGATCAAATTAACAAGTGCACCAAAACCACTCAAAGGTGAGGTATACGTCCCCGGAGATAAGTCCATCTCCCATCGCAGCATTATGTTCGCTGCTCTTGCAGAAGGCACCTCACAGATTACAGGCTTCCTTGAAGGTGCCGACTGTCTGTCAACAATTGATTGTTTCAGGAAGATGGGAGTACTCATCGAGCGCTCCGACAGGCCGCTTAACGGCGTTCCTACTATCACCGTACATGGACAGGGACTTCATGGACTAAAAGAGCCTACAACTACTCTATATACCGGTAACAGCGGTACAACCACAAGACTCATGTCAGGAATCCTTGCTGCCCAGAAATTCGACACCGATATCACCGGTGACGAATCTATTGAAAAAAGACCCATGGGCAGGATCATAAGACCTCTGTCAGACATGGGTGCAAGCGTCACAAGCGTTAAAGATAACGGATGCTGCCCTCTTCACATAGAAGGCGGTCATAACCTTCGCGGAATCGTATACCATAATCAGGTAGCTTCTGCTCAGGTCAAGTCCTGTATTCTCCTTGCCGGACTCTATGCTCAGGGAGATACTGTAGTCCACGAGCCTGCTCTATCCAGAAACCATACCGAGATCATGTTAAGGTACTTTGGCGTAGATGTTCACAATGACGCTACACGCTACGGCCCATCCGCAGCCGTACTTCATCCTGGAATGCCACTGTATGGAAGAAAGATCAATGTCCCCGGAGACATAAGCTCAGCTGCATACTTTATAGCAGCCGCTCTCCTCGTACCGGGATCAGAAGTCCTTATACATAACGTTGGCATAAACGGAACACGTGCAGGATTCCTTGCTGCTCTCAAGCAGATGGGGGCTGATATTACACTTCTTAATGAAAATAATGACATGGAGCCAAGAGCTGATATCCTTGTAAGATACTCAGAACTAAAAAGCCCCAACAATGATACCTTTGAACTTGGCGGCAAGATGATACCTACTATGATCGATGAGATCCCGATGTTTGCAGTCCTTGCAGCAGTAGCTAATTGCAAGACTATTATAAAAGATGCTGCTGAGCTCAAAGTCAAGGAAAGTAACAGAATCGATGCTATAGTTGATAATCTTAAAGCTATGGGCGCAGATATCACTGCTACAGAAGATGGTATGATCATAAATGGCGGCAAACCTCTTCACGGCGCTGTCATTGATTCTCACAAGGATCACAGAATCGCCATGAGCTTTGCTATAGCATCACTTGTAGCAAATGGCGAGACCAAGATCAAGGATGAGAAGTGCGTAGATATCTCCTATCCTACTTTCTTCAGAGACTTTAACAATCTTAAGAACAATTAACTGATGTAAAGGTTCAAATAGATGAAGCTTGCGACATCAATTCCGGTATGAAAACGGTATATTTTCATACCTCCAACTTTGAATCAAGAAAAGTGGTACAACTAAGATAAACATCCTAGCTGCACCACTTTTTATTTATAACAAAATAAACATGTTCATACAGTATAAGCCTAAGAAGCGATAATGCTTGGCTTAAATCTCTCTAAAATACTTACTCTTCGTCATCATCATCGTCATGAGGTACCAGCTCTTCTACTGTCTCATAGACTGCTATACGCTGCCTGTCAGAATCAGGCATTCCTATGAAGATGCATCCATAATTATAGGTATCATCTTCTCTTTTTTCAGAACGAACTATCTGCAGGAATACATTGATAACCTCTTTGGTCCATATTGTAAGCTCTGCCTGATAGTTATCGCCTATCATAAGCTGTTTTGCGCAATTAAAACCCAATCCATGTCTTGAACAATTCTGAATATCAATAGCTACTTCAGATTCCGGACCATCACCACTAAGCGCCTTGAGCATAAGCTTTCCTGTCATTGATAATCTCTTACTCTTACGTCTCTCATTCATAATGTAATCTCCCGTATTTATTGATAATCGTGTTCTAAACCCAACTTCATGTCACGTGCAAAGAAAGTGGCATTTGGTTCAAATTGTTGGAGCTCGCAGCACCATTTTGGATATGAAAATTGAATATTCTCATGCTTTGGCACACTCTAAGAAAACAGATCAGCTCCTATTTTTAATATATCGCAAATACGCATCAATGGCAAGTAATATACGTTATTGCGTATTGCTTACCATCATATAAACTCTATTTCCTTAAAACAGATCTCCTTATCAGCATCAAAGCATACTTCAATGCTGCACTTTGTCTCACTCACTTTTCCCGGAAGCTCTATAACATATGACTTCCAATCAGTCTCGCCATCTGCAGATGATCCGCCAGATACAAAAGAATCTTTAGCTGATAATCTAATATCTTTACTACTTTGGGATACAATATTCCCATCTTTTAAGATCATAACAGATACCTTACACTCGCTCTCTCCTTTAAGCGAAAGGCTTATCGCCTTTAAATCCTCAATATCAAAATATTTAAAAGTTACCTTTGTATGATTTTTTTATTCTTTTAATATAGTGCTCTTTGGTATCAGGATCTTCATAGATATGAGGTTCTGACAGCATTCTATCGCTTTTTTCATGAAGACTGTCATTAGGAATATCAGGACTTGCAAGACCGCAGCAATAAGCACTATTTAGAACTCCCTTAGCCTTTATCGTTCCCGATAATCCGCCCGATGTAACCTGAGCCTGCATAAAATCGCCATTTTCATCTATAATAAGCTTCTGTGCACATCCTTGTCTGCAACATTCTATTCCATGAGTCTGCCTGTGATAGAAGATATAATAATCTCCATTTATCATGACAAGTCCTCCATGGTTATTGCCATAAGGCATAACAGGTTCTGTATTACCTTCATATCCAAGATCACAGTTACTTATAAGAACTCCCTTGTACTTATAACCTTCAAGCGGCTTATCCGATACAGCATAGCACAACTCATGCTTTTGCTCACTCGAGTATACCATTACATACTTGTCATTTATTTTTCTGGGGCTTGATGCTTCATAGAAACTATGCCCTTCAAAACCGGTACCTTCAGAAACATTACCTCCCGGTATGATCGGGAATGGTCCACTTATGATCGTCTTCATATCAGACGCAAGTTCATATCCGATACTTGTAGGAGCAAAGGGAGATTTAAGTCCCCTGTATTTCTCCGGAACAGGTCCTGGCATACAGAAGCCTACATATAAGTACACATGCCCATCATCCACCAAGACTCCGGGATCGAACATCTTATAATCATCATATGCTGTTCCATCACTTCTTTGCACTTCACCATAGTAGGTAAAAGGGCCTGCAGGGCTTTCACTTTTTGCGATACGGCATACTTTCTGCCTGTTGGTATTAAAGTACAGATAGTATGCTCCGTCAATTCCTTTTACGCAGTCAGGTGCAGCCATTGCATCACCTTCAGTAAGATCCGGGCAGTCCTGTCTTCTAAAAGCTACCGAATCGAGTCTGAAATCAGACAGATCATCTAAAGGAGCAGAATATACCATATAATCTCCTGCACAGTATCCTTTTTCTCCTCCTGCAAGATCATGCGATCCGTATACATATAGTCTTCCTTCAAATACCCTGGGTTCTGCATCAGGGATATATTCATCAAGTGGTAAATATGGATTCATTTTTTATTTTTACCTCATGTCATAAATTATTATTTAACTCCCACTTGGACGGGCCGGCATCCCCAAAGTCTTTGCAGGGGCAGGCAGTATATAAATCATTTCCACGCTTTTTAATTGTTTTATAGAATTCATGAGCGTGATAGCTGTGGTTTTTATTCTGCCAGGGGTCCACCTGTCTGAGCGAAGCGAGTTTGGACCCCAGAAGAATAAAAAGCTACAGATATCATGCCATGAATTCATAAAACGATTAACAGCGTGGAAATGATTTATATACTGCCTGCCCCTGCAAAGACTTTGGGGATGCCGGCCCGTCCAAGTGCAAAGCTTGAATTATTTAAGATTATCCATGAATTCTTCTATAAGACTTTGTTGGTATCCATCATCGAAGCTTCCGTCTGTAAATTTTGAAAGTGATTCTGTTCTAAGCTTTGTCCAGGACTGATTTTCTTTATTAACACATATAGGATAATATAATACGCCATTGGACTTAGCTGCTTTCATATCACCTACTGCATCTCCGCACATAAGGATATTTCTTTTGTCATAGCCTTTTTTGGCAATCTCACCGATACAGTATGCCTTACTGCCCATATCCTGAGTGCACAGAATATCTACATAGTCAAGGAGACCGAATCTCTCCCACTCAGCTTTGACAGCCTCGGGATTGGCGCTTGAAACAACTGCTATATCACAGTTTTTATGAATCTCTTCCAAAGTCTCTTTAACACCATCAAAGGGTTTAATCTCTTCCTTGGGGAGCTTTTCTATGCCTTCGTTGACAGCTCTGCTCCAGTTAAGAGCCTTGACAAAAATCTGACCGTTTGGGATCATAGCTTCTACTGCCCTATTACTAAGTTCAGGAGCTTCATCTGCCCATTTTACAAGCTTTTCAACACCTTCTATAGCTTTATATCTGTCATTAACTTCTTTTAATGCAACTGCCAGGCCCTTGAAGCGGTTAATTCCTCTTGTCTTTGTAAAAAGGTTAACCCTGTTCCAGCTGGTAAGGATCTCATCCTGCCACTGTTCAAGGCCCCATTCTCTTACCATGCAAGGTCCAAAGCATCTATAATGCTTGATATTCATTGTATCCATAGCACATCCATCAGAGTCTATGCATACTATAAAATCTTTCTTTTTAGTAAATGAATCAAATAAAGACATACTTAACCTCATGTCGCGAGTGACTAATGGTTCAGATTGATGGAGCTCGCGTCATCAATTTGAGTTTGAAAGTAGAACACCTTCAAACTTTTCCTTCCTAAATAAAAAACTTTTATACGCTATTAAATCCTTATTATGAAGTCTGTATACTATGAGGTATGTTGCAAATCTACCTTTGGGGCATTATCTCATACTATAGTATTCATAACCTTCATAATAAGGATTTGTATTATCTGTATTAAAGTCTTGTATCCCAGCGGCCACACCATACAAGGTCATTGGCAGTGCCCTTAAACTCAGACTTACCTGTAAGCTTTTCTACAAGTGCATGCAGATATTCCTTGCTGTCACCGTATGCATTGATATAAGTCTTCATCATAGGTATATCATACAGATGATTAGTATAGTTTAAAGATACTGCAATTGTAGGTACCTCTCCTGCAAACCATGGGTTCTGTGCTGAGTGAGATGCATCATAACACAGTCTTACATTATTGGTCTGAGCATATCCCTTCATGTTAACAACAAAGAGAACCACATCAGTATTTTCTTTAAACTGCTCACGACCTTCATGTCCCATAACTCTGAACTTATTAAAAGGACTCTGCTTCTCCATCTCAAGCTCGTAGTAATCTTTAGGAGCAGTTACGTTAAAGCCTGCATCCTCAAGCTCTTTCACAAGCATAGCCTTAGCCTTATCAGCACCATTTAAAAGTGATACAGGAGCACTCTCTATAAAATAAAGACGAAGATTCTTCTTGGTAGAAGGATCAAGTGGAAGGATATTCTGTGTATCCTTAACAAGAGTTATACTCTCGTCAGCTGCCATTTCTGCCTTCTTATGATGCTCATCGCATCCAACTACTGACAAACCTTCCTTTTCCGGGAACTTCATATTGTTAAGAGCAAGTTTTGCCTTAAGTCCCAGGATCCTAAGAACAGCATCATCAAGTCTTTCCTTGGATATTGTTCCATTCCTAAGAGCCTGTCTTATATAATCAATATCCTCAGAAGGATCATTGAAGAAAAGGATCATATCGCATCCTGCTGCAATAACTCCGGGTATATAATCCTTCCTAGGCATAGTAGCTGTAAGTCCTACCATATGAGTAGCATCAGTAACGATAAGTCCATTAAAGCCAAGCTGCTCTCTAAGAAGGTTCTGAAGAAGCTCTTTAGAAAGAGTTGCAGGCATGATCTCAGAATCCTTGATATCAGGTCTGAACTTCTTGGAATAAGCCTTCTGGCAGATATGTCCCACCATGATACTGTCAAGACCAGCATCAATCAGAGACTTATATACATATCCGTAGCTTTCATCCCACTCATCAGTTGACAGATCATTACATCCCATTACAAGATGCTGATCTCTTTCTTCTGATCCGTCTCCGGGGAAATGCTTGGCAGCGCAGGCGATTCCTCTCTTAGTATACTCATCCATATATGCAAGAGATCGATCTGCAACAAGCTTTGGATCATCTCCGAAAGCTCTTGTATTTACTATAGTATTGCGCCAGTTAGAGACAACATCGCATACAGGAGCAAATGCCCAGTTACAACCTATAGCACTAGCTTCATCAGCACCTACAGATGCCATAGCTCTTACAACGCTGTCTGTCTTAGCAGCTCCGCAGGCAGCACCGCTTGCTACCATAGTGCCTTCTGATACTGCGCCATTGCCACCAGCTTCTGTGTTAGCCGCAATAAGAACCGGAACCTTACTGTGCTCCTGGAAGTACTTGTTCTGCTCATATATTTCTTCCAAAGTTCCGCCCTGCCAACGAACGCCACCTATATGATATTCATTTATAAGCTTTGAAAGACTCTCTTCATCTCTTTGAAGAGTCAGGTTTATGAAGAGCTGACCGATCTTTTCATCTTCAGTCATTGAACTAATAGTTTCATTGACCCAGGAAAGTTCTTCTTCGTTTAAATTAAAAGGTTTTTCTTTAAGATTTACCATTACTTACCTCATGCCGCGAGTGAAACAAGTGGTTAATGGTTCGAATTGATGGAGCTCGCGACACCAATTCGGGTTTGAAAACGTAACATTTTCAAACTTACTCCTTTTCAATTGACTTTGCCTTAATATCAGCTATGTCCTTTGAAATACTCTCCATCTTCTCTTTTGTAAGAGGATAGAAATGCATTGCTATTATGTTACAAAGGTATCCGAAGATAAGAATACCAAACATGCAGAAGATACCAACTGCTGCAAGTCCCTTAGAATAAGGTGTATCTACAGTAGGAAGCTGAGCTGATGAGCTTACCTTAGCGCACAGGATACCGATGATAAGTGGCGCAAGTGATGAGATAAGCTTATCAATGAAACTAAAGATTGTTCCGATAAGACCAGGCACATATCTTCCGCTTCTATATACTTCGTAATCTGTACAGTCAGCAGTCATAGGATATACAAGGCTTCCTGCGATCTGCTTAAAGCCTGTGAAGCACACCATAAGTACTACAAAAGCAATTGAGAATGCGTTCCATCCAGTGAACTTGCCATCACCCGGAAGTGAAAGCTGTGTCGGATCACCAAATACAAACATTGCTGTAAGTACGCATATGATGATAAGTGCTGCATAACTTGCGAACTTAAATCCCTTCATCTGTCCAAAGTTTCTGGCTACAAAACCAATACCAAATGCAAGGATAAGTATACTTGGAACAATAGTATATGTTCCGATAAGTCCGTTAGCACCTGCATTGCCGCATACAATAGCATAGATAATGATAGCAACAGTAGCATTACCATTCATCTGTGTAGCAAGCTTGTCTGTGGATGCTGATACTACAAGCATCTGAAGAGCTCTGTTGTGCTTAAGGACATCTATATAGTCTTTAAGCTTAATCTTCTGCTTATCTGTATTACCTGTTCCGTAGAATTCAGGTCTGTCCTTACTTCTTATAGCTATGTAAGTTATAACTGTAAGGAAAAGAGAAAGCGCTGCTACAACTACCCACATCTCCTGGAAGTAGTCCATACCAAATTGATAGTTATGTTTCTTAAGAAGATATGTATATGAGTAAAGAGGTGCAACTGTGAAGAATATTGTATTAAGGGCACCTGCATAGATACCGAATGTAGGTCTTTGCTTAGGATCATTGGTAAGACATGTCTGTGCTGACTTGGTAACTACACACTGGCATGTGTATCCAACGATATATACTGCATAGAATACAACGAATATCCAGAACTGAGCTGCCTTAGGAAACTTAGGTGTTACAAAGAACATGAATGCTGACATTACAAGCATTATAATCTGACCGCATACAAGGAAAGGTCTGTTCTTACCGAATTTACCCTTAGTCTTATCAAGGATTATTCCGATGATAGGATCTGTAACACCGTCCCATAATCTCATAACTGTAGCAAGTGAAGATGCGATGACAACGCTTGCTCCGATTATTCCGTTAAGATAGTAGGATATAAAGATCATCTCCCACATATACAGGTTTGTGGCGATATCATTTACTGCAAGGCCTGCAATCTGCCACCATTTAGCCTTATTTAACCCATTTTTTTCTTGTTACATTTTAAATTCTCCTTTGTAATCCCCAATAAGGTTTTTCATTGATGTTATGTTATAATAAACTTCGCAAGAAATAAGAACAATGAGTATGTTTGTTAAAAATAGGATAATATTTACATTTTATTTTTCAGGCAAATATAGTACAATATTTCCAAAATTTAGTCCGTCTCATAAACTTATTACTCCTCACTTTGGCGAACCAGCATCTCCAAAGCCTTTACAGAATCAGGCAGTATATGGATCATTATCACACTGTTAATCATTTTATGGCAGGAATCAGAGGTTATTTATGAAAAATCAGTACTTAGACTATGCTGTTTCTTTTTTTAACAAATTAAATCTTGGAACCAATATTGTAAATGTAGGTGAACCACTTCCGGATGACATAGACCTCGGGCTCAGAAAAGCCATTATGTCCAAAAAGACTGAATCAATTCTCGATTTTGAAGGAATAAACCAGTCTTTTATCGATCAGCATATCATCTATATGCTCACAGATATATACAGTTGTCACAGTATTATCATCCCAATTCCCGAGCAGGAACTCAATACTGCTTTATTCGTAGGCCCTTATCTTACCGAAATATCAGGAATCCACCGTACGATAGCAATCTGTGACAAACTTGGGATTCCTAAAAACCTAAGAGTATTTATCAATCAGTTTTTTGCAACTATCCCCTCGATCAGCGACTCATCAGTATTAGAAGCTTTTCTGGAAACACTTGGCGAAAATATATACGGCCCCGGTCTGTTCAAGATAGAATATCTAAAGCAGCAGGAAAGCGGCGATGCAGAGTATCTGCCCACCATGGACAAGGACAATTATGAAGATATCATGGAACGCCTGGAATACAGATATAAACTTGAAGAGAAGGTCATCGATTGTATATCCAGAGGCGATTTTAATGCTGCCATGAAATACAGTACCGATCAAGCGATCACTAATATCGACAACAGATCCACCAATACCTTAAGAAGTAAAAAAAATAACATGCTGGCATTCAACACAATATGCAGAAAAGGCGCAGAGAGAGGCAATGTGCATCCTGTCCATCTAGATGAAATGTCTCGAAGAATGGCTATACTGATTGAAAACATGACTTCGCCAAATCAGGTACAGGACGTTCATAGAGAAATACTAAAAAAATACTGTAATATGGTTCAGCGCAATTCTACAACCGGCTACTCTCCTACAATGCAGAAGGTCATCAATCACATAATGCTAAGCCTTACAGATACAGATCTTACTCTTCAAAGTACTGCAGACAGCCTTGGCCTTAACAAAAGCTACCTTGCTACTCTTTTCAAAAAAGAGACCGGCAAGACCTTCACCACTTATGTTAATGACAAGCGCATAGATCATGCCATCTTCTTATTGAATTCATCGGATCTTCAGGTCCAGGAGATTGCAAGTTCCTGCGGGATCCCCGATGTAACATACTTTACAAGGATCTTCAAAAAAGAAAAAGGCATGACCCCAAAACAGTATCGTAAGATGCTGTCACAAAAGTAATGTGCTGTCTCGTTTACTATAGTTAAAGCTCTATAATTCCCACTTGAAAAGTCCATATCCAATCTGGAATTTGAGTTATAGATAAACGAGACAGTTCGCCATATTTTTAAGTTCTGTATCAAAGGTTTTTATCACTTTTGTATGATCTTGGTAAGTTCTGCATTAAGAGCTTTCATCTCTTCTTCTGTATAATCAGGTTTTGCATAGAAGAAAAACTTCTCCAATGTAAAGGTTCCTACCATATCTCTAAGCGCCTCACCAACGTCAGGCATTCTCTTATCTATAACTGCAGTAGCTTCCTTAGATGCAAGAAGGTCATTTATAGTACTTCTTATAGACAGATAACCCTCAGGAAACAGTTCCTTCTCACTCTGCTCATCAAGGAACCAGTTACGTACGTTAAGTCCCGGGTTCTGATCTACATATACATAAGATGTATCAGCTTCTTCTACTCTTACAAATGTAGCTTCATCGCACACATCTTTCGCCCTTGCAACGATCTTATTATCTCCCATTTCAAGAGGTATATTATCAAAGACTGCGCTGCCGTTATCTACCTTGGCACTATATTCATGTCCTGATGCGATAAGAGTCACTTCTTCAAGATTAGAATATACCTTGACTGTGATCTTATCAGCGCACCTGTTCACATATCTCTTACTTGCAATAGATACGAAAGGATCTGATGACCACATTGCCTTGTAGTAATAGAAGCTGTCTTTGCGAGTCTGTCTGTCAAAAGTCACAAGGCCTTTAATATTCCTGTTCTTGATATTGGCAGCTTGTCTTACAGGACTTGTAAAGTCGAACATATTCCATACAAAACTGCCCCAGACAAAATCACGCCCAGCCATCTCAGGATACACGCTCTCATGATACAGAGCCTGAAACTCTTCTGAATAGTCGTTTACCTTAGGATCATCACTATGATAAGCAGTATTGGTATCAGCGCCATACTCAGATATACCAAGAGGCATGTTCGGGTTCACCTTATGGAACTCGTCAAGGAACTTGCCATGGTCAGCGAATTCTCCGTAGTACCAGCCATAATAGATGTTATAAGCTGTAACATCTGTAACCTGATTAAGAGTGCTGTCAGAGTGAACCACATTAAGGTTAGCACAGGTAGACAGTCTGCTGTCATCGAGAGCATGAACCATATCATTAAGCACATGGAGTCTGTCTGCCATATATGGAAACTCTCCGTATATAGCAATCTCATTCTGAATCCCCCAGAAACATATGGAAGGATGATGCATATTCTGAAGGATCATCTCTGTAAGCTGATGCTTTGCATCTTCAAATATGTCATCTTCTTCTGGGAGCTTAAGCAGCGGAATCTCAGCCCATACAACAAGCCCCATCTCATCGCACATAGAATATACTTCCTGAGGATGAGGATAGTGAGACAGACGCACAGCGTTAGCTCCAATCTCATGGATAAGCTCCATATCCTTCTTCCAGTTATCCATAGTAGCTGCCGAGAATACGCCGTCAGTATCCTGATGCTTGGCAACGCCGCGGAGCTTTACATGCTCACCGTTTAAGAAAAAGCCCTTATCCGCATCCATCTTAATACTTCTAAAGCCGACCTCTTTATCAACCCTGTCGACTTCTATACCATCTATATATAAAGATGCTCTTGCAGTATACATATGAGCATCATCTCTTCCATTCCAAAGTTTTGGAGAAGGGATAGTTACAGCTCTGCAGAGCTTATCGCCAGACTCATAGTTTGAGAATTTCTTGCTGCTTGTATGATCCAGACCATTAGCTATCTGAATGTCCATTTCATGAGTCATATGAACATCTGTTTCAGAAGTCTTCTGAATAGCTGTTTCGTCAGCTTTCTGAATATCAATTTCATCAGCTGCAAGCTCTCTGCCATCTTCAAGGATAGAGATCCTGACCTTTGCATTATCTGTATCTGATTCCAATGAACAGATTGTTCTTGCAAGAAGCTCTCCGTCTCCATTCTCATTTACAAGAGTATTAAAAAGAACGCCGTCACATCCATAGAAGGTTCTGTCAAAACAGTTATACTCAGTCTCTATGAATTCAACCTTTCTATGAATACCGCCAAAGACTGCAAAATCGCCTGAAATAGGGGATACCATCAGCTTCTTGTCAGTACTTACAAGGACAGTGAATATATTCTCACCATTTATAAGACTATCTGTGAGCTCTACTGCAAAAAGGTTGTATCCACCTGCATGGCTGCCTATCTCATGCCCGTTAAGGAATATCTTACAGAATTTATCTACTCCGTAGAACTTTACAAATACTCTCTGACTATCTTTTTTGACATAATCAAATCTCTTCTGATAGAAAGCTTCTCCCTGATAATAATCACCATCTTTGTACCAGGTATGGGGGACAGTAACCTTCTCACCATCTAATGGCTTTGAGGGGTCAATCTCCTGCCACGCCTTCTTTCCAAAGTACCAATCATTGTTCCATTCTACTGTATGTACCATATAAACCTCACCATATATGTTTTTGAAAGTTTAGTTGCTTATTCGATTCTAAATGTTAGCATATTCAAATTAGTAGATGATAGGAAAATATATCAGCAAATAGCAATATTTGTTTTCTCCCCGATCTTACAATAAATAATGAAAATTTACAGACTTCCCACTTGGACGGTGCGCTATCACCAAAAGCTTTGCTGGGGCAAGCAGTATATAGATCATTGCCATGCTTTTTAATCGTTTTATTAACTTCATGAGCATGATAGATGGAGATTTTCATTCTGCCCGGGGTCCAACTGCCTGAGCGAAGCGAGTTTTGGACCCCAGAATGAAAAGCACCAGCTATCGTGCCATGAAGTTTAAAACGATTAACAGCATGGCAATGATCTATATACTGCTTGCCCCAGCAAAGCTTTTGGTGATAGCGCGCCGTTCAAGTGGGCAGCGCTGGCGAAACAAAAAACATGCCGCTGTATCAGTAAAGCGGCATGTTCTGAAAAAAATTTATTATCTTTTAGTACTTGAATGTAAAGTCGTAGGATTCTTCCTGACTTACTATAGATCCATCACTTGCAGATACGTAGAATGTTGCTCCTAATGCAAAGCAGTCGATAGTTCCTTCAACTGCTGCGTCATCACTTGTAAAAGCAATTACTTCACTACCATCAGAGTTCTCATCTACGCTGCCCCATCCGCGAATCTCTTTGGTATCATCTATATGGATCACGATGTCATAAGATCCGCTTTCCATTCCTTCAGTGATGATAAGATAGCTGTCACTACTATAATCGCCATAATAGCCGCACATAGTAGAGTCAGGGAAGCTGAAAGTTACCTCTCCCTGAATATCTGCAAGCGAACTTGCAAGGATATAAGCATACCTTTTATATCTCATGGCTGTATTATAAGAATAGATCACCGGGTAGATGCTGCCATCTGCATAGCTATCGCTCATCTTCTGGGCCATAGCTGGTACATATTTTTCCCAGTTATCATATTCTGACTTAACATCCTGATAACCGGCAGAATCACTTGTTTCCATCCTGCCCAGAAGACTAAGACACTCTTCTTTCCATACAACAGTTCCCCATCCGCAGACTTCGTTCATTGCTGTCTGGTTAGGAGCGTTCGTACTAAGACTATCATACTCATCATAAAGAGCTACTATACTTGTAAGCTCATCTGTCAGTGAATTAGAAGAAGCTGTAATCTCTGTAACCTTAGCCCTTATATCATCTGTATAATCTTTGGTGAATTGTTCATAATCACCATCTACAGATTCATCAGTTACAGCACTATCTTCAACTGCTGTATCATCTGCAGATACCGCATCATCACCAGCTTCTGTATCATTACCTTGTTCTACATTTTCATCAGAAGCACCATCTGTAAGATTCACGCCTTCTACATACGGAGCTGATCCTATCGCGCATCCTTCTAAAACAACTGATCCTGCAAGTAACATTGCCAATACATATTTTTTCATATCGTGTCTCCTGGAACTGCATTGAATAAATAATGTTACCCCCAACGAATTGTTCCACTATACCATTAACTTAAGCTACTTACAAATTCACTTTGGCATTTTGTCTGTAAAAAAGCATGCATCTCCAAATGAGAAAAATCTGTACTTAAGCTTTATAGCCTCATTATATGCATTAAGCACATGTTCTCTTCCTGCGAGTGCTGAAACAAGCATTACAAGCGTTGACTCCGGAAGATGGAAGTTAGTGATAAGGCAGTCAAGGACCTTAAACTTATATCCTGGATATATGAATATTGAAGTGTTATCAGAGCATTCCTTAAGGTGACCGTTCTCATCAGCAGCGCTTTCAATAGTCCTGCAACTTGTAGTTCCTACGCAGATAACTCTGTGTCCGGACTCTTTTGCTTTATTAATCTTATCAGCAGCTTCCTGTGTTACCTGATACCACTCTGTATGCATATGATGCTCAAGAACGTTATCAACCTTAACAGGTCTGAAAGTTCCAAGACCTACGTGAAGAGTTACGTATGCAAGGTCTATGCCTTTTTTCTCAATGGCATCAAGAAGCTCACGTGTAAAGTGAAGCCCTGCTGTAGGAGCAGCTGCTGATCCGTCAAACTTGGCATAAACAGTCTGGTACATATTCTTGTCCTGAAGTTTATGTGTGATATATGGAGGAAGAGGCATCTCGCCAAGAGAATCAAGCACTTCTTCCCAAATACCGTCATAATAGAACTTAACGAGTCTGTTACCATCTTCTATTACTTCAAGAACCTCAGCCTTGAGCCTTCCGTCGCCAAATGTCACTCTGGCACCGGGGCGCATCTTCTTACCGGGCTTTACAAGAGTCTCCCAGACATCATTCTCTCTTCTTTTAAGAAGGAGGATCTCAATTGCAGCACCGGTCTCTTCCTTGGTTCCAAGAAGTCTTGCAGGGATAACCTTGGTGTTATTAAGAACAAGGCAGTCTCCGGGCTCAAGATAATCTATGATATCTTTGAAAACATGGTGCTGGATCTCTCCGGTTTTTTTGTCCATAACAAGAAGCTTTGATGCAGCACGGTCCTCAAGGGGATCCTGTGCTATAAGCTCCTGTGGAAGGTCAAAATAATAATCCGATGTGCGAAGTCCGAGCATCGGATCATTTTCTTTGTTGTTAATCTCATTGGTACTCATATCTATTACTTCCTTACCGTATTAGCCTGAATATCTCTAATACTTATGATATCAATCCATAAATATGAACGAGTCAGTATACTGGTATGCTGACACTAAGAGCCATATTTATGAACATCATTTAACAATCATTGTCTCGAAATTCTAATTATACTCTATTTCTTTGAATTTTACACTCATATTTTTTATTAGCACTATCAAATTATTCTCGTACCTCTTCGAACAGCCCACCCATCCTTCCGATATACTATTATTTATTATAAGCTCATGCCAGGATATGTTCAAACGCCGTTTACTCTGTCATAATTAAAGTAACTATTTTACTAAAGATGTGATATACTCTCCAAGTACATAAAGAGTTATTAGGAAAAATAAAGAGGTTTTTATGATCAAAGAAGTACAGATAAAAACATTAGAACATC
Source organism: Butyrivibrio fibrisolvens (assembly GCF_023206215.1). Lineage (NCBI taxonomy): Bacteria > Bacillati > Bacillota > Clostridia > Lachnospirales > Lachnospiraceae > Butyrivibrio > Butyrivibrio fibrisolvens. The sequence goes on from NZ_CP065800.1 coordinate 3,303,149, forward strand.
TTTTGCCACTGCTTACAGAACAGGAATACAGGCCTGACCTTGACAGAAACAGAAGTCCTTATGTCTATAGAGGAATGTCAGACTCATCTTTCAAGATGTATACAAGTCTTAGCAGGAACTGCAAAGGTCTTCAGAAAAGCTTAGAACCGGCTATTCTTGAGAATTTTGCCAAATATGCCATCCAGGAAGACCCCAACATCGGTCACTCTGTCTGGAGACAGATGATCCTGGGTCAGCACTATGGCCTTCCCACAAGGCTTCTTGACTGGACACAGTCAGCACTTGTAGCTCTTAACTTCGCTACAACAGAAGAGTCTCTTGAAGAGATGGACAAGCATGACTGCATAGTATGGCGTATCAATATGCATGAGATGGTAGAGATCCTTCCTGACCCATACAAATATGCGGTTAAGAAAAAGCACTCATCCATCTTCACAGTAGATATGCTCAAATCCCTTACAGGCAACAGCTTAAAGCAGTACGACAGCGACATGAAAGATAATGCAATGGTCATCATAGAGCCTCCGTCACTTAATCAAAGGATCATCAACCAGCATTCATTCTTTGCAGTAGTACCTACAGGAATTGAAGATATCGAGAAGTTCCTTGCTGATAATACTAAGGACACAGTCAAATATGTAATAGACAAGTCTCTTAGATGGCGCGTAAGAGATATGCTGGATCAGCTCAATATGAGTGAGCGAATCGTCTATCCCGGCCTTGAAGGCTTGTCCAAGTGGATCGCAAGACACTACTATGTAAAATAATACTTTTTTGAACAGCCCAAAAGCAGGTGGAAGTTTCTAACTTATTAGATACTGCCACCTGCTTTTATTATTCAGATATTACTGATCAAATATTCTATTAAGCTATCATCTTACTCTCCGCTGTTAAATAGCTCTTCAAGTTCATCCTGGTGCTCTTCAAGTACCTTTAGTACCCATACACTCCAGTGTCTTGCATCGCTGTCGGAGTCTCCGAATACATAATCTTCCTGACCATAATCTATTACGTCAAATCCGGGAGTTGACTTGCTTGCGCCTTTTGTTCTATAGCTTACTGCATCTGCAAGGCTGAATGATACTGCTGATGTATCATCATAATCTACCCAGCTGCTGATATCTGTTCCTGTTGCCTCAGTTGCATCGCCATTTTGGGTCTGGGTCTGCGCTTCAGACTTAGTGATCTTAACTGCGCCTTCTACGTACTCGCCGTACATAGTATCTACAGTAAGTGCCAGGGACTCACCAAGTACTTCTGATGGTACATGTCCGCCATCCCACTGCCACTCTATTGTTGCGTCTACGCCGCTTGATAAGAATGCAAGCTGCAGGTTAAGTGAATTGAACATCGAGATATCGCCCTCAGCCGCGCCGCATACCATTCTGATCCATACAGGGTCATCTCCGTCCTCATCTCCTATATAGTTAAGAGGATTGTAGAGTTCTACCGATACATTGCCATATTCATCGCCTGCATAAACTTCTGCAACATCATTTTGGTATGCTTCGAGCATCTCAGCATATGTTGAGTAGTTAGAAGAGTCTGTTGTACTGCCTGCTGACTGGGTTGTACCCTCATCAGGAGTTCCTACGTCCATGGTATCTCCTGCAGAGTTTGCAGCTACATCTGAGTTTGCAAAGCTTCTGTCATCTTCAGATTCAGCATCTGCAGTTTCTACATCTGAGTTTTCTGTATCAGAGTTTTCTATATCAGAAGCTTCTGTATTATCAGTATCTGCTGCCTCTGTCATATCTTCAGGCGCACCTGTCATGTCACCATCAGGAGCCTGACCCATGTCGCCGCCGGGGCCGCCTGTCATTCCATCCGGCTTCTCACCGTTCATCATGCCCATTCCGCCGCCGGGGCCTCCCATTCCGCCTTGAGATGAGCTGCTCTTAGCATATCTTCCTTCTATAAATGCTGTAGCTTTATCCTCAGAAGTCATAGCTGCAACTTCTTCATCAGACAGAGCATTGCCATCTTCATCAAACCATGTCCAGCCATCAGCATAGTCAAGATTATCAAGGTACCACTGAAGATTGGATTCAAACTCCGCAAGATACAGATCAAGATATGTTCCGCCATATCCGTTGGTATCAGCATATTTTTCCAGATCATATTCTATATAAAGATCTATGGTATCCTCCATGTCACCGTCGCCATTGATGTCCAGTTCTACATCAGCTTCACTGACTGTAAGATTCTGGTCATTGATATAAGTCATATACTCTTCAGAGAGGTACTTAGCCATCTGCTCCTGGAACGATGTATTGAAGTCATAATCAGTATCCATGTAGTACTCAAAAGCCATAGCCATATCAGCTTCGTATAAAGAAGTGATAGGTGAGTATGCAACTGCTCCCCAGGCTCCGTCAGACAGATCATAGGTTACACCATCAATCGTAACAGTTGTATCATATGTACCATCTTCATTGACATATACACCAACTGATCCAACCTCGATCTGATAGTCATAAAAATCTGAGCTGTTGGATGTAGCTGCAAACATTGTCGCATGAGCTCCGCCGCCGCTGCCTCCTGTTGATACCCAGTACTCTGTGCTTCCGGGAAGGTTTCCAAGAAGGATATTGTATCTTACAAATCTTGCTGCTGCCTTCTGATCTGCAAGACATGAAGGCGCATCACCTGTATAGGATTCATTGCCATCCTCATCAGTAACAGTATCATTTTTACCTCTGTTACCGCAGGATACATTGATATAGCCTTCTGATGCATATGATGTAGCTGCAGTAGTATTAGTTGATGAGCTATAGCCTGCAGCTCCTGTATTGAGTATCACAGGCGCGGTAGATGCTGTATACACCTGACCATTTGAGCTTGTAACCTCAGCTTCGTAGTCTATGACAAGCTGTCCATGCACAGCTTCTGTATAGGAATCAGCTGTGATATCAGCTTCACCGTCGCCGTCTGTATCTATACCTTTAATATATGCTCCGGGAATACATACAGATACGCCCTCTTCATCTTCAATCTCTGCATATGCAACTGCTGTTACTATGCTCATGATCCATGCATCTGCATCAGCATCATAGGTCCAGGTAACCTCTTCATTATTGGCAAGGTTAAGTGTCTCTTCGATATATGCTCTATCTTCAGCTGATGTAGCTTCAAGTGATGAAGTAGCTGTGCTTTCTGACTCATCAGAGGTCTCCTGTGCGGCTGTTTGAGCAAGATCTTCTGCTTCATCTGCAGATGACTCATTTGCACTACTGGTAGTATCAGATGATGTCGTAGTAGATGCAGCACCTGAGCATCCTACAATAGATGCTGTAAGTGCTGATGTTGTTAAAAGAGTAAGAAGTTTCTTTTTCTTCATATACGCCTCCAAATAATATATTGCGATAACTCGCATGTATTTCTCATTTGCTTATATCTACATTATCTATACGAACATTGAAGTAACATTGAAGTTTTCTTAAAGAATAATAAAGCTTTCACAGTTCTACAGTAAACACATTTACGCCGCCACCGCTCTTAACACTGATAGACCCTTTATGAGAAGTTACTATAACCTTTGCAATAGCAAGGCCAAGTCCATAGTGCCCGTTATCACTATGAGCTTTATCTGCTCTATAGAATCTTTCAAACAGATTCTTCATATCTTCATCTGTGATCTCATCTCCGGGATTACTAATGCTTAAGATAACCCGTGACCTGTCTTTTTTTAAAGATATATTAATAGCTCCATCACCGCTTGCATGGTCTATGGCATTGTCAATAAGTATCGCTGCAAGCTGCTCCATCTGCCCTTTGTCTGCATGTATCACTATATCATCATCTATATCTGTCTCGATAAGATACCCTTTTTCAAAGGCAACAGCTTCATAAACAAGAGCGCTTCCCATAACTATCCGTCCAAGATCAACATCTTCCTTGATATTCTTAACAGTCTCAGTCCTTACAAGATCCAACAGCTGCCTGATAAGCTCAGTCATGCGCCTGCTTTCATAGCGGATGTTGTCAAGCCACTTATTGTCTCCGATATCACTGTATAGAAGCTCTGCATTAGCATCTATAGTTGCAACCGGAGTTTTAAGCTCATGTCCTGCATCAGATATGAACTGTTTCTGCCTCTTATAGCTCTCTTCCAAAGGCTTCAATATCCATCCTGCGATGAAATAAGATAAAGAGAACACGAGGATGACTATGAACAGACCTATTCTAAAAGTATTCCTGATAAGAACACCTACAAAGCGCTTTATGATGCTAAGCTGAGCCTCCATATCCTTTCGGGGAAGACTACTATGATCATAGCCCCACTCAGTACCTGATTCTTCACCGCTATCCTCACTACCTGTTTTTGTAGCAGCGTCCTCATCCGGCACCGAATATTCGAACAGCTCCAATAGCCCGTTCTTATCAGCTCCCACCGTCTGGTTATATTCTTCTATATATGAAGACAGTGCTATCGCCCCAACTGTTCCTACTAGCAGCAGCATAACTGTCGTCGTTATGAAGATCATTATCTTAAGCCTTGTCCTTTTAAACATATCTGTATACCTTCTAAATTTGTTTACTATAAATATACTCACTAGAGCTCACCACTTAAGTACTATGGCATCCCTAAAGTTTGTATCTATCATCCGTTTTTTGGCTGAATCCGGTATCCGATTCCTCTATGAGCCTTTATCTCCATATCAGTTCCTATAAATGCAAGCTTTTTTCTGGTAAAAGAGATATAGACTTCCACATTGTTATATTCAGCCTCATTTTCAAATCCCCAGATTTTAGTAGCTATCTGCTCTCTTGATACTATCTGTTCCTGATTAGAAATAAGATATTCCATGATCCTTAATTCTTTTTCACTAAGCCTTACTGTCTGAGAGGTTTTACTACAGGAAAGATTGCAGCCTTGCACATCCAGCGACAAGTCTCCTGCAGTAAGACTTCCATCTGTAGACTGAACATTCCTTCTTAATAGCGCCCTTAGTCTTGCAAGAAGCTCCTTTGTCATAAAGGGCTTAGTAAGATAGTCATCCGCCCCGCTGTCAAGACCGTTGACCTTATCATCAAGTTCGCTCATGGCAGTCAGCATCAATATCGGCGTCTTGATCCCATTAGCGCGTGTCTTTCTTGCAACTTCAATTCCTGAAAGCTTCGGAATCATCACATCAAGGACAATAGCATCATAGACACCGGTAAGAATCTCAGAAAGAGCACTCTCACCATCTTCTACTGCAGTTACATCATATCCCTCTCTTTTTAATATCTCTTTTAGAGCAGACTGCATCTTAAGTTCATCTTCTACCAGCAATAATTTCATCTTAAAAGACACCTCTATTCTTCTATTTCTCTTTTTTTATGTTAAGACTTCCACTTATATTTCATATCCGGTAATGTTACATAAATATTTCGACAATTCTGTGAACATAATTAACAACGCACTTTTGAGGATCAACATCCTCTAAGACATAGTAAGCGAAGGTCAGAATACAGAATTTTGCAATTGGCACTTCCATACTTTAACGCTTTAATATATAATAGAAAGAAGTATTGGCAAAAAGGATACACGCGCGGGGCAATATAGCGTGTATATTCTAAATATATTAGGAGGAGAACGGACATGAAAGAAATAATGTTAGGCAATAAAGCCCTTGCTCGCGGTCTGTACGAAGCAGGTGTATGCGTTGCCAGCAGCTATCCCGGTACACCCAGTACCGAGACCACGGAGGAAGCTGCCAAGTATGATGAAATCTACTGTGAATGGGCACCAAATGAGAAGGTAGCGCTGGAGACAGCCTTTGGTGCATCCCTTGCAGGTAAGAGAAGCTATTGCGCCATGAAGCACGTAGGTCTTAACGTTGCGGCAGATCCCCTTTTTACAATAGCATATACAGGAGTTAATGCAGGTCTTGTTATCAATGTAGCTGATGACCCGGGCATGCACTCATCTCAGAATGAGCAGGATTCACGTCACTATGCAATAGCAGCCAAGATCCCGATGCTCGAGCCATCTGACTCTCAGGAAGCCCTTGATTTTGCCAAAAGAGCTTATGAGATCTCAGAACAGTTCGATACTCCTGTCCTTCTTAAGATGTGCACAAGAGTTGCTCACTCTCAGAGCATCGTAGAACTTCATGACAGAGTAGAACTTCCTGTCAAAACTTATGAAAAAAATCCCTCAAAATATATCATGACGCCCGCTAATGCCAAAAGACGCCATACTTTCGTTGAAGAGCGTACCAAAAAGCTTATCGAGTATGCTGAAACATGTGACCTTAACCGAGTAGAGATGGCAGATACCAAGATAGGTATCATCACCTCTTCTACTTCTTATCAGTATGTCAAAGAAGTATATGGGGACAGCGTAAGCGTTCTTAAAATTGGTCTTATTAATCCTCTTCCTGTTAAGCTTATCAAGGACTTCGCAGCCAAAGTTGAAAAGCTTGTAGTAATCGAAGAGCTTGATCCTATCATCGAAACTCACTGCAAAGTATTAGGTCTTACAGTAACCGGCAAGGATGTTTTCCCAATGATAGATGAGTTCTCTCAAGGCCTAATTGCTTCCAAGATGGGACTAGAGGAGAAAACGCACTGCACTCCTATCGAGAACCTCCCTGTCCGTCCACCTGTTATGTGCGCAGGCTGCCCTCACAGAGGCATGTATTATGCCCTTTCCAAGAACAAGATCACAGTCCTTGGCGATATCGGCTGCTACACACTTGGATCTGCACAGCCACTTAATGCCGTTGATACAACAGAGTGTATGGGCGCATCAGTAAGCTCCATCCACGGATTTAATAAGGCTCTTGGCAAAGAAAGTGAAGGTCGCACCGTAGCTGTTATCGGCGATTCAACTTTCATGCACTCCGGTATGACAGGCCTTGCCAATATCGCTTATAACCAGACCAACTCTACAGTACTCATCCTTGATAACTCCATAACCGGTATGACAGGACATCAGCAGAATCCCACAACAGGCTATAACATCAAAGGTGATCCTGCAGGTAAGATCAATCTTGAAGCCCTGTGCCGTGCTATGGGTATAGAGAACGTGCGCGTTGTAGATCCATATAACATCTCTGAGTGCGAGACTGCTGTTAAAGAAGAACTTGCCAAAGAGGCTCCTTCTGTCATCATCAGCCGTCGTCCATGCGCACTTTTAAAACAGGTCAAGCATAACCCTCCTATCAAAGTCAACACAGACAAGTGTAAGAGCTGTAAATCCTGTATGAAGATAGGATGTCCTGCAATCTCTATGAAGAATGGCAAAGCCCACGTTGATCCTACTCTCTGCGTAGGCTGCAATGTATGTACTCAGCTGTGCCACTTCGAAGCTTTTGAAACACAGGAGGGGGTAACAATAAAATGAACAATACAACAAATGTAATGATAGTCGGTGTCGGAGGACAGGGCTCCCTTCTTGCAAGTAAGCTCCTGGGACACGTAATGCTTAAAAAGGGCGTAGATGTTAAGGTTTCAGAAGTTCACGGCATGAGCCAGAGAGGCGGAAGCGTTGTAACATATGTAAGATTTGGCGATAAGGTCTACTCTCCTATTATTGATAAAGGAGAAGCTGACTATATCATCTCTTTCGAAACTCTTGAAGCAGCCCGCTATATGGCCAACTTAAAGCCCGGCGGACAGGTTATCGTCAACAACCAGCAGATGGATCCAATGCCTGTAATCACAGGTGCAGCAACCTATCCTGAAGGCCTCATCGACAAGATGAAGGATGCAGGGGCTAAGGTTGATGCCATCGATGCCCTTGGAATCGCCATGGAAGCCGGAAGCGCCAAGGCTGCAAACGTAGTCCTTATGGGACGCTTTTCAACATATTTTACCGATGTGACAGAAGCAGAATGGCTTGAAGCATTGGAAGAATGCGTACCACCAAAATTCATCGAACTTAATAAAAAAGCCTTCGACTTAGGACGTAAGGCATAATTATAATGCCCATCACATTTTAGTGATGGGTATTTTGATTATTTTAAAAGTTTAGTTCTAATATATGGATCATTAAAATTCTTAACTCAAACTGGAGATAGCATTGAAAACACTAGATGAAGTTCGTGATTTTTTTGCAAATGACAAATACGCAACACAGGTTACGGGAATTGAAATAGTCAAAGCAGATCCCGGACATAGTGAAGTCAGACTCAAAATAGATGATCGGCATATAAATGCTGTTGGCGGACTCATGGGCGCAGTCTTTTTTACTATGGCAGACTTCGCTTTTGCAGTTGCAGTTAATTCAGATATCGATTCGGAATATGTAACCGTAACGCTTCAAAGTTCTATAAGCTTTATGAGAACTGTAAAAACAGGAACTTTAACTGCCAAAGCAAATGTCGTAAGAGAAGGCAAATCCACTTGTGTATATGAAATATGCATCTATTCAGATGATATTGAACTATGCAGAGTCATAACAACCGGAAGCAAGATAAGAAAAAAGTAATTATACGGAGGAGAAACTCATGATATGGAATGAAACCAAAGAATGTATGTCACGAGATGAACTTGCTAATCTTCAAAGTGCAAGACTCGTCAAAGTGGTCAACAAGGTATATCACAACGTAGAATACTATCGCAAGAAGATGCAGGAACTGGGTCTTGAACCAGGAGATATCAGAGGAATTGAAGACATTGAAAAGCTCCCTTTCACAACCTATGAAGACCTTAATAAAACTTATCCTTTCGGTCTTGCTGCTGTTCCAACATCAGAGCTTGTACGTGTTCATGCATCAAGCGGCACTACCGGTAAGCCTAAGATTGGTGTGTATACAAGACGTGATATTGAGATGTGGTCTGAGTGTGTGGCTAGATGTCTGTCTATGGCTGGTATCACAAGGGATGACATAATTCAGGTCGGATACGGTTATGGTCTTTTCACAGGTGGTCTTGGTGCTCATTACGGCGCTGAATACCTTGGCGCCCTTGTCCTTCCTATGTCTACAGGTAACACACAAAAGCTCCTTGATATGATGATCGACTGCAAGGCTACTGCCATCGCCTGCACACCATCATACCTTCTACATGTAGCAGAAGATATAGAAAAGCTTGGTCTTCTTGATAAAATAAAGCTTAAGACAGCCATCTGCGGAGCTGAACCCTGGACAGATGAGATGCGTGATCAGATGGAGAAAAGGCTCAATATCAAAGCCCATGATATCTACGGCCTTACAGAGATATGCGGTCCGGGTGTTGCCTGCGACTGCGAGTACCACAAGGGTCTCCACATCTGGGAAGATCACTTCCTTCCTGAGATCATCGATCCTGCAACACATAAGGACCTTCCTGCAGGCTGCGACGGCGAACTTGTTATTACTAATCTGACAAAAGAAGGCATGCCTCTTATCCGTTATCGTACCAAGGATCTTACTTCGCTTGAGATCGACAAGTGTGAATGCGGCAGAACCATGGCAAGGATCCAGAGATTTAAAGGCCGTACCGATGACATGCTTATAATCCGAGGCGTCAACGTATTCCCTTCACAGGTAGAAGCTGCTCTTCTGAATATAGATGGCACAACTCCTCACTACATGCTGGTTGTAGACCGCGTAGACAATACAGATACACTTGAAGTTCAGGTTGAGATTGCAGAAAAAGTTTTCACAGATGAAGTAAGAGGACTTGAGAAACTTTCAAATGAGATTCATAATAAACTTAAGAGCGCAATAGGTCTTAATGCCAAGGTTAAATTAGTAGAGCCCAATGGTCTCGTACATTCAGACGGCAAGACCAAACATGTTATAGACAAGAGAAAGCTCTATAGCTAAGTCTACGCCCAAAAATCATAATATAGCAAAGCAACTAACAGCCATCTTTTTTGAAAGAAAGGAATATCTATGTTTGTAAAACAGCTTTCCGTATTTCTTGAAAATAAAACAGGACGCCTTAATGATGTCCTCTCAATTATAAGCGGCAACGGTATTAATATCTTATCTATCTCAATTGCAGATACAAGCGAATTTGGCGTTCTTCGTATGCTCTGCGAAGATCCTGCAAAAGCTCATAAACTTTTAAAAGAACATGGTATCACTTCTAAGGTCAACGATGTCATCGTAGTATCAATACCTCAGGAAGTCGGTAGTCTTGAAAAGGTGGTAAGAAGCCTTGAGCAGAATGATATAAATATACAATACGTATACGGCCTGTCACTTAACGATGATGGCGCTTCTATCGCAATGAAGACAGATGATCTGGAAAAGACACTGGAAGTTCTTAAGAACGAGAATGTGAAGCTCTATAGCCAGGATGATATGTAGAACTCAATATGGCATGAAAAAGGAGCGCCTGAATAATATCATTCAGACGCTCTTTTTCTATACTAACATGTAATTAATATACAAGATCCATATCTGTAAGGAATGCCTTGTATCCGCGAAGTGACTCATAAAGGTCAGCCTTGGAGATTGCTTCCCATGGAGCGTGCATGTTAAGAACTGCTACACCTGAATCTACAACGTTCATTCCGTAAAGTGCAAGGATGTAAGCGATTGTTCCGCCGCCGCCAACATCTACCTTACCAAGCTCAGCTGTCTGATATACGATCTTGTTCTCATCGCATACTCTTCTGATAGCTGCAAGGTACTCTGCGTTAGCATCGTTAGAACCTGACTTACCACGAGCGCCTGTAAACTTATTGAATACAAGACCGCCGCCAAGAAGTGCTGCGTTCTTCTTTTCAAAGCTTGATGCGAATGTTGGATCATAAGCTGCACTTACGTCTGAAGAAAGCATGCAGGAATTTGCAAGGCATCTTCTAAGTGCAAGATCGTTGTAACCTTCTTTTGTAAGGTTCATAAGCTCTGCAACAGCATTTTCAAAGAACTTACTCTGCATACCGGTTGCACCGACTGATCCGATCTCTTCTTTATCAACAAGGATGCAGCATCCTGTTCTCTTAAGATCCTTAGTTTCAAGAAGTGCTCTCATAGAAGGATATGCACATACTCTGTCATCATGGCCATAGCCAAGGATCATGGATCTGTCAAATCCTGCATCTCTTGCTTTACCTGCAGGAACGATCTCAAGCTCAGCTGAGATGAAGTCCTCTTCCTCGATACCATACAGATCATAGAGGATAGCCATTACGCCTCTCTTAACTGCATTGCTTGCATCAATTGAAGCTGTAGTCTCCTGCTTAACATATTTAACAGCGTAGTTCTCGCCTTCTGTAAGCTTAGGATCATCCTTCTCTTCTTTCTTAGCTTTACCAGGAACGATCAGAGGTCTGCTACCAACGATAAGATCAAGAGCTTCACCCTCGATAACCTTAGCAGCCTTCTTGTCCATCTGCTCTGCAGCAAGGTGGATGAGAAGATCTGAGAAGAAGAATACCGGATCATCCTCATCCTCACCTACGTTAAGCTGAACTGTTGTGCCATCCTTCTTAACAACAACTCCGTGAAGAGCAAGTGGCATAGCTACGAACTGATACTTCTTGATTCCGCCATAGTAGTGTGTATCAAGGTAAGCAAGGCCTTCTTTCTCGCAAAGAGGGTTCTGCTTAACGTCTACACGAGGAGAATCGATGTGAGCACCAAGAATGTTGAGACCCTTTTCAAGTGGCTCTGATCCAATCTGGAACATAACGATGGACTTATTCATCCATACGCTGTAAACCTTATCACCTTTCTTAAGCTTTGTCTTACCACCGATAAGAGTATTAAGCTCTCTGTATCCGGCAGCTTCGATCTCGTTAACGATAGTATCAATTGCTTCACGCTCTGTTTTAGCGTTATCAAGGAAGTTCTTGTAATCGTCAGCAAATTTTTCTACAGCTTTAAGCTGTGTCTTGTTGTACGTATTCCACGCATTTGTTCTAAGCATATTTCACTCTCCTTATAAAAAATTGAACTAAATTAACATGCTTCGTTATACCCAAAATATAAATTCAAAGAATTATATTAATTTCGCTCTTTTACAGCTCAATATTATAGCTGATTATTTCCTACTACAATAGTAGTTTTCGGAAATAATCAGCTATTTTTAATGATCAGCTTATAATTTTTTTATTATTAGCATCTTTTAGTACTGGTTAGCTTCTCAGTTCAATGCCCATTGTGAACTGAAGCTTTCTGAGCATCTTGTCTACATATCCGCTTATAACTTCATCTGTAAGCTCTTCATCCTTAGGAGTGAAGGTTATAGTGAAGGCCATGCTCTTCTTTGTAGGAGGGATAGGAAGTCCTTCATATACGTCGAAGAGTTTAACATCTGTTACATACTTGCAGGAAGAGTAGATAGCTTCTTCTACTTCGCCGCAGGTTGTTGTCTTATCCATAATAAGAGCAAGGTCACGCTTCTGTTTATCGAACTTAGAAAGCGGAACGAATGTAGGTACGTTCTCATAGTACTTGGAAAGAACATCAAGGTCGAGCTCTGCAACATATGCAGGAACTCTCATATCCTCAGCATCCTGGATCTCATATGTAATCTGTCCAAGGTAGCCGACTTCAACACCGTCGCACAGAATCTTAGCTGTTCTGTAAGGATGAAGGAATGGCTTATTGCCTGCTTCATATTTGAAACTTACGTGAAGAGTATCTGCTACGTTATCGCAAAGGCCCTTAAGTGTGTAGAAATCCTCGTCCTGTCCGAAGATACCGATGCAAAGTGTAACCTTTTCATCCGGATAATCTGTAAGAGGAAGGCTCTTAGGGAAGAATCTGTTACCAACTTCATAAAGTCTTCCTTCAAGGGTACCCTTCTTCTGATTTCTAGATATAGCATGGATCATCTGAGCCGCAAGAGTTGTTCGCATAACTGAGAGATCCTCGTTGATAGGATTAAGGATCTTAACTACTTCTCTTTCCTTAGCATCATCAGCATATCCAAGAAGATTAAGATCTGAAGGTGAGAAGAATGAATAATGCATACATTCATTTGCGCCCTGAGCACAAAGAGCACGCTTAATCCTAAGCTCTGCCTTCTGCTTCTGGTTTCTGCCACCCATTGTTACAGCAGCGCCTTCAAGGAATGTGCCGTGTACGTGGTCATAGCCATACATACGGATAACTTCTTCTGCGATATCAGGATAATCTTCCATATCCTCTCTGTATGCAGGAACCTTGATAGTAAGCTCATCGCCGTTTACTACTGGCTCGAAGTTAAGGTTTGTAAGGATTCTAACAATATCTTCATCAGGAACTGTGATACCAAGAACTCCGTTAACCTTCTTGATAGATGCCTTCATTTCTTTTTTCTCAAGGCTGTTACCTGTGTTGACGTCTACGTGTGTCTTGGAGATCTTACCACAGCCAAGCTCCTCAACAAGATGAAGAGCTCTCTTCATAGCCATAACGGTTGTGTACTCGTATACGCCCTTAGAGAATGCTGCACTTGAATCAGATGACTGTCCAAGAGCACGTGAAGACTTACGAATATTGTCGCGTGCGAACTTAGCGCACTCAAAAGTTACAGCAGTTGTTGTATCTCTGATCTCGGAATTGAGACCGCCCATGATACCTGCAAGAGCTACAGGCTTAACGCCATCGCAGATTACAAGGTTGTCATTCTTAAGAGTGAACTCTTTTTCATCAAGAGTTACGATCTTCTCGCCATCATTAGCTCTTCTAACGACGATCTTGTTGCCTTCAAGGAAGCTTCCGTCGAAAGCGTGCATAGGCTGACCGAACTCTCTCATGATGTAGTTAGTGATATCAACCATGTTGGAGATTGAGTTGTTACCTACAAGTGCAAGTCTTCTTCTCATCCAGCGTGGGCTCTGACCGATCTTAACATCATGAACATAGTGAGCGATATATCTTGGGCACAGGTCAGGAGCTTCTACAGATACTGTAAAGCCCTCGTTCTCTGTGTCATCTTCTGTATAAGAAAGGTCAGGCTCTTTTAAAGGCTTCTCAAGAACTGCAGCTACTTCTCTTGCAAGACCGTAAATACTCTGACAGTCAGGTCTGTTAGCTGTAATAGAAACATCGAAGATCCAATCGTCAAGGCCCAGGATAGGCTTAACATCAGCTCCAACTTCTGTATCTTCAGGGAAAACAAGAAGTCCGTTGTATCCTGCGCCTTCGTACATATCCTCTGTTACACCAAGCTCAACACCTGAGCAGAGCATACCTTCAGAATCATATCCGCGAAGCTTGCCCTTCTTGATAGTAGCAACGCCTACAACAGTAACATGATCCTTGGCAGTCTCAATAACTGTAGCGCCGTCAAGTGCAAGAGGATACTTGCCACCTGTCTGAACGTTATCAGCACCGCAGACAACCTTGAATGTTCCATGCACGCCGGCATTAACTGTACATGCATGAAGGTGTGTATCCGGAATAGCTTCGCAGGTCTCTACCTGTCCTACTACAACCTTAGAAATGTCCTTACCGACTTCCCAGCTCTCTTCTACTTCGAAACCGCATGAGAAGAGCTTTTTCTCAAGTTCTTTGGGTTCAATATCTATATCTACATAATCTTTAAGCCAACTTAAAGGTACTAACATTTTTGATTCCTCCTAATAGTTTTTGTGGAAGTTATTTCCGTAAACGGAAATAACTTCTAGCAGTTAAATGCTTGCATTTAACTGCCTTACTCGAAATGATTAATCTGATTGAGTACATCAAGATCTGACTCGAATAAAAGCTTAATGTTATTGATACCATACTTAAGCATTGTGATACGCTCGATACCTATACCAAATGCGAAACCACTATACTCATTAGAATCAATTCCGCAGTTCTCAAGTACCTTCTTGTTAACAACACCGCCGCCGAGAACTTCGATCCAGCCTGTACCCTTGCAGAGGCTGCATCCCTTACCGCCACACTCGAAGCAGCTGCAGTCAACTTCTACAGACGGCTCTGTGAATGGGAAGTATGAAGGACGAAGTCTTGTCTTAGTACCTTCGCCGTATATCTTCTGTACGAACAGATCAAGAGCACCCTTAAGGTCACAAAGGTTGATATTCTTATCAACTACAAGACCTTCCATCTGAGAGAACATAGGTGAATGTGTAGCATCATCATCAGAACGGAATACCTTACCGGGAGACAGAATCTTGATCGGTGGCTTCTGATTCTCCATTACGTGGATCTGACCTGCTGATGTCTGTGTACGAAGAAGATATTCAGGACTCAAATAGAAAGTATCCTGCATATCTCTTGCAGGGTGATCTGCAGGAGTATTAAGTGCTGTGAAGTTGTAGTAGTCATTCTCTATCTCAGAACCTTCGAAGATCTCGAATCCCATACCTGCAAAGATATCGATAAGAGTCTCTCTCATCTGAGTTACAGGATGAAGATTACCTGGCTTTCTGATCTTAGCAGGCATTGTTACATCGATCTTCTCGCTCTCATAACGAAGCTTTGCTTCCTTTTCTTTCATCTTCTTATCAAGATCTTCAAAATGCTCAAGTGCCCATGCCTTAAGCTCGTTTACAGCCTTACCATACTCAGCCTTGGACTCCTTGGGAACATTTTTCATCTCCTTCATAAGTGCGCTGATTTTGCCGGTCTTAGGATCCATAAAGCTCTTTCTTGCTTCATATACAAGCTTTGATGTATCAAGACTATCAGCTTTTTCTTTGATCTCAGCTCTTATGGCTTCGATCTTCTCTGTTAATGCAGCATTCTCTAACATTTCATTCCTCCGTTTCTGTCTGAAAATGATTATATTATCTGGACATTCTTAATCTCTCACCTTGGATCTGATCTCATTGTACAAATCAAGGCAACAAAAAAGTCCCTTGTAAATGCTCTCTGCATCTACAAGGGACGAATTACCATAATAATCCGCGGTACCACCCGTGTTCCTGCCTATATATAAAGCGGCAGACTCTCAAAACGCTTAACGCGCGTAACGAATCAAACTAATTGGAAACCAGATATAATATCAATCTCAATATATCGTGGTCCGTTCATAAGATCTGCTCCGGTGCGAATGTTCCGATCATGTCTTTACCCCGAAGGACTTTCAGCCGGTGATCCTCCGTCTCTTTCTATCTGATATACAAAATCTTATTAGGGAAAACAAATCTTCTTAGCGATAATCGCTACACCATCTTTGCATTTGTCTTACATTTTAAATATGCTCATGACAAAAGTCAAGGTAAAAATACTCTAAAACTATTTCTAAGCACCCGACACCTGGTCAATATATGCTTTTGCCTTTTCTTCAGTAAGCCCAAATTTCTTGCATAATTTCTGCTCAATTATATCTGCTGGGACATTGTCTTCAAGTTTGTCTTCAATAAATATAATAATGCCTTCTTCTCTTCCACGACTATATTCCATGTCCATCTGCTCTTTATAAGTCATATATTCTTTCCTCCACAGTCTTTTTTTATTTATCACCCATGATATTCCCCGTTATACTGTATGAGTGTAATATCCTTTACATTCTCAAGATTTCTAATCTTCTCTTCAAAGAACAGATCATTTTTCCTAACAGATACTTCCAGAGCCATTTCTGTCTCCTGGCCTCTTAAGGTCTTAGACTTAATACAGTACTTAAGCTTGCCAAGTTCCTGCAATATCTTATCGCCAGTATCATCCCCGGTATAATGGACAACTGCCACATATACAATCTTACTAGATGACCTTGAATAGAAGATTATGATGACTACAAGCATTATGATACTGCTGCTGACTGCCAGAAGGTACATCTGCGCACCCGCTGTGATACCTGCAGTTATAGCCCAGAACAGGTACAGAAGGTCAAGAGGATCCTTGATAGCTGTCCTGAATCTTACGATAGACAACGCACCGACCATACCAAGGGATATAACAACATTGGTACTGATTGCCAGTGTTACCATGCAGGTCAGGACTGTCATGCCCACTATAGTCACAGCAAAGCTCTTAGAATAGATGACCCCTGCGTAAAAGACTCTGTATACCAAATATATAAAAAGTCCTAAAAGCAGTGCTGCAATAAGTGAGACAACTATCTGCTCTACATCTGTTTTGGTAAAACTGTCATTACTTAAAAACGAATTTTTAATAACGTCTTTTACGCTCATAAGATCCCTCCTAGTTAAGTTAAAGCGTGCCGACTCCAGTGTACTGCCCGTTCCTCTATTTACGCATCATATCACTTGGTATACCGGTTTCTTCGTAGTAACTAAATCCATGAAGATAAGCTGTTTTCATAGCACATATCCCGAACTTGGAATATGCAGTTATATCTGCTGCCCCTGCCGGTATCATCTCCTTCACCATCCTTGGCAGGAACTCAGTAAACTTAACTTCCATGATGCACCTGCCATCTTCCATACAGGATATAGAAGGAAGCGCATCATCAAATATATTATTTGAAAGTACGGCAGCTCTAACGTCAGAGTCGAAAGTCACTCGCACTGTCCCTTCCGGCAATATAAAAGGAAGTCTGTCATAATCTACTATAACCCGCGGCTTCATAAGCTTTGTAATACATTCCACATAGAACTGCCGCAGGAGTTCATTATCCTTTTTTAGCAAAAAAAGATAATCGCCTCCTATAAGCCTCATAGCCTCATCTTTTGATAACGATGCCGCCTCCTTATAGATATAGCTTCCAAACTTCTTCTTCCTCTCAAGCTTAATAGATGAATCAGAGCAGTTATAGATCCTGATCCTCCACTTTGCTCTTTCAAGGATACCGGCTTCTTTGTCATTAAAAGCACTATTCCAGTAGTCATCAAAGTATATGGACCTTATCATATACCCGTCTTCACCAGCGTGAGGATCAAGCTCCATAAGATACTTCAGGCGAAGCTTCAAAAGCTCTGCATCACTTCTTTTAATTAAATATTTAAGTTCATGCCTGTACTTTTCACCCATGTTAAGCCTCGTATACAATCTAAATTTCTTATATCTTTAAGAGAGTATCAACCAGACCACTTACACACTTAATAATCCATTATTCCGTAACCTCAAAATCCGCTATAACACTACCGTCAAGATCCAGATAGAAGCTCTTCATGCCATAATAGTAGCTGTCGTTGGCAATATAATAATCAAATGCTCCCTGCGAATATCCCGACTCATTGGTAGCAGTCACAGCCAGAAAGTACTGATTTCCGGGCTCTAAGTCTATCTGCTGCGATATATTGGTCCAGACTCCGCTATAGGTAGCGATCACGTCTTTGAGTTCATAATCTCTTGCTATCGTAACAGTATAGGTTATAGTCTCCTGGTCAAAATCATATGATGAATCCCACATGGTTGATAAGATCCCGTTTTCATAAGATATATCTCCAATATAGAAAGGCTGCGGCTTTTCAAGTGAATTTAGATACTCCTGATAATAATACTGTGGCTCATAAGGTATCTTACTTACCAAAGTGTCATATTGCTCCTTGGTAAGAGAAGTATAAAGAGCATCTCTTCCTGAGAAAACATATGGTCTTACTACTTTACTGTACTCAGAGATCATAGAGCTAAGCCTCTCCGGAGTCATATATGCAAGTTCATCCTGCACAGCCTGATCCAGTACCTGTCTGAACTTGTCAGACTTAAGACATCTTTGGAACAGCACATTGCCCCAATAGGTACTAACGCCCATCTGCCATCCGCCGTATTCGACATTGCCCCTCATCTCTCTCTCTGTAACCATGAAGCTGTCATCATTGTCCCAGGACAGGATATACCAGGTATCTACATTGACAGGACTATATAGATAGAAGTTACGACAAGATGTATCTACATTACCGGTAAGTATATGGAAGGCCAGCCAGTAGGCAAGATTCTCCACATTAAAATGCTCTTCAAGCACCGTATCTATAGGAATAGAATAGTCATTGACATCCTCTATCATCTCTATAAGCTTGGTATTATCATTGCTACTCTTGATCTCCATATAAGTTTCAAACTCAGCAAGATCAAAATCAGGATCATCCACAAGCTTAATAGCATCTTCATATCTGAAGAATTCAAAATAATTGATCTTGTACAGATATCCGTTTTTATTAAGGCCATGGGTTTTAAGAGCCGTCTTATTGAGCTGCTCAACCTGAGTATAAAGACCATAATCTTCAAATCCGTCATCAGAGCCGTCAGTTAAGTCATTGACATACAGATGCACAAACTGAGTTCTAAGGCTCATCATCTGATCTATCCCTGTCATAAGATCAAAGCAGAGTTTATTCCTGAATCTAAGTCCGTCCATTTGATGCTTATTAAGAGCTATAGTAGTCTGGCCTCTAAAATCTCCTCTATTGTCCTTTATTTCAATCTTATAGTTCTTCTGGTCATAACTTGTAGATGTCTGACCTCTGATATTGACAGTAGCATTGGGCGCAGTCTCACCATATCCAAGCTCTCCAAACACAGGCCCATTCTCATCTCCAACCTGTAAGAGCCCTGCTACCTTGTATCTGTCAATTCCAAGCTCTTCGTATTCGTAGGCACTGTAGGTATTGATCTCTTCCCATGTATGATCAGTTCCTTCTGCGGCATTGCCCTGCCTTACAGTCAGATACATAGTGACAACATCATAAGGATCGTCATTTATATACAGCGCGAAATTATCAGAAATATTATCTTTAAGGATATCATCACTACTAAATACCACATACTGTGCTTTTTCTGATGAGCCTTTGTTTTTCGCGTTTTCTTCGACAACCGCATCATAACCTGACTGGAATATGCCAAGCATTATAAGTGCCACTATCAATATGAACATAGATACAAATCGGCTGACCTTCATACAGCAATCGCCTCCTGATCATTTTTCTTCGTTTTTATGCTGATTCTTTTCTTTACAGTCTTGTTACTCTATTTCCTTATCTGGTCATTTCCCTATTCTTTTTACTTATTCTATTTTTGTATCTGGTTACTTATTCTATTTCTTTACCATTTACATATTTTTATCTTTCATTTTATTGTCCATTTTTTCATTTAGATCCAGCCTTACCTTCCTGTACTTATCAAGGAAAAATCTATTCAGCTCTTCACCAAGATATGTAAATACGCTCCGCCTCTCTCTTCTGACCATAGGCTGCGACGCAAGTATGTGATACGGAATATTACCAAGAAAGTCATACAGCCTTATAGTGCAGAATATAAGATATGCCAAGGCTCCAAATGCAAAGGCAAAGCCGTAAAACCTGACATTTAGTCCTATCGAATAAATTGAACCAACAGTTGAAACTACAGCAAATATAACTGTAGAAATGCCTGCTCCTTCATAATCTGTAAAGTACATAAGTATCAGCATGATAACATTACCAATTGCATATATTCCGTATCCCACGCACAGTACCCTGAAGTATCCATCCATAAGATCATCAAAACCAAGCGGCAGTTTATTAAGAAGTGTCATCCCAACAGATAGCATGATCGCTGTAGTATAGAACTGGCGCCTTGCAGTATATACAAGCTCGTGCAAAAGGACCTCTTTCATCTCCTTCTCAGCAACCTGGATCTCCCCTATCGAACCTTTACCATTAAAAAGGTCATAATACTTTCGGTATTTGGGATAGAAGTGAACCTCAACCGAAGCTACAAAGTTGATATTGGTTATAAGTATAGTCAAAAAAGCAAAAAGAGCTGCAATGTCATGCTGTGGAGCTCCATAATACAGGCCGTATATATGCTTGCCGACTCCCGAGAACCAGGCTATAACAAGGTGCGAATACAGTCCTATACTTGAAAAGACGCCTACGATCACCAAAGGTCTGTATTCATCTATCCAGTGAAGGAATGAAAAAAAGTCACTGCCTTTTGCAGGAAAATACTGGTATAAAAGGACCATATCAACACACATCATGATCCCGTATCCGATACATACAAATACAAGTAATAAGTTAATTGATACCTCTATAAAAAGACACGCTATATATGCACCGCCAAGAGATACTGATATAGAGGCAACATATCCAATAAGTATACCCTTATAATTCTTGATAGCAGTCAGATAATTCATCATCATCCATACACACAGAAGCTCTGCAAGCATAGACAGATTCAAAAGTATCTGGATAAGGCTACTCCCTGACATCATCAAAAATATTCCATATAGAAGACAACCTATAGGAAGTATTACAAACAAAGATCCCGAAAGTGAACCTATGACTTCCTCTTCTTTATCCTGATAGAGAAGGTCCGAAACATATCTTGTAACAACCATGCTAAAAAAACCTGTCACAATAAGAGAAATAAGAAGGTTGTAAGATATCATGCTGGTAAGAAGTTCTCTGCTATGCTGCTCAAGACCAAAGTGATTGCCAATAACTCCTATGCCCATCAGATAGAAGATACCCAGCAGCATAGGACCTGCAGTTATCATGCCTGTATAACCGTAGGCACGAAGAACCCCAAGTACTCCGGTAGCTCTAAAAAGTTTTTTAAGCTCAAAACCTATACCAGCCATATATCAGCCTTTCTGTGACCATTTTGTATTCATGTAACGCTCTTATAAAGCTCTTCGTACCTTTTGATCATATCCTCATGTCTATAATAAGCATCCACTCTTTTTTGCCCCCTTATCCCCATCTTCTCACGGTCCTGCCTACTCCTGCACATCTTTAGAAGAGCACTCGCTATACCTTCTCTATGCATAGGAGGTGCAAGGTATCCTGCAACACCGAACTCATCACCAGGTCCCCCTTCAAGAAGGTCTCTGCAGCACCCTACATCAGTAGTAACACAGGGTCTTCTGGCAGCAAGCGACTCAAGTACAGACAGAGGCTGACCCTCGGATATCGATGTCAGAACTGTAAAATCTATCTTCCTTAGATACTCGATCACATCTACCTGACCTGTAAATATAATGTCATCCTTAAGTCCCAGTGAATCCACCAGATTAAGGCACTCTTCGTAGTACTCGTCTTCATCAACGCCTCCCAGAATATGAAGCCTTACATCAGATCTCTTACTCTTAAGCTCATGGAAGGCATAGATAAGACTCTTAACATCCTTGATCTGCGCTATCCTTATAACAGCTGCAAAGTCTATGATCCCGTCCTCTTCCTTTAGAGGTATATCACAAAACCTCTCATATCTTATCCCGTTAGGAATAACAGAGCATTTAGAAGGATCTGCGCCAAGCTCTATCTGAGTCTTCATAGCTCTGTCAAAAAGTGATGTGACTTTAAGCGCCTTCGTGTATATCGCATCAGACAGCATGTAGAAAAATTTGATCCACTGCCTTTTAAATGCCGGCTGAACCCACTGAGCTCTTATGATCTCCTCTTCTCTTTCACGAGAATATATACCGTGTTCTGTAAGAAGTACAGGTTTCCCGGTCTTATACCCAGCTGTTATAGCAAGTATTCCTGCATATCCTGTACAGATGGTATGATACATGTCAGCTTCGGGCACTTCCTGCATCAGCATATACAGAACCGGCAGCAGCATAGATCTCATTGTATGGAACGTACTTGCAAAAGGCACATATGGATACTTCTCATTACACAGCTTCTCCAGTACATCAAGAAACTCCTGACTCATAAGAAATGATGACGGATTAACATGTCTGTCCTGAAAAAGGTGCAATAGCACTTCCCAGTCAGGATGTTCGCAGTCAAGAAGAGCTTTTAGAGCTTCTTTTTCTTCTGCCTTCATAGGTGGGAGCTTCTTCCTGTCAGGCTTTATCCTAAGTGCATCATCAAGGAACACTTCTTTGATCTTGACTACATTATCAGGTACTTCATAGAAGTATTTACCCTTATCACTGGCGCGCGAACCTATAACCCAGAGCACGAATTCATGCTCTTTCATCGCATTTATCATCTGATGTGCCCATGACGATACGCCGCCATGAGTATACGGGTAACTACCCTCTAATATCAGACAGATTCTCAAGATAAGTTCCTTTCTAATCTATGCTGTAACTAATCTCCACATGCGGCTTTGTGATCTCAAGAAGATACAGATCACCTTTTAAAGGCGTAAGCGATCCGCCCTTTACGTCTCCTACAATTCCCGTGTTAACTCTTACGATGCAGTAGGCACTGTCTATAAGCCCGTCTACTTCTATCGTTATGCCGTCATCTCTTTGGTCTATATCAAGTATCAGATTGGTATACCTTTGCACTGCTCCTGCTATGCCGCTGCCTGTAAGATGTCTCATTGGAGGAGCAGATTCATTAAGCCACTTCATGTACTCATCTATTGTATCCTTGGCAGATTCCCAGCCAAGAGCCGCTCCCCTGTCTTCATCCAACAAGTCATCAGGATGCATAAAATGAGATGCTGCCAAGTGGAAGTTAAGTTCTGAGAAGGCTGTAAATCTCATATAATCATCCTTAACTCCGCCTGACACGATCCTGGGAGTATTGATCATACCGCTTGGGTCAACATCAAATTCCTGCCCATAGGTATCTCCTTCAGGAAGGTATATCGATGCTATAGTAGTGATATCATCAAATTCATCATCCAGTATCTTCACGCTTTCCTTGGATATAATATTGGACGGAGGCACATAGACCTGAAGCCTTGCTGTTGGAAAAAGACCTGTCGAGAACCTTAAAACTTCTGTCATGGCATCACGTATCTCATTATTGTTAGCCCAAAGGTTATATCCAAGATCCACAGTATATACAAAGTCCTGATTGCATAAAGGCTGATGATTGTAACCGTGATAGCCAAGCTCGCCTCCTGCATTAAGGAGCATATTGCCGTAGTAATAATAGTCAGCAACATCTGTATTAGTCTTTAGCTTGCCACTTACCTGATCTTCGTAGGTCTCTATGATAAGTCCTGTATACTTAAAGTCATACTTTGATCCAAGTGAAAGAAGATCCGGCCACCATACATTGGTATAAAACTCCGCTATATCCATTCCATAGTCACGTCGTATGTACTTGCCATCTCCGTTTGGAACAGGCGATGGAAAGTCGTCAAGGTAAAAGACTGCGCCGTTGATAACAGGATATATGCATACATCATCAAGTAATGAATAAGCACTACTATAGATCCCTCTATAAGCCTTCTCACAATATCCGAAATTACATACTACAAAGCATCCTTCTCCGTACTTCCTCCTCCAGATAAGAGGTGTAGTACCGCAGGTTGCGAACACTTCGCTCTCCTCATCTACATTGACCTGCATAGAGGAGTTAAAATAATCCTCAAGAGAAAAAGGAACATCACTTGATCCCAGCATAAAATCATCAACAGGATCAAAGTAGTCTACAACCTTGTTATCAAAGCTAAGATCGGTAATGCCAAGCTTGGCACTTATGATATCAAGGGTGCCTTCTCTTTCCAAAGGGAGCCAGAATATAAGCCTTCCGCCATCATATACATAATCGGTATACTCAAGTATCTTTTCACCAAATGCAGACAGATGCTTGACCCCCATCACCACCTTGTCATAACCGGTAGGATCAGGTATACCCTCTGCAATATCAGCTATGCCATAAGAAATCCTCATGTCTATAAGGATCTGTTCCAGATTGTGCCTTGCTTCTACTGCATTATCATCGCCGGAATCTGTTATAAAAAGGCACTTGTGGTCTCCATTAGACTCTTTAAAGTGTGTAATATTACTATTATCTACAATAAGAGAATTGCCTTCTGCTGCCTTGTAAGGAATCCCCGCCCTTTCTATATGAAGGAGTACCAGAAAGGCAGCAAAAGCAGCTATTATTCTAAGCAGAATAAAAACATTCCTCTTCATGCCCCTGTTTTCTCCTTTACATCACCTTCATCTACGCTTTCATGACTATCTATATCAATATTTCCATCATCAGTTTTCCAGAAATCTATAAACCTTCTAAGTTCGATCGACTTATATTCTTCCTTCATGTCATACTCTTTTATAAGATCACCAAGAAGCTGTCCCTGCCTTGTCTCATAGTAATAACGCGCCCTAAGCTGGAAAGCCTCTTCATCACCGGGATACTTGTCAAACAAATAAGTTGTAAGCTCATCTGCAAGCCCCAGCTGTCCTGAATCCATATAGTTTGATGCAAGTTCCTTATAACGGTCCTTGGTAGGACGTATCCTGATAAGTTCTCTTAACAGCTGCTGGTATGTATTCCTCTGGATCTCAAGAAGCTGCCCCACGCACAGTCCGCTTCCTATATAGCTCGAAAGATACGATGCATACTCTTCTATAAATGCTTCATTGGCAGGTTCCTGAGCATATCTTGACGCATACTGCTGAAGTCTTAGTTCATACTCTTTAGAAAACTCCGCCATTGCAGTCGTGGCATAGTGTACTACTTCTACATCATCATTAAGGCGGGCCTTACTAAGAGCATTAACATATCTGTAGTTATTTTCCATAAGTACGTCCAGCATGACAGATCTTCTGACAGCAGGATCATCAAGGATAAGGGCATCTTCCAAAGGAATGTCATTGACAGACTCCTCAACTCTTGAAGGTTCGTCATCCTGCGGTACAAGAGATGCTTTCATATTCTCAAGCTGGGCATATTTGCCCCCTGCTCTTCCACTTACAAAATAGGCATGGATCACCAAAGCGCATATAGGGCCAAAGACAGGCACCCAGAATACGACCGCAAGAAACGGTCCGGGTATCTTTATTAAGTTAAAGGTAAACAGTACACAAAATATAGCAACCACTACTATGTGTACAAGTATTAATGATATAAGTAGCATCTTCGTATAATACCCTCTAACTGTAATATCTAAGTTGTGCCGCTTGGTCAGTGCAGGACCCCCGAAGAATTGATTATTTACTTTCTTTTGATTCTCCGCCTTCTTTTGGATCATCTAGCGGATACATTTCGTCGATCTTGCTGCATTTTAGTCCTGCTTTTTCGAATCTTCCTAATATGATCTCTTCTCCTTTTTCATCAACCTGCGTTGCAAGGATGTAGATGTTGCCATCGTTGCCAAGGCAGATGGAGTCGTTGTATCTGGTCTTGCCACGAAGTATTGCTTCCCACTCGTCTGCGCTTCTTCCTTCTCCGTCAATCTTGAAGAGTCTGTAGTCGGTGATCTCGTTGTCAGACATATCACGCTGGACTTTGAGCTGCATACGGAAGTAATCTTCGTACATAATACCGCCGCCGTTATAGAATTCACGCTGTCTTACAGCACTTTGGTACTGCCATGCCTTGACTATGAAGTTCTCAAGGAGACCTGCAAGTACGCGGATAAGATTCGCATAATACACACTCATCTGAGAAAAGGCGACATTGTATATAGCTATGAAAACAGTAACATGACCGTCATTAAGAACACCTGCCACGTAGCAGGGCTGTCCTTCCTGAGGCTTTTTGTTGATCCATAGTTCACCTTTTTTCAGAGTTTCTATCACATCTGCATATTCTGACAGATCCAGTGATTTCTTGGCCCGCTTTGCCAGGCCTTTGGATGCAACTTCAAGTCTTGCAAACCTTGCAGCAGCATCATATATCGTATAGATAGCTATGGAGTGATTATCAAGGATATCTTCTATTACAGGGATAGACTCAGCGAATATAAGCTCAGATCTAGACTGATTAAGCCTTGTTACAACATCGAATATACGACCAAAACCCTGCCTGGACAAAGTGAGATTCTGTTTATATTCATTCTTGTATTGAAGAGCTTCTTCATAAAGATCTGATACGAATGCATTTTCATTTGTAAGCTTTGTATTCTCATCACGTACAAATTCTGCCTCGTCTTCTTTTCTCTGACGTGTATAACCGCAGATAGCAGCTGTGATATAGAACAATATAAAGGGAACCCAGTTGCCGGGATCATAGAAGAGCATAAGCCACTCTGTTCCGTTCATATAATAGGCAAGAGCAAGAGATGCGACCATAAGGGACGCTGCGATAAAACCGGCAGTAGACCCCCATATAGTTGACATTATGACTACAAATACCAGCCTGAAATCGATAAGCCTAAACTGTACACTAGACCTTGAAATATTAACAAAAAGCTCTACTATAAATGCTCCTATGATCAGCTCGATCACCATAAGGATCTTTTGAGGAAGACGTATTCTTGACCTAAGCCTTTCAAAAAAGCCAAGCTTTTTCTGCTCATTTTCAGTAAATTCCTTGTAAAGCCCGGGAACCATATCTGTAGTTTTCTGAAGGGCAAACCAGCCGTAGCGTTCTCTTGCAATCCTTTCTTCAGGCTCAAGATAGTTATCTGATGCCCCGGGTGCAGGCATAATATCAGCATCAGGGACAAGGCTCTTAACAGAAGATATCAGATCATCTGTAGTCTCATAGCCGGAAGGAAGCAGATGTATAGATTCACTTACATCTCTCCAGTCGTCAAGGAGCCTGTACATAAACGTAGAAAAGTCCTCATGACTTATGAACATAAGCCTTGAGCCTGCAGTCTTATCAAGTATGACTTTCTTTTTATTTTTGATATCTGTAAAAAAACCTGTAAAAAAGCCTCCCTTGTGAAGATGTCCCACTATACCGGGACTATAGATTATCTTAAGTGTAAAGCCATACGTATCGCGGTAATATTCCAATAGTTCGATAATGCCGCGAAGTATGATTCCCTTATCACTGCCCTCTTCCTCTTCCGAAAGGTATGGCGCTATGAAGATGAATTGTCTGAGCTTTATCTGTCTTACAAGTGACAATATCGCATCAAGCCTGTAGATTTCGTCATAAGGAACAAATCCGGGTTCTGTATAGCGAGACAAAAAGATCACTCTTTCAAAACCATATGTCAGAAAGAGCTTCTTAAATTTGTCGTCCAATGGAGAAATTGGTATCCACCTGATATGTCCTTCTTTTCTAGGTGTCACAGAAGGATCTGCGATTATAACGGTATCGTCTCCAAAAATCTTTACAATATTTTCATCAGAAATAGCATTAGCATTACCGGTAAGTAAAGTATCCATGACCATCCCTTCATGAACAAATATTGATTGAATAAAAAAACAAATATTAGTATTCTTTTCTATTTCGGCATTTTCCCGGAATTTATTTAGTTCATTAATTAAATCCCTTCTTCATGATAAATTTTACTAATAATTATCCCTTTTTATGTCGAAATAGAAGTAGCACTATGTGTGATCATATCTTGTGATAATGTAATGCTCCATCATTGATGGCTCATCGGCCACCTTTTTGCATGTCGCATGAGTTTATGGAGGTTATTGTGATGTATATATTAGAGTTCTTGCTAGATCATTATATAATGCTTGCTGAACTTATTGGTCTGTGGCTTTTGATGGATTCCGGAATCCATCTGACCAAAAAGACCATACTGGCGACAAGGATTGTCATCATTTTGATCTTCACAGAGTCAGTTCTATGGTCTTTAGAACTCTGGACACGAAGCTTTGAAACCTTGTCTATAGCAAGGCCTATACTCTCTTCTACTATCTATCTGCTCCATCCGGCTATAATGATAGGCATAATAGGCATGGGTGAAGGTATCCGGAAGCAGAAAATGTGGATCCACATACCTCTTACAATAAGTATCCCTCTTATATATACTTCTCAGTGGACTCATCTTATTTTCTGGTATACCGAAGACAATGTGTATAAAACTGTGAATAGCTTTTTCAGATATTATCCCTATATCCTGTTTTTCTTTTATGCCTTTGCTCTTGGAATCTACCTTATAGAGAACTTCTCTCTTTTTTACAGAAAGGCCAGAAAAGGAATCTTCTTCACGCTTGTATTCTCACTTATGGGAGTTATATTACACGTAGTCGTAGATGTTGATACTGACTACAGTACTCTCTTTGCATCCGTTCTGATACTATATTATCTGTTCCTATACATGAACACTTCCAAGATGGATCCGCTTACAGGGCTTATGAATCGCCAATGCTACTATGCTGATTCTAAAAAGGGCAGAGAAAGAATAAGTGCTGTCGCATCAGTTGATATGAATGATTTAAAGAAAATCAATGATACGATGGGCCACAAAGCCGGTGACGAAGCTCTTCAGACAGTTAGCAGGTGCCTTAATTTCAAGCGCGAAAGAGCCAAGAATGTATATAGGATAGGCGGCGACGAATTCGCAATATTCTATTATGCCAAGGATGAAGATTATGTCAAAAATGACCTGGAGCTTATCAAAAAGGAACTGTCCAAGACACCTTATGTATGTGCCTTCGGATACACTATGACAGACAGATCAGAAACGATCGACTCTGCAATGACTGATGCAGATCAAAAGATGTACAAAAACAAGGCACAGATCAAGCACACCAATATCAAGAACATCGCAGCCATGAAGCAAGCTACTATTGAAGTAATTCATGAAGCCCTGAATTCCGGGATGTGGGGAATGGATTTTGATGAAGAAGGGAATATGATCAAAGTCGAGTGGAGCCAGCAGTTTCGGAAGATGATAGGCTTTGACGATGAAAGCGACTTCCCTAACGAGCTTGAATCCTGGTCTGATCGTCTGCACCCTGATGACAAAGAAAGAGTTCTTAAAGAATTCAACGATACAATTGCAGATTATACTAATCAAAAGACCTATGATGTTGAATATAAATTTAAGACCAAAGACGGTCAATGGCGCAAATTCCATGCCATCGGCAAACTTCTCAGAAGAGACAATGGTGTTCCTATATCTTATGTTGGAATGTTTGTAGCTATACCAGATGAAGCGAATGCCGTCTCATGAAGCACTGACAATATACAGCAATAGAAAAAGGCCAATCCCAAATTCCATTAAATGGTATTTAAAGGATTAGCCCTTTTTATTCTTTTACTCTGGGATTATGCTAATTATGCATTTAAGCCGTGGAGCTTACCAACCTTTTCAAAAAGGTCGTTGCCATTAAGATTTAAAATGCTGTGGAATGCTCCAAACTCCTTAAGTGTAAGATCATAATCTCCGCTATAGAAATCCTCTACGCATTCCGGTGTCATCTCTACGCCGTACTTTGCAAGTACTTCTACTACCTTCTCGGGTCTATCAAGTCCAATGCTGTCACAGTAGCCCTTGATGACCATACCAAGATCTCCCATACCGTTAACTTTGGTCTGCGCTACTCTTTGCTCTTTGTTCTCGATTATTGTCGACATCCTTATTCCCCCTTTTCATCCTTGGAAAAAAGCCAGATAATCCCGAAATTCCAAACATCTTTCGGAATCATCACTACGATTACCGGGTCAAAAAATGTTCTTGACCCAAAGTCATTATACATGGCATCAGTGCGAATTCCTACACTTAAATTATCTGTTTTTTGTAATGTAGTAACGTTTTTATGATAACGCCTGATAAAGCCAGTATTCATGCAGAAGTAAGAAATACCTGAATCTTTATATCGCCGCAATTTTCAAGTTCTGAGGCACTTACTCTTATATTCTTTATATCGTGGCTATTCTCCCGTCTTTAATCCAGATCATAAAGTTCCTGCCTTAGCAGCGACATGGAGTCGGTGCTGTGTACGGTAGATGTTACGCCATTGACTTCACCTGTAAGGGCTGCATGTACGTAGATATCGAGGGTGTCCGACTCGCCCATCGCAACTCCGGAGCCGTTGTTATTAAGGTCATATATAGGAATGTCAACTTCTATGTAATAGGTCACAAAGGCATTGGACGTTCGCTCGCCGTTATAGATACGATAGTATCCATCTCCTCCTGCCGTCAATCTGGTCTTCTCTCCATCTTCTATGATTCCATTGCCGTTAGTATCTGCGCACAGATATGCAGGATATGGAGCAGCAGGCGTTGTTGACGAGCTGTAGGATGCTCCATACGGTCCAAGAGCATAGGTGAGCGTTTGTGAATTATAATTCGTATATTGCTGGCTTCTCATACCATAGCTGAAATTGACTCTGATATTCTGCGTCTTAATTCCTACATTAAGGTCAGTCAGAGAGAAGTATACAGGATAGTATGCATCTACATTAAGTGAATCTACTGTATCCCCTTCTTCATTAATAGCAGTATTGGCCTGCTCATCTGTTACATACATCTCCTGTGCATAAGCATCATATGGAAGCTTATCTGTTGTCAGCTCCTTACTGAAGGCTTCATCTGTTATGGATATACTTGCAGCCTTAACACCGGAGTTATATGCCATGATCATGGTGTTAATAAAGAGCTGTACTTCAGGGGTTGTACATTGAGTTACTGCACTGTGCCCTACACCT
This sequence comes from Butyrivibrio fibrisolvens, assembly GCF_023206215.1. NCBI lineage: Bacteria > Bacillati > Bacillota > Clostridia > Lachnospirales > Lachnospiraceae > Butyrivibrio > Butyrivibrio fibrisolvens. The sequence continues at coordinate 3,334,058 of NZ_CP065800.1, forward strand.
GAATATGATATATTACCCCTGTTGTATATATAATAGTTGTTTCTTACATCATGAGGTGATGCCTCATATACATCATTGGCTCCGTTTTTGGTATATGTGGATACGAAATTCTGAACATGTTCTCCGGGCTCTACAGTACCGTTTCCATTGGTATCCATATCTCGGCTGTCAAGTGTATACCACACTGTGATATCACTTTCTCCGTCAGCATTATTGTCCATATCAAGGTTCAGCTGGAAGTACTGACCATGGGTACTTGCTACGAACATCTCATCTTCCAGATCATATGGGTACTTGGAAATAGTACCTTCATTAACAAGTGACACATAGTATGCATTCTTATTAGAGTTTCTGTTAGTGTAACCTCCAACTGCAAGATTCTTATAAGTATTCGAACCAAATATTGAATGATTAGTAGTTGCAAGTTTATATGATCCGGAAAGCGCATTTCCTGAATTTGGAAGATATGGGGATGGATCATAAACTGTACTATAGGCACTTCCATACACATTATTGGCACCTACATATCCAAACCTGTCCATACCACACAGATCTCTTATTGCGTTACTCAGATATGAACTTGCAAACCAATCTGACCACTGGGACTGTATTACAAACTGCCTGTAACTACTGCCTGCAAGGTTAGCATTAAGTCCGGCTCTTCCATACAAGGAAGTATCATATATCCACGAAGTAGTATCATGGGTAAAGAGCATCGCGCGTCCACTCTTTCCATATGTAACCAGGGACTTTACAGCATTCTCATTAGGAATATTAGGGAACATGTCTGTAAATCCTACTATGATCATATCGTAAGATGAAAGCTGAGTCGGGCCTGTCGGTCTTTCATTGGCATCATCAGTATCTCCGTCACCATTTCTATCTATTGCTTCATTAAAATTACCTGCTATAGTTGTCGGCGATACAAGGTGACCTCCTTCAAGTTCTACTTCAAGGATATCGCTTTCTTCTGTGATCTTAGATGCATCATAATTCTTTTCATAAGCTATACCAAAATCATATGAACTTATAGAATAAATATTGACATCATATCCAGGTATATTCTCAAGCATACTGTACCAGTCGCTTGAAGGGCTATAATACTGCTGATACGACAAGTCTCTGCTTACAGCTCCGGATATATCATAAGTCTTGGCTATATCTGAACCTCCGCCAGCACTTGTACTGTTAGGAATATACGGGAATACTTGCAGTACATTAATCTCAACTCTCTCTTCTGCACCTGATGGGATAACAGCACAGATACCGCTTATCGAATCATGCGAACACAGAGATGCATTCTCACTATTGGGCTTGTTATTGGTAATCTTGAGTTTCCATGCAACACTTCCATAATATCCGTTTGGAAGCTGTCTTGTCAGATGATAAGTTGTATAAGGCATAAGAGATGTAGTAGAACCGCCAGTTATAGAAAGGTTCATGATCTCTTCTGTAAAAGTCTTATCAATCTGATCGTTGGACTTGGTCTCATCTGTAGATCCTGCAAATCGTCCATCGCCATTACTGTCAAGGAATAGCTGTACAGAATATGTAGCATCCAAAAGATCCGGGTTAGCTACATCCGTGATCATAAAGTCAAAATCCAGATAATACTGTCCGTCAGACCCCGGCGATAGAAATACACACTGATTAGGATCTAATATGTTACCATTTGTAACAGCTACATATTCTGTAGGAACAGATGTTACATCCACGGTAAGCTTAGACTTATTCAGACCCTCTGTTATAAGATCTGTGAACTTAGATCCCATTGTCTCCGTCACGAAATTAGTATACTTCCTGCTGCTAAAGCTATCACCCATACCGGCTTTGACGAACTTGTACATCTGGGAATTGGTATCTAGTCTTCCTGCAAATGTTCCGGATGTAGTTGTTAATTTAGAAGCACCTGCACTTATTCCATTTGGTACAATGATAGACTCCAGTCCATTTCCATTAAGATTTGTATTAAAAGTAAAAAGGTCATCAGATACTATTACCGGGTAGCCAAGCTCTAAGAAGTTCTCAAGCTCTTTTTCCTGAATGCTTGTGATATCATTGCCGGACAGCCTGAGGTTCACAGATGTATTATGTGTGACAGCAACTGATCCAAAATCTGCACCATCGACATACATAGCACTATCATTCATAGAATCGCCAACGTGGGTATATAGTATACCATTCATATTAGAACTGTTATAAACAGAATACTTACTTGTCTTATACCACTTAGTACCATTCCAGTTATATACTGTTCCATCATTAGCTGTATAGCTAAGTGTAGAAGGTACTCCCTTATTAGATTTGTAATTGCCATTATTGTTTCTTAAACGCCAACGGCCAGAACTGTCGCTGACTTTGTTTTCAACGTACCACTCCCAAGTTCTGCCATTATTATCCTCGATTCCGGTCACAGTTTCCGGCATTCCCGTGCACTGCTCCGTAGTATCTTTAATGTTCATGATAGCCTTAGTCGCATTTTTGATACCATAATAATACGTAGTGACAGATTGGTTAGTAACTCCATAAGTATAAACGGCAGTATCAATTGTCTGTGATCCTATATAGATAACATCATAATCTTCGCAAGGATCACCGATTATGCCTGCAAACTCAGATGTTGTCATACCTGTTATCTTGATCCTGTTAAGGATAGTCGTCTGGGCAGCACTTCCCTGTGAGAAGGTACCTGTCATATAATCAGGGTCTTCAAGAAGTGACAGATTAGGTGCAAACTTCTCTGCGAAGACTTCAGCCCTCTGAGCCTGCCTGTACTCAACATCTGCTCCGCCGTCATCATACTGGAAGTACTTGAAAGCATAGCAAGGCTCAAGCTCAAGGACACGGATTGACGACTTATACAAAGTCAGATCACTTCCTGAGAAAATAAGTATATACTGAACTACCACAGACGGGCTGATGGTATAGCTCATATTGCCTATACTCTTACGGCCTCTGTATACGTTCTCTCTTATTATGAATTCAAGCAGCTCTTCAAAACCCGATGATATCATCGGATTGGTATAGGTCTTGGCGAAACTTCTGTTGAAGACTTCCGGAACATTCTTGTACTCTACACCGAAACTGCTGGTGAAGTCGCCGGTATTATATTTTCCAATATATATATTCTTATAATTATATGCTCCGTTTACCTTGGTTACGTCCTTGGAAGCCTCATAATTACTACTTCCTGTAGAAAAAGAGGTATAGTTTGAAATACCTGCAAGTGAAGACGTAAATGTACCATCATCATCGCTTGAAAGGCCAGGCGTATTAAGGATGATATTGTCCTTAATATCAGTCATCAAAAATCTTGAAAGTGCGTAATACGTAGAAGCCTTAGAGTTAAGGGCAGAAGCTGCATTATTGTCATATATACTTCTATTAACAATAACCGCCTGTGGGTATACTCCTGTAGTACCTGACTGTGAGTATGAGCTTGTAAGTATCTGCCTTGCGCAGTCAACAGGGATATCGTAGATCTTCCTGGTATCAGATTCACCATCTCCTATCGCGCTCTTACCATCTAATGTCATACCATCAGCAGACAGATATACAAGATCTGCATCTGTTATGGAACCTACGATATCATTTATCTCCTCATTATAACCTTCACGTTCCTTATCAAAAGTATCGCAAAGAGTATACAGATACAAAGTCAGATTGACATTGTTGTCATCAGTCCTAGTCTCATCATCACCAAATACGTAGTATTTGAGCCAGTCATGATTGATCGTGATGTAGTAGGCGTAGCCGTATCCTGCAAAATATTTGCCGCTGCTTGGCTTTGTAAGTGAGAAATTGTACCTGTCAGTTTCTGCTACGCCGCTAAGTAGCGAAGCATCTTCGGCGCAGCTAAGGACATAGTATCCCCCTTCCATCTCTTTGGCATTGTCATACTTTTGTGTGCTGTCAACTATCTCGTCAGTATCGGAGTCTGTACCTGATCCGGTATTTGTTCCGGTCCCTGTGCCTGAACCGGTGTCTGTACCTGTGCCTGTACCGGTTCCTGTAGCTATCATCACATTGCGGTGTCTTAGTCCTGAAGGCTCGGAAGACGCAGGTGTTCCCTGATCATTGATAGTATCAGAAGATCCGCTTCCTTCTGATGCATTGGCGCTTCCTGACAGGCCGGAATCGCCTGAGCTGCCGCCATCTCCATCACCGCCTGAATTATTGCCTGATTCGTTGCCATCTCCATTATTGTTATTGTCACCGGATCCGCCGTCTGTATTATTGTTATTATTAGTAGTATTATCTGTATTATTGTCCTGACTTGGTTCTTGTGTATTATCTCCGGAACCTGAGCCTTCTGTATTACCGCCGGAGCCAGTACTTCCCGAGCTACCGCCAGAACCTGTACTTCCTGTACTTCCGCCAGAGCCTGAACCACCTGCGCTGCTACCTGATCCGCCCGCACCTGATCCCGAAGAAGTCTTGCCTGTTGACGCTGACCCGGAGCTAGTAGATTCATCAGATGAACCGGAAGATGATTTTGAAGAGTCCGCAGAACTCTCTGTAGAAGCTGAGCCTGCAGCATCCGCTTCATCGTCGCTACTACCTGTGCTTGCTGACGCAGATGATGATGACTTTGTAGACTTCTTAGAGCCGGTAGATTCGCCATCTTCTTCATCAGCGATAACTACGATCTTGATAGTGATATACTCGGACTCGTCATCACTTCCAGCTGGTTTTAAAGTAATAGTATATATACCGGGCTCTGAAGGAATGATTGGAAGAGTATAGGTATATGTCTCATCATCTACTGATGATTCCTTTACACTTGTATCTCCGGATATATCTTTACTTCCTGACTTGCCGGAACCTTCTTTATCCTCTAAGTCTTCGTCATCTTCTGTATCAAAGTCGTCTTTAGCAGAGCCATCTTTACCGGAATCGTCTTTATTAGAGTCATCTGCAGTATTGCCGATCTTAGAATCGTTATCAGAACTTGATCCGCCTTTATTACCTGTATTATCTGCACCAGAATCAGAGCCGGAAGATCCTGTACCATCACTACTTCCGCCGTTATTACCTGATCCGGAGCCGCTTCCGTCAGAACCCGAGCCGCTGCCATTATCACCTGACCCGGAACCATTACCACCATCGTCTGAGCCTAAGCCGCTGCCTCCATCATTATCAGATGAGCCTTGATCCCCAGAGCCTGAGCTGCTTCCGCCCTCACCAGCTGCTGTCGCAGTCATATAGAGTCTGCCACTGTTTTGGCTATAATTATCAAGCCTTGCCTGACCATCAGATGAGTCGTCGCCACCTTCTCCTCCGCTGTTATTACCACCACCTGATGAGCCGCCATCTCCTTCAGATCCATTATCGTCACCTGACGAGCCGCCGTCTCCTCCGGATTCATTACCGTCACCTGACGAGCCGCGGTCTCCTCCGGATTCATTAACGTCACCTGACGAGTCGCCATTTTCTCCTGCTCCACTACCACCACCTGATGAGCCACCTTCTCCTCCGGATCCGTTGTCTCCACCTGATGTATCTGTGTCAGAGCTACTCTTATCAGAATCCTCGTCATCTTCGTCATCTTCAGAGCCGCCATTTGAATTTGAGCCACTTCCTGCGTTCTCATCAACCTCAAATGACTGTTCTATATCAACCTGCATATTGGTCTCAAGTACGAAGTTAGCTATCTCGCTAAGGGACATAGTAACAGTATGCTCGTCACCTGCTTCGAGATCTTCTTCCTCTTCACTTGTCGTAGGTGCGCTGTCAATGTCATCTATGTCATCGATACCTTCTGAGTCATAGGTGGAGTAATACATGGATGTATGAAGCTCTACCTTATTCGCACTAATTGTAAGTGTAAGAGCATTTGCTGCAGTTGTATCACTTTCTGGTCTAATACTAATATTATATTTTCCAGTATCTGTAACTGTTATGGATAATATATCTTCATATTGTATATCCGAATCGCCTGATACTGCTGTATGATTTTTTATGTTAACCGTACACTTAGAACTATCCCCAGAGATTGCCGTAATCTCTCCTTTTTCTAAATTTGCGCAGTTAGAACCAATGATACATATAATCGTTTTACTGTTAGCAAAATTAACTTCATCCAGAGTATAACTTGTTCCTGATTCACCTCCTGTAAGTAATACTCCATCTACTTTATATATAACAACCGATGAAAAAACCAGCGTCAGATAATCATCTGTATTGCTACTATTTTCTGGCCCTAATACAAGAGTAAGGATACCGCTTTTAGAGAGATTAACTACTAGTTTTTTAGCCGCTTTGATATTAGGATTATTACCTCCATACTCTGCCATGTCACTAACTGTAACATAACCTTCATATGGCTCGTCTACATTTGAAATACTTGTAAACTTTGATGAAGGCTTAACTTCAAAATTCTCATTTGAGGAACCAACATAAAATGTTCCTAAAGTTCCTAAAGTCATTTTTTCTGAAGGATAATAGGTTCCACTAATCTCTTCTTCTGAATCAAATGTTGCAGAGGCAGAGATAGAGTATACGTTATAAAACGAGAACGAAATATAAAACCTTCCTGTATTAGGATCAATAGAAGAATCATTTACTGAAAGATCAAATGAATATACCCCTGTTTCATTTGCGCCAAGCTTTACTGATGAATTTTTCTCCTCTAATTTGTTTAATTTAGTAAGAACACCTGTGTCTGTATTTACTACCCATGTATAACTATAGGTACCGGATTTCTTAACAAAAACTTCTTCGTTATCAACAGTAACAACACTACCAACACACCCTGTTATTACTGCTGTTTCGTCCTTATTGGTAACTTTTATAGGGTTAGTGCTGGATACACGATTTTTAGACGCATTATAATAGGAGCCGTTATATTCCGCATATAACAACGTCTCTCCGGTAAAATTGAACAAAAGATAATAAACTGAGTCAAAATTCTCAATATGCGTGTTTGTCTCATTATTATAGACTTCGACATCAACTTTTACTTTATAATCAGTAATATTGCCAGTATATGTAAAACGCGCCGTATTATTTTCAAGTATTTCTTTAGATACATCGTTTTTGTCAACACGCCATTCGAACCTATATAAAGATGAATTCTTAGAAACATGATTAAGCGTATCATCTTTGTTAATCACACTTGCAGTCAGATCTATTTTATAGGCGATTTTCTGCCCCTCTTGTGTTTCTACTGTTTCGCTTTCCGTCACCCCTATATAATCGCCGCTATGATAATAATTATTCTTATTATCTCGTACAGTAGATATATAATTCAGTTCAAACCTAAGTCTATCAGAATCAGATACTGATGTTTTTTCAGGAGATACTCTAGCCCATGCATTGCCTGTTCCAATTGGTTTTAGATCTAGAGTATATGTGTTATCTCCATTTGATTTTAATTGAATTGTACTTATTCCTTCTACCGTAGTAGAATCCGATATATTTGCCACTTCTACAACAGGCGACAGTTCAATAAATGAAGATGTATTCTCGTCCCATCCAAGATATTTAATGGTATAGGTATACATATTAGTATCACTATTGTAGTCATCTTCAGACATAGTAATAGTAGGTATACCCGATGAGTTGCCCGAATCTATTGCCTTTATCTGACCTTTGTAGTTATATACAGCATAAAATGTATCAACTACCACTACATCAAACGGGAATGCATCGGGCATTGGATATCTGTACTCGTTATTTGCGCTGTATTTTGCTTCTACTGTTAGTCCCGTATATTTATTTGCTGCATTTGCTTTTAATGTAATACTTTTTCCAATACTAATCTGATTTGGCTTATTATTAACAGTCTCAATACTATTTGTATTATCTGTAGTGTTTATATCAAGATTATCATAATAAGCATTCGTCCATGTATACTCAAATCCTGTATCATAGTTAGATACCGGTTTAAACTTGCCTTCAGATGTAAGGACGCCAATATAGGCGTTTAATTTTATACCGTCTTTTTTGCCAATATAGAGATTGATCTTCTTATTCTCTGTTTCATTTATTTTTTTATAATAATATATTGGATTGCCATCACTATCTTTTTCCCCGTCTATACTGATTCCAAGGTAATAAACGATCTCCGCCGCCGGCTCCGCGCATGTGACCATGGCATTATAAATTCTGTAGCCTCCGTTTGTGTCAGAGACCACATACCTGTTCTCAATATTATCTATATTGCTCTGGGATATCTCAGAAGTATTAAGGCTTACGACCTTGGCAGATACATAGGTATTACCAAACTCAAGGCCCTTAATTGTTATAGTCGTAAGAGGCTTATCACCATCTTTACCGGTAAAAAAGTACAGATTGTCCTTGGTCTTACCTGTACTTACAAGGCCAGTTGTCGGTTCTGCAACATTTATGATCTTGGTACTGCCGATAGTCCAGATGACAGCCTTTGAGGTATCTGAAACTGCGCCTTCAGGAAGGCTGAAGGTTATGGTATTACCTTTGCCCACAACAGTAGCTTTAATCCCTGCTCCGGTTCCTGTCATCTCAAGATCTGTCTTATCGGAAGTCTTGGCATCACGTATATCAATTACACTTTTATCCTCGTAATAGTATCCGCTATTACTCTGGACATAGTAACCCGGCACAAGTTCTCTGCCGATAAGACCGGCTCCTGCATTAAGGATATAATAGTCATCATCAGGATTGCCATTTGCATCATTGATGACATAAGGAGGCTCACCATGATTGTAAGCTTTGAGCTGATAAGTCATAGGATAGTCAGTCTCACCTGCATCAGGATCTGCAGACATGATGCTCTCTTCCTGAAGCGCAGTTACTACATCTCCTATACCAACTGTCGGATTGTATTCATAACCATCAGTCTGATCCTTAACATCCTTATACTCTCTGAAAGGCTCATACCCGGAAGCAAAATATCCCATGGAAGCCTGTTCGTAGTCATCTGCTATCTCCACAAGACTAAAATCAGACGATCCTGCAATTCTGTCATCAAGATCCATGAAGGTGTCGGCTGCTGCCAGCGACCTGTTCATAGAACTAAATGGCAGCACAGCAACCACGCTACCTGCGACAACAGTTGCAAGTACTTTGGCAGAGCGTCTTTTTACAACTTTCTTATTAAGATTCTTCTTAATATATGACTTAATATGACTAAAGGTATACTTCAAATCCGTCTTCCTCCCGGCCATTAATTGTCTTATCAGAAAATGTTATGAATATTTATGCCACTAGCCTTCTGATTTTCTTATGTATATTTATTTCTCCATTATCATATTTTTCTACTCTCAATACCGATATTCACTTTCAGATCCTTCTGTGCTGCCTTCAGATTCTTCACTGCTTTTAGGCCCATACATACTCGTATCATTTCTAAGAGCTACTGTGAAGTCATACGTATAGATTCTCTCTGAATACTCAAGTGCCATCTCAACATTTACAACCTTAGCATCATCAACGACTTTGACCTTAAAATCAGAAACATAATCAGACAGTACAGGCCAGGTAGTCATATCGTCAGAATACATACTTTCGGAATCTGTAATAGTAACTTTTTTGACCTTACCATCTTCAAATTCTGCTATTACAGGGATTCCATCTGCTGAACCGTCAGCTCCCGCAACATAATAGATTTTGCTTTGTTCACTGTCATATGCGATGATCGCAGCTCTTGCATGAATCGTCCCGTTTTCAAAATCGCTCTGTTTCTGGGCAGAACCTACGTTTTTATCATAGTAATCATTATCAATTGACAATACTGCAAACATAGTAGAACTTTCATCTGCACCTTCCGGCATATAAAGGCCAAGATCGGCATTAGTTATATAAGTCGTGATCTGACTTTGCAATAGCTGGGACCTTGTCTGTAGGTTTAGATCCTTGTTCTGTCTCTGATACAGATTGATTCCTGTAGTTATGAGCGTTCCCAGGATCAGGCCCACTATAGCCAATATCGCGATCACTATAACAAGCTCTACGAGGGAAAAACCTTTATTCAGTTCATCTGTTCTATCGTTATTATTCATAAGTGACTATGCTCATCCGTTTATAACTGCAAATCATTTATAACCTGCTCTTTATTGATGCATTCCTTGTACACCTCTACTACTGTTCCATCGTAGCCTTGCCTGTTGCAGGAGTCATGTAGATGGTATAGCTCTTGCCCTGTTTGAATGTTAGTTTAGTCATGTAGCCTTCATCTGAATACTTAAGGAAAGCTCCTGTGGCTCTGTCATAAGCTATTTTTATGTCAGTTCCTGTAAGGTTCACTTCGTTTCCGCCTACAACTGCTATGATATCTACATTGGCCGCGCCTACACTTATCTGATCTACTATTGTCTCTCCTTCTTTGTTCTTATTGACCTGCATTATCAATATGCGGCCACCGCCGTCAGGTTTTATCTCAAGATATACATCTGCATCAGCTGATAGTCCTGATTCCGGCGCGCCGGTTGACTTACTAAGTGTTAATACTCTGACCTTGGACAGAGCCGAAAGGGTATCCTGCGCACACTCTCTTGCTGCCCGGCCGTTCAAGATGCCGATCATGGATATAAGACCTGTAGATAAGACAGCCATAATAGCAATGATAATAATCAGCTCTACCAGGGATACACCTTTATCATTTATGCATTTATTCTTATTTTTAATATAAGGATTCTTATGCATTTCTCGTCACCAATTACAATCATTTGACAGACACTTCCCAAAGTTTTAGTACTTCTTCCATCCGCTATAAGTGATAAGATCCGCTGTATTGAAGATCGCATCGCCCATAGCATCTGCATTGTCTGATTTTTCCAAAAGAGAGAAATCTTCTCCGGAGGTAAAAAGGTTAGCAACGCACAGGCCTGTTGACTCATCTTGTAATGTAAATACGCTGCTAAGAGCGTCCGGATCATTTTTTATCTCACTTACACCTGTCATAGTGATCTTGCCATCGCAGATGATGGTACCTGTAAAACTGGTACTGATATTCACATCTCCGCCTACAGTGATTATCATGTTAAGTCCGTCAACATCGGAACTATAATTGCAGTCTCCGTAATATACTCTGACTCTGTCCTTGCCAGCCTCATCTTTAAAGACAACATAGTTACCGCTTTTACTGGTACTTGATCTTAACTTCTCAATATTCTTCTGACTTATAAGATTCTGATATACGCTGTCCTTCTCATCTCCGGTAAGACCTTCATAATTGACCGATAGATTGGTACACAGGGTATAGTAGGACTTCTCATATATCTCTGATTCTATGTCTGTATCGATACTGCTGTACTGACCGGAAGTAGCATATGAATCATCAACCATCTGCCAGGATACATAGCCGTTTTCATCTTTTATCACACCTCCAGCGCTATCCATCTGAGGTATCAGGATATTGCCAGCGAGATTGAGCCTTATAAAATCTGACCCTGTCGGGAACTTAAAATCAGACACATACGCACTTAGATACCTGTTCATCTTCTGGGGGTTAGCTTCATAATATGCTTTGAAGAAATCTCCTGCTGCCTTCATAGGGTCAGTTGCAGTTGACTTACCAAAATCCATATAGAAATACATCCATCCGTCCTGATTGATGACAGTAGAGTATGCCTTGTCATTTAGTCCATATGAAGATTCGTCCATCAAAGACGATCCAAGGCTTCTAACTGTAGCGCCGTAATATACAGGAAGCATAGTTTTACCTGTAGCTGCGCTGTAATCTGTATAGTATTCATAATAATCAGCATAAGGCAGCGGATTTCTTTGAAGGACAGGTGAATAGTAAGTCGTCCCACCATCTACATAAGAGTACCAGCCCACACATTCATAAGGAACCAGATAAGCGATCTGCCCTGCCTTGGAAGTCATGGATTCTCCCATAGGGAGATTGTCTTTTTTGTCATCAAGATAGGATATACCGATGTATGCATTTCCAAGAAGTTCAAAACTATCAATCTTGGAAAAATCGGCGCTCACCCCAGTTCCATTGAAGATAATGGAACTACTGCGTGAAGAGTCGATATCCTGACTATGACCATAACCATAGTAGCTGCCCGCAAGTTTCACGGAAGTCTTTCGACCTCCTATAGTAAGATCATCCTTGACATAAGTATTGCCAAGAAGCTCTAAATTATAGGCTCCATTGCTGGCAGGAAATGCCTTTTCATCCCTGTCACCAACTTTAATATTTCTGGCCCATACATTAGAAGGAACGCCACTTGAAGATGCGCTATTATCCTCACGATCTACATGGAAGAAGCCGTTTCCTATAGTCACGATAGTGCCGCCTACCGTATTATAGGGATCTGCAGCATCCGCTTTTCTGTCCCCTCCTGCAACGATATAAGGACAATTAACTATCTCAAGTCCTGCTCCGCTATCTATTTTGATAGAATAGTCATCACCAGCCTGACTAGCAGCAGCTCCTGTATCATGTCTTCCTGCATAGACGCTGACTCCTGATATCTTGGTAGTTCCGCTTGTAACCTCGATAGAATTGTCCGCAACAAGCGCATATCCTACCACTATAGGAAGTGAGAACTTAGTATTAAAGCCAAGATCCGGACACTTTATATTAATATCAGTCTCGATTATAGATACGTCACCTGTCTCATCAGTATAGGTAACCTTAACACCTGATATTCTGATAAAATCCTCAAATTCAGTAATTTCAGAGGGGCTTGTAACCTGTACATATGGCGGCTCTGGCTCTGAAGCTTTACTTCTTGTAACAAATTTGGTGAAATCCTTGGTAGAGAGACTTGACATAAGGCTTGTCTTATATTTTTGCCATACAAGTTTTGAAGATTCTTCCTTCTCTTTGTCTGTTAACGATTCCGAATAATTCTGCATTATTGATATATATGCATCGGAGAAGCAGATCGAAGCTTCCTTCTGAAGGCCTGCAGCAATCTCATCCATGGCTACTTCTGCAGAATAGTAGTTCTCCTGAATCTTGAACTGCTGACTTTTCATCTCAAAGTTATACAAGGACATATACATGATAATAGACAGCAGCAGTCCTACAAATGAAAGAACTACTATCGCCATTACCATGGACATACCGCGATCATCATCCTTAACTTTTTGAAGTGAAGAAAGAATACGACTATTATATTTATGTAATGAGAATCTGTCTTTCATATCTTGTACCCATCTATGCTAATATGTTCGTCTTTGATCATATGTAGAAGTTGTCAAAAGTATCTTTTGCCACCATATAGGTTGATTAAATCTCAGTTTTCTTCTTCATCACTTGTCATGACTACAACAGGTGTAACCGATCGGCTGTAATTCTCAGTAAACTTCTCATACTCGCCGTCTTCGTAGAACTCAACTGTAGTATCATAGACAACATTGCCTATAGCCTGGCCTCCATCAAGAGGCAGTACCTCCATAAGGTTCATATCACTAAGCCAGCAGTTAAGATTCATGGAGCCTGAATTGTAATAATATTCAAGAAAGGCCTGATTGGTGTCTTTACTTCTTTGCGATAGATTCACGATATTGTATCCAAGATTGGTTCTGAGTGTTACATTAGGGGAACTTTCTGACGGGGACTTGCAGTTTGGATCATTGACAATAAGGTGCATCCAATAATTGTCCGCACCTATAGCTGTCATAGCGCTTCCATCTTGATCATTTTTTTTCTGCATAGCTACTACAAGAGACATTTTCTGACTGGTATCGTTATTAACAACGATATAATCCAACAGATTTCTTGCAGAATAATCAGAATAATAGTCAGGATAATAACATATAAAGACATTCCTCGGGTACGGAACTTCAGGATTCTTAGCATTCTGACGATAGGTGCCACCGGCATATGTCAGTACGGAAGATGGCTGCGTAGCATCCCCAGGATAGTAGTACTTAATATTGGCGGTAACTGTAGAGCTTCCGGATGATGAGTTATCATCAATTGTTATAGTTATCTCTCTTCTGACATTTTTCTTGAGCTCTTCATCTGGAATAGTGCTGTCATCTAAAAGTACCCTTATAGCTTCATATGCATCCTCATCATCTTCTTCATTCATAAGAAACATATAGTCGAAGTTCTCATCATAGACAGCAGCAGTACTATATTCAAAGGCATTGTAATTATAAGCTGATGAGTCTCTTGCTGCAGAAGAAGATCCATCGCCCATATAGTGACTGGCATCGTACTTCACAATGACATCGTACTTTTTGTCACTGCCGGAAGATACCATAAGATCATTGATGGCGAACTCATATATGTTATTGTCCGAACCTATAAAGCTTCCATCTTCGGCGTAGTAGTTTCCAAGAGGTCTGAACTTAGAATACTGGGAACTTGGGATGATAAAAGGTGATGGCGCATCCTCATTGAACATAAGCGCGATATCTTCTATCGTAAAATTCCAGCTTCCTTCGAATATGGTCTGTGACAGTGTTTCGTACTCTTCGAGTTCTCCGGCTCTTTTACTAAGCTTCTGCGTGACTACAAAGCCCCTCATAAGAGGAACTACCAGAATCGCAACTATGATGACTGCTATGATGACTTCTATTAGAGAAAAGCCGCTATTGTCATCTTTTAACCTCATGTCAGTTCTTTTATCTTCGACCATGATCAGTATAAGTTCCTTTACTAAGTTCTCTTATAACTGCCTATATCATGAGTGTCATATTATTTTTATAAATCAAACTTCGCACTTGCCAAACATACGCCACCCTCTGAGGCAGCGCCGATACGGCCTGTTTATAATACATTTTCGTATCTTTTGAAGGTGTTATTAAATTCAGGAGCAAGATATCTGGATCTTTATATTCTTCTTAGGGTCCACCTGTCTGAGCGAAGCGAGTTTGGACCCTAGAATATAAAGATCCAGATATCTTGCCCTGAATTATAATACCTTCAAGATACGAAAATGTATTATAAACGGGCCGTATCGGCGCTGCCTCAGAGGGTGGCGTATGTTTGGCAAGTGCGAAGTTTGAATTTTATAAGTATAAGCAAAGGCTCATTGTCCGCTGCTCTGAATGTCTGTCACGTCTCCAAATATATTGTCAGTTCCATGATTGATAAGGCCAGGACTTGGGAAAGTGTACTCTTTGTCAGTGCCTTCAAGATAGTAATAATCTATCGTCAGCTCTCCTGAAAGTCGTCCTGTTGATGAATCGTAGCTTACATCAAGCTCAGTAACATTTTTAAAATCTTCATGGTTTATCACATTCAGGATGATCTGCTTAAGTCCGTTATATGTTGTATCAAAGGTCATAACTTCTACAGAATCATAGAACATAAGACCGGTAACATCAGGTATGGTCCCGTCTGATTCGTACTGATTAAGGGCTATAAGACCTGTAACATCTGCTCCTGCACCTGAGAGCTGATCTTCTCTCTCCGGAACCATGATATCCATAGCTACAGGCTCATTCAAAACTGCCTCATAGGTATAGGTAGGAACAAGGATATTGGTCAGAAGCTCTGTATACATGATCTTATCAGCAGTAGTCACAAGAGACGGATATCCTGCCATTATCTTGTTGGTATTCAGGATATACCGGTCTGTATCATTGACATAGGTGTCCTTATTGGCAGAAACCGTAGTCAGAAGCTGAACCTGATTGCTTAGTGTCACATTCTCATCTTCTATGACTTTGGTCTTCTCATTAAGGCCATAGTAGCCATAATAGTAGGTAAGACCTGCGATCACAACGCCTCCGAATATCATAAGAAGAGCTTTATCTCTCTCAGTGATTGTTAATGCCATAATAACCTCCGAATCTCTGTCTATAGCCAAAATAAGCTTTGAAATAAACCATTTACTATAACGTTACTACTTCATCACCAGATCAGATTACGTGATCGCAGGATATCAGCCTACAGCCTCGCTGCTATTACTTCCTGCATCTTCTGTACTTCCATCATCTGCATTTCCATCTTCTGATGCTCCGTTTTCACTGTCTGTTTCTTCTTCGCCGGATACGTCCGGGCTCTCATCACCTGTTGTACCTGCACCTGATACATCTTCATCGCCTGTTGCCTCGTTTGAAGCAGCGCTGCTATCATCTCCTGTAGATTCCTGACCGGCATTATCTGATTCATTGCCTTCCGGTATGATATCTTCTGTATCGTTTTGAGTTTCTACGGTATCTAATGTATCTTCTTCACTTCTTTCAGCATATACGCAGACGGCTGTAAATGTGACGTATCCTTGACCCTCATCAGAGGTATCATCTGAGATCCTGTCTATGACTACACTATCTACTGATTCAAACATGCACAGCTGCTCGTATACATCTGCTGCTTCTTCCTTGGTGCCAACTGTCATCTTGATGGATACGCTAGTATTATCGCTGCTGATATTTTGTACCAGAATATCTGCAGGCATCTTCTCTTCCATCTCTTCGAGGAATTCGACTATATGAGCTGTCGGTTCATCTTTTAATCTATATGCTTCATTTACAAATTCATAAGCCTGTTTGGACAATGTATATTTCTGGTATATAGGTATGATGGACACTACCGACTGAAGCTGACTTCGCAGCGACTTATTGGTGTTCCCCGCACTGATATAAGGCGGGAGCGATACAGCCAGAAGCACTGCAGATAAGCCTACACATCCTATCAGGACCAGTCTTCCTATAGCTACTATATCTGTTCCGGAGGATTTTGCTTTTTTCTCCGTAATAAGGAAATTCACAGGGCTTATAGTAGCGCCTATACATCCTATGTATTCACCAAATACGCCGTTTTTAAATACCTTGCCAAGCTGCACGCCTTCGAGTGTTTCTATCTGCTTAGCAGGCACATCAAGAGTATTGGCGATAAGATCATCTATTCCCTGGATAGTTCCGCCTATACCGGTTATCACCACTCTGTCGACCTTCTGGCCTTTGGTTCTCGAATAATACAGATCCAGGACAGTAGAAAGACCGCTTACAAGATTTTCAAAAGAGAATGTTACATTCTCTCTGAGCTCTTTCATCTGGGGTGAAAGCTCTTCCTCCTCTTCTTCGGGAGGAAGAATAGGCTCATACTGCTGCGCTACTGCAGCAGGCTCTGTAGCAGGTTCTGCTGCCGCATCAGCTCCAGGTTCCTGACCATCAGGATTGTCTACCGCTTCGCCATCACCGCTTTCGCCTTCTTCTGCGGCTTTGGCCTGTTCTAACAATCTCATCCTCTCTTCTGCCTTAGCCTTTTTATAAGCTTCCATGTCAAAAGCAGGATTGACACACTTCATTCCTCTAAGGAAGCCTATAGCTTCAGAGTATGTCGTATTATCTGAATATACGTGGCTGTAGATGATAGTATCCACAGCTTCTTCAATTCCATAAGGTACAGTTCTTGTAAGGCTCTGTACTCCGTCCTTCATAACAGTAACTATAGAGTTCTTCTCATCTATCTTGATAACTATCTGGCTACCGACACTGCATTCTTTTTTGACAGCCTGATACAGTGAGTTGCCATCATAGTCAATCGCTTCCAGCTCAAGTCCTGCTGCCTTTGCAAATTCCTTATAGCTTTCCAGCATTTCAGAAGGCATAGCAAGCGCATTGACTCTAAGCGCCTTAGCTCCCTCTTCATTTTGAAGCTTCTCCAGAACAGTATAAGTGATGCTATAATCTGCAATGTTTACAGGAAAATAATCCGAGGCGTTGGCCAATACGAAATCCCTTATCTGATTTTCTTTAAGAAAAGGAATCTCCACTTCTCTGCTGGCTATCCTGTTTGAAGATACAGAGAAGATAGCTCTTTTAGCCTTAAACCCCTTAGCTTTGAGCATCTTACTAAGAGCCTGAGCATAGTTCTCGAAGCCGTAGAGCATTCCATCATCCATGACTCCTTCGGGAGTAGACAACATAAGGCTTTTGTAGATTTTGGGATTTCTGACCTTATAATCCATCTCAACAATTTCTGTTAATGTAGATCCGATCTCGATACTTAGGACTTTTGCCATCCTTTTGTCCTCCGGAATAATATGTTTACTACCTGTGACAGTTACATGATCTTACCAAAGTACCAACTGATAATTCTATCTCCGACAAGTATCGCAGTCATGACGCCTCCTGCCAGATACGGTCCAAGCGCTAGAACATGCCCTTTATGACTTACCCTCATACGGATTATGTGTATGACACTTCCATATATACATCCTAGGAAAAAAGCAAGAATATTAAGCTTCCACCCTACAAGCAGCCCCGTTGCTGCCATAAGCTTTATGTCTCCGCCTCCAATCCATCGCCCTTTTGATATCGTATACAAGATAAACAGGAAAAAGGCTACGGATACAAACCCCAGCAGATAATTTGCAAAATTTTTGTAATCTACCGCCATCCTAATAATTCCAAGTATACATATAGTATAATTCAACCCAGCCGGAATTACCATTGTTCGATGATCTATAACTGATATTGCGATAAGCACGGACGCTGCAAGGCATATCAGTACTGTATCTACACTTATTCCATATACAATTCCAACCAGCACATATACTACTCCATTAAGAGCCTCTATAAGTGGGTATTGGACTGAGATCTTCTGACCACAATTTCTGCATCTGCCTTTGTAGATGACCCATGATACGATAGGTATCAGATCAAACCATCTAAGCTGGTATCCGCAACTCATGCAGTGCGAACGTATCTTCACGAAATCTTCGTGTTTAGGAAGCCTGTAAATCAGAACATTTACAAAGCTGCCTATGACAATACCGTATACAAATAGTATTAAGTAGAATATCACTAGCATCCCCTGCATATTAGTCCTCACTTTTTCTTGGAAAAGTATTTTCTAAGATCGCTGATAGGCACAGGCTTTGCATAATGGAATCCCTGAATATAGTCAAAGCCATGAGTGATACTATAATCCTTGTGAGCATCGGACTCTACGCCTTCTACGAGGGTATTGATTCCGCTGCTTTTCAAGGTTTCTATCATATTTGAGACAATGCCGTCCATACGCTCATCATCTATTGACTGATACAAAAGGGTTTTATCGAACTTAATGATCCTGAACGGAAGGTCTATGACTCTTGCCATAGCCGAATATCCTGTTCCAAAGTCATCAAGATAGAAAGATACACCCTTTTCCCTTAACAGATACATGTTGTTCCTAAGTTTGTTGCTGTCATCTGCAACTGCACTCTCTGTAAGCTCAAGTCTGATCTTTTGTGGCTCAACATCATATCGCTGAAGGATATTTAGGATCTCATCTGCAAGTCCCGGAAGCGTGAACTCTGATGCAGAGCAGTTGATACTGATGCATTGGAATTCATACTCTTTTTCCAATTCTTTGAGTTCCTTGCAAACCTTACTGAGCATTATAAGAGTCAGAACATGTATACTGTCTGTCTCTTCTGCGATCGGTATGAAGAGCCCCGGACTTATAATCTGACCATCAAGCTCAAGTCGCATAAGAGCTTCCGCAGTTCTGAAGGATTCTGATTCTACCTCATATATAGGCTGTGCGTAGCATACAACCCTTGCATCATCCATATCCCTTTTAAATCTTATGTCCATGAGCTCCTGTTCTATTCTGTATCTCTCCTGGAACTTCTCGTTATCTTCTTTGGTCGCTACATATCTAAAATTCTCAAGAGGATTAAGCTTCTTTCTTATAATCTGATTGACCATCTCTCTGGCCATTGCTATAGATCTGATCTGTTCAAAGCAAGGAAGAACTACCATTATGATCCTTGCAAGTTCATCTATCTCACTAAGCCTTTTTTCTGCAAGATCTGCAAGGGCGTCAAGTATCTTGTCATGCTCATCACTTTGCATGGCTTCATATATGAAGGTGTAGGTTCCGGCGCTTTGCTTGTATATATGCAGGTTTGGATATTTGGATTCTGCCATCCTGCAATAATCTATGATTGTTTCATAGCCTATCCCCATCTTGGAAGACGGGCCGGATATATCCGATCTGTTAAAAGATGGAATGATAAGATAACCGATGTAAAATGGCTTTTTTAATAAGATATCGTCTTCGAAACGACTTTCAAGTGAGTACGTATTCTGAAGCCCCAGAATCTCATCATATGGATTGGAATGGAATAATATATAGAATATACACATCGGAACAACATAAGTCATCGCGATTATGATGTCATCTGTATTGGACCTTTGTACCAGAAGCAGCAGAACATTAATTGGATATACTGCAAATATGATAGTCCTTACAACCTTGGGCATATCCTTGGTAACAGTAAGTGCGAAGATCATAGAAGCAGTACTGCTGACCATACCGCAGTTGACCATCTTGATGACAAAAAATGAGATATCTGCAACCTCTCCTCCATAGTATGAAAACATAGTGCCTTTGAAGATAGCCACCATGCAATAGAAAACCATGAAGAATACAAAGCAGAAGCACAATATCCTGTAGTTTCCTTCCTTGCTCCTGTTCCTATAGGGAAGTGTACACAGATACATAGACAAATTGAATAATATGAAAGAATACACAAAGATATATGCAATCATAACACATTGGAGCATTACGATTCCATATATTTCGATATGAGAAGCCATATATACGATCAGAACCATAAGAAAGGGAGCCACTATACAGAAGAACATTCCGAAGAAATCATAAACATAGCTGGAAGTCCTACGTGGCTTAGTTCCGATCATCATTATAAAAAAAATAAATGAAACTATAAAAAATGCTATTTCAACATCTACGTTATATGCCAAATTCCCGATAAGTGCAGATAGCATATGCTCACCTCATAAAAGCATCAACTTATTATCATATCTTACGTAAATATATCGGCTAAAACTGTGATAAAAAGAATAGCTTTATGGCAAATAACTAAAAGGTCTGTTTATGGTATATCTGCACTATAATAATGTTGAACCGGATCAATATTCTACATCCTCTGCCAGCAATATCCCTTGATTAGCATAATAATCATTCATACTGTCTCTACAAGTCTCGATTCCTGCATTGATATGCCTTATACCGGCAGATGCTACGAACAGATTACGTATTGTAAAGATAAGAAGTGTGATCGTAAGGATCATGATGATACGCATTACAAGGTTGTATACTCTTCTGGATACATAAATATTTCTCATAATCTATTACCCCTCTTTCTTATGAGAACACCAATACCTATGATACTGATACTTTAAGCAAATCTCTTGATCACTGAAGAAAGGACACCTTGAATGATGATCTTATCCGGTCGTATGTCGTCATATCCTCTTTGAACATTTTCAGGATGAAGCACCAGCCTCTTAAGATTCGCATCATACTTAAGTCTCTTAAGTGTATTCTCTCCATCCTCGTTTAGTGCTACTACTATATCTCCCTGTCTTGCAGTCGATGCCTTCCTGATTACAAGAAGATCTCCCGAATCAATGCCTGCATCTATCATAGAATCTCCGACTGCATGAAGTATAAAAAGCTCTCCGCTTCCAAAAAGTGCTGTAGGAAGCTGTACATAACTATCTATATCACTGCTCTCAGTCTCCGGAGCGCCGCAAGTGATGCCATCCTGCATAAGAGGAGCTGAGGTCATGTTCTCATCCATCTTCATAGTAGAATCTGTACTGATACGCCCCTCACTATAATCGAGCATTCCCTCTTTGTTCATAGCCACAAGATATCTGTAGGCTGTACTCTTATCTATCGAAAGGCCTCTTCCAATCTCTGCAGTAGAGGGATCACGCATATTCTCTTTATGAAATTGTATGATGAAGTCCTTGATCTTCTCCTTTAGTTCAGGGCTTTTTGATCTCATATAATGCACCCGCCTTTTGTTAACTGCAACACTTTTTCTATCTGCAACGACCCGTTGCTGATAGAAATATAATACCATACTTGTATATAAAGTCAATATCTTCTTTTACTGTTGCGATTAAATCACGCACAACGTATAATGGTCTATGCTATATTCACTGATAGCTGCAACCTATAAACGGCTGGTCCTATTGGAACAGATCATAGGCAGCACTTATATACTCTTTGATATAAGGCAGAAGCAAAAACATCTATCTAAAAATAATCATTACAAGGAAGAATAATTGTATGGCTAATACCTATTCAAACAAAGACAATTCAAAATCCCTAATCGCACCACGCCCTTTCTATGGCCATGTTCTGGCCGTTGCTGTTCCTATCATGATTCAGAACGGCATAACCAATCTTGTTGGTATGCTGGACAATCTCATGGTAGGTCAGCTCAGTACAGAAGCCATGTCCGGTGTTTCAATCGTCAACCAGCTACTATTTGTATTCTATCTGTGCATATTTGGAGGACTTGCCGGAATCGGCATATTCAGTGCCCAGTTTTGGGGCAAGAAAGACCTTAAAGGAATGCAGTACACTATGCGCGCTAAGATGATCCTTGCATTCATAATCACTATAATAGGCGTACTGGTTCTGTATATATTCAGAACATCCCTTATCGGAATGTTCCTTCATGAAGGTGGTGACACAGGGGATCTGGAGCTCACATTGCAACATGCCATCTCTTACCTTCTCGTAATGTACGCAGGACTTCTTCCTATGGCTATCACCAATGTCTATGCCTCTACTCTTCGTGAGACAGGCCAGACTCTTGTACCCATGAGTGCGGGAATCATAGCAGTATTTGTAAACCTTATTGGTAACTATATCCTTATTTATGGTAAGTTTGGTGCACCTGCTCTTGGAGTTACAGGTGCTGCTCTTGCTACAGTGATATCAAGATTTATAGAGATGTTCATAGTTGTCTCTTGGACACATAACAATCCTGATAAGAACCCCTATATCAGAAGATGCTATAGCAGTATGTATATTCCTTCTGATCTTGTATTTAAGTTCATAATCAAAGGTGCTCCACTCCTTGCCAATGAAGCACTCTGGTCTATAGGAACCACTATGCTCGTTCAGTGCTACTCTGTAAGAGGACTTAATGCAGTAGCTGCTTTTAACATATCCAACTCCCTTGCCAATGTATTCAATATAGTATTTATAGCAATGGGAAGTGCCACATCCATACTCCTTGGTCAGGAACTCGGTGCAGGAAGACTGGATGGCGCCAAGCTGTATGCACTAAGACTTACGACCTTCTCTGTGATACTAAGCTCTATATCCGGTTTGATGTTATTTATAATAGCTCCTGTATTCCCGGATCTATATAACACTACAGATAATATCAAGCACATAGCTTTGGGCCTACTACGCGTCAACGCAGTATGTATGCCTTTGTATGCATTTACAAACTCCGCATACTTCACCATCAGATCCGGCGGCAAGACTTTTATCACATTCCTCTTCGACAGTTGCTTTTGCTGGGTAGTATCTTTTCCTGTTGCATTTGTACTATCCCGCTATACGAACATGCCTATCATATGGATGTTCCTAACTGTTCAGTCTATGGACCTGCTTAAATCTGTGATTGGTTTCATAATCGTAATGAGGGGTAAGTGGATACACGACCTTACTAAATACGCAGGGAACTAGCTTCGGGCGGTAGCCCCCCAAAACAAGTCCCAGCTCTCGGGCAGGCGAAGAAAAAAGCCACCCAGCTCTCGGGTGCCTGAGAGCTGGGTGGCTTTTTCTTTGGTCACTACCCGCGTTCGATCTTCTCTTCCGGTAGCAGCTTTAGCAGCAGCTTTTCAAGTTCCTCAGAATCCACAGGTTTGGACATATATGATACGAATCCTTCCTTGAGATACATCTTCTCAGCTCCTGGCGTGGCATTGGCAGTAAGAGCTACAACAGGGGTTGCATAGCTAAGAGCCATATAGTCATTCTTTAGAAGGTGAAGCGTCTGTATACCATCAGGTTCCGGCATCATATGATCCATGAATATAATGTCATATTTTTTCTTCTTGGCTTTCTCTATAGCTTCCGTTCCGCCTCCTGCACTATCTATCTTGATCTTGGTCCTTTTAAGAAGTCCTACGAACACTTCAATATTCATCCTGTTGTCATCAACAACGAGAACATTGGCAGTCGGAGCCTTGAAAAGTTCTTTGTATGTCGCATTATTTACTGTATACTTTCTTATAGCTTCTTCAAGATCGCCTATCGGTTCATCAGATATTACTACTTGTGGCAATAATATTGTAAAGGTAGACCCTTCACCATAGACGCTTTCTACGCTTATCTGACCACCCATGGCATCCACAAGTCTCTTTGTAATAGATAATCCAAGACCTGTTCCTTCTATATGACGATTTTCTTTTTCATCGGCCCTGTTATAACTGTTGAATATCTCTCCTATATCCTCTGGTTTGATGCCAATTCCTGTATCCTTGACTATTATGCATAGATTGAACTTGCCGTCTATATATCTTTTTTCTGCCACAAAGGTAATGGTACCTCTGTTAGTGTACTTGACAGCATTGGTAAGGACATTGGTTATTATCTGCATGATCCTTACAGAATCACCATACAGGATTGATGGAAGGTCTTTACTAACCTTATTCTCAAAATCAAGTCCGTCCTGTCTTGCTCTTGATATCAGAAGACTTATACAGTCTACAAGAAGCGGGGCAAGATTATATTCATCTACCTCAAGTTCAACTTTGGATTTGGCAGATCTATCCACATCCAGCATGTCGTTGATAAGTGACATGAGCATACGTACAGCATTCCTTATACTGCTTGCATAGGCTTTGATATCGGGGCTCTTAGTCTCTCTTTCAATAAGTTCTGCCATTCCGGATATGGTATTGATAGGAGTCCTGATCCTATGTGACATCAAAGACAAAAACTCAGACTTTCTCTCACCGGATGCCACTGCTATTATCTTCTGGCTATGGACTCTTATCATACTGACAGCAGCTTCAACCACTACAGAGATAAGCAGGAGCATAAGTCCCAATACGTATACAAGGGAGGATGTTGCAGCTATATCATTGAACTCTCTTATAAGCTCTATTACCATCATTATCATGAAGATGATAAGTCCCATGATAACCGCCTTATGCTCTTTGATCCTGCCACTTACTATATCTATGATCGTGATAAAAAGAACGCTTGAAAGTGACATCAATATCACTATAAAGGTGTAAGTAAGTGTCCCGGCAAAATATACTACCCCCGTGTAATGAAGAAATGACACCGTAGCAGCATATACGAAGCACATATCTTCCATTATCTTATAGAATCTTGTGTATCTACCGGCATGAAGACAGTCAGCAAAAAGAAGAAATGGTACCGGAAGAACTACAAGGATCTGGCATGAGGTCTCAAACATTCTGGCATAATCAGCAGATTCATACTGCATAAAGGTATTGCTGGACGGTGTCGAACCAAGCCTCCACAAACATACGCAGAAGATTCCCATTGCAAGGTACAGAACTGCCGAAGGTCTCTTTGTAACAAAGGCAAAATATGATGAAATAAGTATAGTTATTATTGATATCGATCCCAAAACCAGAGTTATCATGGATGACATCATTGTATTCTTGGCATAATATCCCCATATTCCGCCCTGAGAGCCTAGTATTACTTCTCCAACCCAGCCTTTGAACATGGACTCTGATTCGAATTCGATAGTCACAGTTTTACCGGCGTCTTTTTATATAATTTGGCAAAAACATGTGCTGTGGGACTTGTCCTTGATCCGATACCGGTCTCTCCGGGTTTAAGCGAGTATTCTGTTCTTAATTCATCTTCTATGTATATCTTTACGATAGATATATAACCTGTTACAGCAAGCCATTTTCCCTCTTCTATCGTATCCGGAAGTCTGTTGACTATCACAACCCTTCCATCAGGAGTTGAGAATTTGGCCGGCAGCTCTTGTATATCTGACAAGCTATCATCCTGTACCTGCTTCCATCCGGTGTTATAGCGTACAAACTCGTACTCATTGTCGCCAAAGTCATTGAACCTTATACTCTGGCGTACAACCAGCATGACAACTACAGATACGACAGCAACAACGCATCCTATCATCAATATCTGATATAAATTCAGTTTTGGAGTCTTCTTGATATCAGTAATCATCCGAAAACCTCATATCTTATTCAGATCTTTATTCAGATCCTTCCGCCTTGATCGCCTTGATTATTCTGTCATTATCAACTGCTGCAAGTCCTTTCTTTATAAGAGCTACCTTCTTTTTATCTTCATCACCAAGCTTATATCCTGCAAGTTCATTAAGTATCTGCTCTATGCTGTCATAGTCAAGGCTTATGGCGCACTCTTCTATGGCCGAATACGCATCTTTTAGTTCATCAGGAGTTATCTCCATAAGACTATCCTCATCAGTCGCCACTTCATGTTCCTGACAGATAGCTTTTAATCTGTCTGTAAGCTCTATATATTCTGTAAGAAGCTTCGGTACACCATTCCAGAAAGTCTCCACGTCTCCCTGATCTCCGCGCTCTTCAAGAAAGGCAGCATGCTCTGACAAGGTGCCGCATCCTATGACTCTTGCATTGGACTTAAGAGCATGAACTTTGATGACACCGTTTTTAAGATCCTTAGAATTGATAAGATCATTAAGCATCTGTATATTATCATCAGAAGTATCTACAAAAGTCTTAACAGCATTAACAAAAAGCTCTTTGCTTCCGCAATATTTTATTCCATTATCAGTATTAATTCCGTCAACACCCTTGATACTGTCAAAGACATCATCATAAGGGCAGCTCTCATCCACTACCTCAGGAGGGCTTTGGGCCATATCTTCACAATATGTCCACAGCATCTTCTCAAGATCAAATGTCTTAACAGGCTTAGATAGATAATCATCAAATCCCATCTTCAGGTACTCTTTCCTTGCACCTTCAAATTCATTGCCTGTAAGAGCTATTATTACTATTTTCCGATCAATCCTTTGGTAGTGTTTTCTTAGCATATTCATGGCTTTCTCGCCGCCCATACCTGGCATGCGATGATCCATGAAGATAACATCATATTGTTCTAATATAGCAAGGCTTACTGCCTCTTCACCGGATGTTGCAGTCTTTATACTTGCTCCGGTTCTTTTTAGAAGTCCCTCTATAACAGACAGATTCATAGTTGAATCGTCTACGCACAGGACGTTTAGTTTCTCCGAATAGTATCTTCCTTTTTCTTTTAATATACTAAGATCCGGTTGTATAGGCTTGGTATTCCATCCTGCAATCTCTATCTCCCCAGCTTTTTTCTGTATTATGTCAAAAGAAAACTCAGATCCCTTGCCAAGTCTCGACCTGACGCTCAATCTGCTGCCCATTGCCTCTAACATCCTATTAACAACAACAAGGGACATGCCGCTTTGACCGTCTTTCTCTCCTGTGTTTTCAAAAGGATCGAAGATCTTCTTAAGGTCTGTATCACTTATTCCAACGCCTGTATCAGTAACTCTTATAGAAAGCATGACAAGATCATGCCCTGTCTCATCAGTCTTGTCCAGATCTTCTATAAAAGCCTCAAGCGTAACCTTACCTTCATCTGTGTAGTTTATGGCATTGGTCAGGATCTCACCTATCATTTTGCAGATCTTCTCATTGTCACCAAGAAGGAGTCTTCCCTTTATGCCGTGCTCCCTAAGTTCCATTTTCAGACCTTTTTTGTCAGCAATAGGTTCGAATATCTTGTACAAAGATGTTATAGCTATCTCTGCATCAAAGGTTTCTTCTATAAGATTGACATTGCCTGATTCAAGCCTTGAATAATCAAGGATCTCATTGACAAGCCTAAGAAGTGACTTACCATAATCTCTTATATTCCTGGCGTAGGCTGTTATCTCTTCTTCTCTTGATTCGCGCAGGATCAGCTCATCCATACCCATGATGGAGTTTATGGGAGTTCTGATCTCATGGGACATACTGGCGATGAACTGGGACTTGGCTGATGATACTTCTTCTGCGACTATCCTGTCCCTTCTGTCTATTACATAAGAATGGATCATATCAACAACTGCGCATACCATGATCATGATCATGCCAAGATTAACTATAGGAGTAGCAGGTGTGTCAGGCTTTATGGCAAAAAATACTCCCGCAATAATACCGGAAAAGGCAAATCCAAGATAACCGGATATCGTGATCTTATTTTCCACAAGTCTTTTTTTGAAAATATCTATAAATATAGTTATGAGCATGTAGATTGTAGACAAGACTGCTCCGGCTACAAGATAAGGCATTGTGAATATAAAGGCCACATACCCCATATCATTAAGATAACCTGTAACCAACGATAATGATGCGATCATAAGGGCACAGAACATATTGGACTTGTGATACCTTTTTTGCAAAAGGATATCAAGACTATATAAGAAAGGAATCGGGATCAGTGAAAAGATCATATAGGCAGCATCGGATGCAACGCTGATATTATAGAACAGGAGCTGCCTTAGGTGGGAATCACACACTTCCCATGAAGAATAAAGTAATACGCCAAGTCCCAGGAATATGAACCTGCGACTTGTCTTACTATAAATACTCACGATAATGAGGATACTCAGAACTCCGATCGCTATAAAAAATACTATAAGAGGCAGTACAAACCCGGAATAATCCTTGATAGCGTAGTAATACCAGATTCCCATCTGATTGCCCATGACTACTTCATTGATATTATAGGCAAAAGAACTGTATGCAGAAGATCCGACTATCCTGATGTTTTTGCCTATGTCATCTTTGTGAAGCTGAACGAACAGATAGAAACTTGGAACAGTAGTCCTGCCATACTCTTCAAAGGTCCTGTAATAGGACTTTCTAAGTTGTCCATCTATATAGATGTAGATATTCTGACGGGTGCTTCTTATAGATAACCAGGAATGCTCTGTAATAGAATCAGGGAGTGTGCTTTGTATTTCGAATCTGTTACTTCCGTCTTTCACAGCATCGCCCGGGACTTCTGCGGGCACTATACTTCCATCTGCAAGTACCTGTTCCCATCCTTGTGACAGCACACTATAAGAAAGCTCATTTTCAATGTAGTCATTGGATTTAAACAAACCACTTGAAAAGAGCTTAGCTGCAATTAAAACCAGCAAGACGTAGCATATAATTGATTCAAAACTGAATTTGGTCTTACTAATCATATCAAGCAATATATCGGTTTATCTTACTTGAAAACTTATAATAAAACATGCTCAAAAAAACTGCTGCCAGAACTTCCGTCCTGACAGCAGTTTGCTTGATAAATCATCAGTTATTAAAAATTATTTCCAAATACCTACACGGTCTTCGGGAGCTACGTACATTCCGTCGCCTTCCTGGATATCAAAAGCTTCATAGAATGCGTCCATGCTGGATAATACAGCATTAACTCTGGCACGTCCCGGTGAGTGTACATCCATCATAAGGAGCATGCTTGCATATTCGTAAGTCATCTTCTCAGCCCACATGTTAGCATATGATACAAATGCTTCCTGAAGGGCATCCTTGTCATGACCGATGATCTGAGTTACTGCATACATACCACCAAGGTCAGCGATGTTCTCTGTGATAGTAAGAGCACCATCAACAGTTGAACCTGTCTCTACTGAAGGGAATACATCATAGTAGTCGATGATATCCTGACACATATTGGTATATGTGATGTATTCATCTTCTGTCCACCATGGGTTGTAGTTGCCGTTAGCATCATACTGTGATCCTGATGAATCAAATGCATGGCTGATCTCGTGACCGATTACTACACCGATAGCACCAAGGTTAGCTGCTTCTGAAGCGTCAGGATTGTAGAAAGGATCCTGCATGATACCTGCAAGGATTGTGATACCGTTGTTAGCAGGATCATAGAAAGCGTTGATAGTCTGAGGTGTAGCGATCCACTTTGTCTTATCAACTGGCTTTCCAAGAAGTGAAAGCTCATAAGCTACGTATCTCTGGTGCATTGTGATTGTGTTAGCTGTAAGTGATCCGCCCTCTTCCTTGCCGGCGATAGGAGCTTCAAGGCTTAAGTAGTAGCTGAAATCATCAGGATATCCAACTTTAACCTGAAGTGTATCAAGCTTGGCAATAGCTGCCTGCTTAGTAACATCACTCATCCAAGTCTGAGCACCAATGATGTTCTTGTACTCAGTGATGATCTCTGTGATCATGTTTGTAACTTCTTTTTTGGCTTCTTCTGAGCAGTAATTGTCTGTATAGAGAAGTCCATAGTTCCACTCAAGTGCTGCAGCAGTCTGAGCCATCCAGTAATACTCGTTAGGTCTTGCCTCTGTAATACCGTTGAGCTTGTTGCTAAGCTCTACTGTAAGATCATAAGCTGTCTGAGTTGTTATGGAAGCAAGGTCAGAAACGAGGACAGTTGCAGAATAGTCCTTGAGCACCTGAAGGTTATCTTCTGTAAGAAGGCTTGCGCACTCTGCAAACTTATCTTCATCAGGAACAAGGTATCTGTCCTGACCTGCAAATCCAAGAGCCTGCATATAGCTTGCCATATCAATAGATGGGAATGCAGCTATGATATCTGCTTCTGTATATACATTGTATATCTTCTCAATATCATAGTAGTCAGTTCTCTCAAGCTCTACAGAAGCAAGGTCTCTGGCAACCTTATCAGTATTGGCAACCATTCTCTGAGCATCAGCTTCTGAGAATCCGTTTACAACAAGAAGATTACCAAGATACTGATTATAAAGTTCAATATAAGCTTCATAGCCTTCTGTCTCATAGTAATCCTTGCCCATTAAAGAGTCGCCGGCGTCAGCTACAACTACATACTGTGTAGAGTCAAGATCGTCCTGTGATACATCAAATGAAGGAAGGATTGAACCATATCCACAGTCTACAGAGAGGCTCATTACAGCAGTAACATATTCTGTAAGATTCTGTGAATTTACAATAGCATCCAGATATGACTGGAACTCTCCAAGTCCATCAGCATTTCTTGCTTCTGTATCAGCATAAAGTTCATACAGATCATGAAGCTTCTGCTCAGGTGTTCCCTTTCCATAATTTTCTTTTGAATTAATTTCATTGAAGATCTCTTCCATCTGAACGTCCTGTTCATCAGAAAGTTCTCCAAACCATGACCACTGTGCACTTGTTGCAGGGATTTCATGAGAAGCGAATGTTGTTGCATTAACAACGTCATAGAAGTTATCCTTGTAGCTTGTGCCCGTAGCCTGAGACAGAGTTTCGAGCTGAGTCTCAATGCTTGTTGTAGCAACTTCATCAGCGAATGCTGTGATCGAAGCCTGAGGCACGATCATTACGGAAGCTGCCAGTATCACTGATAATAGTGATTTAGATTTAGATAATCTGAGCATATATCTTTGTCCTTTCTAAAATGTCATAACATCCTATCATAAGATGTTAATTGATAATCGCTACACCTACAGTTTAGCAATATATATATTGGCTTGCAAGAAAAAAGTATATTAAAATTAAACTTTTTAATCATTTTGAATATCTGCTGCAGCAAATGCCTGATATTCATATCTTAATACGATACTTATTTTTTTATGATTCATGACGATATAGATATAAGACGTACCAAGTCCACTCAAAAGGAACACTACGTATGAAAAAGAACACATCTGGCATTTCAATGTTAGTAATCATAACATGCTGTATATTTATAGCATGTTTTTTGATCATGCCTGTTTTCAATAGTATCATTACCCCAAATGCAAATATTAATTCAGATGGCAATTCACAAAGTGCCTACAGTTATGATTCGAATTCTTTCACTCATGTCCATGCGTCAGGTTCAAATGATACTATAATTCCATTTAACATCCTATGCATATGTTCTTATAACTATTCTTATGATACTGTTCCACAGCACATACAAGGGATAGAAGCAGGACTTGGCGATCTTTCATATGAGATCACATATGAAAATATGGATGCCAAAAGATTCTACGAAGCAGATGATATCCAGGAGTTCTATAACTATCTTTCTTATAAGATTGATAAGATAGATGCACACTATGATCTTATTTTCGTAATAGATGATACTGCACTTAGATTTGTGATCAATTACAGGAGCGAACTTTTTGGAGACGTTCCTGTAGTATTCATGGGTATCAATTCTGTTTCTGATGCCACAACTTCTGCTGCTCTTCACAATGTTACAGGTATATCAGAGACTCTTGATTTCGAATCCAATTATGATCTTATGAAGGCTCTTTTTCCTGACAGAAATGAGATCGTAGTATTATGTGACGGATCCAATACAAGTTCCGGCGAGTATGTGGAATTTTTGAAGTTCACGGAAAATCACCCCGAGATCAGCTATAGAGTCCTTAATGCTTCATATTATACGCAAAAAGGGCTAAAAAGGGCTCTGTCAGAGCTTGATAATAACAATATAATCTACTATCTTGAATTCTCTCAGGATGGAGATGGCAACCTGTATACTATCAACTCAGCTTCCTCTTTTGTTGATAATAATGTTACAAATGTGCCTGTGATAAGACTTACTATGGCCAATTGTACAAACAACATCTTAGGTGGTATATCGTATTCGTATACACATGCCGGAGAAGTTGCAGGCAAGATGGCAGGCAAGATATTAAATGGTGTAAGTGCTGACAATATCGCGCTTATCAGTGATACCATAACCGAAAGCTACTTCTACCAGGACAAGATGGATGAGTTCGGTATCAAGTCATCCCAGCTTCCGGCAGATAGCTATATTGCCAACGAAAGATTCAATCCTATCCGCTACTATCAGGAGAATGCTCTTATCCTGAACCTGATAATACTTATTATCATACTTTTGTTCATAATAATAGTCATTCAGGCCAAGGCCAACCGCCAGCACGAACGTATGCTCAACAACGATTATCTGACTCAGATACCTAACCGTCATTATATCAATCAGAAGATCGATCAGCTCAATTCTACTTTCACGCCTTACGGACTCGCCATGATAGACGTAGATCACTTCAAAGACATCAATGATACCTATGGACACCTTGTGGGTGATGAAGTTCTCGTGGAGATAAGTACCAGATTTTCAAGTATAGCATCCAAATATATCACCTTCGCCAGAATAGGTGGTGATGAATTCATGATGCTCATAACAGGTCCCGAAATAGACAATGCCGACAATATATGCCGGCAGATTCAAAATATAATACGTAATGCAGTTGTCATTAATAAGAAAAAACTGGAAATAACCCTTAGCATAGGCTGTGCTCTGTATCCTTCTGATACCAACGATCCTACTCAGATCATGGCTCTGGCCGACAGGGCTCTGTATTATGTAAAAGAAAACGGAAGAAACGATTATAAACTATTCGGCGACCTGTAAGCTTCCGTCTTCAGATAGCACATATGTTCCGTAATTGTCTACCAGTTCCTGCACCATATTGTCACTTGTTATCTCTACAGGTTCAAGGAGAAATGCAGGAACTACTATCTTGCCATTATCATATGACTGGGTATCATAGACACATTCATAGTCAAGATTCCAGCTATCGATCAAGGATTGTGACATCACTTCCCCATGATACAAAGAGTCTACGACCATGACAGTCACATAGGCTTCATATGCCAGATTCTTGTAAACATCCATAGACTGTCTTCCATCCATAAGTCTGCGCAGGTTCTCTACATCACAGTCCTGACCTGTTATCACCACATCATTGCCACCATTATAACTGTCTCTGATCGCATCCTGTACTCCAATAGATGTAGAATCATTGGAACACAGCACAGCATCAAGTTTTCTGTCACCGGAATAATAAGAACCTATCAGGATCTGAAATCTGACATTAGCAGTCTCTGTTGACCACTGAGAAGTTGATACTGTATAGAAATCACACTGGCCTGAGGGAACATTCAAAGTCCCATTGTCTATATAGGGCCTTAAAACATCCATTGCTCCGTCAAAAAAGAATCTTGCATTATTATCAACAGAATCTCCTGCTGTAAACTCTATGTTATAGATCTTGCCTGTAACTTTATCAAGTTCCAGAGCATTCTTTATATACTCTCCCTGAAGTCTTCCCACCTGATAATTGTCAAAAGATACATAAGCACTCACATACTCTGTGTTACATATGAGTCTGTCATAGGCAAAAACCGGGATCCCGGCTTCATAGGCTCTCTCCATGACTTTACCAAGAGACAGTCCATCAACCGCACCTATCACCAGCACATCAACACCATCATCTATCATCTCATAGATGGCGTCAATCTGAGTATCTATAAGGTTTCCGGCATAGCGCAGATCAACTTCATATCCAAGTGCTTCAAATGATGCTTTTAGATTGTTGCCATCACGGGTCCATCTCTCAAGATACTGTGTGGGCATACTTATGCCTATTTTGTCTATGCCGTCTTCTGAGTGGGTATCGGCTATTCTTGTATCGTCTGTATCAGACTGTGCTGTATTATCCGGCGCGGAAGTCTTTGAAGCAGTCGAGCACGCTGACACCATAAGGCTTAATGTAATGGGAGCTATCAGATATCTTGTATAATGCCTATTAGAAAGTACCATATACGATCACCCTTTCTGTAAAAGAAGCTGGATCTTGCACTCCATTTATGATCAATAGAAAAAGTATACCGCTATGGATATCGGATTAATACGCGAATAACTGTAGGTTATGGGGAGATTTCGTATGTATTTAGGTTATCGCGGCATTCGTATTTGCCGGCGAGGGATGTTTAGTAATAGTTTTAGCATCTTGATAGTTTTATTTGCAGACTTCCCACTTGGACGGGCCAGCATCCCCACAGTCTTTACAGGGGCAGGCAGTATATAAATCATTTCCACGCTGTTAATCGTTTTATGAATTCATGGCATGATATCTGTAGCTTTTTATTCTGGGGTCCAAACTCGCTTCGCTCAGACAGGTGAACCCCTGGCAGAATAAAAAACCACAGCTATCACGCTCATGAATTCTATAAAACAATTAAAAAGCGTGGAAATGATTTATATACTGCCTGCCCCTGCAAAGACTTTGGGGATGCCGGCCCGTCCAAGTGGGAAGTCTGCAAATAAAACTCTCAAAGATGCTAAAACTATTTATAAACAGCCCTCGCCGGCAAATCCGAATGTTGGTAAACTTATTTATATATCAGTGATCTATGTGTTTACAGATTTCATCTACCACTTTTATATCTGCAGGGAGCCAGGATACGCTGTAGAGCTCATCTAAGGAAAGCCACTTGGCGGCTTCGTGCTCCAGGAGGGATAGTTCGCCCTCAGCTACTGCCACATAGAAGCAGCTCATGTGGAGGTGGAAGGTGTCGTAGTCGTGGTCTACTACGCAGGCAAGTTTGTGAACTTTTATTGTTGCGCCAAGTTCTTCTTTGATTTCACGAACAATAGCTTCTTCCGGAGTCTCTCCTTCTTCTATCTTGCCACCGGGGAATTCCCAGCCGTCCTTGAACTCGCCGTAGCCACGCTGTGTTGCAAATATTCTGGATATATTATCATAGTTGTCGCAGATTATAGCTGCTACGACGTTTACTGTTTTCATATACTACTGTGTCTCCTGCCTTTTCTTTAAACTTATTTGCATAATATCGTTTTTTCTAGATTAGTTAGATAGTTATTTTATGATCTCCTGCCCTTTACTTAAAGTCACTTGAATAACTCCATTTGACGTAGATGCCAGTTCAAATTGAGGTTCATATATCCAGTTTCCTTTGGCATCGACTATTCCGTATTTCCCATCTGTAGTCTTTACAGCAGCCATAACTTCGCCTTTTTCTAACTTATTGTAGTTATCGGAATGTAACACTTCAATATATTCATATTCAAAGTCAAGTAACAGATTACAGTCCTGATCATAAAGTCCATACAATCCTGATGCCTCATCCTTAACAGCTACTATCTCCATACTTATATCAGAATCAGTAATTCCAAGGTATTCTCCTTTGTAGTTATATACCTTGTAACCACTCATTCCATCAATACTTACTTCGATCATATTATTATTTATATGCGCGAAGTTAACTGTATCATTAAGCTCTCCCACTGTACTTCCATCATACATAATAGTCAGATGATTGTTTTCGAGCATTACCAGGAGTGTTTTGTCGTAAACCGTTGCTACCTCCACATTATATAAAAAGTCATTGAATTCCTTAATGATATTTCCACTTGCATCTATAACATAATCTTTCTCTTTATAGTCTACATAATTCTTGCCCAAGAAAAGGTCTCCTCCAAGATATTCCAAACTACCAAAATGGAATTCTTCCGGGAGGCTATCCGGCTTTAGGACAACCCACTTATTATTGGCAAATTCGAAATACAGCATATCTTCATCAGAAGCATATCGATAAGATCCTTTATCATAATTATCCTTTATGCCTTCATATAACCTATAGTCCTGCGGCTCAATAACATTTTCACCATCCTTAGTTACAACACCAGTCCTGTTATCATTCGTAATGACTATGTATTTATCACCCATCTCTTTAGTATACATGTTATGTCTTAAGATTTTTTTATAATTAAAATCAATCAAAGTCTCTCCGCATATATCAATAACACCATATTGATCATCTAAGACGGCAATCATGTATCCTTGATCATAATGCTGTGATTCAAGTTCAGAATATTTGAAATCAAGCCGGATATTGCCAAAGCAATCAATTACTCCGTATTTGTCATTAGTTTTTGCAATATAAAAATCACCAGAACCATCTATATCTTCCAAATAGTCATAACTATTATCCGATAGCAATTTTCCATCCGGATCACAGAAATAATACTTACCATTCTGATCTTCTATTACGAAAATATATGGCATATCATTATCTTCTACCTGATTTACAAGCTTTATGGATTTGTAAGAAGCTCCAAGAATATCATTAAGCTCAAAGTCAAGAAGTCTATAATTAGATTCTTTATCTTCTACTACAATTCTCCGAACTTGTTTTTCTACCGAGATACTTGTATATACCGGCTCAAGAAGCTCCTGCCCCTTATAATTATATATTCCATAACGTTTATCCTCTGGATCAACATAATCAGAGCCATCTGTATCATCTATTTCTACAATCATAAAGTCATCTTTAAAATCGATATTACCGTAATACGGCCCTATTATTGCATTTCCTTTATAGTCATATAATGAATAAAAGCATGTGTAGCCTTCAAAACTATGAGCAAAAATAAAGTCATCTTTAAGTTCAATATATTCGTAATCAGGTTCGATCAGTATATTATAATCAAGATCAATTACTCCTAATTCTCTCCGGTAATATGATCCTTTGTTAACTATTATGATTCCCTTGTCTGCATAACTGACATCTATTCCCTGGTACTCCGGGGATAGAATCCAATTCCCGCGTATATCAGCTATCCCATATCTCCCTGTTTTTATGTCAAATAAAAAAAGATTTCCATCATCCATACCGAAGGATTTATTATCAACCACCTCTGATTTAAAACTAATTTTCTTTGCCATCTGGTATATAACATCTTTCTTAGGGGAATTATAATAGAAATCATCCCAAAAAGAGCGTATGTATCCTGCATTTGACATATTTTCAGGTATACTATTTTCATCGGAGTCTATATCATAACTACCATTTACAACTCTGTATAATTCACTTCCTTCTTTCCAATGATTCGAATAAGTATATCCTATATTGGGATAATTCTCTGTATCCAAAGGAGTAGCGCTTGAAATAGAAGCAATAATATTCCCTTCCCTATCAAGTATGTATCTTTCTTCTCCAGCATCAAAGGAATTCATATATAGCAGAAATCTGCCCATTATAAATGCTGCGATAATAAAAAAAACCGATATTATTATATTTACCAATAATTGTTTTTTTATCTGACTCATATTTTAACCTCAGTTTTTCTGCACTACATAGCGTATCAAGTAATATAACCTTATAATTTGCCATATTAATATACAAATAACTGCGAAGGCAAAAAGAATAACAATATATATGCCGAGATCATTTATATCTATATTTATTTCAAGTATCTTCAAAAATAAAAAAGAGCGACCATTAAATTACAAAAAAACAAACAGTCTTTTAATTCTCCACCAGTTTTATTGATCATTACATATAAAGCCAATGATTCAGTCAAAAATTCAACTAAAAAAATAAACTATATGCTACTAATAGAAAATTTCCCCCGTAGTTGTACTTGCCATGCATACACACTGTAAAAACAAATTCAAGTAAACAAACACCTGCGTAGACTATAAAAAACTTGCTGGACTTTATACGCTTTTCATCTGCCCTGAATACATATAGCACATTATACGCAAAAAGAAGGATAACAATTATCCTTACTATATCTATTATGTAGCCGTACAACACGCTTCCCTTATCCGTGATACTGAGATATGTGTACAAAACAAAACTAATTGGAATGTATATGGCATAGATTAGTGAAATACACTTAGATACCACATTAGAGATTATTAGACCTATTCGATTATTCTTTTGTTGCATTGTTATAAATCCTGTCCCCACAATAAAACTTAAATAAATAAAACCATTATATTCTATCGTAACTTTCTGCTTTTTACAACTTTACGTTATGCCATAACAAAAGTTCCTGATATAGTGATAATTAATTCACCATACCAGGAGCCTGACGTCTTATCTAAGCTTCTTTTTGTATCAGCAGCCTTTTCTGCCACTCTTATGATCGTCTATAGAGCAGGCATCCGGAGACCCATACTCAACAAGTCCTGCATCTGCAGGATCGATCGACACCCTGCCATCTTCAAATACAAAGGCAGGAATTCCCACATCTCCAATCTCTTTGCAATGATCAAACACAGGATTGGTAT
Source organism: Butyrivibrio fibrisolvens (assembly GCF_023206215.1). Lineage (NCBI taxonomy): Bacteria > Bacillati > Bacillota > Clostridia > Lachnospirales > Lachnospiraceae > Butyrivibrio > Butyrivibrio fibrisolvens. Next base: position 3,372,592 of record NZ_CP065800.1, read on the forward strand.
CACGTAGCCTTGTAAAAGCGCTCATATTACGGATATTCTCACCAATATTTATATACTGGAATTCATCTTCTCTACCCTTGATCTGTTCGTGTACAAAATCACAATACGGGCAAGTTGGCATTCCATAGATTTTAATCATATAGGCCTCCTTATCACAATCATAGCTGCAGTTCCATTTTCATACATCTTTAACCTCATGTTGCGAGAGAAAAAGAATCATTTTAGCAGATTTGAAAACTCCAGTGCCTTACCAATATCTCCGTCGACCTTGAGCTTACCAACAGTAAAAGCAGCTACAGGATCAAGCTCTCCCGATATAAGCTTATCAAAATCATCAGACTTCATGGATATGGCACAATTCCTATCATGATAATCATAAGGCTCTACATTCACCTTATGATCCTTAACCTCAACATAGAACATACCCGGATCACAATCTGTCAAAGTAACCTGCACCGCCATAAAGTCAACATGAGATACATCCGCATCTGCAGCCAGCTTACGCACCTTAGATATAACAGTTTCAAGATTCATTTTATGTTACCCCCTTGTATAGTTACTATACCCAAACATGTATATCTATTATATACTTCAGCGCCCTTTCCTGCCACACTTGTATTATACTATAATGAAAAGCCATGGAATATACCGACCATTCATAACAATCTCCATTCTACCGCCCTTGGCTAGCGGTACTAACATGGTTAATACCATTATGAAACATTGTTCGGAACAATATCAAAGTATTTTTGATTTTGTTCCGAACAATATCACGTTTTAGCAATAATATGCCATTATAAGCCTCATAACCTGCTTGGCTGTTGCTGTCAGATTATCCTTGGCATTTTGAGGATTCATGGCTTCTTCAAGAGTTGTTATACCTCTTACTATCGGGAAGAAAGCATCTATTCCGTTTTTATTGCACTCTTCAGCGTCCATTTTTACCGCACCTGCGAATGCTATTACTTTCTTGTTGTATTTCTTGGCAAGTCTGGCTACTCCTATAGGAGCCTTGCCCATTGCTGTCTGATGGTCAAGCATTCCTTCGCCGGTGACTACAAGGTCGGCATCTTGTATATAGTCTTCAAGTCTGGTTTCTTCTATGACTATGTCTATACCTGGCTTTAATGTCGCATTTGTAAATGTCTTGAAGGCATATCCCATTCCACCTGCTGCCCCTGTACCGGGATATTGCGGGTCTGCATTTTCTTTAATATCACGACATATTGATGCATAGCGGCTTAGCCATCTATCCATGTCTTCGATCATGGAAGGTGTTGCACCCTTCTGAGGGCCATAGATCACGCTGCAGCCATTAGGACCGCATAGAGGATTGGTCACGTCGCAGGCGATCATAAACTGACATTCCTTAAGATGAGGGATGACGCCATCTTCATCAATGGTCTTAAGGTCTTTTAGGCCGATCGCGCCTCGAGGGATCTGATCTCCTTTTTCATCAAGGAGTCCATATCCCAGCGCCTGGAGCATCCCTGCTCCACCATCATTGGTAGCGCTGCCTCCTATTCCTATTATGAATCTGCGACAGCCCTTATCTATCGCATCTATGATCACTTCACCCACGCCATATGTAGTTGCATGAAGCGGATCAAGATCATCCTTTGGTATTAATGTGATGCCGGCGGCTCCGCTCATCTCTAAAACTGCAGTCATCGTCTCTTCTATCACCGCATAAGTACAACTTACAGGTGTTCCCAAAGGACCTGTGACTGTTATCGTATAAAGCCGTCCATTCATGCCCTCTGCAAGAGCTTCTACCGTACCTTCTCCGCCATCAGCAAGAGGACATACTACTACTTCTGCACTATTATTTACACTTCTAAAGCCGCTTGAAACCGCATAACCGGCTTCAAGGGATGATATACTCCCTTTAAATGAATCGATTGCTGCTACTATTTTCATAGGCCATATCCCGGTTTTCTTTTTTATTTTTTAAATCTTAGCCATCTCTCCAGCCATATTGATGGAGTAATAGTCACGGATTTCCTTGACGTCCTCAGTCATTCCCAAGATCCACATAAGCTTTGTAAGCGCGGCTTCGCTTGTCATATCACGAGCTTCGAGAGCACCTATTGCCATAGCTCTTTTGCCGGTCTCGTATACATCCATCTTGGTGCCTTCGTATCTGCACTGGGTACCTACTACCACGGTCATGCCTTCCTGTATGACCTTATCAAGTGCTCCTATAAAATCATGCTTTATAAATGGCATACCTCCGATTCCGTAAGCTTCGATATATAAGCCTTTATAGCCCTGACCCGCGATAGATTCGATAAGACTTCTATGGATACCTGGGAACATCTTGAGCATGCAGACCTTATCAGAATACGTGTTGGATAGCTTGAATATTCCTGTTCGCTCAGGAACAGCTGCTGTCTCGATCTTCATACCAAGAGAACTGATGGTTGCTATATTAGGATAATTGATACTCTCAAAGGCATCGAAACTAAGCGACCTTACTTTAGAAGCTCTGCATCCTAATATGACTTTTCTGTTGAATGCCACAAATACTCCGGGGATCCTACTGGCTGCCATATGGATAGCACATCTGCAATTCTCCATGGCATCAGCCACAGGGTTAGTTATGGACAGCTGCGAACCTGTGATAACTACAGGGATATTGATATTCCGTAGCATGAATGAAAGCATGGATGAGGTATATGCAAGTGTATCAGTTCCATGTATTACTACGATTCCGTCATAATCATTCCTGCATTCACTGATCCTCTTTGCAAGTTCACACCAGTCTTCCGGGAAAATATTAGCACTGTCCACAGAGCAGAAATCTTCAATCTCTATGTCAGTGTCTCCTGACACCATCTGAAGCTCTTTTTGCATATCATGTATGGACAGCCCAGGGATAAGCCCGTTCTTCTTCATAACAGAAGACAGGGTACCGCCTGTATTTATTATTAATATTTTTCTACTCATAGATCATCCTTCTTGATTCTTCTTATCTATTTACTTGACTTTATCATATTCTATAGATTTTTAAAAATACATTTCTTTCAAACCACTAAATACTTAATAGGTTGAGTTTCTTATAAAAAATCTGTCTGAAGCTTTTATCGAACGATGTAAGAAATCAGCTATACAATAAATATACAACAAAAATTATATTCTTCTCTTCTTCTCTGCTACTTTTGTGGTACTATAGTTCTTGGCCCAAAATCATTACCGGAGATTTACATGAGATCAGAAGAGTTCATATGCCCTAGCTGCGGCAGATCAGATGTTATTAAGACCAATAGAAAGATAGTGCGTTGCAAATACTGTGATACTCTATTAACTGTAGAGTATAATCCTGAAGATACAAAGATTTCGAAACCAAAGGCAACTGCTCAAGGATTCAAAGTTCAGAAAAAACAAAAGCTCGTCTCCTGGATACTTATCGGTATCATATGTGCCTTATTAATATATTACTATTGTTTTAATTCCAAAACCCAGGCTATGAACTTCTCTGATAGCGAGAATGCAACCGGAACAGAAGCTAGTACCAATATATACGAAATAGGTTATGTTTCAAAACTATCCGAAATCCCTGAAGACACCTTTAACAGCTTTGAAGATACGGCTTTAGAAGCAGTATCTTCAATATATCTATCTACTATGGACACTATCGCAATGGTTGACGAGCCGGAGTGCATAGGAGTATACCTTTTGTGTAATAAAAATGATGATACTAATATGCTCTATTTTGCATATCATGTCACATGGGGGAGAACTCTTAAAAACGGCGATGTTGAAACAGTAGAAGCTTATCCAGCATTTTATTTTTCCAACATAATGCTGATGTCTGATGGCAGCGTCCAATCCGACTTCAAGACATGGAATGAAAACCCTTCTATCGTTCTTGGCAACAGTTTCGTATTTGGATATAATTCTAAAATCGATTTCTATAATAAATGCATCTCGTCAAGACCGGACTATAAAGTCAAAAAGAAATGATGATATAAAGAAATCCCCATCATGCATAGCATCAAACCTGACAACTTCTATTAACGCAGTCCTTATTGCCACACATACTGCACATGCCTTTTTTGTGAACCTTATCTTTGCTTAGGCCTGCCTTGAACAGAACGCTCTTTTTGGGTGTCAGAACATATGCATTATTGTATCTTATCTTCTTCTGACCTAGCTTTCGCATGATATCAGGCATAGTCTGCAGCGGAAGTCTCTCATCTCCCACAAAGGTGTAATCTCCAACATACATGCCTGTCAGTTCATGGATTCTGTCATCTATGCCCTCATAAGCTTTATCAAGAAGCTGTATTCCAAGACAATCAATGATATATGCCTTTTGGATATCTCCTTTTTTAAGGAAGCTGTCCTGAAGGCTGTCAATTCCTCTTCCAAGGCTGGCTATGACATATATGCTGCCTTTTTCGATCACATAATGGAAGATGGCATGCACCCGTGGATAAAGCTGTTTGTAGAGACGCACTATATCTTTTTTATCATTATCATTAAAATGGTATCGTCTGATGAGATCTGACAGGCAGTTCTCATCAAGCGATACTTCTACAGGTTCGAAATACATTTTCAGTTTTCTCCGAAATCATATCTTTTTATTTCGCAGTTTTTTATTCCACATGATGAGAACTCTTCATTACTCATCTCGCGGAAGTATGATTCGACCATTCTGGTTATCCCGTTATGAGCTACCAGTATCACTTCCCTGTCTCCTTCTTTGATATCATCAAGGAGATTATAGATCCTTTGGGCAAGATGAAGCATTGATTCGCCTGTTCCAAACCTGCTTGCCATGTCTTTTTTGGCTTCATGAAACTCCTTGCCGTCTCTTGGAGTTGATTCATACTTGCCAAAGTTCTGCTCTTTGAGTCTTGGCTCAACTTCCATAGGGATTCCTGTTATTTCTGATATATGCCTTGCAGTCTCTTTGGCACGAACTAAAGGTGATGTAAGTATTATATCTGCCTTTATTCCCATTTCAAGAATCTTCCTACCGGTCTCGATTGCCTGCTCATGCCCTTTTTGAGTCAGTTCAATATCCGTAGCTCCGCATATCTTATTCTCAACATTCCAGACAGTTTCGCCGTGTCTTATAAAATAAAAATGATCCATCGATCCTCCCTGTAAAGCTTTGCTTTGTATTTAATGAGCATACCACAGCCCGCCTTATACTTACAACCAGGATGTTCAGAAGGATGTTTTATTAATTTATAAGACTATAACGCAGAATCTGCCGCCGGCCTAGGGGCCACGCGGCAGATTCTGTTTGCCTTGTGTGTTTACTTTTTTATCGGAGGGAAGTATAAGCTTCTATGATCTTTTGCTATCTTATATTACCTTTCATTGACTCTTTTAACCTTTTCAGATACGTTTCTGGATCCTGCTATAGCTCCTGCGAGGATCAACAGCCACCACCAGAACAGATCTTTCTTCTGAGTATTCTGAGTTGTAGGGAATGCTGTCTTAGCACTTGCTTCGTCGTCTATGATCTTAGGTGTTCTTGGTACTACTGCATCTGAAATTTGCGCCTGTGCTGTCTGTGTCTCTTCTATAGCGGCTTCGATAGAGTTAAGATCTTCGATCTGAGGCATCTCTATACCTGCTGCAAGTATAGCTTCGCCATCTTCTATTGTAGTAGCTCCTCCAATTAGCTGTGCGTCTCCTATAACCGATGTTTCTGTAACAGGAGTCATAGCTATCATCTCAAGTGCTGCCTGGTCTATTGTTACTTCCTGTGCTGCGGTTTCTGCATCTGCTACTGCCATGTTATCTGCTGTAAGAGTTTCATCAGAAGGTGCTATAGCTGTCATAGCTACTGCAACAGCCTCATCTGAAGGTGCTGCTGGTGTTGCAGGTATTACATCTTCTGCGATCACATCTGCTGCCATCGGTACTGCTACTTCTTCTATAACCACTTCAGTTCCTGCTGTTTCTGCACTTGGAGCTTCTGTGCCGGGGATTGTACCAGCAACTATAACTTCATCATCTGTAAGGCTAAGTGCTATCTCATCAAGCTTTTCATTAAGAGTATCAAGTGTAGCTGTAGCCTCTTCTACTTTTGCACTTGCTCCTGCAAGCATTGCATCAAGGTATGCTATAGCTTCACGAACTGTCATGTTGTTAAGGACATCTGCCTGATCCTGTGTTACTTCGATTCCAAGATATGTTGCCACATCGTTTACGCCAAGAGCATCTACTGCTTTGAGAACAGGATTGCCATGCTTATTTTTAAGTGTTCCTATAGCTCCTTTGAGCTCGTCTACTTCATCCTGGGCCGACTCTATAGCTTCTTTAGTGTCAGTTACTACTGAGCTAAGTGCCTGATACTGATCTGCTGTAGCATCTGCATTTGCAAGGAATGTTTCTAGGTCAGGAGCATTGGATGTATCGATTATATATTCACCGCCGCGAACTTTGCTGTTAGCTGCCTGTACTACTTCTGTAACTACAGTTCCTGCCAGCTCTTCATTTTTCTGCGTAAATACATATCCATCAGAAGTCTGTACTATTTCGCCACTTTCTATAGCTGCATTCAGCTCTTCTCTTACCCAGTATGTCTTTTTATTATCAGCATCCTCATATACGAATACATCTAATTGGCCTGAATTAGCCATGCTCGTTAATTCATTTCTGGTAAAAGATGCTCCGTCATAATACTCGAAGAGATGATTATTAGCTTCGATCTCATCTTGAGACTTCTCATATACTACGATCTGCTCGCTGGTTCCAAGATTGCTATATCTGTTTTTGGAAAGCTTCTTGTCAGCACGGTCGTAATTGAAGAATCTTGTAACTTCATTGCCCTGAGAATCTGTGTAGGTAAAAGAGTAATAATTGTAATCCTGTGTATCGAAAGAATTCGGTCTTTTAACAACTACTGTATCAGGGTCTATCATCTCTCCTTCCATCTGAGGAATGATATAATTAACTACCAGAAGCTTTAGATAAGCTCTCTGAGGACCCCAATCACATATAAGTGTTGCATCATTGATTGCATCTGCTGCTGCCTTCTCATAATCAAGCTTGTCCTGCGCTTCTTCAAGAGCACTTTCGATATTCTCAACAGTTTCTTTGGCCTGTACAAGAGCATCTTCTGCTTCTTCTACGTTTCCTTCTGCTGCATTTACAGCTTCTTCATACTTAGCTTCTGCTTCAAGGAGCGCTTGCTTAGCGTCATCATACTGCTGTGTCATCTCATCGATGTACGCCTGCTGCTGATCTACTGTTTCCTGAGTCTGAGCTACAAGAGTCTCAAGTTCTGTATATGTATCTCGTGCCACATCTTTGTCATCTGTATTCTCTATTGTTTCAACAAGTTCATCTGCCTTGGCATTTGTATCTTCTACAAGACCTGCCATGTTATCAGCTGTAGTTACAACTTCATTGACAGCTTCTACTGTCTCTACTGCTGCTTCATTTGCAGTTGTATCATATACTGCTGCTTCACTGGCCTGTGTGCTGACTTCTTCAACTGTCTCTAAAGCTTCCTGGATATTCTCTACAAGCTGATCTTCCTGAGCCTGTGCTACTTCTTCTGCAAGATTTTCAACTGCAGGAGAAGCGATAGTGCCGCCATCATCAGGAGTAACTGTCTCGCTCATCTGAGTCATCATCTCTTCTGCACTTGATGCTGCTGTATCAACTGCTTCTGTAGTCTCCTGTACCTGCTCTACAACCTGCTCAGCGGATTCCTGAACTTCTGTCACGGGAGCTTCTACGTTCTGCTCTACAGTTTCACTGGGAGTATTAGTATCTGCTACAGCATCTTCACTTTCTGCATAAGCAGTGATCCCTGTATTTAAGGCCATCATTGTAGAGATTCCTACAGTCAAAGCGAAAATAATTTTGTTATCCTTCTTGTTCTTCATCATAGTGTCTCTCCTTTCATAATTGGCGGCATAATGAAACTTTGTCATTATGAAGAAAATAGTTGTTACTTACATCTCACTTGGTATCTTGCGGTGATATGTGTTCGAATAGATACTCTAGAACATCCTGTGTGAATCTCTTGGCTGTAAAGGCTACTACCCTTTGACCATTTTCTGACGGATCCTCACGTACTGCATCAGCGTACATGATAAGCGTCTCTGCTACTATGATCACACTTTTGCCCAAAAGAGAAGGAGTATCTTCAGGAACTATTATTGCTATACCAAGCGGAGAGATATTTTTTGTGGTTCCTATGTATTTATCAGCTGTATCCGGAAGTACTATAACGCTTTTACTTTCGTAATCTACTCTGTTTAACTGTCTTCTTTCTTTGATCATCTTATCTTCCCTCCGACCACACACTAATAAACGATTTATTCTCTGTTTGTTGTATCATATTTCGGATATTATTTACAAATATTTAGTGTTTTATGATGATTTTTAATATATTTTGGAGTTTTCTGCCAATTCAGTATTATTACGAGTTTGGAACTTGTATACATATATTTAGTTTCCTTAAATTCTCACTATCTCCTAAAAACAACTCTGTAATAATCACTTTATTAAAATCTCAACTTCCAAAAATTATTTTCCACAAATCAACCATTCCCTAAAAAACAGCTATTATAATCTTCTTCCAAAAGCAATAAAAAATCCTATCAGCCTCTAACCATCTGATGGGAATCGCATATTTGTATTTGATTTCTAAAACTACCCACTTAGACGGGCCGGCATCCCCAAAGTCTTTACTGGGGCAGGCCTGTCCAAGTGGGTAGTTTTATTTATTTATCCAATACTTCTTCAAATTCTTTTTCAGGCATCGGTTTATAGAAATAGTAGCCTTGTATGTAGTCGCAGTCGTAGCTTTTAAGGAAATCAAGCTGCTCTTTGGTCTCAACACCCTCTGCAGTAACCGTAGCACCTATCATATGGGCAAGACCTATCGTAGTTATGATTATGGATTCTGCCTTTTCATTAATACCAATCTTTCTGATAAATCCCAGATCCAGCTTGATAATATCGAAATTGAAATCTTCAAGCATGGACAAGGAGCTCATTCCACTACCATAGTCATCCAAAAGTATCTTGATGCCATACGACTGCATGTTGTTGAGATACTCCATAGACTTAACTTCAAGGTCCGTATATGCCGATTCAGTTACTTCAAACCTTACCATCGAAGGGTTGATGTTAAGATCATTGATCCTTTCATAATACTTTCAATAAATAAAGTATCGTAGAAGTCTACCCTTGACAGGTTTATAGCACATGGAACCACTTTTTTCTTCTGATAAGCTCTCCTTGCTATAAGTTCCATGCCGCGATTGACTATAAAATTATCAAGAACCGATATCTTGCCTTCTGATTCTATGACCGGGATAAAAACTGCCGGAGATACCATACCAAAGTCCTTGTGATGCCATCTTATGAGCATCTCTGCACTGACTATCTCTCCGGTCTTAGCATCAACTATAGGCTGGTAATATGGTTCAAACTCATTCTCGTTCAGACCTCTTTCAAAATCCGCCAGAAGGAAACGCTGCTTAACATAATTTTCCTTCATAAAGTCATCATAATACGCATAAAGAAGACTTCCTTTGCCGGTCTTGATGTTCTTCTCAGCAAGCTTGGCACCGGCTATGAGATGAGCTACATCCATATTGGAATTATGTATAGAGAAGATTCCACAACGGATCTCATAGTTATATTCCTTGTTCTCTATCCTGAACACCTGATTGCACAGCGCTTTGAGGTTTTCTTCGCTCAGGTTCTTATCCTCTGTGATAAACACAAAGTGATCACTTTCAAGTCTTCCCATGATGACAGGCTTTAGATATTGTCTGATAACATCCCTTGTCTGGAATATTACAAGGTCACCATTCTTATCACCAAACAGTTCATTGACAGCCTTAAATCCATTGACATTGGTATATACCAGTGAAAAGTGTCCAAGTGGTGATATCTCAGATATAAAGAGCCTTGCTCTATCCATGAATCCCGTTCTTGTATACTCATCTGTCATCCAGTCATGATCTATTACAGTCGTAACATCAAGGAACATAAATAAAAACCAGTCAGGATATCCAGGAACCTCTTTTACCCTGATATTCTTGGCACGTCTTCCAAGCGATGTATCTATATGAACCGTTCGTACGAAATTGCCTCTTTCTGCAAGCTCATCTCTGATAAAAGACAAGTCGCTTTCATTGACGAAGGCATCTCTCTCATCATCTACTATCCTCTGAGCTATCCTGAAAAAGATATCCTTGTACGTAAGCTTGGCTCCTTCAAATACGCTAAGAAGCTTTTCATCAAGATGATATATCTCACAGACATCATTGGTCGTATTGACAGTCATAACGATGTCATACCCTTCTGATAGAAGCGCTCTGACAACGGGCTGTTCTATAACGCCCATATAAGGGATGATCGGACCTTCCTTGAGGGGTGATATAGTTCCGTCTTCGATGACCTGTCCTACTCCTTTGAATTTGGTCTTGCCGTTTTTGGATTTAAAATAGCTGCCGTCTTCGACCAGGTAGAATCTCCTGCCATAACTGTCAGGAAGTACGATATCTTCTATGAATCTAAGGCCGTCAATAACTGCATCCTTCATAGTCTTGGCATGAGGAATCATGTCAATATTGGTCAGATCGAGTCCATCAGTAAAGCGGACATAGTTAGGATCTGCAGCTTCGCCTTCAAGTTCCGGCATAAGATATACATCATATGCAGCATTAATAGAACCGGCACTAAGTCCTATGATTATGCCGGGATAGTCTGTCAGCGCATCTTTGAGTCCTATACGTTTCATGAAAGCCAGCTGCGTAGGCGCATGACCGCCTCCCATATATATGACATCAGACCAGACGATAAGGCCTTTGAGGGCATCATTACAGTTATCATCTAGTGTCTTAACTTCTGCCACTTTAAGATCTTTGTATTCAAAGGCGTCGATCACTTGTTGTATCTGGTTTTCATTGTCTTTGGTAAGTGTGGGATCTGCCGGCACGAAGAGAACATTGGCAGAATCTGGCCATTCTTTTTTCAGATCATCAAAAAATCCATAACAATCCTCAGGCGGTGTTTTCTTATATTCGCCCGGTTCCTGATATGGGATAAAACTACTTGTAAGGTATAAAACCATATATTCTCTCCGCTAAAGATGTTATCTGTCCGGTAACTTGATTAACGATTCTTCATAGATATTAATATTGTATCACGTATTATAATATACGTCTTCTAATTATAAAAAAACTATAGCTTTAATTAATTCAGGCACAAACAAGATGCTTTCTTATCGTATTTGTAATATCATTACAAACGTTTTTAGTGTATAATAATAATTGGAAGTATTGTGTAAAAAAAGGATTCATGAGGTTAAGTATGAGCAGAATCAAACGCTATTATGTTGAGATAGACAGCAACTGTCAGGTTCTTAAATGCAGTAATGACTTTCTTGTATATATAGGCAGGAAAGAGCTTCTTAATATTGAGAGTATTATCAAGGATAGCGATATCAATAATCTTAAAGATGCTATCTCTTCGCTTGAGAAAGGGGACAATACTCTTGTAGTTTTTCGCACAGTCTGCCAAGATGGTAGACTTAACTGGATGTCTGCGAACGTACATAGATCCAAACATGATGCTTCTATTATAAAGCTCGACATCTACGATCTTCATTCCTTTGAGATAGACAAGGCAGAAGGCTATTACGACGAGATGACAGGGCTTTTGTCCAAAAGTGCTATAACGGATCATGCCAAAAGGCTGATGGAACAGACTAATACTCCGCCATTTTATTTTTTCCTGATGGATATTGATAATTTCAAATCTATCAATGACACATATGGTCACATGAAGGGCGATGATGTTATAGTCGAAGTTGCAGGTATACTAAAAAAATGTGTCGGTGACAAAGGAGTTGTCGGACGTATCGGCGGAGATGAGTTTCTTATGATACTGGAAAAGATTCATACAGAACCGGAACTTCGCGATGTCCTTAGGAATATAAGATATGATGTCAGGGAAAAATATGCTGACGAAGACAACAACTATACTATAACCACTTCTCTTGGCGGAGCCCTGTTCCCAACAGACGCCTCCAATTATGAGGATATGTTCAAGCTTGCCGACAAGATGCTATATATAGCTAAAGCCAAAGGTCGTGATCGGTATATCATATACACACCGTCTGTTCACGGCGATGCCAAAGTTGATACAGAGGTTGTGACAATCACACAAAGGGCGATGCAGAATCGTATCAAGAATGCTCTTATCATGGATCTTATGGAGGGTTTCCTTCTAAATAATAAGATATCTCTAAGAGACGCTTTTAATAAAGTAATAGAAACTTATATGCTGGATACTGTCTATATTGTAGACAAAAAAACAGGTCGTTCTAACTTCGGAATATCGCGTGATGGAAAGGATGTTGCTATTGATCTGTCAAGTCTTAATCCTTCTGACTATCAGCCTTTATTCGAGACATATCCTATCAAGGTCATCAATATGTATGATCTTCAGAAGGCCAATTATCTGAAGTTCTCTGAATTCATGCTTCTTAATAGTTTCAGGATCATTGTAGTCTATTATATGCGTAATGTCCCCGATGGCGGATATCTTATGTATGTAAGCAGAGTTAACAGCAACTGCAGATTCTCAGAGACCGACTTCTCTGATCTTATCTACTTCTCAAGGATGCTGGAACTAAGCGGGAAGATGCAAACAGGTGGACCCTTTGCAGAATAAAAAGCGACATCTATCATACTCATGAATTTTTATAAAACAATTAAAGCACGGCAATTATTTATATTCTGGCTGCCCTTGGTACTTGCTTTACTGTAGAACCTTCAGGGATGCAGCTTGATAGTGAATAAAAAACGAGCCCCGGAAAAACAAATGATCGTTTTTCGAGGCTCGCTTGTTATTAACAATATATATTCAGAGGTAATCCGGGATTATTCGCCTTTAGTTGTAGATACACTGCCCTTTGCCATGTAGTTAGCAAAATCATCGCTGCCTGTACCATACTGAATATCAACTGAACCATCTGCTTCAAGAGTAAATGTTATAGAATACTCTGTCCATGATGTACGGCTCTTACATGTTATATCAGAAGTATTACCATATCCTGCAGCTTTAAGTGCAGCTGTTATTACAGCAGCTCCGGTTTCATCTGTACTAAATCCGGCGCTTGTAACTTTAACTATACCCTTGCTATTCTTAGTCCAAGAAGAGATATCATAGCTAGGATCAGCAACATATGTCTGAACTGCAGATACGATACTTGTAGCATTAGTAGCATCTGTTGAATTTCTGGATCTTTCAACATACTGTAAGAACTGAGGTGCAAGTACAGCTACCAGGATAGCCATGATAGCAATTACGATAATAAGCTCAACAAGTGAAAATCCCTTGTTATCTTCTTCATTGTTTTCTGTGTTGTTTTTGTAGTTGCGCATGAATTTGATCATTTGTTTTTTCTCCTTCTCCTGCTGGTACATGCCGCAGGTGTCAAACCCGCCGTAATTCCTTTTACACGGCACTCTTCATTTCTTACCCGTACTATCAGTCGTATCGGTCTTTCATAAAAATCCAAACTGCAATATGGAATGAAGACATGCTATAGAAAACGTATATATCATATATTTGAATCAGATTTACATTTTCTTTTGTCTTCGCGCATGATTTATATTATTACCACCTCCCCGTTTTGTCAATACATAATTTTGGAAACTTTTTCACGTTATTTAGTTTTTATGTTTATAGATTATCAAGTGACTGATACATGGTCACCATTGGTGACATAATAGCTGCAATAAGGAAGCCTACTACTCCTGCAAGGACTATGATGATCATAGGTTCCATAGCTGCCATAAGAGCTGCAGTTGCGGATTCTACTTCCTGGTCATAGTACTCGGCTAGCTTTTCAAGCATCTCATCTGTAGAACCGGACTCTTCTCCTATCCTTATCATGTGATACATCATAGGTGGGAACATGTTAGTATTTTCAAGGGCCAGTGACATAGGCTGACCGGCTATTACGGCATCTTTGGTCTCATTAAGAGCATTCTTATATAAGACATTGTCCATAGTCTTAGCTGTGATATCCAGTGAATCCACTATAGTTACACCGGATGCAAAAAGGGTCGACATAGTTCGTGACAGGTTAGAACAGGCTTTCTTCTGAGTCAGATCTCCTATTATAGGAAGCTTCATCTGAAGTCTTCCAAGTGTCAGCTGGCCTACAGGAGTAGAGCTAAACCACTTGAAGAAGATGATAACAGCTGCTGCCACAGCTATTATCAGATACCACTTGGATATTACGAAGTCGCTCATCCGTACTACCAATTTAGTGATAGCAGGAAGTTCTGTTCCCAGCTGATCGAACATGTCCGTATATGACGGGATTACGACTACAAGCATTACTCCTACTACGCCTATAGCTACGATAAGGACGATGATAGGATATACCATGGCCTTTTTGACCATATCTTCTACCATGGCAGTTTTCTCAAGCTGAACAGCCATTCTCTCAAAGGCCATATCAAGGTTACCTGACGCTTCTCCGGCGCCAACTGTAGTTATCAGAAGATTTGGGAAGATCTTCTTGTGCTTCTCCATAGCAGTTGTCAGGGTCTCGCCCTTTTCAATATCCGTAACCATCTCCCTGATGGCACTCGCAAGGGCCTTGTTTTCAGTCTGTTCGGACAACAGCTGCATGTTCTGAATGATAGGAACTCCGGCCTTGGATATACTCACAAACTGCCTACAGAACATAGCAAGTTCTTTGGTCTTAACACCTCCCACTTCAAAGTTTATATCTCTGGTCAAAAGATTCTGACTTTCAACTTTGACAGGTGTTAAGCCTTTAAACTTGAGTTCCCTAAGAACATATTCACGGCTGTCGCCGTCCATACTGCCTTTAACTTGTTTTCCCGAAGCATCAAATGCAACATATCCAAATGAAGGCATGGTATTCCTTTCCCTATAGAATCATCATACTTTCTATATATTTGCTATACATCAAACGAAACCTTCTTCATCTCATCAACTGTAGTGATTCCTTCAAGAACATATTTGGTAGCACTCATTCTGAGCGTCTTCATGCCTTCCTTGAGCGCCTGATTCTTGATCTCATCTGCAGTTCCTTTTCTCTCTATTATCAATTTGAGGTCATGCGTAACTTCCATGATCTCATACACACCGGTACGTCCTGCAAATCCGGTACCGCTGCATTTAGGGCATCCTACTCTCTTGTATAGAGTAAGGGGTTTAGCAGGGTCTACGCCCAGTAGATTTTTTTCCTGCTCAGAAGCTTCATATGGCTGCTTGCAGTCAGGGCACAGGCGTCTTACAAGTCTCTGGGCTATGATACCTATAACAGAGTCAGCGATAAGATAAGCTTCAAGTCCCATGTCTTCAAGTCTTGTAACTGTGCTGGCTGCCGAATTGGTATGAAGTGTCGATACTACAAGGTGACCTGTGATAGATGCCTGAACCGCTATAGAAGCTGTCTCTCTATCTCTTATCTCACCTATCATGATGATATCCGGGTCCTGACGCAGGATAGATCTAAGTGCTGAGGCAAAAGAGAGTTCTGCCTTAGGATTGACCTGAACCTGATTAATGCCGTTGATATTAGCTTCCACAGGATCTTCGACAGTTACTATGTTAACGTCTTCTCTGTTCAGCTCTGAAAGAGCTGTATAAAGGGTCGTTGATTTACCGGATCCTGTAGGTCCTGTAACCAGAAGTATTCCATTTGGATTGGACAAAATTCTGTCAAATACTGTCATCTCATCAGGCTTAAGTCCCAGCTGATCTTTACTTCTGTTAAGAGCCTGTTTGGAGGCAAGTCGCATTACGACTTTTTCTCCGTATACGGTTGGAAGGGTGGATACACGGATATCGTACTCAAGCTTATCAACTATCTGTGTCATACGTCCGTCAAGGGGTTTTCTCTTCTCAGATATATCCATCCCGCTGACGATCTTGATACGGGTGACTATAGCACCAAGCAGGTTATTGTTATAATTGGCTCTTTCGTACAACGCGCCGTCTATTCTGAACCTGATACGAAGATTCCTTGCACCGGGCTCTATATGTATATCTGATGCGCGCTGACGCACAGCTGACTCTATCATGGTGGTAACCAGCTGTACTATAGGTGAATTGGTAACTTCCGCAGTCTCCTGATTGATCTCTTCCTGTACATGGGTCCTTTCCTTGGCATACTGCTCTGCTGCATTCTTGAGATCTGTATTGCCATAATACTTATCAAGCGCCAGCATGATGCTCTGGGACGTGCTAAGTACAGGCTCTATAGACAGATTGGTAACGATTCCTATATCATCGATCGCTACTGTGTCCATAGGGTCTGACATGGCAAGGTGCAGGGTATTGGGAGCACCCGGTTTATATTCAAACGGTATAACCTTGTGTTTTCTAAGGATCTGGGGCGGGACCATGTTAAGAATGTCATCCGGAATCTCTATAAGCTGCAGGTTGACAATTCCAAGACCCATCTGATTACTTAAAGCTGTTGCAAGCTGTTCACCCGTAACGAAGCCGTTCTCAACCAGGAGTTCTCCAAGCCTTTTTCCGCTGCTTTTCTGAAGAGCAAGGGCTTCATCCAGTTTTTCCTGAGTTATGAAATTCTCATTTAAGAGACATTCTCCGATCCTGATACGCTTTCTGATGAAAGCCATGAGTTATCCTCCATAGCGCATTACGACTGAATCTACGCTTAAATCTTATTAAGGTCTTTCTTTCGACTAATGCAAAAAACTCTAATATCTATATCGGCATCACTTCCTAAAATCTTGAACATATCCAAGGTAAAAATAAAAAAGAAGAGCATTCCGCGAAATGCTCTTACTTCTCTCTTGTTACCTATATTCTCATTGGTCTTATTGAACAAGATGACCATATTGACAATAGATAAAATAAGCAGCAGCAATATAAATGGCCGCAGCTGCACCTCTATAGGAATATCTACCATGATCTTACCAACCTATTGTAATATTCTGGGGTTCACTATTATGAATCTCACCTTTTCGGCACCTGAATATAACACCATTTTTCAGATAGATAAGCTGATGCTCATTCATAGCCTTGGCAAGTTCATCAACCAGCTGTTCATATCTGGTCTCAGTCATAGGCACGATGTAATCGTGGTTCTCATGCTCTGTTGATATCACAGCGGTCTTATAACGATTATCATACCTTATCCCGCGAAATTCACAGATCTCTGTTGTAGTCTTTTCGGAATTGTCCTGACATGACATGCAGATAAACATACGCCCTCCTGCCACTTATGGCTATACATGGATCAACCGGGTATCTGATAACTCCCCAGTTTCACAAAAAGGTGGTAGCTTCAGTTGATAATTTATACAGATAATATCGGTCAATTAGTCATAAAACTAATTATCATCTTTAATTATATCGCTTTTATGTACATTTGAAAACTCAGTACCGGTCAAACAATCTGATATTATCGCATATCATAGTTGTCCAAAAGATGCTAAACTATAGTATATACAGTCAAGAGAAAATTTTTCATATACTTTTTTCTATATAAAACTAAAACTTCCAGACACGAGGTTTGATGTGAAAAAAACAGATTCCAAACACGAAAGTATGATAAGAAAGCGAAATATAAGAAACAGGGTCTTCAAGATGGTATCGGTTGGTGTTGTCGATGAGCCGGTCAATCAGATGTATGACATATTAAGCATATCTGCTCTATTACTTAATCTTGGGGCTTCGGTCATGGCGACTTTTGACAATCTGCAGGCTCAATATGGAGACATATTCCATATTATTGAAGTTGTCACTGTAGCTTTTTTGCAATAGATTGTATATTAAGAATATATACTGCCAAGTGCCATTTTCCCAAAGAAACTGAAGCGGGTGCTATAAAAAAATATATCTTTTCACTGGACGGAATAATTGATATCCTATCATTCCTTCCTTACTATCTGCCCTTCATGTTTCCAAACGGCGCTGTTGCCTTCAAGATGTTCAGAGTTGCCAGGATCTTGAGGCTCTTCAGGATCAATGCATATTATGATTCTCTGAATGTTATCACAGATGTTATAAAGAGTAAAAGTCAGCAGCTTATGTCTTCTGTATTTATAATCCTGGTACTAATGCTGGGTTCAAGTCTTTGCATGTATTCACTGGAGCATGACGCACAGCCGGAAGTATTCTCCAACGCTTTCTCCGGTGTATGGTGGTCTATGTCCACACTTCTGACTGTAGGATATGGTGATATATATCCTGTGACTACACTTGGTAAGTTCTTTGGTATCATCATTGCTTTTCTTGGGGTAGGAATTGTAGCTATCCCAACAGGTATCATAAGCGCCGGATTCGTCGAGCAGTATACTCATCTATCCACAGTAGGAGATTCTACTGATACTGAGCTCAACTTCATTCAGGTCAAGATCACCGAAAACGATGACTGGGCCGGCAAATATATTAAAGACCTGCATCTTCCTGACAACATCATAATCGCTGCTCTTCAAAGAAATAACAAAACTTCCATCCCCAAAGGCAATACCCTTATTCATGAAGGAGACCAGCTCGTTCTGGGATCTGAACCGCTTCAGAAGGACAAGTTCATCAATTTCAAAGAGATGAAACTTGAATACGGGCACTCCTGGATAGGCCTAAGGATTGATGAGCTTGATATCTCCAGAACTACTTTTATCGTGATGATAAGACGTGGTAATAGGCCCCTCGTACCAAGAGGCAATCTGGTGCTTATGGAGGGCGATGTCTTATTCCTATATAGCGTAACAAAAGCAGGGATTGATCTGTAGAGGCAATCCCTGCTTTTGCAAAACTAAAACCACCCACTTGAACGGACCGGCATCTCCAAAGTCTTTGCAGGGGCAGGTCCGTCCAAGTTGGGTAGTATTAGTTAAAAATCAAAATACTGGCGGTAGTCTATATGTTAAAATCAAAGTGCTGTCCTACCATCATTTCTTCCTGTGTTCTGACGCTGTCGCTTCTAAAGAGCATAGCCTGATCTGCTATCTTTTTTAGGAGTTCATCAGCGGTATTTGCTGTAATTGTTACATACTCATCTTCATCAGGAATTCTATCTTTGTCCCTTGTTTTGTTAGTATTATCTGCAACTTTTTCATCCTTATCGCTAATATGTTTATTGCTGATATCCCTGTCTTTATCCTTCTTATGGGCTTTCTTTTCTTCCAGTTTCCTGGCTGCCTTTTCTTCCGCCTTCTTCTTGGCTGCTTTTTTCTCAATGCGGGCTTTCTGAGCCTTTGAAGAGTTCTTTAATGTTGCAAAAAGTGTAGCTGTGCCGTCATCATTAATCTTCATGCCGTATCCTTGAACATCTGCTCCTGTAGATGCAAGACCGCTACTAAGGGCTTTGATCTGAGCTTCTGCACCTTTGATAGTTGCTTCTATCTTGCTTGCATACTTCTCATCATTAGCCATTCTCTCGATTTTCTCATCATCGATAAGAACTACTGTCTTATTGGCCTTGCCATATGCAGCAGCATTGGCCTCGACCTGTTCTTTCATATCCTTGGATACCAGGACGAAGTCCATGCCGGGAAATTTGGCTTTAAACTTCTCATAGAACTTTGCAGCCTTTTCACTTAACTGAACATCACCTACTGTCCTGCCTGTAACCTTTGGTGTATTCTTGTTTTCAGCTGCTTTGGTTTTATCTGACTGCTCTTCTTTTTTGACGGATTTATTGTATGACGAAGTGTCATACATAGACTGTGCCGCGCTTATACGCGCGATATCATTTGATAATGCCATAACAGACTCCTTTCCTAAGAGATATACGCTTCTATCACTGATCATATCCGGTGAAGCAATCTCTATATACGCATCCTTGCAACTACTACTTTTACCAGTGTGCCGGATCATTCACATTTAATTAAATACAAAAGAATCCGTACACTAAATCGACGACACTATCTCAATTTGTATATCGGAATTATCTAAGACTTTATTTATAGCTTCCTGCTTAGTAGGTGCAATATCCGGGGGCATTTGTACACTGCCTTTTTCTCTTTAACTAAAAATATAAGCAGTGACATTATAAACTGCCACTGCCTACTATACAGATGATCTATCAAATTCAGATCATAAGCTCCAAAAAAATTATTCTGCATATGTTTTCTTTCTTGAAGCCGGTACAAATGTAACATTCTTAAGGATTACGCTGATCCTCTTATATACAAATACTGTAATAATAGAATCAATACCGCCCTTGATAAGATTGAGAGGAACTACACAGTACAATACAAGTGTCCAGATACTTGTAACGTTATTATTAGCTTCAGCACCCATTCCTACAAATGCATCTATAGGCATTCCGTACAGTGCGCTATACGCAGGGAGCAGGTAGAATGCGTTCATAAGGCTTCCTACAATAGTGATAACAAGTGTTCCGATAATACAGGATATAAGCGCCATAGTGCGGGTCTTTTTGAAAGTATAGATAATAGATGCCGGAAGTATGAAGCAGCATCCTATAACAAAATTGGCAAGTTCTCCTACAAATGCTGTAGAAGTTCCTCTAATAACAAGCTCTAAGAGAATCTTCACAAACTCGATCATAACGCCTGCCATCGGCCCAAATGAAAATGCACCGATAAGAGCAGGAAGATCAGAAAGATCCAGCTTATAGAAAGATGGTGCAAAAGGAAGCGCAATCTCGAACATCATAAGAACAACAGATATAGCTGCAAATGTTCCTATAACTACTACCTTTCTGGTGCTGAGCATGGGCTCTTTAATTCCGTTGATCTTCTGTGCCAGCTTCTCACATACGATAGCGATTGCAAAGGCCGCTGCGATGATGATCGCAAAACCTATCAAATACTCTACATTTTCTGCAATACTAGCAAATAATCCATTGGTCATTTCTTTATCCCTCCTATGTCTGTACACATGTGTTATTTTCGGGAATTATTGGTTTTACGCCTGCGTTGTGAATTTAGGAATCCGGATGAATGCGTATCCTTAGAAGCGTGATTTTTGTGGGCATTTTCATCTTTTGCCAGCATAAATTCACAGTTTGGGACATATCGGACTTTTGTGTTACATACAAAAAAAGCTCCGGCATATATCCGGGGCTAACAATTCATCCATAATCCTACAGATCATAAGATCTGCATATCCTTCTTCCATCCAGACTTTACTGTCGGTACCGGAATCACACCGGTTCATGCTATCAAAGCTCGCGGACTATACCGCCGGTAGGGAATCTCACCCAACCCCGAAGTTTTATTTTGTTTTCAAATGCTATGTTAATACGCAATGTAATATGAGTCAATAGGTCAAATAAATTTTTTGCAACTTATTTTTGTTCAAACTTAGCACTTGCCAAACATACGCCACCATTTGGGGTAAGGCGAATTTTCAGTTTTTACTTATACAACTGCTCCACAGGTATTTTCATCTTGAAATAGGTCTTAGGGCGATATATTATGATGAATGACATAGGTCTATTTCAAAATCTAAAAATAATATTGATAAGTAAATATATCAATCTAAGAATATGGAGGCCACTTATGAAAATCGTATTTCTTGACCGCAAAACAATAGGTGAAGATATTGATCTAACCCCTTTTAACAGATTTGGAGAAGTTGTGATACATGACTTCTCAAAGCCGGAGGAAGTTCCTGCAAGGGTCGAGGATGCAGATATTATCATCCTTAACAAAGTCCCGATCAATGAAAAGACAATCGGAACTGCCAAGAATCTAAAGCTTGTATGTGTCACAGCAACAGGTGTCAATAATCTCGATCTTGACTATCTTGCATCAAAAGGCATTGAATGGCGCAATGTTGCAGGATATTCTACTCAGACAGTTACACAGCACACCTTTGCTCTTTTGTTCTATCTTTTTGAAAACCTTGCATACTATGACAACTATGTTAAGACAGACGGATATACCAAAGATTTTATGTTCACACATTTTGAAAAAAGATTTGGAGAGCTCTGCGGTAAGACATATGGTATAATCGGTCTTGGTGCTATCGGAAGACAGGTTGCAAGCGTTGCCAAGGCTTTTGGATGCAATGTAATCTACTATTCAACCTCTGGTAAAAATCATGACTCAGAATATAAGGAAGTTTCTTTTGACGAATTATTAGAAACATCCGATATTATATCTATTCATGCACCGCTTAATGACGCAACCGCCAACCTGATTAATAAGGACGCCCTTTCCAAGATGAAGAAATCTGCAATTCTCTTAAACCTTGGACGTGGTCCTATTGTTAACGAGAAGGATCTTGCTGATGCTCTTGAAAACGGAACTATCCGTGCTGCGGGTCTTGACGTACTCTCTGTTGAACCAATCGAAGAGTCCAATCCTCTTCTTAAGATCAAGGACAGCACTAAGCTTCTTATAACACCTCATATTGCATGGGCTAGTGTAGAAGCAAGAACAAGACTCATGAAGATCATTGAGGATCACATCGACAAGTTCCTTGCCGGTAAATAAGTTATTTTTAGGATTTATATAGATGAACATATATTATGCGCCCATGGAGGGCATCACAACATATCTGTACAGACAGCTTCACAATAAGTATTTTGGAGGGGTGGATACATATTTCACCCCTTTTATTAGTGTATTTCCCGATCACTATATCAAAAAGCGTGATGAGAGGGAGATAGATCCTGCCAACAACGAAGGGATGAGGGTCGTACCTCAGGTTCTGGCCAACAGTTCCAAAGAGCTCATATGGATCTTCAAAAAGCTCACCTCCATGGGCTATGATGAAATCAATCTCAATCTTGGATGTCCATCCGGCACAGTTACAGCTAAGGGTAGAGGTTCAGGATTTTTAAAAGAGCCTGATAAGCTAGGTACCTTCTTTGACGAAGTATTCGATTCTCTAGGCGATGATGCACGAAAACTATCAGTTAAGACCAGGATCGGGTATCTTGACGCATCTGAGATGGAGCATCTGTCCAAGATATATGCCAGATACCCTATCAAGGAGCTGACTATACACCCACGTATCAGGAAACAGTTCTATAAAGGTGTTCCTGATATGGAAGTATTTGAAAAGGCTCTTATGATGAGCTCTTGCCCTGTATGCTACAACGGCAATGTATTTACTCTGGATGACTACAATAATATCAATGATAGATATGGATATAAGGAAGGCTCAGATCTTCATGATGTAAGTGGTGGGCTAAAGGAAGGTTCTGGTCTTCATGATATAGGTGATATGACCAAAGATACCTTAGATATTCATGATATAAATGGTGATCTATCAAAAGATATCACTCTGCATTATCATATGAATACAGCCGGTTCTGCAGATAATAAAATATCTTCCGTTATGCTCGGAAGAGGCATCGTAGCTGATCCTTCTCTTGCTCGCCAGATCAAAGGCGGAAGTCACATGGACAAGGCTGAGTTCAAAGAGTTCAGACGCGCTATGGAAGCTATGTACAAAGAGAATCTTAAAGACGGCAATAATGTCTTCAACAAGATGAAAGAGATGTGGTTCTACATGTCACAGTCTTTCGAAGGTTCAGAAGGCTACATAAAGAATATACTAAAATCAAAATCATATGCAGAGTACCTGGCAGCAGCCAACACGCTGGAAGGTAACTGTGATATTAAAAGCGGACCAAATGCATCCCCGGTATCCTTCTAAGGACCGGGGATTTTTCATTTGGGATTTTTTAAATTGACCTAATAATATGATGTAGGTGTCAAAAGTTCCTATTGACGCCATATGACTACCGGATTGTTCCGTTTCTCAGAAGCTCAGACAATCCTCAAACATGAAAAAAAAAGTACCACCCCATGAGCTATACTCATGAAACAGTACTCGGCGTGCGCTGCCAGGGTCTCGAACCCTGGACAACCTGATTAAGAGTCAGGTGCTCTACCAACTGAGCTAGCAGCGCATCTTTATTATCTTTTGTTGCTGTCGTTCCTTGCAACAAAAGATACTTTACTACAACCTTAAGATAAATGCAAGTACTTTTTTGAAAAATCTTTTATTCGATTCATAACAAACGTTTTTGTGATATATATTGTTCATGATCATTCATTCTTCTACATGCATTCCATTGCCGCCTTTTCCATTAAGGGTAGAGCTTTTGCAAAATCAGCTTCACTAGCTGCGCCAAAGCTTACAAGGAAATGGTGATCATATTGGCTGTTATGGCTATAACAATAGTCGTTTATGCAAGACAGCTTTATTCCCTTATATGACAATGCTTTTATAAACTTCTCATCATCAAGGCTATCAGGAGCCTTTAGGACTATTCTAAGACCTGCAACATCCTTTATCGGTACAAATATACCTGTTTCACTGTTTTCTTTTTGTTTTTGGATATAGGATCTGTCAGCATGAGTATTGTCATGAGTCTCTTTAGTATCATCATATTTTTCTTTAGTATCATTCCTATTGATAGAACCCTTTTCTTTGGATTCAAATAATCTCATGATGCTTTCACGCCTTTTGCCATAATAATTCCTCATTCTGGAAAGGTGACGTTCATAGTATCCTCCATTTATAAATTCTGCCAGAACCAGCTGTTCAAAAGAAGAAACCGTCCCTGAGTAAAACGATAATTTCTGCCTGTAACGATCCATTAGTTTATCCGGAAGGACCATGAAGGCTATCCTTATAGACGGAGCCAGGGTTCTTGTAAATGTATTCATGTAAATGACCCTTTCAGGATATGCAGCAGCAATAGGAGAAATAGGCCTTCCTGAAAATCTAAACTCTGAATCGTAGTCATCCTCTGCTATATAGGCATCTTCCCT
This sequence comes from Butyrivibrio fibrisolvens, assembly GCF_023206215.1. Classification (NCBI taxonomy): domain Bacteria; kingdom Bacillati; phylum Bacillota; class Clostridia; order Lachnospirales; family Lachnospiraceae; genus Butyrivibrio; species Butyrivibrio fibrisolvens. The sequence continues at coordinate 3,397,320 of NZ_CP065800.1, forward strand.
TTCAGCCCAGTCTACAAGCTGAGCCCTCCTGCCGGCAGACATGACAACACCTGTAGGGAAATGGTGAGATGGCGAGATATTAACAAGTCTTACGCTTGTTCCTTCCAGCACAGATACATCCAGGCCGTCCCTATCAACAGGTATATGAAGACACTTGTGCCCGGCTCTCTCACACAGAAGGCCCATCTTCTTGTATCCGGGATCTTCTACAGCTGTAAGTGCACCTCCGCCTGACAATATCAAAAGTATATTTTCTAAATATTCCGTACCCGGTCCTACTATGATATTATCAGGATCTGCATCTATACCCCTGCTTCTCATAAGATAACCGGCGATTGCATATCTAAGAACGGGAAGTCCGCAAGGATCTGGTGGTGCAAGGCATTCCGGATTTCTGTCAGACAAGACTTTGCGCATGAGTTTGGACCATATATCAAACGGGAAGGCATCATCAAAAAGACGCTGCGATACAAAATCTGCTATATCAGGAACTTGGGGAATATCTCTTTCAATAACACCAGATATATTATTGTTACTATTAGTAATATTGGCTTTACTATTAGTATTATTGGCTCTACTATTAGTATTATTGGCTCTACTATTGGTATTATTGGCTTTGCTATTGGTATTATTGGCTTTTCTACTAGTATTATCAGTTTTGATATTGCCAATACTATTATTAGCATATCTATGATTAAGATATATATTACCATTTGACGATCTGCTGCTATCATCACTATAGTCACTCATTACAAATCGTCCTGCGTCAAAGCTTACATAATATCCGCTTCTCTCCCTGCTTTCGATATAGCCTTCCACAAGGAGCTGTTCGTATGCATTCTCAACGGTTATAAGTGCAACGCCCTCCTGCCTTGCAAGACGTCTCTTAGAAAGGAGCTTCTCGCCGTTTCTAATCCTGCCGCTTACTATATCATTTCGAATACATTTATACAGATACTCATAAATTGGTACATTGCCTCTTTTTTCTACATCATACATATATTCTTCCCCCTTGTTTCTTATCCACATGAACAGGTTACGATATATCTTACTTGTTTTTCTTACTTGTTTTTCTTACTTGTTTTTCTTACTTGTTTTTCTTACTTGTTTTTCTTACTTGTTTTTCTTACTTGTTTTTCTTACTTGTTTTTTTACTAATTTTTCTTTTAATTTTGTGTATATCTGGTCTTATTCAAAATTCATAAAATGGTTATAATAATAATTCCAGTTTTATAATATACTCTTTAATCAGTGATGGCAATGTCATTTGCCTTTAGACATTACAAGCACACCGGCTCATTCTATTTTTTCCAGAATAGGTCCGGACAATTACTACACTCAGATACAGACAGATTGGAGACCCGCTATGAAGAGAATCGTATCAATTCAAGACATTTCCTGCGTAGGCAAGTGCTCGCTTACTGTAGCACTTCCTATCATCAGCGCCATGGGAGTTGAGACATCGATCGTGCCGACCGCTGTACTCTCCACACACACTATGTTCAAGGGATTTACATTTAGAGATCTTACAGATGATATGCTCCCAATTCTGGAGCATTGGAAGAAAGAAGGCTTTAAATTCGATGCAATCTATACAGGATATCTGGGAAGCCTTCGTCAGATAGATATAGTAAAAGAATATTTTGACTCACTTAAAGGTGAAAACACAGCCATTATAGTCGATCCTGCCATGGCCGATAATGGCAAGCTTTATGTTGGTTTTGATGAGGCATTTGCCAAAGAGATGCTGAATCTATGCACCAAGGCAGATATCACACTTCCTAACATATCCGAAGCTGCTCTTATGCTTGGTGAAGAGTACCCGGGTGAAGAGGCAAATGAAGATGTAGTCAGAGGCCTTCTAACAAAACTTGTTAATGCAGGATGTAAGTTCCCTGTGATAACAGGTGTTACTCTTGATAACGGAAGCTTTGGTTTTATAGGTCTTAACAGTGAAAATGGCGAATTCATAAGCTATGGCACCACCAAGGTTCCTTATAAGTCTCACGGAACAGGTGATGTATACGCCAGCGCATTCACAGGTGCTCTTACTCTTGGCAAGAGTGTATATACTGCCCTTAAGATAGCTACAGACTTCACAGCTGCCAGCATCCGTAATACATACGAAGACCCTTACAGCGTAAACTATGCCGTAAACTTCGAAGCTGAGATACCGTATCTTCTTAAGCTCATAAATGAGAATTAATACTATTAAACTAATAGAAATAAATATACTTGAACTTCCAAATTGGAATATCAAATTTACATAAGATTGTATATCAATAAAGCCTTCGACAATGTCGAAGGCTTTCATACAATAATTGTATTATTTATAAGTTTTCTGGTCCAAAGCTGTTAGGAAGCATCTCTGAAAGAGTCTGAACAGTAACCTTGCCATCAGCCCCTTCAAGTATTATCTCAAAATCAGGTCCGCAGAACTCTCTCATTACCTGTCTGCAGATACCACATGGCTGTGAATCAGTGAGTTTATCTATATTGCCATTCTCATCCTCAGGACCGCCTACTATGGCAATCGCTTTAAAGTTTTTCTCCCCATTGGCAATAGCTGTAAAAAACGCTGTACGTTCTGCGCAGTTAGTAGCGCCGTATGAAGCGTTCTCAACATTACATCCGCCATATATCTTACCCTCTTTTGTAAGAAGCGCAGCGCCTACATGAAAATGTGAATAGGGCACATATGACATCTTGCGCATCTCTTTGGCCTTATCTAAAAGCTTCGTATAATCCATACCTTTTACCATCCTTTATGCTGATATTACCACCTAACCTGAAGGTTGCTATATATTAGTTCATCTTTCAAGTCAGTAATAGGTGCCAAATGACACCCCTGTCATTTTGACACCCACATATATAATATCAGATATTCCAAAAATAGCCAAACTATTTATCAGTACATTATGTTAGTAGTTTTTCACAGTAATTGTGTTATCAATCGTACTCAAAAATTCCTTGCACGGCATCTGAAACATTCATGATATCCTCATACGCTAGAAAATCAACCCTATTACATTCTCTTGCCCCAGGATCTATCGCTTTAATCTGCTCGCAAATTACAGTTCCAGACTCGCCCTTTTTCCCGCACACCGGAATATGTATAGGCCCAGCCTTAATATTAGAAAGCATAGGACATACATGAAATATGCCAGTTGCTTTTATAAAAGCATTTTTACTAACTATAACAAACAACTGTCTTTTGAAACCTGATATTCTTATAATGTCTCCCTGACAAAACCCGCTCATAAAATCTCTCTTCCTACAGGTTCACCCCAATCAAAATCGCAAACCGTTATCTCACCGTTAAACTCCGCAAGTCGTTCTTCAAAAGTTTTATGAACAAACTGCTTTCTAAGTACAATACTGTCATTTTCTATTTCTATATCCAACACATCAGAAACCTTTAACTGCAATTTTTCCAGTATATCCTTAGGTATTCGTATTCCCTGGCTATTACCCCAGCTTCTTATTGCAACCTGTTCCATAGGATCACCTCCTTCGTATGTATATACATTATACCGTATATCCTTTGTGTATGCAATCACCTGCTGTAGTTCTAATCCGTTATAAATGCGGTATTTTAAACGCTTTAACTCTTTATCGTTATTTTGTTATTGTATAAAGGCCTATTCAGGATTCACTCCCGAATAGGCCTTTCTCTATCCCATTTCATTTTAATAGATCAAAGCGCCTCAATACTTGCATGATACTCCTGAAGTGATCTTACAGGCACTCCTTCGCCAAGTTTCTCTGCTCCTATTCCTTCTGCTGATGCTCTTGCTGCAGCCATTGTGGTGATGTAAGGGATATGATGCTTGATGGCATTCTTACGGATGTAGCTGTCGCTTACATCATCTTTTTTGGTAGTAGGAGTATCTACGATAAGGTCAATCTCACCATTGGTGATAGCATCTACGATATCAGGTCTTCCCTCGAATATCTTATTGATCCTCTTTGCAGGTATACCTGCTTCACTTATCATGGTATAGGTCCTGCCTGTTGCAAGGATGTTAAAACCATCATCATGGAACTTCTGTGCAACCTCTACAAGCTCAGGCTTATCCTTGTCATTGACGCTGATAAGTACGGTTCCTTCTGTAGGAAGCTCCGTCTTAGTTCCTTCCTGAGCTTTGAAGAATGCTCTGCCCCAGTCTTCAGACAGGCCCAGTGCTTCACCTGTAGATCTCATCTCAGGTCCAAGTACAGGGTCTACTTCAGGGAACATGTTGAATGGGAATACTGCCTCTTTGACTCCATAATAAGGAATCTTCCTGTCGCGGAGCTTGCCTACAGGTGACTCGCAGCCAGTTATAGGAAGCGTCATGATATTCGTAGCTTCTCTAACCATATTGATATCGCATACTTTGGATACAAGCGGTACTGTACGGGATGCTCTTGGATTAGCTTCAAGAACATATACCACGCCGTCCTCTATGGCATACTGCATGTTCATAAGGCCTACTACATGCATTTCTTTGGCTATACGTCTTGTATAGTCTTTGATCGTAGCAACGGTCTCATCACTTAGATGCTTAGAAGGAAGTACACAAGCAGAGTCGCCGGAGTGAATACCTGCAAGCTCGATATGTTCCATAACAGCCGGTACGAATACATCTTCACCATCACTTATTGCATCTGCTTCACATTCTATTGCATGATTAAGGAACCTGTCGATAAGAATAGGCCTATCCGGTGTAACGCCTACCGCCTGAGCCATGTATATATCCATCTGTTCATCGCTGTGAACGACTTCCATACCACGACCGCCGAGTACGTACGAAGGACGTACCATAACAGGATATCCGATCCTACCTGCTATCTCCTTGGCTTCTTCTACATTTGAAGCCATTCCTGACTCTGCCATAGGGATTCCAAGTCTTTCCATCATATCTCTGAAGAGATCTCTGTCTTCAGCCATATCTATGGTTTCAGGACTTGTTCCAAGGATGTTGACACCATTTTTCTTAAGGTCTGATGCCAGATTAAGAGGTGTCTGTCCGCCGAACTGGGCTATAACTCCAATAGGCTTCTCCTTCTTGTAGATACTAAGTACATCTTCAAGTGTAAGAGGCTCGAAGTAGAGCTTATCTGATGTATCATAATCCGTTGATACAGTCTCAGGATTACAGTTGACAATAACTGTTTCAAATCCAAGCTTCTTAAGAGCAAAAGCTGCATGTACACAGCAATAGTCAAATTCAATACCCTGACCTATCCTGTTAGGTCCGCCTCCAAGGATCATAACTTTAGGCTTATCTGTACTTACAGGACTATTATCTTTTATATTATAACTTGAGAAATAGTATGCACTGTCCTTAGTTCCGCTTACATGTACGCCTTCCCAGCCTTCTGTAATGCCGGCGCTTTCACGCGTACTTCTGATATCATCTTCAGATACGTGACATATCTGTGCCAGATACTTATCAGAAAAGCCATCTTTCTTGGCTTTTTCAAGAACTGTAATCTCCGGAACCTTACCATAAGAAGTCTTAATAATCTCCTCTTCTTCCTCAACAAGTTCTTTCATCTGCTCTATAAAATATCTCTTGATCTTAGTAAGTTCATAGAGTCTGTCTATATCAGCGCCCTTTCTGAGAGCTTCGTACATGATGAACTGGCGCTCACTTGTAGGGATGACAAGCATTTTGTAAAGCTCGTCAAGTGTTTTTGTATTAAAGTCTTTGACAAATCCAAGGCCATAGCGGCTCTTTTCAAGTGAACGGATAGCCTTCTGGAAAGCCTCTTTATATGTCTTACCGATAGACATTACTTCACCAACGGCTCTCATCTGCGTTCCAAGATGGTCTTCTACGCCTTTGAACTTCTCGAATGCCCATCTTGCAAACTTGATAACAATATAATCTCCGTCCGGCTTATATTTATCAAGGGTTCCGTACTTGCCACACTCGATGTCATCAAGGTCAAGTCCGCAGGCAAGCATAGCAGAAACAAGAGCAATAGGGAATCCTGTTGCCTTGGATGCAAGTGCTGATGAACGTGATGTACGGGGATTGATCTCGATAACTATGATACGATCTGTCTTGGGATCATGTGCAAACTGGCAGTTACAGCCGCCGATAACCTGAACCTTATCAACGATCTTGTATGCCTGTTCCTGAAGTCTGTCCTGGACTTCCTGGGATATTGTAAGCATGGGGGCAGAGCAAAAAGAATCGCCAGTGTGAACACCCATCGGATCTATATTCTCTATAAAGCATACTGTTATCATCTGGCCTTTGGAGTCTCTTACTACTTCAAGTTCGAGCTCTTCCCAGCCTATAACAGACTCTTCTACAAGCACCTGATGTACCATAGAAGCCTGAAGACCACGTGCACATACTGTCTTTAACTCTTCTACATTGTAAACAAGGCCGCCGCCTGAGCCGCCCATAGTATACGCCGGACGAAGTACTACTGGATATCCAAGTCTTGAAGCTATCTCAACAGCTTCATCAACAGAATATGCAACCTGGCTTCGTGCCATTTCAATTCCAAGTTCGTCCATTGTATTCTTGAACTCGATCCTGTCTTCACCGCGCTCGATGGCATCGATCTGTACACCTATTACTTTGACGCCATACTTCTCAAGTACGCCTGCCTTTGAAAGTTCAGAAGCAAGATTAAGACCTGACTGGCCGCCGAGATTAGGAAGAAGGGCATCAGGGCGCTCTTTTTCGATAATCTGAGTAAGTCTTTTGACATTAAGAGGCTCGATATAGGTAACATCAGCCGTCTCTGGATCTGTCATGATAGTTGCGGGGTTAGAATTAACAAGGATGATCTCATAGCCCAGCTTTCGAAGAGCTTTACAGGCCTGAGTGCCGGAATAATCGAATTCGCACGCCTGACCTATGATGATCGGGCCGGAACCGATGATTAGAATGCGGTGGATATCTTCACGTTTCATGTCTTTGATCTGCCTCCCAAATTTCATTATGATACGTACAGTGACCGGATATGGACAAGTCAATATACTCTTTTCAACTATACATACGATAGCATACTGAGAGACATTATAGCAAAATAAATTCAAAAAAACAGGACTAAAATTAATCTGATCAAAAGATTAATTTTAGTCCTGTATGTGATTAATAATGATCTATTCATTTAGTCATTATAGAACTTGCCATCAGCACCCTTGGTCTTAATAGCAACTCTTCCAAAGAAACGCTCCTGGCTTCTTTCTACTTTCATGGAATCCTTACGACCGGATCCCTTTTTACCTGACTTGTCTGCGTTTCTAAAGGTCCTTGCGCTCTTATCAAAGGACTTGGAATCACGAGATCCCTTGCCTCTTACATCTCTTGCGCTTCTGCCATCGCGGCTGTAGCTCTTGGAAGGCTTGCCATCACGGCCAAATCTTGCGCCTTTGCCATCACGACTTCTTCCTGATCTGCCATCTTTACCATAACCGGAACGAGCACCATCACGGCTTCCTCTTCCGTATCCGGAACGTGCGCCGTCGCGGCCTCTTGATCTTCCATCACGACCGCCTCTTCTTCTCTCAGGGATCTTAAGATCTTCTACATCCTTGCCCATCTTGAGTCTCATGAAACCTGCAGCAAGCTGTTCAGCGGTATACTCGCCCTCTTCAACCTTCTGCTGGATAAATGCCATAACAGAATCTACATCGCCGTTTTCAATTACATCTATAACTTCTGCAAATACCTTCTGGGACTTAGCCTTAGTGATATCCTTGGCAGAAGGAACCTTGCGCTCTTCGATCTTGGTGTGGCAGATCTTCTCGATGTCACGGATCTTGTATGTCTCACGACCTGAACACAGTGTAAAGCTCTTACCGCTCTTGCCGGCTCTTCCTGTACGTCCGATACGGTGAACATAGTATTCAATATCTTCCGGAATATCGAAGTTGAATACACAATCAACTCCGCTTACATCGATACCTCTTGCTGCAACATCAGTTGCGATAAGGATGTTGATGCGGCCGTTTCTAAAGATATTCATGACCATGTCACGCTGGTTCTGAGACAGGTCACCATGAAGTCCGTCAGCCTGATATCCTCTGTCTTTGAGCATACTTGCAAGCTGATCTACCATTCTCTTAGTATTAGCGAATATCAGAGATCTCTGTGGCTGATAGTAATCAAGAAGTCTTGTAAGAACCTCAAACTTCATCTCTCTTGGTATTACAAAGTATGACTGCTCGATAGACTTAACAGTGATCTCCTTGGGAGTCATACGGATATACTCAGCATCAGCCTTCTGATACTGTCTTGTGATCTCAAGGATAGGCTTTGGCATGGTAGCTGAGAAAAGAGCTGTCTGGCGATCCTCAGGCATTCCCTTAAGGACTGTCTCGATATCTTCTCTAAAGCCCATGTCAAGCATCTCATCAGCTTCATCAAGTACCAGAGTCTTAACCGCATCCATCTTCATGGTATGACGTCTCATGTGATCCATAACACGTCCGGGTGTTCCTACTACGATCTGAACGCCCTGAGACAGAGCCTTGATCTGACGTACTATATCCTGTCCACCATATACTGCAAGAGTCTTGATACCATGCATATACTTGGCAAAATCTCTAAGATCATCTGCAGCCTGCATAGCAAGCTCTCTTGTAGGGCAGAGGATTACTGCCTGAAGACGCTTGTCATCAGGATTAACATTAGAAAGAACCGGGATACCGAATGCAGCAGTCTTACCTGTACCTGTCTGAGCCTGTCCGATGATATCCTTGCCCTTGAGCATTACAGGGATTGCAGCTGCCTGAATAGGAGACATATATTCAAATCCCATCTCTGATACCGCTCTGATGATACGTTCGTCAAGTTCTGACTCATCATAACGGACGCGGTTATCTTCTTTGTCTTCGCCAACTTCTTCATTTGAAGCTGACTCTTCTAATGTTGATGCATTATCTACCATTGATGCATCTTCATTTATATCTGAATATGATGTTGTTTTGGCTGAATCCTCTGCATATGTTACTGTGTCAGATTCAAGTATAACTTCTGATGCCGATGTTTCAAGTGCTGATGTTTCGTAGTTCTTTGTTTCAAAAATTGTTGTATCTATTGTTGTTACCTTATCTTTCTTTTCTGAATCTTTATCAAAAAAATCTTTTTTAAACTTGTCTTTCTTAAACTTATCCTTCTTGAACTTGTCTTTTCTTTCAGACTCTTCAGATGGACGATCTGACTGTGCAAGAATGTCATGGCTCTTTTTCTTGGAACCAAAAATTCCTCTCTTCTTGCTGATCTGACTGTAAACGTCTTCCTCTCTGTGCTTGAACTTCTCATCGCCGAGACCGAATATCTCGAGATCTTCTAAAATATCGCTCATTCCTAAACCTTTCCGGCACTTATGTGCCTTATGCGGTTCCTGGACGCCCTTCAAAATCAATTACAAAACAAAAACAGCAGGCAAGATCTTTAAGGCCTGCTGTTTCAAAAAAGTAATAAAGCTTAGTGCTTTTATTCTTTAAGCATCACTTAAACCACATATAATACTAATTACTGCAGCATCTGCAGCATACCATGAATCGCACGCTGTGCTGCCAGTCTGCGTACCTGTCTTCTGTCTCCTTCAAACAGGTGCTTCTCTGTTACGACCATTCCTTTTACATAGAATCCTATGTATACACATCCAACCGGTGCAAGTTCTGTTCCACCACCCGGTCCTGCGATTCCTGTTACAGAGACGGCTACATCCGCATCCGCAATTTGTGCACATCCACGCGCCATGGCCTCTGCGCATTGTGGACTGACCGCAGTAAAATTATCAAGAATATCCTGATCAACTCCAAGCATTTCATGCTTGGCCTCGTCACAATATGTAACAAAGCTTCTTTTAAAAACTTCTGATGAACCGGCGACATCAGTGATCGCCGCAGCTACCATGCCGCCTGTACAGGACTCGGCGCATGATATAGTAAGCTTTTTTTGTGCCAGTAGGTGCACTAATAATTCATTTTCGTTCAAAGAGTGTGCCTTTCAACTATTATATAGATATTCGCGAAAACGTCAAGGTATTATCGTAAATAAACTTATGTTGCAAGCAATGAAAATAGCTAATGGCTCAAATTGGTGTAGCTAAAGGCACCAATTTGAGAAGTTAATTTCTAATCAACCTTTGAAAATGGAACATTTTCAAACTTTTACATCTGGCCATCCATCACGTTCCAGTTCTTAAGCAGATAATCTACAAGTGAGATAATAGTAAGAGCTACTGCTATCACCGTAATGATCCATGTCAATACGCCATAGATCTGTCCGAAGACGCCAGCCTCACTCCAGGCATAATCCACATCTATGATCATCATAATGACCATGATCATCTGGAATGTTGTCTTGAACTTGCCCCACATACTTGCAGCTATGACTTTGCCCTTCTCAGCAGCAATGAGTCTGAAACCACTTATGATGAACTCTCTGGCAACAATCACTATTACGATCCAAGTCCAGATACGATTCATACCCACAAGGCATATAAGTGCGGATATTACAAGCATCTTATCTGCAAGGGGGTCCATAAACTTTCCAAAATCAGTTATAAGGTTATATTTACGGGCAATCTTGCCATCAGCCATATCTGTAAGACTTGCTATTACAAATAATATAAGTGCGATCCATTTAAATCCTGTAAGCATGAATGCTACAAAAAAAGGAATCATGATAACTCGAAGCAACGTAAGTTTGTTAGGTAAATTCATCTTGTCCTCTTTCCGCCTGTTACGGCAAAAAATAATCTTCTTCATCATCTTTTACTGTCTGTAAATCTCCCAAAGCAAAACAGTAAAATAACCCTCATTCTGCTAATTCACCAATAAGATCATACTCATCAGAACCTGTGATCATTACATCAACAAATTTGCCACTCATAAGATCATAAGGAACATTTTCTATAAAGAGGAAACCGTCTATATCAGGACTGTCCTTATAGGTTCTTGCAACATATGTGTACAGCGGTCTTCCCTGATCATCTGTATCCGGATCTTCATCACCAATCCTGCCTTCTATGATGGCTTTAAGTTTCCTTCCAACCATCTTCCTGGCGCCTTCAAATGCAAACTCCTGCTGCATCTTCATAAGTTTGGTACGACGAGTCTTCTTGGTTCTCTCAGGCACCTGATCTTCCATAGCTGCAGCGACAGTATCCTCTTCAGGTGAATATGTGAAAACACCAAGTCTGTCAAATCTAAGATCAGAGATAAGTTTCATGGTCTGATTGTGATCATCTGCTGTCTCACCGGGGAAACCTGAAATAAGAGTTGTACGAAGGCAGATATCCGGAATCTCTGAGCGAAGCTTCTCAACAATCCTTCTGATATCTGCATTATCAGTACGTCTACCCATCTTACGAAGGATTGCATCACTGCCTGACTGTATAGGCAGATCAAGATAATGGCAGATCTTAGGCTCTTTCTTCATAACTTCGATAAGCTCATCTGTTATCTCTTCAGGATAGCAGTACATGATACGGATCCATTCGAATCCCTCTATCCTGCAAAGCTTTGTCAAAAGCTCAGGAAGCATCTTTTTGCCATACAGATCTACGCCATATACAGTAGTCTCCTGAGCTACTATGATAAGCTCCTTGATACCGTTATAGGCAAGCTCCTCAGCTTCCTTAATAAGATCTTCCATAGGAACGCTTCTGTAATGTCCACGAACCTTAGGAATGATACAGTATGTACAATTCTTGTTACAGCCCTCAGCGATCTTGAGATAACTATAGGCTGTTCCTGTGGAAAGTATTCTGTTATACGTAACAGGCTTTCTATCGATGCTCTCGAAATAGTTCTGTACCTGTCCTTTTAATACTTCATCCAGAGCTTCTACTATCTTGTCAAAAGCTGTAGTTCCGAGGATACTGTCAACTTCAGGAATCTCCTTCTGGATCTCTTCCTTGTAACGCTGACCAAGGCATCCTGCAACTATCAGTGCACGAAGCTTGCCGCTCTTTCTAAGTTCAGCAAGCTCTAAGATAGTATCGATGCTTTCCTGTTTAGCATCATTAATAAAGCAGCAGGTGTTGATTACTGCTGCTTCTGCACTTTGTGCATCATCTGTAAATTCATAACCATGCTCAGCAAGTATACCGAGCATATACTCGGTTTCTACACGGTTTTTCTCGCAACCTAGAGAAATAAATAATATCTTCATAATATGGAAATTATTGCCTTATAAATTACTCTTCTTCTGACTCTTCTGTTTCATTAACAGCTTCATCAAGAGATGCTGCAGCCTTCTGGCTACCTTCTTCAGCATTCTTCTGCTCTATAAGCTGAGCCATAGCTTCCTTCTCTTCATCTGTAAGGATTGCAAGCTTATCAGCATAAAGTTCCTTAACAGCTGTGCTTAATGGCTTGTCCTTAGGATCAACATTGATCATCGCTTCATCGCCAGCTACAAGCTGTCTTGCACGCTTAGCAGTAGCCATAACGATTGAATAACGGCTGCTGATTACAGGCTCTTCACCTTCCTCTACTCCTTTATTAACTACATTCATGAGATCTACATAAGACGGATGAATCATATTCTTTTTCCTTTCGTAAATGCATATTAACCTAATAATTAATTTTATACCATGCTGTCAAATTTTAACAGCAAAACCAAGCAATTTCAACAAAAATATTATGTCGAGTTTATAAATAATTCCTTATAACCTTATCTTAACACAATTTTAAGCGAATTTCTGAACCTCATCACGAATCTTGTCGATGAATTCCTGATTCCTTGAAGGAGTATTGTGTGCGCTGTCAATTACCTGATGCATCTTGTCTACGCACTCCTGAAGGTCATCATTGACAAGGATGTAGTCATACTCTTCGATGCCCTCTGACTCTTCAACTGCTCTCTTAAGGCGGCCTCTTATAACTTCATCAGATTCTGTACCACGTCCTCTGAGTCTTTTTTCAAGTTCAGCAGCAGACGGAGGCATTACGAATAATAAAAGTGCATCCGGGTACTGCTTCCTTATCTGTCTTGCGCCCTGGATCTCGATCTCAAGGATCACGTCCTTGCCTTCTTCCATCTGCTTTTCTACAAAGCTTCTGGGTGTTCCGTAATAGTGTCCGCAGTATCCTGCATGTTCTATAAGTCCGTCTTCTTCTATGAGCTTCTCGAACTCATTATCTGTAATGAAGAAGTACTCTCTTCCGTTCTCTTCGCCCGGTCTTGGATCTCTGGTCGTAGCAGAAACAGACAGTGCATAACCGTCATACTTCTTGACCAGTTCCTTCATAAGTGTACCTTTGCCTGTGCCGGAAAAACCTGACACAACTACTAAAAATCCTTTACGTTTCATCTGTATCTTTTCCTATACTTCCTGTTTGTATTCTTGATGCAATCGTCTCCGGCAAAAGAGCCGAGAGAACGACTGTATTATTCTCCATAATAAGGACAGCTTTGGTCTTCCTGCCTGCGCTGGCATCTATGATACGGCCCTCATCCCTGGCTTTCTGGACAAGGCGCTTAACAGGCGCTGCATCAGGAACAACTATACTGATGACCTTATCAACATTAACAATATTACCAAAACCTATATGAGTAAACATATACACCTCTTAATAGCTATGTCCAAAGCTATGATAGCTACCGCTCATCAGCTCCTCGACTAATGCGCTATTTTTACTCGATATTCTGAATCTGCTCTCTTATCTTCTCTATCGTAGTCTTGAGCTCGATAGCCTTGTCAGAAACAGCTATATCTGTAGACTTGGAAAGAGTGGTGTTGGCTTCTCTGTTCATCTCCTGAGCAAGGAAGTCAAGCTTTCTGCCGATTCCGTTCTCATCATCGCCTTCTTCCAAAGCGCTTCGAACAGCTTCAATGTGGCTTCTGAGTCTTACAAGCTCTTCATCTACACAGATCTTATCTGCAAAAATGGTAACTTCCATAGCAAGCCTGTTCTCGTCTATCTGAGTATCTTCAAGAAGAGCTGCGATCTTCTCACGAAGAGAAGTCTTGTATTCCTCGATGATCTGCGGAGACCTTAGCGTGATGAATTCTACATCCTGCTGCATGATATCAAGTTTCTTGTTAAGATCTTCCTTGAGGAACTCACCCTCTCTTGATCTTGCAGCCGCAAACTGCTCACACGCCTCATCAAGAGCCTTTTTAAGTGGCTCCCAGAGAGTCTTTTCATCTATCTCCATAGCTTCCATAGTAAGAACATCAGGGAATCTTGCAAGAACTGAAAGTCTTACGTCATTCTGTAATCCAAAATCTTCTGACATCTGTTTCAGGCAGTCCATATATTCAGCAGCGATATCATGATTGTACTGAACTTTGGTATCAGCCTCCGTAAGGTCTTCATAGTTTATAAAAACATCAACCTTACCTCTTTTCATATATAACTTAAGTTCCTTGCGGATGTCTGCTTCAAGTGAATTGAACATCTTGGGCATCTTGATTCCAAGGTCCAGATATCTGTTGTTTACTGATTTAAGTTCTACACTGATACGGCGATTGTCGAAGCTGACTTCGCTTCTGCCGAATCCTGTCATACTGCTGACCATAAAAAGCCTCCGAATTAGATTTTGATTTCAATCAAGAAAATACATAGATATAAACATTATAGGACGAAGTCAATATTAGCGTCAACAAGCTACGCGACGCATAAAGTCCCATAAAATTAGGGGCGCATCTTCATTACGCCCCATAGCCGCCATATCAGTCAGTCTGTGTAAGGGCTGATATATCCGGTTTTATAGCCATCGAGTAATTAGTATAATACACTACAAATCCCGGTTTGGCACCGCCGGGCTTCTTGACATTCTTGCGCTGGAGATAGTCGATCTCTACTTTCTCCTGCTCCTTGGCTTTAGAATAAAAAGCCGCAAGTGCTGCTGCCTCTTCAAAAGCCTTGTCCGGAACTTCCTTGCCACCTGTTTGAAGTATTACATGTGATCCGGGCATACCCTTGGCATGGAACCACCAGTCTCCGCCATTAGCTACCTTAAAAGTCAGCTGGTCATTCTGATAATTGTTCTTGCCAACATATATATCAAAACCATCTGAGCTCTTATAATGAAGCGGCTTACTCTTTGTCTGAAGCCTTGAAGATTTCTTCTTTTCACCCCTTTTATGGATATAGCCTGCTTCTACAAGCTCATCTCTTATAGGAACAAGATCTTCTTCGCCCTGTGCTATATCAAGTGCATTCTGAATGGACTCAAGATGGTCTTTTTCTGCTTCTACTTCCTTAGTAAGCGTTTCGAGGTTCTCAGCAGTACGCTTGAGCTTATTGTACCTTTCAAAATACCTCTTGGCGTTCTGACTGGCTGTAAGCGTAGGATCAAGCGGGATCGTAAGATCATTTCCTGTATTATAATCATTGACAGTTATAGACTTGGCAGAAGGCTCTGCGCTATATCCATACACATTAAGAAGCTCTCCGTATACGCGGTATTTATCCCTTTTCTCAGTATCCTTGAGCTGCTGAAGCTGAAGGTCATACTTTCTTACAGTCCTTTCAAGAGCTGTAGCAACGATATGCCTTAAGTCTGCAGACTTCTGACGTATCCTTGTTATAGCATTTTTCTCAGCATAATAGCTCTCCAAAAGGGATGACATATTGTCATAATCCTTGAGCATACATCCCGGCATCTTCTCATAGGTCATAAGATGAAAAGGTGCATACTCTTTGGGCTGACCATTCTCATAGCATATGGCAGGTTTATACTCGCCATCTTTTATCCTTGTCATAAAAAGGTCGAATACATTATAAAGTCTCTCCATCTGGCCGCTTGAAAGTGCAGATGCAGGAAGCTGTGAGTCAACATCAGCTCTGAAACATATCTCCTGAGCTATAGTTGAAGCAAATCCTGTATATGAACCATATATAGCCTTAAACACAGGACCCGCTTTTTCCAAAAGAGCCTTGTCAAAAGACTCTCTTGTAGCCTCTTTGGGGTTGAGCTTGTTCTGCTGATCAGGGATGAAGTACTCTCTTCCCGGCAGTACCTCACGAACTGATGATACTGACGCAGGTACATGCTTAATAGAATCTATTATAGTATTGTCATCATCTACAAAGATGATATTGGAATACTTGCCCATAAGCTCTATAAGAAGAGTTTTGGTCTTCATATCTCCCATCTCATCCATGTGCTCTACATTGAACCTAATGATACGCTCCATGGAAGGCTGCTCTATAGATCTGATACGCCCATTTAGAAGATGTTTCCTTAGCACCATGCAGAAAGTAGGTGCCTGCTGGGGACTGGGCTTATTCTCATCAGACATATATACAAGCGGAAGAGACGCATCTGCAGACAGATATACTCTGACTTGTCCTCCTCCACGCTCAGCCTGAGGCTTGATCGTAAGAAGGATCTCATCCTTCTCCGTCTGCGCTATCTTGTAAATGCGGCCGTCAGTACATCTGTCTGACAATTCTCTTGTTATCGCCGCAACTGTGATACCATCGAATGCCATTTAAGCTTTCCTTTCACGCATTGAAAAAAGATATACTGATCATTCTGTTATTCTTTTTCCAAAGCAAATACAATCTTGTAAAAGAGGCAAGCCCAATCAAGGCCTGCCTCAAACCATTATCATCTACTGATATATGTACATTCATATACCCTGTGCCATATCTGTACTATAAATGTCCAGGCATAAGGTCATCACTGCAATTATGGCTGTACGAAGCCGATCTTCTTGTATACCTTACGAAGAGTCTTGTTGGCAACATAAGAAGCCTTCTGAGCGCCTTCTCTGTAGACAGATTCAAGATATGCCTTGTCTGCAAGGATTCTCTTAGTCTCATCCTGAATAGGTTTAAGAGCATCTATAACGACCTCACCTACTGCAGGCTTGAACACACCGTATCCCTGACCTTCGAACTCCTTCTCGATTTCTTCAAAACTCTTACCTGTGAAGGTTGAGTAGATGTTCATAAGGTTGGCTACACCAGGCTTGTTCTCTCTATCATAACGTACACAGTTCTCTCTATCTGAGTCTGTAACTGCACGCTTAAACTTACGAGCGATAACATCAGGCTCATCCATAAGAAATACGCATCCGTCAGGAACTGACTTACTCATCTTGTCTTCAGGTGTAGACAGACCATAGATCCTGGCTCCTGTCTTAGCGATAAGAGGTTCAGGGATCTTGAATACATCGCCATATATATTATTGAATCTTGTAGCAATATCACGTGTTATCTCAACATGCTGCTTCTGATCTTCTCCAACAGGGACGAAATCAGGCTGATACAGAAGGATGTCAGCAGCCATAAGTGAAGGATATGCAAAAAGACCTGCATTGATATTGTCCTTGTGCTTAGCAGACTTATCCTTGAACTGAGTCATACGAGACAGCTCACCAAACATGGTATAGCACTGCAGAACCCATCCAAGCTGTGAATGCTGCGGTACATGTGACTGAATGAAAAGAGTGTTCTTCTCAGGATCAAGACCGCATGCGATATACTGTGCAAGCTGATTAATAGTTCTCTTACGAAGTGCTGCTGGATCCTGTCTTACAGTGATAGTATGAAGGTCTGCCATGAAATAAAAGCAGTCATACTCATCTTCTCTTACTTTCCAGTTCTTGATGGCTCCAAGGTAGTTGCCAAGGTGAAGATCACCACTCGGCTGTATTCCTGAAAGAAGTACTTTCTTCTTTTCCTGTGTTGTTTCTAATGATTTATTCTCTTCCATTTTAAAATCCTCGTCTTTTCTTTTTAGGGTATTTGTCGTCTATTATGAAGATCAGCCTGATATCGGCTGTCTTCCGGACATATTATGGTTTCAGATGTCGTTATAGGCTACGCCATCGAAGCACAAGACGAAGGTTCTTGTTAATAACCATTGTGTTCATATATTTTGAATTCCCTTACAATGTGACTTTCAAACTAGTATACCATCAAAGGAATGCTTTTTTAAGTACCTATTTAAAAAAGACCACATTTGTGGTCTTTTTTATGTCTATTCCTCTTAGACAATGCAGTATATATTTTCATAAAAGCTTCACTTTTTTTAGTATAGGTATTAGTTTGTATCCCTTTGGAAGGCTTCTGAGAACTTCTTCTGTGATAGTACCGCTCTTTATAAGTACTGCCGCATAAGTCAGTGCGCCGATTCCTATCGCTATAGCTGTAGCAATAAGGTTCACAAAATATCCAACTTCTGCCATTCCGCCAAAAGGAATAGTCAGTACAAAGTAAACCGCAAATGCCGCAGCACCCATCACCACGGCTGCTACAGCAGGCATAATGTAGATTGACTTTGTATCAAGGTTAAGACCAAGTCTCTTTCTGCAGGAAATATCATTTAGTACAAAAAGGATAAAGGCATATATAACCCTCGTAATTACAAGGCTCATATTATCAAGTGGTGTTACTAATAGAATAACTATAAGTATAACTGTCTGAGCCACAAGTGCTATCAATGCGTTTATAACCGGCACAAAAAGTCTGCCGGTTCCCTGCAGTACGGAGTTAGTTATGGTTGACTGCGAATAAAAGATTACTGTAAGCGATAGAACAGAAAGAAGCATAGCCGCCTGATCAAGAGATCCTCTTTGAGGGAAAAGGATCATCGTAACAGGTCTTGCAAGTGCTATAAGCCCTATAGCTGATGGAATAGCAACAAGCATTGAAACACGGATAACTTTAGTTGCTATCTCCTTAGACTGCTCTTTTTCTCCCTTAATGAATTTAGCTGAAATGCTTGGTATCATAGCAGATGCCATAGCAGAAGCCATAGCGATCGGTATAGTTGTAATAGTAAGTGCCTTACCTGCATATATTCCATACATGGATGCCGTATCAGACTCACTTAATCCCCTGACACCCATCATGAAAGCGTAGAAGATCTTCTGATTAATGTTAGGTGTGATGTTATAAAGAACAGTACTAAAAAGAAACGGAAGTACGACCATCACTATCTGGAAGATTATCATCCTGGTACTCTCCACCTGCCCCTTATCACTAGCAATCCTCTTTCTAACATTAGCCCTGTTTACATAATAAACAAAAAGCATAAATAAAAGAGCTGTAAGAACACCTGCACCTGTACCAAGAGCGCTTCCTGCAGCGCCATAGATCGCAGGATTAACCGAAGGATCTGTAGCCATCTTCGAAATAGCAATATTAGTAAGAACAAAAGCTGCAAGTATGCTGACCACAGCATTAATGATCTGCTCCGCTATCTGGGATATAGATGTAGGAACCATAGTCCTGTTCGCCTGGAAATATCCCCTTAAAACGCCAAGAGGTCCATACAGAAGAACTGTAGGCCCGAATACTCTAAGTACATAAGCTCCCCCTTCTCCAACAAGAAATCTTGATAAAGCCATAAGAAGGATTCCGCATATAGTACCTGATATTCCTACAAAGACAAGGGCACAGCGAAAAAGCTTCTGCGCGCTCTTGTACTGCCCAAGTGCATACTTCTGAGACATAACCTTGGATATAGCCGAAGGTATGCTATAAGATGCAATCATAAGAGCAGTTATATACCAGTTGTATGCAGCATTATAATATCCATTGCCCTCATCTCCTATAATTGAAGTAAGAGGGCTCTTATATAAAAGACCTATGATCCTTACAACAATACCTGCCGCAGCCAGTATACCTGCCTGTTTTAATATTCCGTTACTACCATTTTCTGCCATGATATTAAATCTTCTTTCATAAAAATCTTCCCCACGTAGTATATAATCAATCCGCCCTTTAGACAAGTTTTTACCAGCACATATTCAAATCAGCCCCACCACTTACAGGCTTGCCCGCTCCATCCTAGTGACAGCATCCTCGAAGGAGTGTCCGGGACAGATAGATAATAAAAATACCACGCTTTTAACTGTTTTATAAAATTCATGAGCGTGATAGATGGAGTTTTTTATTCTGCCCGGGGTCCACCTGTCTGAGCAAAGCGAGTTTGGACCCCAGAATAAAAGACTCCAGATATCATGCCATGAATTTATAAAAGAGTTAATGCGTGGTATTTTTATTATCTATCTGTCCCGGACACTCCTTCGAGGATGCTGTCACTAGGATGGAGCGGGCAAGCTGATTCAATACAGCATCAAGGTCTGAGCCAGTCGTACATCTCCTGATACTTGTTAGCAGATACCTTCCAGCTAAAGTCTACAGCCATAGCTCTGTCGATCATCTTGTTCCATTCACGCTTGTTATCATAATACAGAGCCTCAGCAGATCTTACAGTCTGCATCATCTCATGCGCATTATAATTGGTGAAGGAGAAACCTGTACCTGTGCTTTCAAACTTGTTATACGGCTGAACCGTGTCCTTAAGACCACCTGTCTCACGTACTATAGGAAGTGTTCCATATCTAAGAGACATAAGCTGAGACAATCCGCAAGGCTCAAAGAGTGATGGCATCAGGAACGCATCGCTTGCTGCATAGATCTTGTGTGACAGGGCTTCTGAATAATAGATATTGGCAGAAACCTTATCTCCATACTTCCATGCATAATGACGGAACATATTCTCATACTGCTCTGTACCTGTACCAAGGATCACGAACTGAACAGCATCCTGACACATCTCATCCATAACACAGCTGATAAGATCGAATCCCTTCTGATCAGTAAGTCTTGATACGATACCGATCATCATGATCTTATCATCCTGCGCAAGACCAAGCTCTTTTTGCAGAGCACGCTTATTGCGAACCTTCTCTTTACGGAAGTTGATAGCATCATACTTATAATCGATATACTTGTCAGTTGATGGATTGAACTCATCATAATCGATACCGTTGACGATACCGCGAAGATCATTCTCTCTGGACTTAAGAAGTCCGTTAAGGCCCTCACCATAGAATTCAGACTTGATCTCTTCTGCGTATGTCTCTGATACAGTTGTGATGGCATCAGCATATACGATACCGCCCTTAAGAAGATCGGCATCTCCGAACATCTCAAGCTTGTCCGGTGTGAAGAAATAATCCGGAAGTCCAGTCAGATCCTTGACTACCTTCTTGTCCCATCTTCCCTGGAACTTAAGATTATGGATAGTCATGATAGTCTTCATGCTGCGATAGAATTCATTGGCCTGAAAACGTTCTTTAAGATATACAGGAACAAGGCCTGTCTGCCAGTCATGACAGTGAACGATATCAGGATGGAACTCTACAACAGGTAAAATAGAAAGAGCTGCCTTGGAGAAAAATGCGAACTTCTCAATTTCGAACTTAACATCATCTCCGTAAGGTTTGAAACCATTGAAATAATACTCATTATCGATGAAGTAATAGATGATACCATTAACTTCAGCTTTAAAAATTCCTACATATTCTCTTTTCCAGTGAAAATCCATATAGAAGTTTGTTACATACTCGAGCTTGTCTGCCATCTCCTTGGCCATACAAGCATACTTAGGCATTACAATCCTAACATCGAAATATCTGTGATCGATATTGCGAGGGAGAGAGCCTACAACGTCGGCAAGACCGCCTGTTTTGATGAAAGGAACTCCTTCAGATGCAACAAAAAGAATATTCTTCATGATTTTATGTTCTTCCTTTCCGATGATATCTCTTTTCTTTTATCTATAATATTATATCACACACCACTACAGGCCACAAAAAGATTCTTCTACTTATAGACAGATATGACCAATAGTCATACAATTGATATACAAGTATCCTGGATTTTTTTGTAAAAAGTACTTATTTATACCGAAAATCAAGGCGAAACATTCAGCATAAGCGCCAATATTCGCATTAACGCAGTAAACTTTTAACTATTATTTGTCTTTGGAATTAGCGCATATTGCTAGTTTTGCAAACGAATTGTACTACCACTGACCATCGTTCATTATATATTTTCTATACAATTATCAATATTACGTTTGTTTCGAAAATATAATTACGTTCGATTTCATTTTTTATTTTCTTTTTGTTCACATTTTGTTCACATCTTTCATATATCATAAAAGTATCGGAAGTGTTAATAAAATACTTCTGACTCCCCCAATAAAACTTTTTTCATACCGGGTCGTTCGGTTCCCCGCCGAGCGGCCCCTCCTCCCAAAAGAACAGCCGAAAGGCTTTTATTTTTTGCTTAATAGATTCCGGAGCCGAAAGGCTCTCTTTTTTTTGCCCCAAAATCATACAAAGGGTATTCGTCATCACTAAAGCCAGGCAGCACAAACAAGTGCGCACTGTCCTATGTACGCAAAAGACCGCGCAGGATACTCTCCTACACGGCCTTTCGTGTTGGTTAAAAACAAGTTACATGAAGTCGCGCTTCGCTAAAAGGAAGGGGCTTCTTCGAACGAACATAACAATTATGCAAGTAAAGCTCCAAGGTTCTTGCAAGATGAGATAGCTTCATCGTCAGGAGCATTGTTTGCAAGAACGCTGTCTGTTACAAGGTTAGCACCTGTAGCCTTAACATCTGCTTCCCAGAGGCGCATCCACTCGCCGTCTCCCCATCCGTATGATCCGAACAGGCCGATCTTTTTGCCTGAAAGAGCACTCTTAACGCTTTCATACATAGGCTCAAATTCGCTCTCTTCAAGCTGCTCTGCGCCCATTGCAGGACAGCCAAATGCTATTGCATCATATGCTGAAACATCATCCTTAGTAAACTGACCTGCAGGGATGATATTAACCTCTGCTCCGCTGCCTGTGGCACCATCTGAAACAGCCTGTGCCATAGCTGCTGTATTACCTGTTCCGCTCCAATAAACTACTGCTACTTTTGACATAACCCTATGTCTCCTTTCATTATTAGGTAAATTTGATTTGACTTATCTTTAGAAATTCACGCCCATTATGTGAATTTCAAGAGAAATTTTTATATCTTAACTGCGAGTTTGGAGAGCTTAGTCCCCCTCTTCCATTCTCTGCAATAGATATCTGTACATTTGTTAAAAGAGTCAAACATCTTCCTGGCAGCCTGCTCGTCGCCATAAACCTTCCAGGTTCCGACACATTTGCAGCCATCAGGATCTTCCATGAATCCCTTAACATCTTCCGGAGGATAACTTAGAAAAAGACCTATCTCATGAGGAAAAAATTCGCTGGACTTGCAGCTTCGAAGCCTTCTGATCAGTTCCATCATGCAAGATGAATAGTCGCATCTTGAGTACCCCGCTGCGTCCAGGATCTCCCAGGCCCTTTTGTCACTTAGATCTCTTTGAAGAAAAGAAGGTCTGAACATATATACAAGAACTCTTCCCTTGTGAAATCTAAGAGGGTACAGGCATATTCCCTTGGGAACCAGCTCATCATTTAGTACTCGTAGTTCATCCATGGTCTTTTGTCTGGACTCATATGGACAGGACATAAGATTCCCAGTCTTAAGCCCCGCAAGCGTAGGTGCCCCATAGTAGACAACTTCTTCTTCAGACATCTCTCCTCCTTATGTCATACGCCAGCCTATACTTTTAGTATATTGGGTCCTATCCCCTTTTTCTGCGTTAGCGACTGCTAATTAGCATTTGCTAACATATGGCGTAAAATGACGGCCGGAATGATAATATTCCGACCGTCTTTACAATACATCATTTTGAGAATGATTGTCAAGTTCATTTAGGTTTTAAAACTGTAAATATATAAAATCTCATGAATCCCAGATCTTATTACAGCATCTGCCTCTGGATCATCCTGACAAACTCGTGATTATTACGCGTATGTGAGAAGAGGTTGATGACCTGATCTACAGCATTATCCGCCTTAAGTCCATTGAAGCCCTTACGCATATGATTAACTGCTTCAAGTTCATCAGGCATAAGCAGAAGGTCTTCTCTTCTTGTAGAAGATTTCGGAATATTGATAGCAGGGAATATCCTTCTTTCCTGAAGTTTCCTGTCAAGGATCATCTCCATGTTACCTGTTCCCTTGAACTCTTCATATACTACATCATCCATCTTGGATCCGGTCTCTATAAGAGCTGTTGCAAGGATAGTAAGGCTTCCGCCCTCTCTCATATTTCTGGCTGCGCCAAAGAATCTCTTTGGCATATGAAGAGCTGCCGGATCAAGACCACCTGACAGAGTACGACCTGACGGCGGCACTACCTGATTGTAGGCTCTTGTAAGTCTTGTTATGGAGTCTATTAAGATCATAACATCTTTCTTGTGCTCTACAAGCCTTCTTGCACGCTCTATTGTCATCTCAGCAACCCTTGTATGATGCTCAGGAAGCTCATCAAATGTAGAATAGATAACTTCTGCGTTTTCACCCGTTATAGATTCCTTGATATCTGTAACTTCCTCAGGACGCTCATCTATCAAAAGAATAATAAGATGGATTTTAGGATAGTTTTTCTGGATAGACTTGGCTACGTCTTTTAACAAAGTTGTCTTACCGGCTTTAGGAGGAGATACTATCATACCACGCTGACCCTTACCGATAGGACATATAAGATCCATGATACGCATGGCGATACTACCGCCTTCACGCTCAAGATTAAGCTTCTCATTAGGGAAAATAGGTGTCATCTTTTGGAAGCTGGTCCTGGTAGCTGCCATCTCCGGAAGATATCCGTTAACAAGGCTTAGTTTGATCAAGGCTCCAAACTTATCATTGCCGGACTTCTCTCTTGCGATTCCTTCAAGGATATCACCTGTACGAAGTCCAAGTTTTCTAATGATAGCCGGTGCTACATATACATCATTTTCACCGGGGAGGTAATTCTCACATCTGATAAATCCGAATCCGTCAGGCATTACTTCAAGTATACCTGATGCAGGAACGCCGCTTACTTCCTGCTGCGTAGCCAGCTCTTCAGAAGGCTTATCTACAGGCTTATCTATAGGCTTATCAGAAGTTTTATCTACTGTATTATCTTTTCTATCTGTTTTGGATTCAGGTCTTGATTCCTGCCTTGCATCCTTAATAAATGTCTTCTTATTATCATGCCTTATATCATGTTTATTATCATGTCTTCTGTCACGACCATCGCCGTGTGCATGCCCTGCAGAAGCTCCCTGAGGCTTTGCAGGCGCTGCCCCGCTATCAGAAGAGGCATTATCTGATGCTCCCTTATCCGAAGATGGCTTGACAGCATCCCCATTATCAGACAACGTATTATCTGATACCTTCTTATCTGAAACATCCCGAGCCACAGATGCGCCAGATACAGCCTTGTTCCCAGTCTTAAGTTCCTTCTCATCAAGCTCTACCATAGCATCGATGATCTCAGATTTCTTAAGCGTAGTTACAGACTTGATCCCGCGTATCTTGGCCAGTGCGCGCAAATCTGACAATTTCAGAGTTTCATATCGCTCTCTCATAAATCTCCTTTTCCGTTTTTGATTAAGATTATTAGTCTGGATTTAATTCATGAAATATTTATATGAAAAAAAGTCTTCTCATGCTAATGATCTGTGGAATTCTAAAGTAAATGATTCTAGAAAAGCTCGATATACCTTGACTTTACGGCTAAAATCGATTGTTTTTAACAAAAAACACACATTTATCCAAATTTATTATCGGAATATAAGCAGGATTCATTAGTTTTTTCTCTTTGGGAATAAACACAGAATAAAATACCGTCTAAGCGCATATATAGCGCTTCATCATCACAAGGATCAATGATCAGCCCAAGATGTTGACGTTATTACATTTATTATGATATCACAATGCGTTCACAATGTGGATATAGAATATTAATTTTTTAGGTTCACCCTCACTTTAACGGGCCACCATCCCTGCAAAGACTTTGGAGATGTAGCCCTATCCAAGTGGGAAGTTCAAAAACTATATTTAATAATCAACTTCCATAAGGCACAATCCCTGCGCCTTGGCAGTAGGACCGGCAAGCTTTCTGTCCTTGGCTTCAAGAACTTCTCCGACCCTCTCTGGAGTCATCCTTCCAAAACCAACTTCAAGAAGAGTTCCTGACAAGATCCTCACCATATTCTGAAGGAATCCGTTACCATGAAAATAC
Source organism: Butyrivibrio fibrisolvens (assembly GCF_023206215.1). Lineage (NCBI taxonomy): Bacteria > Bacillati > Bacillota > Clostridia > Lachnospirales > Lachnospiraceae > Butyrivibrio > Butyrivibrio fibrisolvens. The sequence continues at coordinate 3,423,178 of NZ_CP065800.1, forward strand.
ATCCTGATATATGGTCCTTCCTTCTCTATCTCAATAGAATCGACACATCTTACAGTAGATTTCCTCATACGAGGATTAGCACAAAAGCTCTTAAAATCATGAGTTCCTATAAGATATTCTGCTGCCTGTCTCATAGCCCTTACATCAGGCTCCTGATCCAGAACATTCACATATTTACGATCAAAAACAGGTTTACTGTCCCCGTAGTAACAGGTATATCTGTAAGTCTTACCAAGAGCATTGTATCTTGCATGAAACCTTTCAGATGCATCTTTTAAATCTTCAATAGCAATATCATCCGGAAGATATCTATTAAGATAGCTCTGAATATCTGCTGATGTCATATCCGTATCAAGATGAACATTGGCAACCTGGCCTATGGCATGAACACCTGCATCTGTACGACCGGAAGCTATGACTTTAACAGGCATGCTATTATCGTTATTATCCGCGGCATCTTCACCTGAGATCTTGCCAAGAGTTTTGAGAGAAGTTTTTTCGCTCGTTAAAGCACCTTTACCCATCTCATCTTCAAGCATCCTTCTAAGGACAGTCTCTATCTTACCTTCAATAGTCATCTCTACACCGGGCTGAGATTCCCATCCCTGAAATCTCGTACCGTCGTATCTTATTTTCATTTTAAAATTTCTTTTCATATAGTTCTTCCCTGTTCTATTTTGTATTTGGCATTCTTAATTGTATTAGGTATTCTTAAGTCTATTTCGGAATCTGATCATATGAATCCATCATCCTTAGCAACAAACTCATTCCACAAGGCTCATGCCGCTATCATAGCATCTGTCATGCAATGCATCGTAGAGCCACTTCTCCATGGATACGCCCTCAGCATTTGGAAGATGGAAGTTAAGGTTTCTGATGTTAGTATGGATCGTTCCGCCTTTCATCCCGCTCTTCATGACCATTTTGTTCTTAAAGTTATTAATATAAAAATGAAATTCAGGATTGATCTGCCTAAGCTGCGTCAGCATCACTTTCAACTGTTCATAGAACTCTGCCTGTATATCCTTGTCAGAAGCAAAGATCTTATTGGCTACATCATTGTAATAAGCGCTCAGAAGATAATCATGAGTTGACGACGAATACAGATATCTAAATCTGTCTCCGTATTTGTTATAAAGTCTTCTATACCAGTCAACTGTTATATTATCAGAAGTAATAGCCTGCCATAGCTCATCCGGAGCCTTCCAGATGTCTCTGGCAGTATCCCGCCATCCATCATACAGAAACTGTCCACTATCCGAAAGAACCGTGATATCCTCACACTTTGGATAATAGTCGTCCACGATCTCACCCGCAAGAGCAGGAACTGCAAAGGCACCTGCACTGTCTCCTGCTATCAGGAGCTTTTTGGGAGTCTTGAAGTATTTTTTTACCATTTCCATAGCACTTCTAAAATTAGTATACCCATGAAAATGGATCACATCATCAACGCCTTCACTATTCTTGAACTCATAATCGTTGTTGCCGACATGTAGATCTCCTGTAGCATAAGTTATGATGACCTGTGAGAAATTCTTGAACTTGTTTCTGGGATTTATATCTTCTGTGATGCCGGAACGGATATTCATGATCTGTGTAAAAGGTCTTAGATTGCTCCAGTAAAAATTGGGTATTCCGGCAGTAATAGTTCCTCCTGAAGAGGGTCTTGCAGCTGTATAGGAATTCCATGCAACTCCCCTCCTGACAGGAAAATAAGAAGGTTTTTGGGACTACCTTTTTTGATATAAATATAATATTCCGAACCATCTCCTGTAAGTCCCATGGGGATATCGACCCTGTACCAGGTGTTTATAGACGGCTCTTCATTGTCGCCAAGTTTTGCTACTCCCAGATGAGTATTGGCGATCATATCACTTACACTATTCTCAAAATAGTCACCAACGCGGTAGGCAAAAGCCAGTCCGCGTTTTAGATTATCACTGTTAGTCTGTTGTTTTTGTGGCATTTTCTAACCTCATGTCGTGAGCGAAGCGAGCGACTAATGGTTCAAATTGATGGAGCTCGCTACATCAATTTGGGTTTTAAAGTGGAACACTTTCAGGCCTAACCTCATGTCGCGAGTAAAACGAGCGGCTAATGGTTTCCTTACATATTCCAGAATTTGGCAGACGCATTCTTAAGGTCTCTGAACCTGAACAGAATGATTGCTGCAGCAAGTATCAGATATAGTGCAACACATATTACCGCAGGCCACATGAATATATTGGTCTCACGGATTATCGGTATGAGCTGGATCATAGCTACAACAAAGTCAAAAATAAGATAATTGACATAGTCTTCCAGATGGGCTCTTGTCACAATTCCTATCAGTATAGTAAAACACAAAAGTGCTATAAGAGTCATAGGTATCGTCCATGCTATATCCCAGCCGCGGTTTCCAAAAACGCGGTCCGTACAATAGGATATAAGCATCACCGCATAGGCTTCGAAAGTTACAAGCTTTAGTATATTGCCCCTGAGCATGATAGCTACTACCATATCAACCCATACTACAAAACTAGCAGTTATGACTACTCCCGGCCATGAAGAATCAGTATTGCCGATCTGATGAACCAGGATGAATCTTGCAGACAGCATTATGATAACGACTACTGCCAGAATAAATGTCAGTATTTTAAGAAGTGATACTCTTGAAACTCTTTTCTTAAGAACAGGATATGCAGGTGCCTCAGGTGTTCCTGTAAGGCGTCCCTGGCATAAGGGGCACTCTGTCTTATATCCTCTAACTTTGACTTTACATTTAGGACAGTATTGCATCAGACAGGTTCTCCTTCCATATCACCGTTTTCTTCTTCCGGTTTTTCAAACTTTACTTCTCTCTCCTGATTCTTCTCCCAGATCAGGACTGTATCAATATCCACATTGTGATCAGAGCTTGTGACTTCTACGTCTATTCCCATTTTTACAAGTCTTCTGAAGAAATGGAGCATGATCTCATGGGTTGTATATGCGCTGACTTCACCAAAGACCATCTTGTCCTTGAAGCTGGATACGCATATCTGTTCTGATATAGCAGTCATGAAGCATGAGAATCTGTCAATGTAGACCCCAACTTCCGGCGGCATGTCAATGTTACCAAGATTGGACATGGTACTTGTCACGCCCTTCTTGGCAACTCTGTTGATACCCTGAACAGTAAAATTCTTAATAAAAAGAGGGACAACTTTAACAGCTATATTGTGCTCTAAAGCTGCATATGAGTTCATGGTCATTGTGATCTTGTCTTTGGACAGCTGATCTGCAAATGACTGCTTGACATATTCTATGATCTCAGGAAGTTCCTCACCCTGCTTATACAGATCGTATACTATTGTGATAGTACCGTAGAAATTACGGGTTGTCTCTGACGGGAAATACTGCCTTAGGTTAACAGGTACGCTTACAACTATGGGCTTTTTCCTGTCGCGTACACTCATCTCATCAATAACAGCTGCTATATAAACAGATGTAGCCATGATACCTACTGAGGTATTGTACTCTTTTGCAAGCTTCTTGAACTGTGATACAGATACGCAGCCTTCTATGAGATGGGGCTGTCTGTCAGGGTCCGGATCACCCTTAAGAGAATATGCTCTCTTACTTGAAAGGGATTTGAGCTGCTTAAGTCCTACTGACCTTTGATAGAAGTGACGGAAGGCATCATCATCCTTCTCTTCCTTGGAAGATGTCTCTTCATTCCAGTCTGAAAGGTTAAGATTATACCTTTTGGATACATATACTGTAACCAGTTTTCTAAAGAAAATAAGCGCTCCTGTTCCATCCGCAAGGACATGGAACATCTCAAGATTGATACGATTCCTGTAATAAAATACTCTGTAAAGAAGTGTCTTTCTACCGGGGAAATAGATCTGTGAACATGGTGGAAGGTTCTCTTCCTCAACAAAAGGATGCAGATTATCACGGTGTTCGAGATAATACCAGAATAGTCCTTTTCTCAAAACACTGTTAAAATATGGGAACTCCTCTATTACTTCGTCAAGGGCTTCCTGCAGGATAGCAGGATTGACCAAGTCCTTAAGTTCGCAGCTTATTCTGAATACTCTTGTGTTGGCTCCCTGAACTGTTGACGGGATGATCTTGGCCGCATTGTCCAGCTGATACCATTTTCTATTTGTCTGTGCCATGTGTGCCTCGTACATCGGCAATAACTGCCGTTATTATTTATCATTTGGGTCTGGTCTTGTTTTAGACCAGGGGCTAATCTCTATACCTTGCCCCCTGTGGTGCCTTCATTTAGCCTTTGTATATCAATTTCAGATATATTGCCATCCTTACATTCAAAGCAAAAGAACTGACAGTTACCGACTTTGATATTCCAAAAATCAGATAGATCACTGCCTCTTAGATTAGTAAGAAGCGCTCTCATGCATGCACCATGCGTCTGTATCAGTATACAATCAGAAGGCTCATATTCTTTTTCCATATCTTTAAGATAAGAAATAAAATCTCCTGCTCTTCCAACTATACTGTCATAAGTCTCAACGCCTTTTTTAGGTTCGCAGTTAACGTATTCCTGCGGGTTTTCAAAAAGCTCTTTTTCCCTGGCCTTGACAATGTCATAGTCTGTGCCTTCAAGCTCTCCGAAATACATCTCCTTGATGCGCTCATCAACTACAAACTGTGATCTGTCAATCCCTGTTATAAGTTCTGCCGTCTCTATGGCTCTGTCAAGAGGACTTGAGTATACCTTTTTGATACTTATCCCCTCATTTTTAAGTCTAAGCCCTGCTTCACGAGCCTGATCTCTTCCGGTATCATCAAGGGGAATATCGGTAGCTCCCTGAAAGAGCCTTTCTTTATTCCACCTGGTCTCACCGTGTCTTACAAAATACCAATACATAACCTAACGTTTTCCTATCTATTATTTACTTATCAGATCTCTTCTACTATAACATCTCCTGATGCACGCCTTACAGCTTCTGCTGCCTGCACAAGGCTAAGGAACTTCTTGTTTCTTACAAGTTTGAGCTGCCTGTTGGCAAAGCGAAGCTGGATGCCATAATGGTTAAGGACAGGGCCTTCCTGCATGCTAACACGCTCTTCCATGATATCGGGATCCTGAAGATCCTTATCAATATATATGCGAAGAAGCGCAGCAATGCACCTTCCAAGAGCCATGGTACCGTCACTTCTTTGAACACTTACGGTATCTTCCGCTTCCATACTCCAGGAAGGAATATAATGACATATTCCGTAAGCACAGTCAATTTCTGTGATCCCACTATCGCCTTCAAAATGAACCCAGGCTATATTGTCTTCGATGAATATCTCTGACACATGCCTTATCTGTTCCCTGCAGGTAACGGATATATTTTCGCAATCCACAAGGGCTATCTGACAGTGGAGATTTTTCTTCCTGTCACGTGATGATATATCTGTACTGTCAAAAACATTGGATTCATGCTCTGCATCTTTGGAAGCAGTGCCGGATGAATCATTATCATCCACAGCTGTATAATCAGCACTCTCTTCTATAGAAGCTTCGGATGCGCTTATACTTTCTTTAATGTTTTTAATAGCATTACTATCTTTACTATTGTTTATATTATTACTACTTTTAATATCTTTGCCATCTTTATAATCTATATTGCCTTCTATCTCTTCAATCACAAACTTACCTGTCTGTAACTGCAGGCCTCTATCTGAGCCTTGACTGCCTGTAACTGCAGCATCTGCCTTCAAAGCATCTTCAATATCCTGATTATCATATGCCGCCTCAGCTTTAGAAGGCGAAGTAATATTCTTTTGTGATAGTCCCGGACGCACTCCCTCTATAAGTACAGGATTCCTAAAGCTTCCTGACCTGAAAAGGACATACCTTTCAGACGGATACTCAAAAGGCCCGGCCGAAGGCATCAAAGGTCTGTGATTACCGATAAAATCAGTATCAAAGACTATAACAGAGCCGTCCGGGTTTTCAAATCTCTGCTCTGGCTCAAAGGCAGTCCCAAGCTCTTTGGAAGTAAGTAGTCTTTTTTCTCCCCTTGGCATAAAAGCAAAGAGATTGGTCATAAATGCACACTCATTACCTTCATCTGATATCCTGAAGGTGACCTTGTGCTTGTTGTCAACATATGCATCCTTCTCCTTGGGAGATGGAAGAGCACCGTTAAAATAATAATTGCCTTCAAAATATACCGGCAGATGATCATAGTAAGCATCCTTATTGGAAGGTCTTGTCTTAAAACCTGACAGATACTCTTCCATAGACGGATAATCTTTGTATGCGATAGTGCCACAGGACAGAGCTGTCAACTTACCTATTGTAGCACTCTTTGATTCAAGATACACTTGAAGATCATCACGGACAGTTTTTTGAACGAATACATTATTACAAAATCTTGCATCACCATGAAGGATAGTCATAAATCCGGCTATCATAGTAGAGTGCGGCACGTGATAAGGAGTATACCTGTCTGTAGCAAATATATGCCCGCCATTATCAGTCCCTTTACCTACATAGGTAAAAGAACCTGCGATAAAGTTATGGACAAGGGCGATCCCCTGTGTTGACAGCCTGCAGGCAATATCTGATAACAAGAGGTTATTGTCTATAAGAGTCGGCCCATGAGATACCTCGACAAATATATCTTCGCCAAGAGATAGTCCGCTATCTATCTGTGTTCCCACAGGCGGGACATTATCATGAAAAAGGTTACCGGTAACTCTGGTACCCTGTGCCTGCCAGTCAAGCCACAGTCCCCGTATGCAGTGATCTATGCGATTACGTCTTATAAGAGTATCTATAGCCGCATGAAGCTTGATACCGCCAATTTCAGCACCTGCAAGGTTATTTTTACATCCTATATGATGGATATGATTGTCTTCAATTGTAGAAAAGATGCCGCCCATGTGGCCTACGATACCTGCCTGGCCACAGTCATGGATGTTACATCTTCTGATGATATGAGAACCTACTGTCTCCTTGTCCCAGCCTTCATTCAAGGCCTGACATACAGCATCCCTCTGGGTCTGTGTGCCGTCTTTGAGATAGGTAGTAGTCCATTTATTCTCATTAGCAGGCTGCAGATACTTGCCTAGCGAGATACCGCTGCACTTGGATTCAGTTATCTCGCAGTCTTCGATGATCCAGCCCTTGGACCAGTGGGGTCCCACCATTCCTTCCTGATGCGCAGTAGGAGGTGCCCAGTTGGTAGCTGCCTGACAGATTTTGAAACCAGAGAGCGTAATATATCCTATGCCTTCTTTGCTTGGATAAAAGCAGGTACTGCGAACACTGATCTCAACATTTTCTATATTAGGATCATAGCCTCTGAAATTGGCCTTAAATACAGTATAAAGTCCATCCCTCGACTGCTCGCAATACCAGACAAAGAGCGTATCACCCGGATTCCAGGAAGACTTCATGGTCACAGGCTTTTCAACTTCCTGATATGAAAAGACCTCGTACATGGACCTTCCGTTCAGGAACACGTCCCCAAGATGAGCCTTCTTCCTTACATCAAACCAGTCTCCTCTTACAAACTCAGTAAAGGGATTTCGCTCCGGGAAGACAGAATTAGGAACTTCGCATGACCATACGCTCTCAGATTCTCTTTTCCAAGGGCCGATCTTCTCTGCTCCTGTTATCACTGCGCCAAGATGACTTGAGCTTCTGTACACTATGGGCATACCTTCTTCGCCGCCTAAAGGCGGATCAACTCTCTCCCTGTATATGCCGGGAGAAACTATGATTTCATCACCGGGAAGTGCCACATTAGCAGCTTCCTGTATAGTTTTAAAAGGATGTTCTCTTGATCCGTCACCACCTGCAAAGTTGTTCTGTGCTACATAATAATACATAAGTCCACTTCCTCCCGTATAGGATCAGACAAGACCGTCATCTTACTCGCTGGCTTCTTCGCTATTCATCTGTTAATTCCTGGATATAAAATCAAAATTACATTTTTATATAGCGTAGTTACGCTCTCCAAAGATTCCTGTGCCGACACGAACAAATGTAGCACCCTCTTCTATGGCAACTTCATAGTCTCCTGTCATGCCCATAGACAGAGTATCCATAGGCTCTTTGGTAAGTTTCATCTCATTGGCCTTATTCAGAAGCTCTTTAAGCCCCCTGAAATACTGTCTGTTAGACTCAGGGTCCTCAGTATAAGGAGCGATAGTCATAAGGCCGCGGATACGCAGATGTTCAAAATCCTTGATGCTCTCTATAAAAGGAATGCACTCAGAAGGAGCAAGTCCGAACTTGGTATCCTCTCCTGCCATGTTGACTTCACATAATATGTCCATGACAATATCGTGCTTAGCTGCCTGCTTTTCAATCTCCTGAGCCAGCTTTAAGTTATCTACCGAATGGATCATATCTACCATTCCGGGCAGATATTTGACTTTATTGTTCTGAAGGTGTCCTATCATATGCCAGTGAACATCTTCCGTAATCTGGGAAGTCTTGTCACGAAGCTCCTGAACTTTGTTTTCTCCAAAGACAGTAGCTCCATGCGACATAGCTTCTCTGATATCAGATACAGGCTTGGTCTTACTTACAGCTATAAGTGTAACTGACTCTCTTGGCCTTTTAGCCCTGTCACAGGCAGCCTGGATCTTCTTTTCAACTTCATCTAAGTTCTCTGTGATATTACTCATGATATGCCTTTCATTTTTAGATTTTTACTTTTTATATTCTACCACACTGCCAGAATGCTTGCACCCTTCACATAAGGCAGCTGCGCGGCAGATACTATTTTTTTATTTGAAAAAATGTTCATTTCTTTTGACAGGTTACCCAAAAATTGTCATTTTTCAGTTTAATTTCAGATAAAGGTTGTACCATAAACTTGTTTTTGATAAAATAGATGGGCAGGTTTTTACCTGCCACTAAACTAAACAGACTGTCTAACCCCATTAAATACAAGGGCAGTCAGAAAGAGTCATGAATATGAAAAAAAGATTTGCTTCTCTTTTTGTAACAGGTCTTTGTGCCGCTATGGTCGTTGGATGTAGCTCTAATGATGCAGGCACACAGCCATCTACAATCGGTTCATCAGCTACAGCAGTTGAGACAACACCTTCTGATACTACAACAACAGATGCTACCACAGAAGATGTAAGTCAGGAAGTTACTACAACAACTGAAGTTCCTGAAGGAATGTACCTTAGCGAACTTACAGGCGAGCCTATCGACGAATCTCTAAAGGATCAGCGTCCTATCGCTGTTATGGTTGATAACGAGCTTACAGCACTTCCTCACTACGGAACAGCTGAAGCAGATATCGTTTACGAACTTATGAACAGCACTAAGAACAATCGTATCACACGTCTTATGTGCATCTTTAAGGACTGGGAGTCTATCGAACAGCTCGGAAGTATCAGAAGTACAAGACCTACTAACATCGTACTTGCTGCTGAGTTCAACGCAGTACTGTGCCACGATGGTGGTCCTTACTACAATGACAGCTACTTCAAGCAGGACCTGTTCGCAGATCACTTCTCAGGTATCTTCTCTCGTGTAAACAACGGTAAGTCCCGTGAGTTCACAGAGTATATCGTATCTGGAGATCTTGACAAGGCTTTCTCTAACTCAAGCATCTCTACTACTTACAACGAAAACCGTTTTGAAGATGGCGAAAAGTTCTATTTCACAGATTATGGTACAACAGTTGATCTTGCTGCAGAGGGAACAGAGGTTTCTGACGTAACAGAAGTTGTTCTTCCTTTCTATCACAACAGCTCAACTCTTAAGTACAACCCTGATACAGAGATGTATGAGTACTATGAGTATGGTGATGCTCACCTTGATGCAGAAGACAATGAGCCTCTTGCATTCGACAATGTAATCCTTCAGAACACAAGCCATTCACAGCTTGATGAGAACGGATACCTTGTTTACAACTATCTTGATAACGGTGATCAGTGCACAGGTTACTACCTTACAAAGGGTCAGTGCATCCCGATCTGGTGGATCAAGGGTTCACAGGAAGCTCTCACATACTACTTCACAGATTCTTCCTACTCACAGGAGCTTCAGATCAACACAGGTAAGACTTATGTTGCACTTGTTCCTCGTGATACATGGGACGAAGTTGAACTGAACAAGTAATTCAAAAATCCACACCTGCTTCTTCCAAGAAGCGGTGTGGATTTTTTTGCTATAACGGAAACATTGCGCCAAATCAGTGCAGTATCTCCAAAGGCTTTACAGGGTGTACGAAGGCACAAGGCGGGCAGTGTATAGATCATTTGTAATCTTTAATTGTTTTATAAATTCATGGCATGATATCTGTAGTTTTTTATTCTGGGGTCCAAACTCGCTTCGCTCAAACATGTGGACCCCGGGCAGAATAAAAACTCCATCTATCACGCTCATGAATTTTATAAAACAATTAAAAAGCTTACAAATGATCTATACACCGCCCGCCTTGTGCCTTCGTACACCCTGTAAAGTCTTTGGAGATACTGCACCTTAAGCTATCGCTTGTATAGCTGCATAGATGAGAAAAAGAAGCCGCTTCCAGGTAGATCATAGATGAAGATATAAGCAAATAGCCTCATATCAGTATTAAACTGATTGAAGCTATTTGTCTTCTGATACAGGAATAATGCGAACGATATCTTTAACATCGTAATACAAAAACCACACATAGATCATTTATAGTTCTGGTCGGGATATATTTGTAACGTTGTAGTCTATATTATCAATACCTTATTTTTTCTTGATTCTATGAAGCTGAGGTCTGAGAACAATCTGTGGTATTACTACGCCATCAGGTCTTTCTAGTATGTATTTTACAGCTTCTGCTACTTCTTTTGGATCAAGGCTCGCCTTGGCTGCATCATCCGCTTCAAAGTCGGCGTTTCTGTATAGGTTACTTCTTGTCATATCGGGCATGATGGTAGTGACTTTTACGCCGTACTTTCTGGCTTCATCGAATATGCTGTTGCCAAAGCTAAGGAGTCCTGCTTTTAACGCGCCATAAGCAGCTCCGTGGGGATTGGAGGATGATATGGCTGTTACAGATGCTATATCTATTATGGTTCCTTCATTCTTCTTAAGGTCTCTTAGAAGGATCTGTGTCAGGATCATTGGTGTTTCAAGATTGGTTCTGACCATCTTTCTGATCTTATCAGGGCTTATCTCTTCGTGGAGGCCGTAGTAAGCGCAGGCGGCATTATTGATAAGGATGTTTATATCATTTTCTTTCCTTATAGCCTTTACTTCCCTCACAAGGGCATCTGTATCTGTGATATCGCAGGCTATCTTTCTGAAGTTTGGGTTACTTATAAGTGTATCATCTGTCTTTGTAAAGTCTCTGCCTATTCCGTATACTATATAGCCTTCGCTGCATAGCATGAGAGCTATCTGTTCTCCTATGCCTGAGGATGCGCCTGTAAGGAGGACGACTTTATTGTTTAGATTTTCATCTTTAGTATTTATGTTATCTTCTCTATTATTTATGTATTCATCTTTATCATTTCTGCATTCTTCTCTATTATTGATGTTTGCATTTACATTATTCATGCTTAACCTCATGCCGCGAGCAAAACGAATTACTGATGGTTCAAATTGATGGAGCTCGCGGCATCAATTTGTTTTTTAATAATGGAACATTTTCAAACTTACGTCTCTTCCCACCTGAATATCTTAGCATCAGGGCAGATTTTTAAGATCTTACTTGTAAGAAAAGACTCCATCTCTTCTGTCAGTTTCTTTGGGTAGTGATAGTATCCTTCATCCAGAATATATGGATACTGCACCGCAGAAGATACCGGCATTACTTTTCTCATCTTCTTAAGATAAGCTTCTGATATTCTAAAACTTCCTACGCTGAAGTCTCTTACCTTAGTCATATCTATAGCTGTACTTACTTCTTCCAGCATATCGCTGTAAACTTGTTTCCAGTTTTTTCCAGGCATAGGGTTTTCATGACCACCCGGAATATAGATCATGGGATCAAAGCATAGTCTTACAGGCCATCCGGCTTCCAGATAATAAGCGGCAGCTTCAAGCCTTGCTGAAAGTCTTGCAGAGCCGTGCTCATACTGTTTAATGACAGGGTCTGGCGAAATAGTCCATGCGAATATAACTCTGTCACATGGCTCTATATCCAGGTCACCTCTTCCGCATTTGGTACGTATTTCAATTGTAAGATTTTCATGACTTTTAGTAAACTCTACCCATTTTGATACAAATCCCGTAAGGCTCTCAAGTGCCATAAGGTCTGTATCATAGGATACGCATAGATATACCGGGAACTTTGCAAGGAGCTCTTCTACTTCTTTGAAGATGTCTTCTATGTTCACGAATACAACAAGATTGGCAGAAGGATACATTCCTTTTAGGTAGCAATATTCGCAGTCGTACAGGCAGTTCATGATACATGACGTATAATAAAAATGGCTGTTGCCAAAATCCTGACACACAGGAGCTCCGTCATATACAAGGCGCCCTTTCTTGGATGCCAGTATCAGATTCCTTGCAAGGCGCTGAGCACTAAAATCCTGTCTTTTCCTGTTGAATACATCTTTGTAATGATCTATTACAATTACGCGTGAATCAGGAAAGTGACTCAGGATATTATCTGCTTTGCCATTACCTAATAATTCTTTTTCTACATATATATGCTTAAAAGCATTTTGAAAAATATCTTCTCCGTCCATATCCCCGGTCTCCACAAATCCAAAAACTCATAATCAATATGTTCCTTTATTGTACGAAAAAAGAGCTCCAAGCACAAGGTTTGAAGCTCCTTATAATATCAGTGTTTATGCGATCTGATGAGTCTGGTTTTGACTATCTTACAGCGATGATCTCCTCAGCCATGTCGAAAAGCTCATCAGCTCATTGACTGCATATACGGTCTGGCGCCGAAACATCACTCCGTAGCTTCAGTACTCCCATCTATATAAGATCTCACTTCTTCTAACACTTTAAGACCCTGGCGCTTATCTCTGCATGGAAGCTTGCCATCGTCATAGAGCTTCGTAAGAATCTTTTCACAGTCTATGCCGGCAATATCAGCATATCTAAGCAGCTGGTGTATCTGATGCTGCATGGTAAAAGAGGCATGGAGGTCTTCTATGAGACGATCTTGTATAGAAAGAAGCCCATCGCTTAGATCTGATACTGCCAGATTATCTGCAAGAAGTTCAAGAGCCTTCAGATATTCTACTACGTCATCCAGTGACTCCTGTGCTCTTGTTCTCACAATCTCTGGAGTGATCCTACCATCACCTTCATCTGTGATATATTTTAGGAAATGCATCTGATGAGGTCCTACAAAATGAGAAGCGGCCTCATATATAGCAGCTGCCTCCATGTCATATAAAAAGGGAACTGTTTTTTCTAAAAAAGATTCCTGCAAAGTTCGCCCCTCATTGTTAGAAACGAGGGATTCGCCTTTGCCATTTTCAAACTTCTTTTCATAGATCCTGCTGCCTGTTACTATCGTCGCTTCATCAAGGCTTGACTTAAGGAGCATATCAGGATAGAAGGTCCTGCCACTATCAATATTAACAATCTTGCTGCACAGGCAGATCCCGGACGGCTTTACATTACCATCAAGAAAAGCACAACTTCCGAAGTTAACTATTTGTATGTCATCAATATCAGTCTTATTTTCAGCTAGAGCGTAGGAAGCTGCAGTTGCAGCATTTATAGGCCCCGGGCCCGTAATATAAAGGCATATACTATTATCATTATTACAATACTTTTTATAAAATCTATCTGCCTTGTCCTGCTTCAAGGACAGCTTCTTTATGACAGGCTCCGCTTCAGGATACAGCGCACACAAAACAATAATCATATCATTATCCTTTTAAGTATTTTAACTCATACTTTAAGCTTTAATGATACTGCTCCATTCAAGCATAAAGTTTGAGTAGTCTAATACGAACTATTATACTACCAGTCGGTAGGTCATTGTACATAATTAACCCTGTACTGTGATTAAAGAAAATGGCATAAAATTAGCATTCTCTTTGCGTACGATGTAGAAAATCAGAGTGAATAAGTGCATTTTTAGGCTTAATTATCACACAAATCAAGGTATAAAGCGAAAAATTTTGATTATTTTATCTTAAACCGTCTATTTATGCTTGTTTTTTTGCACTCACAGTGCTAGAATGTGCTTAGTTAGTTAATTTCAATACTTAAACGGAGGAAAAAACAGATGAACAAAGCAGAACTCGTTGATGCAATCGCAAAGCAGACAGGTCTTTCAAAGAAAGATTCTGAAAAGGCAGTTACGGCATTTGTTGATGCTGTAACAAAGACTCTGAAGAAGAAAGGCAAAGTACAGCTTGTTGGTTTCGGTACATTCGAGACAGCTAAGAGAGCTGCAAGAAATGGTAAGAACCCTCAGACTGGCGCTACAATCAAGATTCCTGCAGCTATCGCTCCTAAGTTTAAACCTGGTAAGGCTCTTAAGGACGCTGTTAACGGCAAGAAGAAATAATGAAATAGTATCACCGGGGCTGTCTTCTGACAGCTCCTTTTTTAGTTTATAAAAAAATAATTTTATTATCTGTGACATTTTGCCGAATATAGTATAGAATAACTCTTGCATGTTCGATTGCGTGCAATTTATTTACTCAAGGAGAACCAGTAATGCTTTTTTATATTGGAATCATTCTGATAACTGTACTATATATAGCTGTTTTGGAATTGTCCAAAAATATACTTATCAGCTGGGTTATCGGAATAATGGCATCATGTGGCGTGATTATCGCACATTTATTTTTCAAAAGATCAGGAAATTCATCCTTTAAGACTTCACTACTCTTATGGATAATCCTTTTTGCAGTATTTGGAATAAATTATATATCTACCACGCCGCCTTACAAGAGAGTTCCTGCTGTAGACAACAAGAATCCCGATGTTACAGAGGTAGTCAGTATCTCTCAAGGCGATCTTACAGGTGTTTATAATAAAGATCACTCAGTAAAAGTATATGCCGGCATTCCTTATGCCAAAGCTCCTATTGGTGATCTTAGATTCAAAGAGCCTCAATCTCCTGATAGCTGGGAAGGTGTAAGAGAATGTGATGAATTCGGTCCTATGGCTATGCAGTCAAGGTCAAATCCATTGTATGATAGTCTCTCACACATCCTTGGCTGGCATGATTATCAGATCAAATTCGGAGATGAGTATATTGAAGAGATGAGTGAAGACTGCCTGTATCTTAATATATTCGCACCGGAAGATGCCGGTGATGAGCCACTTCCTGTTATCTTCTACATCCATGGAGGAAGCCTTACTACAGGCCATCCTTCATATACAGAGTACAGAGGTGAAGATCTGGCTAAAAGAGGTGTTATATTCGTAGATTTTGCTTACCGCCTTGGAGTATTCGGCTACTATACTGCCGATGACCTTAAAGCAGAATCTGAGAATGGCACCACAGGTAACTACGGACTCCTCGACCAGATAGCTGCGCTCCAGTGGGTATATGACAATATAGAAGCCTTTGGCGGTGATCCCGAGAAGATAACCATCGCCGGGGAGTCAGCCGGAGCTTCAAGTGTTAATGCCTTGTGCGTATCTCCTCTGACAGAAGGACTATTTAGATATGCAATTGCAGAGTCTAGTGGAATAGTAGCTTATAAGCCCTATCATACTTTCAGAAGCTATGATGAAGCTTTAGAGCAGGGCGATATAGTAAGAGATGAGTTTGGAGTATCTTCGTCCAAAGAGCTTAGAGATATTCCTGCTGATAAGCTTCTTACATCCTCTTCTGTCCAGTCAGCTATGACTATAGATGGCTATGCGATAGTTGAGCAGCCATATCTAACCTATGAAAAGGGTCAAAACCATGAGAAAGCTCTTCTAAACGGCTTTAATGCAAAAGAAGCTGATGCATTCCTTTTAGGAACTAAGGCAACAAGTGATAATTATGTAGATCTTTTGTCAGATGCCCTTGGACCATATGCAGATGATATGGCCAAAGTTGTTCCGGCAGACTCTCCTCAAAGAGATCAGCACTTCATAGTAGATGCAATGGGAGATGCCAAGGGAGCTCTTAATATAAGCTACTCAGCTCTATGGTTTAGCTACTCACATTATGTATGGAACAATTATCTGATAGCGCAGAATGTCCCATGCTACGAATACTATTTTACTAAAACAAATAATATACTATCCAACTATCACGCAGGCGAACTTCCTTATGCCTATGGTAATCTCTGGAGACACCCTAGGCTCTACGATGAAGAAGATTACGCGCTCTCAGAAATAATGCAGCAGTACTGGGTCAACTTTGCAAAGACCGGCAATCCAAATGGCGAAGGCCTTCCTGAATGGAAGATGAGATCAGCTGACCAGGATCAACTCCTTCAGCTGGATACACAGATCAAGATGATCGACGATCCTAATACAGAACTATACAAGATCATCGACTTGTACCAGCAGTCAACAATTTCATAAACTACGTTTAAGATAGCAAAAGCGACGATCTTGAATCGCCGCTTTGCTTTTTTGTTTATAGGAACTCTTATAAATTTTTTTCTTTCCATCTGCTAAGTCTCCTTGAATTCAAAAAAGGCTATCTATTCCATTCGTACGGTTTAGATAGCCTTTAGTATTTATATGATATTATTCAAAACAATATATGCATCAGTCGTTTAATGACCAGCCGCTTCTTGTCAGAAGGATTCTGTTATCTACAAGATACTGTACATCCATTCCGATGATATTGGAAGCCTTATCAATGTACTCCTGCTGATTAGCAGCTCCCATTGCCTGATAGAAGTAGTATGCAGGCTTATGGGTTCCGTCAAGGTTGTTAAGACCAAGAGCAAGATTGGATTCCATCTCATGAGCATTATCTGTCTGTCTGAACAGAAGGAATGCATCAATATCAGGATAAGATGCTGCCATCAGGTAGCTATACACAAGTGAAGCACTCTGATAGTCTTCGCCAAAGCTTGAAGTGTAGCCCTGCTCTGCAAGTGAGATACTACGTACGCTTCCGTCAGGTGCAAGGAAATCAGCCTGGTGCATATAATCGATAAGAACATCAATATTCTGCATTGTGATGTAAGGTGTCTTAATGTTTCTGCTTACATACTGTGACTGTCCCTTCCACGCATATGGATCAAAAAGTGGTGAGTTATAAGGATGGAATGAAAGTCCCCAGTTAATGTTACCTTCTCTGTTCATGTAGTAATTGAATGTATCAAGATATGCCTTACTAAGGAAACATCCGGGATTAGACTTACGGTTCCACTCCTGATCGATCGAATTGTAGATATTAGCACTGCCGTTCATTGACTTGATACCGTTATAGAAGATACGGAATGCCTTTACATAAGCATTAACATTGGTATCAAGATCATCTGACTGAAGGTAATACCACTCAGTTCTTGCATTAACTTCGTTACCTATACACCAGTTATCAACCTGGCCATGACCAGTCATTCCGGAATATCTCTCACCAAGGAATGCTGCGATAGCCTTAAGGTGCTTAGTACCGCCCTCTTCTGCTGTGTTAAAAGCATATCCAGGGCACTCATGTCCGTCTCTTGAATCAGGATGCATAAGGTCAGCTGTATAAGGTGACTGAACATCATCAGAGTTAAGGATTACCATAGTAACCTGAAGTCCCATGTTGTTCCACTGAGATATAAGTGTGTCATAGCTTGTTACTGTATGACCGTTAAAATAATATGTTGTTCCGTCATATGTATACTCGATAGTAGGATATGCAGGATCATCTGTAAGTCCGCATACTGTACCAAGATCGAAGTTGTAGATAACCTGCTGAAGGCCAAGCTCTGAAAGCTCATATACATCTTCCATCTCAAGATCTGCAAGAAGGCCCTTGATACCATGGTCATTACGAATAGATGTATAAGTTGCTACAGCTTCAGGATTTGTAATATAGTGCTCATCACTTACCTGAACAAGGTTACCACCCTGCTTGACTACTACAAGGAATTTACGGCTAAGATTTGAATCTTCTGAATTAAGATTAAGAGGGAATGTTAATGTCGCACTCTTAGCTGTCTTGGTAGTCGCAACTACCTTGCCGGTTGCACCATCTTCATATACTTCATTTCCATAGAGATAGAAGACTCCATCATCACTTGACGGAATAGAACTACATGAGATCTGTGCTACAACGTCACTTCCCACAATGGTAACAGAATCGATCTTTACAGGTCTTCCTGCTGCCTCTGAATCTACTGAACTGTTCCAGAAAGAGATTCCGGATACTACAACTGCTGCAATAACTGCAAGCATGGCTACTACAATAGATCCGATGATTGTATTCCTGCTCTTCTTATTCATCAATATCCTCCAGAATAAATATATTTAATCCACTCTTTTTACTATATCATGCAGTGGGGCCTATTTCAAATAAATATAGGTACTCACTGAATACGCTTGTCAGTCATTAACTCCCACTTAAGCGGTACAGTATCATCAAAGTGGAAAGTTTGAATCATTAATAAAAAAGTTGCCGACGACAAACTATGTTGTCGCCGGCATTGTCATCATGTTGTACCCGGTGATGTCGTTTCCTGCTTTTTGACTCCTAGCGAACGCCAGGTGGGTTACCGCAGCCTCAGTCGCTGTCTTCCTCTCCCTTAGCTTGATCTGCGCACGCGCAGGGCCGGAGGCGTGACATTGAAAATGAGGAGATATAGGATTCCCGTTTAAAGTAACTGTAGGTTCAAAAACTGACAGGATTGTCGAACATCTCAGGTGAACTCTTTCGAGTTCTTCTACCATCATTATATAACAGCTTCTACAAATTGCAACTACATTTTCATAAATAAACTGAAAATTTATATTTTCGTTCGTTATTATGATAATTTAATAATCAGATGGTGTTAAATCGCCAACTTCTTCATATGAATCATAAGTGATTGTAAACTTACATGTTGCATCTGATACCTTAATACCATCTTCTCCCATTGCATCTGAAATATCTGAAGCAAAATGTGACATATCAAGACTGTCAAGCACTATCTCCTGACGGACAGGTGCAAATGTCTCTGCATCAAGATACAATACGACTTCAGCTGTAACTGAATCTACATCGTCTCCAATACCAAGACCATAGAAAAACTCTGCATACATTGCAAGTGTATCTGCATCTCCTGCACCAAATGTACCACGGATCACAAAGCATTGTCTTCCATCAATTTCGGTAGTAGTATCATCTATCGTGCAATCAGAGATCAGATCTACATCGAACAGAATACTATCAGAGAGCATGATACCATAATATGAATACTGGTTATCATCTGTATCAGCTTCCCATCCGCCACCATCATAATTGGATGAAAATGTCTTGCCATCACAGAATATCTCTTCTGAATGATGTCCTACAAGACTATCGCCTTCGTTATCATCAATATAATATTCCAAACTTGTATATGCCTGATCTATGGTGTCATCATCATAAGTACCCTTGAATGAAGCATTTATCTCTCCATCAAAATCATAGGTTCCTGAACTCATAGTCATAGAAAACTCTATGGTATTGTTGATAGAAGCGCTAAGACCGGTTGTATCCATCAGATAATCATCAGCTGCTTCTAAAGCATCATCTACATCAGGTATAAGATTAGGAGAGATCTCATCATCCATTCTTGTCTGGAAGCTGTCATCTCCTGTTGCCTTAAGAGCTTTCTGTGCATCTTCCATTGCTGTCTCATAGTCTGATGCTGCAATATCTGCATCAATAATCGCATTATATGCTGTTACAATACCGCTTTTAGCTTCTTCATTGCCGCTGTCTTCTTTGAGAACTGTCTCGTAGGCTGTTATGGCATTTTCATAATCTTTGGAATCAAGATACCCATTAGCAACTTCCAGATCAGCTGCTATCTGTGCCTGAAGTTTAGCCTTCTTAGTATCGGATTTACCCTTGGTTGCATCCTCATTATCAGGATAATCTTCAAGGATCTTATCATATGCTGCTATTGCTTCATCATAAGATCCCTTATCACAAAGTGCCTTTGCATCTGCAAGTGCATTACCAAGCTCTGACTTCTTGATTCCATCAAGAGCCTGCTTGTTTTCTTCATCATATTTAAGTGCTTCTTTATAAAAAGATATAGCTTTATCATAATTGCCGTCAGCATACTGCTCTTCACCATCGGCAAGTGCATTCTCTAAACAATTGTTACGATACCATTTGTAGCCAAAAAATCCGCCAACACCGCATCCAATAAGTACAATAACAAGAAGTATTGCTATTATCGCACCTTTATGGCTTTTCTTTTTCTTGGGCGGCTCTTGCTGCATAGGTCCGTTATAAAATTGAGGCTGGCCATAAGGCTGACCTGCTCCTCCAAACTGCTGTGGCTGACCTTGGCTTCCATACTGCTGGCCATTAGCCGGTCCTCCATACTGTTGACCCTGTCCCGGTCCCCCAAACTGCTGGCCCTGAACCTGACCTGTGTACTGTTGTCCCTGTCCTTGCTGCATCGATCCATACTGCTGACCGCCTTGACTAGCTCCATATGTCATCTGGGGCTGACTTCCAGGCGCTGCTGTTTTTGACCCGCAATAAGGGCAGAACGCATTACCATCCTGATACTCTTTTCCACACACATTACAAATCATATTTAGCTCCCTCCGAACTTTTTTCGCTTTTTATGCAAATGGTATATGTTTCTAAAAGTGGAAACATATACCATTTTAATACCCTTTTAATATGCTGATGTACTGTATTTATGTCCTACATAAAATACGAAGTTTTCAGCTATTATACATTCTTTAAAGTATGTACATTAAAACAAGAATCCCTTTATTATTTGCTGATAGGTCTTGTCTGCTCCTTGAGCCAGTCAACTATAGCCTGATCCTTGATAAGAGGTGATACCTTTTCAAATACAGCCTTGTGATATGCATTAAGAAGATCTATATCATACTGCTGCATATACTGAGTATCTATTGCCTCCAGATCTATAGGTGCATATGTAAGGAAATTAAACTTAAGGAACTGACCGTCACTATTCTTAGTACCTTCTACAACTTCAATTATGTTCTCAAGACGGATTCCGTGGCTTCCTTCCTTATAAACACCAGGCTCATCAGATACTATCATACCCGGAACAAGCTCATATTCCTTCATTCCTTCACGATACTGCCAGCGGATGTTATGAGGACCCTCATGAACATTGAGCATATATCCGATTCCATGTCCTGTACCGCACTTGTAGTCTATATCCATAGCCCAAAGGGGTTCTCTTGCAAGGATATCAAGGTTTCTGCCTGTGCATCCCTTAAGGAACTTGGCATCTGCAAGATGAAGCATAGATATACAAGAGCCTGTATAGTGCTTCTTGATCTCATCAGATATAGGTCCAAGAACCATAGTTCTTGTAACATCTGTTGTACCGCCTTCGTATGTTCCGCCTGAATCTACAAGAAGCATTCCTTCAGGTTTGACTTCTGCATAATCAGTCTCAGTTGCTTCATAATGCATCATTGCTGCATTAGCGCCATAAGCACTTATTGTCGGGAATGAAAGCTCTATAAATCCCGGAAGTTCAGCACGCATAGAATCAAGCTTCATAGCAGCACTGTACTCTGTCATCGGAATCTTGCCAACATTGGTCTTAACCCAGTACATGAACTCGCAGAGCTTAGCACTATCGCGAAGGTATACTTCACGGATATTTCTGATCTCTGTATCATTCTTGATAGCCTTCATGAGCTCAGTAGGATTGTCATTGTATACAAGCTTGTCCTTGCCTGCTGCCTTAATAAGAGTTCTGTAAGTAGAATAGTTGATATTATTCTTATCAACAAGTATATTGCCTGTATAATTTCTATTCTTAAGGAAATCTATTACTTCATGATAGCCATGAACAGTAACATCATTATCGCTAAGATATTTTCTTACATCATCAGTAAGCTCTTCTTCCTGCACGAACAGATGGAACTCATCCATTGTGATAAAAGCATATGATAAAGCTACAGGATTGCACTCAACATCATTGCCGCGAAGGTTTGTGAGCCATGTAATATCATCAAGCTTACTAAGGAAATGACTGTCGCACTTGTATGAAGACATCTTGGCACGAACATCTGCAAGCTTTTCTTTAAAGCTCTTGCCAAAAAGCTCTTCCCTAAGTTTATAGATCTCATGACATGGAAGAGCCGGACGATCTGTCCATACTTCATCAGCAAGGTCTCTTTCATAGGAAAATGTTATATCCAGATCCTCAAGACTCTTTTCAAGAGAAAGTCCTATAGCTGTAGAGATAACACGTCCATCAAAGCCAAGTACCTGACCCTTCTTAATATTGTCTTTGAGATACTCGGAAAGTGTAGGTACTCCTTCATTGCCCATACGATAAAGAGTTACACCGGTTCCTTCAATCTCCTTCTCTGCCTGTATAAAATAACGGCCGTCAGTCCAAAGACCTGCCCAGTCACTGCTTACAAGGACTGTTCCGTTAGAGCCTGTAAAGCCTGTAAAATACTCTCTTGCCTTAAAAAAATCTGCTGCATATTCGGAGTTATGAAAATCCGAAGTTGGCATCATGTAGTAGTCTATTCCATACTCCTGCATTTTTGCACGAAGAAGGGACAGACGATTCTTCACTGCCACATTTTCCATTTTTTGGATCCTTCTTTCACTATAATTTCAAATGTCATAAGTACCATAGGAACTTATGACACTGATCTTTTTATTAAACAATATATTACATATTGTACTTAGCACCGATAAGTGGTGCTACTGCTGATGAGCCAAGACGAGATGCGCCTGCATCTATCATAGCCTTAGCATCCTCGATAGTTCTGATTCCGCCTGCTGCCTTGATCTTAACATCAGGTCCGATGTTCTGTGCAAAGAGCTTAACATCCTCTACTGTTGCGCCGGCTGTACCAAAGCCTGTAGAAGTCTTGATGAAATCAGCCTTAACCTCTGTTACGATCTGGCAGAGTTTCTTCTTCTCTTCGTCTGTGAGATAGCATGTCTCGATGATAACCTTAAGGCAGTGACCTTCTGTAGCCTTACGGATCTCCATGAGTTCCTTCTTGACTTCATCAAAACGGCCATCCTTAACATCACCGATATTAACAACTGTATCTATCTCTGTTGCACCAGCCTCGATAGAATCAAGTGCCTCAACAACCTTAGAATGTGTTGTATTGTATCCAAGAGGGAAGCCTATAACAGTACATACTGTAAGCTTATCTCCATACTTCTCATGGACTCTCTTAATAAATGACTGTGGAATACATACAGAAGCTGTTCCGTATTTTACAGCTTCATCGCAAAGTGCTACGATATCATCCCAGGTTGCAAAAGCCTTTAAAAGAGTGTGATCAATGTATCCAAGTATCTCCTTATCTTCCATGTTCAATACCTCCAAAAATAAATAAGTAAGATAAAATCTTTCACAAAAAAATTATCTCCATTAACCATAAGATTATATCACATAGGCTAAATAATAGCATCACTTTGCTATTTTATATCGAAACAAGTTTTTGGATATTTTTTCTAAAAAGTTCCTAAACTTGCATAAAAATACGTATTTTTGTGGTAAAATATAAGTGTTCTATTTTATATGAATTGCTTTTTCTTGTTATGCAATTCATTTTTTACAGATGTATGACTTCTTGAACGTAAATTACAGAAACACGCATTTACTGCGTGTTTCGTGATTCAATGAATCTGTTGGCAATAGAGCCTTCACCGAAGGTGAACTCAACCTGCTCTATTGCTGCATTTTTGAATCTTTGATTCAAAAATGTGTGCGATTTTAGAATTGAATACAACCACATCTGCATCAATTATTTTCAAATTTTTCCATCAACTGATGCATAGCTCAGAAGATAATTTTGATCTATACATCATCATATTCGAGAGAATATTCAAAAGGCAAGGAGGACGGCTTATTGACTGAAGAAAGAAACGTATATTCAATTGTAACCCCACAGATCGAACAACTGGCACAACTATGCCATAAATCCGACATTATCGATTCCGAGCTTTATACTCGTTTTGATGTAAAAAGAGGTCTTCGTGATCTTAACGGTAAAGGTGTACTTACAGGTCTCACCCACATCTCCAAGATCACCGCTACCAAAGAGGTCAACGGTCAGACACTTCCTGAAGACGGTGAGCTGTATTATCGCGGAATAAATGTTAAAGAGCTCATCAAAGGCAGCACTACAGAAAACCGCTTTGCATTTGAAGAAGTTGCATATCTTCTTTTGTTCGGACAATTGCCCAACAAAAAGGAACTTGAAGAATTCAAGGAAGCGCTCTTTTTCTACAGAAGTCTTCCTACCGGTTTCGTGCGCGATATTATCATGAAAGCTCCCAGTAAAGACATGATGAACACACTCTCAAGATCTGTCCTTACTCTGTATTCGTATGATGATAATCCGGATGACACCTCTCTTCCGAATGTACTAAGACAATGCATGTCTCTTATAGCTCTTTTTCCTGAGCTTGCAATATACGGATATCAGGCTTACAACCATTATCATGAAGGCAATTCTCTGTTCATACATCCGCCAAGGACTGATCTGTCTACAGCAGAGAATATCCTGTATCTGCTGCGCCCTGACAGTCAGTACACAGAGCTTGAAGCAAAGATTCTGGATATCTGCCTCATACTTCACATGGAGCACGGCGGAGGTAACAACTCAAGTTTTACTACGCACCTACTCTCATCTTCACTTACAGATACCTATTCCGTCATGGCTGCTGCCATCGGTTCTTTAAAAGGTCCCAGACACGGCGGTGCCAACATCAAGGTAGTTAGGATGTTTGAAGATATGGAAAACAGTCTTAGTGACTGGACAGATGATGATCAGGTACGAGAATATCTCGAGAAACTCCTTGCCGGTGAAGCCTTTGACAAAGCAGGTCTTATCTATGGTGTAGGCCATGCTGTCTATTCAAAGTCTGATCCAAGAGCTCAGATATTCAAGGGATTCGTAGAACAGATGGCCCATGAAAAGGGATTCGATAAAGAGTATGCACTTTACGACAAGGTTGCAACTCTTGCTCCTAAGATCATTGCTGAAAAGAGAAAGATGTATAAGGGTGTCAGCGTCAATGTCGATTTCTATTCAGGATTTGTATATAAGATGCTGGGTCTGCCTCTTGAACTGTACACTCCTATCTTTGCAATGGCTCGTATCGTCGGCTGGAGCGCACACCGTATGGAAGAGCTCGCCAATAACGGCAAGATCATCCGTCCCGCATATAAGGCAATCGGTCCTGATATGCCATATATACCTATAAATAAGCGCGTATAAAAATATACAGCTTTACACAGCCGCGCGGTGAACTCTACATTTTTTATGAGCTATCACGCTAGTGTGCTGGCTCATTCATATTTGATCAAATATGAACGAGTCAGTACACTAGATATGAAACTTAAGACAAATAAAAAAGCCGTTCTTTTATATTCAAATAAGAGACCGGCTTTTTTAATTATGCAAATATCAAAAGATTATTGAATTTATGGATTATTGCCCAATAAAACTTATGTTTTGGGCCTTATACAGTTATCACATATTAAGGAAGTTCTTTACTGCCTTTTCCATATCAGGAACTTCTACAACTGTATTGTGACGAACAGGTGCGTTTCTGATAGAAGATACTGCTTCAGGAATCTCAAGTCCTGCTTTTGCTGCAAGCTGATCAGCAAGTTTGAAATCGTCATCATCTTCTGCCTTATCGATAGCTCCAAGGACAGCTCTTGTAAACTTGAAAGGACTTGCAGTAGAAGCTATAACTGTGACTGTGTTATCATTTGTTTCTTTTTTATACTGATCATATACATGGCTTGCAACTGCTGTATGTGTATCGATCACATAGCCTGTAGCATTATAAAGGCTTGATATAGCATCTTTGGTCTCATCCTCTGTAGCAAATCCGCCGTAAAAATCTGAGAGCTTTGCTTTCATTTCGTCTGTGATCTCATACTTGCCTGTAGTAGCAAGATTGTTCATATATGCTGCATCAGCGCCTGAGTCATTACCTGCGATATGGTAGATAAGTCTCTCAAGGTTTGAAGAGATGAGGATATCCATTGAAGGTGAGCTTGTAAGTACGAAGTCTCTGTTTCTATCATAGCTTCCTGTCTGGAAGAAATCATACAATACCTTGTTAGAGTTACTAGCGCAGATAAGCTTGGCAATCGGAAGTCCCATCTTCTTAGCATAATATGCAGCAAGGATATTACCAAAGTTGCCAGTAGGAACTACTACATTGATAGGATCGCCGTCTTTGATACTGCCATCTTTAAGAAGTCTTGTATATGCATATACATAGTATACGATCTGAGGAACAAGACGTCCGATGTTGATAGAGTTAGCTGATGAGAACTGGTATCCGGCTTCATCCATCTTAGCTGCAAGCTCATTATCAGTAAAGAGCTTCTTAACTCCCGTCTGAGCATCGTCGAAGTTACCTTCAATACCAACTACGCATGTATTAGCACCTTCCTGAGTCACCATCTGCTTCTCCTGGATAGGGGATACTCCATGCTTGGGATAGAATACGATGATCCTGGTACCCGGAACATCTGCAAAGCCTGCAAGTGCCGCCTTACCTGTATCACCACTTGTAGCAGTCAGGATTACGATCTCATTCTTAACATTGTTCTTCTTGGCAGCCGTTGTCATAAGGTATGGAAGGATGGAAAGAGCCATATCCTTAAATGCAATAGTACGTCCATGGTAGAGCTCGAGGTAATATGCTCCGCCTGCCTGTGTCAAAGGTGCAATCTCTTTAGTATCAAATTTGGAATCATAAGCATGTTCAATGCAATACTTAAGTTCTTCTTCGGTATAGTCAGTGAGCATCAGCTTCATAACTTCATAAGCAGTCTGCTGATAATTCATCTGTGAGATTTCTTTAAGTGTCTTATCAAGATGCGGAATATGATCCGGAACAAAAAGTCCCCCATCCGGTGCAAGGCCGCGAAGCACAGCTTCTGATGCCTTTACTTTAAGATCCGCCCCTCTTGTACTTGAATAAATTACATCTGCCATGGATATTGCCTCCTGTACATGGTAAAATATAGATAACTAAACTTTAATGCACATTGTACCATACATTACTCAAGTTAGGGAACAAGCAATTCAAACAAATAATGTATATTTATACATCAATATTCATTATTTTTCACTAAGAGAGCAACGTTTGAAAGTGTTTCACTTTCAAACCCAAATTGATGTCGCGAGCTCCACCAATTTGAACCATTAGTCACTCGTTTCACTCGCGACATGAGGTTAAGTTTGAAAGTGTTTCACTTTCAAACCCAAATTGGTGCCGCGAGCTCCACCAATTTGAACCATTAGCCACTCGCTTTGCTCGCGACATGAGGTTAAAGTTGAGTATGGAGAATCTGACCACTCTATCCGGCGTACAAACCGCCGTTTACAAGGACGGATCCACCTATTACAGAGCTTCAATCACTCACAAGGGCAAGCACATTGCCCTTGGTTCTTATGACAATCCCATGATGGCACACGCAGCATATCTTGAAGCAAGGGGCATTATCGAGAACTCTGCCTGGGAGCTCAAAGACTGGAAAAAAGATTATGCGCTTTCTTTCCAGAAATGCGTAATACTTGTCAATTTCAGAGATCAGGGAGTATATATAGGAACACCTATATTATTAAAAAAGATTTTTTCCTATACTATCTGTCATATAATGACATTCTGACATTCGATATTGATGATCTGTTCTACTATTCTTCGCACTCTATAATGCGAAGAGGATCACATCTGTTCGTAGCTGACTACGGCAGCCAGATCAGCATATATTCAAGGTATGGTATCCCTCCATACGCAGTGGCAGGGCGCGACTATAGATTCATCAACTCAGATTCCACAGATCTTAGATACCAGAATATAGAGATCATCAACAGATACCGGGGCGTACGTATGTACACTGAGAAGGGTTTTCAGCGTTACAAAGCTGTGATCCATATCAGAAGTTCCTACGTTATAGGCCATTACAACACGGAATACGAAGCAGCGATTGCCTATAATAAAGCCGCTGATATCCTTCTTAAAAAAGGTGTTAAGAAAAAATATGAACTAAACTATATTGAAGATTTAAGTTCCAAGGACTATGCTGATATCTATACGCGTGTTAAAATATCAAAGCGTATACAAAATTATAACGAAATGGAAGTCAGGTAATATGTCAAATAACACAAACACTTCTAAGAGGGACCGCAAGCAGCGTTTCTTTGCTATTATCGCAATGATCATCATAGTAGCAATGCTTGCTTCTCTCCTTCTTGCAGGTCTGACAGGATGCGGCTATCAAGCCGCGTCCTCTTCGGACTATGTCGATAGGACTTCGTTTTATTTTGATACAGTCATAAATGTACGCATCTATGATAAGCAGGACGAAAGCATTCTCGACGGATGCATGGAACTTGCAGCATACTATGACAACCTTCTTTCGGCATCAAAAGAAGATTCTGATATATGGAAGATCAATAATTCTGCGGGCGCACCTGTCAAGGTCAGTCCCGAAACCATCTCCCTTCTTGATACAGCTTTATATTATGCCAAACTTACAGATGGGGCTTTTAACCCGGCTCTTTATAGTGTTATCTCATTGTGGGATTTTACATCTGATGATGAAAAAGATCACGTAGTACCAGGCGATGCAGACATTCAGAAAGCTTTAGAACACACTGATTATAATACTATCGTTGTCGATAAGGATAACTCTATCGTAACGCTTACAGATCCTGATGTTAAGATAGAACTAGGCGCTATTGCCAAAGGCTTTATAGCTGATAAGTTAAAAGAATATCTGGTTCAACAAGGAGTGCGATCTGCCATTATAAATCTAGGTGGCAATGCTCTTCTTGTTGGTTCAAAGCCCGATAACACCTCTTTTACAGTAGGAGTAGAAAAGCCTTTTGGTAATGCAGGCGACTACGTGACTACAGTATCTACTGTAGATAAATCTGTTGTTACTTCAGGCGTCTATGAACGCTACTTCAAAATAGACGATACTATCTATCACCATATATTAGACCCCAAAACCGGCTATCCTGTTAATAATGGCCTTTACAGCGTCACAATACTATCAAGCAATTCGGTAGACGGTGACGCTCTCTCTACAGCCTGCTTCGTACTGGGCCCTTCAAAGGGCATGGAACTAATAGAATCGTTAGACAGCGTAGAAGCAGCCTTTGTATACAGCGACTATTCTATAACCTACAGCTCCGGATTAACTAAATGAAATCAAGCGAAATTGCATAGCTTTCAATATAGTGATAATATGTTTATATAAGCGTTAATATATGCTCGTTACAACGACTATTCTCCGCCGGAGGATTACGATGCGTTTTGTAAAAATAGATAATATGAAAGCAGGCATGCGTCTGGCGAGGCCTGTATACTCCAAAAACGGAATACTTCTATACGATCGTAATTCCAAAATCAATGAATCCGGGATTGCCAGCATTAAAAATTTCGGTCTTATGGGCATGTTTATTCTAGAGCCTGCCGAACCAGTTCCTCCCATGACTCAAGCTGATATAGACTTCGAAAGATTCCAGACTATGAATGTTTATGCCATTAAGCAGGAGCTTGAACTTATAGTATCTAAAGAGACTTTGTCCAAAACTCAGTTCATAGTTGCAGATATAATCCAGAATTACGGTCATCTTGATAGCAAGATTAATTTCAGTCAGGATCTTAGAACCAAAGAAGATCATATATTCAGGCATACTCTTAGCGTTGCTATGCTGTGTGCCATGATAGCCAATAAGCTAAACACCTCTCCCATAGACCAGATGAAAGTTGTAACAGCTGCTGTCATACACGAGCTTGGCAAGATCCTGTTCATTTCGGACAATCCTTCTTTTTCCGGTGAAAGTTCTGATATCCCGGAAGATTATATGACCAAGGGATTTAATCTTATCGAATCTCTATACACAGATAGTCCCGATATCAAGCGTATATGCGTTCAGGCTCATGGAAGTAAACAAAAACCCAATCCAAATGCAGTCCTTGGTGCAAAGATTCTGCTTGTAGCCAACGCCTACGACAGGATGACAGCTATGCAAAATGCAGGCGAACCTGCTTCAGAAGTAACAGCCATCCGCACACTTCTTCATGAGAATGTATATGACAAAAAGATCGTTGATGCCCTTATAGACAGTGTCAACATTCTCTCCTGTGGTATAACAGTTGAACTTAATAACCATGAGAAAGCATTGGTTCTTGCAGAAAATAAAGATGATATATTCAGACCAACAATTCTGACTTTTAAGGATAACACCATTCTGGATCTTGCCGACTGGCATAACAGGGATATAGAGATAACAGATGTCCAGAAGACTATGGACAACAGATACGTATTCGATGTTGCTGCTATAACAAGTTGCGGTCTAAGCACAGACTTCGAAGTAGAGATCCCGGACTTTGTAGAGGCACCTCATATTTTGGAGTGATATACTAAGGCTTCAAACCTAGTCGGTGCCATATCATGGAAATCTCGTCAAGGAAGACAGACCATAAATCTTTGCTACTTTGATAATCATTTTAAATTCATAACATTAACACAAAAACCTCGTTTCCACTACCATAACGGAAACGAGGTTTTTTAATCAGATTTATATTACTTTTTTATCCGATCTTCTCGATTGCTTTCTTCGGACACTTGGATGCGCAAAGTCCGCAATGAGTACACTTGGACTGATCTATACGAGCAAGGTTATTTTCAACTGTGATAGCGCCTACCGGACAGTTCTTTTCACATATATGACATGAGATACATCCAACCTTACAATATTTATTGACTTTCTGACCCGGATCCTGAGACTTACATCTTACAGATTCTGTAGCGCTGTAAGGAATCAGATCTATAAGGCCTCTTGGACATATTTCTATGCACTTGCCGCATGCTTTACAGCTATCCTTGTCTACTACTGCCACTCCATTGACTATATGTATAGCATCAAACTGACATACAGATACGCAGGAGCCGCCGCCAAGACAGCCAAAAGTACATGTCTTAGGACCGCTTCCGGGAAGCTGGTTGATAACGCGGCAATCCATGGCACCTGAATATTCATACTGCCTTGTAGATAGCTCGCAGTCGCCTCCGCAGTGTACGTAAGCAACTTCCCTTTCTGTCTCGCCTGCATCTACTCCCATGATTTCGGATATAAGAGCTGCTACAGGAGCGCCACCTACCGGACACTGATTAACCGGAGCTTCGCCCTTAGCTATAGCAGCAGCACATCCCGAACATCCGGGATATCCGCAGCCGCCGCAGTTGTTGCCTGGTAGAACGTCAAGGACAGCTGCTTCTTTTTCATCTACATCTACGTGAAGCTTGATGTTGGCATAGCCGAGAATCAGACCTATCAGGATTCCGCAGCCCGCAACAACAGCCACCGCGATCAATATTCCATTTAACATAGTTTCTCCTTCCAAGTCGCTCAGCGAAGCACTGAGAATCCTGTGAATGCAATTGCCATAAGTCCTGCCGTAATAACTACAATCGGTGTTCCCTTCCATGATTCAGGAATATCATTGTATTCCATCTTCTCACGAAGTCCTGCCAGAATCGTAATGGAAATAGTAAAGCCGACTGCTGTTGCAAATCCATTCACTATACCCTCGATGATATTGTACTCATTAGTTACGTTAAGAAGTGCAACACCAAGAACAGCACAGTTAGTTGTGATAAGTGGAAGATATACGCCAAGTGCCTCATACAAAGGCTTAACGAATTTCTTAAGGAACATCTCAACAAACTGAACCAGCATCGCTATTATAAGTATGAAAACTATAGTATTAAGATATACCAGATCCAGAGGAACCAGTATGAACTTATACAAAAGTCCGCACACTGCAGATGCAAGTGTTATTACAAATATGATAGCTCCGCCCATTCCGGCAGCACTTGAAACCTTCTTGGATACGCCAAGGAAAGGACACAGTCCAAGGAACTGTGATAATACTACGTTATTGATCAGGGAGGACATGATCAGTATGCCTATAAGCTGACTTACTACATTCATTTGTCATCTTCCTCCTTTTTATCTTCTTTATTGTCTTCTGCTTTAGACTCTTCTTTAGAAGCTTCTTTCTTGTCATCCTTCTTGGAAGGAATCTCCATATCTACATTCATGCATCCGCCGCTTTTATACTTGGACACATCCTTGCCCTTCTCGGCACGCTTTCTGTTGATCCTGTTCATGGTAGCCATAAGAGTTCCAAGTACCAGGAATGCGCCTGCCTGAAGTACGAAGATACTGATCGGAGTATACATTCCAAAGAATGTACCAACAGGTCCGGGAACAACTGTTCCTTCGCCAAGGAGCTGAATACCAAAAGCTGTTCCTGCGCCGATAAGCTCACGTACAAGACCTATGATGGTGATAGAACATGTGAAACCAAGTCCCATTCCAAGTCCGTCAAAAAGAGCCGGTACAGCGCCGTGTTTGCTGGCATATGACTCTGCACGTCCGAAGATGATACAGTTAACAACGATAAGCGGGATATATACGCCAAGTGCTTCGTTGAGAGCAGGAAGATATGCCTGCATCAAAAGGTCTACCAGTGTAACAAACGAAGCGATGACTACAATAAATGATGGAATTCTAACTGTATCCGGAATGACTTTTCTAAGCAGTGATATTACCAGATTAGAAAGAGCCAGAACGAAAGTAGTTGCAAGACCCATTGACAGACCATTGATGGCAGATGTTGTAACGGCAAGTGTAGGACACATACCAAGTACAAGAACTGTCGTAGGATTTTCTACAACTATACCATTTAAAAATCTCTCAAGCGGTGTGTCTGCAGGAAGCCCGAGAGCGCCTTTTCTTTTTTCACTCATCTTACTGACCTCCTTCCAGAACGTTTGTATAGTACAGAAGGCCGGCATTTACACCATTGGTAACTGCTTTGGAAGTGATAGTGGCACCTGATATAGCTTCGATGGAGGTGTCATTAAGACTTGACTTGCCTGTTCCGTCCTTAACAACCGAATATGTTACTGTTGCATCGATTCCGCCGTCAACAGAATACTGAGGAACCAATACCTTCTCAGCATTCATACCAAGACCAGGAGTCTCGCTGATGGATATAAGAGAGATTCCATTGAGTACTCCATCTGTTGTAATACCCATAGAGAACTCGATATCATCGTTATATCCCTTGGATGTTATCTGAACGATATATCCAATAACATTGCCGCTTCCATCATAAGCCTCTATGACGGATTCAATCGTAACACCTGAATAATCTGCTGATGTACCTAAGACTTCACTAGCCTTTGAGCTATCAACGATATTGTCCTGTCCAAAAGAACTTGCGCTTGCAAATACTGCCTTATTGGCCTTCTCAACCTTAAGAGCATTCTGGTAAGCGATAGGTTCCTTGGTGATCTGATATACAAGCCCTAATAAGACTCCTGCAATGAGTGTGATCACGAAGAGGATAAGGGCATTTTTGATCATTTCACCGGTCTCATTTTTCTTAAGATCGGCTGTCTGTTCATTACTCATGCTTTTGCCTCCTTCTTGCGTGATTTTTTCGGAATACCGAAAGCTCTTGGAAGTGTCCATCTCTCGATAAGCGGAACCAAGAGATTTCCAATGATGATAGCATAGGATACGCCCTCTGCACCTGATCCAAAGATACGGAATATTCCGGTAAGAAGTCCCAGAACTATACCATAAATATATTTTCCCACATTAGTGATAGGACTCGTTACATAGTCGGTAGCCATGAAGAAAGCTCCAAGCATAAGTCCGCCACCTGCAAGCTGTGCAGAAAGGTATGCAGGATTCCATCCACGTCCGCCGAAGATCATTACGAAGATAGCAAAAGAAACGATGTATGATCCGGGAATTCTAAGATCGATGACGCCTGCCATGATAAGTACACAAGCACCTATTACGATTGCGATCATAGAAGTCTCACCGATAACACCGCCTGTGAAACCTTCGATCATCTTCATTACGTCAACTTCCTCGCCTGCCTTAAGAGCTGCAAGAGGTGTTGCACCTGTATAAGTATCTGTAACGAAATCTGTCATAAGTCTGGGAAAAGATATTACGAGAAAACATCTTGCACCCAGAGCCGGGTTCATAAAGTTCTGTCCAAGTCCTCCAAAGAGCTCTTTGACTACTACAATGGCGAAGATACCGCCGATTATAGGAAGCCAGAAAGGAGCTGTACTTGGAATGTTAAGACCTATAAGAAGACCGGTTACAACTGCAGAAAGGTCTCCTATAGTGTTAGGCTTGTGCATAAGTTTCTCATATACATACTCAGTGATAACTGTTGTAGCTATAGATAATAATATGAGAACAAGTGCATACAGGCCAAAGTTAAATACGCCAAACGCAGCCGGAATACATAGTCCTATGATCACCCAAAGCATAATATTGGTGGTCGTAGAGCCACTCCTGACATGCGGATTGGACGACACATTTCTAAATTCGCTCATATTGTCCTCCCCTTATTTCTTCTTGCGATTAGCAAGCTGTATTTTACGCATGCCTTTGATAAGCTGTGTCAAGTGACGATGTGCCGGACAGATAAATGAGCAGCATCCACATTCGCAGCATTCCATGCCGTATTCCTTAAGGAATCTCTCTGTCTGTCCATGCTCTACAGCATCAGCAAGATTCTTGGGAATAAGCTGTTCAGGACAAGCCTCTACACAGCGAGCACAGTTAATGCATGCTGTAGGCTCCATAGCAGAAACAGCATCTTCTGTAAGACATGTAAGAGCTGATGCAGTCTTGGTTGTAGGAACTTCGGTATCCCATACAGCAAAGCCCATCATAGGTCCGCCTGAGATGATCTTCTGAGGTGTCTTATAGAATCCACCTGCATCATCCAAAAGTTCCTGATAGCTTGTACCGATCCTGACTTTATAGTTACAAGGATCCTTGATCGCATCACCTGTAATGGTTACGATCCTCTCCATCAGAGGTCTTCCTTCTGTTACAGCTCGATATATAGCACAGAGTGTATCAGTATTATCAACGATACATCCCGCATCTGCAGGAAGCATAGATGAGTTGATACTTCTGCCTGTACATGCATATATCAGCATACGCTCAGCGCCCTGAGGATACTTGGTCTGGAGCTGCTTAACCTCAATCTTGGGTTCATCTTTAGTAAGCTCACGGAGCTTCTTGATAGCCTCAGGCTTATTATCTTCAACCGCAAGGATACCTCTTGCATTAGGGAAAAGAGATACAGCAATCTTAAGACCACCAATAATAAGCTCAGGTTCTTCGATCATACGACGATAATCTGAGGTAAGATAAGGCTCACACTCTGAGCAGTTAGCTATTACGTATTCGATTTTATCGGGTTCTTTAGGGGATAATTTGACAGCGGTTGGGAATCCCGCACCGCCCATTCCGACAACCCCGGCCTCTCTGACAGCAGCTACTATCTCTTCGCTGGTCATCTCCTCCCACGGTTTTACTTCAGGCCATTCAACTTCTTCATAGAGTCCATCGTTCTCAACGATGATACTGTTGCACATTCCGCCGGTCGCAAGTCTTCTAGGCTCAATCGCCTTAACGGTTCCGGATACTGTCGCATAGATTGGAGCAGATACAAAACCTGAAGCCTCAGCAATTTTTTGCCCGGTCAGAACATGGTCACCTACTGCCACTATTGGGGATGCAGGTGCTCCGATATGCTATGATAACGGATATACAAGATCACCCTTAGGCAGAACACTTTTGATGGGTTTGTCCATAGTCAGCTCTTTGCCTTCATATGGATGGACTCCCCCTACGAACGTTAGTCGCGCCATTTCCTACCCTTCTTTCTGATGATTTTATCAGTGCCTATGATACGGAAAATATACAAATAGTAAACCTCGCACTAAGACCATTCCAAGACCTGTGATAATATTTGAAGTCTTTAATGTCTCCCATTTAGATAAGGTTTACATAATTGTATTTACTCCCAATATCACAATAATATTTTACGACTTAAATTATAAAAATTCCATATACTACAATCTATATTTTGATGAATAATCGGCATTTTTTATATCGTTTGTATATATATTTAAAAACATTTTAGAAGAATTGTTAGCAACTGCTAATGCACTACCTTGTACAATGTGATAAAATATCATTACTTTGATTTTGATCAATTATCGTTTACTATAGTAATTGAATCATAAAATATGTCATAAGAATCCCTTATAGTCATATATATTCGGTTCATTTACTATAATCCAGAGGTTAATATGATAATCATACAAAAAGATATACTTTTTAAACCGGTCATGCTCGCACCGTATCCAATCAATAAACTGGTAGAAAATCCCGAAAAAGCCCTTTTTATTGATATAGAAACTACAGGTTTTTCTGCCAAGACTTCAAAGCTGTATCTTATAGGATGTGCCTACTACGAACAGGGTAGCTGGCACCTTGCCCAGTGGTTTGCAGATAAGAAAGATGATGAAGAAGAGATTCTGAATGCATTTTTGATGTTCGCATCAACCTATGATACACTGATCCATTTCAACGGCAACAGATTCGATCTTCCATATATCAAAGCAAAATGTGACCACTATGGCATTGAAGATCAATTGGATAATATGAATTCAATTGATATATACAAACTCATATCACCCTACAAGGATGTTTTGGGGCTCGAGAACTGTAAGCAAAAGACGATAGAGCTGTTCCTTGGAATAAATCGTGAAGACATCTTCACAGGCGGCCAGCTCATAGAAATCTACGACAAGTATCTGGAGTCCAAGAACGAAGAGTTTTATAGACTTCTCCTACTTCACAATGAGGATGATGTCAAGGGAATGTCAGAACTGCTTCCTATCCTGTACTATGTAGACTTTTTTGAAAGCATCAAGAATATGCCTCCTCTTCACATGCGAACAGACGCTCAGCAGTCCGAACTGTCTGATACGCTTCCCCTTCGTGCTGTCAAAGTTCAGGCCAATTATTATACAGATATGGACGGCACAGAGAAAAAAGAGATATTCATGAAGCTTTCACTTTCATGCAAACTTCCGGTACCGTTTAAATGTAATCTCGATGGAATATTTTTGAACATAGAGGGAAATACAGCAAATCTCAGAATTCCTCTTTTCGAAGAAGAACTCAAATACTTTTATTCAAATTATAAGGATTATTATTATCTTCCGGACGAAGATCAGGCACTGCACAAGTCTGTAGCTTCCTTCGTAGAAAGGTCGCATCGGGTTCAGGCCAAAGCAGAGAACTGCTACACGAGGAAACCCGGACAGTTTTTAAAGCAGTGGGATCTTGTATTTACACCTTTCTTCAAACATGAATACAAGGAACACGCCTTATATTTTGAATTGACAGACAATATCAAAGTCAACAGATCTGCCATGAGCCTGTACGCATGTCATGTTCTGTCACACCTTTTTGAATGATAATAAGAAAAGCTCCGGAGGCTAACCGGAGCTTTTCTCTTGCAGAGGAAAATTTAGTTGATGCAGTTAAAATCCAGGTCTTGTCCCGGATTGGTTCAGCAAATCCAAATCCTATTGTCATACAAGCCAGACACGAGCACATTTTCTTATGGTCATAGCCTTGATAACAATTCCAGATACTGATATAAGTTATCCCTTCGGTCTTTCGTAGTAGAAAGAGTTCTTTCTTACAAATCCAATATCCTTATAATTTATTATCTGTTCTGTAGCACCAATGAACAGGATACCTCCCGGAGCCAGCGAATCATAATATTTTCTGAAAGTCTCATCCTTAGCTTCTTCTGTGAAGTAGATAAGAACGTTACGGCATACGATCAGGTGATAATCCTTGGGATAAGGATCTCTTAAAAGGTCTGCCTGTTTGAATGTTACGCGGCTCTTGATCTCATTAGAGATAGTTACTGTTCCGTCTGAATTCTTGGTAAAATACTTATCCTTAAGATCCTTGGGAACTCCGGCTATCTCCTTCTCTGCATAAATGCCCATCTTAGCTTTGGCAATAGCAACAGAATCAAGGTCAGTAGCCAGTATATTGATCTGATTAAGCGGTACATGGCGTGACAAGAGCATTACAATAGTATATGGCTCATCACCTGTCGAGCATGCAGCACTCCAGATCTTAAGATTCTTGCCAAACTTGCCCATTAGTTCCGGAACCATATCTTTGTCCATAAGAGCCCACTGATCCGGATTACGGAAGAATTCCGATACGTTGATGGTAAGATATGTAACAAAGGCATGAAGTACTTCTTTGTCCTTCTTGATCAGATCCATGAACTGGTCGTATCCTTTTACCTCATACTTGCCGATAAGAGTATCTATACGGCGTTTCATCTGTTTTTCCTTATAGGCATTCAGATCTATCTTGGTCAGGTCGTAAACTGCTTTTTTGAACCACTCATAATCATAAGCCATGATACTTGTAACCTCCAAAGAATATATATCCCTGCTTTTATGTTCAGAGATACGTGTCGTCAAGACACACGATATATTACTATACAGA
Organism: Butyrivibrio fibrisolvens; assembly: GCF_023206215.1. Lineage (NCBI taxonomy): Bacteria > Bacillati > Bacillota > Clostridia > Lachnospirales > Lachnospiraceae > Butyrivibrio > Butyrivibrio fibrisolvens. Next base: position 3,461,612 of record NZ_CP065800.1, read on the forward strand.
TACTACATAAAGAATATCGGATGATCTATACAAAAGATTAATACGAAACATGACAAAATAATTAGAACAACATTAAAAGCATTAATTAAGCCTCAGTTTTAAGTTCCGTCACCAAAAGCAAATAAAAAAGCTCCGATAGCATTATCGCCATCGGAGCTTATCTTTACCAATTAAATTGATAGATTAGTAATACTAAATATTACTCTTCTGTCTGCTCAGAGATAACCTGATCGATATCTACAGAAGCAACATCTTCGTTGTCATCCTTCTTCTCAGGAGCAAGCATAGCCTTTACAGAAAGGCTGATCTTGTGCTCATCTTCGTTGAAGTCTACGATCTTAGCTGTTACTTCATCACCAACCTTAAGTACATCAGCAGGCTTATCGATATGATCCTTAGAGATCTGTGATACATGAAGGAGTGCATCGATACCGGATTCAAGCTCAACAAATGCGCCGAAATCTGTCATACGAGCAACCTTACCACTTACAACATTACCTACTGCATACTTCTCAGAAGCGTTCTTCCATGGATTTCCATCTTCGAACTTTCTGGAAAGGGCGATCTTCTTGCCTTCGATAGACTTAACAAGAACCTTAACAGTATCGCCAACTTTAAATACTTTCTTAGGACTCTCAACACGGCCCCAGCTCATTTCAGAAATGTGAAGAAGACCATCAGCACCGCCAAGATCGATGAATGCACCGAAATCTGTAACGTTCTTAACTGTTCCTTCTACAATGTCACCAGCCTGGATCTTATCAAAAAGTTCCTTAGCCTTTTCAGCCTTCTCAGCAGCGATAAGCATACGTCTGTTACCGATGTATCTTCTTCTGCGAGGATTGTACTCTGTTACTACGAACTCGATTTCCTGATCCTGATATTTTGTAAGATCCTTTTCATAAGTATCTGATACAAGGCTTGCAGGGATGAAGATTCTAACTTCATCAACAACTACTACAAGACCACCTTCCAGAACCTGTACAACCTTAGCAGAAAGTGTCTCTTTGTTATTGAAAGCTTCTTCAATCTTCTTATTGCCACGGTCAAGAGCAAGTCTCTTGTATGACAGTACTACCTGTCCATCTGCATCATTGGCTTTAAGAACCTTGACATCCATCTTATCTCCAACATTAAGCTTTGTTGTAAGATCAAGGCTGTTATCGTTACTGTACTCATTTCTGGAAAGAATACCGTCGGACTTGTAACCAATGTTGAGGATGGCTTCATCAGGTTTTACATCGATTATAGTACCTTCAACGACCTCCCCTGTATGAATTGTCTTGAATGACTCGTTGAGCATCTGCTCAAATGTCTGTTCCTGTTCTGACATATGTCTGAACCTCCTCAATAATATTCTTCGGGGTTGACGCCCCAGCGGTAATTCCCACTTTATATATACCCTCAGGAAAATCCTTGGGTAAGTCATCTACTGTTTGTACGAAATATGTATGCTTACATTTGCCGGAGCAAATCTCATACAGTTTCCGTGTGTTGGAACTTGATGTTCCACCGATTACTATCATGGCATCAGCCTCAGCAGCAATTTTTTCTGCTTCGGTCTGTCTCTCTTGTGTAGCATTACAGATAGTATTCACAATATTAATATTGTAGCCTTTGCCATTGAAAATTTCAACTACATCTTTAAATTTTTTGTAATTAAATGTTGTCTGAGAGACGAGTGTAAGCTCCGTTTCCACAGGAAGTGCGAATTTCTGGGCATCTTCAAGGCTCTCGATTACATAAACCGGTCCATTTGCCCATGACACGATACCCTCAACTTCAGGATGTTTTGCATTACCTGTTATGACAATGGTTCTTCCTTTTTGACTTTCCTCATCAACTATCCTGTGTATTCTCTTTACAAAAGGACAAGTAGCATCTACGTAAGAGATACCTTTTTGCTTGATCTTCTCCTCAGTTTCCCTAGGGATCCCATGTGCCCTTATAACTATTGTACCATCTTCTGACACATTTGAAAGGTCATCTACATTATTTACAACTTCAACGCCTTTACTCTCTAAGTCCTTTACAACTTCTTCGTTATGAATTATAGGACCGTATGTATAAATTTTCTTATCTTTATGCTCTACCTGCTCATATACAGTGTCAACAGCTTTCTTAACACCAAAGCAAAATCCTGCATGTTCAGCTAAGATTACTTCCATACCAAAACTTCCTTTCTCAGCGAACGTATTACTATGACTCCCTGGTTATACTATGATATAGGTACCATAGACATATTTTGACAACTAATGCATGATACTTAGTCTATAAAAGAACCCAGAGTCATCATACTATTAGTATACCTAATCTGATCACTTATTGGTAGTCAGATCTTTATATCTGTTTCTTTATATCTGTTTCTTTATAATTACCTTATCAGCAGACATTTATTTGTTCCCAACAAGTCGCAAGCCATTAGCTATTATACAATTCAATTATCTTATCGGCAACCTCTTCTATTGACATATCAGAAGTATCAACCAACACTGCGTCATCTGCCTGTTTAAGGGGTGATGCCTCTCTATGCATGTCACGATAATCTCTGTCTTCTATATCTTTTTCTATTTCTTCAAGAACTGCTTCCTGGCCTTTTGCGATCATCTCTTTGTATCTTCTCATAGCTCTGACCTGTACGCTTGCTGTAAGATAGATCTTAAGATCAGCATTTGGAAGTACTACTGTTCCAATATCGCGACCATCCATTACTACGTTTTCGGTCTCAGCAAGCTTCTGCTGAAGCTCTACAAGCTTTTCTCTAAGTCTTGCTACCTGAGATGTCCTACTAGCCATAGCGCTTACCTCAGGGCTTCTGATAAGACCGTTGACATTCTCATCTCCAAGCATTACAACCTGCTCACCGTCAACATATTTTATAGTGATCTCAGCTGACTGAGCCTTTTCTCCAACTTCGTCTGCATTGTCAGGATTTACATTCATTCTGGAAAGATACAGAGCCATTGCTCTATACATAGCTCCTGTGTCCACATAGATAAATCCAAGCTTACCTGATACTAATTTCGCGATGGTGCTCTTTCCTGCTCCTGCAGGTCCGTCTATTGCAATCTGATGACTCATTTAATAACTTCTCCTTGTTAACTGTTCATATTTTTTATTCTTCCATAGCCGCACAAAGTCCGGCCAGATGCCCTGTAGACCATGCAACCTGTAAGTTAAAGCCTCCAGTCACAGCGTCTATGTCAAGAACTTCTCCGGCAAAATATAAGCCCTTTCGAAACTTCGACTCCATTGTAGAAGAATCTATCTCTTTGACATTAACTCCGCCCTTAGTTACTATAGCCTCGTTAAATCCTCTGGTTCCTGTAACCGTCATCACAAGGTCCTGGGTCAGATCCACAAGCTTCATACGCTCCGCTTTACTGATCTCACTGACCTTCTTGTCAGGTGCAATCCCAGACAGATTTATTATCACAGGTATGAGCTTTGATGGAAAAAGACCTCCAAGAACATTCCTAAAGACTTTCTTATTACCCTCTTCAAAGTCACGTATTATACGCTTGTCCAACTGTTCCTTGGTAAGAGCAGGCTTCAGATTAAGATGGATCTTGTATCTGGTTCCTTCTTCATAGCGGGTACTAGCCGTAAGTATAAGCGGACCGCTTATTCCAAAATGTGTAAAAAGCATTTCGCCAAAGCCTTCATAGACACTCTTGGAATTTTTGTTTTTCTTTTTCTTCTTTTCAGAACTTGCAACGCCTACAGCATTATCAGAAGGAATTTCTGCCTTTTTTACAACTCCAAGCTTCTTAACTTCGAGATTTTTAGAGTTAGCAAACCTAGCGTCTTCATCCTCAGTTTCATTTTCACAGGCAACCATTTTAATGCTGACATTCTTAAGAGAAAGGCCCTGAAGTTCCTTAACCCAGGCTTCCTTGACTTCAAAAGGGACAAGACTTGGAAATGGCTGTGACAAGCTGTGACCTGCCTTACGTGCAAATCTGTATCCATCACCTGTAGAGCCGGTACTCTCATACGAAATACCGCCTGTACATACTATAACAGCATCAACAGGTATCTTCTCCTTCCTGCCGACAGTTATAGCTACTACCTTATCATCCTCATATTCTATTCCTGTAACTTCACTATTATATGAGATCTTGACATGCAATCTTTGAAGATATCTAACAAGCGTTCCTATGATATCTGATGAATGATCAGAAACAGGAAAAACCCTGTCTCCACGCTCAACCTTAAGACGGCAACCGTTTTTCTCAAAAAAGTCGCACACGCTGTCATGGTCAAAGGCATAAACAGCACTGTACAAAAATTTGGGATTTCGGCATACATTGCCAAAGAACATGTCGGTATCGACATTGTTGGTTACATTACATCTGCCCTTACCGGTAATATATATCTTTTTTCCGGCTTTTTCATTTTTTTCGTATATAGTGACTTTAGCGCCACTTTCGGCTGCAGCGGCTGCCGCCATCATTCCGGCGGCGCCTGCGCCAATTACTGCAATATTTTTCATATATATCTTTTCTTTATTTTTTATAGTCCTTTATTTGAACGACTGATATGCAGCTTCCAAAAGCCCTATCGAATCGTCATGACTTAGGTCATAATCTCCCGTAACAGCCATACATCCACTTCCATGGATGAAGATCCACATCTTCATAAAAAGCTGTTCAGGCTCTTTGACGCCCTGGCTTCTTGCACGGTCAACTTCCTTGACAACATATTCCTGTCCACCGTTAACAAGCGCATACATACTCTTCTCTTCATCATTATTGCCTGACAAAAACAAAAGTCTGAAAAGGTTAGGATATTTCTGAGCAAACTCAATGTATGCCATTCCAAGGTCTACAAAAGGCGTACTGTTATTCTTAGGATAGGATGCATAATAGTCTTCATAAAAAAGCGAAGCTTTATTAAATACATCTTCCTTGAGCCCGTCCATATTATCATAAATACGGAAAATAGGCTGTGTCGAACAACCTGCAGCTGCGGCAAGTTTTCTTGACGTTATTGCTTCATACCCCTCTTTTTTGGTGATCTTAAATGCAGCATTTACAATCTCTTTTTGTGTTATTGTGGCTTTGCGTGACATTGTGCTCCCCCTTATGAAATATTTATAACGTCCGTTATCTATTTTACATTGTGTCAAGGTGCATTGTCAAAGCCCTGCCAATAACGTTTATAAGAGTTGATGATCAAAGCAGATTATGAGGTAGGTGTCAAAAGTTCCTTTTGACACCATATGACTACCGGATTGTTCCGTTTCTTCGAAACTCTCACAATCCTCAAACATTCGCAAATCCGCACTACGTGCTACTTTGCTCATGTTTGGCGGGTCATAAATTCATATTCGATTTCGAGCAAGCTCGAATCGAAATGACTTTTGACCCTTACGTCAGATTATTGAAACCGATAATAAAACCGGTTTTCATGCTTCACCAAGCTCTTTTATAAGATCTGCAAGTACTGTTTCTACATTTTCACAATTCTCTGTGACTGTTATATCAGCATATTTATTATATAGTCTTACACGTTCGTCATAGAGCTGCTCAAAAGTCTGGCCATCACGGATTACTACTCCGCGCTGTTTGATATCAGACAGGCGTTTTACAAGGCGGTCATATTCTACATGAAGATATACAACTCTTCCGATATTTTTAAAATGCTGCATAGCCTTCTCTCCATATACGGCGCTTCCGCCTGTTGCTATGACAGTCCTGTCTGCATCAATAGAAGCATTAACATCATCCTCTATCTTAAGAAAAGAATCTATGCCATCTTCTTCTATGATCTGGCTAAGTTTACGGCTTTGCTGCTCTTGTATGAGTATATCTGAATCAATAAACTTGTAACCCAGAACCTTGGCAAGTATAACGCCAAGTGTACTCTTACCTGAAGCAGGCATACCTATAAGGATTATATTGTCGCCACCAATCTTACTTTCACTGCTCATATATCTTCTGCCTCTCATGTTTCAAGGTTATATTTTGATAACTATCTTGATAATATTTTAGTAGTGCTTGTGCGTTACTGTAACTTCCTTGTCCTCTATCTCAAGAATCGCATATGTTCTGTTCATATCAGACTGTCTCGGAAGAGAGATACTGCCCGGATTAAGGATTATGAAGCCGTCATCAAGGACTTCATAGTGAGGAATATGTGTATGTCCATAGATCAACATATCGCATCCCTTACTCTTTGCATAATACACCATCCTGTTCATATCCATCCCGGGATGACAATGTGTATTGTCAAGGGAGTGTCCATGCAGCAGTAACACTGTTCTTCCCCCCAGTTTAAATATCTTCTCAAGAGGGACATCTCTTCCATAATCACAATTACCCTTAACTATATGTGTATGATAGTCTACAGGCCCAAGTACATTCTCCAATGTATCTTCAAGATCTCCTGCATGTACCAGTACATCAAAAGGCGCTTCATCCTTGATCTTCTGCTTCATATAAGCCTGATTGCCATGTGAATCACTAAATACAAGTGCTTTTATCATATATTTCCATCTCCTAACAGCATCTTTAAACACCAAGGCTTATTATACATAACATAGTCCTCAAAAGATACAAAAATCTTGCTTACAGCACTTTTATATACAAAAAAGCTCCGCCATGCCGATATAACAGCACAAGGCAGAGCCTGTTTTTATCATTAGTATTACCAGTCGGAATCCCAGTCTGAACCGCCAGAATCCCAAGAATCGTTGCTATCCCAGTCCGAGTCAGAGTCCCAATCCGAATCGGAATCTGAGGAGCTGAAATTCTCTTCATAATAATCACTATCTGTAAAAGAAGTTCCTATACTATCATCAGAATATGAGGACGAGCCCTCATAATAATCAGTGTACTCAGACCCTGAATCTATATATGGATCACTTCCGTAGTAGTACCAGTCATCTATATAAGGATCATAGGCATACCAAGAATCATAGCGGCTATAGTAGGTATTACCGTTTATGTAGTAATAACCATTTTTATTGGCCGGCTGCAATGAAACACCCACAAGCGACACAATAATAGCAGCAATGATCGCAATAATAGTATTTCTTATAACATTTTTCTTATTGTATGCCGGATTCTTATAAGCTCTCCAGGCACAAAAGAGTATGACCGGAACCGCTACAAAAGCAGCATATTGAAATACATCTGCATATGCTGCTGCAAAAGAAAGTCCTATAATTCCCCAAAAGCCATACATGATATAATTCCAGGTTCTATTAATAGCTTTGCCGACTCTGCTACCACCTTGTCCGGATCTTCTGGCAGCATTATCAGCCTTCTGCCTTGCAATCTCATCCTTAAGCTTTTGATACAGTTCATTTACAGCATAGGATTCATCGCCACCCTTATATCTTACTGCTCTTTGTCCATTAGCCTTATTTTTATATACTACAAAATCTCCCGAATCATCCTTATAGATACCGAATGCTTTGGGCTCTTTTATATCCTTGCCGATAAAAAATCTTGTGACATCTTCCGGTGGCAGATGATGATCAACATACCACTGTTTAAGCTGTTCAATTGTTGTCGGAACGCCTACCGCTTTGCGGACATTATCATTGGGTGCGCCGCAATTGGGGCATTTCTCCAAGGTATCGTCATATTGAGAATTACAATAATCGCAAACCTTCTTCATAGATAACCTCATATCACTAGTAAAAAGAGCTGTTTCCCAAAGGAAGTACCTAAAGAAAACAGCTCTTAATAAACATTTACAAATTCAAAGCATTATGCATCAAGCATTAACAATCTTACCGAAGTCAGGCTTAAGGCTTGCTCCACCGATAAGACCGCCATCAATGTCAGGCTTTGAAAGAAGCTCAGCAGCGTTGCCGGCATTCATAGATCCGCCGTACTGAATACGAACTGCCTGTGCTGTAGCATCATCATAAAGCTTAGCGATAAGCTCACGGATAAATCCGCAAACTTCCTGAGCCTGATCAGCTGTAGCTGTCTCGCCTGTTCCGATAGCCCAGATTGGCTCGTAAGCGATTACGAGATTCTTAACCTGATCAGCTGTTACGCCGTCAAGATCCCATGTGATCTGTCTTTCAATCCATTCCTTGTAAGTACCTGCTTTACGAAGAGCAAGTGACTCACCACAGCAAAGGATAGGCTTAAGGCCAGCAGCAAATGCCTTCTTAACCTTAGCGTTGATAAGGATATCATTCTCACCAAAGATATCTCTTCTCTCTGAATGTCCCATGATAACGTACTTAACACCGGCATCTACAAGCATAGGAGCTGAGATCTCGCCTGTGAAAGCACCCTTATCTTCAATGTAGAAGTTCTCAGCACCAACATTTACGTTAGTACCCTTTACAGCTTCTACTACAGGAACGATGTCGATTGCAGGAACGCAGTATACTACGTCTACATCGTCGTTCTTAACTAAATCTTTAAGCTCAGCAACAAGCTTTACAGCTTCTGAAGGTGTCATGTTCATCTTCCAGTTGCCGGCAATAATTCTTCTACGTGCCATTATGTTATTCCTCCGAATTTTGATTGTTCATAAGCAGACTCGAAAATGCTATGCATTTCCTCGTTCGCGTTGCTCGTCATATTCGAAAACATGTATCTGTATGCAAGCATCCATCTACATGTTTTTCATCTGACTCTGCTTATTCGCGCAAATTATGCTCTGTCGTCTGCAGCATATACGCCAGGAAGCTTCTTGCCTTCAAGGAATTCAAGAGAAGCACCGCCACCTGTTGAGATGTGGCTCATCTTGTCTGCATAACCAAGCTGGTTAACAGCAGCTGCACTATCACCACCACCGATGATTGTAGTAGCGCTTGTCTCTGAAAGAGCCTTAGCAACTTCCTTAGTACCTGTAGCAAGAACAGGGTTCTCGAATACGCCCATAGGTCCGTTCCAAACTACAGTCTTAGCAGACTTAACTGCCTCTGAGTAAAGCTCGATAGTCTTAGGTCCGATATCTGCACCCTCTTTGTCAGCAGGGATCTTATCAGCATCTACAACTGTTGTGTTGATAGAAGGATTGTCGATAGGGCTTGGGAACTCGTCGATACATACAGCATCAACAGGAAGAAGAAGCTTCTTGCCAAGCTTATCAGCCTTCTCCATCATTTCCTTACAATAATCAACCTTAGTCTCATCGAGAAGTGACTTACCAACTTCATATCCCTTAGCCTTAAGGAATGTGTAAGCCATACCACCACCGATGATAAGTGTATCGCACTTCTCAAGAAGAGTGTTGATAACATTGAGCTTATCAGCAACCTTAGCACCGCCAAGGATAGCAACGAATGGACGAACAGGGTTCTCTACTGCGTTACCAAGGAAATCGATCTCCTTCTGCATGAGGTAACCAACTGCGCATGTGCCGCCCTTTTCACGAACATACTTAGTAACAACTGATACAGAAGCATGTGCTCTGTGAGCTGAACCGAAAGCATCACATACATAGTCATCACAAAGATCAGCAAGTTCCTGTGCGAACTTCTCACCAGCATCTTCAGGCTTAGTCTCTTCCTTGCCTCTAAAACGTGTGTTCTGAAGAAGAACAACATCGCCTTCAGCCATCTCAGCTACAGCCTTTGTAGCAGCTTCGCCTGTTACGTTGTAATCAGATACGAAGTTAACCTTCTTGCCAAGCTTCTCTGAAAGTCTTTCAGCAACTGGTGCAAGAGACTCACCTTCGTTAGGTCCGTTCTTAACCTTGCCAAGGTGGGAGCAAAGGATAACCTTGCCGCCATCAGCAATAAGCTTTTTGATTGTAGGAAGAGCTGCAACGATACGTGTCTCGTCTGTGATCTTGCCTTCCTTAAGTGGTACGTTGAAATCGCATCTAACAAGGACTCTTCTGCCCTTTGCGTTGAAATCATCTACAGACTTTTTATTAAGTGCCATAGTATATTTCCTCCTGAATGAATTTGATTGAACCGGATCTGTACAAGGCCCGATAATGAAAAGGAGGTTCGGTCCTATTGGACCGGACCTCCTGCAAGAACTAGGTTAAAAATAATTATTTAACGAATTTCTCGAAGTACTTGATTGTTCTAACCATCTGAGATGTGTATGAGTTCTCGTTGTCATACCATGAAACAACCTGAACTTCATAGAGGCCATCGCCGATAGCTGTAACCATTGTCTGTGTAGCATCGAAGAGTGAACCATATGTCATTCCAACGATATCAGAAGAAACGATCTCGTCTTCGTTGTAACCGAATGTCTCAGGATCAGAAGCCTTCTTCATAGCCTCGTTGATTGCTTCCTTTGTAAGTTCCTTGTCAGACTTAACAACTGCGAAAAGAAGTGTTGTTGAACCTGTCGGTACAGGTACTCTCTGTGCAGCTCCGATGAGCTTGCCGTTGAGTTCAGGGATAACAAGACCGATAGCCTTTGCAGCACCTGTTGAGTTAGGAACGATGTTAACAGCGCCTGCACGTGCTCTTCTAAGGTCACCCTTTCTCTGAGGTCCGTCAAGGATCATCTGATCACCTGTGTAAGCATGGATTGTTGCCATGATACCAGACTGGATAGGTGCGAAGTCGTTAAGAGCCTTAGCCATAGGTGCAAGGCAGTTTGTTGTACAAGATGCAGCTGAGATGATGTTGTCATCTGCTGTAAGTGTCTCGTGGTTAACGTTATATACAATTGTAGGAAGATCATTTCCTGCAGGAGCAGAAATAACAACCTTCTTAGCACCAGCGTTGATGTGAGCCTGAGCCTTTTCCTTTGATGTGTAGAAACCTGTACACTCAAGTACAACGTCTACTCCGATCTCGCCCCAAGGAAGGTTATTAGCGTCTGCTTCCTTGTAGATCTTGATCTCCTTACCATTTACTGTAATGGAATCTTCGCCGTAAGAAACCTTATCAGCGTACTTATACTTGCCCTGTGATGAGTCATACTTAAGAAGGTGAGCAAGCATCTTAGGAGCTGTAAGATCGTTGATTGCTACGATCTCTGTTCCTTCGTGCTCGAACATCTGTCTGAATGCAAGACGACCGATACGGCCAAAACCATTGATTGCTACTTTAACTGCCATTTTAAGTTCCTCCTAAAATGAAATATTTGGTTATATTGCTGCTATTTCCAATTTCAAAGACGGAATTCTTAAACGAAACCATCCATGATTGACAAATTTTTATCAGCAATTTCTATTCTACAAAAGTTATTAGAATAATTCAAGTCTGCAAATGTAAAAAGTTTAAAAATTGCTTATAACTTAGACCATTCTCTTACAATATAGTAAAATAAAGCACATGTTCTGATAAGTTATCGTTTTTATGATAACATTTACAGATAAATCAACGCAAACACGTTATAATATCTATATATATCCCTTTACCAGCACTTTATATGCCACTTTATACGACTCTTTATACGACGCTTTATTTATCGTTTTTCTTTCATCTTATTAACTTTTTTATACAACGCTTTAAAAGACATTAAAAGATATTAAAATCGCACAGTGACCACATCTACATACTTATGGTATTATCACAATAATATCTTTATCCAATTACGAAAACACTCCTCACCCAGAAAGGCCACATCCATGAATATTATTGCCGATTATCATATGCATAGTGAACATTCCGGAGACAGCACAGCTCCCATGAAGAACATGATCGAAAGCTCGATAGACAAGGGCTTACAGGAGATATGCTTCACAGAGCACATGGATCTGGACTATCCGATAGGGCCTGATAACCCGGAAGGTTTTTTTGAGATAGATGCAGATTCTTATAGACAGGATTTCCTTAGATTACAGGAAATATACAGATCCAGGATCACCATCCGCTATGGAATAGAACTTGGGCTCCAGCCCCAGATAACAGAACAGAATGAAAATTTTCTTTCCAAATATCCTTTTGAATTTGTTATAGGTTCCAATCACTTGTGCCACCACAAAGACCCTTACTACCCCTCATATTATGAAGGAAGATCCATAGACGATGCCGTAAGAGAATTTTATGAATGTACTTTGGAAAATATCAAAATATTCCATAACTTCGATGTTCTGGGGCACCTTGACTATATTGTCAGATATATTCCTTGTCAAAGTGATTATAACTTTACAAAATTCTCCGATATAATTGATGAGATCTTGAAGATCCTTATTTCTGAAAACAAAGGTCTCGATGTGAACACCAAATCATTCCAAAGTGGTATGAACGACCCCAACCCTTGCGGCGAAATACTTGCAAGATACAAAGAGCTTGGCGGACGTATCATAACATTTGGTTCAGATGCTCATAAGCCGGAACATGTGGCATATGCTTTTGACAGAGCCAGGAAGACCGCCTTAAAAGCAGGCTTTACATCTTATTGTACTTTCAAAGACAGAAAGCCTGTTTTCCACGACCTGTGATCTTCTTCCTGATCAGGTGTTTATGTTCATAGATAGCCCATTTTATTTTTTGTAATATAGCATTTCAGGCTTGTACCAGAGGACAGGGGACACCCAGGAGAATCCATATGATTTTTTTATATAGAAAAAAATATTATATACTCCTGCTATACTCATTCTATCACTACTTATAATATCGGCCTGCTCGAATACTGCGTCTACGCCCGCCGATACTACAAGATCTCAAAGCAGCGCAAATACCGGCACACCTTCAGATAAAGCCCAGGTCAGCAGCACAAGCTATGAGATCAGCACTGTCAAAGGAAGTCGTGACAACACTCCCCACGTTCTTGTGCCGGAGAAACCAGGCACTACAGTATACGAGAACGATATTGCCATAATAGATGCCTCCAACTCTGATCAAGGCTATATTTTTGCCAAATACACAGGTTCCAATGAAAAGGTCAAGCTACAGATCACAGGTCCCGATCAGGTCACTTATACTTATGATATGACTACAGGAGGAGGGCTTGATGAAGTCTTCCCTCTTTCAGCAGGTGCCGGATCATATCTTATAAATATCTACGAAAATATATCCGGAAATCAATACTCTCTCGGACTTACTGCTACTATCGAAAGTGCGCTTGAAGATGAGTTCCTTCCCTATCTGTATCCCAATCAGTATGTATGGTTCACCAGCGATATGAAAGCAATCGACATGGGGAGCCAGCTTGCCTTAAGTGCCAATTCTGATCTTGATGTCATCTCCAATGTTTACAATTTTATGATCAGCAACATCTCCTATGACTACGATGAAGCTGAAACAGTTCAAAGTGGCTACCTCCCGGACATTGACGAAGTCCTTGAAACCAAAAAAGGGATATGCATTGATTATGCATGCCTTATGTCAGCAATGCTTCGATCACAGAATATCCCAACACACATGGAAGTCGGATATGCAGGAATGGAGTACCACGCCTGGATCAGTTGTTATATTGATGAGAAAGGCTGGGTCAACGGAATAGTCCAGTTTGACGGAACTTCCTGGCAGCTAATGGATCCCACCTTCGGCTCTACAACTGCAGAAGATGTTCTAAGAAACTATATAACAGATGACGATAGCTACATCGCCAAATACATCTATTAAGAAAGAAGGGCTGACATTGAAAAAAGCATCCAAAGCTCCCAAACAAAAGGCTCTTAGCAATCAGGAAACCGCAAGTTTCTGCGGTCAGTATGCCATGCTTTTAAAAAGCGGAATCGCTCCATTAGAGGCCGCCGGCATACTCATGTCAGATACAACAGATCCTTCAGGCAAGGAACTATTATCAAACCTTTTCCATATCCTTAGAACAGGCGAGAAATTCCATGTTGCTTTATCTATGTGCAATGTTTTCCCGCCCTATGTGATATCCATGATCAAAATAGGCGAAGAGTCAGGTAACCTTGACAGCGTACTGGAATCTCTGGAGATCTTCTATGAGCATGAAGATAACCTTGCCGACAATTTTAGAAATGCCCTCATGTACCCTATGATCATGATCATAATGATACTAATGATAGTGATAGTGCTTATTACCAAGGTCATGCCCATATTCAGTCAAGTGTTCGCGCAACTTGGTACTGCTATGAGCGGCCTTTCTCAGACTCTTCTTAGTCTTGGAAGCGCATTAAACCGCTGGTCGCTTGTACTTATCGTCATACTGGTCCTTCTTGGAGCTTTTATGATATTCACAACTCAGACAAGGCACGGATTTTCTTTTCTCCAGAAGATATCAAAGCATATAAAGCCTCTAAATGACCTGTTCCTTGATAATGGTGTAAGCCGCTTTGCAAGCGGTATGGCTCTCGCGATATCCAGCGGCATGGACACCTATACAAGTTTGAATCTGTTAAAATCAATAGTCGAAAACGAAGAGATATCCAAAAAGATCGATATATGTCAGAAGCAGATTCAACAAGGAGACAGCTTCCCCGAAGCTTTAAAAAACGCCAATATCTTCTCGAATGTTTATACCAGGATGGTAATGGTTGGATTCAGAACCGGTTCAATGGAGAAAGTCCTCCACCAGATCTCTACCAGATATGAACAGAAGACCAATAAGAAGATAAGCCTCGTCCTTTCTACACTTGAACCCACATTGGTCATAGTACTTTCACTTATCGTAGGACTTATTCTTCTATCGGTAATACTTCCTCTCATGGGCATCATGAGTTCAATCGGATGATGCCATGCCAAAGGAGATCATATGGCTAACAGATTTGAAAATAACAGTATTTTGCCAAAACTAAGGTCCAATATAATGTACATAGTACTATGTACCGTGCTGATAACTCTTTTCCTATATGGGATCAATATGTTCTCTGAAAACACACTCTCCTATCAGGAAGATTCGCTGGTCCTTGCTCTTCAAAAAGATATTGCGCAGTGCTATGCAATAGAAGGCTTCTATCCTCCGAATCTTGATTATCTGAAAGACCACTACGGACTTGTATACGATTCAGATATTTTTATATAGATTACACTGCTTTTGGTTCTAATATGTATCCTGATGTTACCATCCTTAACAAGTCCAAGAAAACCGCTATTACCATAAGATGATTGTGAGAGTTTCGTAGAAACGGAACAATCCGTTAGTCATAAGGTCTCACAAGGAACTTTTGACACCCACCTCATAATATAACGCAGAAAGGAACATCTGCATGAATCCTGATAACGACAAAAGGCACATAATCGATATATTTTTTATAATATCACTTCTGTTCGGATTCGTTTTCTGCGCAGTTCTGATCATAGCGCTTGGAGCCAGCATCTATGAGCGCGGCGTTTCAAGCAGTAACAGCAATTTTGACAAAAGGACCGCTTCAACTTATATAGTCCAGAAAGTCAGGCAAAGTGATGATAACGGAGCAATCTCAGTAGGTGATATAGGCGATATTCCTGCTCTTACTATCACAAGGACTATAGGCGGCAGCTCCTATACTACTTATATGTATGCATATAACGGATACCTTATGGAAGTATTTGCGAGAACAGACATAGATATATCCCCACAGTCAGGTCAGCGCATCATCAAAATGAATGCTATGGACATCAAGATATCCAGTTCAAATCTTATAACAGTCGAAATAACGGATATGGAAGGTCAGCTAACTGAAGTACTGATATCTCCTCTAAGTCAGGGAGGCCAGACATGAACGATGGCTCTGCTTACACCAGAAATCAATCTTCTCTTTTTCTTATAGAAGTTATTATTGCAGTCTTCTTCTTTGCGATAACAGCTGTGGTTTGCATACGTATTTTTGTAAAAGCCCATATCGTATCAGAAAATTCTCAGGTGCTGACCCAAAGCTACATTGAAGCCGACAATATAGCTCAGGTTTTTATTAATAGCGGTGCAAACATCGATCTTATCATATCCAGATATTCCGAATATGCTGTGACATTGTCTCAGGAAGGAGACTATACAGGCACTATACTGATCCTCTATGACAGTGATTTCAAGCCTATCCCCCACCCGACGGACAACATTGATCAGACTATAGAATCAACTGCCTATGAACTGATCCTGACTCAAAGCCTTGAAGACGCCTTAGATGTATATGAAGGTTTAAATTCCTATGCAGAAACCGGCTATGCCTGTAAAGCATCAATATATATTTATGATATACAGCTATCTGATACACTTATAACTGATGCTTATTTTGAAAATCTAAAAGAACATACAGAAAACAGAGTACTGACGCTCCCCATCGATCTGTATCTTGGAGACATTAATACGGGAGCTTAACAGAAGATACTGATACAGTAACTAAGCAGGAGATATTATGAACAGAAATATACATATAGGACTTCCAATAGGAACAGCCTCAATACTACTTATATTCCTTACACTAAGCCTTACCTCTTTTGCAGTACTGTCGCTGGAGACGTCTGTTGCTGATATGAATCTTACCAGCAAATCAGCTGACTATACACAGAATTATTATGCAGCATTCCATGAGGCGCAAGGATTCCTTGCAGATATGGATTCCAAACTATCAAGTCTTTATTATGAATCTGCAGATTATAACGATTACATGAGAAAAGCTGGTTTCGGCCCTGTTTCAGACAACTTCCCGATTGGAGAGATGCAGTATCTTCATGTCGAGATTTCGATCATATACCCTTCTGTCTCAGATATAAACAATCATAAAAAAAGCTTCGCATCATCCGGCGAAGATACTTTCAGGTCATCCGCTTTTTATAAGATTTCTTCATTTAGGATCATAACAAGAGATGATCTTCTAAACTATAAGGATGCTGAAATCCCTGTTTATTAAAGATGCCGAAATTCCCGTTTATTAATGATACTGCGATTCCTGTTTATTAGAGATACTGCGATCCCTGTTTATTGGAGATACTGCAATCCCTGTTTATCAGAATAGTAAAAAGCCTTCCCAAAAGTAGTGATACCGGGGAAGGCTTTTCTTCTAAAATTATTTTTTAGATGTTTCTTCTGAACTATTTTCTTTTAAAATTATTCTTTTCTATATTCCTCTTCTTTTAAGACCACCGGTTTCCGATATCGTCATACGCTTTTTATCATCAGTCATGCCTCTGGCAGCGTCTGATTCTGCAATTACCATATCATTTACACTCGCGCCTTTACCTGTTCTTGTGAATCTGTCGTATTCGGACACATCATCTTTTTCGTGAACATGCATATGTTTGATACGGTTGTCCAGATATTTAAAGATCTCTGCAAAAACAGCCTTAGGAATCTGGAATGTCATAGTCTCATTGCGCCCATATATAAAGCGTATACTTCCAAAGCTCTTTACAACATCATTAACGTCCATATAATGAAGCCTTGCATTTTCACCCTGGCCAGAGACTCTGAAACTGAAATGATCCTCAAAGATATACAGAACACCTTCCGTTAATCCCATAGTGGAAGGAATCGTATAGATAGGATTATCATTCTTTTTCTTCTTGTTCTCACGATCAGTCTCTGAAACATCTGCAAACTGCTGGGTACGTTCTGCTATGAAGCTGTAATAATACTCAGCAATATCCTTATTTTCGAATATCAAAGGGATATAATGTATATCATAATAGCCATCTTCAGTGGAGCCTTTGCTGGTAATATGAAGCTCTTTGATGTATCTCTTGCAGGATGCGATATTGCCATATTTGACATCTATTGCTTTGTCTCCCACAGGAATAAACCTGACGAACTCTTCATACAGTTCAACTTTAGTCTTATCATCGTTCCAATATGCAAGCTCGCTACGAATCAATCTCAAACTATCCATAAAGCCTCCATTTCAAATGACACTTATGCAGTTACTGCTTTATTACCTGTATAAAGCTGGTAATAACGTCCCTTCTTCTCAAGAAGCTCTTCGTGATTGCCTCTTTCTATGATCCTGCCCTGCTCCATTACAAGGATGCAGTCAGAATTCTTGATAGTAGAAAGTCTGTGGGCGATTACAAATGTCGTACGATTAGCCATAAGCTTGTCCATACCATCCTGAACAATCTTCTCAGTTCTGGTATCAATAGAACTTGTAGCTTCATCAAGGATCAGTACCGGCGGATCTGCAATAGCGGCTCTCGCAATAGCAAGGAGCTGACGCTGACCCTGTGACAGGTTGGCACCATCACCTGTAAGCATAGTATCGTAACCATCCGGAAGACGTCTTATAAATCCATCAGCATTGGCAAGTCTTGCTGCTGCATATACTTCCTCATCAGTAGCATCAAGCTTACCATAGCGGATATTCTCAGCAACAGTTCCTGTGAAGAGGTGCGTATCCTGAAGTACGATACCAAGTGATCTTCTAAGATCCTTCTTAGATATCTTGTTGATATTTATATTATCGTACCTAATCTTGCCATCCTGAATATCATAAAAGCGATTAATTAAATTTGTGATAGTAGTTTTACCTGCGCCTGTAGAACCTACAAGAGCAATCTTCTGACCGGGTTCAGCGTGAAGTACAACATTATGAAGTACCATCTTCTCGTCAGTATAGCCAAAATCAACATCATTAAAGGTTACATCGCCAAGAAGAGGCTTGTAATCTGTAGTTCCTTCAGCTTTATGGAAATGCTTCCAAGCCCAGGAGCCTGTATGATGGTCAACTTCTACGATCTTGCCGTCCTTATTCTCAACATTAACAAGTGTTACATAACCTTCATCCATCTCTGGCTTCTCATCAAGAAGTCTGAATACACGTTCTGCCCCGGCAAGTGCCATGATAATAGAGTTGAACTGCATTGACACCTGGTTGATAGGCATTGAGAATGACTTATTAAATGTAAGGAAGCTTGCAAGAGATCCAACGGAAAGAGTTCCGAAGAGATTAACAAGTGCAAGGAAAAATGCTACTGCAACTCCCTTTGAGCTTGAAGTCGTAAGGGCAAGAGCACCACCCAAAAGAGCACACAGAACATAGCTGATATTACCAAGCTGTGCATTAATAGGTCCTAGTATGGATGAAAATGCATTGGCCTTGTAAGCACTCTCGAAGAGCTCTTCATTGTATTTATCGAAATCCTCGATCGTCTTTTCTTCATGGCAGAAGACTTTAACAACCTTCTCACCATTCATCATCTCTTCTATGTAGCCATTAAGCTTACCTATATTCTTCTGCTGCTTAACAAAGTTACGTCCTGAAGCAGCTGCAGCTGCCCCTGATGCAAACAGCATTAAAGCTACCATGATGATCGTAAGGATAGTAAGCGGTACATTAAGTACTACCATTGAGATAAAAACAGAAACTATAGTAATAGCACTGTTAAGAAGCTGCGGTATACTCTGGGATATCATCTGTCTCAGAGTATCTATATCATTTGTATAAATAGACATGATATCACCATGAGCATTAGTATCAAAATACTTGATAGGAAGGCTCTCCATATGCTCAAAAAGCGCTGTTCTGAGATTTTTCAATGTACCCTGAGATATGAATACCATTGTAAGCGACTGAATATAAGTCGAAGCTATACCAACAGCATAGAAGAAAGCAACTCTTAGTATTGCAAAACCTAAAGGTCCAAAATCAGGTTCACCGCCTTCTCTGACTGTTTTGATAAGTGGATCGATATATCCGTCAATAAGTGTCTTGGTAAAAAGAGTTCCCTGGATATTAGCAAGAACTGAAACAACTATGCAGACACCTACAAGTATCATCTGAAATCCATAAAATTTAAAAACATATCCCAATAGTCTTTTTAAGAGCTTTCCGGGATTTTTGATCTTGGGTTTTGGCATTCCGCGCTGTCCTCTTGGGCCCGGGCCTTTAACCTCTCTGACTTTTTCTTCTGCCATATCTGATTCTCCTTAGTTCTTTTCATCAAAGTCAGCATCACCGCTTGCACCGGTCTGTGACTCATAAACTTCTCTGTAAATAGGATTCCTTGCAATAAGTTCATCATGTGAACCAAAGTCATTGACTGTACCATCTTCCATTACTATGATACGATCGCAGTTTTGAACACTGGATATTCTCTGAGCGATGATGAACTTTGTAGTATTAGGTATCTCCTGAGCAAATGCCTGTCTTATCTTGGCATCAGTCGCAGTATCAACTGCAGATGTAGAATCATCAAGTATCAGGATCTTAGGAGACTTAAGAAGCGCTCTTGCAATACAAAGTCTTTGCTTCTGACCACCTGATACATTGGATCCGCCCTGCTCGATATATGTGTTATAGCCCTGAGGCATCCTGTCTATGAATTCACTTGCGCAGGCAAGCTCGCAGGCCTTTCTGCACTCCTCATCTGTTGCATCAGGTTTGCCCCAGCGAAGGTTATCATATATTGTGCCGGAGAACAGCTCATTTTTCTGTAATACTACTGCAACCTCGTTCCTGAGAACTTCCATATCGTAATCTCTTACGTCGATTCCGCCCACTCTGACTTCTCCATCTGTAACATCATAAAGGCGGCTTATGAGATTGACCAAAGAAGACTTTGCAGAACCTGTACTTCCGATGATACCGATAGTCTCACCTGACTTGATATCAAGATTTATATCTTTGAGTACCGGCTCCTTGGCATCCTCTTTATATGCATAATTCACATGATCGAATACTACGCTTCCATCCTTGACTTCCATAACAGGATTTACAGGATTGGTGATAGAACTCTTCTCATTGATAACTTCTGAAATACGTCTTGCACTTGCTTCTGACATGGTTATCATTACGAATACCATAGAAACCATCATAAGGCTCATAAGAATGTTCATGCAGTAAGCAAGAAGTGACATAAGCGCACCTGTTGTAAGTTCATCAGATACGATCATATGAGCGCCTACCCAGCTTATAAGAAGTATGCAGGTATATACCGTGCCCATCATGATAGGAGATATCTTGGCAAGCTTCTTCTCAGCTTTTACGAACATCTCATAGATGTTGAAAGCAGCTTTTTTGAACTTGTCATTCTCGTATTCTTCACGGACATAAGCCTTAACAACACGTATAGCAGATACATTTTCCTGAACACTTTCATTGAGTGCATCATAACGTTCAAATACTTTTTTGAAATATCTTGTAGTACTTCCCATAAGCAGGAACATGAGCGTTGCAAGGAAGAGGACTGCAATAAGATATATACTTGCTATCCTGGGGCTTAAATAAAAAGACATCACCATAGCTACTACCATAGACATAGGTGCCCTTACAGCCATAGACAGAAGCATCATAAATGAGTTCTGAATATTGGTAACATCTGTAGTAAGCCTTGTTACAAGCCCCGAAGTTGAGAACTTATCTATATTGGCAAAAGAAAATGACTGAATATTGTCATGCATTGCCTTTCTTAAGTTCCTTGAAAGACCTGCTGATGCCTTGGATCTCGTAACACCTCCCATGATGCCGCACATAAGGCCGAGAAATGCAACAACAACCATAACAAGACCGGTACTTGCTATATAACCCATATTGCCAGGTACAACATCTGTGCCTATTCCTTTATCAACAATCCTTCCCATAAGGACAGGGATGATCATCTCACAGATAACTTCTCCTATCATCCAAAGGGGAGATATTATAGCAGTAAAGGTGAATTCTTTTAACTGCTTAGCTAGTGTTTTGAGCATACTGTTATTTCCTTTTCTTTTTATTGTCTTGTGACTACCTTATATAGTCTTTTAATAAAAATTGTTTTCATATAAAACTTTAGTCTTTTTTCAAAAATATTTTTTCATATAAATCTTTTGATCCGTCCTTGTCAGAATTTCTCGATATTAAGATATATTCTGTCAAGAAAGCTTCTTAGAAGCTTAATCTCATCGTCCGAAAAACCCTTTACTGTTTCATGGTCCATCTCAACATTATATTTTCTGTTTTTTTGAAGAAATTCACAGGCTTTGCCCGTAAGTTTTATATAAGATGATCTCGAATCATTGGGATTAGGAATCCTTTCGACCATCTTCTTTTCTTCAAGTCTGTTGATAAGCCCCACTGCACTTGGATGCGTGATCTGCAATATGCCACAGATTTCGCCCGTTGTAATAGGTTCTTCACCATGAAACAAAATACACAGAAGAACACTCATCTGCGAAAAAGTCAGGTCATCTTTTTTCAAAGCTTCATCCTGATGCTTATGAATCTTTTCTGCTATCATCTTGAATTTATGACCGATTGGTTCCATTTCAGGATTTCTTTCGCGAAATCTCTTTGGGCCTTGACGATCACATCCTCCCATACACTTCTCACCTCTTTTCCTTATCAGTTTTACTCGTTAAAAAAGGCTTCTCCAAAAGTAAAGGAGACTGCCTTCACATTTATGTAGCATGTTACATAAACTATGATAGGTAGTCTCCTACATATTGTCAATACAGATAGTTCATCTTTTATATAATTTAGACTTTTTAATCATTTAACTCTTTGATCAGGGGCATCTATATATCATTCGGTATCTTTGGCTTGAAGCTTGGACTCCTTGAATTTCTCACACATATCACACGCAAAGTTCTCAGGATAGAGCTGAACCATTGTCGAATCAACAAGGTTTCCAATCTCCATCCTAAAGGTAACTTTTACAAACTTCTCAACATTGGTCTCAAACATTCTCTCAAAGATCTTAACAGACTCAACATCAATCCATTTAACTTCAGGAGTACTGATGTCAACAGGTATTCCCAGCATAGAAGAAAGAGATGTGGCGCTTGATCCCATCATCTGATTCATGGCTTCAGAAGCAGCTGAAAGCTGAATATCTGTAATCTCGCCTTCTACATTGGAGCCATCCCCGCCCATCATAAGATCAGTCATGCATTTTACATCATGATCTTTGAGAATGAGTATATTATTGCCTTCAAGGCCTTTGATGTAATGAATCTGTACAAATATACATATATTGGAATAATCATCCAGGGATTCGCTTCTATTAATGACCTCAATTCTGGGTGTTGTGATATTAACCTTCTGATTGATCATCATACCAAGCGCCGTTGCTGATGTTCCCATACTGATATTGGCAACCTCTCCAAGTATATCGAGTTGTTCATCCGTAAGTTTACCTAAGCCCAAGGTGATACCTCCTTTATATTTTGTATAATTTATGATTAAAATTGATTATTTGTGATTGATTTTGATTGATTTTGGTGATACGATATTTTTGTAAAACATAATAATGTTGCCTTTAAGTTTATCGGATGTTTTTTTAATTTTTTTAACACTTTTTATAAAAACCGAGGTATATATGCTGACACAGGAAAGACGGGACATAATCACCCGCATCGTAAACGAAAAGAATGCTGTAACTGTTGCAGAGCTTGTAGAAGAGCTTGAGACTTCTGCAGCGACTATAAGACGTGACCTTACTGAGCTTGATAAAGAGCATCGTATTGTCAAAGTCTTCGGTGGTGCAACTTCTGTTGGAAGCATAAATTCAGGCGAAGATGCTGTTAAAGAAAAGCTCTTTAAAAATGTTGAAGCCAAGGATGAAATAAGCCGTTACGCCGCTTCACTCATCGTCAATGATGACTTCGTATACATAGACTCCGGTACGACTACACTTAAGCTTATCGACTATATTACCAATACCAAAGCCAAATATATTACTAATGGTATAGTTCATGCCAAACACCTCATAGAGCGCCATCTCGACACCATAATCATAGGTGGCAAGGTCAAGGCCAGAACTGAAGCCGTAATAGGATCAGATTGCGTTGATGTTATAAGACGTTATCACTTCACCAAATCCTTCATGGGCACCAATGGTATCACATTGAAAGCAGGGTTCACCACCCCTGACGTTGACGAGGCCATGGTCAAAGCTGAGGCGATCAAACATTCTTATATGTCTTATATTCTTGCCGACCACTCCAAGTTCGGTGTGGTAAGTTCAGTAACTTTTGCAGAGCTCAAGACATGTGCGATCATCACTGACAAGGAGCCCTCCAAACAGTATACAGACGAAACGGTTATCAAATTTTTCCAGCAATAGTTTGCAGGAAAGGAGATTTAATAATGATATACACAGTTACCTTTAATCCAGCCCTTGACTACGTAGTACACATGTCACAGGATTTGGCTATCGGTATGACTAACAGATCAGACGCTGAAGAGATTTACTTTGGTGGCAAGGGCATCAATGTTTCCAATGTACTTCGTGAACTCGATCTTCCAACAACTGCTCTTGGCTTTATTGCCGGCTTTACCGGCAAAGCTCTTGACGAAGGTGTTGCTGCATCAGGAATCACTACTGATTTTATAAAGCTCCCTGAAGGAAACACCAGAATCAATGTCAAGATCAAAGCTGCTGACGAGACAGAGATCAACGGTCAGGGTCCTAAAATCCCCGACGAATGTCAGAAAGAACTTTTCAAAAAGCTTGATCAGCTCAAAGAAGGCGATACTCTCGTTCTTGCAGGAAGTATCCCATCCAGTCTTCCAAGTGATGTATATGAAAGAATTCTTGAAAGACTCGACGGTAAGGGAATCAGATTCGTAGTAGATGCGATCAAGGATCTGCTTCTTAATGTGCTTAAGTATCATCCATTCCTTATAAAACCCAATAAGCAGGAACTTGGAGAGATGTTCGGTGTCACAATTGATTCTGATGATGACACAGTTCTCTATGCCAAGAAGCTTCAGGAAAAAGGTGCAAGAAATGTACTTATCTCCATGGCTGGTGATGGCTCTCTTCTTGTTACAGAAGATGGACAGATCCTAAGACAGGGCGTATGCAAGGGTAAAGTTAAGAACTCTGTCGGCGCCGGAGATTCTATGGTAGCCGGATTTATAGCTGGCTATGAAAAGTCAGGCGGAGATTATAAAGTAGCTCTCAACCTCGGAACTGCCTGCGGAGGTGCTACTGCATTCTCAGACGGACTTGCCAAGAAAGATCTTATAGACGAACTCTATAAGACACTTAACTAAGTAAGAAGATACTGTTATGAAGAACAGTATTTTCAAATATAAAAACAAGGTATTCTTTTAAGAAAGGGATAGGGTTAAAAGTATGAAAATCACAGAGTTTTTACAGCCGCAGGGCGTAAAGCTGGGCGTTTCAGTTGCAGATCAGAACGCTGCAATCGATGAACTCATTGCTTTGCACAATGCAGCGGGAAATCTTAACGACGCAGCAGCATTCAAAGATGCAATTCTTGCACGTGAAGCAAAAGGTTCTACAGCAATCGGAAAGGCTATTGCTGTTCCTCATGGAAAGTCTTCTGCTGTTTCTAAGGCAGGACTTACAGCTATTACTGTTCCGGCCGGAGTTGACTACAAGTCTCTTGACGGACAGCCTTCCAAGCTTATCTTCATGATCGCAGCACCAGAAGGCGGCGCTGATACACATCTTGAAGTTCTGTCAAAACTTATGACAATGCTCATGGATGATAATTTCACACAGAAGCTCATTGCAGCAACAAGTGTTGATGAATTCATGAAAGTAATTGATGAAAAAGAAACTGAGAAGGATAAGGAAGTTGCAGCAAAAGCTGCTTCATCTGCAAGCAGATCTCTTAACCTTCTTGCTGTTACAGCATGTCCTACAGGTATAGCTCATACATACATGGCTGCTGAAGCTCTTGAACAGGCTGCAAAAGATAAAGGCTATGCTATCAAGGTTGAAACAGACGGATCAGGCGGAGCTAAGAATGTTCTCACATCTTCTGAGATTGCTGCAGCAGATGTTATCATTCTCGCAGTTGACAAGAATGTTGAAATGGGACGTTTCGACGGCAAGAGAGTCATTAAGGCTTCTACCGCCAATGCCATCCACAATGCCGGTGATCTTCTTGCCAAAGCTGAGAGCGGCAATGTTCCTGTATATCATCACACAGGCGCTGTAGAATCAAACACTTCTGTAGACGGTGATGAGACACTTGGGCGTAAGTTCTACAAGCACCTTATGAATGGTGTATCACACATGCTTCCATTCGTTATCGGTGGCGGTATTCTTGTAGCTCTTTCATTCCTTATCGATACTCTCGCAGGATACGGCACAACAGGTGGTGGTAACTTCGGCCAGATGATTCCTCTGTCAGCCTTCTTCAAATACGTAGGCGGACTTGCTATGGGCCTTATGGTTCCTGTTCTTGCAGGTTATATCGCTTATTCAATCGCTGACAGACCTGGTCTTGCTGTTGGTTTTACAGGCGGACTTCTTGCTTCAAATGGTAACGCTGCTATAGCCGGTTTTGTATGGGGTTCAGAAGAAGCTCTTCCACAGCTTGGCGGTTTCAATAAGTTTATTGCTAACTTCGCATTCCAGGGATCAGGTAATACAGTATCAGGTTTCCTTGGCGGTATCGCAGCAGGTTTCCTTGCAGGTGCTATCGTACTGTGGCTTAAGAAGATAACTTCAGGATTCCCGAAGTCACTCGAAGGAATCAAGCCTGTACTTATTTATCCTCTTTGCGGTATATTCCTTTTAAGTATTGCAATGTGCTTCGTACTCAATCCGATCATCGGACTTATCAATACAGGCCTTTCAGCAATGCTTACAGCTCTTTCAAATGCTAACATGCTTGCAGTTCTGGGTCTCATCCTCGGTGCTATGATGGCTATCGATATGGGTGGTCCTATCAACAAGGCAGCTTACGTATTCGGTACAGGTATGCTTGCTACAGCATCTGATTATATGGCTCAGGGTGCTCAGATGAATGATCCTAAGGTTACAGCCTGCTACATCGCTATGGCAGCTATCATGGTAGGTGGTATGGTTCCTCCTGTAGGTATCGCAATTGCTTGTAAACTCTTCCCTAAGAAGTTTACAGAAGCTGAGCGTGAGACATGGATCACTAACATCATCATGGGAAGCTCATTCATCACAGAAGGCGCTATCCCATTTGCAGCAGCTGATCCTATTCATGTAATTCCTTGTACTATGATCGGTTCCGGTATTGCAGGTCTTCTTTCTGCAGTATTCGGATGCACACTGATGGCTCCTCACGGTGGTATCTTCGTATTTGCAACTGTAGGTAATCCTATTCTCTACATCGTTGCATGGCTTGTAGGATCTATCATCACTGCAGTACTTCTTGGATTCATCAAGAAGAACAAGGAATGATTTTTGAAAACAAAGTTTTTCAAAAAAAGCCATGAACCATAAAGGTTTCAACTAATACTTCATCGCCCTGTATGCTGTCACAGGCATGCAGGGTATTAGTGCCATAAAAGTGATTGCGGTGTATAATTGATATGCATAAAAAGCCGCGCTCTTGACACAAAAGGAAGAATCTTATATAGTTTAGATTCTTGAATAAGTTTCCGATCAGATATTGCAACTAATTACATGTAATATATATGATCTACACCATTACAAAACCATAGGAGGAATAACAAATGGTATCAGCAAATGTTAAAGTAATCAATGCAGAAGGAATGCACATGCGTCCGGCTAGTCTTTTCTGCCAGACAGTAACTCCTTTTACAAGCTCAGTAAGAATCTCATACAATGGTAATGAGTTCGATGCAAAGTCAGTTATGATGCTCATGAGCGCTTGCATCAAGTGTGGTGCAGAGATCGAGATCAAATGTGACGGACCTGATGAAAACGAAGCTTTAAAGGCAGCTGTTGATCTTGTAAACAGCGGACTTGGTGACTGATAACCAATAGCAACCGTACTTCTTCAAATTTGAAAGGATCAGACAAATATGTACGAAGGAATAGCTGCTTCACGAGGTATAGGAATAGGTTCCGTATGCCGTATTATCGAACACGATCTTACATATGAAAATCACAAGCCCGAAGATACCGGTGCTGAAAAAGAGCGTCTTCACAATGCTGTAGACTCTTTCAAAAAAGAGACAACAGAAATGGCTGAAGATATCAGAAAGCGAATCGGACCCAAGGAAGCTGAGATCCTCGAAGGTCATCTTGTTATGGTATCAGATCCTGCAATGGTAGGCGAGATGGACAAGATGATCGACAACAATCAATGTGCAGAAGCTGCAGTTACAGCAGTTTGCGATATGTTCATCAATATGTTCTCATCTATGGATGATGAACTTATGAAACAGCGTGCATCTGATGTTAAGGATATAAAGCAAAGTCTTTTAAAGATCCTTCTTGGTATCGAAGATATCAATATCAGCAAAGTCGCACCTGGAACAGTCCTTGTTGCCAAAGACCTTACACCTTCAATGACTTCTCAGATTGTCAAAGAGAACGTTGCTGGTATCATCACAGAGATAGGTGGTAAGACTTCCCACTCTGCTATCCTTGCAAGAGCCCTTGAGATCCCTGCAGTACTTTCTGTTCCCGGTATCATCGATCTTGTTAATGACAAGGATACTGCCATCATTGACGGTACAGAGGGTCATGTATTCATCAATCCTACAGGCGATGTGCTGTCAACATATATCAGAAAGCGCGAAGATTTTATCAGAAAACAGGAAGAACTCAAGAAATTCCACGGTAAAGAGACTGTTACAGCTGATGGCAAGAAATTAGAGCTATTTTGTAACATCGGAACACCCAAGGATGCCAAGAAAGCTATTGAGTGTGATGGCGAAGGTATAGGCCTCTTCCGTTCAGAGTTCCTGTTCATGAACAACACACATCTTCCTAACGAAGATGAACAGTTTGAAGCATACAAAGAGGCTGTTACTACTATGGGTGGTAAAACCGTTATCATCCGTACCCTTGATATAGGCGGTGATAAGGATATTCCATATCTCAATCTGGAAAAAGAGGACAACCCTTTCCTTGGCTACAGAGCAGTACGCTACTGTCTCGCCAATCCTGACACTTACAAGATTCAGCTTCGTGCGATAATTCGTGCAAGTGCTTTTGGTAAAGTCAAGATAATGCTTCCTCTCGTTACAACTGTTGACGAGGTTAGAAATGTCAAAGCTATGGTTGAAGATATCAAGAAAGATCTTGATGCTCAGGGCATTGACTATGACAAGGATATAGAAGTTGGATGTATGATAGAGACAGCTTCTGCTTCTCTTATTGCAGATAAGCTTGCTAAAGAATCAGATTTCTTCTCTATCGGTACTAATGATCTGACACAGTATACAATGAGTGTAGACAGGGGCAATCCTAAAGTTGCATATCTGTACTCTGCTTTCCAGCCGTCAGTTCTTCGTTCTATAAAGAATATCATCTCAGCAGGTAATGCTGCAGGTATTCCTGTAGGAATGTGCGGTGAGGCAGCTGCAGATCCTCTTATGATCCCGCTTCTCATTGCTTTCGGTCTTGATGAATACAGCGTCAACCCGGTTCTTGTACTGACTGCAAGATGCATTATCAGTAAATGGTCAGTAGAAGAGGCCAAGGCTCTTGCTGACAAGGTTATGGAACTTGATACAGAGAAAGAGATCGTTTATCTTTTGAAAGCATCTGCCAAAGACTGATTCATCAGTATTAGCCATATAATTTTTATAGATCTTGAAATGCAAACAGCTGCCGGACATGTATCTGGCAGCTGTTTTTTATACATTTATCATCTAATAATTTATCTACTTTAGTAGTATCATCTTACCGATTAATATCAATCTTATAATCACACCATTTTACTGGTTCATATCAGTCTTATGATCACATCAGTTCACTGGTTGATACCAATCTTCAGATCACACTATGTTAACGGTTCATCTCAGTCCGTACAACGGTCTTAACTCCATTCTCTATAGTTACAGTCTCAAGATAAGTCTTATCGCCCTCTACGATGATATTAGAGTACTCTTCCTTAACATCTTCCACTGCTGATCTGGTACCCGCGCCATTACCGCCGCTACCTGCCCCTTCGCCAAATCCGTCATAAAGCATATCAACAGATGCATCAACATTCTCTACTGCAGGCAGACCATATTCTATAGCTCTGTTATTGAGAGCGTCACCCAGAGTTACCATGTTCTCTCTTGTTGCCAGATCATTAAAAGTAAGTCCCAAAGCCTGCATAGTATCAACTATAGTAGTAGTATTTGCTCTGAATGTATCCTGTATCTGACTTAACAGGTTCTGCTGGTCGCTATTTAGAGCCATCTTCACAGCCGATTCAAGGAAAGAATCCACATCAATAGAAGGAGCACCTACAACGGAACCTGCAAGGGCGTTAGATCCAAGAACAGAGCTTGTAAATATACCATTTGCATTATATATACCTGATGTAGTATTCTGAGCAGCCTTAATAGTATTGATAGTCCTTACATAAGTATCCTGAATATTATCTATTGCTGATAAGCTTGATGAAGTATCTCCAGCATTAAGGTCCATAGCTGCACCACTAAGTTTCACCTGCTGTGCAAATGAAGCAGCTGCCTCTTCTGACACTGCCTTTAGTTTTGCATACGTCTTGAGATAGAGATCTTCTACCGAATCGATTCCTGTTACTCCTGCTACTGCCATTTCTTTTCCCTCCTTGTGCCTATGCTGCATACATGATATCTTCATGCTGCATTTTACGAAAAGGTTTTCGTAAAATTCCCCTGAGCATAGTTTATATTATTTACTCATTATATATATTAAACACGTTAGATATAGCTAACTAAGCTTATATTCTCTCGAAATTTATTTCGGCAATTAGTTGTAAATTCTTAACTATTATACAAAGAACGCAGTAATTATGATTGTTTTTATGATAAAAGACATAATGGAATGCCCAACGTAGTCACATTACCTAACGATTCTTATAACACTTGTTTATATCATTAATTATAAAATCACTTAATCAGTAGGTAAATAGAAAAACACGTCCTTGTGCTTATATTAATTTCATATACTGTAAGAAAAAAAGCAGCACAGAATAGTCTGTGCTGCCCTGATAGTCTTTATATTGATCCAAGTACCGGGAGTATCCTCTGGTGCCTTATGATCATTTTAGTATTAAACTATGCCCTGAGCCTTCATAGCCTCAGCAACCTTAAGGAATCCGGCAATGTTAGCACCTGCTACATAATCGCCTTCCTTACCATACTTCTTAGCTGCTTCAGAGATGTTCTTGTAAATATTCTTCATGATTCCGTGAAGCTTTTCATCTACTTCTTCGAATGTCCATGAAAGTCTCTCTGAGTTCTGGCTCATCTCAAGAGCTGATGTAGCAACACCACCTGCATTTGAAGCCTTACCACAGATAAAGAGTACACCATTGTCCTGGAGATACTTAGTAGCATCAAGAGTTGTAGGCATGTTAGCACCTTCGCATACTGCATATACACCATTTGCAACAAGTGCCTTAGCATCCTCAAGATCAAGCTCATTCTGTGTAGCGCAAGGAAGAGCTACATCGCACTTAACAGTCCATACACCGTGCTCGCCATTCTTCTTCTCATGATACTCAGCTGATGGACGGTTTGCAGCATACTCAGACAGACGTGCTCTCTTAACTTCCTTGACCTCTTTAAGAAGCTCAACGTCGATTCCTTCAGGATCATAGATCCAGCCTGTAGAATCAGAACATGTTACAACCTTTGCACCAAGGCTCTGTGCCTTCTCAATAGCATAGATAGCAACGTTACCTGCACCTGATACAGTAACAGTCTTACCTTCGAAGCTTGTGCCATGATCCTTGAGAAGCTCATCTGTGATATATACAAGGCCATAACCTGTAGCCTGTGTACGAGCAAGAGATCCGCCATATGTAAGTCCCTTACCTGTAAGAACGCCTTCATATACGTCTTTGATTCTCTTGTACTGACCATAGAGATATCCGATCTCACGTCCGCCTACACCGATATCACCTGCTGGAACGTCTGTGTCTGCTCCGATGTGACGATACAGCTCTGTCATGAAGCTCTGGCAGAATGCCATAACTTCTCTATCAGACTTACCCTTAGGATCAAAGTCAGAACCACCTTTACCGCCGCCGATAGGAAGGCTTGTAAGTGAATTCTTGAATACCTGCTCGAAACCAAGGAACTTGATGATACCAAGGTTTACTGAAGGATGGAAACGAAGTCCTCCCTTGTAAGGTCCGATAGCTGAGTTAAACTGTACACGGAAACCATTATTAACCTGAACCTGTCCCTTATCATCTACCCACGGTACTCTGAAAAGAATCTGTCTTTCAGGTGTTGTAAGTCTCTCAAGAAGAGCCTCTTTACGATACTCCTCTTCATTAGCTTCGATAACTACTCTAAGAGATTCAAGTACCTCTTTAACTGCCTGGTGGAACTCCGGCTGAGCTGGATTCTGTGCTACGACTCTGTCGTAAATCTCGTCTACGTATGACATTTCACTACTCCTTCCCGCGCCTTGCGCGATAAAAATAATATAGCAAGCCAAAATCAATTTCCGAATCAACTTCTTCATCTGCAATTCCAAAGTTTGGAAATCTATTTTCAACTTGAAATTAGCTGTTTTATAAAAAAAGAGCAATAAAGATCTAACGATCTCTACGCTCCATTGTGCAGACACCTTTGTCAAAAGTTCTATATTACTGTTGGAATCAAATTATGAACTGATTCAATATCATACACGGATCATTGTATCCACATATACAATTCTGACCCGCATCTGTGAAATATTATATTACGCAATCTTAAATAATTCAATACGCTTTATTGCACTAAAACGTCAACGTTTTAAAAAGTTTTATCTATCAATTTGCACAAAGATCGAGTCACTATGAAATGACTCGATCTTTATATTTTAAACCATTATGACTTTCTGAAGATAGGCCCAATAACTCATACTCACTTCATTAAGCACTCAGCATAAATTATTTAGTAAGATACTCAGTCTTTACAAATCCCTTGATGCCGTTATATTCTACTTCACACCATCCATCGGCACGATAGTTGGTAACCTTGATCTCGTCACCCTGATAAGCGTTACCAAGCACCTCAGATTCAGTACTTGCAGACTTTCTGATACGTACTGTCTCTTTTACATGATATGTTCCGTTACCTGTTACGCCGGTATTTTCTGTAGATGCTGTATCTGACTCTTTTGTTTCTGTTTCTTTTGTCTCAGTAGTCTTTGTGTCAGTCTCTTTAGTATCAGTGTCCTTAGACTCAGTACTATCATCAGTTGATTCTGTATTAGTATCATTGTCTGTTCCGTCAGATACTACTGTGAAGTACTCTGTACGAACATATGCAGTCTTACCTTCATACTCAATCTTGCTCCAGCCGTTGGCAAGCGCTTCGATCTGAGTGAACTGCTGTCCTACCTCAGTCTTACCAAGAACATCTGCATTGGTAGAATCAGAACTTCTTATCTTAACAACTGTAGTAGCCTCAATTATCACAGGACCACTGGCAGTACTATCTGTAGCAGTCTCTTTACTTTCAGAAGTAGAAGCAGCGTCATTACTTGCGCTGTCACCTGCTGCACTTGTATCCTGTGTTGCAGCATCTGTAGATTCTCCTGATGCCTCTGCTGTAGCTGATGCAACCTCCTTACCTACCGACTTATTGACCTCTTCTGAGAAGTTTGTAAGAAAAGCGCTGAGCTCAGCGTTCTCTTCAAGCATAGTGTTGTAGTTAACAGCTACTTCATTACTAAGATCTATAAAATCATCCTGTACACTTAATGCTTCAATGTATGATATGATCTCTTCATCAAGCTCACCGAAATAGAGGTAATACTGTCCCTCTTCATTGGTTCTGATGTAATAGGTCTGAAGTCCCGGTACCTGCTGTTCAAATCCTTTAAAATAGAGCTCAAAATATACATATGTTACATAAGCGCCTGTTTCAGGTCCTTTCTTGGTATAGACCTTGATGGCATCGAACTTGTCATAATATTCTGCCGATACCTGATATCTGATAAGTGCAGGTTCTGTAAGTCCTACAGTTATGGATTTGATAGTATCCATATCTCCTGTTGCCTGGGCCTCATAGAACTTATTGATAAG
The DNA here is from genome assembly GCF_023206215.1 of Butyrivibrio fibrisolvens. Taxonomy (NCBI): domain Bacteria; kingdom Bacillati; phylum Bacillota; class Clostridia; order Lachnospirales; family Lachnospiraceae; genus Butyrivibrio; species Butyrivibrio fibrisolvens. Next base: position 3,495,184 of record NZ_CP065800.1, read on the forward strand.
AGATGTGATCTCAGGATAGGCATCCTCTTCCATTACAACTTCTACAGCATCTGCAGTACTACTCTCTACAGCAGATGCTGTAGCTACCTTCTCAGCAGAAGTAGAAGCTGTAGCTGTAGTAGCTACGCCAGTTCCATTATCATTTTTTCCTGCACGCACAGCCAGCAGAATAGTGATAAGAAGACATGCCACCAAAAAAGCCGGCATTACGATTCTCTTGTTATCAGCAATGTAAGTGGCAAGATTAAACTCACTTTTACGAAATGATTCAAACTTATTCTTATCATTCTTACGTATCATATCATGCAACCTCTTTACTTTATAAACTACCCTTCTAAAAATGCACCCGACAGGAATCGAACCTGCATTAAAGGCGTCGGAGGCCTTCGTTCTATCCATTAGACTACGGGTGCAGGAATAATTTCTATTTCTCATATAAGGTCCCGAATTAATCCGGGACCTTAATTGTTACAAATTTATTACGCACCAATGTATAATATCATATTAAACCATTTGTGTCTATGTTTTTTTACGCAAGACCAGTTTTTAACGCTATTTCGTAATAATCAAGAACTTCATCAAGAGATCTGTCATAATAGTATACATTGTCCGAAAGCACATCTTCTGTTTCAACTTCCGTCATGTTTACATATCTGACCATATTATAAAGTTCTGCAGCTATATTCTCATCAAAGCTTTCATTTTCATCAAGGACGAGTATAAGTTCATGAACAGATGAGGGCAGGATATAGAAATTCCTATCGTATTTTCTGGCAAGCGCGCACAAAAGTCCCGGATTTAGCATCACTGATGCTCCGTAGGTTTTATCTTTATTAGTCAGGATCTTAAGGAATGGGATCTGATCATCTTCTTTCGCTTCGCCTTCACTACCATCATCTTGAGCTTCACGTCTGCCCGACATGATATATCCAAAGATATCATCCAGAACGCTCATCATAGGAACCAGTTCGTAATCCCCTGATTTCATCGCGTTAAGGCACGCAGCCTCATAGAGGTCCTCTTCTGATATATTCCAAAGTGATACGTGATCATTTTTGATCATGATGATACCTTCAAATGCCTTATCTGAAACTTTACTGTAATACAAAACCGCAAGATCTTTGAATCTCCTGTGAGGAAATCCTTCTATATACTCCTTGTTTTTCTTGTAATTAACAAGCTTCATCCGGACTCTGTCCCTGACCTTGTCAAAATCCCTATAATATCCAACTTCAAAATGTTTGTCACCACTCTTCTTCCTTGCATCCTCGACCCTGTCTATAATCTCCATGAAGCTTGTACCGTCTTTGAAAGCCTCATACATTGGTTCAAGATATATCACTTCGGATATATTACTCCCCGGACATATTATATTAAGGCAATTATAAGTAACTCCATTATTCTTATCTACTTTACAAGTTTTAACATCACACTCAGGATGTCTTTCTGACATCACTGATACTACCTGTTCACAAAACGATTTAAATTCCATCTTCCAACTCTCCAAATAAAAATATATTAATAGCAAAAAAGGCAATAGAAACATCTATTAGATATTCCTATTGCCTTACAGACATATAAATATTCAGAGAATATGATATACGATACTAAGAATTAAACTCTTGAAAGGTACTCACCTGTTCTTGTATCGATCTTGATTACATCACCCTGGTTTACGAACAGCGGAACTGAAACCTGTGCACCTGTCTCAACTGTAGCAGGCTTTGTAGCACCTGTTGCTGTATCTCCCTTAAATCCAGGCTCTGTATCTGTGATCTCAAGCTCTACGAAAAGAGGTGGCTCAATAGCAAATACATTACCATTGTAAGAATTAACTTTGCACATCTCGTTCTCTTTAACGAACTTAAGTGAATCGCCAACTATATCCTGATTTACAGCGATCTGCTCGTAAGACTCAGTATCCATGAAGTTGTAAAGATCACCATCACTGTAAAGATACTGCATATCTCTTCTCTCAATATGAGCCTGAGGGAATTTCTCAGTAGGTCTGTAAGTAGTCTCGATAACACCACCATTGATGATATCCTTAAGCTTTGTACGAACGAAAGCTGCTCCCTTACCTGGCTTAACGTGCTGGAACTCGATAACCTGGCAGACCTTGCCATCTACCTCGATTGTAACACCATTTCTGAAATCACTGGCTGTAACCATAAAATCCTCCTGATAATAACATATAAAAGCAAACCGGATGTTTAGCCAAAACAGGCTCACTCATCCAATTTAACAATTCTTTTCTTAAACAACATATCATAGTTTAAACTATAGAATACACTTTTGTCAACAACTTATCATCCATTTGTCTGCATGTCTTTGAGCTTGTTGGCTTGCTGGAATATCTGTCCAAGTGTATTCTTAAAAGCATCAAATTTCTCGACAGCGCGGTCGGAGGATTCTGCGCCTTGATTGGACAGTGATGCAACTTCCTGGCTGGTAGCAGAAAGGTTGGATATACTGTCATTGATCTCAGTAGTCGAGGATGCTATAGACTTCATACCTTCTCCTATCTCCTGGAATCTGTCAAGCATCTCAGTTACATTGTCATTGATACTATCGAAGTTCTCACCAACTGTTTCTATCATATCATTCTGCTCAGATACAGATGTTACGGTATCATCTATGCTGGCCATAGCTTTCTGTACATCTTCTGTGAGTTCATTGATAATATTTGTGATCTGAGTAGATGCTGTATTGGTCTGGGCTGCAAGTTCTCTGACATCATTAGCAACGACAGCAAATCCCTTACCTGCATCACCGGCCCTTGCGGCTTCTATGCTTGCATTAAGAGCAAGAAGATTGGTCTGTTTGGATATAGACATAATAGATCCGACTATCTGCTGCACTTCTTCAACTTTATTAATAACTGCCTGAGTAGTCTCAACTGTAACCTGGCTTGTTCTGGCAACTTCCTGAGACTTTTCTTTGAGTTCACCTATTACCTGTACACCTTCTTGTACCGTTTTCTGCGCATTCTCCGAAGCCTTGGTCATCTCCTGTCTATGCTGTTCTGTTGCCTGTGTTTCATCCTGAATATGCTGAACTCTCTCTGCCTGATTGGTAATAGCATGAGCAGTGCTCTCCATACTGCTTGCAATATCTCTCATTCCGGACTGCTGATCATCCATTATCTCCTGAAGAGATGACATATCGTTTTGCGATTCATTAAACAGATCAGTGATCGTATTTGCTATATCAGCCATAGCCTTTCCTGTTTCAAGAGATTTCTCTGCATTTTCTGTGATCACAGCATTGTTTTCTTCATTGAATTTTGTAAGAAGAGTAACTGTACACAGGCATGAAACAAAAGCAAGAGCAAGAGTTATGAAAGCAGGAACATGTACCATATCCAAGGTACCATCGGCAAAATAAGCCTTGATACAAGTTAAAGTAAATGAAATAGTGATAGCAGTCATTCCCATTTTACATAATCTTACATTCAGATAGATAATGGAACAGATCAGAATTGGAAGTCCAAAGGCAAAGTAAACTATATTGTCCTCAGCAATGAGAAGCACAAAATAGAAAATAGTTGAACCACCCATTATAAGAATAGAACCCATTTTGACTGTATTAAACTTGAATTTGCCAAGAGATATCATGGCTCCTCCAAGCAATGCGTTTCCAATGATAGCGATATTACCAATCGTCATACCTTTCATATAAATATCATTAATTGTCATCAGAAGACCTGCTGCTATTATTACTGCACACACATAAAAACTGTTATTATTGGCTCTCTTATACTGTTCAGCATTCATATAGTACTCTCCTTAGCATAGACCCTACATGTCCTTGTTATAAAACATTTAAAAACGCTACCTCGTTCATTACTAAAATACAAAATGAACCATCTATTATATCGGTTATTATTTTTTTATATGTAAGATTTCCAAAGCTATTAATTAAAAATTTTTTATACATTACTATATCTGGATGGTTTTTAAAGGAATCTAAGATCGCAGCTTAAATAATCTCCGACTAATATGCTGCTTTTGTCTCATTAGTTTTAGAGGAACAAAAATCGCAGCTCTGATACTCATCAAAGCTGCGGCTGCACAATCTATATATTAAAATTTTACGACTTCAAAAACACCTCCTCGCAGCTATACTGCAGCAGATAATTTATAAAGTCTCATTATGATCTGTTCAAAATAGCATGGTCGATAGCTTCCAGATATCCTGCAAGTCCGTGGCCTACTATCTGTTCGTCGCAGGCGGGAGCTGTCACAGAATTGGATCTGAATGATTCTCTGGAATTTATATCAGAAATATGAATCTCGATCTTATATATCTTTTCAAGACTCTTAAGCGCGTCATGAATCGCATAACTATAATGAGTATATGCTCCGGGATTGATTATAATCGCATCTGTACCATTAAAATATGCTTCCTGAAGCTTGTCAATAATAGCGCCTTCGTGATTGGACTGATAACATTCTACTTCTGCTCCCACTTCTAAAGCTTTATCCTTAATAGTCTTTACAAGATAATCATAGTTCTGATCGCCATATATTGCTTTCTCCCTGATTCCAAGGAAGTTCAAATTAGGCCCGTTTACAACTAATATTTTCACGTTCAACCTCTCCTCTAAGTATCTATCCTCTGTCTATCCAAGTGTATTCTCAAGACTAAAGTCAAAAATCTTTATGAGTTTAATCTAACATCTTCAATTATCAAGTCCAAGCGCCTTTATTATCTCATCTGCTATGACTATTTTGCTCTTGCCATCTGTATCGACAATAACATCCGCAGCCATCTCATAGAAACCGGCTCTTTCATCCAGCATCTCTTTTATCCTAGACTTTGGATCTTCTACTTGTAATAGCGGCCTTGTAGTATCATGCTTTATACGATCATATACAGCCTGGGGCGATGTACGCAGATATACCACTCTTCCAAGCTTTGAAAGAAGTCTTCTATTGATCTCACGAAGAGGAAGCCCACCTCCGGTTGCAAGGACAAGTCCGTCATGTTGCTCATTGCCAAGAGCTTTCAAAAGCTTTGTTTCCATATCTCTGAAAGCTCCTTCGCCTTTAGAAGCGAATATATCTGTTATTGAAGTTTCGTAAGTATCTTCTATGAGACTGTCTGTATCAAGTCTTTCATAAGAAAGCCTATCCGACAGTATTTTGGAAACAGTTGACTTACCGCTTCCCATATATCCCACGAGAACTATATTCTTCTCATTTTCAAGCCTTTCGCACATAGCTTTATATATAGTCCTGCTCTGATCATCCGAAATGCTGCACCCCGTCCATAACTCATAGGCATCCACGCCCTGATACAATAGCATCTCAAGGCCATTACAAACCTTAGCTCCTGCTCCTTTAGCCAACTGCATGAATTTGGTATTCATGGGACGATATACTATATCGAATCCGGTATGAACCAATTCATAAAACTTAGGATCTTCTATAATAGCCCTGTCATTGTCAGGATGCATGCCTATTGACGTAGCCTGAATACAGAGATATCTATCCCTTGGGATCTCATGATACTTATCAAGAGCCAGAACTTCGAATCTACTGCCGGGAACTTTTGCTGCCACTTCACCTGCAACCTCTCTGGCCCTCTCAACAGTCCTATTTAGGATATAGATGATATCTGCACCTTCTGATGCCATCAAAAAGGCTACAGCTCTTGCTACTCCACCTGCGCCAAGTATTATGACTTTCTGCCCTTTAATAGTAATATCCTGACATTCAAGAGACCTCTTAAGTCCCGTCATATCCGTGTTATATCCCTTAAAGCCTGTCCCGTCACCAGTTCTTACAAGAGTATTAACAGCACCTATCTTCTTAGCAAGAGGATCTATCTCTTTTAGATATGGAATAACTGCTTCTTTATGCGGAACTGTTGCATTCATACCCAGAATATTAAGCGCCAGAGCGCCGTTAACCGCGTTTCCTATATTCTCAGGCTCTACATCAAAAGGGACATATACCAGGTTCTTGCCGGTCATCTCGGCAAGGCTGTTATGTATAAGTGGTGAAAGCGTATGTCCTGCAGGATGTGCCAAAAGTCCGCACGTAAGAGTCTTACCGTCAGTTTCGTTCAAGCTTCAATCCTCCCAATATCAGGCCAGTTACTGCCATTTTTCTTAATATATCTTTTGTAAAAAAATAATACAATCCATTCAAAGCGTCTCTTGATAACGATCTGTATCTCTTCCTTCTTGTCTATCTGACCTACAAGATAAGATTTTATCCCTACGCGTTTGGCTCCCCATACATCTGTAAAAAGCTGATCGCCAACAAAAAATGTATTGGTATTATCTGTATTCATAAGCTCCATCGCTTTAAGATAGCCTCGCTTTGAAGGCTTATTGGCTCTGTATACATACCTTGCTCCCACAGCTTCTGCGAAGGTTCTGACTCTGGGTTCTTTGTTATTAGATATAAGAACAGTCTCAAAGCCTATGTTCTTAAGCCTGTTAAAAAGAGCTATAGCCCTTTCATCAGCAGGAGCACCATGAGGTACTAAAGTATTATCGATATCATATACTACGCCGCGATATCCAAGCTTATATAATTGTTCATATGGTATGTCATAGGATGACTTTGCAGTAGCATCCGGATAGAAATAGTGTCTCACAGGTTCTCCCCACAATAATAATTATTAGCTCAATAAATATTTGATCAAATTCACACAATCCCTGCAGATTTAAGAAGTGTCTTGGTATAATCCGCAGTCGGACTTTTGTATATCTGATCAGTGACGCCGTATTCTACTATCTGTCCATCTTTCATGATAGCAACATGATCGCAGAGATTGTATACAACCCTAAGATCATGAGATATGAACAGAATAGACAAGTCCAGCTTTTTATGAAGATGATCCAGAAGCTCCAGAATCTGTGCTTGAATAGTAACATCAAGAGCAGATACAGGTTCATCTGCTATAAGGATCTTGGGACTTTGCATAAGGCTAAGTGCGATACTTACTCTCTGCCTCTGACCACCGGATAGCTGAGACGGGTATCTGTTAACATAATCTTCCGGAAGCTCTACCTGCTCGCATACTGTTCTGATCCTATCTTCCATCTCTTCATCAGTCCACTTACGCTTCCTGTCAACTTTTAAAGACTCTTTGAGTATCCAGTGAACTGTTCTTGCAGGATTAAGGCTTCCATATGGATCCTGGAATATCATCTGGGGATATTCGTCTGTTTTGACAATAGATCCTGTGTAATCCTTATTAATGCCCATAATGGCTCTTGCAAGAGTAGATTTACCGCTTCCGCTCTCGCCTACAAGTCCCAGAACTTCTCCCTTGTAGACATCAAGGGACACATTATTCAAAGCTCTGGTCTTTCCTTTTTTCTCAAATATGCTTTTTCTTCGTTTATTATAATAGACGTTTAGATCCTTGATCTCTATCGCCTTTTCATTCCACTCTTTCATATAAACCGCTCTTTGTAAGTGAACTCAACCTGCTCTATTGCTGCATTTTTGAATCTTTGATTCAAAAATGTATACATTTATGATGCATGTATATCAACCTTAGGAATTGATGCTATAAGCTTCCTTGTATATATATTCTTAGGTCTTAGGAAGATATCATTAACGCTTCCGCTCTCTACTACTACACCCTTTTGCATTACAAGGACTCTTGAACATATCTGCCTTACAAGGCTCAGGTCATGTGAGATGAAGATAATAGAAGTCCCCTCTTCCTTGTTTATGCTCTTTAACAGCTCGACTATCTGAGCCTGAACTGTTACATCAAGAGCTGTTGTAGGTTCATCTGCTATCAGTATCTTAGGATGACCTATCATAGCAGCAGCGATCATGACACGCTGCCTCATTCCTCCGGAAAGCTCATGAGGATACATATCATATACTTTCTCAGGCTCGTGCAAGCCTACTTTGGCCAGCATACTTATGGCACGGAGTCTTCTTTCTTTTTTGTCAATTTCAGGATGATGGATCCTAAGGCTCTCTTCAGTCTGCCAGCCTATCTTCTTAACAGGATTAAGAGATGTCATAGGCTCCTGGAATATCATAGAGATCTCATCTCCCTGAAAGGTCCTTAGCTTTCGACGATTACAAGTCAGAAGATCCTCTCCTTCAAACATAATGCGTCCGCTTTTGTACATATCATGCCTGCTCAGAAGTCCTGCTATAGCCAGTGCACTAAGGCTCTTACCTGAACCTGACTCTCCTACTATACCGACGATCTCACCTCTGGACAGCTCCAGATCGAAATCCTCCACCGCAGTCTGAGGAAGCTTATGATCATGAAATTCTATATGAAGATCATTTACTGATAAAATGACTTCAAATTTATCACCACTACTCATAATAATCTCCGGGCTTATACGAAAAGCCCTTTTTTCCAGTTCATTCTTTGATTTATGAAAGGCACTGTTTATACCTTTCATATATTCATTCTATACTCTACAAAAGATACATAGCCTTTCAGATTCATTCTGTTATCTGTGAAAGGCAGCATTTAAGCCTTTTTTCTAAGTCCTTCTCCAAGGAAAGAAAATCCCAGCACCATCCATACGATCGCAAAACCGGGTCCAAGAACACATATAGGGTTTTTGAGCATGAACTGCTGTGCACTTGAGAGCATATTGCCAAGACTATCATACGGAGGCTGCGAACCTATTCCCAGATATGACAGGCCTGCCTCTGCCAGAACCGCATTGTTAAAACCTATAAGAACCGATGACCATAATACACCGCTTATATTGGGCATGATATGAAGGAAGATGATCCTAAAATCCGATGCTCCCTGTATCCTGGCATTTTCAACATAGTCCATATTCCTGCATCTTAGAACCTCAGATCTTACAATCCTTGCAAAACTAGGTATAAAAGCTATTCCAAGAGCAGCCATAACCACGATATTGCCCGAATCAAACAGACTGACTATCACAAGAGCAAGAAGAATAGATGGAAATGCCAACATCGCATCAACGATACGCATGAATACTTCATCAAGAAATCCCCCGAAGTATCCGGTGATAGCACCCAGTAAAGTTCCAAGTCCCGCACCTATTATCATAGTCCCACAGGCGATAGCAAGAGTTATCCTGCTTCCGTACATCACACGGCTGAATATATCTCTTCCCTTATTATCTGTACCCAGTATGTGACTAAGTGACATCCCCTGAAGCTTCTGGGATGCATTCATCTTAGTAGGATCGTAAGGCGTCCAAAACATACCGATCACAACCACAAGCAGCATGATCCCTGTAAGGATTATCCCCCATAAGAGAAAAGAATTTATTTTTTTATCTTTAAAATATTTAATCATTGATAGTTTCAATTCTAGGATCCACCAGTCTGTAAATAATATCTACGATAAGATTCACAACCATTACCAAAATAGCTATGCCCATGATGATAGCCTCAACCACCGGATAATCACGGTTGTTGATAGAGCTTAGGAGCATACGCCCTATCCCGGGAATATTAAACACCTGTTCTATCACTATAGAGCCACTCACCATATCTGCAAGCGCCATTCCCATGAATGTTATAACAGGGATCATGGCATTCTTAAGAACATGTCTGTACAGAACCCCCCTTGTAGTATTGCCCCTGCTATAAGCTGTCCTTGTATAGTCTTTGGAGATCTCTTCTATCACGCTTCCTCTTAAGAGCTTGACACACATAGTGATCTTTGGGAGAGCTATTGCAATAGCAGGGAATACCAGATATCCAATGAACCCCCAGAAATCTTTCTTGTAGGATATAAAGCCGCCCGGTACGAAGAGCTTTAATGACAGTCCGAATATAAGAGTAAGTATTATACCTGAGAAAAAAGGCGGTATAGCCATAATGATCTGATCCATCACCACCACAAACTTGTCTATAACACTACCCTCATGCCTTGCAGTAAATATCCCCAGAGGAATTGATATAAAGAACATGAGCAAAAATGCCATAACAGCAAGCCATATTGTAATCGGTATCTTATCCATGATAAGTGCAGATACTGATCCATATGAATAGGAGGTACCAAGATCTCCCTGAATGAAACCAGTGACCCACCTAAAATATCTTACGTATATAGGATCATTAAGTCCCATCTCCTGTCTTAACATTGCAAGCTGATTCTGCGTAGCCTCCGTTCCCAAAATCCTCGTTGCAGGATCTCCGGGTATTAAGTTAAAAGCAAGGAACACCAGGATGGATACTACAAAAAGAGTAAGGATCATCATCCCGGCCTTCTTTAATATGTATTTCACTTGTTGATTCTCCTTAAAAAAGGGCCCGACTTCCAAAAAGTCAGACCCTTTTACATGTCGGATTTTTCAGATTATTCCGCAAGCTTTATCTTGGCTATATCCTGTACATAAAGCGGATAGAAAGTATAACCTGTATACTTACTGCTAAGAGCTACAAACTCAGGAAGATCCTGAATGTAAATAGCAGCCGCTGTCTCGGAAAGAATCTTTTCACACTCTTTATAATACTTGACCTGCTCATCATCATCAACTGTTGCCTGTGCTGCAGCAAAAGCCTTGTCGTAATCAGCATTGGCATAATTGAACATATTGTTGTGTGCATCTGAAGTATAACGGTATAAAAGTGCAGAAGCATTCAAAGTAGAAGCATCAAAGCCAACTATTGTAGCTTCATAATCTTTGTTATTATATACCTCTTCAAGCCAAGTATTCCACTCTACCTTCTTGATATTGGCTGTTACGCCTATAGCTTCGAGCTGTTCTACTACTACCTCTGCAGTATCAATGTGAGGTGTGTAATTAGAAGGAACCTTGATAGTGAATGTGAATCCATCAGGATAGCCTGCCTGTACAAGGAGCTCTTTGGCCTTGTCTATATCCTGATTATAAGTATCATTTAATGACTCGTCAAAATATTTTCCAAAGGAAGGGAACATAGCAGAGCCTATCTCAACACCGGCACCGCCTGATACAAAGTCCATGATCTCCTGAGGATCTATAGCATAGCACAGAGCCTGACGTACAAGCTCATTATCAAAAGGTGCTACAGCATTGTTGACATAGAGTGCCTGTATCAGGTTCATCTCACCTTCATAGATATCGAATGCATCTGAAAGCTGATCTGCCTGATCACTTGTGATACGAGCGTACATATCAATAGATCCGCCTTCAAGATCAGTAACAATATTGTCAGGGTTAGCTTCTACCTTGAATTCTACGTTTTTGATATGCGCAGCATTGTCAGTATCCCAGTAATCATCGAACTTCTCAACTACAAGATTCTCGAGAGCTGTACGGGATACGAACTTGTAAGGGCCTGTTCCGATAGGATTGTTCTCAACATCTTCACAGTCTGCAGGCATGATAGCAACTGTACAATAACTGATGAACTCAGAATTAGCCTTAGTAAGTGTAACCTTAACATGTGTATCATCAACCTTCTCGATAGAATCAACTATTTCGAATACAGAAGCGCCTGTATCCTTGTAACGCTGTAGTGATGCTACTACATCATCTGCAGTAAGAGTCTGTCCATTATGAAACAGGACATTGTCTCTGATTGTAAATGTATATTCTGTTGCATCATCTGATACATCATATCCTGATGCGATCGCAGGATTAAGATTACCATTCTCATCAGGCTTAACAAGGCCTTCAAAGATATTGAACAGTACTTCTCTGGTTCCTGCTGACTGTGCTATGTGGGGATCAAGGCTGTCAAGATCCTGAGGAATACCTACAGTGAACACTTCATCAGAATCAACGCTGCTGGTCTCCTGCGTGCCCTCCTGAGCATTCTGTGATTCCTGAGCATTCTGTGATCCTGTCTCATCATCCTTCTTGGCGCAACCTGCAAGCATAGCAGCTGCCATTGTCAGTGTGCAAACAGCTGCAACTCCCCTTCGCAGCATGTTACCTGACCAAACTTTCTTTTTCATAATATCACTCCTTTTAATCATATATCTTCACTAATACTTTTGATCACAGTATTAGTGCTAATCCTAAACTCAATCTTGTTGCCATTGTAATACCAATAAAGCTTATCTATACAGATGTATTCAAGGTTTATCAGGCCTTACCGGGGGCCTCTTTGTTCATTACATCCTTAAGCTCATCCATGAATGTGTTGATATCCTTGAACTCACGATATACAGATGCAAATCTGACATAAGCTACAGGCTCAAGATCTTTCATCTTGTTCATAACAAGTTCACCAATCTCACGGCTTTTGATCTCACGCTTCTCCATATTGAAGATCTCTGCTTCTACGCTGTCCACAAGCTTTGTGATCTGCTCCGCACTGACAGGTCTTTTATGACAAGCCCTCAGAATACCTGCTTCTATCTTAGATCTGTCATATGGTTCTCTGTTATTGTCTTTTTTAATAATGATAATTGGAATCGTTTCAACCTTTTCATAAGTTGTAAAACGCTTGCCACAGGAGTCACAAATACGTCTACGTCTTATAGATGTGTTGTCGTCAGCCGGACGGGAATCGATTACTCTGGTTTCGTCTTTACCGCAAAACGGGCATTTCATAACAGTGTCCTCCCTTTGATGATATTAATTCCGAAAAACGCTTCAGATGCAGGCACCTGAAGCGTTTAAATTGTTAACTGATTCGCTGATATTTATTTCTTCTGTAAAAACTCAGGAATTTTAAGCGACTTAGGTTCTACAGTAGACCTTACACTGCTATCACTGCGGAAAAAAGTTCTTGATGTTGTAGGTGCCTCTGCTTCAACCGAAGGCTCAACAGGTGTAGGCTGCTGTACAGCAGGCTGTACCTGAGGTGCCATAGCCTGAGGATTAACAAAAGGCCTTGGCTGAGGTATAGATGCAGGCTGCATTGGTCTTACAAATGGCTGTGAAACCTGTGGTCTGGGAGTCACATTCGCAGCACCCTGCATCTGAACAGGTGTCTGATTAGCAGCCTGTCTATTCTCTGCAGGAGCGGCTTTGGATATATTCATAGCCTGAGCACGATCTTCAATTCCTGTAGCAATAACTGTGATGTTGCATGTATCAGACTGAGACTGATCATATACAGCACCAAAGATGATATTGGCTCTCTCACCGGCAAGTTCCTGAACATAACTTGCAGCATCAGATGCATCAGCAAGGCCGATATCACCGGATACATTGATGATAACATCAGATGCACCGGAAATAGTAGTATCAAGAAGAGGACTTTCAACAGCAAGCTTAACAGCATCTGCAGCCTTGTGATCGCCTGTTCCTGTACCAATACCGATATGTGCGATACCCTTGCCCTTCATAGCTGTCTGTACGTCAGCAAAGTCAAGGTTGATAAGACCAGGTACATTGATAAGATCGGTAATACCCTGAACAGCCTGCTGAAGGACTTCGTCAGCCTTCTTAAGAGCATCGGGCATAGATGTACGACGGTCTACTATCTGTAATAATTTATCATTCGGGATAACAATAAGAGTATCTACGTTATTCTTAAGATTTTCAATTCCCATAAGGGCATTCTGCATTCTGGTACGTGCTTCAAAGCTGAAAGGCTTTGTAACAATACCAACCGTAAGAATTCCCATATCTTTAGCTGCCTTAGCAACTATAGGAGCAGCACCTGTTCCGGTTCCGCCTCCCATTCCGCATGTAACGAATACCATATCAGCGCCCTTAATAGCACTGTTGATATCCTCTACGCTCTCTTCTGCAGCTTTCTCTCCAACTTCAGGTTTAGCACCAGCTCCCAATCCTTTAGTGAGCTTCTCTCCGATCTGCAGAAGTTTTGGTGCCTTACATAATTGAAGAGCCTGCTTATCTGTATTCATGCCGATAAACTCGACACCGGTAACGTTCTCGTCAACCATTCTATTAACAGCATTGTTGCCTGCACCACCAACTCCGACTACGATGATTTTGCACGCAGCTTCAGCCTCATTCGACTTGATTTCCAGCAAAACAACTCCTCCTTCACGTCCAGTTTTAAAACCCTACCATTTATATATCATACGATTTTTTAGGGGATTTCGCAACTATCTTTTTAATATTATCAGTAATTTAACAGCTAGAAAATACTTCATTTTCCAACCTACGTCGCTTCCTCAAATCTGACTGAATCAGTATTCTCATCATAGTCTTCAAGATGAAGCGTTCCCTTTTTCCCTTCCAAAGAAGGAAGGATATAAGGTAATTGTATCACTTTTTCGTCAATATTTTTCTTTGATCCCATAGCAACTTCAATATTGTCAAAATAAAGATACACATTATATACAGAATCAAAATACATCTGATCTGCCTGTAGATTGTATTTGGACAGTAACTGTGTCAGATCAAGGATCTCTGCAAAAACTTCATTATCTTCCACAGGAAGAGGTTTTAAGATAACTACGCTGTCATATTTTAGTCCTCTTACAACAGGAACCCCTTCAAGAAGCTGAGACGAGCTTTCAACTATGATTCCTTCTCTGTCAAAATACATATAACTTTCAAGATAACTGATACATCCTGCCAACGCTTTTTCGTACACATGTATATCGATGGTGTCAGCAGACTTTATATCTATTGTTATCTTTTCTATAAAAGGTATATCAGTAATAGACTTATCATGATACTTGAATCCCAGAAACAATGAGTTATGAGAGAACATACCGTTCATCACCATATCCTGAATCTGTTCATCGCTATAATAAGTATTACCGGATACATTGACTGTCTGTACCCTGTAGTGAGACCTTATATACTCTATAACACCTACTCCTAAGAGGGCTATGACTGCAATTGTCATCACCAGTATCAGGATACTTTTGTGAAGCCTCAACATATCATATAGTGATATCTTGGGTTTCTTTGGTTTTTTCGGCTTTTTGGTTCTTTCGGCATCAACATATCCCGGAGTAGGCCTGTCTCCGAACTTTCTCTCAAGATATGTTTTCTCCTGATAAGATCTTCTTGGAGCATTGTCCAATAATTTTAGAGAATTGCCTGTTCTGTTATGGTTGCCCTGTCTGCCTGCTCCGCTTCCTTTGTAAGTTTTCTTCTTATAGCCATAGGAAGCTCCGGCTTTCTTATATCCTGGCGGAGCACCCGTTCTTCTGCTTACCTGATATGAACTATCATTTGCCATCCTTGAACTACGGACGGCTCCTGATATCTTCCCGTTTCTTGCTACCTGACCTCCACTTGCCATCTTGGAGGTTCTTGCCAACTGACCTCCACTTGCAATTTTGGATGTCCTTCCTGTCTGACTATTACCTGCCGCCTTCCTTGCTCTGGCTGTCTGGCTCCTGTTGACAGTCCTTACACCGGCGGAACCTGCACTCTTTTTCTTATGCATACTCAGCAGAAGATATCCTTGATACGTTCAGTGCTATCCCTATCTCCACAAGCTGCATCACGACTGCGGAGCCGCCATAACTTATAAATGGCAGTGTGATACCGGTATTAGGGATACTGTTAGTTACAACTGCTATATTAAGGATCACCTGTATAGAAACATGCGCCAGTACTCCGATAACAAGAAGCGCTCCGAACATATCCGTAGCCGAGTCTGCTACCAGCTTAAGTCTCCATACAAGGAGCATGAACATTATCATGATAGCTATAGCTCCAAAAAGGCCCAGTTCTTCACATATTATTGAAAAGATCATATCGTTCTGAGCTTCCGGCAGAAAGCCAAGTTTTTGCATGCTCTCGCCAAGTCCTTTACCAAAAAGACCTCCGGAACCTATTGCATAGAGAGCCTGTATGGTCTGATGGCTCGTGCTGCTTGCGAACTGCTCAGGATGAATCCATGCCAGAATACGCCTAAATCTAAAGTTAAGACCATCTGCAGATGATGCAGAAGACGATACCGCATAATATATGGCAAGTGCCGCCACGCAGGCAGCGCCTCCGCCAAGCAGTATAAATCTTTTATAGTCAGGACAGGATACAAAGAGCATCGCGATCGCTATACATATAACAATAAGTGCCGAACTAAGGTTTCTTGTGAGCGAATAGATCAAAAAAGCAGGAACAAGCGACATAATAAGTGTTATGCTAAAACCTCTCCTGGTTGATACCTGCTTACCAAGCTGTGATACAAATCCCGCAAGGAATATTATCATAAGCATCTTACTTATCTCTGCAGGCTGGATAGATATCCCAAAGAGCTTGATCCATCTGGTAGCACCGTTAGCAGAATAGGCAAGCGGCGTCTTTACAAGAAAAGGTGCAGCACAGGCGCCTCCATATGCCAGTATCGTCACCTTTTTGTAGATCTTATAATTGGGCCAGAAAGATACAACAAGCATGACCAAAAGTCCTGCCGCAGTAGAAATCATCTGCCTTTTAAAATAGTACCAGGCATTACCAAACTTAAGATTAGCTTCATATGAGCTCGTCGACAGAAGCATGATAAGCCCGAATACAAGGAGGAATAACACTATAAAAATGAGACCGTAGTTGACATAATAGGTCTTTTTAAATCTTGCCCTTACCCTTTCCTGCGCATCCATCATAAGTATCCCCCTCCTTAGGTTTTTTCTTTATTGAAGCAGGTGTCAAAAGTTTCTTTTGATCCTTACATCGTCTTACCGTATTCAAAGAGAATTAACATAGCTCTTGAACATCTTGCCCCTAACTTCATAGCTAGGGAACATATCCCAGCTGGCACAGGCAGGAGACAGAAGAACTGCATCGCCAGGTACCGCATGTTCTGTACAGTATTTTAAAGCGCCATCAAAGCTATCCTCGTGATGGATAGCAGTAAATCCATGTTTTCTGGCACATGCATCGATCTTGTCAGCTGTAGCTCCGATAAGCACAAGTTCTTTGACTTTGCCATCAAAAGCTTCTATCCACTCATCAAATTCACTGCCCTTGTCATATCCGCCTCCTATTAGGAATGTAGGCTTGGACATAGCCTTGATACCCTGGATAGCAGCATCCGGATTAGTACCCTTGGAATCGTTGTAATAGTCAACGCCTCTCTTCGTACCTGAGAACTCTATTCTGTGCTCTACAGCCTTGAAATCATGGATTACCCTAAGAATAGTAGCCATAGGAACATCCATTGCCATAGCTATAGCGATAGCTGCCATAACATTCTCAACATTGCAAAGACCCACAAGATTCATATCATGGATATTCATGATACGGACATTGTCACCTTCACCGGCAAGATATATCTCTTCACCGTCAAGATAGAAGCCCTTTTCAAGCTTTTCATGTGATGAGAAAAAGACCACCTTGGCAGGGCACCTATCAGCAAATTCCCTTGTATACTCATTGTCATAGTTAAGCACACAGGTATCTGCTTTAGTAGCATTGTAGGTGACATTCTCCTTGCACTTTGCATAGTTGTCCATAGTATGATGCCTGTTAAGATGATCAGGAGTGATATTAAGGATTGCTGATACATCTGCATGGAAATTCTCAACAGCTTCAAGCTGGAAAGAGCTGATCTCAGCAACAGTTACACTCTCATCAGTCATCTTCTGTGCTTCAAGTGCATATGAATGACCTATATTACCTACTACATATACATCATTAAAGTGAGCCTTCATAATCTCACCCACAAGAGTTGTAGTAGTTGTCTTACCATTGGTTCCTGTTATAGCTATAAGTTTTCCTTTAGCAAAGTTATATGCAAGCTCTATCTCGCTCCATACAGGGATATTTTTGTTCTTAAAATACATGATGGTATCTGTATCAAGCGGTACAGCAGGACTTGGTACCACAAGCGCGATCTCATCTGCAAGTTCCTGTGGAAGCCTTCCTATAACGATCTTAACATTATCAGCATCCTGCTCGAGCTTGGCTCTTACATCTGCTTCATTAACTTTCTCATTCTCATCAAGTAGAACAGGCCATGCTCCTGCTCCGCACAGAAGGTGCGCAGAACCTATTCCGGACAGTCCCGTTCCTATGACCAGGACCTTCTTATCCTTTAAATCCATTTGTAAATCCTCCATCCAAAGACAAAATATACTTATAAAAACATTATTCTATAATGGCTATATAGCTCACTACAGATACATGATCTCAGATTATCTGCTTATTGCAAGAAGTCCTATAATACCTGCGATGATAGTAACTGTAGTAAACGCATTAACAACTCTTGTCTCAGACCAGCCGCCCTTTTCGAAGTGATGATGAATAGGTGCCATTCTGAATATTCTCTTACCATGAGTGAGCTTAAAATATCCAACCTGCATTACAACAGATATAACTTCTACAGCATAGATGATACCTACGATAGGGATCCAGAGTGTAAGACCTGTAAGATAACTTACTGCTACTACATATCCGCCGATCGCAAGTGATCCGCCATCTCCCATATATACTTTACCCGGATACACATTGTAATAAAGATATCCAAGAAGCCCTCCAAGAAGAGCTGCGCTTACCGGAGCAAGCTCTACAGTAGACATAGCTGCAACTATCACGAAGAATGTCGCAACAACAGCTGTAACAGATCCGCACAGACCGTCTACTCCGTCCGTAAAGTTGGTTCCGTTGGTTGTAGCAAGTGCTACAAGGAAAAGGAACGGAATATTAAACCATGATAGATTAATTTCTTTTCCCAAAAAAGGGATGTACATATTGTAGAAATCATCAAATGCAGTATTAACAAAAACAACAAATACTACCATCACGATGAACTGCAAAAGGAGCTTCTGCCATACGCGAAGACCGAGATTCCTGTGCATTACAACTTTGATATAATCGTCGATAAAGCCTACGATATAAAAACCTATTGTAAGTATGACAACTGCCCATAGCTTAGGAGTCTTAACGGCATATGGAATAGTAACTATCAGCATCGGAAGAAGGAATATGATACCTCCCATGAGAGGCGTTCCTGCTTTTTTCTTATGAGATTCAAGACCCTCTTCTCTCTCAGAATCCTTAATGCCAAGATTCTTAAGGATCGGGATGATGATCTTACCGGCTATAAGAGCCAGTATCCACCCGATAATGATAGGCGCAGCGATATACTTTAACAATACTTCATTAGACATAACAACATCTCCATACATTACTATTAAATACAGTGTAGATTCCCAAACACATATACACTAAATGCATCCCACATAAGCAGCTTCTCTAAAGCCATACATCTTACTATATGATCACGGTCCGTCGCCTTCTGCCGGTGTATTGGCTGTTGTATCAGGAAGAGATGACTCTCCGCCTCCAACAACATCACCTGTTTCAGGATCGATAAGTTCACCTGTATTCGGGTCAATATAATACCCCGTCTCAGGGTCAACGTCAAATGTCTCCCAGATTCTGGTGCTTCCTTCTTCAGAAGCATCGCTACTGCCATCACCTGCTTCGCCATCCTCTTGTGTATCAGTACCGTCTTGCGCAGTTCCATCATCCATAGGTACGCCCTCTGAGCCAATCTGTGATTCATCAAGATCGTCCACATTGGTATCGCCTGACTGGCCTGATGCATTGCCATCTTCTATAGAGTCATACGTAGCTGTGTCATCCTGACTTTGTACTGAATAGCCGCTTAAATTAAGAGCATCAAGCTCGGCCTGCTCCTCTTCTGTCACAGGTTCTGTCATAGGATAGTGAAGATACGGAAGAACCTCAGTAAGGACCTTCCTTACAATTCTTGTTGCAAACTTAGCATCAGCCTGAAACTGAGCATTAGGCCTGTCTACAACTACATAGATAGCTATCTCCGGGTCATCTGCAGGAGCATATCCCATAAAAGATACCACATAGTTGGTCTTATCTCGCGGGATAGTCTCGGCTGTACCTGTCTTACCGCCTATCATATATCCGGCCGGTCTTGCAGTCTTACCTGTACCTTCCTCACCCGCAACAACCAGATTACAGTAACTGACTATCTTGTCAGAGACTGTCTCTGAAATCGTCTGTCTTATAATCCTGGGTTCTATAGTCTTAACTGTAGCTCCGCTGGGAGATACAATCTTACTTACAAAGTGAGGCTGATAATAATATCCGCCATTTATAAGAGAAGCAAATCCGGCTATAGTCTCAATCATAGTGACGTTAAAGCCCTGACCGAATGTACCTGTAGCAAGTTCTGTCGGTCCCATGGTATCTGCTGTATATACAAGTCCTGCAGTTCTGGCTTCACCAGCAAGATCGACATTGGTCTTAAGTCCAAAACCAAACGTATGCTGATATCCTGCAAAAGTTGCAGATCCCATAGTCTGACCTATCTGCATGAGCGCTACGTTACAGGAGATCTCAATAGATCTTCCTACAGAAACCTGACCGTCACCATATCTGTTATGGCATCTGATATCATGGCCGCCTATCTCAAGGCTTCCGTTGCACTGATATACTTCATTGCCTGTTATGCTTCCATTGTCCAGAGCAGCCGCAACTGTAAACGGTTTAAATACAGATCCGGGCTCATAGGTATTAGATATACAGAAGTTTCTCCAAAGCGCATTGTAATTGGCAAGAAGAAGTTCACTTGACATATTGGCAAGGTTGGTCTCATTGATATAACCACCTGTCTCAGATTCAAGATCCACTTTGTTGCCAAGTTCATCTACCATTCTCATGCCAAGGAGTTTGGAAGAATCTCTGGTATTGTTAAGGTCAAAATTCGGATAGCTTGCCATAGCAAGAATCTCTCCCGAGTTAACATCCATAACAATGCAGCCAACATTCTCCGCAGCATTACCTTCATGATAAGAATCTTTATAAGTATCATTGAACTCCTGAAGGTACTTCTCAACTATACTCTGGATATTACCATCTATAGTAGTAACTATACTATTTCCATCTACAGCAGCTATAGTAGTACGCTCAAGGGTACTCTCTTCATCCAGATATCCGTACTCACGGCCATAGGTTCCGTTGAGTTCATCATTGTAATACTCTTCAAGGCCGTATTGTCCCTGATTGTCTTTGGTGGTAAAACCGACTATGTCACAGGCAAGTGACCCATTGGGATAATATCTTATATAAGAATCCTCAAACCATACTCCCTGAATATTGGCATTGTAATCTCCGCTTCCCGGAGTCATATAAGCCTGAAAAGGTGCTATCTGATCATACTGAAGTTCTTTAGCGATTATGTAGTATGCAGAACTTGGGTTATTGCTTATGTAAGTTCTAAGTGTCGATTCATCTATATAGTCACCAAACTGAGCTACTATGGCTTTGATCGTTGGTTCTACCGCATCCTTTTTTTCTAATAATACTCTTGTATCTAAGATGACATTATAGACTTTCTGGCTCATGGCAAGAACTGTGCCATTCTTGTCAAGTATCTCGCCTCTTCTGTAAGGAAGCGTCACAGAGTCATATTCCTGCTGCGACAGGACTTGTTTCTCATAATCAGCTCCGTTATTTCTTGTTATAGATACAAGCCTAGCAGATAATATCGCGAATATCAGCATCATGCATACAAACATGACCCTAAGTTTTTTCTTCATGCGCCAGGTAAAGCGCTGTTCTTTCTTATCTTTCATTTTGTCCCCAAATACTTTTTTATAAACTCAGCCTCATGTCACGAGCAAATAATCCTATGAAAAACGCCGGCCAAACTGTTCATCTGCCCGGCGTTCCAAAGAACTATTTTATCATAAAATCTTATTTCTGAGGGATTGCTTCATTCTGTCTTACATAGTCGTCTCCACCCTCATCAGAGTAGGTTACAATCTGATTCTCATCAGCGTATGTCATGCCATACTCTTCCATAGCTATACGCTTGATTTCATCAAGGTCAACATTGCTGCTGGCTTTGTTGTACTTCTCATCATTCTCCTGTCTTAGCTCATTGAGCTGACTTTCAAGTGCAGAGATAGTATTGGCGCTGTTGGTTATCTGCATCCTAAGTGATACATAACATGTAGCAACGACAGCTACAGCAGCCATAGCCAAACACAAAAAGGCCATATAGCCAAAAGACATGTGCTTCCTGCGTCTATTCTGACCACCCTTTACTTCACGAAATCTCTCCTCTTGTTGTTTCTGTCTTCTGCGGACAGTATTGCCATCTGCATATTCTGCATTGTACTCATATCTGTATCTCTCGTTCATAATAGTGCCTCCTTTGAAGGTGTGCCCTTAGGATGACCATGTTATTTCTCGTCTACTGTGACTGCTTTTTCAAAGACTCTAAGCTTTGCACTGGCAGATCTTGTATTATTGTCGAGTTCTTCCTGACTTGGAAGAATAGGTTTCCTTGTTATTACTTTGCCTTTAGATTTCTTGCCGCACACACATACCGGGAACTCAGGCGGACATGTGCATGGATTTTCATTGTTCTTGAAGTTGACCTTAGTGATCCTGTCTTCAAGAGAATGGAAGGTTATAACGCAGAACCTTCCACCGGGATTGAGAAAATCAATCATCCCGTCAAGTGAATTCTGAAGAACATCAAGTTCTCTGTTGCAGGCTATCCTTATAGCCTGGAAGGTACGCTTACTGGGATTCCCTCCCTTAGTACGCATCTTGGCAGGGATTGACTCATGTACTATCCTGTCAAGTTCGCCTGTTGTCTCAATCTCTTTTTTCTGTCTTTCAATACAGATATGCTTAGCGATATTACGTGCAAACTTATCCTCACCATAATCTCTTATGATGTGATATATCTCACTCTCTGGCCACTCATTGATGATCTCTTTGGCCGAAAGTGTCTGCCTTCTATCCATACGCATATCAAGGGGAGCATCGTACTTGTAACTAAATCCCCTGTCTGCAGCATCAAGCTGATAAGATGAAACTCCAAGATCTATAAGAATTCCATCTACACCTGTAACACCAAGCTCTTTGAGCCTTGCTACAGCATTTTCATAATTGTCTCTAATAATTGTGACTCTGTCTTTGAAAGGTTCAAGACGCATGGTCGCAGCTTTAATGGCATCCTCATCCTGATCTATTCCGTAAAGATGTCCGCCGGCAGTCAGCTTCTCAGCGATATGAGAAGAATGTCCTGCTCCTCCAAGTGTCCCGTCCAGATAGATACCATCCGGTTTAATATTCAGATTATCGATTACTTCATTAAGAAGTACGGATGTATGCTTAAATTCCAAGCGTTGCCTCCATTTTAGAAATCAAGACCCATATTACCCATTTCTTCAGCAACATCTTCTATGTCATCGAAGGAGTTGTTCTCCTCCCACTTGCTGCTACTCCAGATCTCTGCATGATTGCCAACACCTACAATCACTGCATCTGCTTCTTTTTGCATACCTGCAAAATCAAGAAGATTGGCAGGAAGTAAGATACGTCCCTGCTTGTCAAATTCGGTAACCAGCGCTCCGCCGAGGAAGAATCTCTGGAGCTTACGGCTCTTGCTGTTAGATGAAGGTAGCGATTGCAGTTTCATGGTAAATGCTTCCCAGCTGTCTTCCGGATACAGCAAAAGACACCCATCAAGTCCCTTGGTGACCGCAAACTGCTCGCCCAGTTCATCGCGGATCTTGGAAGGAATGATGAGACGCCCTTTAGCATCAATTGAATGGCTGTATTCACCAGTTAACATCAGCACTCACCCAAGCGTCTATTACTTTCTTTCAAAACTACATCTGTGGTCTTATACAAAATATTTATATCTTCATTTTCTATATCGGAAAAGATTCACCACTTTTTAATACTTTTCCACCACTTTTCTCCACCTGCCACCATTTTATTACATTTTTTTGGGCTTTTCAATAAAAATATGGCGTGGTGGAAAGTGGAGGGATATTCCAAAATGGTTTAAAGGCAGATAAAAACTAGGGCTTGGCTGATTAAAATTTTTTTAATCGAGTAGGCTGACTCCTACTCGATTTCGCACACGAACATTCCGCACTTAGTGCTCCATGTTCTTACGACCGGCAAATGAATTTGTATGCAAGCATCCATTCGCTTGCCGGTCTTGTGCAACAAAAAAATAAAGGCTCCATTTTACAGGAACCTTTACTTTATAAGTCCATCTAACATTTTACTTAGAATCTCTTTTTCTTCACCACTGAGTCTTTGAATTTTCTGATTCAGCTGATCTTCTATTGACTGATCTTTGGATACTTCGTATTTGTATGTATAGTGCTTGTTGCTTATCAGGCTTTATCTTACTTAGTTTCAGTATCGTCTTCAGTATTATCTTCAGGCTTTTCATCAAGCTTTTCTTCAGCTTCGTTTTCTTCCTCGTCCTTACCTTCGGTATCTTCTTTGTTTTCAGCCTCAGCTTCCATATCAAGTCTTACGTTCTCGTTTATGACTTCATCTGAAGGAAGGATAACATATGAATTCTTCTTCATATAGATTCTGACTGCAATATCTGTGATAAGCGCAAATGCAAACAGCGTAAAGCCCAGAAGCTGCGATACCGGGATACTGGTACCAGGCAGATGTAGCTGATCTGTACGTAGAGACTCTATAAGCCCTCTTCCAAATCCGTATCCTCCAAGATATAGAAGAGCAACTTCACCATGGAATTTCTTATGCTTTATATACAGAAGCATCAATGTCAATATGAGAACATTCCATAAACTCTCGTACAAAAATGTAGGATGAACCTGAATGTAATTGGTAGCAGTACTCATGTGAGCCTGCATCTTGTCTGTAATCTCGATAGATCTGACCATAGATACAGGAAGTCTCATTGCAAAAAGAGAATCTGTATAATCTCCAAATGCTTCACGATTAGTAAAGTTGCCCCATCTGCCGATGATCTGTCCCATGATGACACCAAAGATACCGGTATCTGCCATAAGGCGGTAACTCTTATGTTTGACCTTAACATATACCGCAAGTGTTATAAAGCCAACTATAACTCCGCCATATATCGCCAATCCGCCGTTCCTTATATTGAGTATCTCAATAGGATCATTTTTGTAATAATCCCAGGCAAATATTACATAGTAAAGCCTTGCTCCCATTATTGAAAAGATAAGCAGGTATATAGCAAGATCCCAGTACCAGTCAGGATTCTGGCCTGTCTTCTTGGCTATATGTGCAGCAAGTGATACCCCGCACAACACGCCTATACCAATAATAAGACCATACATAGCAATCCTGAAGCCAAATACTGTGAAACTTTTGGGAATGTACTTAAGGTAGATCCCAAGATGTGGAAATGCAATGGACATATCATCCATAATATTAGGCATAAATCCCCCTCCGTCACTTAAACTTATGACTTACAATCAATTTATCACTTCATCTGTCCAATCAAAAATAGCCGGGCTTAGCTGCTACGCCTTACCCAGCCTATATATCATATGTATATTATACATTGAAACGGAAAAGAATTACATCGCCGTCCTGAACGACATACTCTTTACCTTCCATACGTACAAGACCCTTCTCACGAGCATTTGAAAGTGATCCTTCGTTAAGAAGATCCTGATAGTTGATAACTTCAGCTTTGATGAAGCCTCTCTCAAAGTCAGTATGAATCTTACCTGCTGCCTGAGGAGCCTTAGTGCCAACCTTGATAGTCCAGGCTCTGCACTCATCTTCACCTGCAGTAAGGAAGCTCATAAGGCCAAGAGTTCTATAGCTTGCCTCGATGAGCTTATCAAGACCTGACTTAGTAAGACCAAGATCAGCGAGGAATTCTTTTTTCTCATCCTCATCAAGCTCTGCAATCTCAGACTCGATCTGAGCACTTATCGCGAATACTTCGCAGTTGTTACCTGCTGCCCACTCTCTTACTGCCTGTACATACTTATTAGAAGCGCCATCATCTGCAAGGTCTTCATCCTTAACATTAGCTGCAAAAATAACAGGCTTGGATGTAAGGAGGTCGTATGTATTAAGGAGAGCCTGCTCGTCCTCATTAAGATCCTCCATATCCTTAACAAGCTTGTTGTCTTCAAGTGTGGCCTTGATCTTGTTCAGAAGGTCAAGTTCCTTGGCAGCTTCCTTGTCCATACGAGCTGTCTTGGTAGTCTTGGCAATTCTTCTCTCAAGTACCTCAAGATCAGCAAAAATAAGCTCAAGATTGATAGTCTCTATATCTCTAACAGGATCTACAGATCCGTCAACGTGAACTACATTGGTATCTTCAAAACATCTTACAACGTGAACAATAGCATCACACTCACGGATATTGGCAAGGAACTGGTTACCAAGACCTTCGCCCTTAGATGCACCTTTTACAAGACCGGCAATATCAACGAATTCGATTGTTGCAGGTGTAACCTTCTTAGTATTATATAACTCGCCGAGCTTCTTGATCCTCTCATCCGGAACTGCAACAACGCCTACGTTAGGGTCAATTGTTGCAAATGGATAGTTTGCTGCAAGCGCTCCTGCGTTTGTAAGTGAGTTGAAAAGTGTTGACTTACCTACATTTGGTAAACCTACGATTCCTAGTTTCATTTTCTATGTATCTCCTTTTAAAAATGCTTTATTTAAGCCATTTGTTATCTCAGCTTGTTATACCGAGTACCACGCCGGGCACTATTTTTCTATTATGACATAAAAATAGACCTGACACAGCGAATATATATTACCATGTCAGGACGGATTTGTAAAAACGTGTAGTGACAACTTTCATACACCACCGACCATAAACTGCTTCATTCCCTGTGACTTTGCTTATGTGTGATAAAGAAGCAATAGAAGTGCAAAAAATTTTGCCGTTCCTATCCGACACTTGGCCATTGTGTCGGATAGGTCGGGCGGTTATTCGGGCAAGTCAATCTTGCCGACAAAGCTGTAATAAATCTCAATGTCCTGCCTGCGGGTGCCGTTCTCATCATAGCTGCACTCATGCACCACAATTTTCTCGATCATTTCCCGCAAGAGAGTGGGGGTCAGTTCTTCAAAGGCAAGGTGCTTGCGGACAATGCCCATAAATTTCTCGGCGTTGACGGTAGCTGCCTGTGACTTGTCCAGTTCGGCTTGCAGGGCGGCGGCTCTCTTTTTCAGCTCCGCTTGCTCGGCTTCGTAGTCAGCCGACAGTTCCATGAAACGCTCATCGCTGATTTTGCCGTTTACATTGTCCTCATACAGCCGCTTGATAATGCGGCTGATTTCAGAAATGCGTTCCTGCGCCTGTTCAAGCTGCTTGATGGCTGCGGCGGTCTTTCGCTTGCCGCCGATCTCGTTCTGCTGGACAAGTAGTTTCACAAACCGGCTCTCATGCTTGGCTGCGTATTCGGTCACTTGCCGGAGATTTGCCAGGACACCAGCGGTCAACAGATCGGTGCGGATAAAGTGCGCCGTACAGTTGCGGGTGCGCTTCTTGTAGCTGCCGCAGATGTAGCAGTCCTGTTTGCGGTCTTTGTTCTGATACCGCTGCTGATACAGCACATGGCCGCAGTCGGCGCAGAACAAAATCCCGGAGAACAGCCCCACTTCATCGTAGCGGTTCGGGCGTTTGCGCTGTTTGCGTAACTCCTGCACCCGTTCCCATGTTTCCTTGTCGATGATCGGCTCATGGTGGTTCTCGAAAATGGCCTGCTTCTCGACGGGGTTCTCTATGCTGTGCTTGACCTTATAAGAAGGCTTTTCCGTTTTGAAGTTCACCAGACATCCGGTGTACTCTCGGTTTTCGAGGATATGAACGACGGTGTTGGTCGCCCATTTGCACTCATAGCCTGGGTGATAACGGCGGGTGCTGCCTGTCCGCTGATATTCCAGCGTCCCCGGCGTGGGGATTTGCTGCTCCGTCAGCATACGGGCAATCTTGGTCGGGCCGTTCCCGGCAAGGCAAAGCTGGTAAATCTGCTGCACCACCGGGGCGGCTTCCTCGTCTATAATAAAATTCTCGTCCTCGTCCATCACATAGCCGTAAACCGGCTTCATGGTAAACTCGTCATGCTCAAAGAGAAGATATTGCTCGGCGGCTCCGTAGTCGGCGTTTTTAGAGTTGATATGCTTGAGTGTTGCCAACCGCGTCACCTACTTTCTTGAGGACTTCATACTTGAGGACGGCAAGGTCGGATATGGCGGCGCGTACCTCGCCGGAAAGGGTGTTGTAGGGTACGCCGTATTCGTTCAGATACCGGGCAATCTGATTGAGGTTGCCGCCGATCCTGCCGTACTCGGCTGTCAGCTTCCCGACAGCGGAAAGCAACTCGTCATTGACCGACGACACATGGACAACCGGGCGTATGGTCGCCCGCCGTATCGCCTGCCGGAGAAATTCGGACTGGCTGATACCATAGGGCGCAAGCCGCGCTGTGAAGTCGGCATACTCATCTTCGGACAGCCGGGTTTTCACAACGCGGCTGCGGTGGGGCGTGTTGTATTTCTTTCGCATGGTGTGACCTCCTTTCTCGCCCGTAAGGGCGCATGAGCAGGGTTTGGGGAAGGCACTCCCCAACAAGTTTCCCGCGAGGGGCAAAACTGCAGAATTGCGGATTTTGGCACCGTGGTAGAAACTTGCTCTCCGTGACTGCAAACTTTCTCTCACTTCCGTCCGCCACTTTTTTGGAAAACTGCAACCACAAAAGTTTGTTTCTCTTTTTCTGCTACTACTAATCCTGTAAAGGGCATTCCTGCCCGCTTTCGCTAAAATGACACCGGACGCAGTGGTTTCTACCCGGTGTTGGAGAAATCCTTTCTCTTTGCCCTCTACTACGGGTAAATGCTCCAAATGCCAAACACCAGGGCAGAAAAATTCCCTCCTCGCTTACTACTACAACCGGCAGGGGGCAAAATGGCCGGGAGCGGAGCCGGACAACAAAAAAAGCAGTAAATCTTTTTCAAGACTTACTGCTTTCGCTGGCCGCGTCGGTGGCGGCTGGTATTCAGTTTTTATGACTTGTCCGGTGGTTCGTCAAGCCGGAACTTGAATTGACAGTCAATTAACCGCTGCTTTACATAGTCCTCCACCTCGGCGTTGACCTGCCCGTTCACTTTTGAGAAATAGCGGATATATCCGGCGTAGTGGAGCAGGACAGCGTTCACGGCTTCTGGGTCGCCCTCACGGGCTTTGAGGATTGTTTCATAGGGGAGAAGTCTACTCATACCGGCTCACCCCCATTTCTTCGCGTAGCCGCTGCAAGGCAAGCTGGATATGCCGCCCCGCTGTGCTGCGTGACCGGCCAATACACGCGCCGATCACGCGCTGCGGCTGGCGCAGAAAGTAATAGCGCAGGATTTCTTCCCGCGTCTGCTCCGGCAAAACAGAGATCGCGTCGGCAAGGGCGGCGTTGCAGAGCAGGACGGTCTGACCGCAGACGGTAAATGGGTATTCCTCGTCCGGCTCCGACGCGGCAAACTGGACAAACTTCTCGTTCATCAGATAGTCAAGGGAAACTTGCCGTTCCCATTGCCGTTTAAGCTTCAAAATCTTGTCCAAGGCGGCACAGCGGATAACAGTCTTGCAAAAGGCGTTGTACCTGCGCTGGATATATTCTTGATAGGCTATCTGGTCGGTCATGGAAATTCCCCTTTCTGAATAATAGTGCGGGGCGGTGGCACTTCTTGCTGTCGCCCCTTGATTGCCTACCAGCAAAGGCGGGCGGGGCTGTCAACGGCTGCGCATATGCGCCGTTCATCTTGACCGTTGACTGGCTCGGCTGGGTTTGCTATTTACCCGACAAACTTGAATTTATTTTAAGCTATCACGTTTTACCTTCTTAAGCCTTACTATCATTACCATAGGAATTTCTTTGTTGGTTTTAAATGGTAAAATAAAACTGTAAATGCCTATGCCGTTATGCTATGAGCATAGTACATAGCATAACGGCTTCTCTTTCGTTGAGCTAGCAAGGAGGGTGAATATGTCTTTATCCATACAAGAGCGATTAAAAGACCTACGTGTGGAGCGTGGCTTGACGCTGGGGCAGCTTGCGGAGCAGACCGGGCTTTCCAAGTCTGCGCTGGGCAGTTACGAAACGGAAGACTTCAAGGACATCAGCCACTATGCCCTTATCCGGCTGGCGAAGTTTTACGGTGTGACCGCTGATTATCTGCTGGGGCTGTCTGAAATGAAAAATCACCCAAACGCCGATCTTGCAGACCTGCGTTTGAGTGATGAAATGATTGACCTGCTGAAAAGCGGGAGGATAGACAATACCCTGCTGTGTGAGCTGGCGGCGCACCCGGATTTCCCCCGGCTGATGGCTGACCTTGAAATCTATGTGAACGGAACGGCACTGAAACAGGCGCAGGGTGCAAACGCCATAGTGGACACGATGAGCGCAACTGTTATAAAAAAGCATAATCCTGGCATGAGTGATACGCAGTTAAGACAGCTTATCACCGCCCATATTGATGAGGACGAGTTTTGCCGCTATGTGATACAACGGGACATAAACGGGATTGCCCTTGCTCTGCGGGAAACACACAAGGACGATTTTTTCAGCGTCCCAGAGGATAACCCGCTAAAAGAAATGCTGGAAACTGCTGGTGAAATCGTCAGCCAGGACAGCGACACGGAACAAGCGTACTTGGCGTTTATCTGCAAACGGCTCAAGCTGAATTTTAGGAAGCTGTCAGTAGAAGAACGGAAGTGGCTGAAAAAGATTGCGGAAAAATCCGACTTGCTGAAGAATCCAAAACCGCAGAGAGGACGAAGATAAAAAATGCCTGAACGGCGGTTCTGGTTTTTCAGAACCACCATCCAGGCATTTTGTTTAGTAATAGAAAAAGGTGCAGTTGATTATTGCGTATTGTCAATCTCTCTCAAACCGGGTAGTAAAAATACGGCAAGCGCAACGATGATAATGCCAATTCCGCAAATGACAAACCATTTCTCAACTCCCAGCCGCTCCGCCAGAGGCCCGGAAATGACAAGGCCAAACGGCATGGCGAGGGAAGCGGCGCTTGTCAGTAGAGAAAAAACTCTCCCCAGATATTCTGGTTTGACCGTTTCTTGAAAAATCGCATTTTGCACACCGTAAAATGGAGCGGAAATTCCCATAACAGTACAGCACACAACAAAGACAAGAAATGCGTCTGGCGGCAAAAGCCCGGAGAGCATATTGCTAACGCCCATCAGGAGAACGGAAAGACCGATGGTGTACCGCCGTTTCTTAAAACCGCCCCAAATGCTCAGAATGACTCCGCCAAGCAGCATACCAACCGCAAAAGCAATTTCAGCGGCAGAGGCATGGGCCGGTGTTCCTTTGAAGTATGACATACAGATGAGAGGAAAAAGCGTACTGATTGGCATATAAAAGAACATATAAATTACACCAATCCAGAGCAGAGCAAAGAGGCCCCTGTTTTGCTTTAATACCACATACCCCTCTTTCATATCCTGTAAAAACTGTTGTCTTTTCGTTTCTGGACATAGTTCAGGCGTTGGTATGGACGAAATCGCAACAGTCACACAGGCAAGGATTGCACCCACAATATCTAACAATATAATTGCATTAAGAGGCCAAACAGCATATAAAAACGCTGCGGCAGCTGGACTGATAATCGCACTTACTGCTTGCATGGTCTGCGTGTAACCAGCGCATTTTGTAAGTTCCTCTTTTGGCACAATCATAGGTGTTGCTGCGCTGAATGCTGGAGAATGAAAAGCAGTTCCCGCACTTCGGATTAACAGGACAACCATAATAGACCATACGGGCAATTCCATGTAAAACGCCACCAGCGCCAGAATACCGCCAGCGGCGGCAATTATCAAATCCGCACCAATCATTACGCTTTTACGGCTGTGCCGGTCAACAAAAGCACCTGCAAACGGGCCTAAACAGGCTTGCGGCAAAAATCCAATCAGTGTTGCCGCCGTCAATATGATTGCAGAATTAGTTTTCGCAACCAAATAAAAGATAATGGCCATTTGCAAAATACCGCTGCTAATAAAGGATATTGCTTGTCCGGCAAGAAGTGTAAAATAAGTTTTTCTCCATGAATTGTTGTTTTGGGTCATAATGCGAACCTCCTTTTTTATTGCATTGTTCCTTTGTTTCTGCAATAAAAAGCAGGCGTTGTCCCACAGAGAGGGCAGACGCCTGCATAACAACAAAGCACGAAAAAACACCACGATACAGTTCAAAGACTGCTCGTGTCAAACCTACGTGTTCCTTTGCATACGCACGCAAAAAAAGCCCACCATCATGTGGAAAGGTACTTCTACTTTTTATTGCTTATTAGCGTACACAAATTAACACACGTAAGCCTCCTTCCAATCTCAAACTGTCGCACAGTATAACACACATCCGATAGACTTGTCAACCATTTTTAACCTTGTTTTCCATCTTGCGCTTTATCTCGCACCCTATATCGTGGAAATCAAATTTGCGCTCATCGCGTTCAAATTTCATAGACATCACCCAATGTAATTTTATATTTCAGGTAGTAGTATTTGAACGAATTACATTTTCGTGCAACTGCTGACTTGAACACACCGGTACTTTCGAGACTAATCTTCGTTGATCTAACAGTATAAAAAGAAAACTTTTGAATTATACTCCAAAATACTTGACCGATTCGGTTATTGGTGCTATACTCTAAATAACAGAAACGGTTAATATGTAAAAAGGAGGAAATGAATTGGACAAATTTTTGGCCCTGACCGAAGAAAAGAGATTGACCATTCTCAATGCGGCGTTCCAGTGCTTCGGCAAGTTTGGTTATGAAAAAGCCTCAATCAATGATATTGCGGTAGCCGCACACATTTCCAAAGCGTCTGTGTTTCAGTATTTCGGCAGTAAAAAGCAGCTCTACATTTACCTACTGGAATACTGCAAGAAAATCATAGAGGGAATATTTGACAAGGAATCCCTCAATTCCCAAACAGATTTGTTCGACAGAATCCTGGCATCCAGCCGCATGAAAATGGAGGGGCTCCAAAATCAGCCTTTTATCTTGCAGTTTATTACCAGTGCCTGGGAGGAAACTTCTCCCGAGGTGGCAGATACGCTAGCGATCCTGACGGAGGAGGCCAGCGGATTCCGAAACGATCTTGTTCTGCGGGAAGAGGATGCTTTGAAATTCAAAAACCCGGAGGATGCCCAGCCGGTCTTTCAAATGCTGCTTCTGATGGCCGAGGGCTATGCGGCCCGGTACCGTGGGGCGGCGGCCTTCGATTTTCAGGCTGTCATGGAGGATTTTGAGGAGAACATCGCAATTCTGCGGAAAAATTTTTATAAGGAGGAGTATCAAAAATGAGTGAGCAAGCAATCGTCTTAAACCAGCTGACCAAGCACTATGGAACCCATCGGGGGATCAATGACCTCAGTTTCTCGGTGAATGAGGGCGAGTTTTTCGGCTTCATTGGCCCCAACGGTGCAGGAAAATCCACCACCATCCGCACGCTGATGGGCCTGATCCATCCCAGCGGCGGCAACGCCTCTATTTTCGGTCTGGACTGCCAGACCAAGGCCAGTGTCATTGCCAGAGATGTGGGCTACCTTCCCAGCGAGAACAGCTATTATGAAAACATGAAGGTGCGGGAACTGCTGCAATACACCGCTGACCTGTACGGCATGGACTGCGAAACGAAAATGTATGAGCTGTCTGAGCGCCTCAATCTGGATCTGACCCGGAAAATCGAAGACCTGTCTCTGGGTAACAAGAAAAAGGTGGGTATCGTGTCTGCCATTATGACTTCACCCAAACTGATCATTATGGACGAACCCACCAGCGGGTTAGACCCACTGATCCAGCAGGCTTTCTACGATATTCTGAAGGAGGAGAACAGCCGGGGAACCACCATTTTCTTCTCATCCCATGTCCTCAGCGAAGTACAGAAGCTGTGTGACCGGGTGGCAATCTTAAAAGAAGGCAAGCTCGTGGGCATTCAGCCCATCAAAGAACTGCGTGAGAGCGGCTATAAAAAAGTCACTCTGAGTGCAAAGGAGGCTATCCCTCGCGATTTCTTTAATTTGTCCGGCATTGCGAACTATGCGGAGACTGCGGACAAGACCTCTGTTTCCTTTATGTATAACGGCAATATCACGGCGATCATTGACAAGCTTCACCTGCTGCATTTGGACGATGTGCTTTTGGAAGAGCCCTCTCTGGAGGAGATCTTCATGCACTACTACGAGTAGGGAGGTGTCAGGCATGATCATTTTGAAATATGAACTGAAAAGGCACCGCAAATATATTTTGGGTTGGGCCATCGCCTTGGCTCTGTGTGTTTTTGTGATGACGCCTACCTATTACAGCTTTATGGATGTTTCCACCGGAGACCTCTATGAAACGCTGGGTACGAGTGATTTTTACAAGGGCGTTGGCGTGTCCATGGAATATCTGACCTCACCGTTGGGCATTTATGCGTTTCTCACCAGCTTTTTTATGATTGCCTCCGGCATTTTTGGGATGCACTTCGGCATTTCCATTCACACCAGAGAATGTACGGAAGGAACCTCGGAATATCTGTTTACAAAGCCCTTTCCCCGGAAAGCAATTTATTGGGCAAAGGCATTGACCGTGTTTGTCGGCGTGGCGATTGTGGGTACGGGGTATCTGCTGGCTTCCCTTTTCGCCATGGCAATATTCCGTTCCGGAACTCCTTGGGGAGAGTTTTTCCTGATTGCCCTGTCCCTGACCCTTGTTACGCTGTTCTTCGCTGCAATGGGCCTGATGGTGGGAATTTTGTTTTCCCGCAACCGCAGTCCGCTGCTGACTGCCGGTTTGGTTGTGTTCGTTGAGTATTGCATTACCAGCTTCTCCAACATTGTCAGCAACCGTGCCATTAGTTTTCTGTCCCCGTACTCGTTCTTTAGTGCGGCTGAGATTTCCAAATCTGGCTTTTATGAGTTGGATTACTTGGGATGGTGTGTGCTGCTGTTTGCCCTGTTTTTGGTGCTTTCTTACGGTGTCTTTCTGAAAAAAGACATTCAGTTCCGCAGCTAAGGAGGTGTGAACATGAAAACATTGATTAAAAACGAATTCCGCCAAACCAGAAAGACCCTGCTGATCTGGCTGGGGATCATGTTACTGCTGTGCGGATTCTGCTATTTTGAACTTTTATCCTTGAAGGACAGTTTGGATGAGATGGCCCGGACAGTCGACCAATTCCCTCGCTTGATCATGATCATGTTCGGTGTGAAAGGGGATCTCACGACGGCCCTTGGTTGGTACGCGTGTATCTATTTTTGGGAGGGGCTGTTGGCCTTTGCCTATGCAATCTCTCTGGGCCTGTCCTGTGTGGCGAGGGAAAAGAAATTTGGGACATCCGAATATCTGTTCACAAAGCCTGTGGAGCGAAAAACCATAGTTTTGGCAAAGGTGATTGTTTCATCGGTGAACCTGCTGGTATTTTCCCTGTTCAGCGGTGTGTGCAATTACTTTGCGGTCATCCTCCCGATGGGGGGACTGGAACAGCCGGGAGCTGGAACTGCAACTGTGGTTGGAATGTTCTTGACACAACTTCTGTTCTTTGCCTTGGGCCTACTGTTTGCCAGCCTCTTCAAATCTTATAAGGCTGCGGTTCGTGTCGGTACGGTTTTCGTATTGGCCGCCTATGCTGTCGCCATCACCGCCGAGTACGCTGGGAACCGTTTCTTAGACTATCTGACCCCTCTGCGGTACTATGATGTGTATGAAGTAGCACTAAATGGCGTCTATCTTTCCTCCATCGTCTTAACAGTACTCATTGTGGGCGCGTGTGTAATGGTTTCTACAAGGCGGTGGAAACTGCGTGAGTTGTAAATGTAATTGTCCATAGATATTCTACTATCTGATGAAAAACAAAGAATGAAAAAAACCGAATGGCTATTATGCCCCAACTGCAACAACAAAACGAGAATTAAAATCTGTGATAATACAGTACTTGAAAATTTTCCGCTATACTGTCCGAAGTGCAAACGGGAAATAATAATCAGCGTAAAACAATTCAATACCACAGTTATCACAGAGCCAGACGCATAGACGCAGAGCCGATAACCCGTTAGCCTTGTGCTGCGGATTATCGGCTCTTTTTGCTTTTAAGATAGAAAAGGAGACAAAACCATGAGTAATTCTATTAAAGACAGCGCACAGGCTTTCGCCGTCAATCAAGTGCTGAAATATGTTGACAGCAATCCGCAGGAAGCATTCCCCAAGTTGTTAGATTGGGCGGATAAGTTCGATAAGGATAACCT
This sequence comes from Butyrivibrio fibrisolvens, assembly GCF_023206215.1. Classification (NCBI taxonomy): domain Bacteria; kingdom Bacillati; phylum Bacillota; class Clostridia; order Lachnospirales; family Lachnospiraceae; genus Butyrivibrio; species Butyrivibrio fibrisolvens. Next base: position 3,531,016 of record NZ_CP065800.1, read on the forward strand.
CTATCTCACACAGCGCCAGCAAATCCGTAAGGTGATGGAGCAGCCTGACAGCAACTGGATGCGCCTGATCAACAGCCTTTGGACGGACATTGATTCTGAAGTCCGCAAAGTGTTCTTCCGCAATTTTATTGTCAATGCATCTCTCTTAGGCAGCCGCAAGCAGGTGGCTAATCGTGAAAAGTACGGCTGCAATATCCCCTGGGCAATCCTGATGGACCCCACTTCCGCCTGCAACCTTCATTGCACCGGCTGTTGGGCGGCAGAATACGGTAATAAGCTGAATCTGAGCTATGAGGAACTGGATGACATCATCAATCAGGCCAATGAACTGGGAACCTATATGTTCCTCTACACCGGCGGTGAACCTATGGTACGCAAGAACGATCTGCTCCGCCTGTGTGAAGCGCATCCTGACTGCGTATTCTCTGCCTTTACCAACGGTACCCTTATCGATGAGAAGTTTGCCGATGAGATGCTGCGGGTGAAGAACTTCTACCCGGCCATCAGCATTGAAGGCTTCGAGGAAGCTACTGATTTCCGCCGTGGCAAGGGTACTTATCAGGCTACTATGCGGGCGATGAAGATTCTGAAAGAAAAGAAGCTGCCTTTCGGCGTATCTGGGTGCTATACCAGCAAGAACATCGACTCCATCAGCTCGGATGAGTTCTTCGATCATCTGGTGGAGTGCGGTGCGAAGTTCGCATGGTTCTTCCACTATATGCCTGTGGGCAACGATTCCGCTGTGGAGCTGCTCCCGTCTCCTGACCAGCGTGAAAAGATGTATAACCGCATCTGCGAATACCGTAGCACAAAGCCTATTTTCACAATTGACTTTCAGAATGATGCGAAATTTGTAAACGGCTGTATTGCTGGTGGCCGCAACTATCTGCATATCAATGCCAATGGTGACATTGAGCCTTGCGCTTTTATCCATTACTCTGACTCCAACATCCGTGAAAAGACCCTGCTGGAAGCATATCAGTCTCCGCTGTTTATGGCCTATCACGACGGTCAGCCCTTTAATGATAATATGTTCCAGCCGTGTCCTATGCTGGAAAATCCTGAATGTCTGCGTAGCATGGTAAAGAAATCCGGTGCCCATTCTACCGAGTATCAGTCCCCGGAAAGTGTTGACCATCTGTGTGATAAGACTACACTTTATGCAGAAACCTGGAAGCCGAAGGCCGATGAGCTGTGGGCTGCTTGTCAGGGCTGTAGTGGGTGTAAGAAGTGATGGACGGCTATCAAATTTTCACAGATGCCACCTCAGATCTCGCACCGGAGTTAACCGCAGGTCTGCCATCTGTTGAAATGATTCCTATGAATGTTGAGATCGGCGGAACAGAATACTCATATGGTTCCCCGGAAGGAATCACAGCCAAGGAGTTCTACCGCTTGCAAAGAGCTGGGAATTTTGCAACGACCTCACAAATCAACCCAACGATTTATTTTAAGCATTTTGAACCCTGTCTGCGACAGGGAACCGATATTCTGTATCTCTGTTTTTCCTCTGGTCTGTCAGGTACATATCAGTCTGCGTTTTTAGCGGTTGAAGAACTACAGCAGGAATATCCGGAAAGAAGAATCATCTGCATTGATACGCTTGCTGCCGCAGTGGGTGAAGGGTTTTTAGTCAGAGAAGCTGCGAAAAAGCAGAGGGAAGGACTGTCTATTGATGAATTGGCTTCTTGGGTCATGGAACACCGATTAGAGGTATGTCATTGGTTTACGGTTGATACCTTTACCCATTTGAAACATGGCGGGCGGGTTTCAGGTGCCGCAGCCGCAAAGGGAACGGCTTTGCAGATCAAACCGTTGCTTCATGTGGACAGCGAAGGAAAGCTGCAAGCAGTGGAAAAACCTCGTGGAAGAAAAAAGGCTGTTACCACTCAGATTGCCCGAATGGAACAGGGCTGGAAACCTGAACTTGGTAAATCGATTCTGATAGGTCATGCCGATGACCCTGAAGCAGCAGATATGCTGAAAGAAAGGTTGTTGGAACAATTCCCGGATTCTGAGATTTGTATTGCTTATATTGGCCCTATCATCGGAGCACACACCGGTCCCGGCGCACTGGCATTGATTTACTGGGGAAATAATCGATGACGGAGGATTTGTAGATACGCAAAAAAGCATTCTCCATCATAGAAAAATATAGTTTTGTTTAGAGCTGCCGGGTAACTTATGCTCGGCAGCTTTGAACTGTCTGCTAGAAGTAGTAGGAGGTGAACATATGGTTCCGCATGTATTGGGCGTAGGATACGCCTATAATGAATATGAGGTTACTGCTGGCCGATGGAAAGAATTTGAAATTGAATTTGACTATGCTGTATAAACCATTTTTAACCTTGTTTTCCATCTTGTTTTTCCATCTCTTACGGGCAGTAGCAAAGCCAGGCGAGCCAGTCAACGTTCAAGATGAACGGCGCTTTCAGCGCCGCCGTTGACAGTCTCGCCCGTCTTTGCTAATGGGTAATCAAGGCGGGAAAGCCATTTTAGGGCTTTCCCGCCCATTTCAATTTTGGGAGAAGAAAGGCCCCAAAATGAACGAGTGCGGCCAAACACTTTTAGGGATTGGCCACCTTGTCCACCCATCCAGCGGGGCGGCGGGGAACGGTCAAGGCCGGGCGTCAGCCCATTCATTTCAGCCTTGACGGTTTCCTGCCGTCCTGCTACTTTTCCCGGAGTGTGGCCACACATCTGGTCACGGTGTCCAGAGCTTTGGGACTTTTTGTCCCATAGGCCGGGGGCGGAGGACGAGGGACGGGGGCTTTCATAATACGCCCTGTCTGCTGCTGAAATCAGCCCTTTGTTTCCGGCTTACCAGCCCCAAACAAAGCCCTGCTTTCCTGCCGCGTCAAATGCCCTTGCCCTCCCCGGCGGCAACGGTATTTTCAGGGCAACGCCGACAGAGCGTATAACACACTACACTTTGCTCCGCAAAGTCGTGTGCCAAATGGGGCGCTGCCCCCTTTGGAAACCCCCGCAACAAACAGGTGCTATGCACCCAGCCGGGAGCATAGCGCCGTTTGTTGTCAGCAGCCCGTTTCACGGTCTGCGTGTAGTTCCTTGTAAACTGACCTAAAACATTCTTCATAAAATCCATCAATGACAAATCCAGCTCTAAAACAAAGGTTAAAAATATCTTGTATGGAACGATGATAATAAATCTGCTCTTTCGGTTGCCCTTCAATCGCTATATCATAGTAACTGTGCGGTGTCATATATTTTTCAGTCAACGTGACAAAACAAGGGTGTTGCGTTGCAAAGACAAAAATTCCGCTTTCCTGCAACAGTTCATAAACAGCCATAAGAAGTGGTTCAATATCCGTAATATCCATAATTGCCATATTAGAAACTGCTTTCGTAAAGGCTCGATTTCTTTTTAATTCTAATATACTTTTTCTATCGGTCGCATCCGCCACACAAAATTCAATTTGTTTTGCATATTGTGATTGCCGTCTTTTAGCCAATTCTATCATTTTTTTGCTGTAATCAAAAGCGACAACCGAAGCGCCTCTTTGTGCAAGATACGAAGAATAATTTCCATTGCCACACGCAATATCCAAAATGTAATCCGCAGGATTAGGAGATAGAAGTTCCGTTACTTTGGGACGCACTACCTCTCTGTGAAATTCATTAGATTCGTCACCCATTGCATTATCCCAAAATTGTGCGTTCTCCTCCCAGATTTTTTTACTTTCCTCTGTTCCCATGTTCTCTCCCACTCCCCAAATTTGCTTTTTTGCTTCCATTAAATCTTCCTTACTATATTCCATTGTTACCCTCCATAACTTCTGATTGTTGCCGTCTTGACGATTATGTATCTTTACATTACCTTCTGAAACATATGGCGCACCTTGTCCAGGCGGCTGTTTGGACGGCGGGGCTGGATGACCGGCTGACCGACAGCGGCCTGATATCCTTTCAGCTCTGTAAGGCATACGCTCCGCCCGTTGGTGTAAAAGGCCAGATCAGTACGGTATGCCTGTATACAGCGGGCGGGAATCTCGCCAGTAAAGACAACTTCATCCTTTTTTTCCTGGGCCGTTTCGATGGTGGCACAGTATTTCGGTGCATCATGATAAGCCCTGGAAAGGTATTCCTGGGGCGCATAGAGGATGAAGGAGAGATAAGGTTCCAGCAGCTGCGTCCCCGATTCCTTCAATGCCTGTTCCAATACAATCGGGGCCAATGAGCGGAAGTCCGCCGGCGTGCTGACCGGACTGTAATAAAGCCCGTATTCAAAGCAAATCTTACAGTCCGTTACGTTCCAGCCGAACAAGCCCTGCTCCAGCCCGTAACGGATACCATCCCTGACAGCGTTTTGAAAACTCTGGTTCAAGTATCCCAGCGAAACCCGGCTCTCGTATTGTACACCGGAGCCAAGCGAGAGTGGTGTAACAGACAGTCCTATGGATGCCCAAAACGGGTTGGGCGGCACCTCGATATGGATGGTGTGGCTGGCTGCTTTGAGCGGCCGCTCCATATAAATGACGGAGGGTTCCTTTACCACTGTTTCAAGCTTGTATTTTTCCGACAGCAAAGCGGAAACAACCTCCAACTGCACCCGGCCCAAAAAAGAAAGAATGATCTCATGGGTGATGGAATCCACTTCGCAACGCAAAAGCGGGTCAGTATCCGCAAGTTGCGTAAGAGCGTCCAGCAGCCGTTCTCTTTGCGCTGCCGTTTTCGGCGCAATCGTCGTCCGCAGCATGGGGAGGGGGTCCTCGCGCCACCTTTTACGAGGGAGCCGGGTTTGGTCCCCTAATACATCGTTTAACCTCACGCTGTCGCTGGGAAGGATAACAATTTCACCCTGATAAGCGGTGTCTGTCCGAACAATTTCCCCTTTGGATGGAATACGCATCTCTGTGATTTTCAGCTTTTCTCTCCCGGCCAGGGCCACCGTATCCCGCAGGCGCAGCGTTCCGCTGTATAACCGTAGATAGACACGCCGCTGGCCGCAATCGGTGTACTCAACCTTGAAAACGCTGCCGCATAGGGCGGCGCCCCCCTGTTCCCCAATCGGTTGGAACAGCCCTGTCACCGCATCCATCAACGGTTGAATGCCAAGGCCATTTTTGGCGCTGCCATGATAGACTGGGAACAGGGAGGCGTCTTGAACCCGCTGCTGTTCCTCCCGCGCAAGTTTTTCCCGGCTGATTGGTTCTCCTGCGATATACTTTTCCAATAATTCATCGTTATTTTCGATGACCGCATCCCATGCTTCTATGTCGGTATTTTCCTCCAGAACTATTTCCGGGGACAGCGACACCGTCTGCTTGATGATAATATCGGCGGAGAGCTTATCCCGAACAGACTGAACCACGCTCTGCAAATCAACGCCAGCCTGGTCGATCTTGTTGATAAAGATAACGGTGGGAATGTTCATTTTCCGCAGGGCATGGAACAGAATACGGGTCTGGGCCTGCACGCCATCTTTAGCGGAGATCACCAAGATGGCCCCATCTAAAACAGCCAAAGAGCGGTACACCTCCGCCAAAAAATCCATGTGGCCGGGCGTATCCACAATGTTAACTTTACATCTGTGCCACTGGAAGGAAGTGACTGCCGCTTGAATGGTAATCCCACGCTGCCGCTCCAAAAACATGGTGTCCGTCCTCGTTGTCCCTTTTTCGACGCTCCCCGGTTCTGAAATGGCTCCGCTGGCATATAGCAGGCTCTCCGTCAAGGTCGTCTTTCCAGCGTCTACATGGGCAAGAATTCCAATATTGATTATTTTCATGTGATTGTCCTCCCTTTACAGCCCCAAAGGGCATAAAAATCCCCAGCAGTAAAATACTTTTACCACTGGGGATTATAAGTTGCGGACATACACATATACAGCATACACCTGTTTGTGATTGCTGTTTTTGGGGATATGTCAAAATTGATAAGGCAAAAGTATTCTTAAATTGGGTACAAAAAACTAAGCCCCTACAAAAGGAGCTATCATAATCCTTTGTTCCCACTATTTGATTATAGTTTTATTTAAGAATACCTTGCCGCATATTTTTTACTCCTTTTCTGGATTAAATCATTGTATCACATCAGTTTTAGGAAAGCAAGTACCTAAAAGAAATTTTTCTTCCCCTTATATGTAACAATCATACCGGCTTCCTAGCGTTCAGAATGTTTTCTGCTGTCTGCTGTGGTGTTTGGTTGGAATTGTCCAACCAAAAGCCGATCCGTGGTGTTGTCTGCATTTTACTAAATACAAATTCAATGTATACAGAAAGATATAAGGAGTGGGAGGGATTCCGCCGTAGTTGGCATTGTAGGAAAATCCAAAAGTTTAGATTTTCCCACAATGCTTATCTTTTGGTCTTTGGTTCGGAATAGTGTAGTGCTGGCGGTCTATCTCTTGTTTTCGGTTGCTTGCTTCCTTACCGTACATGAGCATTAGCGTCAGCTTTGAAATATGATTAGTAGTTTCGTCTCATGCCGATTTTCTGCGCTAAAAATGGGCATAATAATAGGCCAGTACAGGCTGGGCATCCCCAGGGGTACTGGTCTATGTAATCATTCAACAAAAATAGTTAACCAAATATAACAGATATCATTTTCAAACTTATAAGTTTAGATTATCATAAATCACATGTCCCAGTCGCATCGTTTCCTCCTGCTTTTATCTGTCAATTTTAAAAAGCTTTGCTGTTACATTTGATATCATCACAGACAATACTGCTCCAATAGCTATGACTATAATAAGACTCCATGCAGGACTTGCAGTCATAAGACCATCAGCATAGCCGGCAGGCATTTCTTCAACGGCACATTCATAGGTATAGTCTCTGTTAAACCAGATTTGTCCGTAATAACCAAAACTTGAAAATGTCATGATCACAGTAGCTATCACGTCTCCTGTCCAGTTATACTTAAAGACTGCACGTACTGCCTCGGCAAGGACTGTTATGATAATGACTGGTATTACATGCCATGCCACAGCATCCTGGATCAACAAAAGTAATAGAATCATTGCAAGCCCAAGGCACGTTGCTACTCCTGGAGCTTTTACCTTTCTGAATGCGTATATGATGATTCCAGAGAGCAGTATTCCTGCCGTAATCTGATAACACACAAACAGTACCGGCGTAATCGCTCCCGTAACGCACACAATCGCTGTTCCTACTGCATACAGAACTGCATAAAGCAGCATCCATAATGCACTCTTTTTGTTCCATTCTTTCATGATGAGTTTTCTCCCTTTAAGTTAATTATTTTTGTTAGCATTAACTAACCCATAAAACAAAGAAAGTCCCAGTCTCCCGGGATCTACCTGTATGTTTTATAAATAAGTTCGGCAAAAATAAAACAAAGAAAGCTTCCAAGCAGCATACACCATATAGTAATCAGATTTCTTTCTCCTATACAATATCCATATATTAATCCAAGTACACTTACTGTCATCCCAAGAGTGCCGCCGAGAACAAGTGCTCCAAATCCTCTTAGAAGTCGCACTTTAGGGAGTCTTCTGTCAAGATGTGCAAATCTTTCAGAAACAAGCTCTGCTATTCCGATCATCATGAAAATAGCCGGTATTACTGAGATCACAATGATCCCGAATAATCCCCATGAAGAAATGAAATCCGGTTTTACGATAAAACACCTTACAAGACATGCTATGTAAATAATCCACCCAACGTTTCCCGGAATGTCATAGGCCATCCATCTCGCATTCGAAATATCTGTTACGTAGATTCTGTCCTCGCAGGGTTTCCACGGAATACAGCGGTTTACCTTAGTCTTATATGTCTCATATTCAGCACCATATAAATCCAAAAGCCACTTCTCTTCCGAGTTAATAAGGGTAATCGTCATAATAATCCAGTTTATCACCGGCAGGACAAGCATCCATATGTTATGCCACATAAGGGTGATGCCTGCAAAGGCAATCCACCAGCCGCTGTACATTGGGTTTCTGACCCATGCATATATTCCGTTTGTCTTAAGTTTATTGCTCTCTATATGATCATCCATATCTGAACGAACCGCACCGGTAAACCATATAAATATGCCTGATATTATCAGTAAGGCTCCCATAATCCTGAACACCATTATCCAGGGCATCTCCAATATCCCGATTTTAAAAACATATCCAAACAGTATGATACCTGCCAGTGTGGTCAATCCCATCCCAAAGATCATATATGGCCCTATTCCAAATAACGGTAGCTTTTGCCCATCCTTGTTATAATTCTTTAACACTTTTCAAGGCCTCCCGATTTCCAAATATACAAACAAAAACCAGATAATCATGCTCTCGCTCATGAGTCCGTTAGTAAAGGCTATCCCCTCCGCAAAAGCAAAGGCAGCCAAGGAGTTCCGAGATGAGATTCAATTGTTTTTTGTCAGTTTCATTTAATTGACCTTTTCTTATCTGTAAGAGTTAGTGCACAAACCAAATACAACACGAGCCACCCCAGTGATTCTGTCCCAGAGTCCAACCCTTCTGATATCAAATTGAGCAGATTTCCAAAAATCACACCAAAAACAGGGCAGAATATGATCATCCATTTTTTTACAGGAAGCATACCCTTAATAACCATTCCAATCCATCCTATAGTCACAAATAGATCGCAGACCACAAAACCGGCCAGCAATGGAATAAGTTCACTTTTCAGAACCCTGATCGTCATACCGACAGATGCTTCAATATCGCCCGTTGCTTCCATTCCTGTATTAAAAACAACCGGCAGGATGCATATGCCTATATGAATAAAGGCAAAATACAAAATTCCTCCCCAGTTGGCAACCTTGAAAAGCTTATATAGTTTGGAATTCTTTAGATTATATTCATCCTCCATAATCCTCATCAATTCTGTTGCAGCATAGGCAAACATCGCTGCACACAAAAAACCGAGGATTGATGATACTGCATATCTCCAATCAGGAGCCACATTCCAGGATATTCCCATATAGGCATCCGGATCTGATGTTGTGCCGATTGTACCGTATCCAAGAAGATAGTCCCCAATAATAGCAAGTACCATTGCATAACATCCGAATAATATTCTTTGTTTTGACTTCATCGCTTACCTCCCTAAGAACATATTAAATAAGTGTACATATTAAGGCTCCCAAAGCAGAAATCGCCGGGAATACAACCAAAAGCTTAAGTAGCTGGCTTTTTATGTTAAATCCATACTTCCTGCCGTGGCTTACGCTTTCAATTTCCGGAAAGTAAAACTGAAAGAAGTGAAATTTTAACAGCAGAAAGTAGTCAAGGCAAATCATGTCAAAGAGCTTGTATATTGTGAAGATCATTACAAAACGCAAAAAGAATTGCCAAAATGAATATTCACATCTAAAGCCGTCCCAAGTAGAAATGAACAATGCTCCTATTATCATTACTACACTAAAAATCATTAGCATCCATCCTATAGCCTTGGCTCCATAAAACAGCTCCTTATCCCTTGGCTTTAATACTTCCCTAAATTCTTTTGGTGCAGATGAAAACAGCTTTGTGTCCTGAATAAATGCAACTCCGGCAAACATCATAAGTGCGACTGCTGCACATACTACTATTGCTAAAAATATGGTTAATAACATATCTGTTCCTCCATCTTACTTTCTGGCAATAACGGTTATCCACGGTTTGCTCTTATGATGATCGGATTTAACCTTACTAAATCCCGCTGTCTTAAGTGCATCCTCTATTTCTTCTATGGTATGACATTTCATTCCTTCAATGATCTTCTCAAATTTTAGGCTGGTCTCATCAGTACCATCGGACTCATTTACTATCATGAAGGTTCCACCCGGTTTTAAAACCTTTGCAACCTGCGCAAAGCACTCCTTCAATCCAGGCCAGAAATATATAGTTTCAAATGCTGTTGCCAGGTCGTACTCTCCCTCCGGAAGAGTCAATGCAGAAACATCTCCCTGCCTGACCTCACATCGGCCATTCTTTATCGCGTCTGCATTGTAAGCAGATGCTTTACTTACAGAAACATCAGAATAATCAATCGCTGTTACATGTGATGATGGATACCTCTTAAGAAGTTCTCCGGCATTTCTTCCACCTCCGCATCCTATCTCAACTATTTCCTCGGGCGCTATGTTTTTAAGATGTGACATGCCCCAATCTGCCATCTTGGCATGTCCTCCATTCATGCCATTTACCATCATCTTCCCAAGAAAGCCTTCCGGTTTTCTTGTCTGACTCACATAATCTTTAAAAAGTCCCATTTCTTACTTCCTCCCCATTAAAATAGCTGAGCCTGATAATCCCATCCAGGTTGACTCCCATTTAGTCATGAACATTCCGCTTGTTGTATCTATAAGCTTTACATCGTCATATCCCATGTCTTTTAGCTTCTGTACAAATGCCTGCATATCACCGTATTTTACCTTTGACATAATGTCATGGATTGCAAATGTGCCGCCCTTCTTTAAAGTGCGTAATGTCTCCAAAAGGATCGCCTGTCTGTCACTGCTTGGAATATTGTGATATACATAGTTGCTTGTTACTGCATTAAAGGTCTCATCTTCAAAAGGCAATTTACACGCATCTCCCTGCATAAAAGAGGTATTGCTTACACCTTCTGCTTCAGAATTGCTCTCACAAAGTTTTTTACTGAATGAAGCATACTCCTTACCCCATCTGTCAATTCCTATAAAAGATGCCCCCGGATTCTTCTTGGCACAGGCTATGGTAAGAGCTCCACTTCCGCATCCAACATCAAGCCCCTTTCCACCATCAGGAATGCTTACATAAGAGGCTACCCCTTCAATGATCTGTTTTGACATCTGGCGCTTACCGTTATAAGAAAAAGCTCTGTACATCAAATACATCCATATAGTCACAGCACAAAAAATAACTGTAAGAATCAAGAGCACAATTCCAATAACTCTTTTTGCGCTTCCTTCCGGTACTATTGGAGAGACCCCTAAAATAAGAAAAAGGACCAGTGAAGCTATCATTCCGCATCCAGTTCCCATCACCATACCCTTGGGCATCCAGTTTTTATAATCTGCTTTCATATGCTTTTTCCTCCGCTTCTATCCATATATATAGACATTATAACTCTTTTTGTTAGTCACTGCTAACTATAATTTCAAAAAAATATCAGCTACTATAGTTAAGCAGCTGATACCATGTTCATGACCGTGAGTGCGATTCAATTTTTGTGAATATGAGTGGTGCAAAGAATATAACACCAAAATACATAATAGCGTTTTGCATAAAAGCCGCCACCCATGCAATTGGTATGATTGAAGAAACTCCCGCAGCTATTATCGCCATTAGGAAATATAGGAGAATAGCTGTCACAGCTCTGATAATCCTGTGTCCGAATGTCAAATTCTCTGTGCTAAAAGCAATGTATTTTTCTTCCAGTATCCAGGCCGCTAAAAATCCTATAGCCAAACCAGCCTTACTGGCAAATGATGATATTGAGCGCAAAGGATCATACAAAACATTTCCGGAAGCATCGAGATCAATAGGATACTCTTTCATACTTACAAATAATAAAGCAAGCATTATAGTAACAACCGCAATCACACAAAAGATTATGCGATTCTTTTCCGAGCCATCTATTTTCTTCTGTATAAGGCATGTCAAAGCAATTCCAACAATAGCAATAAATAAACCTGCTAAAACATCCTGCGGTGTATGAACCCCCAAATAGTTCCTAGAGAATGCAACCAACAGTATCACACAGATGCATATTATGGATAGCAATTTCTTTTTGCGATAAACATACGCAAGAGAACCAAATGCTGATGCACTCCCTTGGGTATGACTGCTTGGGAAAGAATAATCTCCTGCTCCCTCAATTGCTTTTGCCGAAGGATTTATCAATTCCGAACGAATCCAAGGCCTATAAACACAGAATAAACATTTTACAAATACATTTATCACCGATGCTATCACCAGTGAGATCCATATAAACTCTCCTTTTTTCTTATCAACACAAAAGAAAACAATCATCGGTATAAGCAGAATAAGAATGCCTCCGGCCATATCGGTGATAAGTTGCATAAGATTATTAATCCATTCGGGTGCGCTCTCCCTAATTTCCTGCAAAAACAACAAATACTTAATATCCAAACAAGTTACTCCTCCCATCTGTTCACTTACACCATCATGATACACTAATCAAGTATAATTGCAAATAAACGAAGTATTCCGACCTAGGGAATGGACCTAGTGAACGGAGTCATAAATAATATGGGTTCTTAAATGATGTTTACTGTTGCAATAATTAGTATTTTTTTAGTATTACTCTTCATTACTATTTCCTTTTGGGTCTATTATTACATCAGATTTCCACAATCTCGCCTGCTTTTACATGAACATCCTTATCGCCATATGTGAACCAAACGTCTATAGCCGAAGGGTTCTTACACATTGTCATATCTGTATTAAAAATGAGTTCTGAAAATGCCTTGCAGTAATCATATACTTCGATATTAGTTGCATACCAGATATCGTCTCTGCCTGATACGTATTCGCAGAACTTCTCGATTACGTCCCAGTTGTCTTTCTCTTCAAACTCATAGCTGTGTCCCCAGAGATAGAATAACATTGGAGACCAGCTGTTCTTAGCTTCAACGAAGCGCTTTGCAAGGTCCATAAGCTGAGGATCAGCGTGGTGGCATGTTGCAGGGAGTCTGAGCCAGTCTGTTGGAATACGGAAGTCATGAGTTGAATTTACAGTTCTTGCATAGCATATGCCGCAGTTTTTAAGAATCTGTACACTTGCATCATCGTAGGCTCCGTATGGATAAGCAAATCCTCTTACAAATGTTCCGAATACTTCCTCGAGTTCTTTACGATCTCTTGAAATCTCATCTGTAGCAATATTAGAAGGAAGGCCTACGAGCGCTGCATGTGTATAGGCATGAGCTGCGATCTCCCAACTGCTCTTACTATATACTTCCTTGAGCTTACTAAGAGACATTCTTCTATGAATAGTTCCGGGTTCATATGTTGTGCCCTCTTTGGCAAAAGCGCCGCTGTTTAAGTTAAAGGTACCCTTAATGCCATATTTATTAGTGATCTCTACAAGTCTTTCGTCCTGTTCTACGCCGTCGTCGTAGCTTAAAGTAAGCGCCTTTGGAAGGCCGCCCGGGAATCTCATTATCATGTTAGCCATTGTCATTTTCTCCATTCCATATATCAAAAATATATGCTTCCTCTTCAGTTTCATGCTCAGACCGTAAAGTAGATCCGAACCTTACCTCCACCAGTCTCCTTAGAATTAGCAAGAACAATCTCGCCGCCGTGCTCCTTAGCAGCTTTCTTTGCAAAGAATAGTCCGATACCATAATGAGAACCGCCTGTTCTACTGGAATCATCCATAAAAAACTGCTCTGTGCCATGGGCAAGAGCTTCAGGTGTGAAGCCGCTTCCAGAATCCTCAACAGTAAAGGCAAGTTCTAAGCCATTGTAAGTTGCTATAATATTTATTATACCGCCCTTAGGGGTATGCTCAGCAGCATTCCTCACAGCATTCATAACAGCCCTGACAACGTGGTCGTACACTACGCTGATAATGACCTCGCTATTTTCATCATCCGGCACCGCCTGTACATTTGCATCTTTTACAGGTGAAAACTCTTCCTTCCAGTTAATCTGAAGCTGATAAACTTCTGAAAGCCCCATAGTCTGCTTTTTGATATCAGCCAGAATCTCAGAAGCCTTCACATTGACAGGTGCCTGCTCGATACCCTCCTGAGATTTCGTAACTTCTATGAGGGTCTGCACATAGTTCTGAATCTGAAGTGCACTTCCCGAAATATAGTCCGCATAGTTCTTCTGCTCATCCGTAAGTTCTGTCTCTAATAAAAGCTCGGAATTGCCGCGAACTACTGTAAGAGGAGTCTTGATATCGTGAGCAAGAGCTGACATCTGCCTGCTCTTTTCCTGCTCAGTCTCCCACTGCTTCTGAAGCGAAGTCTTAAGCGCATATCGCATGTCATCCAATGCCACCAGGCATTCATCAATCTCCCTGACACCTGAATAATTTATCTTAAAATCCAGGTTCCTGTCGCCGATCTGCTCTAAGGCTCCCCTCATAGGAGTCATCTTTTTTCGGATAACCGATCCGAATCTCTTTGCAAAAATCTGCATGATTCCAATACAGCAAAAAAAGATGAATAATATCATAAGATTTTCAGGGCTTGGCAGATGTTCATTCATCCACATTGACTTATACTGAGACTTAAGTCTGTACTGTAAGACAACATATTCATCCTTGCGGTGAATAACCTTATAGAATTTACCATCACTATAATTATTATTTGATAATACCTTCCATGCAGTTTCCACATCCTTTTGGCCAAGATTCCCTGAAAGGACTTCTCCATCCTCTGAAAAGACCACATAGCGGCATACTTCAGGAATCAGATCTTCCGTCACTTCACTTGCTGTTTCAATCTGTTCAAAAGCTTCATTTATCCTATATTCAGCATAGTTGGCCGGGTAGATCACTCCGGCATTTATAAGAAGACCAAACGCAAAATAAGAAATAGCAGCCCATATAATGAGTGCAAATCCCATAAAAAAAGTATAGGCCTCAAACATACTTCCAAGCCCCAGCATCCCCCTCTTATTCCTTTTATCCTTGCTCTTTACTCTTCCCATTTATATCCAATCCCCCAAACTGTCTTAATCGGCATATATTCGTAGCGCAAGAGCTTCGTTCTTATATTTTTGATGTGCGTGATTATCGTGCTGTCACTACTCTCACTGTCGTACCCCAGTACCTTTTCCAGTATCTGTTCTTTGGAAAAAATCTGACCGCGGTTCTTTGCCAGAAACTCGCATATGTCATACTCAGCCTTTGTGAGATTTATTTCCTTTTCATCAATCATCATCTTTCGTGATTCAAGCATAAAGCAGATCCTGCCAAGTGATAGTCTTGCCACGTGTTCACGCTTTTCTCTTCTAAGGTGCGCTCCGATCCTTGCACGAAGTTCCATAACTCCGAAGGGCTTGCAGATATAATCATCTGCGCCAAGGGCAAGTCCGTTTACAAGACTTCCCTCATCCGTCTTAGCTGTGATAAATATAATCGGACAATCAACTACATTCCTTATCTTTGAACAAAGTTCAAAGCCGTCAATTCCGGGCATCATCACGTCCAGTAATATCAGGTCGAAGCGTGATAGCTTATCCATCTTTAGTTTCGTAGGATCATCAATTTTTGTAACTGTGTGAGAGTCCTTAACAAGAACATTTCCAATCATGTTTAGAATGGCTTTTTCGTCGTCAACTGCAAGTATGTTTGCCATATTCTTCATCCTTTTTGTATAAATATTTGAAGCCATTTATTCAGAAATCTTACTACCTTCGTAGTTTGCAGCAAAAACATAATATCCGGCAAAGCATACAATGACAACTATCAGGTAAATCGGTGCCTGTGACTTAATCTGAGAAAGCGCCGATCTATTAGCAAGCTCGTATACAAGGTATGCATCAGGCATTTTAGTTGCCCATGAAAACGGCACGACCTTCCATACATACATACCTAGACCGGTAAGGAAAAGTGCACTGATAAGTCCTGAGAGCAGTCCTGCACCTATCGCAAAAGCTTTTCCAAAAACAAATGCAAAAATCTCAAATATCAGATAAAGCGGAATCGCGGAAAGCCACATCACAAGAGAAGCTATAACAAACACTCCCATTGAAGCGCTGCTCTGCCCGTGAATCATATTAAAGCCGGATCCGAATAAAACTGCTGTGAATAACAAAGCCAATAGACCAAGTAAAAGTAATGCTACTACCTTTGAAAAAAGTGCTGCAGTCTTACTTCTCAAAGTAAGAAGATTCTGGAACGCTCCAGCATTTTGCTCCTGCTCCATTGTACTTGCAACGAAGATTCCAATCAATACAGGAAATGCAGATCCAAGAGCCTGATAAAAAGCAGTTATCTTATCTATCTCTTCCCATCCGGAACTAGCATAATAAGCAAGAAACACCGCGCTTACCAGTATCGGGATTATGATATGACTGATTGTCACGGGACTTCTTTTCATTTTATAAAACTCTGCACGAAGACATCTAATAAACATTATTATTTGACCTCTCTTTTTTCAAACCAGTTAAGATACAGATAAGTTAAAACCACAAAGTGGGCCAGGGCAATGAGAATGCCGGGAAAGATTACAGTAGTGCTAAGAAGCGGATCTTCTGCCTGCGTTCTCAAGCCGTTTGGAAGTATATGAAGAAGCGGAGTAACAATTCTATTGGATATTGCGGATACAAATAAAAACCATTTTCCTGAAGGTGCCACACTTACTCCAAGCACAGTTATGAACAGGCAGGCTAAGAGTTCAACTACCATTCCGAATTTTTCACTAAGGAATAAGAACAGCGGTATCTGCCAAAGCACTGCGATAGTAAGAACGACAACTGTTACAGCTGCTCCAATTACCGGAACACTTGTTGTTAGAAAGGCGCCACCCATGGTAGCTCCCGCAAAGAGCACTACATTTGATATAAGTACAAGGATTCCAAGATAGGCTATTTTCCCAAGCATCAGTTTTCTTTTCTCCATAGGAAGAGTCTTGATGTTGTAGTATCCGTTTTTCTTTTCCCTCATTACAGAAAGATAACTTACGATAGCGATCATCCCCGGAAGAATAAATACATACCACCAGTTCCATGCACTCTCTGCGTATGCGTTTTCTATTCCGTTTGTAAGCACAAACGCCATTACAAGTGCGATTATTGGGAATGCAAATATGAGTTTACTGCTCATAGTTCTCTTTGATTTTAAAAATTCTGCCTTTATTATGTTAGTCATTTCTTCAATCCTCTCATCTATTCTGTTAGGTAATTGGTAATTATGCGATATTCTGCAGCTTACGGTTTTGCTTAACAACATCCATGAATAGCTCTTCAAGATTCTGTCCCGGAAGAAGCTCGCCTTCATATCCCAGCACTCCGTCTGAGATTATTCCGATGTAGTCAGCACACATCTGAACCTCTGATAGGATATGGCTTGACAGGATCACTGTGATTCCCTTTTTTGGAAAAGATCTTATAAGTTCTCTAAGTTCTTCAATTCCGATAGGGTCAAGTCCGTTTGTAGGCTCATCCAGAATAAGGAGCTTGGGATTTGCAAGAAGCGCAAGTGCTATACCAAGTCTTTGCTTCATTCCCAGTGAAAACTGACCAGCTTTCTTTTTGCCTGTGTTTGTAAGTGAAACTGTTTTTAAAACTTCATCAATCCTGCTCTTGGGAGCTCCAATAAGGATCGCTCTTACTTCAAGATTCTCTCTTGCTGTGAGATTTTCATAAATCGGCGGATTCTCGATCAGTGCTCCAATCTTATCAAGAACGCTTCTGTTCCAAGGCTTCCCATCGTAGATGATCTCGCCGCTTGTGGGCTTCATGATTCCTGTTATCATCTTAAGTGTTGTTGACTTTCCTGCACCATTTGGTCCGAGAAGACCGTATACGCAGCACTTGGGTATATTAAGTGAAACTTTATTAACAGCTTTCTGATCTTTAAATGTCTTACAAAGTTCGTTAGTTTTAAGCATCATTTCCATTATTTTTCCCCTTTATTTTCAAAGTATATTTGTTTTTGTTATCGCGTTTTTTCAACCTGAAAAGAGAATACAAAGAAAAATAAAGATTTGATGAAGATTATCAGGAAAAAAAAAAAGCCCGAAAATATCAATGACAAAGTAATCTTCTTAGTCATTGACATTCCCGGACGGGTTCTGCATCTTCTGAAAATACTGACCGGATATCCCCGGCACTGTCTTAAGAGGTAATAATATACTCTATACTCTTACTTCTTGCCGTAACACTCTGTTACCTTGTAACCAAGATCCTCAATTTCCTTAGTAATAAGGCTATCATCAACATCTTTTTCATAACGGACAACAGCCTCTTTTTTACGCAGATTCACCTTAGCTGATACGCCGTCTATTCTGTTAATGGTGCGCTTAACTTTATTAGAACAGTTCTCGCAGTGCATCCCGTCTATCTTGAACACTTTAGTCTGGATTACGGGTCCAGAGAGTTTCTTATCAGGCTCTTTCTCAACTGATCCGCCGCCTCCGCAGCATCCTCCCTCCCCTTTAAAGTGACTTATACTACCCTTTAGCGCTATGAAAACAACTGCCGCAAGAATAGCTATGACAATTACATTAGAAAAAGACATTGATGTTCCTCCTGTGGATAATTAGTTACATTTATTAGGTCGCAACAAGTTAGCAATCCCTAACAATTATAGCACTTACTTCCCATTTTGAATAGCTGTAGGATCTAGGGCAGCAAGCTTTGGCTTACTTATTGCGATATTTATTATAGCGTAGTTTAATCACTTCTTCCGATGAATTAATCAATAATGATAAGTAATAGGCAAGAATTACATAGTACGCTATTTATTAATGTATTAAGATATACAAAGAGTCTTTATATATACAATAGATATATTCTACAATAGATATGTTTTTTTAATTATAGTATCGTATTACGGAGGATATTATGAATCTCAAAACCGCCTATGAACCATATTTTAAGATTGGCGCTGCTATCTCCAGAGTCAATCTCCATACCAAGGCTCACATGGAGCTTCTTACAGATCAGTTCAACAGCTTCACTTGTGAGAATGATATGAAGCCCATGTACTACCTTGACAAGAATCTTAACAAGGAAGACCCTGACAAGTACAACCTTGAACCTGCCCTGACTTTTGAAAACGCCATCCCTTATCTTGAATTTGCCAAAGAACATGGCATAGCCATGCGCGGCCATACCCTTGTATGGCACAATCAGACTCCCAAGTGGTTCTTTTGTGAGAACTACAACGAGCATTTTCCGCTTGCAAGTAGAGACACTATGCTCTCTAGACTTGAAAACTATATAAAAGGTGTACTTACTTTTGTTCAGTCCAATTACCCTGGTGTTATCTATGCCTGGGATGTTGTCAACGAGATAGTTGACGAGGGAGATTTCAGGAAGTCACTATGGACCAGGACTGTTGGTAATGACTTTTTTATCAAAGCATTTGAATATGCAAGACGATACGTATCCGATGGTGTTGATCTTTTCTACAACGACTACGAGACAGCTCTTGACTGGAAGAGAGACTTCATCATAGCCAATGTTTTAAAACCCCTTATTGACCAAAAGCTTGTAGACGGAATGGGCATGCAGTCTCATCTTCTTATGAATCATCCTGATCTTGATGATTACAAGAAGGCTATAGAGAGCTACGGCGCTCTTGGTCTTAAGATCCATATAACTGAGCTTGATATGCACAATGCCGACCCGTCAGATGAGTCCATGCATAGTTTGGCTCTACGATACAGGGACTTCTTCAAGATCTACCTTGACGCTGTAAGATCAGGCAAGGCCAATATCACAAGTGTCACATTCTGGAATCTTAGAGATGAAGATAGCTGGCTTACTGGTTTTAGACGTGAGACAAGTTACCCTCTTTTGTTCAAAGGAAAGTGTGAAGCCAAAGAGGCTTACTATGCTGTGCTTAGCGCAGTGCTTCCCGGTGACAGAGCGGATGCAACGGATACTGCAAGTTCAGAGGATCCTATAGCTGCATATATATCAGATGGTATAGACAGATGGGCTCCTGACTATCCGGAAGCTGATTATGAGCTTCAAGGTATGCCTCAAAACGGGCCAAGGATGAGGATACAACGTGATAATATCTGGAAGGATGGCGAGTATACCTACGAAGCAGCTTACGGCTTTGTTCCCAATGTCTTTGCATATCTTCACCCGGATACTGATAAGCGTCCATGTATGCTGGTAGTACCCGGAGGCGGCTATTGCATGTGCTGCTCTCATGAGGGCGAGCTTCCTGCAATGGAGTTCTACAAACGCGGGATGAATGTACTGGTTCTTAGCTATACAACTGATATCACCATGTCAGTTCCTCTTAAAAGACAGCCCCTTGAAGATATCTCAAGAGCTGTAAGATTTATAAGAAAAAATGCTGACAGATACTGCATAGACCCTGACAATCTCTATATCATGGGCTTTTCTGCAGGCGGCCACGTATGCGGAAGCCTTGCAGTTCATTTTGATGATGTCAAGGATATTGATCCTACATACAACGAGATATCCAACCGACCTACCGGCGTCATCCTGTCCTATCCTGTTATCACTACAGGCGAGTTCACTCACAAGGATTCAGTCAAGGCTCTTCTTGGCGATGATCCTACTGATGAAGAGCTTGAGTAC
Organism: Butyrivibrio fibrisolvens; assembly: GCF_023206215.1. Lineage (NCBI taxonomy): Bacteria > Bacillati > Bacillota > Clostridia > Lachnospirales > Lachnospiraceae > Butyrivibrio > Butyrivibrio fibrisolvens. The sequence continues at coordinate 3,551,192 of NZ_CP065800.1, forward strand.
TTCTCTTTGGAAAAACAGGTTAAAGGTAACACACCGCCTTGTTTTATCTGGCAGACTCAGGAAGATGGTCTTGTCCCTGTAGAGAACAGTTATCTCTTTGCCATGGCACTGCGCAGGCATAAGGTTCCTTTCGCCCACTATGTGTTCCCAAGAGGACCTCACGGCCTTACAATTGCCAACGATACCTTCTTCAAAGGCTGGTCCGGCGGGGATTATAGCATGGAGCAGACCATGCGGGCGGCTTTCAGTGTCAAGGAAGGTAAGGGAGTCAACGTTTCAGAGCAGAGGAAGAAGGAACTCATCGAACAGTTCTTTAGCGGCAATGAATTCCAAGAAAATGGAATCGATATGAGCCTTAAGGCCGATGTAGGCCTATGGTCAGATCTTGCATGGGCGTGGATATGTGGTGATAAGGCATAAGTTCTTAATAATAAGTTCTTATGTAAGATATGGTATGATATTAGATATCGGATTCTAGTGTGCTGACTCGTTCGATTTATATACAAGGAATAAAATCGAAGGCAATGTAATCATTGTCAAGATTTTATGACGCAATAGATAAATTCATAGACAAGCAGTTTTATTAAATATGAATAAGCCGGTATGCCGGTCTATAAGCTATATTAAGATTATAGTTTTGATGATTTTAATAAAAGTCATTTAGGAGCCTGATTCATGTCCAATATCACCAAACGTGCACTTGAAACTTCACTCAAGAACCTTCTTTTAAAAAAGCCTGTCAATAAGATCACCATAAATGATATAACCGAGGATTGCGGCGTCAACAGAGCCACTTTCTATTATCATTTTCAGGATATATATGCCCTGATCGAATGGTCTTGTGAAGAGGATGCAAGGAAGGCCTTATCAAGCAATACGACCTATGATACCTGGCAACAGGGCTTTTTGAATGTTCTGAACGCAGTAGAAGACAACAAGCCATTTATAATCAATGTCTACCGCCATGTAAGCCAGGAACAGATCATCCAGTACCTGTACCGGGTAGTATATGATCTCCTGATCAATGTAGTAGAGGAATGCGCTCATGGGATGACTGTCAGAGATGAAGACAAGAAATTCATTGCTGATTTCTACAAATACGCCTTTGTAGGTCTGACTCTGGAGTGGATCAAGAGCGATATGAAGACTCCTCCAAAAGAGATAGTATCTCGCCTAAGTGAACTTATTGACGGTGACATCCCCCGCATGCTTGAAAAGTGCAGGCTGGATGTCCCTTTAAGTAGAACGTGATCGGAATTTTCATAGCTATTTAGGTAATTTAGCTTTTACATGCGCTTTAATTTTTGTATCTTATTTGGATATATTTAATGATTTTGATTATTTAGACAGTTATGTCCTTTTGTTGGAAAAATAGTCATTTATGCATTACTATCGTCTTTTTAGATACTCTGTATCTTTCGCCTATGGCAGCTATAAGCAGAACCTCCTACACTTTAATTGTACCCAAAAACAGTGCAATTACAGTGTTATGGAGGTTCTTTTATGTATTATTCAAGTGGTAACTATGAGGCATTTGCCCGTCCTAAAAAACCTGAAGGAATTGAACATAAATCCGCCTACTTTATAGGAACCGGACTTGCAGCGCTTTCTGCAGGATGTTTCCTTGTGCGCGACGCACAAATGCCGGGAAAAAACATTCACTTTTTTGAGCGTGATCCCATCGCCGGAGGCGCCTGCGATGGATGGAACTATCCGGAGATTGGTTATGTCATGCGCGGCGGTCGTGAGATGGACAACCATTTCGAGGTTATGTGGGACCTATTCCGCTCTATTCCATCTATCGAAACAGATGGAGTCAGTGTCCTTGACGAGTACTACTGGCTTAACAAGGAAGATCCCAACTATTCTCTGTGCCGCGTTACTGAGCATCAGGGCCAGAACGCCCATACAGACGGCAAATTCAACCTTAGCGACAAAGCATCAAGGCAGCTAACAAAACTTATTTTCACACCTGATGAAGATCTGGAAGAAAAGCGTATCACAGATGTTCTGGATGACGAAGTTCTGGGCAGCGATTTCTGGACATACTGGAGGACTATGTTTGCATTCTATAACTGCAACAGTGCTCTTGAGATGAAGAGGTATATGCAGCGCTTCATCCACCACATCGATGGTCTTCCGGATCTACGTGCTCTTCGCTTTACCAAGTACAATCAGTATGAATCCATGATTCTTCCTATGGTCAGATATCTGGAAGCTCACGGAGTACAGTTTCACTTTAATACACAAGTCATGGATGTTGATTTTGATATTCATGATGATATAAAAATTGCAAAGCGCATAGAACTATACACAGCCGGCCAGAAAGATTACCTGGACCTTACAGAGGACGATTATCTGTTTATCACCAATGGAAGTAATGTAGAGAACTCCTCCATTGGTGGTCAGGATCAAGTGTGTGAATATCACAAAGAGATCCGCCCGGGTGGTTCATTTGATCTGTGGCGCAAGATTGCTGAAAAGGACAGCTCTTTTGGTCATCCGGAGAAGTTCTATGGCAATCCCGAAGAATGCAACTGGATGGGTGTCACTGTCAATACATTAGATGGCAAGATCCTGCCCTATATCAAAAACATATGTCAGCGCGATCCACTATCCGGCAAGGTTGTAACCGGCGGAATTGTTACAGCAAGGGATTCGGGATGGCTACTTAGCTGGACTATCAATCGCCAGCCTCAGTTCCATTCCCAGCCCAAGGATCAGTGCCTTGTATGGCTCTATGGTCTTTATACAGATCGTCCGGGTGATTATATCAAGAAGAAAATGCGCGACTGCACCGGCAAAGAAATATGCATGGAATGGCTGTATCATCTTGGCGTTCCCACAGATCAGATCGAACAGCTTGCTGCAAACAGTGCAAAAACAATCCCGGTAATGATGCCATTTGCAAGTGCTTACTTCATGCCGCGTACAGCAGGAGACAGACCAGAAGTTGTGCCTGACGGCGCTGTGAACTTCGCTTTTATCGGGAATTTTGCAGAAGTTCCAAGAGACACCGTATTCACAACTGAGTATTCTATACGAACTGCAATGGTCGCTGTCTATACTCTCATGAATGTAGACCGCGGAGTACCGGAAGTCTGGGGCAGCATCTATGATATCCGGGATCTGCTAAAGGCTGCAGTCAGCATGCGCGACGGAAGGCCCCTTACTGACATGAAGCTGGGCTTTAAGGAAAAGATCGCCCTTAGCAAACTCCTAAGTGCTATCAAAGGAACAGATATTGAGAAGCTTCTAAAAGAGTATGGAGTAATATAAAAAAGTATAGAGTAATATAAAAAGGCCGCCCCAGAGTGACAGATTGCTGTGATCTATCACCCTGGGCTTTGGCCCTTTTACCATCTCCAGCTGTTGTTATAGGTCTTATGACTATTTGTATTATATTCGTAATCATAGTAGTTTCGGTCATTACGCTTTGATTTGGCCGCCAAATCTGCACCTGCCATCATGAATATCAAAAACAGTACTGCAGCAAGTGCCACCACTATGAACAGGTATATCTTTTTACCGAGTTTATTATCTATATAATCTTCATTATTATCAGGATACTCAAGTTCCTCATCATCCAATGAACTAAACAGATCATCTATACTGCCATCACTACCAGCTTCTGTGTTATCATCATATTCCTCTGCAATCTCTGTCAGATCATATGTCTCAGAGTAATCTGCTGTTAATAACTCTACATCCGGGTCAATGTTCTTGACAAGGCTTTGGAGATTCTGGTCATTACCTCGGTAGTAGCTGGTATTAGCATTGGTATGGGTATAGGTGTCAGCTTTTTTATAGGTTTCTGCATTGTTATAAGCATCAGACTCCGATTTGCTGACATCCGGTCTTCTGTTGGTATATTCTTTGGTAATAACACTACTGCCTGCTGCCCCGCCGGATACATCTGTTCTAGCTACATGCTCACTTTCTGCTGCCCTACTGATTGTATCTGTTCTTGCTATATGCTCGCTATCTGCTTCCTTAAACTCAGCTTCAAACTTGAATTTATCATCTATACCCTGATAACAATACTGGCTTAATTTCAAAGCGTATTTGCCAATATAGAAGAAGAACCTGCTGATATAAAATTGTATTTTAGCTCCTAAGAGTTCTGCCTTATCATCATATTCTTTCTCATTGAAAAATACCGGAGCTTCATTCTCGTTATCTTTACCATTCTCTATGCCATTATCTTCGCCGCTTCCATCTATTCTGACATTTTCTTTATCACCAGTTGCGGCGCCATTATTATTCCTGTCTTTTACGCTTCTTCTATTCCCAGTCAGTATGAGATTGATCTCATATTTGGCACCATCAAAAGCTTTGAACAAATAGTAAAGGATTATGCTTAGATAATAGCAAAGCCTTCCAAGATAATAGAAAAGCTTACCAATGCAAAATATTACTCCGGTCTTTAGATCTTTGACATCTTCAGCGGTAAATTCTTTTTCTTTAGTAGAATTCTTCTCATCATCAGAAGATGGCTCATCACTTTCTTTTGTACCAGCTTCATTAGGAGCTGCTTTCATGATCGGAGTCTGAATATCCATCCAGGAGTTTTCCGATGCTCTATCATCTTTCGTAGACCCACTTGTATATTTATTGTGTACAGATTCATTCGAGCTTAAGTTATATTCCTCGCTTGATGAACTTCCTCCAAATATATTCAGATTAGCTTCTTCATCAGATATTTTTTCACTGGAAAGATTAAGATCATCATCTTGGGTGAATATGGTGTCTGTACATGAATCCTGAGTCTCTTCTCTTGCATATTCGCTCTCTTCCACTCCTGATGTTTCAGGACGTAAAAGGGAATGGTCGGAAGTATCCAGCGCTCCGGTATCCGGTACCTCTTCATTGCTGACTTCCGCATTTAGAAGCGTATTCCTTAGCTGCTCATTGATCTTACTTACAGCTTTCGCTTCATCCTGTCCCTGATACAGTACTTCCTTGGATCCGTCCTCAATATTTTTATATACTATAAAGTCACTAGTCCAATAGTCTTTGTAAACGCCATATGCATTAGGTCCGATATGATCCGAACCAAGATAGAAGCCCAGCTGATATAGATTAATTCCCCTTTGCGCACATAGATCTTTTAATTCCTCGATAGTCACAGGTACTCTGCTATCTTCATTCTCCCACATTTGTTACTTTTTTCTCCCTATAAAACATTTTTTATTCTTGGACTATTTGGTGTAGTATCCAAGTTTTAAAGTTATATTGTACACCAAAAAAGCCTGTCAACACAGGCTTTTTTGACAAAATATGATCCCTTGTCTCCGTCCACAAGGATCATTGTTCATGTAGTTTGTAGTCAGTGTCTTCTTTGATTATCTCAAGCATTATAGCCGCAAAGCGTGGATCAAACTGGGTTCCGGAACCTTTTTCAAGCTCGCTTTTGACTACGTCCTGGGGGATTATGCCCCTGTAGCTTCTGTTACTGGTCATGGCATCATAGGCATCTGCAACTGCGATGATCCTGGCTTCTTCGGGGATATCTTCTCCTGATAGTCCGTCAGGATAGCCTCTTCCGTCGTACCTTTCATGATGCCATCTTGCTCCTATGGCAAGTTTAGGCATCTCTTCGATATTCTGAAGTATCTTGGCTCCTCTTCCGGGATGAGTCTTGATCTTCTCAAACTCTTCGTCTGTAAGTCTGCCCGGTTTATTGATCACAGCATCAGGCACGCCTATCTTACCTACATCATGAAGAAGTCCTATCATGTATATTTCATCCTGTCTTTCTACAGAATATCCGTATCTTTTGGCTATCTCTCTTGAATACTCTGCTACTCTTCCGGAGTGACCCTTAGTATATGCATCCTTAGCGTCAATGGCATCTGCAAGAGTATGTACTACGTGAAGTGACAGGCCCTCTACCTCTTTGGTCTTACGCTCAACCTCTGCATGAAGATCACGCTGGAGCCTTATAAGATCAAGAAGGTGACGCACTCTAAGCGTCAGTACTTCTGCTACAAAGGGTTTTCTTATAAAATCCATTGCGCCAAGAGACAGTCCCATAGTTTCTGATTCACAGTCATCATTGGCTGTAAAGAAGATAACAGGTATCTCTTTTACGCCATTATCCTTTTCCCACTTTCTAAGAAGCCTCATAGTCTCAAAGCCGTCAAGTTCAGGCATTTTGATGTCCAGAAGCAGCATATCGATCTTATTCCTTACGACATAGTCAAGCAATAATCGTCCGCTTTTTAGGCATGTAACCTTAAACCCGGCACCGGTCAGGACCGTGTTGGCATTCTTCAATATGATCGCATCATCATCTACAACGACTACGCGCTCTTCCATCCGGTATCCTTTCTGCAAGTGCTTTTAGTTATCCCACAGGCTTCCGTAAGCACTTACTGCCTCATCCACAGTCATCTCGCCGTTGGCAACCTTATAGGCAGCTGCACGGAACTCTTTGGTGACTGCATCATTAAGACCTGTCTCCTGAAAACTGAAGTACCTCTCTTTAGGGAAGCTTTCAAGAGATGCATATACCTCATCCAGGGAGAAATCATTGGTCGGAGTGATAAGGCGCTTTATCGCAGCCATATTTCCAAGCTCCTTCTCCCTCATAAGGAACCTTATGAATTCATTGGTCATGTCAAGGTTAGGACTGTTCTTGTTCACGCTAAAGAACAGATTGACAGAGTCAAGGAAGTATCCGCCTTCATCACCAGAAGGCACCACATAGAACTTGTATTTGAAGGGATTTGCTATAAAAGCTTCCGACTTACTCTCACGCTTCTGAGTACCGGATACCATGTCGCCGCTTCCCAGCATAATAGGAACATCTCCTTCGAAGAAGCGCATGATAACTGCATCATAGTCATTTTCTATCTCATCAGAGCATAGCTTAGGATTTATATATCCCATATCTACAAAGCTCCCTATCTTATCAAGTGCCGGTCGCATATATTCTCCTGCAGAGCTGTCCATGTTATTTAGTGCTGCTACTGCTTCGGGATTGCCAATTACGTTGTTACAAAATAGCGGAAAAGCAAATGCATAATATATTCCGGCTACAGTAATTCCGTTATCCCCCATAATAGGAGCATCAAAACCGGCAGCAACCAGCTTATCGCAAGTCTCAACAAGTTCACTGTATGTATCCGGAACTTCCAGGTTATTTTTTTCAAATATATCCAAATTTACAAGCATTCCATATGACCTTGTGAAAATAGGTATCATGATCACATCCCCATTTTCAAGCGTCCAGCGAGCGCCCTGACGTATACAGTCAAGATCTATATTAAGAGAAGGGTCAGATAAGATCTCCGCACTATCAAGAACAGGTGCCATCTTCTCATCATCAAGCATCCATGACGCCGTAACATATATATCCGGAGCTTCATCGCTTGTTAAGGCGCTTGCGATAGTATTGTTATAATCATCCAGATAGACATAGTTAAGGCTTACATTTGGATAGTATTCATAGAAACGCTCGAATTCACTCTCCAAGGATTCAAAATTGGAATAGCTTCCTGCAACCTTTATAGTACAGGACGTATCTGTTGAAAGCGCCGGTTTAAATTCCGCACTCTTTTCAGAACTTAGGCTGCATGATGCAGCGCCCAGTATTAGTGATCCTGCTAATGCCGCCATCACTATCTTTTTAATAAATCTCTTTGTCTGGATCATCATACTGACTCCTTTCTGTAACCAAGGACATAATCACCCTCATATCACTAGCTAATGGTTCAAACTTATGTATCTTGCGACATCAATCCTTTTTTTCTGCAAGAATCTGTGGTATCTGGTCATAGTCAAAATTGTCTACAGCGCTTCTTATAGTTTCAAATCTTGCCGCCTCATCCTCCGGGAATCTGTATTCTTCAAGCTTACTAACTATATCTGCAACGCTGTCATAATCATATGAATTACAAGCTTCCTGTAGTCTTTCATAAGCTTCTTTCATATCATCATCAGATATTAAAGGCTTATCTTTCGCATCTTTTGTACCATCCTGCACCTTAATGCTATCTTCATATGCCAAAGGCTCCAATTTATCTACCAGTTCTCTATACTGAGTAAGTAAAGGTTCTATCTCTTTTTCAAGAATGTCTACATCCCCGGCTTCTCCAGCCTTTTCAAGACGTGCTGCGAAGTCTCCAAGTTTCTGCGCTCCTATCACATAAGAAGTACTCTTAAGCGCATGAACCTTGATCGTAGTATTCTTAACATCTTTATCTGCCCAGTACTTCTGGATTTCATCCACATTCTTCTTGCCACTTCCCAGATAAGTCTTTAGCGTATCCATATAGGCTTCACAACTTCCGCAGTGTATGATGCCGGAATTCACGTTAAGAGCATCGATCTTTTTGATAAAATCCGGAATGTCATGATCATCCGTATCGTGATCATCCGCACCCTTATCCTCACTATCCTCATTAGATGCTTCAACGATCTTGTCCTTCGGAAGATATGTAAGGAGCAGTGCCTCAAGCCTGTCCGGATCTATCGGCTTAGTTATATAATCATCAAAACCGGCATTTATATACATTTCGCGCATTCCCGAAATAGCATTGGCAGTAAGACATACTATAGGAGTTCCCGCATTCGTTGTATCGGCTATCTCCTTCATCTCCTTAAGGGTTTCTATGCCATCCTTATCAGGCATCATATGATCCAGGAAAATAACATCATAGTGCCTGTTTCTATACCGCATGATACCCTGATCTCCGCTGCCTGCAGTGTCTATCTGCACTTTGGTTCTCTTTAAAAGATTCTTGAATACAGACAGGTTAACAGGTGTATCGTCAACAACCAGTAGCCTTGCATCAGGAGCTGTGAATCTCTCTTTATATTTCTTCCTCTCAGATACAGATCGTTTGAAGCTCTCTTCATAGTCACCTATAGGATTCCAGTCTTTTACCCCCTGTACTAAGGCAAAAGAAAAAGTCGATCCCTTTCCATATTCACTCTCAACCTCTATATGGCTTCCCATCATTTTAAGAAAACTCTGGGCTATGCTCATGCCAAGGCCGGTTCCTTCTATATTCCTGTTCTTGCTCTCTTCAATACGTTCAAATGCCTTAAAAAGGCGCTTCATATCCTCAGGCTTTATGCCAATACCGGTGTCACTTATGCTTATGATAAGCCTTATCTTATCAGGCTCTTCTTTGGTCTTTTCAAACCCCGCCTTGAAAGTAATGCCACCTTCCTTGGTATATTTGACTGCATTAGAAAGGATATTGGTGATGACCTGCTTGATACGGATCTCGTCGCCATTTAGTACAGACGGAATATTCCTGTCTACATCAAGATTAAATGAAAGCCCCTTGTCATCAGCCCTGCCCTGAACCATATTCACAAGGTCATTGAGCATCGAAGCAAGACTGTAATCCACATTTATGATATCCATCTTGCCTGCTTCTATCTTGGAAAAATCAAGAATATCATTGATAAGGCCAAGAAGTGTCTTGCCCGCAGTCCTGATACTCTCAGAATACGCCACGATCTCATCTTCGTGACTATCCCTAAGTACCATCTCATTAAGACCCAGGATTGCATTCATAGGTGTACGAATATCGTGGGACATTGTGGATAGAAAGTGGGATTTGGCTTCATTGGCCTGATTGGCAGCCTCTGCAGCCTCTGCCAGTTTCCTGTTATATTGCACGAGTATCAGATAGTTGAAACCCAGCAGCAGTAACAATCCCACCGTTACCATTCCAAGAAGGAGCCAGTCTACAACCGTATTGGTCGACTTCAGCTCAACTGCCGGTATGTACGCCAGAAGCAGCCACGTATCCATGGATTTCAAAGGAGTATACGAGATCACGCATTCTTCCCCCTTTGAATTGAACATCGTCATAGTTCCTGTCTGCGTTGTAACCTTGTCTATCATCTCGTTATAATCTGCAATATCAGCTTTATTATAAGATTTATAATATTCAAAAAAGTTGGAATTCTTAAGAGACTTACCATGAACCATATACTCTCCATCATTGTTAATGAGAGAGATCTCTACATTCTCATACTCACCCTTTAAGAAGACAAGTTTGTCTTCAAGCGTGCTTACAGGCTCTACGCGCATAAGAAGCGCTTCTTTGAGCTCTCCTGTATCCTCATCTTTTATAGTTACCGGATTCATGAATGCAATTGACTGCACTCCATTTTGAGGATTGGTATATGCTCTTGTCAGACTGACAGCTCCATCTTGTCTGACTGTCTTGTCCATATTGTCAAAAATCTTGATGTTGCGATATGAAACCGAATAATCGTCAGGATCCTTGGACCCGGGATGGGTAGATATACCGCTCCTGGACCCTTCATCAGTGAATATAAGATGTCCGTAGATTATAGGAGATATCTTGGCCTTTCTGATAAAAGAAATAGCCTCCTCAGCAGTCATAGGTGTCCCCGCTTCAGCAGACCTGTTGATATAATTGGCCCAAACGTCACATAGATGCTGCTCGTCCTCAAGATAATTAGTGATGATCTGCTCAGCAGTAACAGTCATCTTCTCGAAGGCCTCTATAACACTCTCATTACTTTCTCGCATTTTGGCATTGGCATATTGAACTATAAAGAAAAGTATCAACGTCATTATTACAAGGTCAATAACAATGATCAGAGTTTTCTTCACGCCTCACCTCCAAATATATCAGCAAAAAGCATCTATTATTTGTTATATCGGCATTTTCTTAGCGGTAGTGTATCCCCAATTTTTCTAACTTTCCTATTTTTTAATTCTGGAGTTTATATACTCTATATCTTTTCTAGTCTTGATAGCATCTACCATATATGCAAGTACAAGAACCACTCCCACATAAACAAAGGCCATCCAGAAATTGCTCTGATAGAACCAGCCAACGACAAAGCCAAACAGCATTACAATGGCGGTGGCGATGATATATTTTAACAAATAATTACCTATAATTGATAGACTCAGGTATTCATCAAGAAGGTAATTGACAAGAGCTATGACAAAAGATAAAGCAAAAAGCTGAAACACAAGGACGATCTCTGCTGTAAGTCCCATCCATATGACAGATATTGCAAAAACGCTCAGTATCATAAGTGAAGCCAGAATACATGTATCTCTTAAGATTCTCTTCATAACGATCTCCTTTTAAATATCTTCTTGATATCCTGAAGGTACTTCCTTGATACGATAAGTTTCTCACCATTGTCCATAACAGCTTCAAGATGACTGTTCCTGATCTGCTGTATCTGCCTAAGATAATCTGTGTTCATAATACAGGTTCTGGATATACGCACCAGGCTTGAATCGTAGATGCGGCTCTCTACATCTGCCATGGAGCCGTCCAGTCTGTACACTTCACTTTCTGTATATATGAAGAGTTTTCTATCGACATTCTCTATATAATAGATGTCTGAAAGGCTGATGTTAACAGACTTTTCATCCATCCTTCCAATGAACGAGATATCCATCATGCCTATCTTCCTGACAAGGTTATCAACAGATTCGCTCCACTTGGGATATTCAATTATAACCGTAAGAGGCTGACCTTCAACCTGCCTGTGCTCTATTCTCATAATATGTTAACCTCTGTGATAAAAGCGCTTTTACAGATGCTATACTACCTTTTCCATGGCTTTTATTTAGGCATCTGATATCTTATCTTGAAATCTTATCTTGAATTCTCATCTTGATATCTCATCTTGATATCCATTTATATGTGTATCACCTGGCTTTAAGTCTCAATAAACGGACTCCTATAGCCGCTATATCAGCAGCCAAAATCCCCATCCCGCCCATCATACTATAGGGTGCCCAGATGCACAATATATCATAAAGTCCGGCGCCGAATATTATAGGCATCACTACGCACAAGGCTATAAGAATTAACACTAGTAAAGCTCCACTTACTAATAGTATACAGCGGCGATTTACTATTAGTATACCTACCAATGTTACGATTCCCATTATGAACATGCCTGTAAATACAATATCAAAAACAGTCCACACATCCGTAGCTATACTGGTCTTAATTTCCATCTCATATTCAGCGTCTCTTCCATTTATGATATATGCATAGATTCCTTTACACAGACTATCGGTAGAAGCTGCTACATTAAGATTCGTAAGAACGCATACACCTGTATTTTTATCCTGAGAAAAGACTATTCGCGAAGAATAATTTGGGGTTCCTCCCGAATGACCTATAGCTTCTTTTTCATCTGTTGTATCTTCATTTAGAATATCATCGCTTACATATTCCCAGCCTGCGTAATAATCTCCGGCGCTGCTTATATGCGCCTTTATATCACAAACAAGCTGTTTATATTCTATAGGTATATCCACATTCTCTTCTTTATTATCTTTCAGGTTTTCCTTTTGATTTTCTTTATTGGCATCATCATTCTGGGATGATAACGTCATATCAGCTCCGGTCCATATCTGCATCCACCTTGCCATATCAGATGCACTAGAGTACATGTACCCGGCAGGTATCCTGCCCTCAATAACAGGTATATCATATGGGATACTGCGTCTGAACATTAGCCTTGAGCCGGATACCACATCGCCATCATCCGGCGTCCCCACATATGTATCTGCAAGGCCAAGAGGAGTAAGTATCTCCTTTTCCATATATTCTTTATAAGAAAGCCCCGTCGACTCTTCTATCACTGCTCCAAGCAGGTTGTAATTCACATTGGAATATGAATATCCTGACCCCGGTGCAAAGCTTAGCTCACTTCCTGATATAGTATCAGTCCAAGCTCCTAGGCTCATCCCCTCCAAAGCACTGGGATAGTCCGTTTCCTTATTAGTATATCCACTTGTATGAGTAAGGAGCTGCCCTAAAGTAATATCACGCGCTTCTTTCTCATAATACGCTGTGAAGCCCTTGATATGATCAGATATTATATCGTCCTCAGACAGAACTTTCTCATTTATAAGCTTCAATACTGCAAACCCTGTAAAAGCCTTGGTCATAGATCCTATCTGATACAGAGCATCCTCATCTCCATATATAGTGATCTTACCATCTTGCATCACCACAACGCTGACAGATGAGCACTTTGTCTCATCGCAGAAGTTATCTATATAATCATTAATGACAGTATCAGTATTAGTACAAGTATTCGTATTAGCTGTAGTGCATTCTATTTTAGATGAGGCTACTTTGAAGTCTCCAAATATGACAATTAGCATCAATATAGTAATAAATATAGCAACAAAAATAAGTACAATCTTCTTCATTCAGGCTCCATTCAGACAGTTCCAGTAGTTTAAGCGGGTATAATATGTAAACTTAGCGCTCGCCAAGCATACGCCGTTCTTTAAGCATGCACCAATACAAGCTTAACGTTCGGCATATGTTTACCAAGTCGAGCAAGCTCAAGTCAAAATATCTTTTGACCTTTACGTCATCATATCCTTCTTGCCACAATCTATCTACGCCTTTATACAGATAATGCAAATACAGCCCCACTTAATGCAAAAATCCGGCAAAATGGCTCCAAACCACTTTGTCGGGTTAGGCATACTATGAGGAGGTGTCAAAAGTTCCTTTTGACACCATATAACTACTTACGTCATACTTTGGTAATCAACAAAAGCAAGATCAAACATCGGATCATCGAACCTTCCACTTCTTCAATCACTGCAAAACTTATATCAAGTACCACGGCAATACTCAAGCCCTGAATTCAATGATCCTGCTAGATTCGCTTTCGCTTCCATCTTCAAACACAGCTGTAACCTTGACCTGATATACATCTGCTGCCGGCAGCCTGAAAGGTAGAACTGATGCCGACTTCTTTTCCTTCACAGTCACACTCCTTAAGGGAAAAAACTGAAAGTCTACGGACCCTTTCCTGTACACGTTATAGGATCTCGCCCCCTCCACGTCATTCCAGATAAGGAGGAAATTCGCCATACTGTCAGCCACATAAAGCTCCTGCATGGCAAAACCTGTTGGGATATCAGTAGCAGTATCCAGTCTGCCAGGGCCTTCTTTTACCAGAAGAGGCTTTTTAACAGGTTCGAAGCTTATATCTACATAAAGCTTAAGCTTGTCGATCTCTTCAAAGCCTTCCATAGTAAGGATAGCTCCTGCTACCATCCTTGCATATATCAATGCGCCGTATTCCTGAAGATGAGTATTGTCAGATACGCCGTCCTTATAAGCGCCATCAGGATATGCTCCTGCAGGGCACCATAGATGCAGATCCTTGGCTCCTTCCGGGCCTACTTTTTTCATATATTCATTGCTCATCCTGCACAGATCGATAGTTGGAACATGTTCGCGCCTTCCAACCTCGATCATCACATCCCTGTACTCTCCAAAAGATAGCGGGAACTCTCCGTTATAATCATCACAGTTTCTTCTGGATACAGGCGTCACTAGTACAGGGTATATGCCCCGGCTCCTGCATGAGTCTATATATTTCATCAAGAATCCATCGAATTCAGATATGCTCACGTATCTGTTAGGCCGAACAGCGGTTGCATCATTATGAGCCCACTGAATGAAACAATAGTCTCCCGGCCTTGCTCTTCTAAGAAGTGCATTCCACTTACCCTCATCTATAAAAGATCTTGAACTTCTGGCTCCAATTGACCTGTTTTCTATGATAATGCTCTCTTTTTCGTAGACATGGCACTGGGGATATATCCTGTCATCAGACATATACTCTGTTAACTCTTCCCACGGGCAAAAATACTTTTCAAAGACCTGCCCCCACCCCATCTGCGGATAATAAAACTTCTCATAAGTCTGGACCGTAGAGTCTGAAGCAAGGAAGATTGTAGGTTTTATGCCCGACTTTTTCTCTTCACATTCTATATATTCTATATCTTTGATATACAAAGAATTAAAGCCTGCATCCTCCTTACAGGTGGCCGCATCCGATACAAAAAATTGAAGAGTTGTATTTTCATGAATAGAACAATTTATGAAGGATATCTCCTGATCGCATCCCGGCATGATCATTGCATCTTTGATCATAAGGACTTCATCTGCATAACAGTTTACTCTGATAGGTTCTCGGCCTTGATTAGAGAAAATCACAGTCCACTTATAATCCTTAAGTCCTGTCTTTAGCACAAAGATAGGCCCTTCAACATATGTATATATCCCAAATCCTGTCTCTTCCGTCTCGGTCCACGTCCTCGAACTTATCTTCAAAGTTCCGTTAATAACTGTATCTATAGCGGTATCTATAGCAGTAGATATATCCTTAACTTCGTCTTGCTGCGTTTGGATTCTTTTTACAACTTCTTTTCGAGGATAGTACACTCCGCCAGACCAACCTTTTGCTTTATCAGGATACTCCTTATATCCAATCTCAAACTTTTCTATATCCATACATTCCCCCTTTGAACCAATAGTTCCTCCTCATGTACTACCTATTTTCCCATATCTCTCATTTCGGCAGTAACTTCAGGCAAACGCACTGCCTTTATCTCAATTATCCGTTTTCCGGCAGTACTTCATCAAATCTCATATCGCTCGCGTAATAATATGACGTATACCCCGGCTGATTGTAGCAGTTATTCTGCCAGGCAACAGCTACCCTGTACTGCACATCCTGGAGAGGGGTAAATAGCTTATGCTCTGTAATATCAGTATTTATGTAGATCCTAAGGGCACTGTCATCAGACAACCTAAGTACTATCTCATCTCTGAAGTCTCCGAAGAGATCTGCCACAAGGCAGGGATTTCCTTTAGTTCCATTATTAGTAGCGGTTCCTTTAGGGATCAGCATAGCCCCGTGGACTATATCATTTATAACACCGCACTTATTCTCAGTAAGGTACTCGCTTCCATCAGTGACCTGCGTTGTAAGATCCGCTGCCCAGTGGATGTTCATATTGGTAGATGGAGCCGGGACATCCAGCTTATCTCCTTTGACAGAATAGACATCATTGACCCACACCTGAAGCCCCCTGACATCAGGGCAGATATCGCCTATCATGCATCTTCCAAGGTCAGTTTCTGCATATTCGCCAAAGTATACCTTACCGCTCTCAGCATCTCTAAGAGCATATCCGTAAGGCGCAGCTGTAGCCCCTTCAAACACATTGAAGATCTCAAGTCCGGGACGATCAGGATCTATATTAGCTACATGCATCGCATCTCCATGGCCGAGCTTGGCGTATTTTCCGGAAGGGAGATAGTCATAACTACTGTACAGGACACTTCCATCATGATCTATACAGGCTGCTCCGTATATTATCTCCTGATATCCATCGCCGTCCACATCGGCTGTAGACAGGCTATGATTGCCCTGGCCTGCGATAACTCCGTATACAGGATCAGATCCTTTTTTCTCATGAGGATTATCATTGAAAGGATTACTCATAGGAACATATCCCGAGTCCGCGCTCCATACTTCATTGAATCTGTTATCAAAAAAGTCATAAGCTACAAGTGTTGTCCTTGTATAATATCCCCTACACACGATAAGATAAGGTCTTACTCCATCCAGATAAGCTACCCCTGACAGAAATCTGTCTACCCTGTTGCAAGGCTCTATTCTATTCATGGAGTAGTCCCCCCACATAAGGCCATCATCATCTCTTTTGAATTTGAAAGGAATCGTTTCAAGTTCGCTTCCATCTCCTGCAAACATAGTAAGATACTCAGGTCCTTCATATACGAATCCTTCGAATTCCCACAACCTGTTTTTATCGCTTCTTGAAGGTGCATATACATTGATAAAATAGTCTGTAAGCTCATCTGCATCCTTGTAATCTAAAGGATAAGAGTATCTTGCAGGTATCCCAAAGCACTCTTCCAAAGTCCCCGGCCAGTGCCCGTTTACAACTTCCGGATGGTCCTGCCAATATGTGAATTCTTCTTTTAGATGATTCCTATAATCTTCTGATGAGCAGACATAGTTGTCTTCGTTGGTCACACCTGTTTCAATATCTGCTTGTGGCAAAGAGATGTAGCTATTGCT
The DNA here is from genome assembly GCF_023206215.1 of Butyrivibrio fibrisolvens. Taxonomy (NCBI): domain Bacteria; kingdom Bacillati; phylum Bacillota; class Clostridia; order Lachnospirales; family Lachnospiraceae; genus Butyrivibrio; species Butyrivibrio fibrisolvens. Next base: position 3,568,094 of record NZ_CP065800.1, read on the forward strand.
AATCTCATCGCCCTTTTCATCATAGATATGCATACGCGTTCCGGGAGCTGTCTTAACAGCCATCTCTGCTCTTCCATCACCGTTAAAATCATATACCATGAACTGAGTATAATGAGCTCCGGCCCTTATATTGACTCCCATATCAAGTCGCCACATCAGCCTTCCGTCAAGCTTATAACAGTCAAGATACACCTTGCCTGTATATCCCTTTTGAGATACATCATGCGAATTGGAGGGATCCCACTTTACTATATATTCGTACTCGCCGTCTCCATCTACGTCGCCAACACTTATATCATTGGCATGATATTCATATACCTCTCCTTTTTTGGTCACACCGCCTTCAGGCTTTTTAAGTGGGATATCCAGATAGTTATCCTTACTTGCCCATACGCTTACATGCTCAGCTTTTTTTAGGCGCACACTAAGCTCATCATCAGAAACATCAGTGCCAGATACAAAAGGCACTATACTATATACATCTTTTTCATTACCATTAGTATCAAGATAATTGGTGCTGTCTGTTACTACAGCTATCTTTTTATCGTTTCTAAAAACAACAAAATCAGTCCCTGTCAGACCTGTTTCATTACTTCCTGTTACTTCATCCTTAAAAAGTCTCCATGATACGAATATCCCGTTTCTTGTCTTTACTGCCACAAGGCCTCTTCCAAGTTTTTCCAATTGAGGCTTTAATACTTTGGTTACCGGTGTCTTTATGACAGGGCTCTCATCTATTACTTCAAGTACTACCGTTTTTTCTTTTACATCTTTAACTACTTCAGCATTATCAACTTCTTTATGTTCTTTCGCCTCTTCAGCTTCTCTTGCATCTTTAAGCTCTACATTTTCTCTAATGTCTTTAGAATCTTCAGTTTCTCTGGCATCTTTATCATCTCCAGTATCCTTACCTTCTTTTATCCTTAATGCCTGAACCTTAACATAGTAAGGAATCCTTGGCATCTTTTTAAGAATTCCCCTGCAATCTGCTGTTTGTGCCAGCTCTTTAAATTGCATGGAGTCTCTTTTTCTGTCTTTCCATAATAGTCTGTAGCGGTCAGCACCCTCTTGCATGTCCCAACCAAAAGTCATCTTATCGTCTTCGACAGTTTCAAGCCATATATTCATATATTGCAACCTCATAAAGTTTTGATTCATGATAATAACCCCGGCATCGACATCCGCGCAGGATGCCGATGCCGGGGTGTCTATAGCATATGATCATCTATATAACATTCATATATTTGATACACATCGTATTTCCGAGCTTTAGCAGCATTTCTATACGCAAATTGTATCTTTGTGCACTTATTTATCTCTGCGCATTAACCTCTTCGATGATAGTGTCATATCCCTGAGATCTGATTGAATCCAGTGTGTTCTTGAACTCTTCAAGTGAGATGGATCCACAGATATACTGGGTTCTTGCTGCTGTAACCTGCTCATCAAGGTCAGCGCCAACCTGAGAATATGTATCAGAGCCTACCAGATAAGAAAGTGCCGGATTGAGTTCTGCATATGGAAGAGCTGCTGCATAAGCTGCATCCTGAGCTTCATTGAACTTGTTGGTTGCGATCGGAATAGCACCTGTAGATGACTCTGATGATGGAAGGAATGTAAGGAGCTGGTTAAGACCTTTATAATTGTTGGCAAGTTCTACTGCTGCCTGATCCTCAGTTTCAGCATCGAGATCTACGATATATCCGTCTGCATCATACTCATAGTTGATACCTTCAAGACCATATTGTGTAAGTGTGAGCATCTCAGGTGAGCAGAGTCTGTCAAGAAGAGTAAGCGCAGCTTCGATCTTCTCTTCAGTATCAAGCGTTGTAGCAGAAAGTGTGAAAAATCCGTTATAACCGGCTGTAGCAAGTGTATGTCCGTTAACTGCTCCGTAAAGATTCATAGTTGCAGGTTCATCGGGATTAACAACTGATGCAGTATAGGTTTCATCTGCTTCAAAGTACTGCCATATTCTCTTACCTGAATCAAGAACGTCTATAAATACACCATTCTCTCCGGTCTTACATCCATTGGACCAAGAGTCTGTAGGTCTTGAATAGAAATCAGCAGGCATAAGGCCATCATCATAGAGTTTTTTGATATACTCAACAGCTTCAAAATACTCATCTGTAGTCCATACAGGCATAAGCTTGCCATCTACTTCCTGCCAGCCATTGCCGCATCCAAACCAGGTCTGGATGATATCAAAAGGACCGGTATACAAAGTCATCTCCATACCGATAGTATCATCTACGCCATTGCCATCAGGATCGTCATAGGTAAAGGCATATAACATCTTATATACATCATCCGGAGTTGCATTCTCAGGGAGCTCTACGCCCAGCTTTTGGGCCCAGTCCTGACGATAAGACAGACCATATCTGCCGATAACACGAGTACGTGGAAGGGCAATCAGCTGGCCGTTAACTGTAAGATTAGCAGCAACCTCCTTGGAAAGCTGTGACAGATAAGGATACTTCTCTGAATCCCAGATATATTTGTTAAGATCTACAAAAGCTCCGTTCTTGGCCGCTGATACAACATCGCCTGTAACAGTACCGCCCCAGGACATGATCTGAGGCATTGTAGATGGACTTGTAAGTGCCAGTGAATTCTTCTCAGAAAGTGCATCATTGGCATACCAGATAATATCAAGATCTGCGCCGCAGTAATCTTCTATCTGCTGTATAATCTCATCTGCATAGTCGCCTACAGCATTGACACCTGCATTGACATCAATTACTGACCATGTGATTGTCTGACGCTCGCCAGAACCCTCTGCCTGAGCACTCTCTCCGGATCCTTCTTGACCGCTGCTCTGGCCATTAGTTACTCCTGACTCAGTAGATGATGCTCCCCCACATGCGGCGAGACCTACTACCATAGCTGATGTTAACAGCATACTTACGATTTTCTTTTTCATGTTCTTTCCTCCTGCATATTATTTTGATTTGTTTTGAGCATATGTTTCTTTAAGCAGCTTTATTTTTTTACATAACTAAATGGGTAGGCTCCTTAGCCCTTTACAGCGCCGACCATAACACCTTTAGTGAAGTACTTCTGAACAAAAGGATATACACACAGGATAGGCACTGTTGCTATAACCGTACATGCCATCTTGACGGCCTTGTCCGGAGGCGTACCGTACATATCAAAGTCATTGGCCATGTTGTCAACGATAGCTGATGACTGAAGGATTATAGATCTTAGCTGGATCTGGATCGGATATTTCTCAGCAGTCTGCAGATATATCATGGATCCGAAATAGTCATTCCAAAAGCCAACTCCGTAGAATAGAGATATAGATGCTATAACAGGCTTTGAAAGCGGAAGAGCTATTCTAGCAAATATCTGAAGGTCATTGGCTCCGTCCATATATGAAGCCTCGTCCAGCTCTACAGGAAGCCCCTGGAAGAACTTCTTGATTATGATCATATTGAAAGGACTTATAAGGCCCGGGAGTATCAATGCACCGTATGTATCATAGAGTCCATATGCCCTGTAGACTATGAATGAAGGAATCATACCACCGCTAAAGAGCATGGTTATGATAACCAGATTCATTACAAAATTCCTGCCCCTAAAATGAGACTTGGAAAGAGGATAAGCAAATGTTAATGAAAAGAGCATACAAAGCGTCGTTCCAAGTGCTGTCAGTATCACCGAATTCTTAAGTCCTCTTAGAATATTTGCTGTTCTTATGGCATATTTGTATGCATTAAATGACCATATAGTCGGCACTATAAAGAATGCCTTTTCTGTTAGTTCCTTTTCTGTAGCAAAAGATCCTGCGAATACATATAGAAACGGAAGTATCGTGGATATTGCAATAAGCCCCAGAACTACATATATGATGACATCAACTATTCTGTCGCCAAGGCTTTTTTTGACCTTGGACCCTGATTTTGACTTAGCCATATCTACCCTCCCTTAATATAGTCCGCTCTCGCCAAACCACTTGGCTACTCTGTCAGATATAAGTACCAGAATCATTCCGACTATAGACTTGAACATACCTACAGCAGATGAAAATGAATACATTCCATTCTTGATACCTTTTGTATAGATGTAAGTATCAAATACTTCGGCCCTTGCAAGATTGAGGTCATTCCTCATAAGAAATATCTGCTCATAACCTGTATTCAGGATTCCTCCTACTCTCAGGATCAGCATCATTATGATGGTACCTCTTATGGCAGGAAGCGTGATATGCCACATAAGCCTCCACCTTCCGGCTCCGTCAACTCTGGCGGCTTCATATAGTTCCTGATCTACACCTGACAAGGCTGCAAGAAATACAATAGTACCGTATCCCGTCTCTCTCCAGATATCCTGTCCAACTATAAGTCCCCAGAAGGTCGATGCCTTGGATAGTATGTCAAAAGAGTTACCTGTAAGCGATCTTGATATGATATTGAATACACCGTCCGTTACATTAAAGAGCTGATATGTTAGACTGGCAATGATAACCCATGATACGAAATGAGGGATATATACAAGTGTCTGAACACATCTTTTGTATGCAATATTTCTTACTTCATTGAGAAAAAGTGACAATATAATAGGTGCCGGAAAAAACAATACTAATTGTAATAAACTTATTCCAAGCGTATTAACAAGAAGCTTTGGAAAATCATTATTACTAAAGAACTTGGTAAAATTAGAAAATCCGACCCAAGGACTTCCCCACATTCCTTTAAATGGACTATAATCCTTAAATGCTATTATCAGTCCCCCCATTGGTACATATCTGAACAGGATCATGTACAAAAGCCCGGGAAGCAGTAACAGATACAGCCATATATGCTGCTTGAAATATTTTCTGTTGCTGGTTCTGTTGGCATCAATAACAGATCCGTCAGACAACTTGATCGTTTTAGTCTTAGCCATACTCGTCTCCTCTTTTCATGATAGTAACTTCCCACTTGGACAGACCGGCATATCCTAAGTCTTTACAGGGGAGCAGGTCCGTCCATGTGGGATGTTTTAGATAGTAATACCAAGATGCAGTTGCCAAACCCACAACCCGTCCATGAGCTAATCATATGGCCGCGGATTCGTAACATCTACAATCATATTATTTTTTACCAATAAATCACAATTTGCATATACCTAATTTATGCATAATATACAAATTGTATCATTTTATATCTGTATATACAGACCAAAATAATAAATTGATTATTGATTTTACGAATCCAACAATCGCAATTTTTCTTGTAAAACATATCTCTCTTCTTTTTTCACCCTCGATCTATTACAAGAACCAGCATATGTTTTGTAAAAAACACATCTCAAATTCATCAAAAAGCAGACAAGCCAGCTCATTCAATCAGCATAGCTCGTCTGCTTTTTAATTTTTATATAAATGCCATGAACTATGAAACAATTAACAGCGTGACAATGATTTATATGCTATCCGCTCAAAGCCCCATGCCTTTGCAAAACATTCGTGGATACCCTACCGCCAGAGTCGGAAGCACCACACACGCCGCCGCAATCTATACCGGTCCGTACATTAGTTTTCTATACTTGCCTGGGGTAAGTCCGGTTCCCTTACTAAAGAATCTTATGAAGTTCTGAGCATTGGTATATCCAAGTTCCAATGCAATATCCGAAACTGATCTATTAAGCTGCAACAGCTTCTTGGCTTCTTCAATCTTGTACTCTTCCTGATATTCACTGAATGTTTTACCTCTTTGAGCTTTCATGATCTTCCAGATATAGGAAGGAGTGACGCCCAATTTATCTGCACACTCATTCAAAGTGATATTACCTTTAGAATCAGCCAGCATTTTCTCTATCTGAGCCATCATCTGATAAGAATTATCCTCAAGAAGCTCATATCTTGCAGCAAAAACAGGATCGACGATATATTTTTTCAGATTTTTGCGAACCCTTGATACATCTCCCGCTTCCAGAATGCTGTGATATAAAGGCTGCAGACCTTCCGGACAGATTATTGCAATATCTATTTGCATGTCTATAGCCTGGATCATGATCGCATCAATCACAGATGTAAGGTAGACAGAAGCTACAGACCATTCTCCAACCAGCCTTATGTTTTCTATGAATTCATCTATAAGCCTGTAGCATGCTCCTTTATCAAGTGCTTTTAATGCATCACACAGCTCTTTTTCATACTTTTTGAGATTGATGCCATCACCCTTGGAAGTAACAAGTTTCAGATAAAAGCGGCATCCGCTATCAAATTTACTATTTCTATAACTTCGTGCACTATCGGTATGTTCGCTATCAACATGCTCTCCGCCTGAATCTTCGCCGCCTGTATTCATAACGGAAGTATGTATGTCTGCGACATTCTCAGCATCCATGTTCTCGCCGTCCATGGTTAGCGCATATACGCTTTCATGATAAGCTCTTCCCAGATGATTCCTTCTGGTATGGACTTCGCTTACACCCATCTGGATACCGTAACCAATCTTACCTATAGCATATTTTTGGATCTTATCATAATAAGCAGATATCTGATCCATAAGCTTCTCTTCTGAGTCTGCGCCCATTATACATGTAAGCGTGCATGAATCATATATAAGCGGAAGCCATGTTGCTTTCTTTAGATCCTCCGGAAGATTTTCTGCAAGTTCAAGGCACAGTGCATCCTCGTTGATCTCTTCTTCAAGTTCTTCCTTGCCCTGAAGATTTAAGATTATGGCTATCACTGCATAGTAGGGATACTCTGTAAGATTTAATACCTTTATATATTCATTCCATTCATCATCCATGGATACTGCGCTTCGGATTATACGCATCTCGAAGAGCTCTGCCAGTTTCTGTCTCTTCTGGATTATTGACTGATTAAGGACTTCCCTGTCATTTTTCAGATTTTCAAACTGACCTGCCAGATATTGAAGCTCATTCCCCTTAACGTCCCTGTTATCAGCATCGGAGACTTCCTTTATAAGCCTGTCAACGGGCTGATATAGAGCATATCTTACTGCTATAAAGCTAAGAGCAGCAAGAACTGTTATCGCAACCAGGAATTCTATCAGAAGTTTTGAAGTAGCCCCCAGTATCGTGCCATAGTCATAGGCAACATAATAATTCCATCCCAGCATCGTTGATGAGCTTTGCGCAACTATATATTTACTATTATTGATAGACTCTTTGGAAGCTTCTTTCGGGATATCCGAGCTATTCTGATCCATACATTTGACGCAAAACTCAGAACTATTTGAATAGATCACATTCCCGTCATTATCAAGTACAGCAACATATCTTCCTGAGATATCGATATTGTCCCAGATCCAGCTCTTCCATTCATCCATGTTGATATTGACCTGAAGAAAGCCCTTGGAAGTATATACTCCTATAGGCAGGTTCAGAAGGAAATTAAGCCCCTTAGTATCTGCCGTAAGCCTGTATCCAGTGTTCTTTGAATCGGCACTAACTCCTCCTTGTATATAGACCCAATTTCCTTTATTGACCTTAGTTGAATTGTCCTTATAGAGATTATCTATCTCCTCTTTATTGATCATCTCGTCTATTTCGTAGATTCCTCTCGAACTTATGACTCTGCCATTATCATAATTGATAACCACATAGCTGTTAAGATAATTGGGAAAAAGAGAATTGTTGCCAAGCGCGGTCGATATCTGCTTATATCTTCCATAGTCAGAATAGTCAAGCTTATTGTTCAAAAACCACTCGATATCTTCATCCATGGCTGAGTATAGATAGTACTGGCGAAGTATTTCCAGTTTATCTTCTACTTCTGAAACCATATGATCTGTCGTAAGCTGCGCTTCTCTTTCAGACATTTCAAGGCTGTTAGACCTTATTGCCAGAAAAGAGTTTATGACCATGATGACCATGAATAGGCCTACCAATATACTGATGCATATAGTTACGAATAGCTTATATGATATTCTTTGTGGGATTTTTGATACAGATAGTATAGCTTGTCTATTCATACATAACCTCTTGCTATTAGTGAACTGATTCGCGCTTAAACGTATCTAAATTATTTTATCATATCCAAAACAAATATGTCGTATATTGATTTAGTATATACCTGTACTTTTATCACTCTTTGTAAATGAATGCCTAAATGATCATCATCCATTTATAATGCCTACAAGTAGTTCATAAGGTCTTATGGTTATAACCTTATCCCAAGCCTGTTCGATGCAGATATTAGTATATGGATCCCATATTTTATTTATTTTGGATATTCCCTTACTTATTGTTATATCTATAGTCTTAAGCCCTTCATTAGATAGGAAGATGTACTCGTATTCATCTTTTTTTAGATGAGAGAATCTAAGATCATATACATCTCCTTCGAATTCAAAATCAGGATCAGAATTTTTTCTGATCTCATCTATATACCATCTTGTACGAAGCTCCCTATCTCCATTACCATCTTCAGATTTCAAAGCTCCTGCTATGCTATCTTCATCTGCAATTATCAGCCTGCCTCCTGATCTTTCGAAGTCATGTAGTACTGTCTTTTGATCATGTGTAAGATCTCCATACTCCTTGATATCAGAAACGACTACAGTATATTCCTGCTTCGCAATGCCAAGCTTTCCATAATCTACATTACAGCTATCAAGAAGCTCTCTTTCAAGATAGTTAAACTCTATCTGATTTGTATATAGGGGCTTTGAAAGCTTCCAGGAAAGCATTTCTTCACTGCATATAATTGCTACCCTGGCCATATTTACAGATTCTGTATTGAGATAACACATTCTTTTTATATAATCACTGAGCTTTCGGTACTGTGGCCAGAAGGGGTTGTGCATCCCGACTTCCGGCGGCCTCTCATCTCCCCGTCCGTCTCTGATACTGTAGTAGAAGGCATGAGGATATATCATATTGACGCCTCTTACAAACAGCCAGTTCAGATACCATCTCATATCATCTTGTGTGAAGCTTTTTGGATCAGACTTTCGTCCACAACATCCGAAGCATTCATTGCCATTTCTGATAACGCCTCTGTGCCTTGCACTGTCTGATGAGCACTTGCCCATAGTCGAGTGCTCTCCTTCTATCGCATGCCCATCCTCAGGTTCTACATATCTCCATACAATATCCTGGCAGGGTATCTGAAAATATTTAAGATATCCTATATCAGTGCTCTTCTCCGGATGGCCTGTAAGCGCTACATTATGAGATACACACCAGCTTTCAAGCTGCTTATAATATGCCTTTGAAAGCCTTTCATATATTACTTTTTTGTAGATCTGGTAATCTCTTCCCTCTTTTTCAAAAAGACTCTTAAGATTATCCTTATTTCCTCCTGCTTCTATATACTCTTCATAGATCCCGCTACTCCACGGTATCACATCATCTTCCACGCATCTTCCAAGTATATTAGGCTCATCTGTAAAAAAAGCTATCACAGTACTGCCAAAATAGTCTTTTAGCTCCTTATAGTACTTCTCGTGAGTAAGTTCTATAAACATTGCAACTGCTTTGGGGTTTAGAAGATCAGCACTTTTGGGAGCGTAAGTTTCTCCATCATCCTCATTGTCATGAACTCCCCTTATAGTACCGCCACTTGGAGCCATAACATAAGATACGTCTCTTCCATCCTCAGTCACCTTAGCTATGATTGTATTTTCTTTAGAAGTACAGTTATCTGTAGTCCTCATAAGGCACATAGATGCCAATCCCGCATCAGACCTCACCACTTCACCATGGCACGAACCGGATGGATACATAGCTTCATCATACAATACCACTTTCATATCAAGTTCTTTAGCCTTAGACACTGCAAATCGTACGTACTTAAAATAAATATCAGATAGATAAGGTATACTTTTAGGAAGACCTTTCCTTGGATGTATCACAAAGCCCTCAACACCCTTATCTTTCATTTCAAGCATCTGCCGCTCTATCTCATTTTCAGACAGTTCGTCATTCCAAAACCAGAACGGCATAGGACTGTACTGCTTTGATGGAACCTTAAGATATTCAACTAAATTCGCCATCTTCCCCCCGCTTATAAAACTCTTTTTAGTATATTACTACCCCCACTTGGACGGGCCGGCATCCCCAAAGTCTTTACAGGGGCAGGCCCGTCCAAGTGGGATGTTTTAGTATATTATCCATTCTTGCACACATAGTAGCTCTTTTCGAATCAGTTTTCTATCTAATAACGTTGCAATTCAGCCACATTTCGACCTTTTATTTATTTACTACGTCCTTCAAAACCATGCATAGTTTCCTTTTAACCCTGCTTACGCCAAAAAGCCATCTCGTAGCACCTGCAATCAGTTAAGCTGTCGCAGCTACTACAAGATGGCTTATTACGCTCAATAATTTTTTGCAGACTTTCCTCTTATAAAACAGACTCCGTCCCTTGGAGCTGCGCTGACATAGATGGTTTATTAAGTATTGTTGTGTTCTTTTGAAGTTGTTATAAAATTCAAGAGCTTGATAGATGGAGATTTCCATTCTGCCCGGGGTCCACCTGTCTGAGCGAAGCGAGTTTGGACCCCAGAATGGGAATCGCCAGATATCATGCCTTGAATTTATAACAATTTCAAGACACGACAAGACTTAATAAACCATCTATGTCAGCGCAACTCCAAGGGACGGAGTCTGTTTTGCAAGTAAGAAGTCTGTTTTTTATTCTATTGTCAGAATATCTGTAAAGCCTGTAACTTCGAAGATCTCATTGATCTCTTCATTTACATTTTTTATGACCATGCTGCCCTGCTTGTTCATTGTTTTCTGAGATAGAAGCAACACGCGAAGCCCTGCAGATGAGATGTAATCGAGCTTTGCAAAATCAAACAACAGCTTTTTAACATCACCAAGTTCTGCTTTAAGCATATCATCAAGTTCAGGAGCTGTTGTTGTGTCCAGTCTTCCTTCAACTGCTACAGTGAGCTCATCACCGTTTCTAGTCTTATTAATAACCATTACCTATCTCCCTTCTTGTCAACTACGATCAAATCGATTATTCTTATGAAACTTTGTATTGAAGGTGTCCAAAGCACCTTTCCACTACTTCATCCTGCAGATGATAGTCATTTCGACCTTGTCACCTTTAACACCTACAAGTACATCGTTTGCGATATTGGCTACAATAGACTTCTCCAACTCATCCCAAGCTTCTTTGGATGCATCGTCCTTCTCAGATACTGACTCAAGACAAGTCCTGTAGTCATTAAGTGACCACATCATTCCGTATTCAAGTGATCCTTCAAAGCCTCCATACATTCCCATCGAGCCATAGTCAACATATCCGCCGCCATATTCCTGACTCAGATTCATGACATTTTCATAGTTTAATAGTCCGTTCTCTATCACATCACCAAGCTTACCCATAATACCCTTGGCGCTACTGTTCTTTTTATCAGAAGCTACAGATAAAAGCTCTTTTTTCTTGTCAAAATTCATCTCAGTTTTGGCAGCAAGCTTTAAGCAATAACCCTTCTTGTATTTCTCCATCCATACGACAGCCTGATAATTCTCAGTCATCTCCCTAAGCATACCCAGAGTTTCCTCAAATACCAGCTTAGCATGAAGTGCATTCTTTCTATCAAGATTCAGCTCAGCAATAAGATCATCCGCCCTATCCAGCTCTCTTGCGATATCCTTGCTGCTTCCCACAAGAATCTGGCTTGTAGATGCCTCGAGGCTGCTTGTAGAGATGAATGATAATGACTGCGTGAAGTCTTTGGTCACAACCATCTTGATATTATCAGAACTTGCTGTTATCTCTATATCATCCGCAAGGTTTGCAACCAGTGACCTTTCCAGATCCTCCCAGGCTTCAAGGCTGTACTTATCCTGCTCTTTTTTGGCTTGCAACTGTCTTTGATATTCTTTTAAAGACCATGTTTTTTCTTCAGGAACCTTTATCATGAACATATCAGTGATCTTTTTGAAAAACCCCTTTTCTTCAAAAACAACACCTGATGATGCAATAGAGCCAAGTTCTTCTTTTTTATCTCCTTCAAGAGATCCTGCGCTCTCTAGTATGATTCTGGAAACTCTCTTATCACCTTCAAACCACAGTTCAACTGACCTTTTATCCAGGATCTGCTTTACAAGCCTTAGTACTTCCTCTGTAAGAAGCCTGAATCTAAGAGAATCTTTGTCATTGATTCCTACATCAAACGCATAATCAGTAAGTACATTATAAGCTCTTTCGATATCCTGATTTATATCTCTGATCTTTACGTGCTCTGATTGCCTATAATCCATCTTTCCGGCCTCCCTGATTTTAGAAACTATATTACGTATATATGATATCATATTTACGCAAGTCGAGACATGCCTTTATAAGAACTTTTTTCGGACTTTTTTCCGAATTTTTCCATATATCTACCCTATTACTATTTTCAAACTTAACCCTAAAAAATAGCAAACAAGTTCCACTGAGCCGGGCTTGTTTGCCATAAAAAACATTTCTACCCTTTTGCTGTCTATGTAAATTCAGTCATATAACCTTACAATATCATTAGTTTACAAACTGTACTGAATCAATGATATCCGCAAGATAGTCAGATACTTCTATATCAAGCATCTCGTCTCCACTCATATGACCTGTAAGCTCGAATACCAGCGCTCCATCCATGTAGTCTCTTGCAACTGCTGTCATATAACTGCCTGAGCCTTCTGTATCTACAGGTGTTGTCACCCAGTAACCTGTAATATCTTCATTTCCTAAAAAAGGAGCTTCACTATATGATGCATCATCGCCATAAGCTTCACCAAGAGCCTTAATAGCGCCCTCTGCATCGTTATCAACAGTATATGTAACTGTTATCATATTGGTTCCTGCACACTCGCCTGTATATACGAAAGTTGTAACAGGTCCGCCTGTGTTAACTTCGAATTTCTCAGGATTGTATCTAACACTCCAGCCGTTGGCACTTGTATAAGTGAAGTCTTCACCTCTTTGAGCATGTACATAATTGACAGCATCAAAGGTATCAGGATCTTCTCCTTCAACCGGTTCGAATATCACATCTATGGTATCCTCAAATGCTCCTGTGACAAGGCCATTTTCATAAGAGCTAACAGTTAGTATATCTGTTATCGGATCATCATTTCCAAAAGTAAATTCTACAGTTCCGTCTTCTTTCTGCTCATAAACGAAATATTGTCCTGTCCCGGCATCGCCATCTTCTACATGTCCCTGGCCATCACCTTCAAATACATAGAAGTATGTCTTCTCAGGATTCTCAAGCTCAGCTGCATAACTGGCATATACACCTTTGGCAAAATACTCCTTGGCATCCTGCGGCTGTGCATCCATAGGAACCTTTTCATCGACTACTGTAACTTCACCGGCAGAAACATTTCCCTTTACTACATTATCAGAGCTGCATCCTTCAACCAGAAAAAGACCTGCGATAGCAACAAGAGCAATTGATATTGTTGATTTAACCATTTTCCTTCTCATGTTAAAATCCTCCTCAAAAAATATATGTGATAGATATTTGTTTTTTATTTCGTTACATGTTGAAGTATAATACCGCGTGTCCATCAAATGTCCAACAACACCAAAAATATATTTTTTATACAAATAAATATCACAAAAGATCAACAAAAAGCCTTATCCCATTGCTAAGATAAGGCTTACAAGGTCACATATTCAAACTATCCGAAAGGAATCCTTCCGTCTCACTGGCCCAGCTATAGGAGCTCATATATTCTCCTCTGAAACCTTCTATTGCTTTCCTGTCTTTGTTAAGGAATCTGTACAGATCACAGTCGAACTTCTCAGGTACCACCCTCATAAGTCCCTTCTCCATCTCGAAGATATCTGATATTTTGTACTCTTCCAGCGTATCTCTAAGGCTCCTTATGATAGTATCAAGGTACTTTTGCTTGGCTCTGTCATAGTCATCATCTTCCCATACGATATAAAAAAGATCTTTTCTTGATACGAATTTGCCCTGGCGATCCACAAGGCAGGCTATGAGCTCCTTGGCTTTATTACGCTTGAAGACAACCGGCTTGTCATCAACAAGTATATTAAAATATCCAAAAGTTTCTATCCTGACCCTTGTACCTGACGCCTTAGAAGGCTCTTCTATATTATCAGTCTGCGTCTGTCCCAGAACATAATCTATCTCATCAACAAGCTTGTCATATCCTATTGGCTTTAGAAGATATCCTGAAGCATGAATAGCATAGGCATCCACTGCATATTCCGAATATCCTGTAAGGAATATGATCTTAATCTCCGGACACTTCTCCTTCATCCTTTCAGCAAGCTCAAGCCCCGTCATCTCCGGCATATCTATATCAAGAAGAGCCAGCTGTGCGCTTCGCCCCTCAAGATAGTCCAGTGCCTCCTGAGCTTCCAAAAAAGCTTCAACATTATCGAATTTCTTAGTTTTCTTAAGCATTGTTACTGTTCTTTGCAGTATCAGCGCTTCGTCATCAACGCATATTACAGTCATTGCAATCCTCGTTTTTATCTTTACTTTGCTTATATTTTTTTATTTCTTCGTATCTGGTTCTAACACTTCCGATTGAATGAAAACCCAGCCCAATGTACCGGCTCTTTCATATTTAATCTGATTACTTATCTATGAATCTGCTGCATCATAAATTCATATAATGATCATCATTCCGGTATCTTAATGATGATACAGGTTCCCTCTCCCATCTCACTTTCTATGGAAAAAGATCCTCCTGTCATATCAATTATCCTGTCTCTTACATTCTGAATCCCTATATGACCACCATTTTGAGCCTTCTTAAAAGCTTCATTGTAGTCAAAGCCCTTACCGTTATCATTGATAGAAATAACATGATATCCATCTTCCTTGTAGGTGCTTACTGACACCCAGCCGTTTCTCTTACCTCTTACTCCGTGCCTTATTGCATTCTCAACCATAGGCTGTATAGTAAGCGGCGGAATCAGGAAATTCTCATCCTCAATATCATATTCAATCCTGATAGACGGGAATCTGACCTTCTCGATATCCGAGTAGACTTTGGTATGTTCCAGCTCTTTTTTCACAGGAATAAGATCTTCCTGATTCAAAGAGTCTATGTTCTGCCTTAAATATATAGCAAACTCTTCTATGACCTTGGAAGCCCTCTCAGGATCAGTCTCTGTAAGAGCCTGAATTGTAGATAGTGCATTAAACAGAAAGTGAGGCTGGATCTGAGACATCATGATCTTTATCCTCTGCTCTGCCCTTATTGCGTTCTCATGTTCCCTTACAAACTGAAGATGCAACCATATATAGAAGAAAACCGTACTCCCCGTCATCGCCACTGTAAGGAATGATATATCAGGATTAAATCCAAGAGGAGTATCCAGATATACCGCAAATGCCACGAACATAGCTATCACAACAGGAACTATGCTTTCCCGCCTTCTAATCCCTTTATACTTGGTAAAAGAATCTGCGATAAGCCACACTATCAGAATCAGACACGTCAAAAAAGGAACAAAACCAAGCGGTCCCCTGTGCCAATGACCACCTGCATCAAAACTAAACACCCACGGAACAAAGAAAGGTGTGAGACATATGATTGCATTGATAAGGATGATATAGTTTAACACCTTATCCCATCTTGTACTTCCTGTCAGTTTGATAAAAAGGTATAAAGCAACAGATCTTAAGATATAACTAACTGACGATAGCAGCGTATTCCAAAAGGCCAGATGGTTTCGATACAACGTATCGCCATATGTATTACTAACCTGCGGCTCTATCAAAAGCACAAATATGATCATAACTATGAGGAAGATCCTGCGTCTGTTATCCCTCTTCATATAAGGGTCGATGGCGACTGCAAGTAGCGCACCAAGAAGCTGCATAATCAGCGCAAAATTAAGGGCTAGAAGAATCTGCCCATTTGGATCATTCAATGCATTAATAATATCAGTAAACATAAAGCCCCCGCATACCAGTTAAGGTACCACCTATAAGTTCCCACTAAGACGTTGCAGTATCACTAAAGGCTTTGGTAATACTGCACCGTCCAAGTGGAAAGTTTTAGTCAGTTATTATACTTAATACCATTCTACCATTTATATTATAAAAACTCCTGTCCAACAAATGTCCAACAATACAAAAAATATACGTCCCATACAGCTACTGCGACACTTCTTAGCCGTAACTGCATGGGGCGTATATTTTTTATACCACAGCATCAAAGCTTACCGTGATCCTGGTTCCTATGTCCTGCCTTGAAAGGACTTCTACATTACCTTTATGTGCATCTATGATCCATTTTGCTATGGAAAGTCCAAGACCGGATCCGCCTGTGGATGAGTTTCTCGCCTTGTCTGATCTGTAGAAACGTTCAAATATGTGACTTAGCTCATCTCCTGCTATTCCGATTCCCTCGTCCTGAACGATATAGCATATCTTAGCTCCATTTTTTCTAACAGCAAGTTTTATATTATTGCCCTTATCGGAATATTTGGCAGCGTTTTGTACGAATATCCTCACAGACTGCTTGATCATGGCATTATCGCCATAGATATAGCAGTTATCACAATCTTCCAGCACATATTTATGATCCGGATCTATCATCATGGATTCTTCCCAGACTTCTCTTATCACGGATGACAGGTCTATCCTGTCCATAGACAGCTTCTGACGTCCATTGTCTCCCCTTGCAAGGAATAACAGCTGATCTATTAGCTCTTTCATATTATCAGATTCATTTTTTATAGCTTTGATAGACTCTTCCAGAACTGCCGGATCATCCTTGCCCCAGCGGTCCAGCATATTGGCATAACCCTGTATTACCGCGATAGGAGTCCTTAGTTCATGAGACGCATCGTCCACAAATCTTGCCTGCTGAAGCCGTGCATCCTGCATTCTGTATAGGAGGCTGTTAAGAGCCGCTTCTATACTGGCAAGATCTTCATCCCCTGTCGAGATCCTGGCTCCTGCGTTATCTGCAGGCACCTTTAATATAGCCTCTTCAAGCTCTTCGAATTTAGTAGTATCAAGCGGCACTTCGCTTATGGCTTCCGCCTTTAACGCAAGCTCATTAAGCGGCTTTAGCTTCTTTCTGATCCTCGATGTATAGGTAAAAGAGCCAAAGAGATTCAGCACCTGATATACTCCTATTACTCCCATTATGATTCCTATAAAATAGATATACTCACCCATAGGAAAGCTATACAGCGTGATATCTGTATAAAGCTCAAGAACGATCCTGTCTATACTCTGTCCTGTCAGATCGAAGCGCCTCACATATTCATCAGTAGGTATAGTAAGATAACTCTTATAGCAAAAAGTCCGAAGGATACCAATACTATAAGAATGTCCACGGTAAAAAAGGCTTTCAGTTTGTTAAACCAGAAAGCCGTATTGATACCTCTTGCAATTGATGATGTACGTTTATTAATATTCATCGAAAGTCCTCTTTGATGACATATCCGACACCTCTGACTGTCTGGATCAGCTTGATGCCATATCTATCATCAATTTTAGTTCTAAGATGCCTTATATATACATCTACCACATTGTTCTCACCATCGTAATCATAGCCCCAGATATCGCCTATAAGACGCTCTCTGTCAAGGACTATGTTACGATTCTCCATGAGTATTCTGAGCAGTTCAAACTCGTAGTTGGTAAGCTCAACAGGATTGCCGTCTGCTACTACTTCATGCCTGTCAAGATCTATCATCACTTTGCCGACTGTGATCTGTCTTGTGGAAGTAGATGCAGAACCCTTTCTTTTGAGAGCTACTCTGATACGAGCGAGTAGCTCTTCAATAGCAAAAGGCTTAGTGATATAGTCATCTGCTCCTGCATCAAGACCTGATACCTTGTCCATAACGGCGTCCCTTGCAGTCAACAGGATGACAGGAGTATCCTTCTTGGCTCTGACCCTTCTAAGAACTTCAAAGCCGTTGATACCGGGCAGCATCACATCAAGAAGTATAAGGTCATAATCACTTGCAAGTGCCTTATCAAGGCCTGTCCTGCCATCCTCTGCCTTATCCACTGTATTTCCTTCATGGATAAGTTCAAGTTCTACAAAACGTGCAATTTGTGCTTCATCCTCTACGATCAGTATTTTGCTCATTATTTTTGTTCGTTTTCCTTTTTGAATTCATTTTTGATATTCTCAGCTGTCTGAGAAGCCTTGTCACATACACTGTTAACATCTACTACTACTTTATCAACGCCGGTAAAGCTATAGGATATACCAAAGAAAAGACCTATGATAAGAGCCGGAAGTGTGATCCAGAAAAATCCTATAAGCAAAAGGATAAGAACCAGAAGCGGAACAGCTATAACATTCCTGCCATCCTTGTTGATACAGAAATTGATCTCAAGACTCTTACGGAATGCTGTTCTGAAGATATCTGCAAGCTTTCTGAAGCCTTCCTTGAAATTGTTCTTCTTGCAGTCATTCTCATACTGCCTTCTTGCAAGCTCAAACTTCTGAACATTCTGCATATCCTGACTTGCACCTGCTGTATAAGTTCCCTCTTTGGGCTCATTGACCTTGCCCTGACGCTCCAATGCTATGATCGCATCAAGCATATCATAATTACTTTCTTCAAGCGCCTTCTTGGCATCCTCATAAGATACACCGGTCTTCTCAACGATCTTTTCAACCTTCTCAAAATTTTCCATAACTACTACCTTCCTTTCAGATATGTTGTGCCTAAAGCCTTTATTTTTAACCCTTGCCTTAGACCAAAGTTGTAAGTAACTTTATTTGATATCTGAAATGATACGCGCCCAAAATTAATATAAGATTTTAGTAAGATTAAAATCAGATTAAAATTTGAATACTTTCTATTAATGTAACATATAGCCGCCAAAACAGCATCACAATTCTAAGTCAGCTCCATATCATCTGCCATTATATACTAATACTAATTGTTTGAACATTTTTAATATACTATGCAATTTATTTTTTGCTCTATTATTAAAAAATCCACCTTCAATAGCTCTACCTTCAAGAAAACATACACCCCCTTGCAGTTGTGACTGCATGGACAGTATATAAAGTCTTTTCGTGTTCTTTTGAAGGTGTTATCAAATTCAGGAGCATGATAGATGGATATTTATATTCTTCTTAGGGTCTGTGTGTCTGAGCGAAGCGAGTTTCAGACCCTGGAATATAAATATCCAGATATCATGCCCTGAATTATAACACCTTCAAGACACAAAAAGACTTTATATACTGTTCATGCAGTCACAACTGCAAGGGGGTGTATGTTTTCTTGTACGCAGTTGCCTTACCTTTTTCGAATACCGATCTTCTGGCCTTGCTTAACCGGTATTTCTTTGCCTCTTCTAGTCTTGTCGAAGACACTGGAAGGAACCCTTATCATATCCTTCTTGGTAAGAACTATGATAGTAGATCCTCCGAATAGAAAGCGCCCCTTCTCAGCTCCTCTTTCTACACGAGCTTTCTGATGGTAGTTGTCTATCCTTCCCACAAACATGGCACCCACCTCCATCTGAATGACATCTCCAAAGTGGTCAGTATGAAGGATCGTATATTCTCTGGAATTTTCTTTAAACACAGGAACTTTTCTAAGCGCTACAGGTCTTACTGTGTGCAGCACTCCGTCTATATGGACATTATCATCTTTAAAAGCCCCATCCAGATAGCAGTACCTGTGATAGTGATGTACACATAAGCGAAATACCATGCAAGTTCCACCGTCATACTCTTTGGCAAGTTCTTCATCCTTAAGAAGATCTGCTACAGAGTACATGCTCTGCTTTACAGGCATGATCAGTCCATCTTCTATAGGATATACACTAAGATATCCATCGCAAGGAGCTATGAAGTGATTAGGATCCGTATCTACAGGCCTGCATTCCGGCTTTATCCTTCTGGTAAAAAAAGCATTAAAGCTCTCATACTCTTCATCTTCATATTCTTCCAGTGATATATTATTTTTTTTAATAAACAAAGGTATCAGGAATCTTGATGCCTTAGAATCAAGGAACTTACCGGCGATGATAGATAAGCGCGGATATGTTAGTATCTTAAGGATCATCCTTCCCAATGTAGATCCATATAATAAATTGAGCATCTAATCCCCCTTTGTATATCTACGAATGATCACATCAATCTATAATTTTTTTAAACGAAAATCATATAAGGTCAGGTCCTGGCCATGTAAGTAGCATGCCTTGACTTTGGCTATATCACATTCTTGCAAGAATCAGCCACAGAAGTGCTATGAATATTACAGCGCCGATTCCAACCAAAGCCAGAATTCCGTTAAGCTTGGGTTTTTTGATCGGTATAGGCATAAGGAATGCAAATGCTGTAAATAGCATAACTGCAAAGAATATAGGAGTGATATCCCATACAACAATATAATGGATCAAAAGTATGATAGGGAATATAAGAGCAGATGATGTTACAGGAAGTCCTGAATAGTACTCTCTGACTGTGTCCTCAGTCTTTTGTCTCTCTTCTTCCATAACATTAAAATATGCAAGTCTGATCATAGCAGCCAGCATATATATAAGCATGATAGCAAAGAATACACTTATAAGAGGGAATCTCTCCATAAAAGGGAACTTACGGAGCATTGCATATCCGATACATGCAGGCAGTACTCCAAAAGCAACTACATCTGTTAGTGAATCTATCTGTATTCCAAAGTTCTTCTCAGCCTGTGTTCTGTTCTTTTTGGTTCTTGCAACCTTGCCGTCAAAAGCATCGCACAGACCGCTTATCATCAGGAAGAATATTCCGATATAAGGGTGTCCGTCATCATTAAGGCACAAAAGTATGCCTGATCCTGCAGACAATAAAGATAAGTATGTAAGCCAACAAGTATAATCATAAAATCCTAACATTAGTTTTTCTTTTCCTTTCTTCTAATATATCCAATGATCACCACTAAAAGTCCAACCAGAACACTGGAATAAAATGTTATTCCTCTGCACAGAAGTTCCATTGCTACCAGATTGTCAGGGCTTATGATCTGCCTAAGTCCATCGATCATAAGGAAGTCAGCAACCCCCATTGCCCCGGGGATAGGTATACAATTGGATCCTACTGTAACAAAACACTGAATCCCCATAGCTTTGACAGCATTATCGAAGCCCTGAGCTGTAGACATGAATATCATGAAGATAACAAGCAGATAAGACATCCTCTGCAAAATGTTCCATCCAAGTACTTCTAATAACAGTCTTCCTCTTCCGAATATAAAATCAGAGCATTCTTTGTATTCTCTCATAGCATTCTCAAGCTGAGCTTTGCGTCTTTCTATATGCTTGACAACATGTATCCTTGACAGGAATACCAATATCTTATCAAAAATTCCATGTAAAAATGAGGTTTTTTTGAGCAGTAAGAAAAATCCGAAAATAAGCACTACCAGCACCGCAGCTCCAAATGCGACAAGAATCTTACCCGCAAGTGAAAATCCCCAGAAAAGATCTCCTCCGAATATAAACACTGCAATACTTGATATAAGCAGTGCCGCAGTATACATTACAAGATTTATAAGAAGCATTACTGCGACCATCGATGGTGCTATTCCATCTTTGATCATAAAATAGGCACTTGCCGGCTGTCCGCCTGTAGCCGACGGAGTTATAGCAGAAAAATATACATCTGCCCCGCCATAAGTCATTCCGTTTATGGCACCTACTCTGTATCCAAGGCGTCTGGCCATACGTACCAGAGCATACCCTTCAAAAAATATATATCCAAACATGGATACAAAGGCTAATACAAGCCAGCCTTTATGTGATTCCTCGAACAATTGTGAAATATCATCGGGGGAAAAATTTTTACTTTGCGAAATAATGGCTGCCATCGTTAGTCCCGCAAGGACAAGAAAAAGGACAGACCATAAGACCTTGTTTTTTCCCATTTTCAAACTTACCCTTCATATCAAATAATAAAGTCTATCCATTCCAGGCTGCTATATGATTAAACCACTTTATGACATAGATCTTCAATGATGAAGCCATGATATATCATAGTAATTTAATTATGAAGCAATTCTAGACATAAACACTTTAACAGAGCCTGTCAGTGACTGATGATGAACCATTGCCGCATCGAAGTGAACTGTGTGAAATGCAAGCTGCATTATAGGTCCTGTGGCAAAAGCACATATCAAAGTACCGATACCTACAGGTCCTCCCAGAATATAACCTATAAAAGTTGCAAGACTTAGAAGTGCTACGCTTATGATGCCAATCGGGATCTTTCTGATACGTTTGGACAGACCTACCAAAAGAGTATCCCTTGGTCCGCATCCAAGCGATGCAACCATATAAGTATACTGCGTATATCCCATTATGATAAGCCCTACAAGCATTAATATTATACCTGAAGCATTATTGTTACATGTCTTGATAAGATCAAGCCTGTCAAATAAGTCTACCGCCTTACCAACTACAACGGAATCTATAAACATTGCTATTCCTATCGGCTCTCTTAAAAAGATATCTATTAAAAGGATCGTAAACGACACCATCACAGAAGCATTGCCATAAGATATCCCGCTTGTCTTGGATATTCCAAGGTTCAGAACATCCCACGGTCCGGCTCCTATACCTGCCTTTATAGTAAGATATATCCCAAATCCGTTAAAGAAAAGACTTACAGCAGCTATCACCATATGAAGGATGATAGCTCCGATTGTCTGATTATCATGTATCTCTTTACGTTTTAAATATCTGATCATAATAATATCCTGCAACTATACCTATTTATAAGACTTCAAAATGTCATAACGCATTCTTTTGCAGTCGTCATAACATGACTTTCAAAGCCTCACAAAACTTTTCATTAATATCTCATCTGTTTCATCATAAACAAACAGCACCGTATTGTTTATATCACATTAATATAGGTCATACAACCAAAAAAGCTCTATATTAAGGAAATCTTAAAAACTGAACTTCTTGGAATAATTATGGAAATTTACTACCTATTGATAATATAATCAAATTATGTTAGAAATATTCTTTGGTAATTTAAAATGCATTTTAACGGGATAACACTAATAAGATAAGACCCACACTAGTGTGCAGACTCGTTCATATTTGGTCAAATATGAATCAGCCAGTACACCGGCTTTGACAGTATCAAAGTTCATATGATCCGTCTAAAATGCCACTATGATAAGGAGAAAAACATGTGGTTTATATTCACTCTGGCAACCACCTTCATATGGGGTCTTGCCGAATTATTCTATAAGAAAGGAGCCCTTCCTAACGAGAAATACGCCCACCTTAAGATCTGTATATCTGTAGGTGCAGTTATGGGACTCCACGCTCTTTTCACTCTGCTTACCAAGGATATAGGCTATGATCCCGTGAACCTTCTTAGGTATCTTCCGGTTTCACTTTTTTATGTTATATCCATGGCCTTTTCCTTCTTTGGAATGCGCTTCATAGAGGAGTCCATCTCAGATCCTATAGAGAACACTTCCGGAGCTATAGCCGCGCTTTTATGCGTTATCTTCCTTCATGAGAAGCTTTCAATTCCTTCTGTTATAGCTATCCTTATTATAGCAGTCGGCATTGTAGGTGTAGGCTTCCTTGAAAACACAGGTTCTACCAACAGAAGCGCCAAGATAGGACGTAAGATGGCTATAATCGCATTTACAATGCCTTTCCTTTATGCTCTTCTTGATGCTTTCGGAAGCTTCTTCGATATCTACTATCTTGACGATGTAGCTACAACGCCTTTGATAGGAGTTACAGAAGATACTATCGAAGAGGTAGCCAATACAAGCTATGAGCTTACTTTTTTCTTCGTAGCAATTATCCTTTATATCTTCATAAGGGCAAAAGGTGTAAAGTATGAACTTCCTAAACAGCGTGACAAGATCCTTGCTGCTATCTGCGAGACAGCCGGCCAGTTCACTTATGTGTTTGCAATGAGTGGTAACGGTGCGATCGCAGCTCCTATTATATCAGCTGTATGCGTAGTATCGCTTTTACTGTCCCGTATCTTCCTTAAAGAGAAGCTTACAGCCAAGCAGTACTTCTTCATATTCCTTGTGATTGTCGGTATCCTGACCCTTGCTGTTATCGAAGGTGACTGATAAGCATCTGCTAAGGCATATACACTTTATAACTGATTCTATTCACTCATTATGAACAAAAAGACCGGGCGCTTTACTATAAAGTTCCCGGTCTTTTTTATAGGATCCTGAGCATAAATAATATGTTCAAGATTATTTTTATCTAAAATGCTTATTCCCTGATCTTATATACTTATGCAACCTTTTTGCCAGACTTTTTCTCATACCCTGCAATTACAGGAAGGATGAGACCAAGAGCGATAAGTACAACAGGTGTGATGATATTAAGTGCAAGTGTAAGCGGATCTGTTGAGTATACACCCATTATGCAGCATGCAGCTGTTACTATGAAGCACCATGCACCAAATATAATACCAACAGTCTTGTTCTTAACAAAACGATATTCAGGATTGAACTTATCATTGTGAACACGAAGTGCAATATATGCAGCAAATACCCACAGATAACGCATAGGCATACATACTGAGTTAAGCTTTGTAAGCTGACGAAGTACATCTGCAGCACCAGGTACAAATGACTGAGCGATTATGATAGCACCTGAAAGTATGGCAACCATGATTATACCGTTAACATATGCACCATTCTTGTTCTGCTTGAGAAGACCTGAAGGGATGAACTCTTTACTGTCTTCATTGCCAAGAAGGATACGAAGAGGAGCATCAATACTAAGAAGAAGTGTTGAGAACTGTCCTACTACGTTGCAAAGTGCATATACGATCATAAGAAGGTTACCAACATGGTAGTACTGACCAAGCTTCTGGAATGCCCAGTATGAACCGTTGGACATATAGCTACTGAAAGCTTCTTCAGATGCGTTGATCTCCTTAGGGTCGAACATCATACCCATAGAGATAGTACCAAGCATAGCGCATACAACTACCATAATTGCAAGGAAGATCATTCCTTTAGGGAAGTCCTTGCTGGGCTTTCTCATCTTATTAACATAAGGAGATATCTTCTCACATCCACCAACCGCAAATACAAGGATTGAGAGGCTGGTAAAATAGTTAACGTTAAAATTAGGAATGAGATTCTTCATACTAAAATCCATTGATACGTATGAAGCACCAGGATTGATAACAGGAGCAGCAAACATCATAACGATATATAAAAGTGACATTACGAACATGCTGGTTCCTGCAATTGTTGTCATAGCCTTAAGAGGACTAAGACCTTTACTTGCGATATAACAAAATACAATAAGTACAATAAAAGTCACAGTCTGTACAAGCTTTGTATTAAGCTCATCATAAGCTTCTGCATTCTGGAATATAGCCCAGCTAAGTGCCTTAAGACCACCGCTTGACTTACTGGCAATATAAGTGATATGAACAGCCCAGTATGTCCATCCTGCATAGTAAGCGAGCTTCTTGCCCATAGTTGAGTGAATCCATGAGCTTACACCACCGCCTGATTCCTTAAATGCTGATCCAAGCTCTCCGACCATAAGAGCATAAGGAACAAAGTATAAAGCGAACATCAGGATCCAACTGAAGATAACCTGAATTCCGTTGAAATAAACAAATCCATTTAAAACATTTCCGAACCCCCAAACAGTTGAAAACGCAATGAATGCAAGTGTCATTCCGGTCATTTTCTTTTCTTGTTTCATTTGTTTTTCCTTTTCCCTATTTCTAATAAATTTCAGCATAGAAGCGATTCCTGACATAAAAAAGGAAATCAGCACTGCACACTTAAACAGCGCATAACTTCAACGCAAGAAAGTAGTATATCGCAATTTCGAGAAAAAGACAAGTTAAATCAATGATATTGATGTATTTTAACGCGGCGCCGCGCCGACGTTTTATAGTTTTAACGCTCACACGCTTTGTAGTTATAAATTCAAACTTCGCACTTGCCAAACATACGCCACTCTTTGAGACAGCGCCGATGCGGATAGTTTATAATGCATTTTCATATCTTGAAGGTGTTATAATTCAGGGCATGATATCTGGATTTTTATATTCTAGGGTCTGAAACTCGCTTCGCTCAGACATGCAGACCCTAAGAAGAATATAAAAATCCATCTCTCATGCTCCTGAATTTTATAACACCTTCAAAAGATATGAAAATGCATTATAAACTATCCGCATCGGCGCTGCCTCAAAGAGTGGCGTATGTTTGGCAAGTGCGAAGTTTGAATTATAAAATAAAAAGCAGCACTCCGGTATTCGAAGCACTGCCATTAACAGTTTTTATTATAATTTGCTGCCTTGTAGTTAATTATTCTATAACGATCATTAACATGTATCTCAGATTTACCTGATTATAGCCTTTGGAACAACCAATTTCAGTCTTCTTCTGCGCCCTGACTCTGATTCTATTCCATGCTTCCATACTCCGCTAAAGAATCTCATCATACATACGATACTGGTAAGTGCCCATGTAGCAGAAGTTGTAACCCATACAGACCAGAATCCAAATAGTCCGAAGAAAAGAAATACATTAGAGAAAATAATCCTGCCTGCAACCTCAGTTATTCCATTGATCATTGCAAAACCTGTATCACCACAGCCATTTAAAAGTGATCTTGGAACATAGATCATACCAAGTGCCAGATAAAAGGGACTTGTGATCCTAAGCGCCATAGAGCTCATCTTGATAACTGAAAGGTCCGATACGAAAATTCTGGAAATATTGTCTCCAAACAAGAACATGACTGCGACCATAACAGCGCTGAATATAGCAACTATGCCTGCAGACTGCCAGAATCCTTTTTTGACTCTGTCGATCTTCCTCGCACCTATATTCTGCCCCGCATAAGTCATAAGGGCTGTACCTATTGAATTATAGGGCTGCTGAACCAGCTGTTCCACACGACTTGTAATAGTGAATGCTGCTACAACATTTTCACCAAAGCTGTTAACTACGCCTTGAAGCACCAGACATGATATAGCGATCATTGATGACTGAAGAGAGAGCGGAACGCCAAGACGGATCTCCTTCTTGATATAATCCTGATCAGCTCTGATATTTCCTTTTATATCCTTAAAATACTGTACTCTTCCAAAGGCATATATATAAGCAATTATTGCAGATGCATACTGAGAGATGATAGTTGCAAGCGCTACTCCTACAACTCCCATTCCAAAGTTAAGAACCAGCACAAGGTCAAGCACGATATTCATGATACTTGAAAAGATTAGAAAGTATAGAGGTGTCCTTGAATCTCCAAGAGCTCTTAAAGTAGCTGCAACACCGTTATATAAAGTAATCCCCAGTATTCCAAGGCATGTAACTCTTATATATGCAATAGAATCATTGATTATAGTAGAAGGTGTATCAAGTAGCCTTAATAGAACAGGCGCAAGAAAAAAAGCTATAGCCATGATAGCTACAGATACTATAGAAAGCACATAGAACGAGCTTGCAATAGTCTTACGTATCCCCTCATCATCTTTGGCTCCAAATCTATGTGATACAAGTATTCCTACACCGTTTGAAAGTCCAAAGCTAAGAGAAAAGAATAAAAAGTTCATAGAACCGCATGCGCCAACAGCAGCCAGCGCCGTCTTGCCGACATATTGTCCCACAACTATAGAATCCACCATATTATAAAGCTGCTGAAACAGGTTACCTATTACAAGCGGAATAGTAAAAACAAGGATATGCTTTAAGGGACTTCCAAAAGTCATATCTACCATCTTGTATTTCTGCATATTAAACCTCCAAGGTCTAGCAATCTGTGAACGCATTTGTTCAAATACAGATTATATGCGCAATAATTAGTAATAACTCTCTATTTTTAATTTTTTTGCTCATTTTTTATTATTATTTCTTCAAAATCTATGTATCTTTTAGCTAAAACAGGGTATCATTTATAGCAGGGTCTGTTGTAGCAAAACGACAGAACCTTTATTTTAAAAGCTTTTTGCAAATTTCAATGGGACTGTTTTATACAAAATAGCTCATAATAAAAAATAGGCATTATTGTATTACTTAGACTTTCCACTTGCGTTATGCTGCATAGCATCCTTGGAGGATTGGTATAGGTTCACTGTTAGCATTTGGTCAGCGTGTCTTTGCAAATTCCCTTCTGAACATAACTTTTGATGTGGAGATATTGTATGGAAAATATACAGGAAATATTGAATTTAGATTTTGATGTAAATGTAATACCTAGGGAGAATTATCCGCTTAACTACCCTATTCACTGGCACAAGGAGATAGAGATAATCTACTATCCTTTTTATAATGCTACTGATATTAATCCTGTTACGGAGATATCCGGTAAGGAGTATGAGCTTAGTCCTGGGGATATTCTTTTGATATGGCAGGGGGAGCTTCACACGACTATCAAGAATCCTGACAAAAAGCTTATTGGTTTTCAGTTCGACTCAGCTTTATTGCAAAGTCTAACTGACTTTATTCCTTATATTCCAAAGCTAAGGCGTCTTCATCATCTTAAGAGCAGCACGCATATAGATCTTGTTATGAGTCTGTCTTCTTATCTTGATGATATCTGTGATTTGGACAAGGATCAGGAATCTTTTTATAGAGTGGAGAAGATTATAAATCTTCTTAAATTCATGACCACTTTATCTAAAGAAGCTGATAATGCCTATGATGCATCCATGCAGGTTCCGGGAAGTTTAAGTCTTGACGCACTTTACAAGATTCAGAGATCCTGCGTATATATAACCAAAAACTGCAGTGAGGATCTGTCACTAAACGATGTTGCATCTATGGCAGGTTTTAGTCCCAACTATTTCTCAAGGATGTTCAAAGAAACTACGGGCTACAATTTCGTAGAGTATCTTATGATAGAGAGAGTAAGGAAAGCCCAGAGATACCTTGGGGATAACTCTATTCCTATCACAGAGGTTGCTTATCTGTCTGGTTTTAAGAGTATATCCACCTTCAACAGGGTCTTCCATCAGATCAAGAACTGCTCTCCAAGGCAGTTTCGAAAGTATATGGTCACTGTATGATAAGCATATAAGTAGTCACTTTCTTTGCTCGTGACATTAGGTTAAGTTTGGTGATGACTTATAAGATGCCGTGCTATATAATATTTGAGTTATGACTATATTAGTGTTCTATCAGATTTTAGATCTGACAGTTTTCTTGTTTTAGAATATATTTATGAAGTCATACGAATCATTCCTTTGGGGGAGAAGTTTTGAGAGTTATAAATGAAAATTACAAAAAAGGATCAAGATGACCTCTACGCAGATCATTGTTCTTGGTTTTCTTCTTGCGATCTTTATAGGAGCAGGGCTTTTAATGCTTCCTTTTGCTACTGCAAGAGGGCAGCACACAGGCTTATCTACAGCGCTATTTACCGCAACAACTTCCATATGTGTTACAGGTCTTGTAGTTGTAGACACCTTCTCACACTGGTCTATCTTTGGACAGATCATAGTACTTATCCTGATACAGATAGGTGGTTTTGGTGTCATCACTCTTTATTCAGGATTTGTGATCCTTATGAAAAAAAGGTTCTCACTTAGTACCAGGCTCCTTATCCAGGATTATTACAACCTAGATTCCATACACGGTCTTATCAAATTCCTAAAAAGAGTCATAAAGGACACTTTGAAAGTAGAGGGCGTGGGAGCTCTTTTCTACTGCTTCGCTTTCATTCCTAAATTTGGATTTTTCAAAGGTTTATGGATATCTATATTCAATGCAGTATCAGCCTTTTGTAATGCCGGTATGGATGTTATAGGTCCCAATTCACTTATTGATTACAACACAGACATTTTTATAAATGCTGTTACTATCACACTTATAGTCCTTGGCGGTCTTGGATATGTTGTATGGTTCGATGTAATAGAAACAGTCAAGCTTAGCTATAAAAGAGGTTACAATTTCAAGATCTTCTGGAAGAAGCTAAATGAACATACGAGACTTGTTATAAATCTCACACTCTTTTTCCTCATATCCGGAACACTTCTGGTGCTGGGATTTGAGTGGAACAATCCTGATACTATAGCTAATCTTCCTCTTGGCAATAAGATACTGACCAGCTTCTTCCAGTCCGTCACCTTCAGAACAGCTGGATTTGCAACAGTTCCGCAGGATGCACTTACACCATCAACCTGCCTTATAGGCTGCATATACATGTTCATAGGCGGATCCCCGGTAGGTACTGCCGGTGGTATCAAGACGGTTACTATATTCGTACTGTTTCTAAATGCAATATCTTTTATCAGAGACAGGAACGAAGCTGTTGTCCTAAAAAGAGCAGTATCTCCGGAGCTTATTAATAAGGCAACAGCCATTATCACATCAAATCTTATCATCACGATCGTCCTTATACTTGCACTTATGCAGACTGCGCAGATTTCGCTTTTGTCTGCCACTTATGAGATATTCAGTGCAACAGGAACTGTAGGTCTTTCAAGAGGTCTTACATCAAGGCTGAATCTGGCAGGCATGACTGTAGTTATGATAGGAATGTATGCAGGAAGAATAGGACCTATATCCATGGCACTGTTCTTCAGAACATCCCATGCAGACAAAAATGACATCAAGTATTCAAACGGACATTTTATTGTAGGTTAATATATAAAAAAGAACAAAAGATATATAAGAGATATAAAGAGGTATTCATCATGAAATATAATTCATTTGTAGTATTCGGACTTGGTAAATTCGGGCAGGCAATAGCTGACAAGCTTCTTGAAAGCGGCGCTGATGTTATGGTTGTAGACAATGACGAGGACATCATCGAGCAGTACTCAGCCAAGGCAACTTCTGCTATAGAAGCTGACCTTACAGATCCTACAGCTATCAAAGCTCTTGGTATATCCAATATAGACTGTGCTATCGTATCAATGGGTATGAGCCTTGAAGCCAGCATCATCTGCACCATGGTATCTAAAGAGTGCGGAGTAAAGTGGGTAGTAGCCAAGGCAGGAAGTGAGCGAATGGGCACAGTACTAAAAAAAGTCGGTGCCGACGAGATCATCTATCCAGAAGAAGAAAGCGGCATAAGAACTGCAAAAAGACTCATTGCAAGTAACTTCCTTGAATACTTCGACATAAGCAATGAACTGTGTCTTGTAGAGATGGCCCCAAAGGATAAGTGGGTTGGCAAGACTTTAAAAGAACTAAACTTAAGAAAAAAATACGGAGTCAACGTAATCGCCATAAAGGACGGCATAGTCAAAGAATCCATAGATCCTGATGAGCCGCTCAAGGCTGAAAACCCGCTGATCATGATCCTTCATAAGAACAATCTCCCTAAACTTGATAAAGGAATAATGCTTTAAAAAGCCACCAGTGTACCGGCTCATTCATATTCGATTGGAGATAATCTTGAATTGAATTGAATTGAATTAACTTATGAACTAAAACTTCCCACTTGGACGGACCGGCATCCCCAAGTGGGAAGTTTTAGTTACTTTGATCATGCCATACGGATCATGAATTCATATTCGATTGAGAATAATCTAGAATTGAATCAACTTATGAACCTTACGTCATCATATAGATACATCAACAGAGCCGGATGAACCTCCGGAATCCACAAACACAGCTGCTACAGACGGCGCTCCTCCAGGGTCCGGACCAGCTCCTTCTATAGCGCTCATACCTGCTCCTCCCATCGTCATCGGCATCTTAAAGCCTGTGCCACTTCCCATAGAATGCGTGATTCCTGCTGCCTTCTTATCTTCCATATGCTTGAACATTCCCTTTAGATAATCCATATTGGCCTTGGCTATAGCCTTATTTTCAGATGCTCTGTGCTTTTTCTTTAGTTCTTCAAGATCTTCCTTACTCATATTTGGATTAGCTATCTCCATCTCTTCAAGCATCGCCATAGTTTCTTCAAGCATCTCAAGCTCTTCTTCACCAAACTCAGATATCATCTCATTGATAGAAGCAAAAGCTTCATCAGATGCTTCCATCCCGCTTTCTCTGACGCTATCTACAACTTCAGCTATCATATCCTGCCTTGCTTCAAATATAGCAT